>NZ_RBIZ01000003.1:0-1391196 GCF_003634235.1 Yokenella regensburgei | reverse complement strand
AACCCGGACAACTCCGTCAATTACAACAGCGTGACGATGGGTGGCACGACCTACGATAACAGCACCCATACCGGCGGTACGACCATTACCAACGTGGCGGACGGTGCTGCGCCGAGCGATGCGGTGAATTTCTCGCAGCTGACGCAAACCAATACCCAGATTGCCAATATCTACAACACGGGCACCAAATACTTCCACGCCAATTCCACCGGAACGGATTCGTCCGCGCTGGGTCTGGATGCGGTGGCGATTGGCCTGAGCGCGGTGGCCAATCATGACAACGATGTGGCCCTGGGCGCAAACTCCGTAACCGGCACGACAACGGGTACTACCGGCGTCACGCTGCTTGGCACACAGTACTCCTTCGCTGGCACCACACCAGCGAGCCAGGTCAGCGTAGGCTCCGTGGGCAATGAACGTCTGGTGACCAACGTGGCGGCGGGCAACCTGAGTGACACCAGCACCGACGCGGTTAACGGCTCTCAGCTCTTTAGCACCAACACCGCGCTGACGACGCTGGGCGATAGCCTGGCAGCGCTCGATACCGGCTCGGTGAAATACGATCGCAACCCGGACAACTCCGTCAATTACAACAGCGTGACGATGGGTGGCACGACCTACGATAACAGCACCCATACCGGCGGTACGACCATTACCAACGTGGCGGACGGTGCTGCGCCGAGCGATGCGGTGAATTTCTCGCAGCTGACGCAAACCAATACCCAGATTGCCAATATCTACAACACGGGCACCAAATACTTCCACGCCAATTCCACCGGAACGGATTCGTCCGCGCTGGGTCTGGATGCGGTGGCGATTGGCCTGAGCGCGGTGGCCAATCATGACAACGATGTGGCCCTGGGCGCAAACTCCGTAACCGGCACGACAACGGGTACTACCGGCGTCACGCTGCTTGGCACACAGTACTCCTTCGCTGGCACCACACCAGCGAGCCAGGTCAGCGTAGGCTCCGTGGGCAATGAACGTCTGGTGACCAACGTGGCGGCGGGCAACCTGAGTGACACCAGCACCGACGCGGTCAACGGTAGCCAACTGTTTGCCACCAATACTGCACTGAACGGCGTATCGACGCTGGTGGGTTCATTACAGCAGGATGCACTGCTTTGGGATTCTGCGCTGGGTGGCTTTAGCGCCAGCCATGGCGGAACGGTTATCAACAAAATTACCAACGTCGCGCCAGGGACGCTTTCGCCAACCAGCACCGATGCGGTTAACGGTTCACAGTTGAATCAGACCAACCAGAACGTCACTAACCTCGATAACCGCGTCACAAATGTTGAAAACGTGGTGAATAACAACCCACTCAACCGTTATGTGAAGGTTAACTCTACCGGCCCTGCGGCCAGCGCGACGGGGAGCGATGCTGTCGCGGTTGGTCAGGGAACCGATGCTTCTGGTAATGACACGGTTGCTATTGGTAACGGTGCCTCCTCAACGGCAGACAATGCGGTTGCGTTAGGGGCGGGTTCGGTCGCCGATCGTGAGAACAGCGTTTCCGTTGGTTCGAAGGGGAACGAGCGGCAAATCACCAACGTTGCGGCGGGAACGGAGGATACCGATGCGGTTAACGTTGCTCAGTTGCGCTCGGCAACCGGGGATATTACCGAAGTTAAGAATATCGAAAACAATCTGGTTTCGGGCCGTGATGGCATGTTCCAGGTCAACAACTCCAGCAATCTGCCTAAGCCCGTGGTAAGCGGAAACGATGCGGTTGCCGGTGGTGCAGGATCTGAAGCGTCGGGTAATAACAGCACCGCGTTAGGGACGCGTTCGAAAGCGACGGCAAACAACAGCGTTGCGCTGGGGAGTGACTCTGTCGCCGACCGGGCAAATACCGTTTCTGTAGGCTCTGTCGGTAATGAGCGGCAGATAGCTAACGTCGCGGCAGGGACGCAGGGTACTGATGCCGTCAACCTTAATCAGTTGAATAAAGGGATCAGCAGCGCCAACGATTACACCGACAAACGATTCGGCGACCTTAAAAACATGGTCGATGAGCGTGATGACAAACTGAGCGCGGGGATTGCGGGCGCAATGGCGATGGCGTCCTTGCCTCAGCCTTATAGCGCAGGTGGCAGTATGGTTGGGATCGGTGGTGGTACTTACCAGGGACAGTCAGCGGTATCGCTTGGAGTATCAACCATTTCGGATAACGGCAAATGGGTAACAAAACTTTCAGGAACCACTAACAGCCAGGGCGACCTTGGTGCGGCTGTCGGAGTGGGTTATCAGTGGTAAATAAAAGCCCGGGCGTTACGCCCGGGATTCTGAAAGAAATATGTGGATAATGATTATGTTCAAGACTAACAAAGCGTTTTATCTTCTCTCTATTGCGTTAGGTACGCTGTTACTCAGCGCCTGTACCCGTTCTGTCAGCGATGTGGATGCTCAGGGGAAAACAGGCGCGCCGGTATTTCCTGATGCGACCTCGGCGGTGCGTCCGGAGGGGAGTTACGTTAATGTGGCTAACCTGACGCAGGTTAAACCAGGTATGACGAAAAATCAGCTGTATGAATTGATTGGGGTGCCACATTTTAAAGAAGGTATTATTAGAGTAAAAGAGTGGGATTACATTTTCCACTTTACGCAACAAGATAAAAGCGTTCTGACCTGTCAGTATAAAGTCTTGTTCAATAATGACATGCAGGCGTCGAGTTTCTATTTTAAACCGGATAACTGTCTGGAGAGATTGCGAGCATCACCGACGAAACCCGTTAAACCTCCGGTAGGCAGAACGCTGGCCGCAGCAAGCCTGTTTACTTTTGGTAGCGCCGTATTAAGCCCGGAAGGAAAGACACAGATTCATCAGATGGCGACGGAGCTGAATAAATCATCATCAGTATTAAGCAAAGTGGTGATTACCGGTCATTCGGACAGAATTGGTCATGAAGATAAAAACCAGGCTTTGTCGATGGCGCGCGCTGAGGCGGTTAAATCACTTCTGGTGGCTGACGGTATTCCAGCCTCGACGATCGAAACCCGGGGAATGGGATCGACTCAGCCGGTTGTTATTTGTCCCGGTAAGGCCACGCCTGCTGTTATTGCCTGCCTTGCTGAAAATCGACGAATGACGATTGATGTCGTGGAGAAGTAAAAATATGCTTTCGTTTCGTATTCAGGCCGTCTTAGGTGGCCTGCTTTTTATCAGCGCCGGGCAGGCATTTTCTGCGGCACAGAATTTTCCGGTAAAAACGGTGAGTATGCCTGCGTGGAATATTATTACTGATACGCTGATGAAAATGACGCCGCTTATTGAAGGGCGCCGTGATGATGGTGTGATGTCATTGGTTTGCGATCTTGCCAGAGGCAATAAATCCCAACGTGATATTGATGATATGCTGCAGAAAAAGAATATTGATATGCAGGCGCTAGCCAAAGCGCCGGATGCCATGCGTTTATTAGTGAATCATGATATAGCGGCTCAGCAAACGGCCTGTTCGGTGTATCTGATGACCTCATTATTTGTACCGGTCGATAATTCTGTCTATATGCAAGAAGACACATCGGCCACAAAAAAAGGGGAAGCAGGTAAGGAAACCGCCAAGACAGATAAGGCTAAAGCGGGGGCGAACGTAAAATCCTCAGTGGCAAAAGTTTTCAATCAGCCACGTTTTGAGGCAGACGTAAGAGCGCAGATTGCCATTGCCCAGGCGACGGCTCAACTCTATGCCATCGTGGCCGGAAATCTTGAGCGCAGTAAGGGTGAATCATGGGGGTTTTACCAGGCCAGCACGACGCAAATGATAAGTGACTATGCGCCTGATTTTCTCAAGACCGTCACCGCGTTTTATCAGAATGGAGCCCCCGGTTCGTTGGCAATTCGACAGCTCACGGCTAAGGGCTATGATGTTTTTGATGCTAATAATCATCAACTTCAGAGGGATCAAAACGAGTTCCTCTTCCGGTCAAGAAACGTTGATTGGTTGGGGAACAGCAGTATTATGGGCAAGCCGTATTACGTCGCTCTAAAAATCATCAATGTAGAAGAGAACAGCAAGGGGGCTCCTCAGCATAGTAAGAAAAGATAACAGGAATAAAAAAGCGCCGAAGTTCGGCGCTTTTTTGTTGGCTGGAGAAGGTGACTGCAATAACCATTTTTCGCGATTTACAATTACTTGAAAAGACTGAACCAGCGCTGCAAGCGGTAAAGCGCATTTCGGTTTTGTAATTCGAGTTTTTTAATAATAGCATTGCGGTGTGAATAAATTGTTTTGCCATTCTTTTTTAGTTTCTCGGCTGTTTCATCAACGCTGTTTCCTTGCATCAAACACTCCATGACCTGTAGTTCGCATTGACTGAGCGATAATCTGGCTTTATAGCATTCCTTTTTTTCAAAGAGCAGTATTGAGGTTAAGATATCGCTTAATTTGGCTTTTTTGTTAATGAGAAGTAATCCAATATCACGAGCAAGGATCTGTAATGCGTAATAATCCAGATCATTGTCAATGAATATAATGGGTTGCGAACTGGTGGCGTGGATGGAGTCTTTTACGCCATGCTTTAATATGTACTCATTATCAAAAAAAGCGAAAGTTCCATGTGCTAAACCACTCGGAATAACTTCAGCGAGGCCAATAGCAAAAAACTTGTCATTGCAAAATATAAATTCGTTATTGGAATTCATAGAAATGAACAAACTCAATAGAAAGTGAATGCGTTTTTAGTTACCTGTACCTGCTTGTGTATTATTTCTTGAAAGTATTTTTGGATCCATCATTTATTATTGAGATTCATAATTAAATTAATTATCTGTTGCGCAGAATAACTTACTTTCATAAAATAAAAAAACAAAACGCATCACTCACTTTCCCACTAATTATAGAGTGTTCTGCTGTCAGCTTCAGTAAATCATCAGTTTACTAAATATAATGAGTATTTATGTGTATTCAAATGTGTAAGGATAATCATTTATATTGAAACTTATTTGAACTTGACGTTCTGTATGGATAAATTCCAGGACAGTTATTAGGAGTTTTCCTGGCTTGTTCTGGCAATGGAGAAAAACTGGCAGCATTAACAACAGTCGTTATACTTTTCCCCAACAAAATAACCACATAAAAATAATGGTTATTAGCTAGCACGTGAGGGATAAGATGACGAAAGTGATAATTGTCGGAGCCGGAGTGGGCGGTTTAACCTTAGCATTGGCGCTGCATGAACGCGGGATCGTAAGCCAGATTTATGAGGCACACGATCGGGTAAAAACGGTAGGTGCCGGAATTAACCTGCAGGCGTATGCGGTGAAAGTACTACATCAACTGGGTATTGCTGAAGAACTTAGCAACAACGCCATCTGCCCGGAAGAGTCTGCCTACATCAGTGCCGCAGGGCAGACGCTCTTCAAAGAACCTCTTGGTCATCACGGTGGAAGCGATTTCCCTCAGTACTCCATCCACCGTTACACATTGCAGAAAATCCTCTGCGACGCGGTACAGAAACGCCTGGGGCAGCATGCCGTGCAGTTCTCTACCCGGGTGAACGCTTTTTCACAGGATGAAAACGGTGTGACGGTACAGTTTGAAGGCGGTGACACAACTGACCGCGCGGATGTACTGGTGGGCTGCGACGGCGTTCACTCGATAATCTGCCACCAGATGTATCCCGATAACAGTGCCGTTCGCCTGCCGGGCATCACCATGTGGCGCGGAGTGGCACGTAATATTCCTCCGTTCTCGCGCCACCGGGTGCTGCGAGCAGGGCGCCTTGAGAGCGGTAAGCTCATCGCTTATCCCATCAAAGATCCCGATGACGACACCGCGATTCTGTGGAACTGGGTGGCTGAGCTGCATACCGGCAAGAAAGCGAAAGTGGAAAAAACCAGCGTGGTGGCGATAAATACGCTCCCTGAAGTGTTCAATATGCTGCAGCTTGGCGAGTTAGACGGTGAGCAGCTTATTCAGAACTCAAGCCACGCGTTGTGTCTGCCAATGGCCGATCGCAAACCGCTGCCGAACTGGAGTATTGGTAAGGTCACGCTGCTTGGCGATGCGGCGCACCCGATGTATCCCGTGGGTTCCAACGGTGCCGGACAGGCAATCATTGATGCCGCGACGCTCGCCGAATGCCTGCAACAGCAGTCTGTAGAGGAGGCGCTCCAGCTTTACAACACCCTGCGCCGCCCGGCGGTGAGTAAACTGGTGGAGGGCGATCGGTTAGGTGGTCCGGATGTGGTATTGAACGAAATGCACCGTATTGTTGGCAGTCTGCATGTCCCGGAAGGGATGCTGCCTGGCCTGCAGACCACCTTCCACGAGAAAATCAGCCGCTATCGTAAAAGCGTGGGCATCTTAATCACCTAATCGCCACAGGACGGTTCGTTTGTTATCATCCGGCGCTCATCCGTTACCCCATGAGCGCTGGACCATGCTGAACCATCGCCTGCTGTATCAACGCTATGGCGATCCCGCCTCGGTGCTGCAACGGCAGTCTGTCCCCTTAACGACGCGAGAAAATTCACTTCTGCGGGTGCGAATGCGCTTTGCGCCAGTCAATCCTTCCGATCTTATCCCGGTTACCGGAGCCTACCGCCACCGCACTACGCTGCCCGCGGTTGCGGGTTATGAAGGACTGGGAACGGTTGAGCAGGTACCGCCATCCCATGCGGCGCTGTTGGGCCAGCGGGTGCTGCCGCTTCGCGGTGATGGTACCTGGCAAACGTATCTGGATATTGCCCCGGACTGGCTGATACCGGTACCCGACGCCATTCCTGATAGCCTGGCGGCTCGGGGCTATATTAACCCGCTCACCGCGTGGCTGATGCTGACACGCTGGCCAGTGGCGGGAAAACACGTGGTGCTGACGGCGGCATCTTCTTCCTGTGCGGCGTTATTAGGGCAGTGGGCGCTACGAATGGGGGCAGCGTCGGTGACCGGGATTTTACGCTCGCCGGAGCATGCACCACGTCTCATTGGATGGGGCATGATGCCGCTGCTGGCGGATAACCTGACTGAGATCCGCAACGCCTGTCGCCGTGCGGACCTGGTGTTTGACGCCGTCGGCGGCGCGCTGGCTACCGCTATCCTTCATTTCCTGCCGCCCGCCGCCACGCTTATCTCATACGGACTGCTTTCTGGTGCACCAATCACCTTTAGCCACGGCACGGCGCGGGTGGCGAAATTTCATCTGCGTGAAGCGCTGCCGGGATTGAGCATTGAAGCGTGGCAGCACGCCTTTCGGCAACTCTGGCAACTATTGCCCACCACAGCGTTGCCGGAGGTGCAAATCGTTCCGTACCGGGAATGGCGCGAGGCGCTGAGGCTCTGCGGTGGGAAATACAAAGTGGTGCTGGACTTCAGGGACGCAGAATGAAAAAGGGGGCCGCAGCCCCCTCAATTATTTTTCCTTCTTCTCACCCAGCGTCGGTGTCTCATCGAAGAAGTTCCACGGCTTCAGCAGCGCATGCACCCATTCGGTTGGCATAATCGGCCACTCTTCCGCGCGGGCGACGTGGGTCGTGCCGGTGGTGATCCACACCACATCGTCATGGTTGTCCAGCGACTCGTTGTCTTTGCTGTACTGTCCAAGCCCGGTGTCATGCATCGAGCGGTTCGGATACTTACCTTCCGGGTAGCGTTCGTCCGGATGGTAACGCGTGACCCACAGCTGTTTGTCCATAAAGCTCAGGCGGTGGTAAATCCACTCGTCCGGTGCAAACTTCGCACCGGTGGCGACCGGATGGGTGCCGCCCGCATAGGGAATAATCTGGTACGACACCGGGTTGCCCATCCGGTTCTCTTTGGTGGTGTTACTCAGCAGGCGAATGGTGCCCGGGTCAAACTTCTGCGCGGCCTGCTGTTCGCTGTTGATGGTGTACTGATTGATTTGCATGGTGCTGGTGCGCGGGCCACCGGCGGTGTTGGGCTTCACCTCTGGATCCATCGCCACCAGCGTGTTGTTCTCACCGTCCACGTCGAGATCGAGGCGGAAGTTATAGATGTGCTGGTGGGTGGTGCCGACAATGTTGTGGTCGATAAGCGTGCCGTAGCGGGTATCATCTTTCGCCGACGGATCGTGCATGGTCTTTGCCTTCACGCCTTTGACCGCTTCAATCCCGGTGGCACCGGCATCGATACCGATAGTGCCATTCTCGTGGAACACCCAGTCGAAGATATAGTCGTAGTTGCCAACGGTGCTTATCCAGCGGACCACCAGCTCACGCCGCTCGGTGCTGACGTTAGGTTGTCCCATCTCCTGATGTTTGTATTCCGGCCCGGCATAGCGTTCGAAGACGGCAATGGCGCGAGGAATGTCCATTGGTGCACCGGTGTAGTCGGCGATGGTTTCATTGAGCAGCACGGCGTTCGACGGCGCATCTTTTCCACGGGCGATAGGCGAGGTCAGGGTGCCCATGCCGTAATCGCCGGAGTCGAGGTAGGCTTTGAAGTACCAGCCGATATCCGGGTCGCCGTAGGGCACAATCATCCCGCCGAGCGATCCTTCATACATGATTTTGCGTTTTTTACCGTTATCGTTATAGGTGACGGTGGAGAGGATTGGCCCCACGCGTGAGTTAAGCCGCAGGTGGAAGTCCCAGTTCTGCCAGTGGATCATGTCGCCGGTGATGGTGTAATTCTTACCCTCTGGCTCAATGATATCGAGCGGCTTAACCGCCGCCTGCACGCGGTCTCGTCCGTCATAAGGGCGTGGTGTTAACGGAACCGGGATCACCGCGCCTTATTCAATTTTGATAATTTTCTTCTGCTCAAGATCAACCACCGCCACCAGATTTTCAATCGGATGCGCCCAGTAGTTGCCGTCACCGACATCAAGATAGCTCACGACTTTAAGCAGACGGTCTTCCTGTTTCAGCCCGTCCTTGCCGTCAAAATAGCCGACGGTGAGCGGGGTGGTGATCACTTTTTTGGTATCGGTGATCCCGTGCTTTTTCAGCACCTCGGCGAACGCTGTGCTGTCGTTAATCACCTGCTGCACGGTGGCGAAATCATCAAGCAGCACCATGCCGTGGGCATCTTTGACGGGCTGCCAGGAGACCACTTTTTTACTTTGCAGGTCGACGACACCTTCAATCACATGTTTACCGTCGAGCATAATCACGTTGGCCATGCGCGGAGCATCCACCGTTTTGCCGGTCAGGGCAAAATCCCACACCGCGGCTTTGTCAGGCTCGCGCAGCGAAATCTCGGTAAAGCGAGTATTCGGTTTAAAATCGGCAGCCGTTTTAACGATCTCCACCGCGGTGCGGATCTCCGCGGCGGTCAGTGAATTCAGCGGATGCGGTTTCTTTTCAACCTGGAACGTCTGGTCGAGGCCGGACTGAAACACATCGTTGATGAAGGTATCGGAAATCCAGGCTTTCTTGTCTTTCATCACTACAGGCACCTGCAGGGTGAGCGGCTTGCCGTTTACGATGGCGGTTTTCGCCCCCGGCTTCACTTTGACGTAGGCCCCGTCTTTAATCAGCGTAAACACCTGTGCGTAATCATCCCACTGAACGTCGGCGCCAAAATCCTGCAGCGTTTTTTCCATCGGTACCATATGCGCTTCGCCACCGTGGGCGAAAACCGGAGTTTGCCAGGTACAGCACAGCGCAACGGCCAGGGCCAGCGCTGTTTTACGGGGAGAAAGAAGAGAGCGGCTTCCCATACATGACCTCATTGTTGTTGTGTTTTTGAAGTGGTGACAGCGTCATCGTGCCAGCCTTTAGCCGTTGGCGTTTGCCTGCTCCTGCCAGGTTATTTGTCAGATGTGCCAGGTTGGTTTTTTTGTTGGCCGGGTGGCGAATGCCACCCGGTAAGTACAGTCAGATCAAGCGCTGAAGTCGCCGGTCTTACGCGCAACAAGGGTCAGGATGGAGTACAGCGCCACCGGCTGCTGATGCTGGTTGAACACTTCCACCGCCCATTCCACCACGCCGGTCGGGCGCTCTTCGGCGGTACGCTGGCGTTTCACCGTTTTCCGTTTGCAGGTGAGGCGCACCTGGATGGTATCGCCAGGTTTCACCGGCTCGATGAAGCGCAGATTTTCCATTCCGTAGTTGGCAATTACCGGCCCGACGCCATCATCAACGAACAGCCCGGCCGCCGCGGAGATGATGAAATAGCCGTGCACCACGCGTTCGCCAAAAAGCGATTCCGCCGCGGCGATTTTGTCCATGTGGGCGTAGAAGTGATCGCCGCTCAGACAGGCAAAATTGACGATATCCGCTTCCGTCATGGTACGACGCGGGGTGAGCAGGCTGTCGCCCGGCTGCAGCTCTTCAAAGTATTTACGGAATGGATGGATCCGGTCTTCCGTCACCTGGGCTCCACGCACCCACTGCTGGCTGATGGCGGCGAGCATGGTCGGGCTGCCCTGGACCGCGGTGCGCTGCATGTAGTGTTTAACCGCGCGCAGGCCGCCCAGCTCTTCGCCACCGCCGGCGCGTCCCGGGCCGCCGTGCACCAGCTGCGGCAGCGGGGAGCCGTGCCCGGTGGATTCTTTAGCGGACTCAGCATTCAGGATCTGAATACGCCCATGGGCACGCGCTGCACCCAGGATAAACTCGCGCGCAAGCGTAGCGCTTGCGGTCACCAGCGTCCCGGCCAGGCTTCCCTGACCTGCGCGCGCCAGTGCCAGCGCATGTTCGGCGGAGCGATAAGGCATCAGGGTCGCGACCGGGCCGAAAGCCTCCACGGCGTGAACTTCCGGGGTTTCATCCGGCTGAGCGCAATAGAGCAGCGTTGGCGGGAAGAAGGCTCCGGCTTCGTTGAGACTGGCTTTACCACCAAGGCGAACTTCACACCCGGCTGCAATCAGCGTATCAACTCTTTCCTGCACATCCTGACGCTGCTCGCTGTTGATAAGCGCGCCCATCTTCACCCCTTCCTGCGCGGGATCGCCAACAACCACTTTCTCAAGCTTTGCTATCAGCGCGTCGCTTACCGCCTGCACCTGCGCCTGCGGCACGATAATACGGCGAATAGCGGTACATTTTTGCCCGGCTTTGGCGGTCATTTCACGTACTACTTCGCGAATGAACAGGGCGAATTCAGGCTGCTCCGGCGTAACGTCGTCACCAAGGACCGCGCAGTTTAGCGAATCGGCCTCCATGGTGAAGGGCACTGAGTTAGCTACCAGATTCGGATGCACGCGCAGCGCCTGACCCGTGGCCGCCGAGCCGGTAAAGGTCACGACATCCTGGGTATCAAGCTGGTCGAGCAAATTGCCAGCGCCGCCGCAGATAAGGCTCAATGCGCCTTCCGGCAGCAAACCACTGTCGACAATCGCTTTCACCATCGCCTGCGCCACCTGTGCGGTGGCGGTGGCGGGTTTCACGATGGCGGGCATACCCGCAAGCCACGTTGGCGCCAGTTTCTCCAGCATCCCCCAGCAGGGGAAGTTAAAGGCGTTGATATGCACCGCGACGCCAGATTTTGAGGTCAGGACGTGGCGTGCCGCAAAACCGCCTGCTTTAGAAAGCGGGATCAGTTCATCTTCCGGCCACAGGGTGTCATCGGGCAGTTCGCGTCCGCCGAGGCTTGCGTAGGTAAACAGGGTGCCGATACCGCCTTCGATATCCACCCAGCTGTCGGCGCGGGTCGCCCCGGTTTGTGCCGACAGTGCGTAAAAGGTCTCTTTCTGCTCCAGCAGATGGCGGGCAATCGCTTTCAGCATCGCCGCACGCTCAATAAACGTCATCGCCTGCAGCGCTTTACCGCCGCGCTCAATGGCAAAACGGCGGGCTTGTGCCATGTCCAGCCCTTCACTGGTCACTTCCCACAGCGCTTCACCGCTGATGGCGTGGTGAATGTGCCGTTCGCGGCCACGGCCTGCCTGCCACGAGCCGGATAAGTAACTGGTTAATTGCTGCATCGCGTATCTCCAAAGTGTTACGTGTCGTTGTGTTACATAGTTTGATTATGAATCATAAAAATCAAGACTGAATTTAATAATTTATTAACAGTGAGATCGTTGTCGAAATGGTGTTGTTAGTTATTTCATTGATATTTATTAAATTAATGAAATCCGCTGCGAGCGTCATCACAGAATAAACAAACATAATTTGTGGTTTAGGTTAACCATTATGTAACGTTTCCAAAACAAAGTGATTCACAAATTGTCTATACTTGAGTTAATCGGAATCATAAAAAGGTGATGACGTGACAGAAGAGCAACGCTTTAACGAACGCATCGAGCAGGAGACGGCCATCGAGCCGCAAGACTGGATGCCGGAGGCCTACCGCAACACGCTGATCCGCCAGATTGGTCAGCACGCGCACTCCGAGATCGTCGGCATGTTGCCGGAAGGCAACTGGATAACCCGTGCCCCCACGCTGCGCCGCAAAGCGATTCTGCTGGCAAAAGTGCAGGACGAGGCGGGTCACGGACTCTACCTGTACAGCGCCGCCGAAACCCTGGGCTGTGCGCGGGAAGATCTGTATCAAAAGATGCTCGACGGCAAGATGAAGTACTCCTCCATCTTCAACTATCCGACCCTCAACTGGGCCGATATCGGCGTGATCGGCTGGCTGGTCGATGGTGCCGCCATCGTCAACCAGGTCGCGCTGTGTCGTACCTCTTATGGCCCCTACGCCCGGGCGATGGTGAAAATCTGTAAAGAGGAGAGCTTCCATCAGCGGCAGGGCTTTGAGGCTTGCCTGGCGCTGTCGAAGGGCAGTGAAGATCAGCGGCAGATGCTGCAGGACTCCATCAACCGCTTCTGGTGGCCAGCGTTAATGATGTTCGGGCCGAACGATGACAACTCGCCGAACAGCGCCCGAAGCCTGGCGTGGAAAATCAAACGCCATTCCAACGACGAGCTGCGCCAGCGCTTTGTCGATAACACCGTACCGCAGGTCGACATGCTGGGAATGACCGTGCCGGACGTGGCGCTGCAGCTTGACGAAGAGAGCGGTCATTACCGTTTTGGTGAGATCGACTGGCAGGAATTTAACGACGTGGTGAGCGGTCGTGGGATTTGTAACCACGAACGTATCGCCGCTAAACGCAAGGCGTGGGAAGAGGGTGAATGGGTGCGTGAAGCCGCGCTCGCCCATGCACAGAAACTGCACACCCGTGACGTCGCCTGAGGAGAACACAATGAGCAATGTCTACTGGCCATTATATGAAGTATTTGTTCGAAGCAAGCAGGGGCTTTCGCACCGTCACGTGGGCAGCCTCCACGCGGCCGACGACCGCATGGCGCTGGAAAATGCCCGTGATGCCTACACGCGTCGCAACGAAGGCTGCTCTATCTGGGTGGTGAAGGCGAGTGAAATCGTGGCCTCGCAGCCGGAAGAGCGCGGCGAGTTTTTCGACCCGTCAGAGAGCAAGGTGTACCGTCACCCGACGTTCTACACCCTGCCTGACGGCATTGAGCACATGTGAGGTGGCGATGACGACTCAGGATCCTATCGCCACCTACGCCTTACGGCTTGGCGACAACTGTCTGGTGCTGGCGCAACGCCTTTCGGGCTGGTGCGGACATGCACCGGAGCTGGAGATTGACCTGGCGCTGGCCAACATCGGCCTCGACCTGCTGGGGCAGGCGCGTAACTTCCTCGCCTATGCCGCAGAGCGCCGTGGCGAAGGTGATGAAGATCAGCTTGCCTATTTTCGCGATGAGCGCCAGTTCCTGAACCTGCTGTTGGTTGAGCTGCCGAACGGCAACTTCGCCGATACGCTCGCCCGTCAGTATCTGATGGACGCCTGGCACGTGGCGCTGTTCAGCCGCCTGACCGCCAGCCGCGACTCGCAAATCGCTGCCATTGCGGCCAAAGCGATTAAAGAGGCGCGCTACCACCTGCGTTTCAGCCGCGGCTGGGTCGAGCGTCTTGGGCGCGGCACGGCGCTTTCAACCCACCGTATGCAGCAGGCGCTGGAAAACGTCTGGCGCTTTAGCGCTGAACTGTTCGACGCCGATGCGCTCGATATCAGCCTGAGCGAGCAGGGTATCGCCGTCGATCCGCGTACGCTGCGCGCGCCGTGGGAAGAAGAGGTGCTCGCCGGGCTTAAAAATGCCGGGCTGTCGGTGCCTGCTGACGCGCCTTACCGCACGGGGGGGAAACAGGGCCTGCATACCGAACATCTCGGGCCGATGCTGGCAGAAATGCAGTATCTGCAGCGAATGTACCCCGCACAGCAGTGGTAACCGGAGGAGGTCAGCATGCAACGTCTTGCCACTATTGCTCCCGCTGAAGTTCGCCAGATTTGGGCGCTGCTGGAGCAGATCCCGGATCCGGAAGTGCCGGTGCTCTCCATCACCGATTTAGGGATGGTACGCAGCGTGTCGCCGCAGGGTGAAGGCTGGGTGATTGGCTTTACGCCGACCTATTCCGGCTGCCCGGCAACCGAACATCTTCTGGGCGAGATCCGCGCGGTGATGACCCGTCACGGTTTTACCCCGGTGCATATCGTCCTGCAGCTCGACCCGCCGTGGACCACCGACTGGATGAACGCCGGGGCCCGCGAGCGCCTGCGCCAGTACGGTATCAGTCCGCCGCAGGCGCATGCCTGCCATGCCGGATTGCCTCCGGCGGTGAGCTGCCCGCGCTGTGGCAGCACGCATACCACGCTTATTAGCGAATTCGGTTCGACGGCCTGCAAAGCACTGTACCGCTGCGACAGCTGCCGTGAACCCTTTGATTACTTTAAATGTATTTGAGGTTGCCATGACCACGTTTCATTCACTTACGGTGGCAAGCGTCGAACCCCAAACCCGCGACGCGGTAACGATCACCTTCGCGGTGCCCGAGGCGCTGCAGGCGGCCTACGCCTTTCGTCCCGGGCAGCACCTGACGCTGAAAGCGCGTCTGGGCAATGAAGAACTGCGCCGCTGCTACTCCATCTGCCACCGGGCAAAACCGGGTGAGATCAGCGTGGCGGTAAAAGCCATTGAAGGCGGCCGTTTTTCTAACTACGCCCGCCAGGAGATTAAAGCCGGTATGCAGCTTGAGGTGATGGTGCCCCAGGGACTGTTTGGCTACCAGCCAGAGGTGGGGCACTGTGGGAACTATCTCGCCATTGCCGCCGGCTCCGGCATCACTCCGATGCTGGCTATCGTTGAGAGCACGCTGGCCACCGAAACAGAAAGCCTGTTCACCGTTATCTACGGCAACCGCAGCAGTCAGAGCATGATGTTTCGCCAGACGCTGGCGGATCTGAAAGACCGCTACCCAACCCGCCTGCAGCTGGTGTGCCTGTTCAGCCAGGAGAGCCTCGACGGTGACCTGCTGGAGGGGCGCATCGATGCCGTGAAGCTTGAAGCGCTTTCTCAGCGGTTGATTAACTTTACCCAGTTTGATGCAGCCTATATCTGCGGCCCAACCGTAATGATGGACGAGGCCGAAGCGGCGCTGCTGGCCCTCGGCGTGCCGAAGAAATCGGTTCACCTTGAGCGCTTTAATACCCCGGGCGGCAGTATCCGTCACGCCAGCAGCGTGCAGGCGGGCGGCCAGACGGTGACCGTGCGCCAGGACGGTCGTGAGCGTCTGGTGACGCTTACCGCCGATGACGAAAGCATTCTTGATGCGGCCCTGCGCCAGGGCGCGGATTTACCGTATGCCTGCAAAGGCGGCGTCTGCGCCACCTGCAAATGCAAAGTGCTGCGCGGCAGCGTTTCGATGGCGACCAACTACAGCCTGGAAGCCGACGAACTGGCGGCGGGCTATGTCCTGAGCTGTCAGTCGCTGCCGACCACGCCGGACGTGATTGTCGATTTTGATGCGAAGGGGATGGCATGAGCGAACTGCTGATAACCCAGCACGACCGCGTGCTGCTGCTGACGCTCAACCGGCCGCAGGCACGAAACGCGCTGAACAATGCGCTGTTGCTGCAGCTTGCCGAAGCGCTGGAAGCGGCGGCGCAGGATGCGGACATTGGCGCCTGCGTCATCACCGGCGACGAGCGTTTTTTTGCCGCCGGTGCGGATCTCAACGAAATGGCGGACAACGACCTCGTTGCCACGCTGAACGACACCCGCCCGCAGCTGTGGGCACGAATCGACGCGTGCAAAAAGCCGCTTATCGCCGCGGTTAACGGCTATGCGCTGGGGGCGGGCTGTGAGCTGGCCCTGCTGTGCGACATCGTGATGGCCGGTGACAACGCCCGTTTCGGCCTGCCGGAAATTACCCTAGGCATTATGCCGGGCGCGGGCGGCACCCAGCGTCTTATTCGCAGCGTAGGTAAATCGCTGGCAAGCAAAATGGTGCTGAGCGGCGAAAGCATCGACGCACAGCGTGCGCTGCAGGCGGGGCTGGTCAGTGATATCTGCCCACCGGCGCTGACCGTTGAATACGCCGTGAAGCTTGCCACCACCGTTGCCGGACGTTCACCGCTGGCGCTACAGGCGGCGAAACAGGCGCTGCGCCAGTCGCAGGAAGTGAGCCTGCATGCCGGGCTCCAGCTCGAACGCCAGCTGTTCACGCTGCTTGCGGCTACCGACGATCGCGCGGAAGGCATTGCCGCTTTTCGCGAAAAACGCACCCCAACATTCAAAGGACGTTAACGATGGATGCTTTCATTCTTTGCGCAGTGGAGCAGGGCGTGATGACCCTGACCCTCAATCGCCCGGATCGTCTGAACAGCTTTAACGACGTGATGCACCAGCAGCTTGCCGAGTGCCTGAAGCAGGCCGAGCGCGACGACAGCGTGCGCTGTCTGCTGATTACCGGCGCCGGGCGCGGCTTTTGTGCCGGTCAGGATCTCAACGACCGTAACGTCGACCCGCTGGGCAATGCGCCGGATCTCGGGATGTCGGTAGAGAATTTCTATAACCCGCTGGTGCGCCGCCTGGCGGCGTTGCCAAAGCCGGTTATTGCCGCGGTGAACGGCGTGGCGGCCGGTGCCGGGGCGACGCTGGCGCTCGGCTGCGACATGGTCATCGCTGCGCGTTCAGTGAATTTCATCATGGCCTTTAGCAAACTGGGGCTTATCCCGGACTGCGGCGGCACCTGGTTTTTACCACGCGTTGCCGGGCGCGCCCGGGCGCTGGGACTGGCGCTGATGGGCGATAAGCTCAGCGCCGAGCAGGCGCTGCAGTGGGGAATGATCTGGCAGGTGGTTGATGACGAACAGCTGGCGGACACCGCGCTGACGCTGGCGCGCCATCTGGCGGCTCAGCCGACCTACGGCCTCGGCCTTATCAAGCAGGCGATGCTGGCGGCAGAAACCAACACGCTGGACGAGCAGCTCACCCTCGAGCGTGACTACCAGCGTCTGGCAGGCCGCAGCCCGGATTACCGCGAAGGGGTTAGCGCGTTTCTGGCGAAAAGACCGCCTCAGTTTAGTGGAAAGTCCTCATGAGCCCTCGTATTCATACCGTTGCCGTGATCGGTAGCGGCACCATGGGGGCCGGGATCGCTGAAGTGGCGGCGGCGGCGGGGCATCCGGTGCTGTTGTACGACATCGCAAGCGAAGCGTTAACCCGGGCGGTGGACGGTATTCGTCGCCGTCTCGAGTCGCGGGTGACGCGCGGAAAGCTCAGCCAGGATGCCTGCGCGGCAACGCTCGCCCGCCTCTTTCCGGTTGCGGATATGCAGGCGCTGGCCTCGGCGGATCTGGTCATTGAAGCGGCGAGCGAGCGTCCGGAAGTGAAAGCGGCGTTGTTCAGCCAGCTTGCGGAAATCTGCCCGGCGCAGACCCTGTTGACCAGCAACACGTCATCGATTTCGATAACCGCGATTGCGGCCGGAGTACGCCATCCGGAGCGCGTGGCGGGGCTGCACTTTTTTAACCCGGCACCGGTGATGAAGCTGGTGGAAGTGGTGAGCGGTATTGCGACCTCGACGGGAGTGGTTGAGCAGCTATGCCAGTGCGTCAGCGGCTGGGGTAAACAGCCGGTTCGCTGCCGCTCCACGCCGGGATTTATCGTTAACCGCGTTGCCAGACCTTTTTATGCCGAGGCGTGGCGGGCGCTGGAAGAGCAGGTCGTTGACGCGGCGGTGATTGATACCGTGCTGCGAGAAGCGGGTGGCTTCCCGATGGGGCCGCTGGCGCTGACTGACCTGATTGGTCAGGACGTCAACTTCGCCGTGACCTGTTCGGTATTCAACGCCTTCTGGCAGGAGCGCCGTTTTCTGCCCTCGTTAATTCAGCAGGAGCTGGTGCTGGCAGGACGACTGGGTAAAAAGAGCGGGCAAGGGGTTTACGCCTGGCCGCAGGGTGCCCCGGAAGTCGCGTTTTATCCGGATGTGAAGCACCTTGCGCAGCAAACTCAACCATCAGGTGACAGTGTCACTATTGATGGCGTGCTGGTCACGCATTGCGATGGTGAAACCGCTCTGGAAAAGGCCAGCAGGCTGAAGCGTCCGGTGGTGGTGGTGGACTATAGCGAAGGCGACGTGGTTGCTGTTGCCGCCGCCGCCACTAACAGCCAACGGCAGACGGAAACGGCCATCGGCTGGCTGCAGCGGCAGGGCAAAAAAGTGCTGCTCATCGCCGACTATCCGGGTCTGCTGGTAAGCCGCACTCTTGCAATGCTGATTAATGAAGCGCTGGACGCGGTGCAAAAAGGAGTGGCCAGCGAGGCGGATATCGATACCGCGATGCGCCTTGGGGTGAACTATCCGCACGGCCCGCTGCAGTGGGGCAGCAACCTCGGCTGGCAGCGCGTGCTGACCCTGCTTGAGAACCTGCAACGCCATTACGGGGAAGAGCGCTATCGTCCCTGTTCGTTACTGCGCCAGCGTGCGCTTCTGGAGAATCGTCATGAGTCATAACGCCTGGCACAACGCTCGCGTGATGTATGAGAACGACGCCTGCGCGCAGGCGTTGGGGATCGATATTGTCGAAATGGACGACGGCTATGCGGTGGTCACGATGAAGGTGCAGCCGCAGATGCTGAACGGGCATCAGACCTGCCACGGCGGGCAGCTTTTTTCTCTGGCCGATACCGCTTTTGCCTACGCCTGCAACAGCCAGGGGCTGGTGGCGGTGGCCTCTGCCTGCTCGATTGAGTTTCTGCGTCCGGGGCTTGCGGGGGATACCCTTACCGCCACCGCCTGCGTGAAGCATCAGGGCAAGGTGGCCGGGGTGTACGACATTGAAATAGTGAACCAACATAATAAGACCGTTGCCCTGTTTCGCGGAAAATCACACCGCACCGGCGGCACGATTACAGGAGAAGCCTGATGCGCGATGCATTTATCTGTGATGGTGTCCGAACCGCGGTAGGCCGCTACGGTGGCGCACTTTCCGGCGTTCGCGCCGACGATCTGGCGGCAGTACCGCTGCGCGCGCTGTTAAGCCGTCATCCGCAGCTCGATGCGGCGCTGATTGATGATGTCATTCTCGGCTGTGCTAACCAGGCCGGAGAAGATAACCGCAACGTGGCGCGTATGGCTACGCTGCTTGCGGGGCTGCCGCAGACGGTCTCCGGTACCACCATCAACCGCCTGTGCGGTTCCGGGCTTGATGCGCTGGGCTTTGCGGCACGTGCCATTCGTGCGGGCGATGCCGATCTGCTGCTGGCGGGCGGGGTGGAGTCGATGTCTCGCGCCCCGTTCGTGATGGGGAAAGCGACCACCGCGTTTTCCCGCCAGGCGGAGATGTTTGATACCACTATCGGCTGGCGTTTTGTGAATCCGCTCATGCTGCAACATTTTGGTACTGACAGTATGCCGGAAACGGCAGAGAATGTAGCTGAATTGTTAAATATCAGCCGTGCGGACCAGGATGTTTATGCCTTGCGTAGCCAGCAGCGTACCGCTCAGGCCCAGCGCAACGGCATTCTGGCGCAGGAGATTGTGCCGGTCGAAATTAAAGGCAAAAAAGGGGCCATTCTCGAAGTGAAAGAGGACGAGCACCTGCGCCCGGAAACCACCCTTGAACAACTGGCAGCGTTAAAGACACCGTTTCGTCACAACGGCTGCATCACCGCCGGGAACGCCTCGGGCGTCAACGATGGTGCTGCGGCGCTGATCGTCGCGAGTGAGAAAATGGCATTGTCACAGGGCCTGACGCCGCGGACGCGCATCGTGGCGATGGCCACGGCGGGCGTGGAGCCACGCCTGATGGGGCTTGGGCCGGTGCCGGCAACCCGCAAAGTGCTTGAGCGCGCGGGGCTGAATATTAACGATATGGATGTGATTGAGCTGAACGAAGCCTTCGCCGCGCAGGCGCTGGGCGTTCTCAGACAACTGGGGCTCCCGGATGATGCCCCGCATGTGAATCCCAACGGTGGCGCCATCGCGCTTGGCCATCCGTTAGGCATGAGTGGGGCCCGACTGGCGATTGCCGCCAGCCATGAGCTGCACCGACGCGGCGGCCGTTATGCGCTGTGCACGATGTGTATCGGTGTGGGTCAGGGCATCGCCATGATCCTGGAGCGTGTTTGATCTGTGAGCTAATCAACCTGCGAGTACCCTATAATGATAACGAAAACCATGCTTGACCCGATTGAAACCGCCTCCCGTGACGAACTTCAGGCGCTGCAGACTGAGCGCATGAAATGGACGCTGAATCACGCGTACCAGAACGTCCCGATGTATCGCCGTAAGTTCGATGCGGCGGGCATTCACCCTGACGACTTCAAAGAGCTTGCCGACATCCGCAAATTTCCCTGCACCACCAAGCAGGATCTGCGGGACAACTATCCGTTCGACACCTTCGCGGTGCCAATGGAGAAAATCGTGCGTATCCACGCCTCTTCCGGCACGACCGGTAAACCAACGGTCGTAGGCTATACGCAAAATGACATCGATACCTGGGCAAACCTGGTGGCGCGTTCGCTGCGCGCGGCGGGTGCCAGTGCGAAAGACAAAATTCACGTGGCTTATGGCTACGGTCTCTTTACCGGCGGACTCGGCGCGCACTACGGGGCAGAACGCCTCGGGGCGACGGTTATCCCGATGTCCGGCGGTCAGACGGAGAAACAGGCGCAGCTTATCCGTGACTTTCAGCCGGATATCATCATGGTGACGCCATCCTATTGCCTGAATCTGATTGAAGAGCTGGAGCGGCAGATGGGCGGTGATGCCCGTAGTTGTTCGCTGCGGGTAGGGGTGTTTGGCGCCGAGCCGTGGACCCAGGCGATGCGCAATGAGATTGAGCACCGTCTTGGGATCACCGCGCTTGATATCTACGGCCTGTCGGAAGTCATGGGGCCGGGCGTGGCGATGGAATGCATCGAAACCGCCGACGGCCCGACCATCTGGGAAGATCATTTCTATCCGGAAATCGTCAACCCGGATACCGGTGTGCCGCTGGAAGACGGCGAACTGGGCGAGCTGCTGTTTACCACGCTCACCAAAGAGGGGCTGCCGGTTATCCGTTATCGTACCCGCGATTTGACGCGTCTGCTGCCGGGAACGGCGCGCACCATGCGGCGAATGGACAGGATCAGTGGACGCAGCGACGATATGCTGATTATCCGTGGCGTGAACGTCTTCCCGTCACAGCTGGAAGAGGAGATCGTTAAGTTCGAACATCTCTCCCCGCACTATCAGCTGGAGGTCAACCGTCGCGGGCATCTTGATTCGCTTTCGGTGCGGGTTGAGCTCAAAGAGAGTAGCCTCAGCCTGACCCACGAACAGCGCTGCCAGGTGTGTCATCAGCTGCGCCACCGCATCAAATCAATGGTGGGGATCTCAACCGACGTCACCATCGTCAACTGCGGCAGTATCCCGCGTTCTGAGGGTAAAGCCTGCCGGGTGTTCGATCTGCGTAAGGTCGCGGCTAACGGTTAAAAGACGTGTAATCTGAATCCCTCTCCCAATGGACGAGGGATTCAGACGAGGGCAACAGAATCCGTGCTATGATTCAGCCAGGATAAAAAAGATAAAAGAATGAATCAGATGAGTAAACTCGACGCTTTTATTCAACAGGCGGTTTCCTCCGTTCCCATCAGCGGTACATCGTTAATTTCTTCTCTGTATGGTGATGCACTGTCGCATCGTGGCGGTGAAATCTGGCTCGGGAGCCTGGCAACGCTGCTGGAAGGGCTGGGTTTTGGTGAACGTTTTGTGCGCACGGCGCTGTTTCGCCTCAACAAAGAGGGCTGGCTGGACGTTGACCGCGTCGGGCGACGAAGCTACTACCGGCTCAGCGATAAAGGCCTGCGTCTGACCCGCCGTGCCGAAGGCAAAATCTACCGCGCCGAGCAGCCCGCCTGGGACGGTACCTGGCTGCTGCTGCTTTCGGAAGGGCTGGATAAATCGACGCTGGCGGATGTCAAAAAACAGCTCATCTGGCAGGGATTTGGTACGCTGGCCCCGAGCCTGATGGCCTCGCCGTCGCAAAAGCTGGCGGACGTACAGGCGTTGCTGCATGAGGCCGGAGTAGCGGAAAACGTTATCTGCTTTGAGGCACATTCCCCGCTGGCGATGTCGGTGGCAGCACTGCGCTCAAGGGTCGAAGAGTGCTGGCAGCTGACCGAGCAGAACGTGATGTACGAATCGCTGATCCACTCCTTCCGCCCACTGCTGCCGCTGCTGCGGGACGCCGGGCCGGAGGAGCTGACGCCGGCGCGCTGTTTTCAGATCCAACTGCTATTGATTCACTTTTATCGTCGCGTGGTGCTGAAAGACCCTTTACTGCCGGAGGCGTTATTGCCTGCGCACTGGGCCGGACAGGCCGCGCGTCAGCTGTGCATTAACATTTATCAACGCGTGGCAGCAGGAGCGCTGAGCTGGGTAAGCGAGAACGCGGAAACGTCGGTGGGCGAACTGCCGCCGCCGGGAAGCCAGTTTTACCAGCGCTTTGGCGGGCTGCATCTGAATAAGGAGTGAGTATGCCGGTTTATCAAATCGACGGCCTGACCCCGGTCGTACCTGAAGAGAGCTATGTTCATCCTACCGCGGTGCTGATTGGCGACGTGATTCTGGGCAAGGGGGTGTATGTTGGCCCGAACGCCAGTCTGCGCGGCGATTTTGGGCGTATTGTGGTGAAAGATGGTGCCAATATTCAGGATAACTGCGTGATGCACGGTTTTCCGGAGCAGGACACGGTGGTGGAAGAGGACGGACATATTGGCCATAGCGCCGTGCTCCACGGCTGCATCATCCGCCGCAATGCGCTGGTTGGCATGAATGCGGTGATTATGGATGGCGCGGTGATCGGCGAAGACAGCATCGTCGGGGCGGCGGCCTTCGTAAAAGCGAAAGCGGAGATGCCCGCCAGACACCTTATCGTCGGCAGTCCGGCAAAAGCGATTCGCCCGCTCAGCGACAGCGAGATCGCCTGGAAAGTGCGCGGCACCCGTGAGTATCAGGTGCTGGTTGAACGCTGCAAACTGACGATGCATCAGGTTGAACCACTGCGCGAAGTCGAAGCCGGGCGCAAACGGCTGGAGTTTGGTGATGACCTGCGGCCAAAATCCGCTGAGTAACCGGCTGTTAATTAGCCCTCTCGGGTGAGAGGGCTAAAAGGGTGCGTCAGGCATCAAACCTCGCCGTCTGACGCGGGGATTGCTCCCCGCGTGCGTCAGCTACTTCCTCGATTCGTAAGCGAGAACAGCCTTAATCTCCATACCACGCTCTTTTACGCTTAACTCACATAACGTCTCGCGTACCAGAAACGTGAATCCGAGTACTGCGATACACAGTACAATGATTGCCACGAGGGCGTACTTCGTCAGCATGTTATTGCCTCCTTGCTAAGAAGAGACTAACATCCAACCTGCTGTGGTTTGGAGTGTTAGCCCCGGGTTGATAGAACTATCACCTGGGGCTTTTCACTAACTGGCTCCTGCCAGCGGCCTGAGACCAGACAGCCTCAAGCACCCGCGCTGATTCTATGCCTTTCCCTTTCTGCCAACAGCAGATCATGCCGGTTTTACGAGCCTGCTCGTAAAGTAAATTGACACCGTCTTTTTCTGATCGTTTCTGCGACAAATATTGGCCCGAAAGTGCCGCTTTTGGTGCTGCGAGTGGCTTCTGGCCGCGCGTGGTTTGCTCAATAATTTCTCCGACATTTGATACCTCAACGGAGAAAGATAATGAAAAACCCCCTTCGCTATGCGTTACTGGCAACGATGATGTCAGCCATTACCCAGCAAGCTGTGGCACAGGAGAACACTTCAGTGAATACGAAAACCATTCGTGAAATGAGCGGTGCGACCGCCGTGACGTCGCTGTCGGCATCGAAAACGGCGCTGATTGTTATTGATATTCAGAACGAGTATTTCACCGGGAAAATGGTGATCCCGGATGGTATGCAGGCGCTGAACAACAGCAAAAAGCTGGTGAACTTTGCGCATCAGAAGGGCATGCCGGTGTTTTTCGTGCAGCACGTTGGTGCGAAAAACGACCCGCTGTTTGCCGAAGGTTCGGTGTATGCCGAATTTCACAAAGACCTGTTGCCTGGCGCCAACGACATCACGGTGAAAAAGGCTACGCCCAGCGCCTTTGTTGGCACCAGTCTCGATGCGCAGCTAAAAAAACGCGGTATCAATCAGCTGGTGGTGACCGGGCTGATGACTCATATGTGCGTGTCGTCGACCGCGCGAGATGCGGTACCGCTCGGCTACAGCGTCATCATTCCTGAAGATGCGACGGCAACCAGGGATCTGAACGACTGGCAGGGTGGAGTGGTCGACCATCGTGTTCTGCAACGGGCTGCGCTTACGGCCGTCGCCGATGTATTTGCGGAAATTAGCACCACCGAGCGGGTGCTGGCGCTGCCGGTTGAGCCGTAACCTGCAACCTTTTAACACCGCGCAGCCGTCAGGGAAGTCCTGTCCTGTACTGGCTTAACATCTCTGGAGGCTGCTCACATGGGCGTGAAAATTGGCATTGTGGTTTTTGATGGGATCATCCCTTTTCATCTTTCGGTTCCCTGTGCGGTGTTTGAAAAAGCCGTCACTAGCGGGGGCGATGCGCTCTGTTCACTGACTATCTGCGCCACGAGACCCGGTACCTTAAATACCAACGCTGGATTCGCCATCGTCGTTGAAAATGGTCTTGATGCCCTGGGCGATATGGACATGGTTATCGTCCCCAGTTGGGATATCCCACAGCATATTCCGGAGCCAGAACTGGTGGCGGCGCTGCAACGGGCGCATACGGCCGGGGCGCTGGTGGTGGGGCTTTGCATGGGCGCTTTTGTCGTCGCCGCCGCCGGGCTGCTGGCTGGCCGACAGGCCACCACCCACTGGCGCTGGGCTGCGGATTTTCAACGGCGTTACCCAAATGTACGCGTGGATCACGACGTGCTGTACATTGACGAAGGGGACGTGATTACCTCTGCCGGAACCGCAGCCAGCATCGATTGCTGTCTGCACGTGGTACGCCGATTGTGGGGGGCGGAGATTGCCACTACCGTGGCGCGACAGCTGGTGGTGCCGCCGCATCGGCAGGGCGGTCAGGCGCAGTACGCAGAGCATCCGGTACAGAATACCCGCCAGGGGGATAGTTTTTCTCGCACTCTTGCCTGGGCCAGTGAAAATCTGCAATTACCCCTGACGCTGGATGGGGTAGCCGAAAAAGCCGGCATGAGTCGGCGCAGCTTTTCCCGCCGCTTTCGGCAGAATACCGGCAGTAGTTTTGCGGTCTGGCTGTTGAATCAGCGCATTATTCTCGCGCAGCGATTTCTTGAAAAAACCGATCAACCGATTGAGCTGATTGCCGGAGAAGTCGGGTTACCGTCAACAACGTCGTTACGACGTCACTTTCAAAAACAGTTTTCGACGTCCCCTTCACGCTATCGTCGTGAGTTTCGCGGGCGTTAAAACAGAAAACCCTCCCACCGGGCGGTGAGAGGGGCAATGCATCAGGCAGCGACGAAGCCGTCGATAGCCAGTTTAGCGTCGTTCTGCGCTTTGGTCGCCACTTCCGGACCGTAAGCCACGCCTTCAGCAAACACGAAGTTCACGTCGGTGATACCGATGAAGCCAAGGAACAGCTTCATGTACGGAGCCACGATGTCGGTCGGGGTATCTTTGTGGATACCGCCACGGCTTGACAGCACGACAGCACGTTTACCGGTGACCAGACCTTCCGGGCCGTTCTCGGTGTAGCGGAAGGTTACGCCAGCGCGAGCGACCAGGTCGAAGTAGTTCTTCAGCTGAGTCGGGATGTTGAAGTTGTACATCGGTGCGGCGATAACAATCACGTCATGCGCTTTCAGTTCAGCGATGAGCTCATCAGAGAGCGCCAGCGCTTCCTGCTGACGTGGGGTCAGCGGAGTATCGCCTGGGCGCAGGGCGCCGACCAGTTCACCATCCAGTACCGGGATCGGGTTGGCGGCGAGGTCACGCACGGTGATTTGATCTGCGGAGTGCTGTTCGCGCCATTGTTCAACAAAATAGTCGGTAAGCTGACCAGATTGTGAGTACCCTGCCAGAATACTGGATTTCAGAACTAATACTTTGCTCATGGGTGATTCCTTATATTAGATTGACGGGCCCGTGCCCTGTTGCTTGTTGACACTTTATTCACAATCCTGATGCAGGGATAGCGCAATATATCGAATCCTATGTTCGAATTTATTGAACAAGGCACAGAAAACGTGGATGTGGTACTCTATACCCATTGCGTAAGAACGAACTTTTCCGGCAGTGCGCTGCCCGCTAACACTATGACAGAACAACAAAAAATCACCTTCTCATCACTCTACCCGCAGCTTGATAACCTGATGTTGCGCGACAAACAGCGCTTCTCGCGTCGTCTGCAGGGGGTGAAGAAAGTTAAAAATCCTGAGTCTCAGCAGGCCATTCTTCAGGAAATGGCGAATGAAATCAGTCAGGCGGCGGCGTCGGTTGCACGCCGTGAATCCGCGCGTCCGGTGATTACCTACCCGGAAAACCTGCCGGTCAGCCAGAAGAAACAGGACATCCTCAACGCCATTCGCGACCACCAGGTGGTGATTGTGGCCGGGGAAACCGGCTCCGGGAAAACCACCCAGTTGCCGAAGATTTGTATGGAGCTGGGACGCGGGGTGAAAGGGCTGATTGGTCACACCCAGCCGCGTCGTCTGGCGGCGCGTACCGTTGCCAATCGTATTGCCGAAGAGCTGCAAACCGAGCCGGGCGGCTGCGTGGGGTATAAAGTTCGCTTTAGCGACCACGTTAGCGACAACACCATGGTCAAGCTGATGACCGACGGGATCCTGCTGGCGGAAATCCAGCAGGACCGTCTGCTGATGCAGTACGACACCATCATTATTGATGAAGCGCACGAGCGTAGTCTCAACATCGACTTCCTGCTCGGATACCTGCGTGAGCTGCTGCCGCGGCGTCCGGATCTGAAAATCATCATCACCTCCGCGACCATCGATCCTGAGCGCTTCTCGCGTCACTTCAATAATGCACCAATTATCGAGGTCTCGGGGCGGACATTCCCGGTTGAAGTGCGCTATCGCCCGATTGTCGAAGAAGCCGATGATACCGAGCGCGATCAGCTGCAGGCGATTTTTGATGCCGTGGATGAGCTGGGTCGTGAGAGTGCGGGTGATATTCTGATCTTCATGAGCGGTGAACGTGAAATCCGCGACACCGCCGATGCGCTCAGCAAGCGTGACCTGCGCCATACCGAGATCCTGCCGCTGTACGCGCGTCTGTCGAACAGCGAGCAAAACCGCGTGTTCCAGTCGCACAGCGGGCGGCGTATCGTGCTGGCGACCAACGTGGCTGAAACCTCGCTGACCGTGCCGGGTATCAAGTACGTTATCGATCCGGGTACCGCGCGGATCAGCCGCTACAGCTACCGCACTAAAGTCCAGCGCCTGCCCATTGAACCGGTATCTCAGGCGTCGGCTAACCAGCGTAAAGGCCGCTGCGGACGTGTGTCGGAAGGTATCTGTATTCGACTCTACTCTGAGGATGATTTCCTCTCGCGCCCGGAGTTTACCGACCCGGAAATTCTGCGCACCAACCTGGCCTCGGTCATTCTGCAGATGACGGCGCTGGGGCTGGGCGATATTGCGGCCTTCCCGTTTGTGGAGGCGCCGGATAAACGTAACATCCAGGATGGCGTACGCCTGCTCGAAGAGCTGGGAGCCATTACCACCGACGAGCAGCAAACGGCCTATAAGCTCACCGCACAGGGGCGTCAGCTTTCGCAACTGCCGGTGGATCCGCGCCTGGCGCGAATGGTGCTGGAGGCGCAAAAACACGGCTGCGTGCGTGAGGCGATGATCATTACCTCGGCGCTGTCGATTCAGGACCCGCGCGAGCGTCCGATGGACAAACAGCAGGCCTCGGACGAAAAACATCGTCGTTTCCACGACAAAGAGTCCGATTTCCTCGCTTTCGTCAATCTGTGGAACTACCTCGGCGAGCAGCAGAAAGCGCTGTCGTCGAACCAGTTCCGCCGCTTATGCCGTACCGAATATCTCAACTATCTGCGCGTGCGCGAGTGGCAGGATATCTACACCCAGCTGCGCCAGGTGGTGAAGGAGCTGGGGATTCCGGTGAACAGCACACCGGCGGAGTATCGTGAGATCCACATTTCGTTGCTGACCGGTCTGCTATCACACATCGGGATGAAAGATGCCGATAAGCAGGAGTTTACCGGCGCGCGTAACGCCCGCTTCTCGATCTTCCCGGGTTCTGGTTTATTCAAAAAACCGCCGAAGTGGACGATGGTGGCAGAACTTGTCGAAACCAGCCGCCTGTGGGGGCGCATCGCGGCCCGTATCGATCCGGAATGGGTCGAGCCGGTGGCTCAGCACCTGCTGAAACGCTCGTACAGCGAGCCGCACTGGGAGCGCGCGCAGGGCGCGGTGATGGCGACCGAGAAGGTGACGGTGTACGGCCTGCCGGTGGTTGCTGCCCGTAAGGTTAACTACAGCCAGATTGACCCGATGCTCTGCCGCGAGCTGTTTATTCGCCACGCGCTGGTAGAGGGCGACTGGCAGACGCGTCACGCTTTCTTCCGCGAGAACCTGAAGCTGCGGGCGGAAGTGGAAGAGCTGGAACATAAAACCCGTCGCCGCGATATTCTGGTGGATGATGAATCGCTGTTTGAGTTCTACGACCAGCGCATCAGCCATGATGTGATTTCTGCCCGCCACTTCGACAACTGGTGGAAAAAGGCCAGCCGTGAAACGCCGGACCTGCTCAACTTTGAGAAGAGCATGCTTATCAAAGAAGGGGCGGAGTCGGTTAGCAAACTCGATTACCCGAACTTCTGGCATCAGGGCAACCTGAAGCTGCGCCTGAGCTACCAGTTTGAACCCGGTGCCGATGCCGACGGCGTGACGGTGCATATTCCGCTGCCGCTGCTGAACCAGGTTGATGAAGGCGGCTTCGAGTGGCAAATCCCGGGGCTGCGTCGCGAGCTGGTGATTGCGCTGATTAAATCCCTGCCAAAACCCGTGCGACGTAATTTTGTTCCGGCACCGAACTATGCCGAAGCGTTCCTGGGCCGCGTTACGCCACTGGAGCTACCGCTGCTGGAATCGCTTGAGCGTGAACTACGGCGAATGACCGGCGTGACCGTTGACCGTGAAGACTGGCACTGGGATCAGGTGCCCGATCACCTGAAAGTGACGTTCCGGGTACTCGACGACAAAAACAAAAAGCTGCAGGAAGGGCGTGACCTTGCCGCGCTGAAGGCGGCGCTGAAAGGCAAGGTGCAGGAAACGCTGTCGGCGGTAGCCGATGACGGTATTGAGCAGAGCGGCCTGCACATCTGGAGCTTCGGCGAACTGCCGGAAAGCTACGAACAGAAGCGCGGCAACTACAAGGTGAAGGCCTGGCCCGCGCTGGTGGACGAGCGTGACAGCGTGGCTATCAAACTTTTCGATAACCCGCAGGAACAACAGCAGGCGATGTGGCGCGGGCTGCGTCGTTTGCTGCTGCTCAACATTCCGTCGCCGATTAAATATCTGCACGAAAAACTGCCGAACAAAGCCAAGCTTGGACTTTACTTCAACCCGTACGGCAAAGTGCTGGATCTCATCGACGACTGCATCTCCTGCGGCGTGGATAAGCTGATCCACGAGGCGGGTGGCCCGGTGTGGAGCGAGAGCGGTTTTACCGCGCTGCACGATAAGGTTCGCGCCGGGCTTAACGAGACGGTGGTGGAGATAGCCAAACAGGTCGAGCAGATATTGACCACGGTGTTCAATATCAACAAACGCCTGAAAGGGCGTGTGGATATGACCATGGCGCTGGGGCTGTCTGACGTAAAATCGCAGATGGCCGGTCTGGTGTACCGTGGGTTCGTTACCGGCAACGGATTCCGCAAACTTGGCGATACGCTGCGTTATCTGCAGGCGATTGAGCGTCGGCTGGAGAAAATGGCAATCGATCCGCACCGCGATCGGGCGCAGATGCTGAAAGTCGACAGCGTTCAGCAGGCGTGGCAGCAGTGGTTCAACAAACTACCGCCTGCCCGTCGTGACGATGATGACGTCAAAGAGATCCGCTGGATGCTTGAAGAGCTGCGCGTCAGCTACTTTGCGCAGCAGCTGGGAACGCCGTATCCGATTTCGGATAAGCGTATTTTGCAGGCGATGGAACAGCTGGCGTAGTTGGATGCGCTGCGCTTATCCGGCCTGCAGGCGAGAGTAGGCCGGATAAGGCACTCGCCGCATCCGGCGGGTCTACACAGCGCTCCAGCCGCCGCCCAGCGCACGGTAAAGATCGATTTGCGCCAGCAGCAGGCTGTTTTTCACCTGAACTTCACTGAGCTGGGTGCTAAACAGCGTGCGCTGCGCGTCCAGCACGTCAAGGTATGAAGAGTAACCGTTGCGATAACGGTTGCTGGCAATGCGCAGCGTCTCCTGGGCGACCGCTTCCTGGCCGCGCAGTTCCTCCAGCTGTTCCCCAAGACGAGCGATAGCGTCGATGCTGTCGTTAACCTCTCTGAATGCGTTACGCACGGTTTTCTCATAGCCGTACAGCGCCTGATTACGCTGCGACATCGACACGTCGACCTGGGCATTCAGCGCCTGGCGGTTGAGCAACGGCGCCAGAATACTGCCGCCGACGCTCCACAGGCTGAGCGGATTATCAATAAGCCCCGACAGCGTGTCTTTCTGCAGGCTGCCGGTGGCGGTGAGATTGATTGACGGCAGCAGCTGTGCCCGCGAGGCGGCGAGGGTGTTATCAGCGGCCAACAGCTGGCGCTGGGCCTGCACAATATCCGGGCGGCGGTTAAGCAGGGTAGACGGCAGCTGTGACGGCAGCATCAGCGGCGTGAGGCCGGCAAACTCCCCGCGACGCAGCGTCGTCGGATTTTCACCGAGAAGAATACTCAGGGCATTCTCCTGCAGGGTTATCTGGTGCTGTATCTGCGGCACCTGCGCCCGGGTGGCGCGCAGTTCAGAATCGGCCTGCATTAGCTCCAGGCGTGAGGTATAGCCGGTCTCATACTGACGTTTAGCAAGCTGGTAGGCCTCTTCGCGGGATTTCAGCGTGTCTCGCGTTACCTGCAGCTGCTCGTCGAGTGAAAGCAGGGTGACATATCCCGCAGAGACGGCGGTGGCAACGGTGAGGTCGGCGGCGGCCGCCGCTGCTTTTTGTGCATCCAGCGAGGCCCCGGCGGCGCGCGCGGTGCTGCGGTTGGCTCCCCACAGGTCAACGTCGTAGCTGGCCGTCAGATTGCCGCGATACAGTGTACTGTGCAGCGGTAGCCCGGTGGCGGCCGACTGCGCACGGGCGCGGGTGGCGTTGAGACCGACGTCCACTTCCGGGAACAGGCTGCCTTCGCTGGCGTAAACCCGGGCCTGATACTCGTTTACCCGTTCGCGGGCGATGAGCACATCGCTGTTGTAGCGCAACGCCTGGTCAACATAACCGTTCAACTGGCTGTCGTGAAAATTGCGCCACCAGAACCCTTCGGCCGCGCTTGACGGGCCAACCGCCGCCCGCCACTGGGCCGGGATGGTCAGCGTGGGTGCCGCCTGTTTAACATCGGCAGACTGACATCCTGCAAGCAGCAGAGCCGCCGCAATCAGCGTAAGGCGCCTCATGGCTTCTCCTTATGCGTGTCGATATCCACTTGTACCGACATCCCCGGGCGCAGCTGGCTCACCAGCTTTTCGTCTTCGTTAATGGTTATCCGCACTGGAATACGCTGGGCTATCTTCACAAAGTTCCCGGTGGCGTTATCCGGAGAAATGGCGCTGAATTCGACGCCGGTGGCGGGCGAAATGCGCTCCACCACGCCGCGGAATTCTTTATCGTTCAGCGCATCGACGGTAAAGACCACCGGCTGACCCACGCGAATATGCGCCAACTGCGTCTCTTTGACGTTGGCTATCACCCAGCGCGGCGGTGGGACCAGCGAGGTGAGATGCGTCCCGGCGCTGACATACGCGCCCAGACGCACGGCAATCTGCCCCAACTGGCCGTCGCGCGGGGCAATAATTTGACTGTTCTGCAGGTCAATCTGCGCCAGCTCCAGGCTTGCTTTGGCGTTTTCTACGTCGGCTTGCAGCGCGGCGTGGTTAACGATGGTTGACTGTAGATCCTGGCGCGAGACCTCAAGCGTCGCTTTGGCCTGCTCGATATCGGCACTGCTTTGTGCGGCCCCGGCGAGCGCCGCGTCGCGTTCACGAATCGACAACGAACCATCGGCAGTCAGATCTTTCACCCGGCGTAAATCGGCCTGTGATTTCTGGCTCTGCGCCCGGGCGTTCTGCAGCGCGGCCTCGTTGCGGGCAATCACCGCTTCGGCACTTTTTCGCTGCTGCTGGTTGTTATTGAGCGCCGCTACCTTCATGGCGAGCTGGGCTTGCGCCTGATGAACACGCTGTTTATAGATACGATCATCAATCTGAATCAGCACATCACCCTGTTTGACGTTGTCAAAATCACGGACGTTGACCGCCGTAATATAGCCGTTGACCTGGGGGCTGATGAAGGTGGTAAGCCCGCGGACATAGGCGTTATCGGTAAACTGGCTGTGGCGGGTGAACGGCGGCAGTTGCCACGCGTAGAGAATAACCAGCACCCCCACGAGGCCGATAGCCGCGGCGGTAAATATCGACACGACCTTCAGATTATTGCGGGTGTTGGCCTGCGCTTTGGCAGCATCCTGCTGACTCATAACCACTCCATGAATAAAACGTCAAACATCATTATTTGCTTCCTGTTGCGCGTTTGAGCGCTAAATAGGCGGTGATCTTCAGGCGTAACAAACGCCAGAGAAGCCACAGCAGCGCGACCCCGGAAACCGCGGCGGTCAGTAAGTAAGTATCGTTCCAGGCCAGAATATTAGCCTCCAGCGCGCTGGCGGCCTGCAGCTGGCTAACGGCCTGGGTGACGAGCAGCGAGCTGTCACCAATCAGATTCTGGTACATCTGGCTGTATAGCTGGAGTCGCTCATTCACCAGCGGATTAAGGGTCGTGAGCTGGTCGGCGATAACGCTTGAGTGAAACTTCTCCCGCCAGGTCTGGAAGGTGCCAAGAATGGCCGATCCAAGAAGCCCGCCGATGTTCTGGCTCATGCCGAAAAGCACCGAGAAACTGACCAGATTGCGCGGGTCGGCAACCACGCCGCCGATGCCGACAATCATGGCTGGCGCAAGAAAGTAGGTGCTGCCAAAGCCGATTAAAAACTGGCTTAGCATCAGCTGATCAGGCCGTGTCAGGCTGCTCGACTGGCTATCCAGCAGGGAGGCAACCATCATCGCCGTGAGCGAAATAATAATCGGCAGGACCAGTTTTTGCGGCTTCAGCGTCAGGCAACTGGCAACGATGCCGCAGACAATACCGGCAAAGATTGACCAGGCGAGGCGCGTCATCTGCTCATTCTGTAGCCCCACGTACTGCAGCCAGCCGATGATTCCGGTGTTTTGCTCTGCCAGCGCGATGCGAATAAGCAGCATGATGAGGCCAAGGCGGACAATACTGCCGCTCGACAACCAGCGGGTGTTGAGCAGCGGGTTGCTGCGATTATGTTCAAATACCAGGGCTGCGATAATCAGTACCGTTGCCGCCGCCAGCGACCAGCCAATCCACGGCGCTTCAAACCACCAGACGAGTTTGCCAAGGGACAGCACGGCGCAGAGCAGCGCCATTCCGGGGGCAAGCAGAAAGAAGGTGATGAAATCTTTCTTTTCAAAAACTTTTTTACGGTCGCTTGGCGGCAGTTTCAGGGCGATAACGCAGGCCAGGGAAACCAGCGCCAGGCCCAGCTCAAAGAAGTAGAGCCCGCGCCAATTGTCGAGTTGTAAAAGCTCCGTGGAGAACAGACGGGCAATGGGGATCGCCAGCGACGAGCCGGTTATTCCGATGGTCAGCCCTTTTAAGCGGTGCTTCGCGGGCCAGGCCTGAATTTGATAGTAAATACCGAGCGAGCTGAGCGCTGCAGCCACCATGCCGTGCGCGGCGCGCACCATCATGGCGCTGCTGAGATCGTTAACGAACAGGTGGAAAAACGTCACCAGTACGTACAGCACCAGAAAGCCTTCGGTGAAGGCGCGCAGCCCGTACTGTTGGCGAAACTTCACCAGCAGCAGGTTGATGGAGATGTTGGTCATCACGTAAACCGCCGGTAGCCAGGCGATTTCCGTCGACCAGGCGGCAAACGTACCCTGCAAATTTTGCAGGTTAGCGGCTACTACCGCGTTACCGAGCGCGCCGGTCAGGCAGACCAGGAGGCCAACAATGCCGTAGGCAATACGCTTCGGTGTCGTATGTTCCGGAGTCGAGGGCGAACCCAAAAGCACCGGTTTTTCGTGTGGGGCCCAGTCGTGCGGGGCGTAGGGATCACGTTTCGGCAGGTGCATGAATGATAGATTTTATGAATGAATTTGGCTCGGGCGAGTTTACCTTTGATAGAAAATATTTATCAAGTGAATGGTTTGAGTATCCGTGCGAATTTCTTATGGGAATACCTATTAAGACGATTTTAAGGAAGCGGGACACCTGCGTTAGAGTGTAAGTATTTTCATTGTCTTGTTTTGTGAACTGGTTAGTAAAATAAACTCTTTCGTTCTGTTTTTATTTGCAGGGATGACGTCGAAGTGGAAAGATAACGAAGGTTTTGCGATCAAAAATTCAGATGATTCTGATGTCTGGATTGAGTTGCGTCTAACAATTAGCCACGGACCAGATTATGAAAAGAAGAACTTTTATAAAGTCTGCTGCACTGTTATCGATAGCATCAGCGGTGCCGGCATATTCTAATACCCCACAAGTATGTTCGGCTTTGACGAATAATATTGACACAACAAAAGGCGAAGCGGTTGCGTTAATCAGTGATTTGCATATTAACGACGACCCATTGATCGCCGAATTTACCACCGCACTGCAGAATATAAAGCGTCGTGGTATCAACAATATTATACGGTGGGTTTGGCGAACAGGACCAGAAAATAAAAACGCTGCTCATGCAGCGCCAATATGGAACCTTGATCGAGATACCGTCATTTAACCGTACCGAGAACGGTCTGATTGAAAAGGGATACGGATTCATCATGTATTTGCAGAACGAGAATGTGCTATTTGAGGCATGGAATTTCTTCACCGACACCCATTATCCCGAATACGATATTCATATCCGCCAGCAGGCCGTCGCGACACTATTAAATAATAATGACTGCCAGCAACGCCTGCGCGCAGAACGCTATCCGTGGCAGGAGATAGCCCAACAAAATGACGGTGGCGATGATATTACCGACGGCCCTGAACATTTTGGCATTCGCAAACTGTGGCCCGCCTGGCGGTGGCAGGTTTAAATTCATCGTGCGGGCAATAATCGGCGGTGCAGTGGTATGATAGTGGGCTGGGACGACAGAGAAGAGAACATGATGCCAACGCCTTTTGCACTATTATCCGACGCCACGCTCAATGCCGCCAACGTGCTTGGTAGCTGGCTTGCCGAAAACGACTATGCACCGCGCCCTCAGCCGGGCGAGGGCGACGTGGTGGTGCTGGCGGGAAACGCGGTGATCCCAGCGATAGATGCTGCCTGCCAGCTGGTGGCGGGCGGTGAGCAAATTCTGCTTATCAGCGGTGGTATTGGCCACTCCACGTCTTTTCTGTACGACACCATTGCCCATCATCCGCGCTATAGCGCCATTGCGACGACCGGCCGTCCGGAGGCCGCTATCCTCGCGGATATCGCGCATCAGTTCTGGAATATTCCTCAGGATCGCATCCTCGTTGAGGATAAATCGACAAACTGCGGGCAAAACGCCTGGTTCACCCGGGCGATGATGGAAGACGTTGGTCTGGCGTGTCGCCACGGCATTGTGGTGCAGGATCCGACGATGCAGCGCCGCACTATGGCTACCTTTGCCCGCGTGTGGCAGGAGGCAGAACAGGCGCCGGTATGGACGAGCTATCCCGGGTTTATCCCCGTATTACGCCACGACGAAGGCGGCGTTCGTTTCGACGGAGAAGAGGCGGGGCTGTGGGCGGTAGAACGCTATCTGTCGCTGCTGATGGGTGAAGTGCCGCGCCTGCGCGACGACGCAGAAGGCTACGGACCGCTTGGTAAACACTTCATTGCCCACGTTGAAGTTCCACCGGACGTCGAGGCGGCGTGGCAGACGCTGCGTGACGACGAGCCGCTACAGAACGCGCTGAAAAGCCGGGCGCTGGCTTGAAGGTGACCCGCTGGAGATCTCTTCAGCGGGCAAATCTGATTCAGAAGGTCAAGGTTTCGCCGTCGGCAGGAACGCGAACATGCTGTTCAATTTGCTCTGCTGCGGCATAGGCCCGCAGCTCGTCGCGGCTCAGGATACAATGATTCACCGCCTCCATATGTGAGGCTATGACCATCGCATGAGGCAATACCTGGTGCGTGCCCAGCACATCCTCTTTTCCCATGATGATGGCGCCAATGCCGTCGACCATTGCCTGGCCGGCATTTAACACCACGACATCGGGTCGATGGGTGCGAAGACTCTCTTCATAAGGTTTCACCCAGATGGTATCGCCAGCGATATACAGCGTTTTTTCTGCAGGATCTTTAAACACCAGGCCACAGGCATCGCCGAGAAACGCGGCCATCTGCGGGTTGGCGTAGGCTTCGTCGCTGCCGTGCTGACCCGTTGTTTTGATGATGGTGATGCCCGCTACGCGGTTTTCCGTCAACAACGTCTGTACGTTGGTGAATCCCTGGGAACGTATAAGCGCAGCATCGCTGTCGTTTTGCGTATAAATGGGGATGGCGGTGGGGAGCGCCTCTCGGGCGGCATCATCCCAGTGATCCGGATGCGTATGGGTGATGAGAACGGCATCAACATCAATAAGTTCAGGAACAGGAACCGGCAGAGCGACCAGCGGGTTGCGCAGGTGGGAGCGGGCAGTACCGGGAAAACCGGGAGAAGAGGCCTTATCGGCGAACATCGGATCTATCAGAAACCGCCTTCCCGCATAATCCAGACGTAATGTGGCATTGCGAATCTGTTGAATTTTCATCAGCATTTCCCGACAACGGTGACATCGCGGAGGGCTTAGCCTCCGCGAGACCGGGTATTACAGCTTGTTGAATTTATCCAGTACCCGAACCAGCTGGGTCACGAACCCGTACTCGTTGTCGTACCAGGAGACGGTTTTCACTAACTGCAGATCGCCCGCTTCGGTGATTTCGGTTTGAGTGGCATCAAACACTGAACCGAAGTGTGAACCGATAACGTCGGAGGAGACGATTTCTTCTTCGGTATAGCCGAAGGATTCGTTCTTCTCGGTGGCTTTTTTCACCGCCTGATGAATTTCATCGACGGTGACTTTCTTGTTCAGAATTGACACCAGCTCGGTGACGGAGCCGGTTTTCACCGGTACGCGCTGGGCGTGGCCTTTGAGCTTGCCGCTAAGCGCCGGAATAACCAGACCGATGGCCTTTGCCGCCCCGGTGGTGTGCGGAATGATGTTTTCCGCCGCCGCGCGGGAGGCGCGAAGATCTTTGCCTCGCGGCCCGTCGACCAGCGCCTGGGTGCCGGTGTAGGCGTGAATGGTGGTCATGGTGCCAAGTTTAATGCCGAAAGCATCGTTCAGCACTTTCGCCATCGGTGCCAGGCAGTTGGTGGTGCAGGATGCCACCGAGATAATAGTGTCTTTAGCATCGAGCGTGTCATCGTTGACGTTATAAACGATGGTTTTCATCTCGCCCGCAGGGGCAGAGATAAGCACTTTCTTCGCCCCGGCATCCAGGTGCGCCTGTGCTTTTTCGGCGGAGGTGTAGAACCCGGTACATTCGACAATTAACGTGGCCCCCGCGGCTTTCCACGGGATATTTTTCGCGTCTTTTTCGGCGTAGACCGTGATTTTTTTGCCGTTCACAATCAGCGCGTCTTCGGTGTAGTCCACGCTCCAGGGGAAGGGACCGTAGTTGCTGTCATGCTTGAGCAGGTAGGCCAGTACTTTGGGGGAGGTGAGGTCGTTTATCGCGACGACTTCGACCGGGGTTTTGACTTCGAGAAGACGGCGCAATACCAGGCGGCCAATACGTCCAAAACCATTTATGCCAATTTTACTCATGGAATACTCCTTAGATGAGAATTTAACAGGTCGGGATGTATAAACTTATCCAGGCATAGCGCACTCTGTTGAATGGGGCAAACTATCATTGCGATACACAGATTAAGCACTTGAAAATCTATACAGAAAAGTTAATGAATTTTTAAGGAAAGGTCGTTATGTTGTGCGCATCACACTTTTGGTAGCGGGAACTGAGATGCGCGACAAATATTCGGGATTGCAGATAGGTATTCACTGGCTGGTCTTTCTGCTGGTTATCGTCACCTATACGGCGATGGAAATACGGGGCTTCTTCCCAAGGGAATACCGTCCGGCGTTTAACATGGTGCACGTGTCCGGTGGCATCTCGATTCTGGTATTGATGGTGGCGCGTTTACTGATTCGCCTGAAGCGCCCGGCGCCGCCAATTGTGCCGAAACCAAAACCGATGATCACCGGGATGTCGCACCTTGGTCACCTGGTTATCTATTTGCTGTTCATCATTCTGCCGATTATCGGTCTGGTGATGCAGTACAGCAAAGGGAGCCCGTGGTTTGCCTTTGGTCTTACCATGCCGAGCGCGTCGGTGGCTAATTTTAAGCTGGCAGATACCCTGAAGGAGTACCACGGCTTTCTTGCTAATTTAGGCTACTGGGTCATTGGTATTCATGCTGCTGCGGCGCTGGCACATCACTATTACTGGAAAGATAACACCCTGCTGCGGATGATGCCGCGCAAGCGTTCCTGAATTAACCCCTAAGGATAACATGCATCTAAACTGCACGTTTTGTGTGGTCACCCTTCTCTGAGAGTGGTGTAATAGTCCTCACGGACTCACGCTCTGAGAAGGGGAGCAGCATGTTACGCATTCCACCTGACTGTATTCACACCCGTTCCACTCCCTTGTGGAACAACCAGACCGCGCCCGCGGGACTCTTTCAGCGTCACCTCGATAAAGGCACCCGTCCGGGCGTCTACCCGCGCCTGTCGGTGATGAAAGGCACGGTCAAATATTTAGGTTATGCCGACGAGCACAGCCCGGAGCCGGTAGAAGTGATGGTCATTGAGGCAGGGCATTTTGCCGTCTTCCCACCGGAGAAATGGCATCACCTTGAGCTGGTTGGCGACGATACCTGGTTTAACATCGATTTTTATGTTGCACCTGAAGTGCTGCTCGCCGGGTCCGGCATGCAGCAGAGTGCAAAAGCGAAGAAGTAAGGAGAAGAAAATGGCGAAGGCAACCTATACCGTGACGGTCACAAACAACAGTAACGGCGTGTCTGTCGATTATGAAACCGAAGCGCCGATGACCCTGCTGGTGCCGGAAATTGCCGCTAACGTGGTGAAAGATCTGGTTAACGTCGTCAGGGGCTATGACACCGAAGAAGACAAAGAGGTTTGTGGCTGGTAGTCATTAACCTGCAATATGCATGACGAAACGAGTTGTGCTTACCACATTAACCACAAAATCCGGGCGTATTATTCCTGCGTAACTTGAGGGATTAATGTAACCCAATCAGGAGATTTTTGTGGTTAATAAAATTGCAGAGCCTACGAAACCAGCGACTAAACCCACGGGCAACACAGCAGGCTGGAAGGCGCTTTCGCCCGGCGGCGATCGGAACTTTACGGCGCATCTGAGCAATGTCAAAGCGGAGGCGAAAAGTAAAGTTCACTTTGCCAGACTGACGCCTTCCGTGCTCAAGCAAACGGTGAATTTTTTCAGCGCCCACAGCATGAGCACTCCGCATCCGGCGGCACATAAAAGCACGACAGCGAAGCCGCTATCTGACGAGCATAAAGCGCTGTTGCAGTTTAAAACGGCCCTGCTGGCGTCGCGTGAGAACTACGTCTCAACCACCCGACAGTTGCTCAAACCCGATAGCGGGCAGTCGAAACTGCCGTACATCAAGCTTTCCTAGTATTATTCCAGCACGATGACATCGCCCGTTGCCGGGGAGACCATCTTCGGCAACCACAGCCGCGCCCAGTCGCCGGTGCAGTGGCAGCCCATCACCAGCTCCGGCTTTTCCTGCTTTAGAAACTGGCGAACCTGTAACAGCGTGCGCGGTGAGGCGCTGCGTAAATGGAACCCGCCAATCAACGCGTGAATGCGCTTGATACCGGTTATCTTCTGACAGTGGCGCACAATATTGATAATCCCGCGATGCCCGCAGCCGGTCACAATCACCAGCCCGCGATCGGACTTATAGATAATCACCCCTTCGTCAATCACGTAGTCGATTTCTTCCGCTGCTCCACCCAGAGCACCGTAGGCGCGAGGATTGTCGACATGAATTTCGCCAGACCACATAAAGCGCTCGCTGATGTGTAGCGGCTCTGTGCGGTAATCCATCTGATGACGACTGTAGTCGTTAGCACGGGAGAGGGTTTTGATTCTTCGGCTAAAGCCAGCCAGCCTGGCGACGGCGAAGCGTTCGCGGCCAACCTGGGGGTGGCAGATGATGCGCGTATTGTCGGCAAGCCAGGGCACACCGCCGCAGTGGTCGTAGTGGCCGTGCGACAACACAACGGCGGTAAGATTGGCGAGTGAAATCCCCATACGTTGCGCATTATGCTGAAAACTGGCGTCCGGTCCGGTATCAAACAAGATGCGGGTCTCGCCGTCCTGCAGCAGCAGGCTCAGCCCGGCGCGGGCGATGAGGGCAGGGTCTGCGCCCGGGGCGCGGCGGTTTTCCAGCAGCACGCTGAGGGTAAGGGCCATGGGACTCGTTCCTGTGAGTTTCCGTTGCGTAGCAGTATATCCTGCGGCTTACGTCGCACCCAGCAAAAAAGATGCTCGCAAGCGCTAATGAAAAGGTGCTATATACTTAACCCTGGTCTTTGAGTGGTTATCAAAGACAGACTGTGAAACTGCAGCCGAATCGTCAGTGAAAGGCTTTACCTTAGCTGGCGTGCTCGAAAAGAGCGCATGAACATGCCGGTAACGCTGAACCATAGACCCACCAGTTATCGGAACATTTTCGCGAATACTTTCCTGGATGGTTGCGACACTATCGCGAGATAGGCTGACCTGCACTCCGTCTTCCTGTCCGCGTTTTATCAAACAGGAGGAAGAAAGTGAAAGCTGAATACCTCATCATTGGAAATGGACTGGACGGCGAGGTTATTGTCGAGGATTACCCCCAGAGAATACTCTCCCTGTCAGGCACCCCCCCGAAACTGACGGGTTCCCACCGTGGCCAGACCGCAAAAACGTTCGAAGTTGACCATATCCGCCATAACCGCCAGTTTTACGCCGTCGCGGTAGGCCGGGCGACCTGCGCCCAGGAAATTGTCACGCTGATTGAAAATAGCGGTATCAGGCCAATCCCCGAGGAGGTGCTGGACGTTTTTCATGCTTAACGGTTGGTAGTGGATGTTTCACCGGAGCCTGATCAACTCCGGTGAGATGGCGAGCCCCGTTTACAGGACAGAATAATATAGATACCATACCCCCCTATAGTATACAGGAGGGTTTATGCCACATTCCCCGGAAGACAAAAAACGCGCCCTTACGCGCGTGCGTCGCATACGCGGCCAGGTAGAAGCGCTGGAAAGGGCGCTGGAGTCTGGCGAGCCGTGCCTGACTATCCTGCAACAAATCGCCGCCATTCGCGGGGCCGCCAACGGCCTGATGGGCGAAATGGTTGAAATGCACCTGAACGATGAACTGGTCAGCGGGGACACCACGCCGGATCAGCGCGCGCTCAGAATGGCGGAAGTGGGTCATCTGCTACGCTCATATCTTAAATAATTCACCAATAAGGGAAGAGACAATATGAAATCACGTGCCGCCGTTGCGTTCGGGCCAGGTCAGCCGCTTAAGATTGTCGAGATTGACGTGGCGCCGCCGAAAAAAGGCGAAGTGCTGATTAAAATTACCCATACCGGCGTCTGCCACACCGATGCCTTCACCCTGTCTGGTGACGATCCGGAGGGGGTATTCCCGGCGGTGCTCGGCCATGAAGGCGGCGGGATTGTGGTTGAAGTCGGCGAGGGCGTCACCAGCCTGCAGCCGGGTGACCACGTTATTCCGCTGTACACCGCCGAGTGTCGCGAATGTAAGTTCTGTAAGTCGGGCAAAACCAACCTCTGCCAGGCCGTGCGCGCCACCCAGGGCAAAGGGCTGATGCCGGACGGCACCACCCGTTTCTCTTATAACGGCGAGCCGATTTACCACTACATGGGCACCAGCACCTTCAGTGAATACACCGTTTGTGCCGAGATCTCTTTGGCGAAGGTGAACCCGCAGGCGCCGCTGGACAAAGTCTGCCTGCTCGGCTGCGGCGTGACCACCGGCATTGGTGCCGTCCACAACACCGCTAAAGTTAAAGAGGGCGATACCGTGGCGGTGTTCGGCCTTGGCGGCATTGGTCTGGCGGTTATCCAGGGCGCGGCGCAGGCGAAGGCCGGACGCATTCTGGCTGTCGACACTAATCCGGAAAAATTCACTCTCGCGCGTGAAATGGGTGCCACCGACTGCATTAACCCGAACGACTACGACAAACCGATTCAGGACGTGATCGTTGAGCTTACCGACGGCGGCGTCGACTTCAGCTTTGAGTGCATTGGCAACGTCAACGTCATGCGCGCGGCGCTTGAGTGCTGCCACAAAGGCTGGGGCGAGAGCGTCATCATCGGCGTGGCGGGCGCGGGCCAGGAAATCAAAACCCGTCCGTTCCAGCTGGTGACCGGTCGCGTATGGCGTGGTTCGGCGTTTGGCGGTGTGAAAGGGCGTACCCAGCTGCCAGGCATGGTAGAAGACGCGATGGCGGGCAAAATTCGCCTCGATCCGTTTATCACCCACCGTATGCCGCTGGAGCAGATCAACGAGGCGTTCGACCTGATGCACGAAGGTAAATCCATTCGTACCGTGATCCACTTCGGCGAGAAGTAATCTCTCACCCGCGCCGGTTCCCGGCGCGGGCTATTCATAAATTGTGCTGAAGTGTGACCTGTGTAGCGATTTTAGCCGTAAGCAAAACCGCGGGCGGGCCGATGACAATCTTACGGGCGTGTTTGTACGCATAACGATAAGAGAGAGTCGAAGGTCATGGACACAACAGCAGCGCAAAAGCTGAGTTTTTTGCATCATATTCGCCTGGTTCCCCTGTTCTCCTCTATCCTCGGCGGCATCATGCTGCTGTTCGCGCTGAGCTCTGGCCTGGCGGGCTATTTCCTGCTGCAGGCAGACCGTGACCAGCGCGACGTCACCGAAGAGTTGCAGGTGCGAATGGGGTTATCTAATAGTTCGAACCACCTGCGTTCGGCGCGTATCAACCTTATTCACGCCGGGGCCGCCAGCCGTATCGCCGAAATGGACGATATGAAACGCAATATCGCCCAGGCGGAAGAGCGCATTGCCCAGTCGCAGGCCGGTTTTAATCAGTACATGGAGCGGCGGGTAAAAACCGACGCCGGAAAAGCGCTCGACAACGAACTGACCACGCGCTTCCAGGCCTATATTACGGGGATGCAGCCGATGCTGAAATATGCCCGTAACGGTATGTTTGAGGCAATTATTACCAGCGAGAACGAGCAAGCTCGCCCGCTGGACGATGCCTATAACCAGGTGCTGCTGCAGGCGATTAACATCCGCACCGAGCGCGCTAATCACCTCACCGAACTGGCCCAGCAGCGCACGCGTCTGGGGATCATCTTCATGGGCGGGGCGTTTATTCTGGCGCTGGTGCTGTCGGTGTTAACCTTCGTCGTACTGCGCCGGACGGTGATCCATCCGCTGGTACGTGCGGCAGGGCGCATCGAGCGCATTGCGGCAGGCGATCTGACCGTCGCCGATGAAGCGACCGGACGCAGCGAAATCGGTAAGCTGAGCCGCGACCTGCAAAAAATGCAGCGCTCTCTGGTGCAAACGGTCGGTACCGTGCGTCAGGGCGCGGAAGAAATTTATCGTGGCACCAGCGAAATCTCCGTCGGTAACACCGATCTCTCTTCCCGTACCGAACAGCAGGCCGCCGCCATCGAAGAGACTGCCGCCAGCATGGAGCAGTTGACCGCCACCGTGAAACAGAACGCCGACAACGCCCATCACGCCAGCAAGCTTGCGGAAGATGCTTCCGGCAAAGCCACGCGCGGCGGTCAGATTGTCTCAGGGGTGGTAAGCACCATGGGCAGCATCTCTGCCAGTTCGAAAAAAATCTCTGAAATTACCGCGGTGATTAACAGTATCGCTTTCCAGACCAATATTCTGGCGCTGAACGCGGCGGTTGAAGCGGCGCGCGCCGGTGAGCAGGGGCGCGGCTTTGCGGTGGTGGCGAGTGAAGTCCGCACCCTGGCCAGCCGTAGCGCCCAGGCGGCAAAAGAGATCGAAGGGCTTATCAGCGAATCGGTGACGCTTATCGATCGCGGCTCCAGCGAAGTGGTTGCCGCAGGCAGCACCATGGGCGATATCGTTGACGCGGTGAAACGCGTGACCGACATTATGCTCGAAATTGCGGCGGCCTCCGATGAACAGAGCCGGGGTATTACGCAGGTGAGCCAGGCGATCACCGAGATGGATAACGTCACCCAGCAGAATGCGTCGCTGGTGGAAGAAGCCTCGGCGGCGGCGGCATCGCTCGAAGAGCAGGCGGCACGTCTCACCGAGGCCGTCGGTGCGTTTCGTTTGCAGAGCAGCCCGGCTGCCCGCAAGACGTCAACGGCACCGCTGCGCCAGCCGCTGCAACCCGCAACGGTTGAAAGTGAAAACTGGGAAACGTTCTGACAATAAAAGGGACCTGCGGGTCCCTGAGAGTGATCGCAGCCCCCTGCGTCGCGGTTTTGCCGGATGGCGCTTTGCTTATCCGGCCTACAAAACCCAACGGTTCAGTGGATTGTAGGCCCGGTAAGCGGAGCGCACCGGGCATTCTCAGTTCACAGTAGATGCTTTTTTCGACAGCGACTCACCTTCAAAGTGAGCTAAGTACCCGCTCTTTCACCGCCTGAACCTAAGGTGCTGATATATTCTGCAGCCGCGTGCCCGGTAGTTTATCAATCCGGCATGGATTTTCGAATTGCGCTCAGCAGCGTCTGTACCGCGGTCGAGTGCTGAGGATCCACACGGGTGATAATCCCGATCGGCTCACCGGCTCCTGGTACCGGGATCGGCAGCGAAACCAGCGCGGCGCGGCGCAAATCATCTTTCACCGCACCGGATGGCACAAACCACACGTAGTCATAGTCGACGGTAAGCTGGCGTGAGAGCGAAGCCGACAGCGTTTCAATGCAGCCTGCCGGCATTTTACAGCCCTGGCTTTGCAGCAGCGTATCGGCAATCTGGCGCGGAACCGTGCCTTTTGGCGAAGCAACCACCGGCCACTCCATCACCCGGCTTAAGGTCATGGTTTCCTGTAGCAGCGGATGATTCGGGCGCACAACCAGTTTTAGCGATTCGAGGAACAGCAGCTCGTAGTTCAGGCCGCTCATCAGCTCAGGATCGGACATCCGGCCAATACCGAGATCGATTTCACCGGTTTTCAACCCGGCAAGCAGCATCGGGTTGCTCATGGTGGCAACCTGGAGGGTAATGTCTTTCTGCTCTTTATGGAACTGACCAATGACGGCAGGAAGAATACCGAGCGCGGCGGTGGGCAGGGCACCCACGCGCACAATGTCGTTTTCCTGGCCTTCTTTACGCGTGAGGGACTGCCCGGCGGTGTTCAGGGCATCGAGCACTCTCACCGCATGCGTGAGGAACTGTTCCCCCATCAGCGTCAGCTGCGCGCCCAGCCGCCCGCGTTCAAAAAGTCGCGTGCCGGTAAGCTGCTCCAGCTCATTCAGCGTTTTAGACAGCGCTGGCTGGCTGAGGTTAAGGGTTTCAGCCGCGCGCCCCAGAGTTCCCTGTTGGGCGACGGCAACGAATGTATGCAAATGGCGCAAGCGGATGCGCTGACTGAACAAACCGTTTTTTTCCATAGTGAATGTTAAAAACAGAGCGACGAGAGAAACAAGTAAAGTTGTTTAATTTTGATAACCTGCTAGCAAAATATTATTAACATTCGATCTGTTTGACTTACAAGTAATTTCTGCTTTTGAGGTCGTTTTTTGCGCAAACCATCGCATCCGCGATCACAATTTATACATTCTCCCCAACGCGAATCGATGGCCTTCTCTACACTCCAGGTAATATTCACTGGAGACATGAGATCATGGCGAACACCATCACGGCGGATGAGATTCGGGAGCACTTTTCGCAGGCAATGTCGGCGATGTACCAGCAGGAAGTTCCGCAGTACGGTACCTTGCTGGAGCTGGTGGCGGACGTCAATCTGGCGGTACTGGAGCACAATCCTAAGCTGCATGAAAAATTAGCCAACGCCGATGAACTGGCGCGGCTGAACGTAGAGCGCCACGGCGCTATTCGCGTCGGCAGCGCCGAAGAGCTTTCCACGCTGCGGCGGATGTTTGCCATCATGGGGATGTACCCGGTCAGCTATTACGATCTTTCCCAGGCGGGCGTGCCGGTGCACTCCACGGCGTTTCGTCCGGTAGATGACAGCTCGCTCGCCCGTAACCCCTTCCGCGTGTTTACCTCGCTGCTGCGCCTTGAGCTTATCGATAACGCCGTGCTACGCAAACGTGCGGCCAGCATTCTTGCTAAACGCGATATTTTTACTCCGCGCTGCCGCGAGCTGATTGCGCGTCACGAGAAGCAGGGGGCGCTGACCGAAGCCGAGGCGCAGGAGTTTGTCCGCGAAGCGCTGGAAACCTTCCGCTGGCACCAGCACGCGACGGTTGACCAGGAAACCTATCAGGCCCTGCACGACGAGCACCGCCTGATTGCCGACGTGGTGTGCTTCCCGGGCTGCCATATCAACCATCTCACGCCGCGCACGCTCGATATCGACCGGGTACAGGCGCTGATGCCGGAGCGTGGGATCACCCCCAAGGTGCTGATCGAAGGGCCGCCGCGCCGTGAAGTACCGATTTTACTGCGCCAGACCAGCTTTAAAGCGCTGGAGGAGAAAGTCCTGTTCGCCGGTGAACACCTGGGGACCCATACCGCGCGCTTTGGGGAAATTGAACAGCGCGGCGTGGCGCTGACGCCAAAAGGCCGCGAGCTGTACGACTCGCTGCTGGGCGATGCGGGAACCGGTAAGGATAACCTGAGCCATCAGCAGCATCTGCTGGATATCTTCAAAGCCTTCCCGGACAGTGAACTGCTGATGCGTCGTCAGGAGCTGGCCTATTTCCGCTACCGTCTGACCCCTGCCGGAGAGGCGCATCGTCACGCCATTCGCCCGGGCGATGATCCGCAGCCGCTGATCGAACGCGGGTGGGTGGTGGCGCAGCCTATCACCTATGAAGACTTCCTGCCGGTGAGCGCGGCGGGGATATTCCAGTCGAATCTCGGTAATGAAACCCAGGCCCGCAGCCACGGTAACTCAAGCCGCCTGGCATTTGAAGAAGCGCTCGGCTGCCCGGTACTGGATGAGTTTACCTTGTATCAACAGGCAGAAGATCGCAGTAAACGACGTTGCGGTCTGCTCTGAAACAGGTAATCTGCAGGGGTGTGCAGTAGAAGGACGGATCATGCAGAACCCCTCAACACCCCTCGTTATGACCACTCATGGCCCGCTGGCGGGCGTCGTGGATGGCAATATTCACCTCTGGCGTGGCATCCCCTATGCCGCGCCGCCCACAGGGCCACTGCGCTGGCGTGCGCCGCAGCCGGTGGAACCCTGGCAGGACGTTCGCGTCGCCAATACCTTTTCTCCCGCGAGCTGGCAAAGTCTCGATTACTGCTGCGAGCTCGGCGGCGGTGACCCGGGCCAGTTCTCCGAAGATTGTTTGTATCTCAACGTCTGGTCTCCGGCGGTGCGCAGTGAACCCCTGCCGGTGATGGTCTGGCTGCACGGCGGTGGGTTTACCATTGGCTCCGGCAGCCTGCCGCCCTACGACGGCAAGGCGCTGGCCGGGCGCGGCGTTGTGGTGGTTACGCTCAACTATCGCCTCGGACACCTCGGCTTCTTTGCCCATCCGGCGCTTGAGAATGAGGACGGTGAGCGGCTCTATAACTTCGCGCTACTCGATCAAATCACCGCCCTGCAGTGGGTGCGCGATAACATTGCTGCGTTTGGCGGCGATGCCGAAAACATTACCCTGTTCGGTGAATCCGCCGGGGCGCGCAGCGTGCTGTCGCTGCTGGCCTCGCCGAAAGCGAAGGGGCTGTTCCACAAAGCGATTATTCAGAGCGGGTATACGCTGCCGGATACGCCGCGCGGTGATGCGCTGGTCAAAGGCGAGCAGATTGCCGCCCATTTCGGTTTCGAACGGGCTACCGCCGATGAACTGCGCGCTATCCCGGCGGAGGCATTCTGGCCGCTGGAAGCGCCGCTCAACCGGGGGCCTGCGCCCATTTCCGGCGATGCCGTGCTCCCGCACCCGATGCTGGATGTTTTCTTCGCCGGCGCGCAGCACCCGATGCCGGTGATGGTGGGCTCAAACAGCGACGAAGCCAGCGTCATGGAGGTGTTTGGCGTAGATGTGGCGCAGGAGATCCAGAAGCTGCGCCGCGATCGACGGCTGGGCCTCGGGCTGATTAAGCTGCTGTATCCCGGCGTCAGGGGAGATGCCGCGCTCGGGCGTCAGGTGTGCCGCGATATGGCATTTACCACGCTGGGTTATGTGGTGATGCAGGCGCAGCAGCGCGCAGGCGAACCCTGCTGGCGCTACTGGTTCGACTACGTCGCCGAGGCCGAGCATGAGACCTATCAACACGGCACCTGGCACGGTAACGAAGTGCCATACGTGTTCGACACGCTGCGTTTAGCGGAGCCTGCGCGCCAGTACGTGAACGATAACGACGTCGCCTTTGCCGGACATGTGGCCGATTTCTGGGTGAATTTCGCCCGTCACGCCAGCCGGGAACACACTACGCTGAACGGTGTGACTCGCTGGTCTGCCAGCGTAAAAGGCCGCGACCGCCTGCTGCGGATTGGCTTAGACAAGCGCGCCGGGTTTAAGCTCGAAAAACGCTTTATGCGCGCCAGGCTGGCGCTCTTTAAGCGGGTGATGAAGCACCACGTTACCCTGGATTAATCAGCTCCTCGCGAAACCGCGCCAGCCCGTCCGCCTTGCCGGGAGATTCCCGCAGCAGCAGGCGGTAGCTGGCGCCGGTTTTCACACTCAGTGCATAAGGACGCACCAGCCGTCCACCGCGTAAATCCTCTTCCACCAGCGTTTCGTCGGCAATTGCTACGCCAAATCCCTGCACCGCGGCGGTGATCGCCAGATCCATGGTGTCGAAGTGTTGATTTTTTTGCATAGCCACCGGCTCGACGGGGGCGTAGCCTGCCAGCCACAGCGTCCAGTCGGTTTTATCGCGAGTAGGGTGCAAAAAGGTTTTCCCCTGTAGCGGGCTGTCACAGGCGAGATCCGGGCTTAACACCGGCGTTAACGACTCTTCAAACAGCAGGTCACCCATGGTCAGATGTGGGCCAAAGACAATCGCGGCATCGAAGGGTTCGGTCTTGAAGTTCACCTGATGGGCGGTGGTGGTGGTGAGCGCAATTTGCAGCTCCGGGTAGCGCTGTTCAATGGCAATCAGGCGCGGCACCAGCCAGCGCATGGCGCAGGTCGGCGCTTTTAAGCGCACCACGGTCTGCTGCTGGCGTGCCTGCTCGGCAATTACCAGCATTTTGCTGAACGCGCTTAAAAGCTCGGGATACAGCGCGCTGCCGTGCGGCGACAGGCGCAGCCCCCGGGCGTGACGTTCAAAGAGCGGAAACCCGAACCAGCTCTCCAGCGAGGCAATTTTGCGGCTCACCGCGCCCTGGGTCAGGCACAGCTCGCGCGCCGCATGGGTCAGGTTGAGATGACGGGCGGTGACGAGGAAGGTTTCAACGGCATTCAGCGGCAGGGTGCTACGCGACATCAGAGGCTCCAGCTATGCGTTTTTCTCATGGCTATTATGACAACAATTCGTTTGTCGCCACAACTGACTTTGGTTTGAATAGTTATGCACCTGAATCGAGAAGGGAAAAATAATGACTGTTCGTACACCTGTGAAAACGCGTTCTAAATTACCCGATGTCGGCACCACGATTTTTACCGTGATTGGCCAGCTTTCGGCGCAGCACGGCGCCATTAACCTCTCTCAGGGAGCGCCAAATTTCTCCTGCGATGCCGCGCTGATGGCGGGTGTCACGAAGGCGATGGAAGAGGGGCGCAACCAGTACGCGCCGATGACCGGCCTGCGGGCGCTAAAGGAGCGCATCGCGGAGAAAATTACCGGCCACTACGGCACCACCTACGACGTTGATGATGAAATTCTGGTAACCGCCAGCGCCAGCGAAGGGCTCTATTCCGCCATTAGCGGGCTGGTGCACCCCGGCGATGAGGTTATCTATTTCGAACCTTCCTTCGACAGCTATGCGCCGATTGTTCGCCTGCAGGGGGCAACGCCGGTTGCTATCAAACTCACGGTACCGGATTTCTCCGTGAACTGGGATGAGGTACGCGCCGCCATTACCCCGAAAACGCGGATGATCATCGTGAATACGCCGCACAACCCGAGCGGCCAGGTGTTCTCCCGTGAGGATCTCGAGCAGTTGGCGGCGCTGACCCGCCACACCGATATCATTATCCTCTCTGATGAAGTGTATGAGCATGTGGTGTTCGACGGCGAAGTGCACCACGGCATGGCAACGCATCCGGCGCTTGCCGAGCGTAGCGTGATTGTCTCGTCGTTCGGTAAAACCTTTCACGTCACCGGCTGGCGCGTAGGGTACTGCGTGGCGCCCGCTGCGCTAATGGATGAAATCTGCAAAGTACATCAGTTTATGATGTTCTCGGCCGATACGCCGATGCAGTACGCCTTTGCCGAGCACATGAGTAATCCACAAACCTGGATGACGCTGTCGGCGTTTTATCAGCGCAAGCGCGATCTCATGCAAACGCTGCTGGCCGATTCGCCGTTCCGCCTGTTGCCAAGCGCCGGGTCATTCTTCATGCTGGCGGATTACGCGCATTTCAGCGATGAAAGCGACAGCGAGATGGTGAAGCGGCTGATAACCGAATACGGCGTTGCCACTATTCCGCTGTCGGCGTTTTACACCGACGGAACAGATAACAAACTGATTCGCCTCTCTTTTGCCAAAGACGAGGCGACATTACGGGCCGGTGCGCAGGCACTGTGTCGCGTTAAGCCGCGTTAAGCCGCGTTAAGGAGTGATACCATGAAGATGAAAGCACTTTTCCTCGCCCTCGGGATGTTCAGCGCATTTTCCACCTTTGCCGCAGGCGAACTGCGCTACGGCGTAGAAGCGGAATACCCGCCGTTTGAAAGCCGCAACGCCGCCGGGCAGCTGGAAGGCTTCGACATTGAACTTGGCAACGCGATATGCGCCGCCGCACAGCTTAAATGCGGCTGGGTCGAGACCTCATTCGATGCGCTGATCCCGGGCCTGACGGCGAAAAAGTTTGATGCCATCAACTCGGCAATGAACATTACCGAGCAGCGGCGTAAGAGTATTGATTTCACCCAGCCGATTTACCGCATTCCGTCGCAGCTGGTGGGTAAAGCCGACAGCGGTATGCAGGCGACGCCGGAAGGGCTGAAGGGCAAAACCATCGGCGTGCTGCAGGGCTCAATTCAGGAGACGTTTGCCAAAGAGCACTGGGAGAAGCACGGCGTCACGGTGGTGTCATACAAAGATCAGAATATGGCGTGGGCAGATTTACTTAACGGGCGTATCGATGCCTCGCTGGTGATGTCCGCCGCCGGTCAGGCCGGGTTCCTCAGCAAGCCGCAGGGCAAAGGGTTTGGCTTTATTGGTAAACCGGTTGCTGACGATACGATCCTCGGTAGCGGTATTGGTTACGGTATTCGCAAAGGCGATGACGCGACCAAAAAGCAGCTGGATACGGCGATCGACAAAGTGCGTGCCGACGGCACCATCACCCGCCTGGCGGCGAAATACTTCCCGGGAATTGATGTCAGCGTTAAGTAATCTCTGCACAGCCACTGCAATTTTTCACCCCTGCTGACGATGTCGGACAGGGGTTTTTTTATAGACACAAAATATTTACCTTTTTGCCTCATTTTTCTGCCCCCAACAATTGGATTATCAATCGTTTTTGTCTAGAGTGGGCGAATTCACGAGGCACCTGTTTTTCGCCGTAGCGCATCAATGGACTTACTAAAGGACGCTTTTTCAGGCATGAACCGCAGACGTTTTCTAAAATCCTCAATGGCTGTTGCCGCAGTATGTGGCACTTCCGGCGTAGCATCTCTTTTTACCCAGGCAGCCTTCGCGGCTGATTCGAACATCGCCGATGGCCAGACCCGCCGTTTTGACTACAACGTATTGCAGTCGATAGCGAAGGATCTGGCGCACCAGCCGTGGGGGGGAGCGCCGCGCGCGCTGCCTGACACTCTGGCAACGATGACCCCGCAGGCCTATAACGCCATCCAGTATGATGCGTCACAATCGCTGTGGAATAACGTTCCCGAACGCCAGCTTGATGTGCAGTTCTTCCACGTCGGGATGGGATTCCGCCGTCGCATCCGCATGTTCTCCGTTGATGCCAGCACCCAGCAGGCGCGTGAAATTCACTTCCGCCCGGAGCTGTTTAAATATGACGGTACCGGGGTTGATACCCGCCAGCTGGAAGGGCAGACCGACCTCGGTTTTGCCGGGTTCCGCGCCTTCAAAGCGCCGGAGCTGGCGCGTCGCGATATCGTCTCGTTCCTGGGTGCCAGCTATTTCCGCGCCGTGGATGATACGTTCCAGTACGGCCTGTCCGCGCGCGGTCTGGCGGTTGATACCTTTACCGACACGCCGGAAGAGTTTCCGGACTTCACCTCGTTCTGGTTTGAAACCGTTAAACCGGGCGCCACGGTGTTCACCGTCTACGCGCTGCTCGACAGCCCAAGCGTGACCGGCGCCTATAAGTTCGTCATCAACTGCCAGCAAACGCAGGTGATTATGGACGTCGAGAATCACGTTTACGCGCGTAAAGACATCAAGCAGCTCGGCATTGCGCCGATGACCAGCATGTTCAGCTGCGGCAACAACGAGCGCCGGATGTGTGACACCATCCACCCGCAGATCCACGATTCCGATCGTCTGTCGATGTGGCTGGGCAACGGTGAGTGGATCTGCCGTCCGCTGAATAACCCACAAAAACTGCAGTTCAACGCCTATATGGATAAAAACCCGAAGGGCTTTGGTCTGCTGCAGCTGGACCGCGATTTCAGCCACTATCAGGACGTGATGGGCTGGTACAACAAACGCCCGAGCCTGTGGGTGGAGCCGCGTAACGCATGGGGGAAAGGAGCCGTCTCGCTGATGGAGATCCCGACCACCGGCGAAACGCTGGATAACATCGTTTGCTTCTGGCAGCCGGAAAAAGCGGTGAAAGCGGGCGACGAGCTTGATTTCAAATATCGCCTCTACTGGAGCGCGCAGCCGCCGGTGCGTTCACCGCTGGCTCGGGTGATGGCAACCCGCACCGGCATGGGGGCGTTCCCGGAAGGCTGGGCGCCGGGCGAACATTTCCCGGAGAAATGGGCCCGTCGCTTCGCCATCGATTTTGTCGGCGGCGACCTCAAAGCCGCTGCGCCGAAGGGCATTGAGCCGGTTATCACACTTTCAAGTGGTGAAGCTAAACAGGTCGAGATCCTCTACGTCGAACCGTTTGATGGTTACCGTATTCTCTTCGACTGGTACCCGACCTCCGACTCGACTGACCCGGTTGAGATGCGCATGTTCCTGCGCTGTCAGGGAGACGCCATCAGTGAAACCTGGCTGTATCAGTACTTCCCACCGGCGCCGGACAAACGTACCTACGTTGACGACCGCATCATGAAATAACGCCCGAGTTCGCCCCGCCTGACGGTGGGGCGTTTCTCTAAGCAGGGAGAAGAGGCATGACTTTGTGCAACGACGCGGTGATTGCGGTTGATGACCACATCCGGCTTCAGGCCATCGACGAGCGCTTTGTGCCAGAACTGCACCAGCTGGTGGTGAAGAACCGGGCGTTTTTGCAGCAGTCGCTGGACTGGCCGCAGCACGTGACGGACGAAGCCGCGAGCCGCCAAAATGCCATCGGTAACGTGATGCTGCACCAGCGTGGTTACGGCAAAATGTTCCTGATTTTTGTCGATGAGCAGATGGTGGGCGTGCTCTCCTTCAACCTGATTGAACCACAGAATAAAACCGGCTATATCGGCTACTGGATAGACGAGTCGTGGCAGGGAAAGGGCATTCTTTCCCGGGCGCTTAACGCGTTTGTGGCGTTCTACGGCAAGGCCGGGATCGTGCGCCGCTTTGTTATCAAATGCCGGGTGGCTAACCTCGAAAGCAACCGCGTAGCGCTGCGCAACGGTTTCGTGCTGGAAGGCTGCCTGAGGCAGGCCGAATTCCTCAACGGCGAATATCACGACCAGAATATTTACGCACGCATTGTGGACCCCACCTCAGAGTGAACCCAGCAGCGGTGAGCGGGTAATGCGCTCGCTGCCGTTAATCACTTTTTGCCCGTGAACGTGGATCCGTTCGCCGTCGAAGGTTTCAATCACCGCGTCATCGCTCATTTCCACCTGGTGCTCCACAATCACATCTCCCCGGATCCGCGCGCGCCCCTGGATAATCACCCGGTCGTCCAACAGTACCGGGCCGCCCTGGATCCAGGCACGGCCTCCAACCAGCACATGACGGCGCAGCACGCAGTTGCCTTCCACCACCGCGTTCTCGGCCACCTGCGCGTTGTAGCGTAGCGTGGGGATTGCGTCTTCGCCGAGCCCGGCGATAAGCCGCGCATTACCATAGACTTTGGCGCAGTCGCAGACCCAGACGTTGTTCTCTTCATTACCTTCAATCATGGCGGTATCAAAAATCTCAGCGCGGTGCTCGATAAAGCCCTGATGCACAATCGCATCGCCGTAAATTTGCGCCTGATGAACCACTCGGGAGCGGCTGACCGTGGCGCGATCGTAAATCTGCAGGTACTGGTCGTGATCCGGCGTCATGCCCCGGGCGGCAATGATTTCGCTGCCATCAAGAATACGGGCGTGGCCGAAGAGGTGACACTCGCCGCGAATTTGTGAAGCCTGTATAGTGACGTTGTCACTGATTAACGCCTGGTGACTGATAACGCAAGGGTCGACAATCCGGGCGTTATGCTCAATGCGCGCACCGGCAAAGACCACGCTCTCCGGGTCGTAGATCCAGCAATGCCCCTCCTGCGACAGCACCGAACCCTCGCTAATCCAGCCGCCGTAGCTACCCGCCGTGACGTCGGCGAAATCGCGCAACGCAATAATCTGCCGCAGCGAGACGCTTGTCCTGTTTCCTGCGTGCAGGTAGTCATAGGTGCGGGTTTCTTCACTCAGGCGATACTTGTTCATCATGCGCATCTCTTCACGGACGGGTAACATAAACGTAGCAAAGAAAGGCGTAGCGCGGGTTTAAAGGTTACTTTAAAATGCATGTTATAAATTGCGCCTGTTGATAAAAAGGAAGAGCTATGACCCGCTGTGATGACAACTACTTTACCGACAAATACGGCATGACCCGCACCCACTCAGAGGTGGTCCACGCGGCAACGATAGTCGCGCCCGGGAAGACCCTCGATCTTGGCTGCGGCAATGGGCGCAACAGCCTCTATCTCGCGGCAAACGGTTTTGACGTCACCGCGTGGGATAAAAACCCCAACAGCATCCAGAATCTGGAAAATATCCGTCGCGAAGAGGGGCTGGAAAACCTGCACAGCGCCATTCAGGATCTGAACAACCTGAGCTTTGACGGGGAATACGATTTTATTCTTTCAACCGTCGTGCTGATGTTCCTCGAAGCGAAAACCATTCCGGGACTGATTGCCAATATGCAGCGCTGCACCAAACCGGGCGGCTATAACCTGATCGTCGCGGCAATGGATACCGAAGATTATCCGTGCACCGTCGGCTTCCCGTTTGCGTTTAAGCCGCAGGAGCTCAGCAATTATTACGCCGGCTGGGAGCTGCTGAAATACAATGAAGAGGTGGGCGAACTGCACCGGACCGATGCTAACGGTAACCGGATTAAGCTGCGTTTTGCCACGATGCTGGCGCGTAAGCCTTTCTAATTACATCTGAATCGTGCCGCTCTGCCAGGAGCGGCACTTATTTTTCATTCCTGAGATCTGCCACACTTTTGCCTCAACAAATTCCCGCTCCGTTTGCTATAACTAACTGGCACTCTTGCATTTACAGGGATTATTTCATGCGTACTAAAGTACTTTTAAGCGTTGCTGCGCTTACAGCAATGCTTGCTTTGACGGGCTGTGCTTCTAAAATTGCGCAACCCACTCAATATTCGGGATTTTTAAAAGATTATTCTAATCTGAAGGAGACAACATCCGCTTCCGGCGCGCCGGAGTTACGTTGGATTGATCCAAACTATAATCCGGCGAATTACGACAACGTCGTCTATAACCCGATTATTTATTATCCGGTGCCGAAGCCGAATACTCAGGTAGGGGAAAAGGCGCTCGATCAGATCCGTAACTACACCAACACCCAAATGAAAAAGGCGATTGCCGAGCGTAAACCGCTGGCAACCACCGCGGGTCCGCGTAGCCTGATCTTCCGTGGCGCTATCACCGGCGTAGACTCCAGCAAAGAAGGATTGCAGTTCTATGAGGTTATCCCTGTCGCGATGATTGTTGCGGGGACTCAGGCGGCAACCGGCCACCGTACCATGGATACCAGCCTGTACTTTGAAGGCGAACTGATTGATGCCCGGACCAACAAGCCGGTTATCAAAGTGGTGCGTAAAGGTGAAGGGAAAACGCTTGCCAATGAAAACACGCCAATGACCATTGATACCCTGAAGCAGGTTATCGACAATATGGCGATTGACGCGGTTAAGTTTGATCCGACCCAGAAGTAAAACCGGTAGCGCCATCTTCCGATGGCGCTTTTTTTATCATGCCGCGTTTCGTACCGCCCGCCCTCTGAACCAGGTCTCTGGTTTAGCAAACATCACCAGGTTACCCAGCAGGATCAGCGCCAGCCCGGCCACCGCGTTAATATGCCAGACGTAGCCCTCATAGAACGTGGAGATGGTGAGCGCCACCAGCGGGAACAAAAGGGTGCTGTAAGCCGCATTGCTGGCGCCGATGCGCCCGACCAGCGTGAAATATGCCCCAAAGGCAATCACCGAGCCAAACAGCGCCAGGTAGAACAGCGCGCCCATGTAGCTTATGGTGAATTCCGGCATAAAGCTGTCCCCGCGTACCAGCGCGATAGCCCCCATGACGATGGTGCCGTAAAGCATCGCCCAGCTGTTGGTGGTGAGCGTTTCAAGCCCGCGACGCTGATGGCGCAGGCTCAGCATGTTACCCAGCGAGAAGCCATAGGTGCCAAGCGCGCTGAGGCCAATACCCAGCAGCAGAGAGGCGTTAAGCCCGCTTGCCAGCAGATCGTCCCAGAACAGCGTCACAATCCCGAGCAGGCCAAGCAGGGCGGCAAGATAAAAACGGCCCGGCGGCTGCTGGCGGAAGAAAATAAAGCTGTTGATGGCGTTAAACAGCACCGCCATCGAGAAAATCACCGATTCGAGCCCGGTATTGATATACGCTGCGGCGGTATAAAAGCACCAGAAATTGAAGCAGAACACGCAGCAGCCCTGCACCATACAGAACAGGTGATCGCGAAATGTCAGCCTGCGCAGCCGACGCATCACCAGCAGCACGGCCATCAGCGTGATGCTTGCCACCGCAAAGCGCCAGAAAATAGACACCGGGGCCGGAACGGGGCCCTGTTGCAGAAAAATCGCTATCCATGTGGTTCCCCAGATAACCACCACCAGCACGTACAGTAATGCGTTCATTTTTTCTCTCTTATGATGACTGCCAACGGACAGTCTGGCCCGGATCGCGGTCGGGCGCTTTCACCATGCTGCGCTGAACTTGCAAATTCTTGCGCTTTTTATCCGGCGGGTTGATGTGGGGCTGGCATCAGCGCACGTCTGTACATAGACTAGAGTTTTGCTGAACAGGAAACGCTGCCGGAATGTCTCACGCCTACGATACCTTTGAAACGCTACGCAAACAGAAAGCCATTCTGCGGGATACCGTTTCACTGAATTCAGGCATTCAGCTGGCGGCGTGGTACAACAAGCGCGATACGGTCACGGTGCAGAGCTCGCACCACACGCTGAGCCTGTACGTGGCGGATGGCTACGAGAGTTACCAGAAAACGCCGCAGGGGTGGAAAAACGGTGGCGGGCCGGATCGCTTTTGCCTGATGCCGAAAGCCTGTGAAACCACCTGGGACATTCGCGACGATCTGTCGTTTGTGCATCTTTACTGTACCGACGAACACCTGCGTGAAGTGGGAGAGAAAATCTGGGATCGCAGTCCGGCTAGCTTTACCCTCGATGAAAAAACCTTCGCCAACGATCCGAAAATCACCGCCGTCTACCGCCAGTTTCTGCTCGGCTGTGACTGGCAGCAGCAGGCCAATCAGCTGACGCTCAGTACCGCCAGCACGCTGCTGCTGACCCATCTTATTCAGCATTATTCGAACGTGCAGTGGCAGTTGCCCGTGGTCACCGGCGGCCTGGCGCCGTTCGTGCTGCGCCATATCCTTGGCTTTATCGAAGCGCACCTTGGCGAACCGCTAACGCTTGCCACGCTTGCCCAGCAGGCGGCGCAGAGCGAATATCACTTCGCCCGCATGTTCCGCCACTCCATGAAGATGGCTCCGCATCAGTACGTGATGCAGCGGCGGATGGTGAAGGCGACCGAGCTGGTGCGCCACTCAACGCTGTCGCTTACCGAGGTGGCGCTGGCCTGCGGATTCAGCTCTGCCAGCCACTTCAGCAACCGTTTTAAGGCTTCAACCGGGCAAACCCCTTCGCAGCTACGCGCGGCGCAGTGACAGCACCGCATAGCACAGCCCGCCCGCCACTAATCCCCAGAATGCCGAGCCCACGCCCGCAAGCGTGATGCCGCTGGCGGTGACGAGAAAGGTGACCATCGCCGCATCGCGTTCATTTTCCTGCGCCATTGCCTGCACCAGGCTGCCGCCGAGGGTGCTGAGCAGCGCCAGCCCGGCGAGCATCTGGATCCACGCCACCGGTAATGCGCTCATCAGCGCGGTGATGGAGCCACCAAACGCACCTGCCAGCAGATAAAACCCCCCAGCTGCCGCCGCGGCGCGCCAGCGCTGGCTGGGCTCCGGGTGAGCGTCCGGGCTCTGGCAGATGGCGGCGGTAATGGCGGCAATGCAAATCGAATACACGCCAAACGGCGACAGCAGCAGCGCCAGCGCGCCGGTGAAGATAATCAGCGGTGATACCGGCACCTGATAACCGTTGGCCTGCAGGGTGGCAAAGCCCGGCGCATTTTGCGATGCCATGGTGACGAGGAAAAACGGGATCCCAACGCTAATCAGCAGCTGTGGCGTAAAGACGGGGGCGATAAATTCTGGTGCGGCGAAGCTAAAAGAGAGCGCAGAGGTATTCACTTCACCGTTCATCAGCGCCGCCGCGCATCCCACGACCAGCGCCGCCACCACCGCATAGCGCGGCGCGAACGCTTTTAACGCCAGCCACGCCAGCAGCATACTGCCGCAAAGCAGCAGGTTGTCCTGCAGGCTGACGAACGCCTGTAAACCAAAATGCAGCAGGATCCCGGCAAGCATTGCGGCGGCAAGCGAATGGGGGATCACCCGCATCAGGCGGGCGAAAAGCCCGGTCACGCCGCAGAGCACAATCAGGGCGTTTGCAAAGATAAATACCCCGACGGCTTCGGCGAGAGTCACATGCTGCAGCCCGCCCACCAGCAGCGCGGCTCCCGGCGTGGACCAGGCGGTGAGCACCGGCGCTTTGCGCCAGAAGGTCAGGGCGAGGGTGCTTATCCCCATCGCAAAACCCAGGGCGGTCATCCACCCGGCGATTTGTGCCGAACTGGCCCCGGCGGCGGCCGCAGCCTGCCAGATAATCGCCGCCGAACTGGCGTAACCCACCAGCACGGCGACAAAGCCGGATAGCAGCGTCGGAAAGGGAAGTATCTGGCGCATGTTGACTCCTTGTGCGTTATAGCGTCCGAGGAATGTAGCACTGTGCGCTATAGCGTACAAGTGATAAACTGGTGAAAAAGGAGACGCTATGGAACTTGCTCACCACTTATCATCAACGCTCAAATCCCTTCGCCAGCAGCGAGGCTGGAGCCTGTCGCGGCTGGCAGAAGAGACGGGCGTGTCGAAAGCGATGCTGGGCCAGATTGAGCGTAACGAATCCAGTCCGACGGTTGCGACGTTATGGAAAATCGCTACCGGACTCAACGTACCGTTCTCGCTGTTTATCAGCCCGCCGCAGGCCAATGAGCCGCCGGTGTTTGACCCGCAGCAGGCGATGGTGGTCACGACGCTGTTCCCGTGGGATCCGAAGCTGCATTACGATCACTTTTCTATCACTCTGGCGCCGGGGGCGCTCAGCGAATCGACGCCGCACGAAGCGGGGGTGATTGAGCATGTGGTGGTGATAGCGGGCGTGCTCGACATGTGCATCGATGGCGTCTGGCAGTCGTTAAACGCCGGTGAAGGACTGCGTTTTGCCGGTGACCGCGCGCATGCCTATCGCAACAGCCGCGAGGCGACGGTGCATTTTCACTCGCTGGTACACTATCCTGAAGGAAAACCCGGCAAAGCCGTAGCGTAAACGATGGAAAATGATTTCGTCCGGCGGCAGTTCTGACTACAATAGCCGCCATTTTGACCATAACGGATAAAAACCAGAGTATGCGCCTGCAAAACCATCATCTTGAACTGCTCAGCCCGGCACGTGACGCGTCGATTGCCCGTGAAGCTATTCTTCACGGCGCGGACGCGGTGTATATCGGAGGGCCGGGATTTGGTGCGCGTCACAACGCCAGCAACAGTCTGAGCGACATCGCCAGCCTGGTGCCCTTTGCTCATCGCTATGGCGCGAAGGTGTTTGTGACGCTGAATACCATTCTTCATGATGACGAGCTGGAACCGGCGCAGAAGCTGATTACCTCGCTGTACGATGCGGGCGTGGACGCGATGATTGTGCAGGATATGGGGATCCTCGAACTGAGCCTTCCGCCGATTGAGCTGCATGCCAGTACCCAGTGTGATATCCGTAGCGTCGAGAAAGCAAAATTCCTCGCCGACGTTGGCTTCACCCAGATCGTGCTTGCCCGCGAGCTGAACCTGCAACAGATTGCCGACATTCGCGACGCCACCGATGCCACCATTGAGTTCTTTATCCACGGTGCGCTGTGCGTGGCTTACTCCGGCCAGTGCTATATCTCTCACGCCCAGACCGGGCGCAGCGCCAACCGCGGTGACTGCTCTCAGGCCTGCCGTCTGCCGTACACCCTGAAAGACGATCAGGGGCGCGTGGTGTCGTTTGAGAAACACCTGTTGTCGATGAAAGATAACGATCAGACCGCCAACCTTGGCGCGCTGGTTGATGCCGGTGTGCGTTCCTTCAAAATTGAAGGTCGCTACAAGGACATGAGCTACGTGAAGAACATCACCGCCCATTATCGCCAGATGCTCGATGCGATTATCGAAGATCGCGGCGACCTGGCGCGGGCCTCTTCCGGGCGTACCGAGCACTTCTTCATTCCGTCGACCGATAAGACCTTCCATCGCGGCAGCACCGACTATTTCGTTAACGACCGTAAAGGGGATATTGGCGCCTTTGACTCACCGAAGTTTATCGGCCTGCCGGTGGGCGAAGTGCTGAAGGTCAGCAAAGACCACCTGGACGTTGAAGTGACCGAGCCGCTGGCGAACGGCGATGGGCTGAACGTGATGATCAAGCGCGATATCGTCGGTTTTCGCGCTAACACCGTGGAGAAAACCGGGGAAAACCGCTACCGCGTGTGGCCGAACGAGATGCCGGCCGACCTGCACAAGGTGCGCCCGCACCAGGCGCTCAACCGTAACCTCGATCACAACTGGCAGCAGGCGTTGACCAAAACCTCAAGCGATCGCCGCGTGGCGGTGGATGTTGAGCTTTCCGGATGGCATGAGCAGCTCGTGCTGACGCTGACCAGTGAAGAGGGCGTCAGCGTCACCCACACCCTGGAAGGCCGCTTTGAAGAGGCGACCAACGCCGAAAAAGCGATGAACAGTCTGCAGGACGGGATCGCTAAACTTGGGCAAACGATGTACTACGCCCGCGAAATTAGCGTCAATTTGCCGGGTGCACTGTTCGTACCGAACAGCATGCTCAACCAGCTGCGCCGCGAAGCGGTAGAGATGCTGGATGACGCGCGTCTGGCGAATTACCAACGTGGCAGCCGTAAGCCGGTGTCTGTACCGCCGCCGGTGTTCCCGGAGACGCATCTGAGCTTCCTCGCTAACGTCTACAACCACAAGGCGCGTGAATTCTATCATCGCTACGGTGTGCAACTGATTGATGCTGCTTATGAAGCGCACGAAGAGAAGGGCGATGTGCCGGTCATGATCACCAAGCACTGCCTGCGTTTTGCCTTCAATCTGTGCCCGAAACAGGCGAAAGGCAATATCAAGAGCTGGCGCGCCACGCCGATGCAGCTGGTGCACGGTGATGAGGTGCTGACGTTACGCTTTGACTGCCGTCCGTGCGAGATGCATGTGGTCGGGAAAATCAAAAACCACATTCTGAAGCTGCCGCAGGCGGGCAGTATTGTGGCTTCCGTCAGTCCGGAAGATCTTCTGAAGACCCTGCCAGGGCGTAAAAATAGCTAATCAATAACAGGAGCCCCGGCTCCTGTTTCTTTATTTTTTCATTATGTTTGTTTGTGCAGATATTCACAATATCGATAAATTAATACAGTGAATATATTAGTTTTGCTTAATTTACAACTCAACTATTTCTAAATTGTCGTTAGTGTTTCTATTCATTAAATTCCCCTCCGAAGTATGAAATAAACCGAAGCGAAACAATAACTCACAGTCAAGGAATGAAAATGACATTAAATAAGCTAACAAAAGCGATGCTTTTTAGCGGGCTGATTTTACCTTTCGCCGCCTCCGCGGCATCGCTCACCATGAATGATGACACCAATACTATTAGTGGCCTGACCACCAGCCAGATGCTGAGTAAAGATAATGGTGAATCCTGGGTAGCTTATACCAGTGCGACACAAAATAGCTTCCCGGGCACCGTCACCGTGACGGTGGCGACCAAAGATGATAACGCGATCAAGGCCGTGGCTTACGATCCTGACTCGTCCTATGCGGGGGGTGCCGTGGTGAGTTACAACGGTCATTACTGGAGCGCCCAGTGGTGGGCTGAAGCGGGCCAGACGCCGGGCTCCAGCAGCGGCAACATGTGGACAGATTTAGGCGTTATTTCTATCAATACGCTGGCAACGTTCAAATTCACACCTTATACCGGACAGCAAGCCGCCGATATTCAGAGCAATGGCAAAGCGACCGTTGCCGCCCAGCGCAAGATCATCGGCTATTTCCCGGAATGGGGCGTCTATGATGCCCATAATAACTTCACCCCGGATAAAATTGATTTCACGGGTCTGACGCACCTTAACTACGGCTTTGGTATTGTTGAAGACGGGGAGGTCATTATCCACGATACCGATAAAGGCCCGGGTCTGCTGAAGCAGCTCGATGAGCTGACCGAAGAGAACAGCGTCAGCTATATGATTTCAGTCGGTGGCTGGGACAACTCACAGGAAGGCGTCTTTGAGACGGCAACCAAAACCCAGGACGGCACCGATAAGCTTGCTGACAGCATGATTGCCTTTATGCAGAAGTACGGCTTTGACGGTATCGACGTTGACTGGGAATATCCGGACACCGATGCAGAAAAAGCCCAGTTCACCAGCCTTATCCAGACGCTGCGCAGCAAGCTGGATACCGCAGGTTTAGCCAGCGATAAGTATTATCAGCTGTCGGCGGCGGTGACCACCAATCACAATAACATTCAGTACATTAACCCGAAAGTGACCGCGCCGCTGCTGGACAGCGTCAACGTGATGGCTTACGACATCCACGGCGCCTTCGACGCGATCACCGGGCACAACGCGCCGCTGTTTGCTAACAGTATGGATAGCGATCCGCTGTTAAACGTGGCATCGACCATGAAGGAGTATAACGAGACCTGGGCGGTACCGAAGCAGAAGTTAATGATGGGCCTGCCGTATTATGGCCGTGGCTGGGGTAGCGTCGCGTCAACCGAACTGGAAGCCGGCCTGCCGGGGCTGTTTGTCGCCGGTTCGGCGACGGTTCACGGGCAATGGGATGATGAGGGTCAGTACACCGGGACGAACCCATACGCGACCCTGAAGACCATGCTGGCGAGCGGGAAGTATACCCGCTACTGGGACGATCAGGCGAAAGTGCCGTATCTGTACAGCAACTCAACGCAGGAGTTTTTCACCTATGACGATCCGGAGTCGATTCAGGGGAAAGTCGACTATATCAACGCCCAGGGCTTCGGCGGCGCGATTATCTGGGATCTGAGCGGCGACACCAGCGATCATGAGCTGGGTGATATCGTTAAGCCGTTAAAAGATACCCAGCTCACCGGCTACCTGGGGTATACCACCAATACCATTGCCAACTATACGACTAACAATGTCAAAACCACGTTCATGATCCTGAACCTGGACAAATCCTTCCAGGAAGGGAGCTATGAATATAAGCTGACGCTCAACGGCAATGTCGTGTGCAGCAGCAATAACGGTAAAGTCACTGGCGGAACTAAATCCGTTAACGGCAGCACCGTATCGTTATCATGCAACCTTAAAACGCCGGTAGCGGGGGATGTACTTACATTCACCGTAGGTGGTACGACTATTTTTGAAAAAACATTGACCGATGACATTCGTTTTGAGACAGACAATAATATAAAGGCGCTGAATCTGAACGGGACTTCATTTACTTTCGATTTCACCCCTTCCGGCAGTGAGCAGTATGTTATTTATCTGAACAATAAATATAGCGGGGATTTCCGTACCAATCCTAATAACAAGAATGGTATGGGTACAGCTTCTTATTTGTCTTATGTCACTATGGCGAATGGCGAACTCAATATCAGGGCGCGTTCGTGGGGTAACATTAAATCTGGCGATAAGATCGAGATTATCCGTAATGGCAATACGCTGGTAGGGACTCTCATCGCACCATAACTGTTGTGAATAAATCCCCCCCTAAGTACTGAGGAGGGGGATTTAATTTACATCATCACGATTTAAAACCTGCGGCCGTCATCAACAGCCGGAAAAATGAACCGACTGCTGCCAGCGCCATAACGCTGCCGCCCCACAGAATAACCAGCCAGAATAGCCGCTTGAACAGTGGTTGTTGCATCAATGATACCCCTCGCCGTGTTGAACTTTGCCGCGAAAGACGTAGTAACTCCAGAAGGTGTACACCAGAATTACCGGAATGATAAGCAGCGCGCCCACCAGCATAAAGCCCTGGCTTTGCGGCGGCGCGGCGGCCTGCCACAGGGTGACATCAGGCGGGATGAGGTTCGGCCAGATGCTGATCCCAAGCCCGCTGAAGCCAAGAAAGATAAGCCCAAGAGTGAGTAAAAACGCCGAGGCATGGTACTCCGGATGCGTCAGCACGCCCCACAGCCACAGACTCAGGGCCACCACCAGAATCGGCACCGGCAGCAGGAAGAACAGATTCGGCAGGCTGAACCAACGCTCGGCGATGGCGCTGTGTGCTAGCGGCGTCCACAGGCTGATAATGCCTATCACCACCAGCAGCGCCAGCAGCAGTTTTTTCGCCGTGGCGCGCATTTTTTGCTGCAGGGCATTCTCCGTTTTCATGACCAGCCACGTCGCGCCTAACAGCGCATAGGCAATCACCAGCCCCAGGCCGCAGAACAGGGTGAAAGGGGTGAGCCAGTCGAACGGCCCGCCGCTAAAGGTGCGGTTAGCCACCGGGAAACCGTTCAGTACGGCACCCACCACCACGCCCTGGCTGAAGGTGGCGAGGAGTGAGCCGCCGAGGAAGGCTTTATCCCAGAAGGGGCGGTGCGATGGCGTTGCCTGAAAGCGAAACTCAAACGCGACGCCACGGAAAATCAGACCAATGAGCATAAGCGTCAGCGGAATGGTCAGCGCATCGATAATCACCGCGTAGGCCAGCGGAAAGGCACCAAACAGCCCGGCACCGCCGAGCACCAGCCAGGTTTCGTTACCGTCCCAGACCGGGGCGACGCTGTTAACCATCACATCGCGGTCGGCGGCGTCACGGGTAGCCGGGAAGAGAATGCCAATCCCGAGGTCAAAACCATCCATCACGATGTACATCAGGGTGGCAAAGACGATAATCACAAACCAGATGACGGAAAGATCGATACCCATCAGCGCTGCTCCTCAGAATGAAAATGTTCTACCGCCGCTGAGAGCGGGCGAGCCGGCGTCCCGGTTGGTTCAGGGACAAACGCCTGCGGGCCTTTACGAATCAGGCGGATCATGTAGCTATAGCCAACGCCAAACACCGCGCTGTAGACCACAAAGAACGCCAGCAGGCTGATGCTCATGTGCAGGTCACCGTGGGCGGAGACCGCGTCTTTGGTGCGCTGTAAGCCGTAAACCACCCACGGCTGGCGGCCGACCTCCGTCGTCACCCAACCGGCAAGAATAGCGATAAGCCCGGAAGGCCCCATCCACAGCGCAAAGCGCAGGAACGGGCGAGACGTATAAAGACGCTGTTTTCGACGCAGCCACAGTGCGGCGACGCCAAGCAGTATCATCAGCATGCCGAGCCCGGCCATAATGCGAAACGACCAGAACACCATCGTCGAGTTGGGGCGATCCTCTTTCGGGAAATCCTTCAGCGCCGGAACCTGTTTATCAAGGCTATGGGTCAGAATAAGGCTGCCCAGCGCCGGGATTTCCAGACCATAACGGGTACGCTCCTGCTCCATATCCGGCCAGCCGAACAGCAGCAGCGGCGTAGGCTCGCCCGGCGGGTTTTCCCAGTGACCTTCAATGGCGGCAATTTTGGCAGGCTGGTGCTTGAGCGTGTTCAGACCGTGCATATCGCCAATCATCGCCTGTAACGGCGCGACAATCAGCGTCATCCACAGCGCCATCGAGAACATCGCGCGAATGGCTGGAGTGTTATTACCGCGCAGCAGGTGCCAGGCGGCAGAGGCCGCCACGAACAGCGCACTACTAAGAAACGCCGCCGTTGACATGTGCAGCAGCCGGTAAGGGAATGACGGGTTGAACACCACCGCGAACCAGTCTACCGGCACAACCTGACCATTGACGATTTCATAGCCCTGCGGGGTCTGCATCCAGCTGTTGGAGGCAAGGATCCAGAAGGTGGAAATAATCGTACCGAGCGCCACCATGCAGGTGGAGAAGAAGTGCAGCCCGGGGCCGACTTTCTTCCAGCCGAACAGCATCACGCCGAGGAACCCGGCCTCGAGGAAGAAGGCGGTGAGCACTTCGTAGGTCAATAGCGGGCCGGTAATACTCCCGGCAAACTGGGAAAAACCGCTCCAGTTAGTGCCGAACTGATAGGCCATCACCAGGCCTGACACCACGCCCATCCCGAAGTTAACGGCAAAGATTTTTGACCAGAACTGGTACAGCGAGCGCCATACCGGATTTTTACTTTTTAGCCATAACCCTTCGAGCACCGCCAGATAGCTGGCAAGGCCGATGGTTATCGCCGGAAAGATAATGTGGAAGGAAACCGTAAACGCAAACTGGATCCTTGCTAAATGAAAGGCATCAAGACCAAACATGCAGAACTCCGCAGAAAATTGATTCAGCGCAATTCTAGAGCCAGGGGATGGGCAGCGGCAGAAACAGAAAAGGCTTATTTATGTATAACAGTTGCCATACTGTTATGATTCTGCGAAAAGACCGCCGTAATAAAGTGTTACTTTCTCCAGCATTCCAGGCTACAAAAAAATAAGCGCCGCTCTTCATACTCCCGACTTCTTGTTATTTCCTCATTTATTGCGAGATATTCTTGTGAAGAGACGTTGCTTATTGGCAGTGGCATTGATGGGTTGTACGGGTATGGCGATGGCGCAGAACGTGACGGTGGATGTTCCCAGTGGTTATAAACTGGTGATGGTGCCATCGTCGGTGAGCGTGCCGGAATCAACAACGATTGTCAGCACCGCACCGCAGACGACCTATGTTGCACCGACGCAAACGGCGGCACCGGCGCCGGTGTATCATCCCCGGGCGCGGCATGTGGCAAGCGTAGCGGAAGGTATGGTGATAGAACATCAGTATGACGATCACCACTAAGCGTTAAAACGTAGCAAAACCCCGCCAGTATTCTGGTGGGGTTCACGGTGGGCGTTACAGCGAAATGTTGCAGGCAGAAATAAACTTCTTCACTGATTTGTTCGCGAACGACACTGAACCGGCGCCGGACGAGAGCTGATTACCTTTACCGTCTTTCACCCCGACCAGAAAATCTTCTCTGGACTGCTGGGCAAGCAGCTGCGCCAGCAGGGTTTTAATTTTGCCATTCTCACGACTTTCGAGCTGAATAGACTGCGGGTTGCGTCTGGCAAGCGTGGCGTTAAACGTCAGCGGCGCGTTGTCTGCTACTTTAATCAGCGACTGGTAATGGTGCGTGCCTTTTACGACGGTGTTGCTGTTTTGCTCAACCTGGCTTACCGAAAGCTGCCCGGCGGCGCAATCAAAGATAAGCGACTGGTTTTTATTGCTGATATCACCGACCAGTTCGGCACTTTTCCCGCCGGTAAAAATATCGTTTTCAACGTTGGTTTTCCATGCCGCCTGAGCGAAGGGCAGATAACCTGCCAAAAGAAAGGCGGAGGCTAAAACGGTTTTCTTAAACATATAATAAGTCCCACGCAAAAGCGCCTTTCTACCAGTATTCTGGTCATGGCTTGTGATTAATATTGCTTTATTTTTTTAGTGAATTTATCCGTATAAACCCATTTGGTTGGGATATGATTGTGAACCGGCTCCAGCAGGAACTCATCGATGAAAAAGTATCAGCGTCTCGCCCAGCAAATTACCGAACAGATAGCCCTTGGCGTCTGGCAACCGGGCGATCGACTGCCGTCACTGCGTGAGCAGGTGGTCAGCAGCGGGATGAGCTTTATGACCGTGGGGCATGCCTATCAGCTGCTGGAGAGCCAGGGGCGGGTCGTTGCGCGTCCGCAGTCGGGCTACTACGTGGCACCGCGCCCGGTCAAACCGCAAAAAAGCATGCCGCCGCAGCAGGTGATGGGCGACGAGAGCGTCGATATCAACACCTATATATTTGAAGTGCTGCAGGCGAGCCGCGATGCGTCGGTGCTGCCGTTTGCCTCCGCGTTTCCCGATCCGCGCCTGTTCCCGCTGCCGCAGCTTAACCGCTCTCTGGCGCAGGTGAGTAAAACCGCCACGGCGATGAGCGTGATTGAAAACCTTCCCCCGGGCAACGCTGATCTGCGGCACGCCATCGCGCGGCGTTATGCGCTGCAGGGGATGAATATCTCCCCGGACGAAATTGTGATTACCGCAGGCGCCCTGGAGGCGCTGAACCTCAGCCTGCAGGCGGTGACCGAACCCGGTGACTGGGTGATTGTCGAGAATCCCTGTTTCTATGGCGCCTTGCAGGCGCTGGAGCGTCTGAAGCTGAAAGCGCTGTCGGTGGCGTCTGACGTAAAAGAGGGGATCGACATGCAAGCGCTGGCCCAGGCGCTGCGCGATTACCCGGTGAAAGCCTGCTGGTTGATGACCAACAGCCAGAATCCGCTCGGGTTTACGCTTACGCCTGAGAAAAAAGCGCAGCTGGTGGCGTTATTAACCGAACACAACGTGATGCTGATTGAAGATGACGTGTACAGCGAGCTCTATTTTGGCCGTGAGAAACCGCTGCCCGCCAAAGCCTGGGATCGTGATGACATGACGCTGCACTGTAGCTCGTTCTCCAAATGCCTGGTGCCGGGGTTTCGTATCGGCTGGGTCGCCGCCGGGAAGCACGCCAGAAGGATCCAGCACCTGCAGCTGATGAGTACGCTCTCGACCAGTTCGCCCATGCAGATGGCGCTGGTGGATTACCTGTCGACCAAGCGCTACGACGCGCATTTACGCCGCCTGCGCCGTCAGCTTGCCGAACGCAAACAGCTCGCCTGGCAATCGCTGCTGCGCCACATGCCCGCAGAGGTGAAAATACACCATAACGACAGCGGCTATTTTCTGTGGCTTGAGCTGCCGGAGGGCATCGACGCCAGCAAACTGAGCGTGCTGGCGCTTGAGAAACACATCAGCATAGCCCCCGGCAAGATGTTCTCCGTCAGCAACAGCTGGGCGTCATTTTTCCGCTTTAATACGGCGTGGGGATGGGGCGAAAGGGAGGAAAAAGCGGTTGCAGAGCTCGGCGATATTATTCGCCAGATTCTTGTTTCCTGAACAACTTATTCACGTTGCGAAAGCAACTCCCGCCCGTCAGCATTCTCTTTTTTATCAGCGTTTTCAGCGTAATGCGCGGCTTGTCACAACCTGAGCAAAATTCCTGGCAGCGGCGGGTGCGTCGTCACTCTGCCGTCTACTGTTAATGAGGGAGATATTTTTACGGCACGGCTGCCGCCAGAATTCATTGTGACAGGAGTAAGATTCTATGAGCAAGAAATTTGCCCGCAGCAGCCTGTGTGCGCTGGGAATGACCGTGATTGCCGCGCAAGCCGCAGAGCCGCCAACGACGCTTGATAAAGGCGAAGGGCGGCTGGATATCATCGCCTGGCCGGGCTATATCGAACGCGGCCAGACGGATAAAAACTACGACTGGGTCACCGCGTTTGAAAAAGAGACCGGTTGTGAAGTCAACGTCAAAACCGCCGCCACGTCCGACGAAATGGTCAGCCTGATGGCGAAGGGGGGCTATGACCTGGTGACCGCCTCCGGGGATGCCTCTTTGCGTCTGATTATGGGTAAACGCGTGCAGGCGATTAACCCGGCGCTGATCCCTAACTGGAAAACCCTCGATCCACGCCTGGTGAAAGGCGGCTGGTTTAACGTTGGCGATAAAGTCTACGGTACGCCGTATCAGTGGGGCCCGAACCTGCTGATGTATAACACTAAAACCTTCCCGACGCCGCCGGACAGCTGGAACGTGGTGTTTGTGAAGCAAAATCTGCCGGATGGCAAAACTAACCAGGGCCGCGTACAGGCCTACGATGGTCCTATCTATATCGCCGATGCGGCGCTGTTCGTGAAAGCCACGCAGCCGCAGCTGGGCATCAAAGATCCGTATGAGCTGACCGAAGCCCAGTATCAGGCGGTACTGAAGGTGCTGCGCGATCAGCACGGTCTTATCCACCGCTACTGGCACGACACCACCGTGCAGATGAGTGACTTCAAAAACGAAGGCGTGGTGGCCTCCAGCGCCTGGCCGTATCAGGCCAACGGCCTGAAGGGTGAAAACCAGCCTATCGCCACCGTATTCCCGAAAGAGGGGGTTACCGGCTGGGCGGATACCACCATGCTGCACTCCGAAGCAAAACACCCGGTCTGCGCTTACAAATGGATGAACTGGTCGCTGACGCCAAAAGTACAGGGCGACGTTGCGGCATGGTTCGGCTCGCTGCCGGTGGTGCCGGAAGGCTGTAAAGCCAGCACCCTGCTGGGCGATAAAGGCTGCGAAACTAACGGCTACAACTTCTTCGACAAAATAGCGTTCTGGAAAACACCGGTGGCGGAAGGCGGGAAATACGTGCCTTACAGCCGCTGGACGCAGGATTACATCGCCATTATGGGCGGGCGCTAACGCCGCAGGAGTGTAGTATGACGTACGCAGTAGAATTTCAGGACGTCTCGCGCCTGTACGGGGACGTACGCGCCGTGGATGGCGTCAGTATGGCCATCCGCGACGGCGAGTTCTTTTCTATGCTGGGGCCGTCCGGCTCCGGCAAAACCACCTGCCTGCGCATGATTGCGGGGTTTGAACAGCTTTCCGGCGGCTCAATTGCCATTTTTGGCAAGCAGGCGAGCGAGCTTCCGCCGTGGGAGCGTGACGTCAACACCGTGTTTCAGGACTACGCGCTGTTTCCGCACATGTCGGTGCTGGAGAACGTCGCCTACGGGCTGATGGTGAAAGGTATCGACAAAAAAACGCGGCTTGCCCGCGCCCAGGAAGCGCTGGAGAAGGTGGCGCTGGGCTTTGTGCGCGACCGCCGTCCATCCCAGCTTTCCGGTGGTCAGCGTCAGCGCGTGGCGATTGCCCGCGCGCTGGTCAATCAACCGCGTGTATTGCTGCTGGATGAACCGCTGGGCGCGCTGGATCTCAAACTGCGCGAGCAGATGCAGCTGGAACTTAAAAAGCTGCAGCAGGAACTCGGTATCACCTTTATTTTCGTCACCCACGATCAGGGCGAAGCGCTGTCGATGTCCGATCGCGTTGCGGTATTCAATAACGGGCGCATTGAGCAGGTTGATTCACCACGTGACCTGTACCTGCGGCCGAAAACCCCGTTTGTGGCCGGATTTGTCGGCACCTCCAACGTCTTTGATGCCGTCATGAGCGAAAGACTGTGCGGAATGCCGGGGACCTGGTCGCTGCGCCCGGAGCATATTCGTCTCAATGAAGGCGGCGAGCTGCAGGCGAACGGCGTGGTGCAGGCGGTGCAGTATCAGGGGGCGGCAACCCGGTTTGAAATAGCGCTCGACGGCGGCGGCAGGCTGTTGGTCAGCCAGGCCAACTTCAGCGGCGGCATTCTGCCGGCCGGGCCGCAGCCGGGGCAGAACGTGCTGGCATCCTGGGCACGCGATGCGATGGTTCCCCTCGACGGAGGGAGGTGAAATGGAGATGAGCGTTTCACCGGTTTCCTCACCCTCATTACTTAGCCGTGTATCAGGCCTGTTCTGGCGCAGGCCATCGCTGGGCCTGTTTCTGCTGTTGCTCGGGCCATTGATGTGGTTTGGCATCGTCTATTTAGGTTCGCTGCTCACGCTGCTGTGGCAGGGGTTCTACACCTTCGACGACTTTACCATGTCGGTAACGCCGGATCTGACGCTCGCCAACCTGTGGGCGCTGTTCAACCCGGCCAACTACGACATTATTATCCGCACGGTGGTCATGGCGCTGGCGGTGACGATTGCCAGCGCGATTCTGGCGTTCCCGATGGCCTGGTACATGGCGCGCTACACCAGCGGTAAATGGAAGGCGTTCTTCTATATTGCGGTGATGCTGCCGATGTGGGCTAGCTACATCGTGAAAGCCTACGCCTGGACCCTGCTGCTGGCGAAAGATGGCGTGGCGCAGTGGTTTTTAAGCCACATGGGGCTGGAAGGGCTGCTGAATCAGTTTCTCCTGCTGCCCGCGGTGGGCGGCAACACGCTGTCAACCTCCGGGCTCGGGCGTTTTCTGGTGTTCGTCTACATCTGGCTGCCGTTCATGATCCTGCCGGTACAGGCGGCACTGGAAAGACTGCCGTCCTCGCTGCTGCAGGCTTCTGCCGATCTCGGGGCGAAACCGTCCCAGACCTTCCGTTTTGTTGTGTTACCGCTGGCCATTCCTGGCATTGCCGCCGGGTCGATTTTTACCTTCTCGCTGACGCTCGGCGATTTCATCGTGCCGCAGCTCGTCGGACCGCCGGGGTATTTCATCGGTAACATGGTCTATTCTCAACAAGGGGCGATAGGCAACATGCCGATGGCGGCGGCGTTTACGCTGGTGCCCATCGTACTGATCTCTCTTTATCTGGCGTTCGTGAAGCGCCTGGGAGCCTTCGATGCACTCTGAACGCGCACCCTGGTTCCTCAAACTGGCGGCGTGGGGCGGGGTCATTTTCCTCCATTTCCCGCTGGCGATTATCGCCATCTACGCCTTCAACACCGAAGATGCGGCGTTCAGTTTTCCGCCGAAGGGGCTGACGCTGCACTGGTTTAGCGTGGCCGCCAGCCGTGGTGACATTCTGGATGCGGTGACGTTGTCACTTAAAATTGCCGCGCTGGCGACGCTGATTGCCCTGGTGCTTGGCACTCTGGCTGCAGCGGCGCTGTGGCGCAGCACGTTCTTTGGCAAGAACGCTATCTCGCTGTTGCTGCTGCTTCCCATCGCGCTGCCGGGGATCATCACCGGTCTGGCGCTGCTGACCGCGTTCAAGGCCATCAACCTTGAGCCGGGCTTCCTGACCATCGTCATCGGCCACGCCACCTTCTGCGTGGTGGTGGTGTTTAACAACGTAATTGCACGTTTCCGTCGTACCTCGTGGAGTCTGGTTGAGGCGTCGATGGACTTGGGTGCCAACGGCTGGCAGACCTTCCGCCACGTTGTGCTGCCTAACCTGGGGTCAGCGCTGCTGGCCGGGGGCATGCTGGCGTTTGCCCTGTCATTTGACGAAATCATCGTGACCACCTTTACGGCAGGTCACGAGCGGACTTTGCCGCTATGGCTGTTGAACCAACTTGGCCGTCCTCGCGACGTGCCCGTAACTAACGTGGTAGCGCTGCTGGTGATGCTCGTTACTACCGTTCCAATTCTGGGAGCCTGGTGGCTGACCCGCGATGGCGAAATGGTCGCCGGTAGCGGGAAATAAGTGAAAAGTAAGGAGTGAGTGATGCAACATAAATTACTGATTAACGGTGAACTGATTGCAGGTGAAGGCGAAATGCAACCAGTGTACAACCCGGCAACGGGAGAAATTATTCTCGAAATTGCGGAAGCCACCGCCGCACAGGTAGATGCGGCGGTACGCGCCGCCGACCGGGCATTTGTTGAGTGGGGGCAAACCACCCCAAAAGCACGTGCTGAACTGTTACTGAAACTGGCTGACGCTATCGAAGAACACGCCGATGAATTTGCCGAACTGGAATCGCTGAACTGCGGTAAACCGCTGCACTGTGCGCGCAACGACGAGCTGCCGGCGGTGGTCGACGTATTCCGCTTCTTTGCCGGGGCAGCGCGCTGCCTGAACGGCATGGCGGCCGGAGAATACCTTGAAGGCCACACCTCGATGATCCGCCGTGACCCGATAGGCGTTATCGCCTCTATCGCGCCGTGGAACTATCCGCTGATGATGGCGGCCTGGAAACTGGGGCCTGCGCTTGCCGCCGGTAACTGCGTGGTGATTAAACCCTCTGAAATTACGCCGCTGACCGCGCTGCGCCTCGCTGAGCTGGCGAAAGATATCTTCCCGGCAGGGGTCGTGAACGTCCTGTTTGGCCGTGGTAAAACCGTGGGCGATCCGCTGACCGGTCACGAAAAAGTGCGCATGGTGTCGCTGACCGGCTCCATCGCCACCGGCGAACACATCATTCGCCATACCGCATCATCGATTAAACGTACCCATATGGAGCTGGGCGGCAAAGCGCCGGTCATCGTCTTTGACGACGCCGATATCGATGCGGTGGTGGAAGGGGTTCGTACCTTTGGTTTCTACAACGCCGGGCAGGATTGTACCGCCGCATGTCGTATTTACGCGCAGAAGGGCATTTACGATCGTCTGGTGGAAAAACTCGGCACCGCTATCTCCAGCCTGAAAATTGGCGCGCCGGATGACGAATCCACCGAACTGGGCCCATTGAGTTCGCTGGCTCACCTTGAGCGCGTAAGCGCCGCCGTGGATAAAGCGCGTCAGCTAAGCCACATCACCGTGGTTACCGGCGGTAGCAAAGCGGAAGGCAAAGGCTACTGGTACAAACCGACGCTGCTGGCGGGTGCGCGCCAGAATGACGAAATTGTGCAGCGTGAAGTGTTTGGCCCGGTGGTGAGCGTCACGGTATTCGACGACGAAGCGCAGGTGCTGGAGTGGGCGAACGACAGCCAGTACGGCCTGGCGTCATCGGTGTGGACCCGCGACGTAGGCCGCGCGCACCGCATGAGCGCGCACCTGCAGTACGGCTGCACCTGGGTGAATACCCACTTTATGGTGGTAAGCGAAATGCCGCACGGCGGGCAGAAGCTCTCTGGTTACGGCAAAGACATGTCGATGTACGGTCTGGAAGATTACACCGTGATCCGCCATGTGATGATTAAGCACTAAGACCGCTCCCCCCAAAGCTGCAATGGCGATGGGGGGAAACCAATGTGTGTTAGCTGAACACGTTAAATCTGAAGCAAAGCATGCTAATCAGCAGGAGCGCCGCGACGACGTTGATTACCGCTACGGTTTTACTGGAGACGTCCATAACATCACCTCTTTGATTTGACCTCCTGTTATATAGTCGTGTATTCCGGGTTGCGCAATCGGACAAAGGGTGAGATTGATTAAAATCAGACTTCTTACACTTTTTAACATTTTTCCCCGGCTTTACTTGATGGCTGTCAAAAAAAGAGGCATAGTGCGGCCGTTTTATCTCCAAGGAATGGCACTTCCCCCATGACGCTGTACCAAAAAATGCTGATCTTCTACGCCATCATGGCGGCGATCTGCGCCTTTATTACCTGGTTTTTGACCAAAGAATCCCTGTGCATTCGTCTGATTGCTGCTCTGCTGATAGGGGCGACCTGGCCTTTTAGCTTTCCGGTTGCGCTGCTGCTCTCTCTGTTCTGACGAAGGTAGTCAAATATTCCAGTGATGGCGGCAATCTCTGCTTACAAAAACTATTCCACATGTTCCTTATGGTATTTGTAACTGGATTTCGATAGGTCTATGGTGGTTTTGTTTTCTGAAACAAAACTTTAATGGAGCTGTCTATGAAAATCTCAGTACTTGCCTCAGCCATAGCGTTGTTAAGTATGGGGCAGGCAATGGCGTGTACCACCATTCTGGTCGGCGATAAAGCCTCGGACGACGGATCGTTTATTGTTGCCCGTAACGAAGACTATTCGGCAACGAACGCCAAGCATATGGTTATCCACGAGGCGGTAGATAACCAACAGGGCGAATTCAAATCCCACAGCAACGATTTCACCTGGCCGCTGCCGAAATCCGCCATGCGCTACACCGCCATTCACGATTTTGATACCCAGGATAAATCGATGGGGGAAGTGGGCTTCAACTCGGCGGGAGTCGGGATGAGCGCCACGGAAACCATCTATAACGGTAAGCCTGCGCTGACGGCCGATCCTTACGTCGAGAAAACCGGGATCACCGAAGACTCCATTCAGACGGTGATTCTACCGGTGGTGAAAACGGCGCGCGAAGGGGCGGAAATGCTCGGTAAGATTATCGAGCAGAAGGGTGCCGGTGAAGGATTCGGCGTTGCGTTTGTCGACAGCAAAGAGGTCTGGTACCTCGAAACCGGCAGCGGCCATCAGTGGCTGGCGGTGCGTTTACCGGCCGATGAATATTTTGTCTCTGCCAATCAGGGACGTTTACGCCAGTACGATCCCGCAGACACCGCCAACTATATGGCCTCGCCTACGCTGCTGAGCTTTGCGGAAAAACACGGGCTGTATAACCCGAAAGACGGCGCGTTTGATTTCCATAAAGCCTATTCCCAGGATGTCGAAAACGATGTGGTTTATAACTATCCGCGCGTCTGGACGTTACAGCACATGTTCAACCCGGCGCTGAAAACCACCGTTGAAGACGGGAAAAACTTCCCGGTATTCCTCAAACCTGAGAAAAAAATCAGCGTCGCGGATGTCAAACAGGCTCTGCGTAACCACTATCAGGGCACGTCTCACGATCCGTATGCCAACAACAATCCGAAAGAACTATGGCGGCCGATCTCCGTTTTCCGCACGCAGGAATCGCATATTCTGCAGGTAAGACCGAATCTGCCGAAGGCGATTGGCGAAGTGCAGTACGTGGCCTACGGCATGTCGACGCTTGGGGTGTACGTTCCCTATTATCAGGGGATGAGCCATTATCTGCCGGGCTATGACAAAGGCACCGATCAGGCGAGCGACGACTCGGTGAACTGGAAATTCCGCAAACTGCAAACCCTGGTAATGCAGGATTACAACGCCTATGCGCCGGACGTGCAGCGCGCGTATCTGGCGTTTGAGCAGCAGACCGCCGAGAAGCAGAAAACGATGGAGCAGGAGTATCTGAAACTGTATAAATCGCAGCCGAAAAAAGCGCAGGAACTGCTGCAGAGTTTTGAAGATAAAACCATGCAGGACGCGCTGAATCTTACCGACAGCCTGACAAATCAGGTGTTCAGCAAAATGACGCACGCCACGGACATGAAATACCACTTCGAAGGGGCGTAACGCCAAGAAGGGCCTGTCTTACCGCGTGACGGTAAGACAGGTCAGGCATCAGGAAAAATAGCCCTGTAGCTGGCGGCGTGCCTCGGGAGAAATATCATGAGGATGCTGCCAGCCGGCGTTTTCAGTGGCGCGGCTGTACAGCGCTACCAGCCAGTCATAGACATAGCGGGTGGCGGCGTGGACCGGCTGTTCTCCAAGCTGCGTCAGGCGTGTGCGGGTATCCGGCGCCTTCAGAGCAAAAATGGGGCTACCTTTCGCAATACGGCTCGCCGGACGCGTTTGCGCGGGCATTCCGGCATAATCAAACCAGGCAATAAAGTTACCGATAGTGGCGCGCAGCTGCGCGGCGCTCGGATTTTCGCTGCGCATCACCTGCTGCAGCCGTGCGGGCAGGCCAAGACGGTAGCTGGTGACGATAATGCTTTCAGCCAGCTGATGCAGCACGTCCGCCGATAGCCCACTCTGGGCGGCAATTTCCTGGCGGCGGCTCCACTGGCGCAGATAACGCACCCACAGCGCATGGGCCAGGGTACCGGTATCCTGGTCGTCGGCGGCGGCGAGCGCGCCGTCTTCCGGTTGAGCAAACAGATCCACGCTTTCGCTGAATAGCCCGGCGACTTTCTCTTCGCGCGGCTGCTGCGCCTGACACAGCGCTTCAAACGCCTGTAGCGGCGGCAGCAGGCCTTCGAGCATTTCACCTAACACCGCCGCCCGCGCCTGGAGCTGACGCACGATGTTTTCCGCCTGGGTCTGCATGGTGGCAGCGTCCTGATGTGCCGGGTTGAGATACTGGCTCAGCAGCGCGCGGGCATTGCCGTGGAGTTCACGTTCAATCAGCTGTAAACGCGCATCACGCAGCGTCGGGTTCAGCGCCTGCATTAGCCATTCGGTTAAACGCTGCAGGCTGCTACTGTCCAGCGCCTGTAACGTTCCCCAGCGCTGGCCCGGGTGCTTAATCAGCTGCTGCACGGCTTCATCGAGGTTTTGTTTACGGGTGAAGCGGTGATCCTGCGGGGTGATCGCCCACACCAGGCCCGGCAGGGCGCTTTCCTGCATCGGCTGCGTTTCCGTGACCCACTGCACCAGCGTTCGGGCAATGGACGGCGTTTGTGAACGTTGCACGCTGGCGTTGCACACCAGCAGCACGTCCGGCTGCAGCTGCTGACGGTAGCTATCTAGCAGCCACAGGCACTTGGTTTGCCACAGCGGCGCGTTGGCTCCCGGAGCGGCGGCCGGCATGTCGAGGATATCGATATTGCCAAGGCTACCGGCCTCTACCGGCAGAGTCAGCTCGCGGGTCAGCAGTGCCAGCTTTGCAAGCGGCAGGCTGATGGCGTTGAGCAGTTTACCGTTGTGCAGGGGATGAACGACCACTTCATCGTCCAGCTCGAACTCCGGGGTCAGAAAACCTTCGGCTGGCAGGGCGAAGCTGTCTACCAGCAGGCTCAGCGGCGCGGCAATCTCGCGGGCGTTTCCCGCCTGATGCAGCGTGTGTGCCAGGCTCAGCCACTGCTGGGTTAAGCCCTGGTGTTCTCCCCACAGCAGAGACCATGCGCTGGCGCGGGCGCTGAGATCGAGCGACGGAATAAGCTGCGCAAACTGGAACCACAGGTCGTCATCCATCTGCTGGCGAGACGTGGGTACGGCCTCCTGCCAGAAGCGGGCAATGGCGGCCACTTCCTCGCGGGTGATGCCGGGCACCTGTTGCGGCTGGCGCAGCGATTGCCAGGTTGCAATACGGGCGACAATGGCGCTTTTACTGACCGGGCGGATCTCCGTCTGGGTTTGCGCCTGGGCGATAAACAGCTGCACCAGCTCCGCCTCGCTTAAGAGCGTAAGGCGCAGCGGGAAGGCGTCGTCAGGAGGCGCCGCGTGCGGACTAAAACGCAGCGCCATGCGGGTTACGCCGTGGCCCGGATTGATGTGGGTAAACCAGTCGAGGGTTTTCACTCCAACATGAATACTGAGATGTCCGCTCGGGCTGTCGCACAGCGTGGTCAGCAGATGCGCTTTTGCTTCCTGAGAATGACCATACAGGCCAATGGTCAGGGGACGCGTGCGGGCGTGCTGTACCGCCTGCTCGCGATGACGCAGCGCCAGCAGGCGTGTGAGCAGGGCGTTGGCATCGTTGTTCAGAAGCAAGGCGTGGCTGCGTGTGGTTTCGGTCCACGTAATGACCTTCTGTAAAGCACTCATTTCAGGTATACGCTCCCGCTATCAATCCAGTAGTGGCTGCCGGTATGTCGGCGATCGGCCAGGGTGTTCAGTTTTAAGGTCAACGCATCGGGGGCCACCGCCGTGCCGTCCTGCAGCCAGGCATCGGCCAGTTCGAAGGACTCCGGGGCCTGGTGCTTGCCGCCGCCTGCCAGCGTTAAACGCACGTGCAGCACGCCGTCTCCGGCAATGGCTTTTGCCAGCTCCGGGCTATTGATGCTGAGGGTGTACAGCGGCGTGGCGGGCCAGCGGGCGTTGGTCAACTGGCGGAAGCCAAGCGTGACGTTACCGCGCAGCGGGAAGTGCAGCCTGGCATCAACTTTCGCGCCAGGCATATCGAGGTCGATGTCCGAATACCAGACGTTCTCCTCGCGCAGGGTGTTCACCACGTTGTCGAGCACCCCAAGGTAACGCACCGTGGAATATGCGCCAATATCCGCCGCTTTAAAGTTGAAGCGCGGCAGACGCAGATCCAGCGCCAGGCTGCAGAGCATCGCTCCCACGGCCGCCGTCGATTTCGGATTACCAATCTTGCCCTGCTGGTTGAAGGGATACCATTCATGGACATGATATTTATCCAGCCACACCATCCGGCTTGCCGGCACCGGCTGCAGATGACGGATCAGCGCCTGCACGCCGGGCAGGCAGCCAGGGCGTCCGGTCACCAGCAGCACGTCGCAGTGATAATGCGAAATGGCTTCACACACCGCATGCAGCGGTGAAGCAATCGTGAACTCACCTTTCAGCATGGCCTGCTGCAGGGTGCTGAAGTTCACCTGCAGCGGCACGTCCAGCAGCGAGAACGGCTCGGCGTTGGCCGGAAGCGCATGTTCAACCGCGTGGGTGATGTAGTTCATGACGTTGCGGGTCGGCTGCTGCTTCAGCAGTTCGCCGAAGGTGGCGTACAGCCCGGCGAGCGGATCGCTGGTGTCACTTTGCTCCCAGGCCGCAAGAATGGCGTGACCCACCGGCATAAACAGCTGTAGCGCGGTTTGCTGGCGCAGCACCGCCTGGGTATCGATACGCCCGGAATCACCAAACAGCGTTGCCATCAGCGCAGGCGCATCGGGGATGCCGCACTTCTGCAGGTGAGTTTGCAGCGCTGGCAGCACGCAGCGCTGAATAATATCGAGCAGGATATCGTCCCCGGCGACCTTAAACCCTTCGCGGAACAGCAGCTGTGGGGTGATTTTTACGTTGCTGCCGGTACCGTCGTCGAGCTGGTACTGGGTGATGGCCATATCGGTCGTGCCACCACCAAGATCCACCGAAGCCACTCGCAGGGTGCGCCCCGGACGCTCTCCCTCAGCCTCGGTGCGATCCGGGCGAGAAAGGGCGGCAAAGAAGGCTTCGGTCTGGCCGCCGTAGTGGGAAACCGCTTCGTTATACAGCCACACCAGCTGGCCGCAGCTGGCTTCGTCCCATTCCATCTGGATGCGTGGAACCGGCACCACGCTGTTACGTTGCTGCGAGGGGGTTGCGAAGTCGTCATCCTGCGGGTGCCAGCCGAGTGATTTCCACACCAGCGCAATCGCTTCAAACATACGGCGGCGGAAAATCTCGCGCTCCTGCTTCGGCATTGCTGACGGCAGCGTCAGAATAATGGTGCGCAGCTGGCGCGGTGAAGAGGGGAACCCAAGACGCAGACGCGTGGCCACGCTATTGATCTGCCCCAGCGCCTGGGCCAGCAGTTCGCAGAGCATATGGGTCATCAGCGTACTGCGGCTGTACTGCGGTGAGAACACCGGCAGGCGGTCTTCCGGCGGCAGCGTAAACAGCGGCTGACCGTCGTCGTTCATCAGGTTCATCAGCGGGAAGGCGGTGGCCAGCGGTTCGCGCTGCGTTTTGGCATTGATCTGGCTAAAGCGCCAGTCCTGCACGGTGGGGGTTTCATCCCACAGGTAGCGGCGCGGGCTGGAAAGGCCGCTGTAACCGTCGGTGCCGAGGCGCTGCATGGCGAGCTTGCGCGCTTCGTCACCGACGCGAACGATAGAGGGCCAGACGAAGGCATCGTCGCGGCCGCTCTCTACCGAGCAGTGCTGTTTACCAAAGCGTGCTTCGCAGAACTCCACGCGGCTGGTGAACATCGGCTCGTTCAGATACTGCGGCTCCGTCAGCGAGCGGACCTGCAGTTCGGCGGTCTGCCGCAGGCCGTCGTTGGCATCGCCATGATCTTCAATGATCACCCCGCAGGTATGGGTGTTACCCACGTCGAGGATCAGATCGACCGGAATAGCCGGCGTGCTGAGGGTGGCGGTGACGATTTTAATTTCCGGTACCGCCAGCTGTTCGCCGAGCAGAGTCAGCACATTGAGCCAGTGACCCTGGTACTCGAAGCTGCGCAGGGCCTGGGTTACTTCGCGATCGGTACGGTCTTCCTGCTGGTTGACGTGCTGGGTGAAGACTTCCCGCAGCCAGCCGTCAATCCACGTCTGGTCGAGGAAATCGGCAATTTCCTCGTCGCGCCAGGCGAGGGCGAAGCGGGTGCCGTTGAGAATATCGTTCTCAACCGGGGCCAGCGCCGCCGGGCTTTCGCTGCTCATCTGGCTGTCGAAGGCGAGGGTGACGCGGTGCGTGTGCCCGGCGCTGTCCGGCTCGGCGAGTTTGCGGATCTGCATCCTGGCCCAGTTGTCCGGGCCTTCCACGAAGGTGCGAGGTGGATTAAAGCGGAAGAACGGCAGCGGCAGCCACAGGCCGTCCAGCACCCCAAGCGATTGCTCAAGCGTCAGGGTGGTTTCCGGTTTCACGACTTCCGCCTGTTCGCCGTTGCGGGCGGGCAGCGTATAGCGTCCGTTGACCAGATCATAGTCGAGGCGCAGCAGCGGCCCGTTGGCGGTTTTACGTACGAAGCGTCCGCTGTGCAGCGACTCCTGCGGCGTCAGGCCGAAGTCGAGAAACTGCACACCGCTGTTGGCAATAAGCGTAACGCTCTGTTTGTAATCGCAAAGTGTAACCAGCATAAATCAGGCACCTGTTTTCTTGAACGTCAGCGGGACGACGGTGTTGGCATCATAGCGACCAGTACATTCCGCGATATCGCTGGTACCGGCTTTACAGGTAATTTCGGGCATCGGGTAGCGCGAACCGTCGCTGCAGCGGGCGGCGCCCCGGCTTTTGATCATCAGCTCACCGTTTTGATGCAGGCCGGAGAAAATCTCAGCGCGGCAGACGATGTTGTCGCCATGCACCAGGCGGGCGGTGCCCTTGTTGTTCTGCATCTGGTAGCGCAGCGATGGCGGTTTACCGGTGACCGGATCTTTAATGTCGATCAGGACACGCCAGTTCCCGTTGAGGAATTTGGTGGTGCCAGCGCGCATCTGTGCCGCTTCCATCACCAGCGCATCTTTTGGGATCGCGGCAATCACCACCGGTTCGGCAGGCGCGGCGGGTTTCTCTTCTTCTTTAGTCTTTATGACGTCGGCGCGATGCAGCGGCAGGCTGGCGGCAACCTGCGGCAGCGCCGGGCGGGCAGGGACAGGCTGAACGACAGGCGCTGGCACCGGGGCGGCAGCCACGGTTTCAACTGGCTCGGCGACAGTGGTGCTCTGCTTCCATAACAGCGGTGCGGCGACGGCAACAACGATGATAGCCGCGACCGGCACGCTCCACAGCGGGAGGCGGCGCTTCGCGCGCTTAACCGGAGCCGGGTCCGCAACGGTGTTGATTTCCGGCTCTGCTTCCGGTTCTTCGGCTTCCGGCTGGGCGACGGCGTAGGCCTGCATCACGGTATCCGGCAGCTTACTCACCGCTGCGGGAGTGGGTTCAGGCGTGAGCAGAGGCTGCTCTTCGTCGACGAATACCACCGGCTCTGGCTCGGCTTCGGCAGGGGCTGGCGGGATGACTTCAATTACCGGCGGCTCCGGCTCAGGCTCACGCAGGCAGTCGAGAATGTCGTCGCGCACGCTGTCGTTAAGGTTGATAAAGCCCCAGAAGGTGATAACCGGCTTGCCGTCGACGAGGAAAACGTGGTTCTCACCGGGGAACTGCAGCGCTTTTTCCAGCAGGGCGCCGAACAGCTGTTGGGTGGTTTTACCGGAGGCGAGCGATTTACGGCTGAGCGTCAGGGCACTGTCGAAGGTGCTGCGCAGGTAGCGGCGGGCGCGTTCACGAACCGCTTCATCGGCAGCTTTCCAGCTGCTGGCGCTCCCCTCAACGGGCGAGTACCAGGCCACACGGTCGCCTTCGTCATTAACCTGCGGTATGGCGAGGCAATCGACCAGCGCCTGTTGTTTGCGCAGGCGCAGGGTTTCGCGGATTTGCAGGGCGGAGTCAAACACGGCCTGGCCACCGCCGCCGACCGCCTGAAAATCATCGAGGCTGCCGCTGCGTAATAGAGTTTTTGTCACGTTGTCATCCCATAGACTTCTTCACACCATGACTTTACGCCACCTCTTTTGCATCTAAACGGTGAAAGACAGGCTAAAAAACGGGAATTCTCGTGCTATTGAGACGGCAAATTACGCTTGACCTTTTGGGATTTACTTAAGTCAAACGAGGTGCAGGGCGTTGGTGAAGAAAGCAGCGAAAACATCTGCTTTCGCATAACCTGATGCGGATTGGTTATTTGTCAGTTATTCAGGGCTGTGCTGTTATTAAAGTCCATATAATTAAAGATAAAGGCTTATAACCATGTCTACAGGGAAAACGTTGCTGGCGCTGGCGCTCGGCACGCTCTTTTCGGCAAGCGCCTTCGCGGCAGACCACGACACGCTCATCTACTGTTCGGAAGCTTCTCCCGAGTCGTTTAACCCGCAGATTGCCAGCTCTGGCCCGTCGTTTGTGGCAAGCTCGCAGACGCTCTACAACCGCCTGATTAACTTCGACCCGGTGAAAAATACCCCGGTACCGTCGCTGGCGACCGAGTGGACTATCTCCCCGGACGGCAAAACCTACACCTTTACCCTGCGCAAAGGGGTGAAATTCAACAGCAACAAGTTCTTTAAACCGACGCGCGATTTTAACGCCGACGACGTGATTTTCTCGGTGATGCGCCAGAAAGACCCGGCGAACCCGTACCACAAGGTCTCGCAGGGGACGTATGAATATTTCAACGATGTCGGCCTCGACAAGTTGATTACCGATGTGAAGAAGATTGACGATTATCACGTCCAGTTTGTGTTGAGTGAGCCGAACGCCGCCTTCCTCGCCGACTGGGGCATGGACTTTGCTTCTATTCTTTCGGCGGAATATGCCGACGAAATGCTGAAAAAGGGCACTCCGGAGAACGTCGATACCTGGCCGATTGGCACCGGGCCCTACGTGCTGCAGCAGTATAAGGTCGATTCACTCATCCGCTACGTGGCGAACCCGAACTACTGGGACGGCGAGGTGCCAACCAAACACCTGATCTTCTCCATCACGCCGGATGTCCAGACCCGCCTGGCGAAGCTGCAGACCAACGAGTGTCAGATTATCCCGGCACCATCGCCGGTGCAGTTTGATGCCATTAAAAAGAACAAAGATTTAGCCCTGCATGCGGTAGAAGCGCTGAACGTCGGCTATCTGGCGTTTAACACCGAGAAAAAACCGTTTGATAACGTGCTGGTGCGTCAGGCGCTGAACTACGCCACCGACAAAAAAGCCATCGTCAACGCCGTGTTTATGGGTTCTGGCACCGTAGCCAAATCGCCATTGCCGCCGAACATGCTCGGCTACAAGAAAGATCTGCCGGATTATGACTACGATCCGCAAAAAGCCAAAGATCTGCTGAAAAAAGCGGGGCTGGAGAAGGGCGCGGAGGTGACGCTATGGTCAATGCCGGTGCAGCGTCCGTATAACCCGAATTCGCGTCGCATCGCTGAGATGATCCAGAACGACTGGGCGAAAGTAGGCATTAAAGCCAAAATTGTCACCTACGAGTGGGGCGAATATCTCTCCGGAATGCGCAAAGGCGAGCATGACTCGGCGCTGTTCGGCTGGATGTCGGACAACGGCGATCCGGACAACTTTGCCGACACGCTGCTGGGCTGTAACAGCATAAAAACCGGATCGAACGCCGCGCGCTGGTGTGATAAGGGGTACAATGCGCTGGTACAGAAAGCGAAGCTGACCAGTGACCCGGCGGCCCGCGCGAAGCTGTACGGTGAGGCACAGGAGATTTTCTACCAGCAGGCGCCGTGGATTGCGCTCGCCAACGGGAAAACCTTCTACGCCACCCGCAGCAACGTGAGCGGCTTCAGCGTCAGCCTGATGGGCAGCGATTTCTCGAAAGTAAAGATTAACTAAGGAGCAGGTATGTCACATCTGGATGAGGTCATTGCCCGCGTGGATGCGGCGGTTCATGAAAGCGTGATTACGCACATGAATGAGCTGCTGGTGGCGCTGAGTGATGATACTGAAATCAGTCGCGAAGAGCGCTACACCCAGCAGCAACGGCTGCGCAATGCGATTGCCCACCACGGGCGTCAGCATAAAGAAGACACGGAAGCGCGCCACGAAGCGCTCACCAAAGGTGGCACTATTCTGTAGCCTTAAAACTGGCGTCTGGCCACAAGCCAGGCGCCAATCACCAGCAATACCGCACCGCATACCGGCCCGACCAGCGCCCGCCACGGGATCCCCTGGCTGCGCACCACGTCCATCACCAGACCGCCAATCAGCTGGCTTGCCACCAGTACCGCAATGGTTGTGGCGGCGCCAACGTACTGATAGCCACTGATGCTGGCAAAAACAAAAAACGAGCCCAGCAGGCCGGGAATCAGCGTCCACCACTTGATGCTGTGCAACAGCTCCTGTGCGCCCGTCAACCCGTGCTTTATCAGCAAAATAGAGACAAACAGCACGATCCCCACCAGTGAGTTGAGCAGCATAGCGATAAGGATCGTGGACGAGCTTTGGGTGATGCGCACCATAATGGTGTTTTGCACCACCAGGCCAATCCCGGCGGCGACAAGAAAGGCCAGCGTCAGCGACTGGTTCATGGGATAGCGTCCGGATCCTGGCGATCGTCGAGCTGTAGCTGCATGAAGGTGAGATCCAACCAGCGGCCAAACTTGGTGCCGACCTGCGGCATTTCGCCGGTGGTGATAAAACCAAGCTGGGCGTGCAGTTTAAGCGAGGCGTGGTTTTGCGATTCAATACCCGCGACCATCACGTGTTTTCCGGCGCGGCGCGCTTCGGCAATCAGCCGGGTGAGCAGGGCGCGGCCAAGGCCTTTACCCTGATGCAGAGGGTGAACATAGACGGAATGCTCGACGGTATGGCGAAATCCATCGAAGGCGCGCCAGTCGCCGAAGGACGCATAGCCGGTGATCTCACCCTCCTCTTCACTCACCAGCACCGGATAACCGGCCATCTCCCGCGCCTCAAACCAGGCCAGGCGGTTGTGAATATCGACGGTTTTATCGTTCCAGATAGCGGCGGTATGCAACACCGCGTGGTTATAAATTTCAGCAATAGCGCCGCAGTCATCTTTACAGGCATAGCGAATCATCAGGGAAACCTCAGCGGTGTACACTATAGTAGTACGACATTATTACAATACTATACACCCGGCGCGCAAGCGCTTCCTTAATGAAACGTCATACACTATAGTGATACGTCATGACGACTATCGAAGACAATCTCAATCAGCGCATCAGCGCACGTATCCGCATCGAGCGGGAATCCCGTAGCTGGTCACTCAGTGAACTGGCTGAGCGGGCCGGTGTTTCACGCGCGATGGTGCACAAAATCGAGCGCGGAGAGAGCAGCCCCACGGCGATGATGCTGGGCCGTCTCTCCGGCGCGTTCGGTATCAGTATGTCCACGCTTATCGCCCGCGCCGAAATGCAGGAAGGCAAACTGCTGCGCCGGGAAAACCAGCCGGTGTGGCGCGACCCGCAAACGCACTATCTGCGGCGGCACGTCTCGCCGCGCAGCGATCTGCCTATCGATCTGGTGCAGGTCGAACTTCCCGCCGGGAGTGATATTCCCATGCCGGCCTCTTCCTACGCGCTGGCGCGTCAGCTTATCTGGCTGCAGGAGGGGAAGCTGCTGTTTATCGAAGGCGATACCCATCATCAGATGCAGGCCGGGGATTGCCTGGAGCTCGGGCCGCCCAACGATTGTCGCTTCGTCAATGAAACCGACGAGCCCTGTGTTTATCTGGTTGTGCGCTTAAATCAGGCCGCCAGCTGAAACGGGCTACGCTTTAGGCTATTGACCACGATAAGGAGCGCATAATGAATCAGATGACTTTACAACAACGTCGTTGGGTACTCGCATCACGTCCGCACGGTGAACCGGTGGCGGCAAACTTTCGTTTTGAAGAGGGCGACATTCCCACGCCTGGGGCCGGTGAGCTTTTGCTGCGCACGGTCTATTTATCCCTCGATCCCTATATGCGTGGACGCATGAGCGATGCCCCGTCGTATTCGCCACCGGTTGAGATCGGCGCGACGATGGTGGGCGGCACCGCGAGCCGCGTCGTCTCTTCGAACCACGCCGGTTTTAAACCCGGCGACTGGGTGCTGAGCTACGGCGGCTGGCAGGCGTATGAGGTGTCGAACGGTGAGGGACTGGTCTCGCTTGGCGCTCATCCACCGCATCCTTCCTGGGCGCTGGGCGTACTCGGCATGCCGGGTTTCACGGCCTATATGGGGCTGCTCGACATTGGTCAACCGAAGCACGGTGAAACGCTGGTGGTCGCCGCGGCGACCGGGCCGGTGGGCGCGACGGTGGGGCAAATCGGTAAACTGAAAGGCTGCCGGGTGGTGGGCGTGGCTGGGGGGGCAGAAAAATGCCGCTATGCGGTAGAGACATTGGGTTTCGATGTTTGCCTCGATCACTATGCCGACGACTTTGCCGAACAGCTGCGTGCCGCCTGTCCACAGGGGATCGACGTTTATTTTGAAAACGTCGGCGGGAAAGTGTTCGACGCGGTGCTGCCGCTACTGAACACCTCTGCCCGTGTGCCGGTTTGCGGCCTGGTCAGCGGCTATAACGCCACCGGACTGCCCGCAGGGCCGGATCGTCTGCCGTTATTGATGGCGACCCTGCTCAGAAAACGAATTCGCATGCAGGGATTTATCATTGGCCAGGATTATGGTCATCGGATTGATGAATTCCAGAAGGAAATGGGTCGCTGGGTGCAGGAAGGAAAAATTAAGTACCGCGAACAGATTGTTGACGGTCTGGAAAATGCACCTCAGGCCTTTATTGGCTTACTGAAAGGACAAAATTTCGGCAAGCTGGTTATTCGCGTAGCGCCTGATGCTTAATTTATGCACTGCGGTGTGATAAACACCGCAGTTCTACGTGCAAATTTCTGAAATTGCGTCTTTAATTAACGGACGAACGTCGTGAAAGGACGTGCAGTGTTATATCAATAAGTAAACTAATAATTTAGATGCGTTAATTTGTTTTATTTTTTATTTCCCACGCCAGAGTAAGATACAGGATATATCTTTACTGTCCTGTAACAACGATAACGATGATTAGGCAACAGGAAGTAGACATGCTTGATTTTGAGAAAGCGCAGCGAATGAGTCTGACCACCCAGGTCGAGGTAAACTTAAAGAGTGCGTTGATCATTGGTGCCTTAAAGCCGGGCGCCAGATTAGTGACCAAAGACATTGCTGAACAGCTTGGCACCAGTATTACGCCCGTCCGTGAGGCCCTGCTGCGTCTGGTATCTTCCGGCGCACTGCAAGCCACTCCTGCACAGGCGTTTTTAGTTCCGGAAGTCACGCTGGAGCGTTACCGTGAAATTAACGCGATCCGTAAGAAACTGGAGGGAATGGCAGCTTCGGCGGCCGCGTTACTGATGACTGCAGACAAGCTGCGTGAGCTGCGCGGCCTGGCTGATGAGTTCCAACGGGCAGTCGGCAACAGTGATATTGAACAGACGCTGCAGGCGAATTACCGCTTCCGCTTCCGTCTCTATCACTATGCTGAAATGCCAACCCTGACCGCACTCATCGAGCAATTATGGGTGCGAATCGGACCCAGCTTTAATTACCTTCATCCGCAGCCGGAAATGGTTTTCCACGGTTCTGACTTTTACCAGGAATTACTGGCGGCGCTGGAGAAAAAGGACGAGACGGCGAGTTATCAGGCCATTTGCACTGCTATTGATCAGGGTGCGGCGGTGTTACAACGTCAGTACCTGAATTAATTATCGCGTTAACTATCTTATCTGTTATTAACTTTTCCGGGTTTACAGACCCGGAAAAGTTACTTTCTCGAATTTACTCGAATTGATACGCAATAGCCAGGCCAACACCATAATTGCGGCCCGGCGCGGGTTCGTAGTAGCGGCCGTTAGATTCATTAACAATAACCGAACCGACATATTCCCGGTCAAATAAGTTATCTATTCGACCAAACAGATCCATTTGCCACTTCCCTAAATCAAATTTATAGCCGGTGTTCATTCCAACGATGGTCCATGAAGGGGCTTTGGCGCTGTTTTGATCGTTGGCCATAATATCGCCCATATAGCGAATATCCGCCCCGGCGTACCAGCCTTTTTCCGGCTGCCAGCCAAGCGACGCGAAGCCCATATTCTGTGCGATACCAGGAATGCGGTTGCCGTTGCAGTCGCCGGTATTGCACACGTTGCTGCGGTAGGTGGCGTCGAGCCAGGTCCAGGCGGCGTTGATCTTCCAGTTTTCGGCAAACCGCTGATCGAGCGACAGCTCGGCGCCCTGGCGGCGGGTCTTCCCGGCGTTTTTATAGCTGGTGCGGCCACCGCTGTTGCTGTCGACCACGATTTCGTTATCGGTATCGGTCTGGAACAGGGCGGCGGTCAGCAGACCGTTGCCGATGCGGGTTTTGCTGCCGGTTTCATAGGTGGTGCTGGTCGAAGGCTGCAGACCAAAATTGAGGCCGCTCTGGCCGCCGGAGCGATAAGAGAGCTCGTTAATCGTCGGGGTTTCAAACCCTCGTCCGGCTGAGAGATACAGGTTCCAGGCATCGGTCATCGCGTATTTCAGCGAGCCTGCCGGGAGCCATTTATGGTAGCTGGCGTCACCGCTGTCGTCAGGATTGCCCGGCGTGACGTAGTGATCGTTCGAGTCGAACCACACCGAGCTGTAGCGCACCCCGGCGTCGAGCGACAGCTTTTCCGTCAACTGCCATTGGGATTGCAGGTACGGATCGAGATTCCACATCAGGTTGCGTTCGTTGCGGCGCAGCGCGCCTTCTTCGCCATACTGCGGTGCGCCGTTGACCAGCACATAGTTCTCGTAGCCTTTCCGCTTTTCGCTCATCGTTTCGTAATCGAGCCCGGTGGTGAAGGTCACCGGTACGCCGAGCTGCCCCTGATGCGTCCAGCGGCTGTCGATGCCCTGATAGTGACGGTCGAGGGCGATAACGCCGCCGGAATGCGCCGGATTGAGCTGCGGCGCCATCGGGATCGACTGGTACTGGGTGGTTTGTCGCTCTCCGGCGTACATCATCACGCTGAGCGCATCGCGCTCCGTCAGCTGGCGCTCATAGCGCAGCCCGGCCTGGGTCTGTTTGGTATCTTTGCGGGTGTTGTACTGGTCACCGCGCGGCGACTGGCGCGGGTCGGCCTGCCATTCGCTGTAGCTGAGTCCACCCGGATCGTTGGCTTTGATATCCACGCTGTTAAACAGCAGCGTCAGCTTGCTGGCATCGTCAATACGCACGCCAAGTTTGGCGTTACCGAGGTTTTTACGCGCGCCGCTGTGGTCGCGATAGCCTCCGGTGACAAAACGGCTGGTGGAAACGGTGTAATCAACGTCACCCGCGTGGCTGCCATCGCCGACGGCGCCGGTGGCTTTCAGCCCGTAGCGCCAGGAGCCATAGCTGCCGTAGTAGCTGCTGGCTTCAATGGTTGGCGGCTGCTGACCGGTCTCGGTGGTGATGTTCATCACACCGCCAGAGGCGTTGCCGTAGAGGGCAGAGAAGGGGCCGCGCAGCACCTCGATACTCTCGACGCTGTTGATATCAATGTTCGAGGTTTGCCCCTGGCCGTCGGGCATGGTGGCAGGGATCCCGTCCACGTAGAGGCGGATCCCGCGCACGCCAAAGGTGGATCGCGAGCCAAAACCGCGAATCGAGAGCTGAAGATCCTGGGCGTAGTTCTGGCGGTTCTGCACCTGCAGGCCAGGCACGCTGCCAAGCGACTCTGAAAGGTTAACGCGCGGTTGGGCGTGGCGCATGTCGTCGCCGTACACCACGCTCACCGCCGCCGGGGTATCAAGTTCGGAAACCACCTGCGGCGTTGCCGTCACAATCATGGTTTGCTCATCGGCGGCCTGAGCCTGCACGACAGCAACAAAAGGGAAGAGAAGAGCCGGAAGCGCCACCCTGCGAACCGCAAAAATTTTCATGTCACGCACTCAATAGAAAGCAAATCTAAGAATTTATTTGAACATGTTAATGGTCATGTTAATTAATTGAAAAGTTTAACGGCACATTTGGTTAATGCCAGGCAACTGAGTGGCGATACAGAGCACAATCTGCGGAATAGTGCTCCACTTTTAACTGAATAATGATTACTATTCGCATCTAAAAAACGCAAAACCACGAGTTTGCGAACCGGAAGTGCTGTGGAGCAGCAAACAATTCTGTAGAACAAGGGAGTCGTCATGTCTTTACGTCATCTGTCCGCACCACGCCTGCGCCGTTCACTGTTGCTGAGCACGTTGCTGCTGGCGGGGAGCTTTAGCGCCCATGCCGCCGACGAAATGCTGCGCAAAGCGGTAGGGAAAGGGGCTTACGAAATGGCCTTCAGCCAGCAGGAAAATGCGCTGTGGGTGGCTACCTCTCAGAGCCGCAGCCTGGATAAAGGCGGCATTGTGTATCGACTGGATCCGGTGACGCTCAATGTCACCCAGATTATTCACAACGATCTCAAACCGTTTGGCGCAACCATCAACCAGCAGACCCAGACGCTGTGGTTTGGTAACACCACCAACAGCGCCATCACCGCCATCGATGCCAAAAGCGGCGATGTGAAAGGGCGCATTGTGCTGGATGACCGCGTTCGTAGCGAAACGGTAAAACCGCTGCAGCCGCGTGAGCTGGTGGCGAACGACAAAACCAACACTGTCTACGTGACCGGCATTGGTAAAGAGAGCGTGGTGTGGGTGATTGACGGTGCGAACCTGAAGCTCAAATCCACCATTACCGGAACCGGTTCTTTTGGCACCGGCCTGGCGCTGGATGCTGACGCCAAACGTCTGTACCTGACCAACGGTGACGGCGAACTGGTTACCATCGATACCGACAGCAACAAAGTGCTGAGCCGTAAAAAGCTGCTGGACGACGGTAAAGAGCACTTCTTCCTTAACCTGAGTCTCGATACCGCAGGCCACCGCGCGTTCATTACCGATTCCAAACAGCCGGAAGTGCTGGTGGTGGACATCCGTGACGGCAAAGTACTGGAAAAAATCGCCGCGCCGGAATCGCTGGCGGTGCTGTTTAACCCGGTGCGTAATGAAGTGTACGTAACGCATCGGCAGGCCGGCAAAGTCAGCGTCATTGATGCGAAAAGCTACAAAGTGGTTAAAACGCTGGATACACCGACGCATCCGAACAGCCTGACGCTTTCTGCCGACGGTAAAACCCTCTTCGTGACCGTGAAGCAGGCTTCCAGCCGCCAGAAAGAGGCGACCCAGCCGGACGACGTTATCCGTATCGCCCTGTAATCATCCGCTGTTACAACCCGCTGCTAGCCACGCCTCGCGCGTGGCTATACACTTAAGGGACTATTTTAGAAGGGAGTTGTTATGAAAAAGTCTTTAATTTGCCTCTGTGCGGGTGTGGCGCTGTTCACCCTGGCGGGCTGCAGCAGCAACTATGTAATGACCACCAAAAGCGGCCAGACCATCGTCACCCAGGGCAAACCGAAGCTTGATAAAGACACCGGTATGACCAGCTACACCGATCAGAACGGCGATGAACGCCAGATCAACAGCAGCGACGTCGCGCAGCTGGTTGAAGATTAAAACCTCCGTCGTGCGATAATCCCCTCACCGTGAAGCATTTTTTACCCTCACGGTGAGGTTTTTTTATTAATAAATGATGCCGCTTTGTTATTTTTTATTCGACAAAATACCGGAATGTTATTTATAAGTATCATAAATGATTTATTTTTATAAATTCATCTATTGTATTTATTAGTTTTTATTAATTCAGATTTAAGTAAATATAACACCAGTAAAATGAACTATTTTTTCCTTTTAAAATAACAACCTGGCTTTTTGCCTGGTATTTTTCTTGTTATTGCGCTATTGCCACCCCGTATTGTTATTACTCCGCTAAATGTATTCTCTCCTCCCATGAAACAATATTTATCTAAATAAAATTACCCTAAATGGAGGATGGAATATGCATAAGCGGAAGATACTTCCATTGTGTATTGCAATGGCATTAAGCAGTAATGCCTGGGCGACAGATACGGACGACGTCAACGATTCAAAAGTTAAATGTCCAACCCAGGTCAGCCAGCTGACGGAAGCCGAAAAAGCGGCGCTGCCGGCAGAATGTAAAACCGATGACGACAGCCTGACGGGCTGGGTCCTCGGCGGTGCCGCCGCCGTGGCGGCCGCTATTGGCGTGGCGATGTACCACGACAATGGTGGCGGCTATGCGCACCACGATAACCACTCACCGGCGCCGCCGGACGATGGCGGTGATTCCGGGACTCTTCCTGATGACGGCGGTGATTCTGGCACTATTCCGGATGACGGTGGAGATTCCGGCACCGATCCGGTAACCGGAATCTATTACTACGACAACGGCGTCACGCTGGATACCGATGCCAACACCCTGACCTTCGACACCGTCTCCGTTAACGGCGAGAGCTGGGATAACGTCACTTTTAATTATGTGGAAGAGGGTGACAACTACGTGCTGACGGCGCCGGACGGGCGCACCCTGGTTATCGATAAAAAATACGTCACCGACGAAAGTAACGCGGTGATCGACGGCACGTATGGCAGCGACGATTTGTCCTGGAAATATGACAGCACCGGCACCTTCTGGTTCGCGGATGCCGATACTAACGTGATTGCGGGTGATGGTAAAAATACCACCCTTGGCGATACCACCACCGACGGCGAGAACCAAATCGGCACGCTGATTATTGGTGACAATACCGAAACGATCCTGGAAGGTGACACCACCGCCAGCAATGGCGCCACTGGCGTGGTGGTCTCCGGCGACGACACCAAAACCACCAATATCGGCGATATTTATGCCTCCGGCGGCGCCACCGGGCTGTACCTCTCCGGCCTCGACAGCCAGTTTACCAACATTGGTAAAATCACCGCCGTCGATGCCGGTTCCACCGGGGTGATTATCAACGGTGACGGCGCGGCGTTCACTAACCAGGGCACCATTGACAGCAGCCTGAACGCCACCGGGGTCAGCATCGCGGGCAACGGCGCTGGCGTGCTACTTGACGGTACGGTTAACGTCCATTCAGAAAAAGACGCCGACGGTGTTTATCAGGGTGGCACCGGCGTCAGCGTTGCCGGGAATGACGGTGTGACGGAAATCACCGGCAACGTCAATATTTCCGGCACCTATGCCGCCGATGACAGCACCACGACGGAAGGCGTACTCACCGGCGTGGCGGTCAGCGGGGAAAACAATACGGTCTTAGTGGATGGCGCGCTGTCGATGGCGCTGGATTCGCAGGGCAAGGGTGACACCGAGTTTGTGGCGAATGGCGTGACGGTAACCGGCAGCGGCAACACCGTGGAGCTCAAGGGCGGGGTCAATATTTACGCCAGCGATACCGACTCTAAATACGGGCATGAAGTCACCGGGATCCGCATCGACGGCGATAACACCCTGTCCGTCACCGGTGATTCCTCGCTGGATATTGTCGGCGTTTTCGGTACCAACGTCACGTTTGCCCAGGTCAATAACGGTGGTCACCTGGTGCTGGATGAAGACTCGGTGCTGAACGTCGCGTTTGAGAACATTGATCGTTCAGTATTTGGTAAATCAAGTGTGATTGAGGCCTCCGGTGAGGGCTCGACGGTCGATAACTACGGCGTTATCAACGGCGACTCCTTTGACCTTTCGCTGATGCAGGCGGCTAATGGCGCGACGGTGACCAACCACGGCACCGTGAATAGCCAGGCGGAAAGTACCACCAATAGCTGGGGGTCGCTGTATGCCACAGCTGGCGGTACCGTCATCAACGCCGATGGGGGGACGGTTAACCTGACCAACACCCTGACGCCGGCTGGCAGCAGTGGCGGGTACTCAGATCTTCCGCTCAGGGGCGGTATCCGGGTGGGCTATGCGATGCTGGCGGATGCCAGCTCGACGGCGAGCACGATCGTTAACGACGCGGGCGGCACCATCAACCTGCAGGGCGCCGGTTTGTTCGGCATGGGGGCGGTGAAAGGCACCGCCACTAACGCCGGCACTATCAATCTCGACGGCTTTATTCCGGTACTCAATGACGACGGCTCTGTTGCCAGTACCAGCCTCTATAACAACGGCAACATCGTGCTGCACGGCGCCGGGATGGTGATGGGCAGCGATATGAGCAGCTTCCCGGCCAATGCCAACGGGGTGAACACCGGCACCATTAACGTCAACAACGAAGGCACCGGCATGTTCGCGCTGCACGGCGGCACGGTGACCAACCAGGGCACCATCAACCTGACGGCGGATGAAGGCGTTGAGGGGAGCATAAACAACCAGCTGATCGGTATGGCGGTAGCCTACGGCGGGACCGCGATTAACGATAAAACCGGGGTCATTAACATCGACGCCGACTACGGCCAGGCGTTCTATAACGACGGCAGCGGGCTGATCATCAACTACGGTAAAATCTGCGCCGACGGCAGCTGCGAAGACCCGGAGACTTATAACCCGACCGACAGCGCGGTAGCCTATATAGACGGCGATATTATTGCCGCCGCAGGTGCCAGCACCGCGCTGACCGGCACGCAGATGATCAGCGGCAACGTCAGCAACGACGGCAGCGTTTCCGGCGGCACCATTAAATTCTGGGACGCCGACAGCACGTTAACCAACCAGGCAGACGGCAGCATCAGCAGTGCAGTCACCCTGGCGGCGGGCACGCTGAACAACGCCGGAACGCTGAGCGGGGCGGTGGCATTATCCAGCGGCGCGACCCTGAACAATACCGGCGTCATCACGACGGATGGCAAGCAAACGTCCAAGGGCGCGGTATCGATGTCGGGGGATAACAACCTTATCGTCAACAGCGGGACCATCAACCAGAGCAGCGGTTCGGCGAACCTGGTGTACGCCACCGGCGCGGCGGCGACCCAGAGTACCTTCTGGAACCAGGCGGGTGCGGAAATCAACTACGAGGGAACGGGCTCTGCGGTGTACATGCGCTACAACAACACCGTGGCAATCAACGACGGCACCATCACCATTGACGGCAAGGGGGCGATGGCGATGCGCGGCGGCGCCGGGGCGCAGCTTATCAACAGCAGCACCGGGGTGATTAACGTCGGCACCGAAGGCACGACGAAAACCAACATGATTGGCATGCAGTTCAGCAGCGAGGCCAACGCTAACTCGGTTATCCAGAACGACGGCACCATCAACATCTATGCCAGCAATTCCTATGCCTTTGCGAATATGGGGGCCGGGCACGTGGTGAACAACGGCACCGTCTACATCGACCCGACGGTTACCGGCTCGGCGATTATGGCGCCGACCAGCACCAACCAGACCCTCTCAGGCACGGGTGACGGCGCAGACGGTGATACCACCGACTACACCCACTACACCGCACCGACCACCGCCAGCAGCAGTTCAGCGTCGACGACCAACGACCTGACTGGCTACGTGGTGGGCACCAGCGCCGACGGCAGCGCCGGGAAGCTGATGGTGAGCAACGCCAGCATGAACGGCGTGAGCGTCAACACCGGCTTTACCGCCGGCACCGATGCCACCAGCGTGACCTTCGACAACGTGGTGCAGGGCAGCAACCTGACGGATGCGTCAGCCATTGCCTCCACCTCGGTGGTGTGGAACGCGCAGGGCAGCACCGACGCCAGCGGCAACGTTGACGTCACCATGAGCAAAAACGCCTACGCCGACGTGGCGACCGACGGCAGCGTCAGCAGCGTGGCGAACGCGCTGGACGCGGGCTACACCAACAACGAGCTGTACAGCAGCCTCAACGTCGGCAGCCAGGCCGAGCTGAACAGCGCGCTGAAGCAGGTGAGCGGCAGCCAGGCGACCAACGTCTTCCGCCAGGCGCGGGTGCTGAGCAACCGCTTTGATATGCTGGCCGACGCCGCCCCGCAGGTGGGCAACGGTCTGGCGTTCAACGTTGTGGCGAAGGGCGACCAGCGGGCGCAGCTCGACAAAAACACCGACTACGACATGCTGGCGCTGCGCCAGACGCTGGATTTGACCGGCAGCCAGAACCTGACCATGGAGTACGGTATCGCGCGCCTCGACGGCAACGGCAGCCAGAGCGCCGGTAACAACGGCATCACCGGCGGCTACAGCCAGTTCTTTGGCCTGAAGCACCAGATGGCGTTTGAAAACGGCATGAGCTGGAACAACGGCCTGCGCTACGACGTGCACAACCTCGACAGCAACCGCTCGGTGGCCTACGGCGACGTCAGCAAATCGGCGGACAGCAGCGCGAAGCAGCAGTACCTGGAGTTCCGCAGCGAAGGGGCGAAGAAATTCGAACTGAGCGAGGCGCTGACGGTCACCCCGTATGCGGGTGTGAAGCTGCGCCATACCCTGGAAGATGGCTACCAGGAGCGCAACGCGGGCGACTTCAACCTGAACATGAACAGCGGCAGCGAAACGGCGGTAGACAGCATCGTCGGGATGAAAGTGGACTATGCGGGTAAAGACGGCTGGAGCGCGACGGCGACGCTGGAAGGCGGGCCGAACCTGAGCTACGCGAAGAGCCAGCGCAGCGCCACGGTGGCGGGTGCGGGTAACCAGCGCTTTGCGATTGACGACGGTCAGACCGGCGGCGGGGTGAACCACCTGGCGACCACCGGCGTGAAGTACAGCGGCAAGGACAGCGCGCTGCAGCTTGATGCCTATCACTGGAAGGAGGACGGGGTCAGCGACAAGGGGCTGATGCTGAACTTTAAGAAGACATTCTAATAATAACGTAGTATCGCTTATGCACATTGCCCGGCCGAACGGCCGGGCTTTTTTATGCTTAGTGCTTACCGGGCGCGGCGCTGTGGATCTCATGCACGCGTTTACGCACGCCAAACCAACCGGCGATCAGCATAATGCCAATCAGCGGCAGCGAGGCGATGGTCCAGGTGCCGTTCGGGTAGTCGAACGCCATCAGCACCAGTACCGCCAGCAGGAACAGCAGCGTCAGCCACGAGGTGAACGGTGCGCCAGGCAGTTTGAAGCTGACGTCAGCCGTTTTACCTTCCTTGATAGCCTTACGCAGGCGCATCTGGCACACCATGATAAAGGCCCAGGAGGCAATAATGCCCAGAGAGGCAAAGTTGAGCACAATTTCAAACACCTGCGACGGCACCAGGTAGTTGAGGAATACCCCAACCACGTACACCGCAAGCGTTGCCAGAATGCCCGCGTAAGGCACATGCTGGCGGCTCATCTTCGACATGAAGTGCGGCGCAGACCCGCCCATCGACATTGAACGCAGAATACGTCCGGTGCAGTACAGGCCGGAGTTCAGGCTGGAGAGGGCGGCGGTCAGCACCACGATATTCATAATGCTGCCAATGTACGGCACGCCAAGCTTGCTGAAGAAGGTGACAAACGGGCTTTGTCCTGCCTGATAGGCGTTCCACGGCAGCAGCAGCACCAGCAGCACGACGGAGCCGACGTAGAACAGGCCGATACGCCAGATAACGCTGTTGATGGCCTTCGGCACCATGGTCTGCGGATCTTTGCATTCACCGGCGGCGGTGCCGACCAGCTCAATCGAGGCAAAGGCAAAGACCACGCCCTGGATCAGCACCAGCGCAGGCAGCAGGCCGTGCGGGAAGAAACCGCCGTTATCGGTTATCAGGTGGAAGCCGGTGGTGTTGCCATCGAGCGGTTTGCCGCTGCCGAGGAAAACGGTACCCACGACGAGAAACACCACGATAGCCAGAACTTTGACCAGCGCGAACCAGAACTCCATTTCGGCGAACCACTTCACGCCAATCATGTTCATGGTGCCGACAATCGCCAGCGCGCCAAGCGCAAAGACCCACTGCGGTACGTCGCCAAACGCGCCCCAGTAGTGCATGTACAGCGCCACGGCGGTGATATCGACGATCCCGGTCATCGCCCAGTTGATGAAGTACATCCATCCGGCAACGTAGGCCGCTTTTTCACCCAGAAACTCGCGGGCGTAGGAGACGAAGCTGCCGCTGGAAGGGCGATGCAAAACCAGTTCGCCCAGCGCGCGTAAAATGAAGAAAGAGAAGATACCGCAGACCAGATAGACGATAGCCAGCGACGGCCCCGCCATCTGTAAACGGGCGCCCGCGCCGAGGAACAGGCCGGTGCCGATAGCGCCGCCGATGGCGATCATCTGCACCTGACGGTTGCCCATCGCCTTGTGGTAGCCGGATTCCTGGGAATTTAGCCAGCGGCGTCTGGCAGCATGCTGCTCCGCCGCATCCTGGTGTTTTGTGCTCATGTAATGTCCTGTTATTCCTGTCTTATTCAACCAATGGGCGGTTTTTCTCATCATTCTGAGGTTGAGATAAAATCCGCGCCGCGCAGCATCCTACACGTAACGCACCGTGACGACCAGAATTGAAAATCAATAGGTTGCTAACGGTAAGAAGGCATAACCCGGCCTATACTTTATTTTTTACCGCCGGAGTCAGACGATGATGACCTTGTATGGTGTACCCGGCTGGGGTTCAGCAATTGCTGAAGTGATGCTGACCATGGCGAAGATCCCGTACCGTTTCGTTGATGTGGATGGATTCGACCGCCCCGGCCCGCAGAATGATTCCCTCGCCGCGCTTAACCCGTTGTGTCAGGTGCCGACCGTGAAAATGACCGACGGCAGCATCATGACCGAAACCGCCGCCATTGCGCTGATGATCCTCGATGAATGTCCGGCGCTGGCACCGCCTGTCGATACGCCGCAGCGGCGGCAGTTTCAGCGCCTGCTGGCGTGGTTTGTGGCTAACGTGTATCCCACTTTTACCTATGCCGACTACCCGGAACGCTGGACGGAAAAGGGCGCTGACGAGCTGAAAGCGAACTGCCTTGCCTACCGAAACTCCCTCTATCAGTGGCTTGAGAGCCAGCTGAGCCTGACGCCGTACAGCTTTGGTGAGCAGCTGACGCTGTTCGATGCGTATCTGGTGGTGATTTATCACTGGGGGCCGCGTGAGGCGTGGTTCCAAACGCATACCCCGAAGCTCTACGCCATTGCGCAAAGCGTGGGTGAACGCCCCGAGCTGCAGGAGGTGTTAGCGCGTAATGGCTACACGCGGAGCACAAACGGATAACGGCGCGGTGGGCGCTGTGATAGGGTAATGTTCACTGCAAAACAACATCATAACCGGAGCCCTGCAATGCCACATATCGACATTAAATGTTTTCCCCGCGATCTGAACGATGAGCAAAAAGAGGCGCTGGCGGCGGAGATTACCGAAGTGATCGTGCGCCACCTGAACAGCAAAGACCGCTCGGTGAGCATTGCCCTCAATCAGGTGCAGGAAGCCGACTGGCAGCAGGTCTGGGAGCGCGAGATTGCGCCGCAGATGGAGACGTTGATTAAAAAACCGGGTTACAGCATGTAGCGTGCCGCCAGGCGCAATATCCAGAATTGAACAAACTCGTGCTGTCGGCCGGGAAGGTGGTGTTGTTACACTGACCAGGCAGTTAATCAGGCACACGAAAGTTAGTATGAATGATACTTGGCCCGAATCTCCTCGGGCCTTTTTTTCGCTATAATTTGTCCAGACGGTATTGATTGAGTGGTTACTATGAACATTAAATCTGCATTCATTGCGTTGTTACTCACCTCCTTGTGCGCCACGAGCGCTTACGCGACCGAACAGGGGCGTCAACGCCAGCAGGCGCGTGACACCCGTCAGGATACCCGCGATCAGGCGAGAGACGTCAAACACACCTGTATGTCGAACAACAATCAAAGCAATCACGAATGTCGTCAGGATAAGCGTCAGATGAAGCAAAACGGACGCGAAAAGGCACGTGATATCAAATACTAATCATTGTGACACTGTCACTTTTTGTTGGTTAGTCTGAACTGATATTCGCCCGCACCAGCCTGCCGGTGCTGGCGAAAGTGCCTGCGCCGAGATGATGCAGGGTGTTGCGCGTATCGTCGTCAAACTGCCAGCGCCCGGCGACAAACGCCTTTTCGTCAGCGGCCGCCGAGACCACTTCGCCAAACAGGGTGTCATATTTCTCCTGCGCCGCCGTTGCGGGTAACAGACGACACTCCATCCACGCCAGACATTTCTCTTCAATCAGCGGCAAACCCAGCTGTGGACCGTGCACCACGGGGATACCATAGGCGTTAAATTTGTCCTCTTCACGCCCGCTGACGCTGCCGACGGCGTAGGTCCAGCTTGCGGCCGCGACGCCGGGGATAACAATGCCAAACTTGCCGGTACGCTCGATGAGCTCGCGCGACCAGGTGCTTTTATCCACTACAATGGCGATACGCGGCGGTTCAAATTCCACCGGCATCGACCACGCTGCCGCCATCACGTTGCGCCGGTCAATATGCTCATCGCGGGTGGTGATAAGCACCGTCGGGCCATGATTCAACAACCGGCTGGCATGTTTTAACTCGACGGGAACAAAACGGCTCATAGCGGCTCCTGCTGGGGAAATGTTCTATCAATTAGCATATCGCACAAATTCACCGTTGCCGGGGAAAAAATGCGTTATAAAAAGAGGACATCGACCGCAGGAGACTCTGATGAGCCCGTTTTTAACTGCCTATTTTACCCGTCTGGGCTGGACGGAAACTGCAACAGCCACCATTGAAACGCTGCGTAAACTGCATTTGCTGCACAACGGCGCTATTCCCTTTGAAAACCTGGACGTTTTGCTCCCCCGCGAAATTCACCTTGATGACGCTGCGCTTGAAGATAAGCTGCTGACCGCCCGTCGCGGCGGCTACTGCTTTGAGCAAAACGGTCTGTTTGAGCGTGCGCTGCGTGAGATTGGCTTCAACGTTCAGAGCGTGCTGGGCCGCGTGATTCTGGCGAACCCGCCACAGATGCCGCCGCGCACGCACCGTCTGCTGCTGGTCGAGATTGCCGGAGAGCGCTGGATTGCCGACGTCGGCTTTGGTGGACAGACGCTGACCGCGCCGATTCGCCTGCTGGCGGAAGTGCCGCAGGAGACGCCGCACGGCGTCTACCGTCTGCTCAATGAAGGCAACGACTGGACGCTGCAGTTCAGCCACCATGAGCACTGGCAGTCAATGTATCAGTTCGATCTGGCAAAGCAGTATTTCAACGATTACGTGATGGGGAACTTCTGGTCGGCGCACTGGCCGCAGTCGCATTTCCGCCACCATCTGCTGATGTGTCGTCATCTTCCGGATGGCGGCAAGATGACGCTGACCAACTTCCATTTCACCCACTGGGAGAATAACCGGGTGCTGGAGAAAATTGACCTGCCTGACGTCGATGCGCTGTATGAAGTGATGCAGACCCGCTTTGGCCTGGGCGTGGACGACCCGAAAAACGGCTTCAGCGTTGCCGAGCTGGCGGCGGTGATGGCGGCGTTTGATACTCACCCGGAGGCGGGGAAATAGTCTGAATGACAGGCCGGGTAAGGCGTTGTCGCTACCCGGCCTGGCGTGGAATTAACGCCGTGAACGCACCACCTGATAGCGGCGGGTGATGTACTCCACCGGCGCGCTCCAGACGTGCACCAGACGGGTGAACGGGAACAGCAGGAAGATGGTCATTCCCAGCGCCAGATGTACGCGATACACAAACGCAACGCCGTCAAGATGGCCCGATGCGCCGCCCTGGAACGTGACCACCGCCTGCGCCCAGCCCACCAGTTTCATCATCTCACTGCCGTCCGGATGCTGCGCCGAGAACGGAATGGTCGAGAGCCCGAGAATACACTGAATAAGCAGAATGCTGAGGATGAGGATATCCGCCGTGCTTGAGGTCGCGCGAATACGCGGGTTGAACAGCCGACGCACCAGCAAACCTGCGCCACCGACCAGCGTCATCACCCCACAAGCGCCGCCGAGGATCATCGCCATCTGCTGCTTCACCGAAATCGGCAGAAACGATTCGTACATCCAGTGCGGGGTCAGCATGCCGAAGAAGTGCCCGAAGAACACCCCCAGGATCCCCACGTGGAACAGGTTCGACCAAAGCACCATCCCGCGCTTATCGAGCATCTGGCTCGACGACGCGCGCCAGGTGTACTGGCCGTAGTCGTAGCGTAGCCAGCTGCCAAGGATGAATACCGTACCGCACAGATAGGGGTAGATATCGTAAAAAAAGACGTTGAGATACTGGATCATTTCGGGCCTCCGGCACTGACGTCGACGTACTGCGGGGCGACGTCCTGGCTAAAGCGTCGTTGATAGTTTTGCAGCGGGGAGCTGTCGCAGGCGGTGGCGTTATCTTCGATAAACTTCACCTGTTCCTCTTCCCAGACCGCATCCAGCGCCTGGCGGGTGTCGTCGCGCGTTTCACCCGCCACCTGTTTAGTGACACTGTCACTGCTGAGTGGGCTATTTGCCAGCGCCAGCAGGGCGTCGAACAGTTGGTAATACTCGCTCTGGCGCTGCTTCAGCCGCCCGCCAATCAGCGCCAGGATCGGCGCCACGTTCTGCAGGCCTTCGCGGGCATCGGCCGGTGGCAGAATGCTGAGGTACTCAAGGTAAAGCGGCAGGTGGTCCGGCAGCTCACGGCAGCTCAGCTGTAACCCGGCCTGCTCGTACTGCGCCATCAGGTCGACCATCGCCTGGCCGCGATCGCGCGACTCGGCGTGGACGTGCTCAAACAGCATCAGCGAGGTGGCGCGCCCGCGCTCGAAGATTTCACACCATTCGGCCTGTTTATCCAGCAGCGGGGCGTGAAGCATCTCGCTGACGAACGTCGTCAGCGCCGGGGCGCGCTCCGCAACGAGCGAGAGCGCCTCGTCGCGGTTCTCCCAGAGAAACTCGTCGGGATATTCGAGCAACATGCCGATAACTTTCAGGATCTCCATTATTGTCCCTCCTCACGGTCGCGCACTTCGGTGATGTTGATAGCATCAATGCGCTGACTGTTGAACAGGTTGAACTTGGTGTCAGAGCCGTGGCAGCCGTCGCCGAAGGTGAATCCGCAGCCGTTTTTCTCCGGGAAGGCGTCGGCGGCCATTTCACGGTGGCTGGTCGGGATCACGAAGCGATCTTCGTAGTTGGCGATGGCGAGATAGCGGTACATCTCTTCCACCTGCTCAACGCTCAGACCCACTTCTTCAATCGCCCGGGTATCGGTTACGCCTTCGACGGTTTGCGAGCGTTTGTAGTGACGCATCGCCATCATACGCTTCAGCGCGCGCAGCACCGGGCCGGTATCACCGGCGCTCAGCATGTTCGCCAGATACTGCACCGGAATACGCAGGCTTTCGACGGCGGGCAGAATGCTGTCGGTCTGCGGCAGGCCACCGGCATCGGCGTAGGACTGGATCGGCGACAGCGGCGGCACGTACCAGACCATCGGCAGGGTGCGGTATTCCGGGTGCAGCGGCAGCGCCAGCTTCCAGTCCATCGCCATTTTGTAGACCGGCGATTTCTGCGCGGCCTCAATCACGTTCTGCGCAATGCCTTGCTTCAGCGCCTCTTCAATCACCGCCGGATCGTGGGGATTGAGGAACACGTCGCACTGGCGCTCATAGAGATCGGTTTCATGCTCGGTGCTGGCGGCTTCTTCAATGCGGTCGGCGTCGTACAGCAGTACGCCGAGATAGCGAATGCGCCCGACGCAGGTTTCCGAGCACACCGTTGGCTGGCCGGATTCGATACGCGGGTAGCAGAAAATGCACTTCTCGGATTTTCCGCTCTTCCAGTTGAAGTAGATTTTTTTGTACGGGCAGCCGCTGATACACATGCGCCAGCCGCGGCACTTGTCCTGGTCAATCAGCACAATGCCGTCTTCCTCACGCTTGTAGATGGCGCCGCTCGGGCAGGTGGCGACGCAGCTCGGGTTGAGGCAGTGTTCGCACAGGCGCGGCAGGTACATCATGAAGGTGTTTTCGAACTGACCGTACATCTCCTTTTGCATCGCCTCGAAGTTGCGGTCGCGGGCGCGCTTTTCAAACTCGCCGCCGAGCAGCTCTTCCCAGTTCGGACCCCACTCAATTTTATCCATCCGCTTGCCGCTAATCAGCGAGCGCGGGCGGGCGGTGGGCAGGTGTTTGCCCTCCGGCGCATTGTGCAGGTGCTGATAGTCGTAGGTGAACGGCTCGTAGTAGTCGTCGATCCCCGGCAGCGATGGGTTAGCGAAGATTTTTGCCAGCACGCCGACGCGCCCGCCGAGACGCGGGGTCAGCTTACCGCTGATGCCGCGCACCCAGCCGCCTTGCCACTGCTCCTGGTCCTCCCAGTTTTTCGGGTAGCCGATGCCGGGTTTGGTCTCCACGTTGTTAAACCACGCGTATTCCATCCCTTCGCGACCGGTCCAGACGTTTTTACAGGTGACCGAGCAGGTGTGGCAACCGATGCATTTGTCGAGATTTAAAACCATTCCAACCTGTGAGCGTATTTTCATTTTTTCGCCTCCTGGACCTGATCCCGACCTTCGTTATCCAGCCAGTCAATGTTCTTCATTTTGCGGATCATGATGAACTCGTCGCGGTTGGAGCCGACGGTTCCGTAGTAGTTAAAGCCCCACGCCAGCTGGGCGTAGCCGCCAATCATGTGCGTGGGTTTCGGGCAGATGCGGGTGACGGAGTTGTGGATCCCGCCACGCAGCCCGGTGACTTCAGAGCCCGGGATATTCATGATGCGCTCCTGGGCGTGGTACATCATGGTCATGCCCGGCGGTACGCGCTGGCTCACCACCGCGCGGGCGGTAAGGGCGCCGTTGGCGTTGAAGGCTTCAATCCAGTCGTTGTCGGCAATGCCAAGCTCCTTCGCATCGGCCTCGCTCAGCCAGACGATAGGCCCCCCGCGCGAAAGGGTCAGCATCAGCAGGTTTTCGCTGTAGGTGGAGTGGATGCCCCATTTCTGGTGCGGGGTCAGGAAGTTGAGCGCTTTTTCCGGGAAGCCGTTCGGCGGCACTTCCTTCATGTGGCTGACGCTGCGGGTATCGATAGGTGGACGATAGGCCACCAGGCTCTCCCCGAACGCGCGCATCCACGGGTGATCCTGATACAACTGCTGGCGGCCAGAGAGCGTGCGCCACGGGATCAGCTCATGCACGTTGGTATAACCGGCGTTGTAAGAGACATGCTCGCTTTCAAGGCCAGACCAGGTGGGGCTTGAGATAATCTTGCGCGGCTGCGCCTGGATATCGCGAAAACGGATCTTCTCATCTTCTTTGTTGATGGCCAGATGCGCATGCTCGCGACCGGTAAACTCCCCAAGCGCCTCCCAGGCTTTCACCGCCACCTGGCCGTTGGTTTCCGGGGCGAGGGCGAGAATAACCTCTGAAGCGTCGATAGCGGTTTCAATGCACGGACGGCCTTTTGCCGGGCCATCGAGTTTGATGTAGTTCAGTTTGCCGAGGAAATCGACCTCCTGCTGGGTGTTCCAGGAGATCCCCTTGCCGCCGTTGCCGAGCTTATCCAGCAGCGGGCCGAGGCTGGTGAAGCGCTCGTACACCGCCGGATAGTCGCGCTCAACCAGCACGATAGCCGGGGCGGTTTTACCGGGGATCAGATCGCATTCACCCTTGCGCCAGTCCTGAATGTCGAACGGCTGCGACAGCTCCGCCGGGGAGTCGTGCAGCAGCGGTTGCAGCACCACGTCGGTCTCTTTATCGAGATGGCCAACGCAGACCTGAGAGAACGCTTTGGCGATGCCTTTGTAGATTTCCCAGTCGCTTTGCGACTCCCACGCCGGATCGACCGCCGCCGACAGCGGATGAATAAACGGATGCATATCCGAGGTATTCATATCGTCTTTTTCATACCAGGTGGCGGTCGGCAGCACGATATCCGAGAACAGGCAGGTGCTCGACATCCTGAAATCCAGCGTCACCAGCAGGTCGAGCTTGCCTTCAATCGCGGCGGTCTGCCACTCCACTTCTTCCGGCTTCACGTCGTCCGTTGAACCCAGCGCTTCGCCCTGAATGCCGCTTTCGGTACCGAGCAGGTATTTCAGCATGTACTCATGCCCTTTACCGGAGGAGCCAAGCAGGTTCGAACGCCAGATAAACAGGTTGCGCGGGTGGTTGCTGCCGCTGTCCGGCTGCTCGCAGGCCATGCGCATATCGCCGGATTTCAGCGCCTGCACGGTGTAATCCACCGGCGACATCCCGGCGGCCTCGGCCTGCGCTTTAATGCCGAGCGGGTTGCGGTTGAGCTGCGGTGCGGAAGGCAGCCAGCCCATGCGCTCAGCGCGCACGTTGAAATCGATCAGGTGACCGCTGAACTTACTGGCATCCGCCAGCGGAGAGAGCAGCTCGCGGGCGGTGAGCTTCTCGTAGCGCCATTGGCTGGCGTGATTGTAGAAGTACGAGGTGCTGTTCATCTGGCGCGGTGGGCGGTTCCAGTCGAGGGCAAACGCCAGCGGTAGCCAGCCGGTTTGCGGACGCAATTTCTCCTGGCCTACGTAGTGCGCCCAGCCGCCGCCGCTTTGCCCGACGCAGCCGCAGAACACCAGCATGTTGATCATCCCCCGGTAGTTCATGTCCATGTGATACCAGTGGTTGACGCCCGCCCCGAGGATGATCATCGAGCGACCATGGGTTTTGTGCGCGGTATAGGCAAATTCGCGGGCAATTTTCTCGATGTGTGCCCGTGGTACGCCGGTGATTTGCTCGGCCCAGCCCGGTGAGTAGGCTTTGATGTCGTTGTAGTCTTTCGCGGCGTTCGGGCAGTCCAGCCCTCGGTCCAGACCATAGTTAGCGAGCACCAGATCGTAGACGCTGACCACCAGTGACGGGCTGCCGTCGGCAAGATGAAGCTGTTTCGCCGGCACCTTGCGCACCAGCACCGGATCCTGCTTCACGCTGCGGAAATGCGGATTCTCGTTGCCACCGAAATAGGGGAACGCCACCCCGACCACGCTGTCCTGCTTACCGAGCAGGGTCAGTTCCAGCTCGGTTTCCTGCCCGGCGGCCAGCGATTCGAGGTTCCATTTACCTTTTTCACCCCAGCGGAAGCCGATAGAGCCGTTCGGGGCAACCAGTTCGCCCGCCTGGTTGATGGCGACGGTTTTCCACTGCGGATTGTTGCTTTCGCCGAGGCTGTCGACCAGATCAGAGGCGCGTAACATACGCCCGGTGACATAGCTGCCGTCGTCGCGGGCTTCCAGCATGACCAGCATCGGCATGTCGGTGTAGCGGCGACAGTAGTTGATGAAATACTCGCTGGGTTCGTCGAGGTGGAACTCTTTGAGGATCACGTGGCCCATTGCCATGGCAAGCGCGCTGTCGGTGCCTTGCTTCGGCGCCAGCCACTGGTCGCAGAGTTTGGCGACTTCGGAGTAGTCCGGGGTAATGGCGATGGTCTTGGTGCCCTTGTAGCGCACTTCGGTGAAGAAGTGGGCGTCCGGGGTGCGGGTCTGCGGTACGTTCGAACCCCACGCGATGATGTAGCTGGAGTTGTACCAGTCGGCGGATTCCGGGACGTCGGTCTGTTCGCCCCAGGTCATCGGCGAGGCGGGCGGCAGGTCGCAGTACCAGTCGTAGAAGCTAAGACACGTGCCGCCTAACAGCGACAGATAGCGGGTACCGGCGGCATAAGAAACCATTGACATCGCCGGGATCGGCGAGAAGCCGGCCACCCGATCCGGGCCGTAGTTTTTGATGGTCCAGACGTTGGCGGCGGCAATCAGCTGGTTCAGCTCTTTCCACGACGAACGGACAAAGCCGCCTTTGCCGCGCGCCTGCTTATAGCGCTGCGTCTTTTCCGCGTCCTTCATGATGCTGTCCCAGGCCACCACCGGGTCCGGATTTTGCGCCAGCGCCTCGCGCCACAGTTCAATCAGTTTTTTACGCGCCAGCGGATACTTCAGGCGGTTGGCGCTGTAGAGATACCACGAGTAGCTGGCGCCGCGCGGGCAGCCGCGAGGCTCATGATTCGGCAGGTCGGGACGCGTGCGAGGGTAGTCGGTCTGCTGGGTTTCCCAGGTCACCAGGCCGTTTTTCACATAGATTTTCCAGCTACAGGAACCGGTACAGTTCACGCCGTGGGTGGAACGCACAATTTTGTCGAACTGCCAGCGCTGACGGTAGCTGTCCTCCCAGTCGCGGTTGGTGTTGTATACCTGACCGTGACCGTCAGCAAAGCTTTCGCCTTTTTGCTGAAAGTAGCGAAAGCGGTCCAGTAGTTTGCTCATGACATTTCTCCTGACGGGAGCCTGAGCCCCCGTGGTTACACTGCTCACATTTTTGTATTTATTTAGCGGTCGGTTTGCGGCGGCCGTAGACCAGCCAGGTCACCAGCACGCAGACGACGTAGAAGACAAAGAACACTTTCATCGCCCCAACCGGCGAGCCGGTCATGGCAAGCGAGGTACCGAACGCTTTTGGAATAAAGAAGCCGCCGATGGCGCCAATCGCGGAGATAAAGCCCAGCGCCGCGGCGGTATCGGTCACGGCTTCCTGCTGCGCCTGCTCATCGCTGCCGCCGCGTTTTTTCACGCTGTCGATGGTGATTTGGCGGAAAATAATGGCGATCATCTGGAAGGTCGATCCGCTGCCGAGACCGGCGGTGAGGAACAGCCCCATAAACACGATATAGAAGGCGAGGAAGCTGCCGGAGCCGCTGCCCGGCAAGGTGAGGAACAACAGACCGGTAAATACGGCCATCAGGATGAAGTTCACCAGCGTCACCCGCACGCCGCCCAGGCGGTCAGAAATAACCCCGCCAAATGAACGCGCCAGCGCACCGATAAACGGCCCAAAGAACGCCAGCTTCAGAATGTTGACGTCCGGGAACTGGGTTTTCGCAAGCATCGCGAAACCGGCGGAAAAGCCGATGAATGAACCGAAGGTGGCGAGATAAAGCAGGCTCAGCAGCCACATGTGCGGGCGCTTAAGCACCGGTAGCTGATCGCGCACCGAGGCCTTTGAGCTGGCGATATCGTTCATCCCAATCCAGGCGGCGAGGGTCGCGAAGACAAGCAGCGGCACCCAGACCAGCGCCGCGTTGGCAAGCGACATCACTGAGCCGTCTTCCTGCGGCACCCCATGAACGCCGAGAAAGGCGAAAATGGGCAGGAAAATCACCAGCGGTGCGACCATCTGCATCACGCTGACGCCGAGATTACCCAGCCCGCCGTTGATACCGAGGGCGCTACCTTGTTTGGCTTTCGGGAAGAAGAAGCTGATATTGCCCATGCTGGAGGCGAAGTTGGCTCCGGCAAAACCACACAGCAGCGCAATGGTAATAAATACGCCATAAGGGGTAGATGGGTTTTGAATGGCAATACCTAACCACACGCAAGGCACAATCATGATAACGGTACTAATAACGGTCCAGTAACGGCCGCCAAATATAGGTACCATAAAGGAGTAGGGCACGCGTAATATTGCGCCGGAGAGCGAAGGCAGCGCGGTTAATAAAAAGAGTTCGTCAGTGGTAAAATTAAAGCCGACCTTATTGATATTTACCGCAACGGCACTGAATAACATCCACACGCAGAAGGCGAGTAGCAGACAGGCAACCGAAATACATAAGTTCCGTCTGGCAATGTGTTTTCCTTTGTTTTCCCAGAAATCAGGATTTTCAGGTTTCCAGTTAGTTAAAAGATAATGATTTTTCTTCTCACTTTGTTGTGACATATCGCCCTCACAAATACCAATGCTACACACAGGAGAAAGGTCGGCTCGCGGGGAGTCGCGCTGTAAACTGTCGAAATTATTGGAAGTTTTAAAAGCAAGGATAGTTAAAAAAGCGCTAACCCGTTGGCAGCGCTGTAAAGTAAATGTGGCTTATGTGTTACTGAATGTAACTAGAGGCGAGGGGCAGAAAACAGCTCCAGGGTGATAGCGCGGTGCAGATGGTGGATGAAGGCTTCGTCATCGACCTCTTCAAGCCCAAGGGCATAAACCCCGTCCATGCCGCAGACCATAGAAATTAAACGCCAGGCAATGCCGGAAGGCTCGTCGTTGAGGGTAAATTCTCCGGCTTCCACGCCCTGCTGAATAATGGCGACGGTGTCGTCGTGCCACATACTCATGGTTAACAGATAAGCGGCTTTAATGTCGCTGTCGCTGTCGGAGAGGATCTGCGCTTCACGCCATAGCCGCAGATGCGGACCCAGCTTGCCTTCTTCACTGTAGAGCATGAAAAAGAGCTTCTCGCGCCAGCTGGCACAGTCGGCGGTGAGGGGGACATCAAGCATTTCACGGATAACGCGGATAAAGGCTTCGGCTTTAAGTTCGCCGGAAGAGGTAAAGTGGTGGTGGACCTGCCCGGAAGCCATCTCGGCCTCTTTAGCAATATGTCTTACCGTCATGGCGGTGAACCCGCCGGAGAGGGCGACCCGCATCGCCGCCTGCACAATGGCCTCACGGCGCTCCTCGCGATTCAGATAGCTCATGATGTCCTCGTCCTGAATGGTAGTGCTGCGATAATAACAAAGAGTTGGACATATGTTCAAATTTCCATGAGAATTGTGATGTTGGACGAGCGTCCAGAATTTATCACTAAAGGAAAGTTGTATGTTTCGTCAATGGCTAACGTTAGTTGCAATCGTACTGGTGTATATCCCGGTCGCAATTGACGCCACCGTTTTGCACGTAGCCGCCCCGACGCTGAGCGTGTCGCTGGGGGCCAGCGGCAATGAATTACTCTGGATCATTGATATCTATTCACTGGTTATGGCCGGTATGGTATTGCCGATGGGAGCACTGGGTGACCGGATCGGGTTTAAACGTCTGCTGTTAACCGGCAGCGCGTTGTTTGGTCTTGCTTCCCTGGCGGCAGCCATGGCCAGCAGTGCGATGCTGCTGATTGCCGCTCGTGCGCTGCTGGCGATTGGTGCCGCGATGATCGTGCCCGCAACGCTTGCCGGGATCCGTAATACCTTCTCTGAGGCCCGTCACCGCAATATGGCGCTGGGCCTGTGGGCCGCCGTCGGCTCCGGCGGGGCCGCGTTTGGTCCGCTGATTGGCGGGATGCTGCTTGAGCACTTCTACTGGGGTTCGGTATTCCTGATTAACGTACCTATCGTGCTGGCGGTGCTGGCCCTGAGCTGGCGCGTGGTGCCACCGCAGCAGGGACGTCGCGAGCAGCCGATGAACATCAACCAGGCGTTGATGCTGATTGTGGCGATCCTGATGCTGGTGTACAGCGCGAAAACCGCGCTGAAGGGACAGCAGTCGCTGTGGATAGTGGGGCTGGTGATGGTTGTCGGTGCCGGACTGCTGGTGAGTTTTGTGCGCATTCAGCTGGCGGCGCGTACCCCGATGATCGACATGCGTCTGTTCACGCATCCCATCATTCTGAGCGGGGTGATGATGGCGATGACCTCGATGATTACCCTGGTCGGCTTTGAGCTGCTGATGGCCCAGGAGCTGCAGTTTGTTCACGGTAAGACGCCGTTCCAGGCCGGGCTTTTCATGCTGCCGGTTATGCTGGCTAGCGGCTTTAGCGGACCGATTGCCGGGGTGATGGTCTCCCGCTTTGGCCTGCGTCGGGTGGCTACAGCCGGTATGGCGCTGAGTGCTTTCAGCTTCCTCGGCCTGTCGCAAACCGAGTTCAGCACCCAGCAGATCCAGGCGTGGATCCTGATGACGCTGCTCGGCTTCAGCGCCGCCAGTGCGCTGCTGGCGTCGACGGCGGCCATCATGGCGGCGGCACCCAAAGAAAAAGCCGCGGCGGCGGGGGCGATTGAAACCATGGCCTATGAGCTGGGCGCCGGTCTTGGTATCGCGCTGTTCGGCCTGATTCTGACGCGCAGCTACCACGATTCCATCGTGCTGCCGACCGGGCTTGATGGCGCGGTGGCAAGCCAGGCGGCTTCGTCAATCGGTGAGGCGATGCAGGTGGCGCAGCATCTGCCATCCTCGGTTGCCGATGCGCTGGTGGAAGCGGCCAAAACCGCGTTCATCACCTCGCACAGCGTGGCGCTGTTTAGCGCGGGCGCCATGCTGGTCGTACTGGCAATTGGCATCTGGTTTGGTCTGTCGAAAGCCACGCGGGTAGAGGCGTAATTACTTGTCATTTTGAGTTGGGCGTATCGAAGAATAGATACGCCGAAACAGGTTCCGTTCACATCGAATTTATCACTTCTCTGGTGTTCTGATACCCGGTGAACGTGTTAAGGGCGCTCGTCGCCGCGCCCTTAACAATCCCGGCCCCGCGGAAACACGTCGGCAATTTTCAGCCGGACCAGCCAGCACTCCACCACCCGCGCTTTTACTCAGCAGCAAAATTCACCTCTTCATGTCTGGACTGAAGCAGGGGCAAACGGATGGTAATGTACTCATTATAATCAGCAGAGACGGGCAGGGGCTGCGCTGCCGGGGGGCGACTAACCGTAAAGCGGGCAACATGCGCGGGGCATATTGTAGAAGCAGATTTACACTTATTTACATAAATTCACTTTATGCATACATTTCAGTCATGTGATAGTGAAAGAGCACTTTATGTTAAAATTTATAAGAGGGATTTTTATGTCAAACATCAGAGAATTGAGTTTTGATGAAATAGCATCAGTTTAATTATGGTGATGGGCGTAGTAGTAGTAGCTATTCTGGTGGCATTGGCTATGGAGCGCAAGCAAACGGTTTTCTTCCTAATAGAGCTGCAGCTGTCGGTTCTGGTATATCAAAAGAATGTGCGGCGGGTATAGCAACTGGTGCATTAGGTGTCATAGGAAGCATTCCATCACGAAACGCAATATCAATTGGGTCTGCTGTGGCAGCAGCAGGAATTGGCATTGCTTCCACGTGCAATAAACCAAGCACAAAAAACAGCCCGCCGTTCCGTTAAATATGTTAAGCATACATTTATGTATGCTTAATCAAAAAAAAGAACGTACAGGATGATTTTGTGACTTCAAAAAAAACATCGTTGCTTATGAAAATAGCTGAGGGTTGTGTAAGTGTACTACTGGTTACTTCACTACTTGTCTCTATCGGACTTTGGGGGTGCGGCCCAGAAAATGTACTTAAACCATTCTTAATTCCTAAGTATATAGCTTCAGCTGCTGTTTATTTAATGGTTTTATATTCATCAATGAAAATATCATCTTTCATATTTGGAAAGATAAAGCAAAAATTAACTGATTAGGCTTTGAATTTCATAATAATCAACAACATGACAATATGAAAAGAATAAATGAAAATATAGCCTTGTTCTCACATGGATTAATAACAACAAGTGTATTGTTCAGTGTGTTTATATTGTCATTGTTGTTGACTTTTTCTCCATCGTTAGTTGTCCGACAATATGGTGTGGACAGCGCCATTGAGGCTATGGTGATAATCGAGTTCTCGATGGCGCTCACAGTCTACCTGGTTTATTTAAGAAAATTATCCGAATTCAGGTTTTCAAAGTTTAAGAAGATTGATTTTATACTGCCATTATCTCTGATAATAGTGATTCAGGCTGGTTATATCTATTTTAACAGCAAGTTCAATGGCGCATCTGAGAATCTTATTTTTGACGTGAGGTCTATTCTTATGCTCACGTTAATAATACCGTTTTATGAGGAGATATTTTATCGTGGCTGTTTGTTTGGGGGGCTTTGCTCTGTTTTTAGAAAGCACATAATAATACCAATAATATTTTCTTCTTTAGTGTTTTCATTGATGCATACTCAATTTGTCTCCGTCCTTGAGTATGTGCTTATGTTTGTTGTTGGTGTAATTATATCATATTCCAGAGTTGTAACGAAAGGATTGCTTGCGCCAATTGCTATTCATTCAGGCATGAATGTCTTTGTTATTTCCATTCAAATATTAAGTTGATATTAATGATGGCGTTATTCAGAAAGGAAGCAGTAGAACACCAGAATGATTTTATACATGGGGATATTCTCATTCCTTTACCTTTTGGAATTACATTCAGCGCTGCCATTACGCTAATTTTGTTCCTGTGTATTGCATTGTTTATTTATTCCGGAAAATATACCCGTAAGGCTCATCTGACCGGAATCGTTATGCCCTCATCCGGGCTGGTAAAAATCACACCGCAATATGCCGGATATATCACCCGACTGACGGCCTCAGAAGGTCAGCACGTTGTCGCGGGTGAGTCTCTCTATCATATCAGCGGCGAACATTTTAACGGGCAGGGAGCCGGGACGCTGGCGGCTATGAGTCTCTCCCTGAAAACACAATATGCCATGCTGGCCTCTCAGCAGATGCTGGAGTCGCGTGACAACCGGCAGCAGCAGGAAGCAGTAAGGCAGAGAATTACCTCCCTGCAGCCACAGGTTAAAAGTGCAGAACAACGCCTGCGGCTGGCTGAACGCCAGGTCGGGCTGACCACCGCCGTCATGGGACGTTATAAAAAACTGGCCGGCACACATTATGTTTCGGATATCGAATATCAGCAGAAACAAATCGACGTCTCCACGGCACAGCAAAACGTTGAGGACCAGCGGCAGGGGCTTCTGCAGTTGCATTCCACGATAGAAGCCGCTGAAGACGATCTTAATCATCTCATTGTCCAGGGGGAAAGCCGGAGAGCTGAACTGGACAGACAGCTGCAGGGGATCAGGCAACAGCAGGACGAACTGGCCGGACAGGAGAACTTCACGCTGACGGCACCGGTATCCGGTACCGTTGCGGCGGTGCTGGTCAGGCAGGGACAATCCGTCAGAGCGTCGGAGTCGGTGATGACGGTAGTGCCGGATAACGCCAGCCTGCAGATAGAGCTCTATGCCACCAGTCAGAATGCAGGGTTCATCCAGCCGGGGCAGCGGGTAGCACTGCGGTTTGCCGCCTTCCCTTATCAAAAATTTGGCGTTCAGTACGGGACTATCAGTGAAATCAGCCGTACGACGCTGACCCCTTCGGATTTACTCTCCGTATCCCCGGTAACCTGGAAAGAGAATGAAGGGCACTACCGTGTCATCGTCGAACCTGAGAATACCTTTATCCTGGCTTATGGGAAAAAAGAACCTCTGCGACCTGGTATGACCCTTGAAGGGGACGTCAGCCTGGATACACGTCATTTATGGGAGTGGCTGACAGAACCGCTCTGGAGCCTTAAAGGAAAACTGTAATGGGATCACTGAACTGGACGGGAAGAAGACGGCTTCCCCTCATTCGCCAGACAGAATCAGCGGAGTGTGGCCTGGCGTGTCTGGCAATGATGGCCAGCTGGCACGGTCTGCAGACGGATCTACCCACGCTTCGTGAACGCTTCAGTATCAGTACTCAGGGAATGACCCTACAGAGGCTGATTGAGTGTGCGGCCGGTATCCGGTTGTCTTCCCGCGCCGTCAGGCTGGAGCCGGAAGACCTGAAGTCCCTTTCTCTTCCCTGTATTCTCCACTGGAACATGAATCATTTCGTTGTGCTTCATAAGGTTCGTGGGAGCAGGCTGGTTATACATGATCCCGATAAGGGGAAGGTAACAATCTCCCTGCCGGACGCAGGGAAGCACTTCACCGGTGTCGCGCTGGAGCTGATGCCAGCCAGCGATTTCACGGTCAGGGATGAAAGAAAGAAAATTCGGCTGCGCCAGCTGACAGGCAAAACCCCCGGCCTGCTGATTGCCCATCGCCCGGAAACCATTGCCTCTGCAGACCGGGTTCTGTACCTGGCTGACGGATATTTTACTGAGCTGAAGCACCAGTGCACAGTTAATGATGACAATTTGGTTTGTAATCTTACTAATGAATGACAGGTCAAAAATCAGACTTAATGTACATAACCAATCCACAGCCCTTTCGTTTTTTATCCCCGCCTGGTGGCATACCAGCACAACAGCGATCCCATACACACCATCCCGGCGCCTTGCCAGAACGACCACGATAGCGGGGCGTTCAGCAAAAATGAGGCGAGGGCGGAGGAGAGGATCGGCGTGAAATAGGAGCCCACCGCCAGCAGGCTGACGTTTCCGTGCAGGATACCGATATTCCACGCCGCGTAGGCAAACCCGAGTGACAGGGCGCACAGCACCAGCTTGATAATGACCGGCCAGCTCACCAGCATTGGGGGCTGATCGCTCAGAAAATATTTCACCCACAGACTCAGACCCGTCAACAATACGAAAAAGGTGATACCGTTTTTACCTTTGGCGTATTTTGCGGTCACCGTACAATAGGCCGCCCAGATAAAAGCGCCAATAAAGGCGAGGAAATAACTTAATGGGCTCGAAATAACGTTGCTGACGATTTCATCAATATCCAGCCCCTGTTCACCGCCCAGCACCCAACTAATGCCAAACAGTGAAAGTAACAGTCCGGGAATAATTACCCAGGTTGATTTTTGACCGTTAAACAAAATAGCAAACAACACCGTCAGGCTGGGCCACAGGTAATTGACCATCCCGACTTCAATCGCCTGCTGGCGGGTGGCGGCGTAGCCGAGCGACAGCGCAAGGCAGATTTCATAGCTGACAAACAGCAGGCAACCCGCCAGAAAATAGCGTAGCGAAAACTGACGGAGATTGGGTAATCCCACGGTAAACACCAGCAGCAAACCGCTCAGGGTATAAATTGCCGCCGCGCCGCCCACCGGGCCGAGCCCTTCGCTGACGCCACGAATCAAACCTACCATGGTGCTCCAGAGCACAATTGCAATTAAACCCGTCAGTGTTGCTCGTTGTTTAGTCATGGGGAACGCAGTCATCCGTTGCTGTAATGTGGGAATTTATATCATTTTTTGGTGCCCCAGTGGGGTGAATTATTTTCAAATTCTAACTCTTTAGGATTAATAAAACTCGCCACCGCAGACTATTAAGGGGGCATCGAAATGGCTTCTTGATTTGACGCAAAAAATGTCAGGGTAGTGCTGTTAGTTTTCCCCGCGAAGTGATTGCCAATAACGAGGAAAACAATGGACGTCAGCCGCAGACAGTTTTTTAAAATCTGCGCGGGCGGTATGGCAGGAACCACGGTCGCGGCGCTGGGTTTTGCACCCAAAATGGCGCTGGCCCAGGCGCGTAATTATAAATTACTGCGCGCTAAGGAAGTCCGTAATACCTGCACATATTGCTCCGTGGGTTGTGGGTTATTGATGTATAGCCTGGGAGACGGTGCAAAAAACACCAGAGAAGCGATTTACCATATTGAAGGCGATTCCGATCATCCGGTCAGCCGCGGGGCGCTGTGCCCGAAAGGCGCGGGTCTGCTTGATTATGTGCACAGCGAAAACCGCCTGCGCTACCCGGAATACCGTGCCCCAGGTTCGGATAAGTGGCAGCGTCTTTCCTGGGATGAAGCCTTTACCCGCATCGCGAAGCTGATGAAAGCCGACCGTGACGCCAACTTCATTGAAAAGAACGAGCAGGGCGTTCAGGTGAACCGCTGGCTGTCCACCGGGATGCTGTGCGCATCGGCCGCAAGTAATGAGACCGGTATGCTGACCCAGCGCTTTGTGCGCTCGCTCGGTATGCTGGCGGTAGACAACCAGGCGCGCGTCTGACACGGACCAACGGTAGCAAGTCTTGCTCCAACATTTGGTCGCGGTGCGATGACCAACCACTGGGTTGATATCAAAAACGCCAACGTCGTGGTGGTCATGGGCGGCAACGCCGCTGAAGCCCATCCGGTGGGTTTCCGCTGGGCGATGGAAGCGAAAAACAACAACGATGCGACGCTTATCGTCGTCGACCCGCGCTTTACGCGTACGGCGTCGGTGGCCGATATCTATGCGCCGATCCGTTCCGGTACCGACATTACCTTCCTGTCGGGCGTTTTGCTGTACCTGATTCAGAACAACAAAATCAACGCCGAGTACGTCAGGCATTACACCAATGCTGGCCTGCTGGTGCGCGATGATTTCAGCTTCGACGATGGTCTGTTCAGCGGCTATGACGCCGAAAAACGGCAGTACGACAAATCCTCGTGGAACTATCAGTTCGACGAAAACGGTTTTGCGAAACGCGACGACACCCTGAGCCATCCGCGCTGCGTGTGGAACTTGCTGAAACAGCACGTTTCCCGCTACACGCCGGACGTGGTCGAAAATATCTGCGGTACGCCGAAGTCTGATTTCCTGCGCGTGTGCGAAGTGCTGGCTTCAACCAGCGCCGCAGACCGTACCACCACCTTCCTGTACGCGCTCGGCTGGACGCAGCACACCGTCGGGGCGCAGAACATTCGCACCATGGCGATGATCCAGCTGCTGCTCGGCAACATGGGGATGGCCGGTGGCGGGGTGAACGCCCTGCGTGGACACTCCAATATCCAGGGGCTGACCGACCTTGGTCTGCTCTCGACCAGCCTGCCGGGCTACCTGACGCTGCCGTCAGAAAAACAGACGGATCTGCAGACCTATCTCACGGCCAATACGCCGAAAGCAACGATGGCCGATCAGGTGAACTACTGGGGGAACTATCCGAAGTTCTTCGTCAGCCTGATGAAATCGTTCTACGGCAACGAGGCGCAAAAAGAAAACAGCTGGGGCTTTGACTGGCTGCCGAAGTGGGATCAGGCCTACGACGTCATTAAGTATTTCAACATGATGGATAAAGGCGCGGTCACCGGTTACTTCTGCCAGGGCTTTAACCCGGTGGCGTCGTTCCCGGACAAAAACAAGGTGGTGCGCAGCCTCAGCAAGCTGAAGTACATGGTGGTTATCGACCCGCTGGTTACGGAAACCTCTAACTTCTGGCAGAACCACGGTGAGATGAACGACGTGGACACCGCTTCGATTCAGACCGAAGTGTTCCGCCTGCCGTCGACCTGCTTTGCGGAAGAGGACGGCTCAATTGCCAACTCCGGACGCTGGCTGCAGTGGCACTGGAAGGGCGGCGAGCCGCCGGGAGAAGCGCGCAACGACGGCGAGATCCTCGCTGGCATTTACCATCGTCTGCGCGAGATGTACCGCACCGAAGGTGGTAAAGGGGCAGAGCCGCTGCTGAAAATGCGCTGGGCGTATAAACAGCCGGATAGCCCTGAGTCGGAAGAAGTGGCGAAAGAAAACAACGGCGTGGCGCTGGCGGATCTTTACGACGCCAACGGGGTGCTGGTGGCGAAGAAAGGCGAGCTGCTGAGCAGCTTTGCGCTGCTGCGTGACGACGGTACCACGGCCTCATCCTGTTGGATCTACACCGGCAGCTGGACCGAAAAAGGCAACCAGATGGCCAACCGCGATAACGCCGATCCGTCAGGGTTGGGCAATACGCTGGGCTGGGCCTGGGCATGGCCGCTGAACCGCCGCGTGCTGTACAACCGCGCCTCCGCCGATCCGCAGGGTAAACCCTGGGATCCGAAGCGCATGCTTATCCAGTGGGACGGCGCGAAGTGGTCTGGCAACGATATTCCTGACTTCAATACCGCCGCACCGGGTAGCGCGACCGGGCCGTTCATCATGCAGCCGGAAGGGCTGGGGCGTCTCTTTGCCATCGATAAGCTGGCAGAAGGGCCATTCCCGGAGCACTACGAGCCGATGGAAACGCCGCTCGGTACCAACCCGCTGCACCCGAACGTGGTGTCAAGCCCGGTAGTGCGTCTGTATGAAGAAGATGCCATTCGTATGGGCAAGAAGGATAAATTCCCGTACGTGGGGACCACCTATCGTCTGACCGAGCACTTCCACACCTGGACCAAGCACGCGCGCCTGAACGCGATTGCTCAGCCGCAGCAGTTTGTGGAAATCAGCGAAACGCTGGCAAAAGCCAAAGGTATTGCCAACGGTGACAGCGTTAAAGTCAGCAGCAAACGTGGCTTTATTCGCGCGGTGGCGGTGGTGACCCGTCGTCTGCAGGCGCTGAACGTTAACGGCCAGCAGGTGGAAACCGTCGGTATTCCGCTGCACTGGGGCTTTGAAGGGGTCGCGCAGAAAGGCTATCTCGCCAATACCCTGACGCCAAACGTCGGCGATTCCAACTCGCAAACGCCGGAGTACAAGGCGTTTCTGGTTAACATCGAGAAGGCGTAAGGAGCGAAATTATGTCAATGGAAACACAGGACATCATCAAGCGCTCCGCCACCAATTCGGCCACGCCCGCCCCGCGCGCGCGTGACTACAAAGAGGAAGTGGCGAAGCTTATCGATGTCTCCTCCTGCGTGGGCTGCAAAGCCTGCCAGGTGGCCTGCTCGGAGTGGAACGATATCCGTGATGAGGTGGGGCACTGCGTCGGGGTTTATGACAACCCGGCGGATCTGAGCGCCAAGTCCTGGACGGTGATGCGCTTTAGCGAAACCGACCAGAACGGCAAACTGGAGTGGCTTATCCGCAAAGATGGCTGCATGCACTGTGAAGATCCGGGCTGCCTGAAGGCGTGCCCGTCTGCCGGTGCCATCATCCAGTATGCCAACGGTATTGTCGATTTCCAGCAGGATAACTGCATCGGCTGCGGCTACTGCATCGCCGGCTGTCCGTTCAACGTGCCGCGCCTCAATAAAGAGGACAACCGGGTGTACAAATGCACCCTGTGCGTCGATCGTGTTAGCGTCGGCCAGGAGCCAGCGTGCGTGAAAACCTGTCCGACCGGGGCTATTCACTTCGGCAGCAAAAAAGAGATGCTCGACGTGGCCAACGAGCGGGTTGAGAAACTCAAAGCACGAGGTTATCAGCAGGCCGGGCTTTACAACCCGCAGGGCGTGGGCGGTACGCACGTGATGTATGTTCTGCATCACGCCGACAGGCCGGGGCTTTATCATGACCTGCCGAAAGATCCGCAGATCGATACCAGCATCAATCTGTGGAAAGGGGCGCTGAAACCGCTGTCGGCGGTCGGATTTATCGCCACCTTCGCGGGCCTGATTTATCACTACATCGGAATTGGCCCGAACAAGGAAGTGGATGACGAGGAGGAAGATAAGCATGATGAATAAATCGAAGATGATCGTGCGCACGAAGTTTATCGATCGCGCCTGTCACTGGACGGTAGTTATCTGCTTCTTCCTCGTGTCGCTGTCGGGCATTTCGTTCTTCTTCCCGACGCTACAGTGGCTGACGGAAACCTTCGGGACGCCGCAGATGGGGCGCATTTTGCACCCGTTCTTCGGCGTGGTTATCTTTATCGCGCTGATGTTTATGTTTGTGCGCTTTGTGCATCACAACATCCCGGATCGTCAGGACATTCCCTGGCTCAAGGGCATTGTTGAGGTTCTGAAGGGCAACGAGCATAAAGTGGCGTATGTCGGTAAATATAACGCCGGACAGAAGATGATGTTCTGGACCATCATGAGCATGATTTTTGTGCTGCTGGTGACCGGCGTGATTATCTGGCGACCGTATTTTGCCCACTACTTCCCGATTCAGGTGATCCGCTATAGCCTGCTGATTCATGCGACCTCGGCGATCATTCTGATCCACGCCATCCTGATTCATATGTATATGGCGTTCTGGGTGAAAGGCTCGATTAAAGGCATGGTTGAAGGGAAGGTGAGCCGCCGCTGGGCGAAGAAACACCATCCGCGCTGGTACCGTGACGTTGAGCGTATGGAAGCCAAAAAAGAGAGTACGGAAGGAATTAAGTAAGTCAGTTGCCGCCGGGATTGTCCGGCGGCGCTTTTGTTTTCAGAACTTCTCAGCAACAAAGCGGAACGGGTAGTTGGTCGGTTTCACCTTACCAATTTTGCGTTTCGGTAACTCTACCGGATCAACGTGGATTTCTTTGTACGGGATCTGCGTCAGCAGGTGCGAAATAATATTTAACCGCACCCGCTTTTTGTCTTCCGATCGCGCGACGAACCACGGTGCCCAGGCGGTGTCTGTGGCGGCAAACATGGCGTCACGCGCCACGGTGTATTCGTCCCATAAATTGAATGATTTCACGTCCATCGGTGAAAGTTTCCAGATTTTACGCCCGTCGTTGATGCGATCGCGCAGACGACGTTCCTGCTCTTTAGGCGTCACCTCCAGCCAGTATTTCAGCAAGATTATCCCGGCGTCGACCATTGATTTCTCCATTACCGGGGCACCATCCAGAAACTTTTCCACCTGCTCCGGGGTACAGAACCCCATCACTCGTTCCACCCCCGCGCGGTTGTACCAGCTGCGGTCAAAGATAACGATTTCCCCTGCGGAAGGCAGATGCGGCACGTAGCGCTGGAAGTAGAGCTGGGTTTTTTCTTTATCGGTCGGTGCGGGAAGCGCAACCACGCGAAAGACGCGGGGGCTGACGCGCTCGGTGATCGCTTTGATAGTGCCGCCTTTACCGGCGCCGTCACGGCCCTCAAACACAATGCAGACTTTCAACCCTTTACTGACGACCCACTGCTGCAGCTTCACCAGTTCTACGTGGAGCCGGCGCAGCTCTTTTTCATACTCTTTGGTTTTAAGCGGAGGCTTTTTTACGACATCAACAACGACGCTGGCTTTCTTCTTACTGACCATGATTGTCATCCTCTTATTGTCCGGTCGCGGCAGGGGGCCGTACTTTGAAGTGTAATCTACCTTGCGCGGGCAAGCATGATTGCCGGGAAGAGGGGATAAAAAGCCGCTCCATGAAAGGAGCGGCAAAGCAATGCTAGACGAATTTTGCCAGCGGATCGGCGGCGGCGAAGGCCACTTCCCGGTCGGCTTTTGGCGGGTAAATCAGCTCATTGGTAATGGCGATTTTCAGCTTTTTGGCTTCTTCTCGTACCAGTTTTACCTCCTGCTCCCAGCCCTCGGTATACACCGCCCCCCAGCCGCCGAGATCGAGGCAGGTTACGTAGTTCACCTGACGATACGGTAGCGGCGCAATGCCGAGCAGGCTGGCCGCCGCGTTGTGACCGGCAAATTTACCCAACTGAATGGCGTGCTGGCAGGTCATCAGAGCAACGTTGCCTGCATCGTCGGTTCTGGCGTGTGCCATATCACCGGTGGCAAAGATATCCTGCTGACCTGCAATCTGCAGGTTTTCATCGACGATGAAACGACCCTGCGCGTCGCGCTCGGCGTGGAGTTGCTCACCAAGGCTGCTGGCTCGTACCCCTGCGGTCCAGATTACCGTGGAGGAGGCGATGTCTGTGCCGTCTTTCAGCGTCACGCCGTGTTGGGTGATGCTTTCTACTTCGCTATTGAGCATCCACTCGATACCGAGGCTATCAGACGCCTCACGAATGGTGTCACGCAGCGCTTCGCTGTAACGTCCTCCAATCACTGAACCTCGTTCAACTACGATTACTTTAGTCTTCGTATCATCACCAAAAATCTGGCGCAGACGAGCAGGAAGCTCTGTGGCCAGCTCGATGCCGGTAAAACCGCCGCCGCACACCACCACCGTATTACGCGCTTCGCTTTCCGGCTGTTGCGGCAGCGACTGAAGATGTTTTTCCAGCACCTGAGCACTGGCGAGCTGGTCAATGTCGAAGGTGAATTCATTGATGCCATGAACGTTTGCACGCTGGGTGTGGCTGCCGCTGGCGAGGATCAGACGATCGTAGTCAACGTGTGTTATCTCCTGCAGAGAATTGCGATACCAGACAATTTTCTCTTTTTCATCAATGCGTTCAGCGTAGCCTTCAAGATAGTTAACGTTAAGCTCGTCGAACAAAGGCTGCAGCGGTGCCACCAGGGAAGCTACGTTATCTTCATAAAAACGCGGACGTACGCGCAGCTCAGGCTGCGGCGAAAGTACGGTAATTTCCAGCGTGTCGTTCTGATTAACCCACGCCAGACGCGCGGCGCTGACGGCGGCCCACATTCCGGCAAAGCCGCTACCGACGATAAGAATACGTTGTTTCATGAGAGATCCTTTTTTGACTTAAGGCGTGTGCTTTCGAATTAACACGGACTATACTAGTCGGAGTTAACTCCGACAAGTTTTTTCTGAGTTAAAATCTGTATAATGCGGCTGACAGTCGACAAGCGGAGTTTTTTATGGCGTTTTACAGTTCCGGCGTGGAGTACGGGATCCACAGCCTGATGTGCATGGTGGATGCGCGGGGAGAAGCCCGCGAAATGAGCGTGCGCGAGATGGCCGAGCTGCAGGGTGTGCCCTATGACTACCTGGCGAAGATTTTTACCCGTTTGTCGCGCGGGGGGCTGGTTTCCAGCAGCGAAGGTAAGGGCGGAGGCTTCAAACTCGCCCGTGCCGCGGAGCTTATCACCGTGCTGGATGTGGTTCACGCCATCGACGGCGAGAAGAATATGTTTGAGTGCCGGGAAGTGCGCCAGCGGCTGGCGCTGTTTGACGAACAGCCACCGGAGTGGGTGTGCGATGGTCCCTGCGGCGTGCGTTCAGTTATGGACAGCGCACAGCAGCGCATGGAAGAGGAGCTGGCTCGCCACACCATTCTCGACCTGGCGCGCAAAATGTATCGCAAAGCGCCGGACACCTTTGTGGTGGAAGTGCAGGAGTGGATCGCTGACCGACGGGTCGGGAGATAAGGCGGCGACTCGCGCCGCCTTATGTTATTGCCCTACAGTTTTGCCGTTAACTGCGCTATCTCTTCCCGCCACTGCGCCTGCAGCGCGGGTTTCTGATGCTTCGGCTTGCGGGCCAGATCGTCGGCAAGCCGCGTCTCCAGCTCAACGAGCCGCTCCAGTAACTGCTCTTCATGATGAACCTCCGCGGTCTGCGCGGTGATGCTGGTTATCGTGTCGCGGACAGCCGGCATGCTCGCGTCACGCAAACGTGCATATACGGCATCAAGGTCGTGCCATTCCGTCAGTTCGCCGTTCTCAATCAGCCAGAAGCGATTGCAGCTCTGGCTGATTAACTGCCGATCGTGACTCACCAGCAGGACGCCGCCGGCATACTGTTGCAGCGTTTCTGCCAGCGCCTCTTTGCCCTCCATATCGAGGTGGTTAGTCGGTTCATCGAGCATCAGCAGGCTGTAGCGGGCGAGAGATAACCCGACAAACAGCAGCCGCGAACGTTCGCCGCCGCTGAGGGTGCTGATTTTCTGCCCGTGACGAGCCCATGGGAACCCGGCACTGATTAACGCCATTTTGCGCGCCTCCGGTGCCGGAGCAAAACGCTCCAGCGCGTCAAACAGCGTGTCATCATCAGCCAGCTGATGCAGGGTCTGGTCGTAGTATCCGAGGTTTACGCGCGGGTGGATCTTAAGCTGTTCGCCGTCACCGTTCGGGTAGTGCTGCCAGATATGCTTCAACAGCGTCGATTTACCGAAGCCGTTACGCCCCATTATCGCTACCCGATCACCACTTTTCAGCCGTGCCAGCGGGGCGGTAAACAGGGAAGGGACATGAGGTGCCGGAGAAACGCTCAGCGCCTGCATCTCCAGCAGCCGGTCGGCACGCAGCGCATCGCCGTGCAGCTGTAGCTGCCAGTGCGTACCTGCCGTAACCTCGGTCTGGCTCTCCTTCAGACGGTCAATCTGCTTTTCCATCTGTTTGGCTTTTCGCGACAGATCTTCGTTGTCGTACACCCGTCCCCAGACGGCAAGCCGTTTGGCGCTGGCGGTGATACGGTCAATCTCCTTTTGCTCGGCATTGTGTCGCTGGGCGTCGCTCTCATCCTGGACCGTCAGCGCCTGGCGTGCGGCGCTTGCGGGCAGGGAAAAGCCGTGCAGGGTGCGGTCGCGCAGGATCCAACTGCCATTAGTTACAGCATCCAGTAACTGGCTATCATGGGAAACCAGTATGAAGCTCCCCTGCCAGGTTTTCAGGAAGTCTTCCAGCCACAGGAGGGTCGGCAGGTCGAGGTGGTTGCTGGGTTCGTCAAGCAGCAGCAGGTCCGGCTGGTGCATCAGCGCCCGCGCCAGCAGCAGGCGAGTGTGCTGACCGCCGCTGAGGCTTGCCGCCGGCAGTTCCCGGTCGCTGTCGCGAAAACCCATTTCTGCCAGCAATGCTTCTGCCCGCCAGCGCTGACTCTCGCGTTCAGCCGTTGGCAGCTGCGCGCAGACGGCGTCAATGAGCGTCAGAACCAGAACGTCGTCCGGTAAATGCTGCTCCACGCGCGCCATCAGGCAGTGACTGGCCAGCGCCACGTTGCCCGATGTCGGGGCGACACTGCCGTCCAGCACCTTTAGCAGCGTACTTTTGCCGCAGCCGTTATAGCCAATGAGGCCCAGCCGATCGCCTTTTTTCAGGGTGAAAGAGATGTCAGAAAACAGCGGACCAAAAGGAGTGTCCACGTGCAGAGATTGTGCAGTTAGTAATGTGCTCATTGCTTACTCAAGAGTTACAGGCACAGCTGTGCCTCGTCAAACATCGCTGACGATAACCCGGTAAGCCCGAGAGAAGGGATTAAAGGTGTGTTTCTTCGCTCAAGCCAAAGTTATCGCAGCACGATACGGATAACGCTTGAGCTGGCACGATCGCCAAATGTATGTGAAACATTGAAAATTTCACAGTACAGCATGGGGATCCTCCTTATATATTCAGTAAGTTGACAGGTGAGTGCAGTGTAGCGTGATGAATGGGGTTTCGCCACCCCTGAAATCAGCTCATCCGAATGGCCGCGCAGGTAAAGCTTCACTCCCGCGCGGCGACGATAAGCGACCAGATTATTGACAGACTTTTTCAGCATGGCGCTCCTCTGGAGCGCCGCTTTGGTCAGATAGAAGTACGGCGGTAGCTGCGGTATTCCGGCAGCCAGAAGTTTTCATCAATCGCCTGCTGCAGCGCCTCGGCAGAAGTTTTCACCGCAACACCCTGCTGCTGAGCCATTTTACCCACCGCAAAGGCAATCGCCCGCGACACGGTTTTGATGTCTTTCAGCTCTGGCAATACCAGGCCTTCGCCGTTATTCACCAGCGGTGAATGCTTGGCGAGGGTTTCGCTTGCCGACATCAGCATCTCGTCGGTAATGCGTCGGGCACCGGATGCAATCACCCCAAGGCCAATACCCGGGAAGATATAGGCGTTGTTACACTGGGCGATAGGGAAGACTTTGTCCTTCCACACCACCGGCGCAAACGGGCTGCCGGTAGCGACCAGCGCATTGCCATCGGTCCAGTTGATGATGTCCTGCGGGGTGGCTTCAACGCGCGACGTCGGGTTGGAAAGCGGCATCACGATCGGACGCGGGCAGTGCTTGTGCATCTCGCGAATGATCTCTTCTGAGAACAGCCCGGTCTGGCCGGATACGCCAATCAGAATGTCCGGTTTCACATTACGCACAACGTCTAACAGCGACAGCACGTCGTTCTGGCTATCCCAGTTGCTCAGGTTCTCGCGTTTCTGCACCAGTTTGGTCTGGAAATTAAGCAGATTTGGCATCTGATCGGTCAGCAGGCCGAAACGGTCAACCATGAATACCCGGGCGCGGGCCTGCTCTTCACTCAGACCTTCACGCTGGATCTGGGCGATGATCTGTTCAGCGATACCGCAACCGGCGGAACCGGCGCCGAGGAAGACGATTTTCTGCTCGCTGAGCTGGCTACCGGCGGCGCGGCTGGCGGCAATCAGCGTCCCGACGGTGACCGCCGCAGTTCCCTGAATGTCATCGTTGAAGGAGCAAATCTCGTCGCGATAGCGGGTCAGCAGCGGCATCGCGTTTTTCTGCGCAAAGTCTTCAAACTGCAGCAGTACATCCGGCCAGCGCTGTTTCACCGCCTGAATGAAATCATCGACGAACTGATAGTATTCGTCGTCGGTAATACGCGAGTGACGCCAGCCCATATACAGCGGATCGTTCAGCAACTGCGGGTTGTTGGTCCCCACATCCAGCACTACCGGCAGGGTGTATGCCGGGCTGATTCCGCCACAGGCGGTATAGAGGGAGAGCTTGCCGATAGGAATGCCCATCCCGCCGATCCCCTGATCGCCAAGGCCGAGGATACGCTCGCCGTCGGTCACCACAATCACCTTGATGTTGTGGTTCGGCACGTTTTGCAGAATATCGTCCATGTTGTGACGGTTTTCATAAGAGATGAACACCCCGCGCGAGCGGCGATAGATCTCCGAGAAACGTTCACAGGCGGCACCCACGGTCGGGGTATAGATAACCGGCATCATCTCTTCAAGATGATTTCCCACCAGGCGATAGAACAGGGTTTCGTTCGTGTCCTGAATATTGCGCAGGTAGATGTGTTTATCGATTTCGGTTTTGAAGCCCTGATACTGGATCCAGGCGCGCTCGGCTTGTTCTTCAATAGTTTCCACGACTTCTGGCAGCAGGCCGAGGAGGTTGAAGTTGCGACGCTCTTCAATACTGAAGGCGCTACCTTTATTCAGCAGCGGGAATTCCAGCAGAACCGGGCCTGCGTAGGGAATATAAAGAGAACGGTTTTTCTTATGATTTAATAACATCTCACTCACTCCTTTGTCATCACTCCAGTCCCGGCAGGTGAGGCTGCCTCAGGCTGGCGGGTACAGCGGCGGGCAAAGTATAAAGCAAGTGCTGTCAAAAAGGGGAAATGGCGGTCTTAAGAAAATAAAAAAACACCATCTTCCAGGAAGATGGTGTCGGTCACGATTCAGGCAAACTTATTTTGCGCGGCGCTTACGTCCGGTGGCATGTGCGTGGTTGACCTGGGTTTCCTGGCCGCCTTCGCGTACCACTTTCGTCTGGTTAGACAGTTTGTAGCTCAAGCCGAGAATATGACGTGCTTTACGGTTCGATTTCATTGTTACTCCTCAATCCTGTTGCTGGTTTCAAGGACTAGCCCGGAAAAAACCGGACGAAATTAACCACATACGCATCGATTAATTTTGATGCAGTACTGATACTCGGTCATATCTGGCGAAATAGCAAACCACAAAACTGAATCCAGGAATGTTTACCAGGCCATTTCGCCTTTGTTTACCTTCGCACTCAGCTCAAGCGAACTTTCTTCTTTAAGCTGTGGATACTGCTGTTTCATGGTTGCAATGACGCCAGCTGCGGTTTTCTGTGATTTCAGCGCCTGCTCAAACTGGGACAGATACTCGCTGGTGAAGGTGATGGCTTTGTCACCCTGCGGCAGTTCACCCAGATAGTGGCCCGGGATCACTTTTTGCGGGTGCAGGGCCGCCATGCCTTTCAGGGTTTCGCGCCAGTCTTTACGGGATTCAACCGACTGAGTATCAGCCGTCCAGACATGAATACCTGAAGCAACGCCGGTACCGCCGAGGATGGTTTTGTTACCCGGGATCCAGACATAAGCGGCGTAGCTTTCCGGCTGTTTAATTTCTACCGCTTCACCATCAATACTGAAGTGGGTGCTGGCAATCGGCTGAGGGGTGTACAGCACCTGCGGCGCGCCGTCTTTCATCTGCGGGCCCCAGTAGGTCAGCTTAGCTTTGCTGGTTTCTTTAATGTGATCGACCACTTTCTGGGTAGCGACAATCTTCGCTTCCGGGAAGGCTTTTACCAGCGGCTCGAGGCCGAAGTAGAAATCAGGGTCGCCGGAGGTAATGACGATCTGCGTCAGTTTCTTTCCGCTTTTACGCACCATCTCTACCAGTTTTTCGCCGTCTTTCACGTTGAACTGGGCATCAAACAGCACCGCTTCGTGCGGGCCGCTCACAAGCGTAGAAGAAACCGGAAAAATACCGTTTTCCTGTGGGTTGTAGGTTTCCAGTTTCAGCGGGGCCGCCATAGCGGTGGTAGCAAAGGTCGCGGTCAGCAGGGCCAGAGTTGTCAGTTTCATGTTCGTTTCTCATTGTCAGGTGAATGAGCGTTATTGTACGGAAAATCTCATTTGCCAGAATTCCTGAAAAAGGAGATGCTGAGTTTCATAAATCGAGCAGATGGAGAGCAAAATGGACCGGATTATCGCTGCACGGGTTTACAATCGGATCTGTGAACTGGGGAGCCTCAGCGCGGCGGCGCGGGCGCTGGGCATGTCGCGCCCGATGGTCAGCCGTTATCTGGAACAGATGGAACAGTGGGCAGGAACGCGGCTCATCCATCGCTCGACGCGCAAACTCACGCTGACGGCAGCCGGTGAAAATACTCTGCAAAAAACGCGTAGCCTTCTTCGCCTGTCTGAAGAGATAGAAGGGCAGAACCAGCGCAGTACTCCCTCTGGTACTCTGCGCGTAGCGTGCGCACATTTCACCGCCATGCATCTGGTTTCTCCGTTATTACCTGATTTTCTAGGTCGTTACCCGCAATTACGCCTCGAACTGGATATTAACAACCATCCAGTGAGCCTGGTGGGTGAGCGTATCGATGTGGCGATTCGGATAACCAACGATCCTGAGCCAGGCGCTATTGCGCGCCGCCTGGGCGTATGCCGCTCGGTGCTTTGTGCTTCCCCTGCGTACCTGCAGCAGCACGGCGTCCCACAAACGCCGCAGGATCTTACGCAGCACAACTGCCTGCACTACAGCCATTTCACCGCGCCTTCATGGCACTTCAGCGATGGTTCAGGGGAGTCGGTTTCCGTTAGTGTAGGTGGAAATCTTGGGGCAGGGATCTCTTCATTACTACTGGAAGCCGCTGTGGCGGGATGCGGTATTGCGATGTTACCGGAAATAGAAGCACACCAGGCGCTGGAGCGCGGTTTGCTGCAGCCGCTGCTGTCAGGCTGGCTGCCGAAGACGCTGGCTGTTTATGGCATCTATATGTCCCGGGACTATCAACCCGGAGGATTACCGTTATTTCTTGATGAGGTGCAGCGCAGGTTGACGCTATTAAGTGGGGAATAAGATGCTGACTGTTGCTTACATATATTTACAGATGAGGCTCTGGCTTCGCTGAATATAAAATATACCATTCCTCTTTATTATTCATTGGCTGACTTTTTAACATAGCAGCTTTCTTTTTCTTAATCCTAAATCGAAGCTAAACCGCAATTATATAGTGTATTTTGTTATAATTTTACATATTTATTTAAACCTTCAATAAACAACTGTTTCGCCGCAGTTTTTATTTTTTATAGCAATCGCTATATTCGCCTCGCTTTATGCAGTATCTCGTTTGGCGAGGCTCCTGTACAAACATAGGTTACTGATCTGACGACATCGAGAGATGCCCAAGGTTAGGACAGGCTTTATCGGATTAAGGTTCAGCCCAAAGTAACTTCCAGTTATCTGGATACGTTGTATAGTGCCAAAACCTGTACGTGGAGATAGATTTATCTGCACCCCTGCTCTGGTTTACCGCCCTCGTGATGCTCGGTTAATCCGTTAAACATCTTGCGAGGTTTTTATGACCCCATTAGTACTTAACCATCCGCGTGCGGATGATATCAGCGAATACATGACTCAGGATTACGTCAGCCTGCGTGCCAGCATGACCATTGCGGAAGCGCGCAATACTCTGTTGTCACAAATTACCGACGAGCGTATTCCTTCCCACGTTTGTGTTACCACCGAAGAGGGTTTTTTACACGGTGTATTATCAGTAAAAGAATTGCTGAGAATGAACGAAGCAGATGAATTTGTGCGTGGCATTGTGAACCGCAAATTTATATCTGTAAAACCAGAAGACGATCGCACTGATTTTTGCGATATGTATGTTAAACATCCATTGACGTTTTTCCCGGTCCTCAAGGACGGTATTATTGTTGGTGTATTGGGTGAAAAAGAAATTGCTCACCTGGTGCGTGATGAGAATACTGAAGATGCACAGCTGCAGGGGGCATCGTTACCGCTGGAAAAGCCTTATCTGGAAACCAGCCCCTGGGAGCTGTGGCGTAAACGTAGCGTCTGGCTGTTATTACTGTTTGTGGCGGAAGCCTATACCGGTACGGTATTAAAGGCGTTCGAAGAACAGCTTGAGGCGGCCATCGCACTAGCGTTCTTCATTCCACTGCTGATTGGTACCGGTGGTAACAGTGGTACGCAGATAACCTCCACCATCGTCCGTGCCATGGCCCTCGGTGAAGCCAATCTCAGTAATCTTGGCCGCGTCATACGCAAAGAGGTCTCTACCTCGCTGCTGATTGCGATAACGATAGGTGTTGCCGCGTGGATCCGTGCGTGGATGATGGGCGTGGGTGTTGAAATAACCATCGTCGTCAGTCTGACCCTGGTGGCTATCACCATCTGGAGTGCGATTGTTTCCTCTATTATTCCCATGCTGTTGCAAAAAGTACGTATTGATCCGGCGGTGGTTTCTGCACCCTTTATTGCCACCTTTATTGATGGCACCGGTCTGATTATTTACTTTAAAATTGCCCAATATACGCTGGGTATTTAAGTTAAATTGCCGCCGCACGCGCGGTGGGGCGGCCACCTCAATTAATCATCCAATTAAAGCAGCCTGGCTGCTTTTTTTAATTAAAAAAAGCAAAAATATTGTTACACCTTTCCTGTGGTTTAACGAATCTGTGAATGAAATTTTAAAATAAAGTAAAAGTGAGTTAATATATAGCTTCACACTTCACTTTTGCGATGCGATATCATTATCATGCCTGCAATTAAAAAGACTATTCTGTCGCTGACTTCATTAGCTATGCTGGTAAGTTCAGCCACCTACGCTAATGCTGAAACCACACAAAAAACCGATTTCCTGCTGATTGGCGGGGGAATTATGAGCGCCTCTCTGGGCACCTGGCTGCAGGAATTACAGCCGGAGTGGAAACAGGTGATGGTTGAAAAGCTCGACGGTGTTGCTCTGGAATCCTCAAACGGCTGGAATAACGCCGGGACCGGTCACTCGGCGAATATGGAACTGAACTACACGCCGGAACGCCCGGACGGTTCCATCGACGTGAGCAAAGCGCTGGATATCAACGAACAGTTTATGATCTCCCGCCAGTTCTGGTCAGCGCAGGTCAAGCGCGGCATTCTGAACGATCCTCACGCTTTTATTAATTCTACGCCGCACATGAGCTTTGTCTGGGGCGATAAAAACGTCGATTACCTCGGCAAACGTTATGCTGCGCTGCAGCAGACCACGCTGTTCCAGGGTATGAAATTCTCCACCGACCATCAGCAAATCAAACAGTGGGCACCGCTGGTGATGGAAGGGCGCGACCCGCAGCAGAAAGTTGCAGCAACCTGGACGCCGGTGGGTACTGACGTTAACTACGGTGAAATTACCCGTCAGCTGATCGGTAGCCTGAAAAAGAGCAACAACTTCAGCCTGGAAACGTCTGCTGAAGTGACCGAATTCAAACGTAACGACGATAACTCCTGGCACGTCACCATTCAGAACGTGAAAAGCGGTGAAACCCACGCGATTGATGCGAAATACGTGTTTATCGGTGCCGGCGGCGGCGCGCTGAAGCTGCTGCAGAAAACCGGTATTGCCGAAGCGGACAACTATGCAGGCTTCCCGGTGGGTGGCTCCTTCCTGATGACCGAAAACCCGGAAGTGACCAAACAGCACCTCGAGAAAGTGTATGGTCAGGCGTCTGTGGGCGCTCCGCCGATGTCGGTTCCGCACCTGGATGCCCGCTTTATCGACGGTAAACGTGTGGTTCTGTTCGGACCATTTGCAACGTTCTCCACCAAATTCCTCAAAAACGGTTCATTCTTTGACCTGCTGAGCACCACGACCACCAGCAACGTTATGCCGATGACCGACGTCGGTCTGGATAACTTTGATCTGGTGAAATACCTGATTAGCCAGGTCATGCTGAGCGATGAAGACCGCTTCGCGGCGCTGAAAGAGTACTATCCGGCCGCCCGTCAAGAGGACTGGAAGCTGATTCAGGCCGGTCAACGCGTGCAGATCATCAAGAAAGATGCCGAAAAAGGCGGGGTACTGAAACTGGGTACCGAAGTGGTGGTAGATAAAGAGAAAACCATCTCCGCGCTGCTGGGTGCGTCACCGGGTGCCTCAACCGCCGCGCCGATCACGCTGAACGTGCTGAAGCAGATGTTCCCGCAGCAGTTCAACTCCCCGGAGTGGCAGAGCAAGATCCATACTATCGTGCCGAGCTACGGTCAGAAGCTGAACGGCAACGTGGCGCTGACTCAGCAGGTATGGGACGACACCGCTGCCACGCTGCAGTTGACCAAACCGCCGGTTCTGCAGATGAACACGCAGCCGCAGGCAGCGATCCCCCAGGCGAAGCCGATGGAATCCTCCCCGCAGCACGACATGGCGCTGTAAAAACCGCAGAAAAAAAGCACCACACCCTTGCAGAAATGCAGGGGCTTTTTCTTTAAACATCCACTTTCCATTTCCCCTCAGTCGCAACCGGATACATTGTTGACGTGAATCAATCTGCCCAGGTTGGTTTAGTGTATTTTTTGAATCTATCAAAAATAGTTTAAATCAGTCTAAACCAGCGGCATCCTGTCCAAAAAATATTGTCGAATACCCGTGCCAGGCATCCTGCTATGTTTACCAGACATAGGAGTGTTACCCGTTATGTCTCAACATCTTACTCCCGGTTATTGCGCGCTTTGTCGTTCCCGTTGCGGTACTCTGAACGAAATCAAAGATGGTCGCCTTATGGCAGTACACCCCGATCCTGAGCACCCTACCGGCGGGGCGGTCTGTATGAAAGGGCGCGCGGCGCCTGAACTCATCTACAGTGAAAATCGTATTCTCTGGCCGATGCGCCGTACGCAGCCAAAAGGGGCGGCGGATCCAGGCTGGCAGCGTATTAGCTGGGAAGAGGCACTGAATGACATTGCCGCGAAGCTGACTACCTTCAAAGCGGAAAGTGGGGCGGAATCCGTTGCTTTCTCGATAACCACCCCGAGCGGGACGCCGATTATCGACAGTACCGAGTGGATTGAACGCTTTATTCGCCTCTACGGCAGCCCGAACACGTGTTACAGCGCCGAAGTGTGCAACTGGCACAAGGACGGGGCGCATATGTTCACATTTGGTTGTATAACCCCGGCCGCCGACTACCGCAACGCCGAACTTATTATGCTGTGGGGCAATAATCCGTCGTCTACCTGGCTTGCTCAGGCAAATGCGATTGGCGAAGGGCGTAAAAAGGGAGCGCGTCTGCTGGTCGTTGACCCGCGCCAGAACGAACTTGCCCGCGATGCGGATCTGTGGCTTAACGTGAACCCCGGCACCGACGTGGTGCTGGCGATGGGCTTAATCCGCCAGTTGCTTGAGGCGCAGGCCTATGATGACACCTTCGTCAGAACCTGGACCAATGCGCCGCTGTTAGTGAATAACACTACCGGATTCTTCCTGCGCGAGCAGGATCTCGATGCCAGCGCCAAAACCAATCATTATCTTCTCTGGGATGCCTTCGACAACCAGCCACGAGCCTGTACCGATACGCTTGCCGGGGATGAGGCGTTCTATCAGCGTGCGGCGCTGGCGGGGGAATACGTTATCCCCCTGGCTGACGGGCAGAAGGTAAGTGTCTCCCCGTCGCTGGAAAAACTACGCCAGGCCACCTCGCAGTACACGCTGGATTATGTCAGTGACATCACCGGCGTGTCGGCAGAAAAACAGCTGGCCGCGGCAACGCTTATCCGTGGCTCATCACGTATTGCTTATCATGCCTGGATTGGTATCGCCCAAAGCCAGAATGCGACCCAAACCGAGCGGGCGATTGCTGTCCTTTACGCGCTGACCGGCGCGTTTGATACCGAAGGTGGCAACCGGATTTACAGCAAACCGCTCTGCAACGTCATGAACCCACTGTCGTTATTGCCTGAAGCCCAGCGTCAAAAAGCACTGGGAGTGAAGGAGCGCCCGCTGGGGCCACCGGCCAGCGGCTATATTGCTACCGCTGATTTGCAGCGCGCGGTGCTGGAAGGGGTCCCCTATAAAGTGCGAGGGCTGTTCTGCTTCGGGTCGAACATGCTTTCAAGCCACGGTAACGTAGAAACGGGTATCGAAGCCCTGAAGGCGCTGGAGTTTCACGTTCATTGCGATCATTTTGAAAATCCAACCTCTCGCTTTGCAGATATTCTGTTGCCTGCGAACACATTGTGGGAGCGTGAAGCGCTGAAGGTGGGTTTTGAAATTTCCGCGCGAGCGGATTCTCACGTCCAGCTGCGCCCGCAGCTGGTGAAACCGCGCGGTGAGTCGCTGGCGGACTATGAGATAGCCTTCCGCCTGGCCTGCAAAATGGGTATGGGTGAGCACTTCTTTAACGGCGATATTGAAGCTGGATTCAATCATATTCTGGCACCGAGCGGCCTGACGATGGCGATGCTGCGCGCCGAACCTCGCGGCATCAATCTGAATCTCTCAAACCATGAGCGTAAATACGCCCTGCGTGATGCAGAGGCTGCTCGCCCGCGCGGATTTGCGACCGAAACCGGGAAAGCGGAGATCTACAGTGAAAAGCTGTTGCGCCACGGCTACTCTCCGCTGCCGGTATTCCTGGAAGAACAGCCGCACAGCGATGACTTCCCGCTGCGCCTGACCACCATGAAAAATCCGCTGTTTTGCCATAGCCAGCACCGTCATCTGGTCACTTTGCGCCGTAAATCACCGGATCCACAAGCGATCGTCAGCCGTGCCCTGGCACAGCAGCAGGGGATTGCTAACAAAGACTGGATTGAAGTCAAAACCCCCTCCGGAACCGGGCAGTTCCGCGCCAGAATTGATGATGCCATGAACGATGATGTGGTGGTGGCAGAATACGGCTGGTGGCAGGGCTGCGCCGATCTGAATCTCCCGGAGCGCCCGGTTTATGGCGCCGGTGCCAGCAACTATAACGGTTTGTGCAACTACCAGCGCGTGGATGCCATTAGCGGCTCGGTGCCGCTGCGTATGATGCACTGCTCGGTACGCCGTACCGCTGGTGCGCTTGCCTGGCCGGGGGAGAAACGCTTTGTCGTAAGCCAGGTGATTAATGAAACCGCAGGGGTGAAAAGCGTCAGCCTGGTACCCCTGGACGGTACGCCACTACCGCAGTGGCAGCCGGGCCAGGCGGTACTCATCCGCGTGTTCCCGAAAGATATTCCGCAGGGCATTTGCCGGGCATATACCCTCAGTAACGCGCCGGGTAATGCCCAACACTTTACGCTGTCAGTTCGCCTGCAGCCGCAGGGGCAGATGTCGGGTTGGATCCACCAGCAGCTGCAGCCTGGCGATGAAGTGATGCTGACGGCGCCGGACGGTAATTTTGTGATCCCGGCGCAGAGCAAGGCCCCGGTGGTGATGATTGCCGGCGGTATTGGGATCACCCCGTTTATGAGCTTCCTGTCTTCGCTGGAGCCCGACACCGAGGGGGCCTGTCTGTGGCTCTATTACGGTAACCGTAACGGCCAGAGCCATGCCTTCCGCGAGCAGCTGCAGATGCTGGAGCAACGGCTGCCGCGCCTGCGGATTGTGAATGTTTACGACACTCCCCTGGCATCCGAGCTACCGGGTGAAGATTATCAGCAGAAAGGGATGATTAATGCTGCAATGTTTGATGAGGCGCTGATCTCTCAGCGCGCCCGTTTCTATCTCTGCGGCCCGGAAGCCATGACCCGGGCGCTTGAAAATGGGCTCAGGGAGCGGGGTGTTTTTGCCTTTGATATCTTTAAGGAGCTGTTTGCAGCACCTAAACCACGCATCACGTCGCACAAAACCCACCACAAAGTGGTGTTCGCCCGGTCGGGCGTTACCGTTGACTGGACTCCGGCTGCCGGGACGCTGCTGGAACTGGGAGAAAAACATAAGATCCGCATGGCCGGAGGCTGTCGCGCCGGGCAGTGCGAATGTTGTGCGGTGAAGTTGACCGAAGGGGCGGTAGAGTCACTCGGTGAATCTGATAATCGTGGTGACGGCACTTGTCTTGCCTGCCAGTGTATTCCTGTCAGCGATATTGTTATTGATGCCTGATCGATCGCCACGTTTTACCCTGTGAAATCCAGCTGGTAAAACGTGGCAGCCCTTTGTTCGCCATAAGGATGTAGCTTGCGTGGCGGAAAACTTCAGTATCCTCCCAAATGTTTTGCTCCTGATAGCGATTCTCTTCGTGCCGATAGGGCGCTTTAACCCATAATTTGCGTAAATAGGTTCCCGGCGTTGTTTTGATATACAGCAATTTTCCATCCTTTAAAAACAGAGTGATGCGATATTTCTTTGACCAAAATCAATAAATGATAATTATTCTCGATTAGATGTAACGATCAATTTCATTATGTTTAATTGATAAAATCGATTAATAATGATTTATCGATCGATTATATTGATCATAAGGGGCTGTGGCAGTAACATAGGTTCACCAGATGTACATATTTTGCTGTTTTTTCCGGCAGTACAGATGTAATGCAGGCGCATCTGGTTAAGGGTATGAGCTAATCCCGACGATAAGACGAACAAGGAGATGTAATGCGTGTTGAAGGATTAAGGATGGCGAACGATGCCGTCGCGTTTGCAGGGGTGCGATGTGTTCAGAATGAAGGGATGTACCAGCTGACGGCGGGATATGCCGCCAGCCATCTTCTCCCTTTCTTTCATATCAGTGATGAACGCGATTGCCGCATCAGACCGACCACCGTCACCTCGCTTCTCGTCTGCTGCCCCCCTTGTTCGTCGGGGATTGTTGCCTGGCTGAGCGCACTGCTTCCGGTCTGTGATGTCGCTACCGGGCGGGTGGTAATGCTTCTCGACGACCGCCAGTCCTGGCAGAGCCGTCTGGCACATCGTCTGTTCTGTGCGCCAATGAGTGTCGTCCATGACCGTGACCCGGCGGAGTACATCGCCAGCGCGCTTTGCACGCCGCCTGTGGTTCGCCGGTCGCGGACCGGTTCAGTCTGGCTTTCGGGGCAGGAAAAATGGGTTCTGAGCGGTTATCTGCAGGGCGAACCGGCAGGGGTACAGGCTCACAAGGCTGGGCTGTCTGTTAAAAGTATCTACCGACTGCGAAAAAGCGGGCTGGCCAGATTGGGCATGAAAAATATTAACGACCCCGGTCCTGCTGAATATTAAGCCGATAATATAGTGTGAATTAATATTTTCTTGAGACAAGTAGCTTCCTGGTAATAACGAAAAGGAAGGCCATTTCTTGCCTTTGGTTTGTTATTAAAAGTACTGCAAAAATACACCTTATAATTAAAGGAGGAATATCCGTTATCCCTGTATTATCCCTGAGGGCCTGATGTTTATCGTGTTTACTTAGGGAGTTACCCAGCAGAAATAATAAAATCTGTAATTTTGTCATTAAGGCCAATATTATGTTGAAAAAAATGATGCTAATGAGTGCCGTGGCAACCCTATGCACAGGGCTGTCATCGGTGTATGCCGCAGACCCGACGCCAGATCCGTCACCGGGCGTCGTCGACCAGGGGAGTGGGAAGGTAGACTTTACCGGCTCGGTCATTGATGCACCCTGTTCAGTCGATGCTAACGACGGGAAACCTGTTGATCTCGGCAGTACTTCACTCCAGTCCCTGAAGGATGGTGTAACGAACCCGAAAAGCTTCAACATTAACCTGAAAAACTGCAATATTGGCGATGCCACGAAGTCAAAAACGGTATATATCACCTTTACTGGCAGCGGCGCCTATGAGCCTACGGGTAATAATCCCAATATTCTGGGAGTGACCGGATCGGCGCAAAACGTCGGGATTATTTTGCAGAATGGTTCCTCTCAGCAAATTACGCTGGGAAAAACGTTCCCCGTCCGCGAAATAAAGAACGGCAACCAGGATCTTCCGTTTGCAGCCTATGTGACACGGGTTGGAACTGCAGACCCCGTTCCGGGACAATTCTTCAGTACCGCTAATTTTACGCTGACCTATCTGTGATTCGGATCCGGAGCAGGAATATATGGTACGTGTCGATATGTCATCACCGTCGCTGTATTTCCTGCCCGGTTTTTTCCTTCTTTTTATGCTGGCGACTTCCTCTGCGGTCAGGGCCGTGGAGTTTGATACCGACATGCTGGATGCCAAAGACGCGCGTAATGTTGATTTTTCCCGTTTTAGTACAGCAGGTTATGTCATGCCCGGACGCTACTCGTTGACCATTGTCCTGAATGACCGTCGACTGGGCACGCAGAACGTGGATGTCTACCCTGAGGGTGCTGAAAAATCAGACACGCCGACGGTCTGCCTGACCGCCGGGATCATAGATCTGCTGGGACTACGTCGGGCTGAGCGGGCCAGGCTGGACGCATGGCATCAGAATCAATGTATTAGCCTGGCTGCGCTTCAGGGAGAGAGCATCCGTATCGATCTGAGCCAGGCTGAGCTCAACATCACGCTACCTCAGGCGTATCTTGATGAACGCAATCCGGACTGGGATCCGCCTTCCCGCTGGGATAACGGCATCCCTGGTGCGTTTATCGATTATAACTTCAGCACGACGGTGAACAAGCCGGAGCAGAGTGCGTCCGAAACCCGTGCAGACGTGTTTGGTACCGTGGGAGCTAACGCTGGTGCATGGCGCTTCCGTGGCGATTATCAGGGCACGATGTCTCGTGAATCGGGCAGGGAGGAGCAGCGTGATTTCCGTTGGGCGCGGTTTTATGCCTACCGTCCCCTCCCGTCCTTGCGCGCGCGCGCGACGTTGGGGGAAGGCTACCTTGATACCGAAATCTTCGAGTCCTGGCGCTATACCGGGTTCGGTATCTCCAGCGATGATGCCATGTTGGCACCCGATCAGCGGGGGTATGCCCCAGAGGTCAGTGGAATAGCCCATACCAATGCCAGAGTCATTATTTCACAGCAGGGACAGGTCATCTACCAGAGCACGGTGCCGGCAGGGCCTTTCCGGATTCAGACGCTGAGCTCAGTATTAACCGGCAAGCTGAACGTCAGGGTAGAGGAGCAGAACGGAGAGGTTCAGCGCTTTGACGTGGATGCCAGCGCCGTTCCCTATCTGACCCGGCCTGGACGTTTACGTTATAAAATCGCCGCCGGCCGGCCTTCCCGGGACAATCATCGTCTGCGCGGCCCCCTGTTTACCATGGCGGAGTTTTCATGGGGTGTCACCAGTGCGTGGACGCTCTATGGCGGAAGTACACTCTCAACCCTCTACCAGGCAATGGCTATTGGTGTAGGACGCGATCTGTTTGGTTTTGGGGCGCTGTCTGCAGATGTCACCCAGTCACTAGCCCGTTTGCAGAACGGAGAGCGGGAGGCCGGAAAGTCATGGCGCGTCAACTATTCAAAATACTTTTCCTCGCTGAACGGAGGCATAACTTTTGCCGGCTACCGGTTTTCTGAGCGTAATTTCTTATCGATGGATCAGTTTCTGAGCCTGCAGGACCACCCGCAGTCTCTGCAGGGACGCAGCAAGTCAATGTATAATGTAATGATAAATAAAAGTTTTTCTGGTGCGGGTGTTAGCATGTACCTCAACTACAACCATCAAAACTACTGGGATCGTCCCTCCACCCGCAGCTATACCCTGACCGTCAGCCGCCTGTTCGATCTGTTCAGCCTGAAACACCTTGCGCTCAGTCTCTCTGCTACCCGAACACAGTTGGCCCATCGCCGCGATGACATGCTTTTTGTCAGTCTCTCCCTGCCGCTGGAACAAGGCACTATAAGCTACGACCTGCAGCGTGATGGTCGCTCCCTGACGCAAAGCGCATCCTGGCTTCGGACCGTGGACGCGCACAACGCCTGGCGGCTGACCGCCGGGGGAGGCAGTGGATCCACGGCACCGGCATTTGTGAGCGGTTATGTCAACCATACCGGCGACTGGAGCGAGATGTCCCTGACCGCAGCCTGGTCCCACGACAGATACCAGGCCGCTGGATTGACGCTGCAAGGTGGGTTTACCGCCACCGCCCGGGGGGCGGCGCTGCATCCGGGTAACGGTAACGGTGGAACCCGACTGATGGTTGATACATCTCCGGCGGGGAGCATCCCGGTTAATGGTGGCGAAATCGTCACCAACCGGTGGGGGAAGGGGGTTCTGACCAATCAGAGCAGCTACTACCGCCTGCATACCCGCATTGATGTCGATCGTCTGCCGTCGGGTGTGGAGGTGCAGGACCCCGTCAACGATGCCACCTTGACGGAGGGCGCTATTGGCTACCACCGATTTGACGTCCTGAAGGGATGGAAGGGAATGGTCACCATCGACCGGCGCGGAAAACTGCCGCCGCCTTTCGGGGCCAGCGTACAGGATGACGGGGGGCGGGAGCGGGGGATCGTGGGAGACGGTGGTCAGGCCTGGGTTGCCGGCCTTCGTGAAGGCGAACGGCTTCGGGTCATGTGGGATGGAAAGACCCGATGCCGGCTGCGCGTTCCCGCAAGCATTGCCAGGGGTCTGGACACGCTAATTTTACGCTGCATTCAATAACCATAATCACAGGATAAAACAACATGAAACTCAGAGGGCAGGTGATTTCTGCGGCATTGGGTGGGGCTTTGTGGCTACTTGGGCCCACGGCTGACGCCACGGTCACCCCTGATCGTACACGCGTTATCTTCGATGCCGGTCAACCGTCGCTCAGTCTTACGGTGATTAACGATGACCCGACTAGTCCGGCGCTGGCGCAGGCCTGGCTGGAAAACGAAAAAGGCGCCAGAACAGGGCTTCCCCTGGCCGTCGTTCCACCGGTGCAACGCCTGGAAGCTGGCGCCCGCAGTCTTGTCAGGATCACCTCACTCCCGACGGCATCAACACTCCCAGCCGACAGGGAGAGTCTGTTCTATTTTAACCTTCGCGGTATTCCCCCGCGTGCGGACAAACCCAACGTCCTGCAACTCGCAGTGCAGACCAGAGTGAAGCTCTTTTACCGTCCCGCGGCTCTCGCGGTACGCTCCGGCAGCCCCTGGATGACAAAATTGGTTCTGACCCGGACGGATGACGGATACCGGCTGGATAACCCGACCCCTTACTACGTTACGCTGGTCGATTTGAAGGCGAAGCGTGGCCGCAGCGCGGATATCGCTCCACGGACGCTTGCGCCACGGAGCAGTACCCGGATGGTGTCCCCGACACTGCAGGTGCCGGTTTTGACGTATATCGACGACTATGGGGCTCGGCCCGAGCTGACCTTTTCCTGTCACGGGAGTGTCTGTCATGTCAGTCAGTCGTAATTGCTGCCTGTTGCTCGCCGTGCTCTCGCTGTGTCTGAGCGGTTGTAGCCTGATGTCCGGTGCTCAGAGCCGTAAAAGCAGCATGCCGGCCGCGACAGATAAAAATGCGACCTCTGCGAAGCAAGAAAATCGTCGCCCGGCGCGGCAGGCAGATGATAACGGGCTGCCCGGTCGATGTCGGCAGGAGCTCACGGTTCTGAATACGATAGCCCCGGGGGCGGCATCCCCGCTGTCCGGTCATTTCACGGTACTGATGCAGAGAATGCACCAGTACGCGGGAGTTCGCGACACCTTGTCTCCACCACTTCAGGAGACTATCGACGCGCTATACCGCTACCGGGTGAACAAGGTCTGCGCCGACATTCGCCACACTCTGCTAAATAATCTAAGCCAGCAGGTCGAACAGGAATGAGGCTGGCAGGCATTGTGGGGGGCCTCATCTGGGTGGCCACTGCTGGCACGCCTCTGGCGGCGGCGCCGGTGGCGGATATCCTGCGTCCGGAGTCGGAAATCTCACTGAACGGGCTTTGGTCCCTGGCGGAAGAGGGACCAGTTGCCGGAAACCACCCCGTCGCTCGCCCTAAGCCAGCTTTTCAACACCCGGTCTCTGACCGCGATGTCCGACCCGCGCATCCACGTCTTCAGGACAAAAAACGTGTCGATGACAATCATGGTCGTGCAAAAGCATCGATCCCTGAGCGTGTGCCTGTTTCTCGCGGCCCTGGCCGGAACGGGAGCGTCCAGATATACCGGGGGGCAGAAAAAATGCGACAACTTTTGGCACGGAGCCGGAAGGTTCTGCTGGGCTTTCTGGCTCTGAGGCCCGGTGAAACAAGGCCATCCATTCACGGACAGGCAGATGAAGTCGCCTATGCGAGCGGAGTGATGGCTGGCACAGCGATTCTTCAAAATGAAGCTGTGCTGGCGTTATCTGGCGTGAAGCACGATCGCGCGTTGATGCTCGCGGGGATCAGAGACGTTTTCCTGCGACAGGTTCGTCTGCGGGGACGTCAGCTGGAGAACGCACAGCAACGAGCCATCGTTGAAGTACGGCGAGCTGGCAGGGAAGCGCATGAACATCAGTTGGCGTCAGAAAACCGCTTTGTGATGGATTTCCGGCAGCGGCGAGGAGTGCACGCGGGGGGAGAAGGGGTCTGGTACCGCGTGGATCAGGCCGGTCGTCGCTCCGGGCTGACACGCCACAGCGTGATCCCCCTGGTGGCCAGGGAAATGCTGGCGGACGGGACAGTTATTCGCGATATGCAGGCGGAGAAGAAAATACTCAATGCAGCGCTGGGCGATCTGCCCATTCCATGGCAGAAAGCGATAGCGCAGGCCGGGTACGGTGGTGCCGTGACGGTTGTGCAGAAGGCGGCGCAGGATGGATCGCTGCCCGTGCGGGTGACCATGATCCGTACTTTCGATCCGCGGAACTACGTGTTTCCGCTGCGCCATACTTCGGCGACTGAGTGATGGCACTCCTTAACGAATGGGGAGGGGCTGTGACCAATCTATTGATAAACAGGAGTGAAGTAATGCGAGATATCCATGTCGTTCTCGGTGCTACCCTGCTAATAGCGGGCGCTGCGCACGCCGCGATAAACCTGGACCGCACCCGTATTATTCTGAATGCGGGAGAGTCGTCCGTCAGCCTGACCGCCACGAATGATGATCCGACCCGACCTTTTCTGGCTCAGGCATGGGTGGAGGATGCGGCCGGAAAGAAAAACAGCGAGTTCCTGGTTGCCATCCCACCGGTACAGCGCATTGAACCCGGCGCCAGCAGCCTGGTCCGAATCGTCGCGACGCATGCCGCGCATCGGCTTCCCGAGGATAAAGAATCACTATTTTACTTCAACCTGCGCGGCATCCCGCCCCGGGACAACGGTGCTAACGCGCTGCAAATTGCGCTTCAGACTCGGATCAAACTGTTCTATCGACCCGCCTCTATTCGGGCAAGCCGCGGTTCGGTCTGGCAGAGTAAAATGATCCTGCACCGCATCGACGACGGTTATGAAATCGATAACCCAACGCCGTATTACATTACCGTAACTGGCCTGAAAAACCGGGACGGCGGTTATTCTGATATGACTCCTGTGATGATTGCTCCGGAGGGCAAATCCAGGCTTAAGGCCCCTCGTCTGGCCGAGCCGATTATCTCCTATATCAACGACTACGGGGGCCAGCCTGAGATCATATTCCACTGCCTGGAGGGGATCTGTCGTGCCAAAGTGCAGTAACCTGGCGCCCATTCAGAGCCGCTTTCGCTGGTATTCCATCCTGGCGCTGGGCGTCCTCGCAGGGGTAGCTGCGGTGACGGCGGCTCGCGCTGCTAATGAGGGATATGCGCAACTGACATTTTCCGGCGTGCTGAGCCATGCCCCCTGCAAGCTGGATATTGCCTCGGCGCATCAACGGGTGGACTTCCAGAGCATACCGGTTAAAAACTTCTACGATTACGACACGACCAGCCGTCGGACAATCATTATTCGGGTGCTTAACTGCACCTTCAGGCACAGCCAGCGCCTCGATGTTCGCTTTTACGGCGACGAAGATGGGGACCAGCCTGGGCTGCTGGCCGTTACCGGAGCGGCACGAGGTTTTGCGATTATGCTGACAAACGAGCAGGGGCAATTGCTCAGAATAAATCAGGATAAGGTCAGCATCGCTCTGCAACCAGGAAACAACGAAATCCGGGTTTTCGCCTCCCTGAAAGGAGCGAACGATGCCGTAAAAAATAAAACGATTCGTATGGGTGATTTCCACTCAACGGCCAGCTTTGTACTCCGGTATCCCTAACCTTAATGACCAGGAATATGGATGATGAAAAACATATTAACCCTGAAACGGATGGCCAGTTTCCTCATTAGCATGACTGCCGTGTGCTTTGTCGCCGTTTGCCGGGGCGACGCAATATGGACCGATAGCACAGATAAAATGGTCATCAGCGTCGATTCGGCCCGTTTTCCCAGCTATACCAAAGGGGCAACGCTTACGGTTAACTTTGACCATTCCTTTAATCCGACCGTGCATTATCAGTTTTCTTACCTCAGCCCAAAGGATTTATATATCGCTTACTCCCATGCTTATATCAGACTTCCCCGTGTGGACGGATGGAAAAGAAAGATAAACGATGATCTAAACCTGGTCGGGTTTAGTATTGAAGACTCTGAGTTCGTGAGAGTCGACATGTCAACTTATGACCCTTTCCGGCTGAATTTTCGACCGCCAGCCAGGAGCGGACAGTTCACTGCCAATATACATATAAAGGGCAGCATAACGCTGGAGTTAGCACGGGATGTTATTGGTGGGGGTATTATTACCCCAACCGAAATCCCCCTTATGTTTGCTTATCCAGCCATTGGTACTCCAGGTTTTTGGCCTAGACCTGATGAAAGTTCTGTTTTTCTCCCGATATTTATCAGCACCAGTGGTCTTATCCCGGTGTCGGTACTGTGCAAAATTAACATCCCTGGAGGAGAACATATTGACTTCGGAAATATTGTTACTGACTCTCTGACTCCGGCGCGGGAAAGCGAAAACCGGCAGACCATTACGCTGGACTATCGATGCAATGCGGCAAAAACGTTGCCGGTGGATATTCATCTCCTGGCCGGGCACGCAAGTTTTTCTGACGCGGTCATTGCCAGCACTAATCCTGCCGTAGGAGTCTCGCTAACCCGAAACGGTTTACCGCTCAGCCCTGGAGGAAAGTTCTCTACTCGCCTTCAGGACGGCGAGGGGCACGATACGCTGACGGCTACGGTTACTCGTAACCCCGCGGTGGCACCGGGCGCCGTCGATACAGGTCCTTTCAGCGCCAGTGCGATACTTATTCTTGAGCAGCAGTAACCACCGTAAACCCTTTGGGCAAAGCGCTTGTATGCCTATTTCAGTTTATTTACTGGCATCACCCAGCAAGAAGGCAATGCTTTTGCCGCCTTCCGATTGCTCAAGCGCAATTTTGGCGATGATGGTGAGCGGAACCGACAGCAGCATGCCCACCGGACCTAACAGCCAGCCCCAGAAAATCAACGACAGGAACACCACCAGGGTGGAGAGACCTAACCCCCGGCCCATCACACGCGGCTCCAGCATATTACCGATAACCAGGTTTATCACCAGATAGCCTGCCAGCACGACCAGCGCATCATAGAGTCGGCCAAACACCAGCACCTGGAGAATAGGGGGGATAGCCGCCAGTACCGAGCCAATGTTGGGAATATAGTTCAGACCAAAGGCCAGCATTCCCCAGATAAAGGCGAAGCGAACGTCGAGCATCACCAGCATGCCCCAGACCACCAGGCCGGTGAACAGGCTGATGAGCGTTTTGAGCACCAGGTAGTGAGACACGCTGTCGATGGCGCGCTGAATGGCGGCCATGCCCTCAACCGGGCGCGCCATCAATTGCTGCAGTTTGGACGGCAGCTGCGGGACTTCAAGCAGCATAAAAATGACGGTCAGCAACAGCAGAAAAATGGAGGACATGGCATTTGAGAGCTGGGTTAACATGCCGGTTACCATCGACATGACGGCGTTAGGGTCGAGATATTTCCCCAATTCTCCCGCCGAGACGCCAAAACCAAAACGGGTGAGCCAGGGCTGGATGTCCTGCAACGGCACCACCAGTGACGTACGATACTGGGGCAGAGTGCGGGCTAGCTCGTTCAGCGAAGTGCCAAGAGACGCGAGTAGCAGAACGGCAATGAGAATAATCAGCCCAATCAGCAATGAAATGGCCAGTACCCGGGGGACGCGCCAGCGCACCAGCAGGTTAACCAGCGGATTTATCACCACGGCAATGAACAGGGCGAGGATGAAGGGGACGATGATATCCGCCGCCAGGCGAATACCGGTGAAAATGATGACCAGCATGCCCAGCATGATGACTATCTTTAATCCGTTAAATGTGATGATGGGCTTGACCATAGTGACTCCTGTACTTTTCCGGAGAACATCATAATGGCGATCGAATTAAGAATAAACTTATCCGTGCCAGTCACATTTAGTAAAGATTTGAAAATCTTTTGAGTAAAATGTGCCGCTGTGCTAAATATATAGTGTGTTTAACTACCGAGGACAATTTTGATCCGCAATGACGAGAAGCAATACCGCGGATAATTGTAATTTTATGGACAATATGTTCAGAACTTTCATCTCTACATACATCGTTTTACTATCCCCATACAACCTGCTCTCTGGTGAACAGCACTGGCGCTCTGAGCTATAGTCTTTCTTCCCCTGCATTCGCTGGCGCACTGCGCACGGCACTAACATAGTTTTTTTTCGGTTCGCCCCATTTTTGGCTTACCGCGATGGATTTTTATTCTCAAGCAGGAGAAGAATGATGTTTTACTGGATCCTTTTAGGTTTAGCAATTGTTGCAGAAATTACCGGTACCTTGTCGATGAAATGGGCAAGCGTGAGCGGTGGCAACACTGGCTATATTTTGATGCTGGCGATGATTGCCACGTCCTATATTTTCCTGGCATTTGCCGTTAAAAAAATCGCCCTGGGTGTAGCCTATGCACTGTGGGAAGGTATTGGTATTCTGTTAATTACTTTGTTCAGCGTGTTGTTATTTGACGAAGCGCTGACACCGATGAAAGTGGCGGGTCTGACAACGCTGGTTCTGGGGATTGTGCTGATTAAATCAGGTACCCGCAAAGCCAAAAAAGCGTCGATGACCAAGGAGCCAGCTCATGCAACAGTTTGAGTGGGTCCACGGCGCCTGGTTGGCTCTGGCGATCGTTCTTGAAATCGCCGCCAACGTATTATTGAAACTTTCCGACGGTTTTCGTCGTAAAACCTACGGCATTCTCTCATTACTGGCCGTACTGGCAGCGTTCAGTTCGCTGTCGCAGGCGGTAAAAGGAATCGACCTGTCAGTGGCATATGCACTGTGGGGCGGTTTCGGTATCGCCGCCACCCTGGCTGCCGGTTGGGTGCTGTTTGGTCAGCGCCTCAATAATAAAGGTTGGGCCGGTCTGGTCCTGCTGATTATCGGCATGGTAATGATAAAACTCGCCTGATGTGATCGCTGCCCGTAATTCCGGGCAGCGAAATTCACCCTCTGTATTACGCTTAACAAAAAGATTGGGAACTCTCCCGGCATCTGCCACCATGAGGGTAGTGAATGTTCAATCCATTAAGTTGGCGTAATATTCCCACCGCACGAACGCTGTTCGTCATGATTTTCATGGCCGGGATAGGTCTTATTATCTCGGTCGTGGCGTTGTTGTACCTCTCTTTACACCTCATCAGTACCAAAGCGAATGAAATCGATGAACATCGTACGGCGCTCTCCGTGCAGGGCGCGGTACAGACCTCGGTTAATCGGGTGCTTTCATTGGTTATTGATAACGCTATCTGGGACGATGCGGTCCACAAAGTGTACCCGCCGGAACTCGATAAAGAGTGGCTGTTCAACACCTGGGGGGCGGGTTTCAAGATCAATAACCTCTACGACGGCACCTTTGTCCTCGACCAGGGCTTCAACGTGCTGTGGGGATCGTTTCACAGTAGCCCGTTCAATGAAACGGACCTCAATTTTTTTGGCGACGGCCTGCAATCGATTATCCGTCAGCATGGTGACGGACTAAAAACCGGGAAAAATATCTACGCCGGGATCACCAAAACGCGGCAGGGAATTGCTTTTGTTGGCATAGGGCTCATTCGTCCGATGATGGGCCGCCTGCAGGTTTATGACAGCACCCGCCGCTATCTGGTCATCACCCGTCACCTCAATCCGCAAATTTTGCGTGAGCTGGGGAATACTTTCCAGATTACCAATCTTAACCTCACGGCAGAACGAACCAGTAAGTTCAGCGTTCCGATGAAAACCTCTGGCGGTACGGTAGTGGGGTATCTGAACTGGGAACCGCGTCTGCCGGGGGCGGAGGCGGCAAAAGCAGCGTCGAGCGGAATTCGCCAGATTGTTCTGCTGGCCGCGGCGATCATCCTTGCCTTTATTCTTTTCAGCAGCGTCGGCCTGTTTAAGCTTGCCAGTAACGAAAAAATTGCCCGTGAAATAGCGCTCACCGACTGGCTCAGCCATTTACCGAATCGCAGAGCGCTGATTGAGCGCCTTGAGTCGGTGAAAGGCCGGCCGGATAACGGTGTCAAAACGGCGGTGTTTATCGATCTTGATGGCTTTAAGGACGTTAACGATATCTACGGCCACGATGTGGGTGATGAACTTATCGTACACATAGCCCATACGCTGCAAAGCATTGTGCCGCCTGGCGGTATGCTGGCACGCCTCGGCGGCGATGAGTTTGCCATGTCCACTGAAGGGAAACATTCACTGGCGCAGGCATCTGCCTTCGCCGGACGTGTACTGGAGTTTCTCAACAACCCGATTCGCATTGGCGAGAGAACTATTCATATTGGCGCTTCCATCGGTATTGCCAGCGGTACGGCGGAGGAGTGTTCCCGTACTGAACTGTTCCGCCGGGCAGACATTGCGATGTATCACTCAAAAATTACCGGAAAAGGGCGTATTACGCACTACGACACCGAGCTAAACAGCGCACGTGAATATCAGTTGATGATCGAAAATGATATTCGTCAGGGGCTGGAAAATGATGAGTTTGACGTCTGGTACCAGCCGATCGTCGATGCACGAACCCAGGTAATGATAGGCGTTGAGGCGCTGGTACGCTGGCCGCGCCGCCCTCAAGGTGCGTTGACCCCGGACGAGTTTATTACCATTGCCGAGACCGGGGGGCTTATCTATGCGCTGGGCCAGTTTGTGCTGCGACGAGCCTGTCAGGACCTGCAGGCGCTGGACGATTTGAAGCTGTCAGTCAACATCTCTCCGGCGCAGTTCCGTGACCCGGAGTTTGAGGAGAAGGTAGCAAACGTACTGGAAACCTGCCGCTTCCCGGCGCATCGCCTGCAGCTGGAAGTGACGGAAACCTACGTGCTGGAAAGCCCGGAACGGGCGCGTACGGCCATTTACAATCTCAAAGCACTGGGCACCGCCGTGGCGCTTGATGATTTTGGTACCGGTTATTCCAGCATTGGTTATCTGCGTCGTTTCAATTTCGACTCTATCAAAATTGATAAATCGCTGGCGGGCCTGGTGGATAACGATGAACAAGCCGCTGCGCTGGTGAGCGGTACCATTCGCATCGCCAGTGCGCTGGGGATGACGGTGATTGCCGAAGGTGTTGAAAATGAGAAGCAGGTAAAATTGTTGCGTCTGGCGGGGTGTGACCAGCTGCAAGGATTTTATTTTAGCGAGCCAATGCCAATTGACTCGCTATTACAACTGCGACAGCAGCGCCAGTGCTAGGTTATTCTTGCGCCAGCGCTTCGAGTTTGTCGCGAAATCCCGTGACAGAGATAGCCCGGTTGTCTGCCCGCCAGCGATCTTTCGCCGCAGGAGCTGAGCTTTGTACGCCGATAACCTGCCAGCCACTGTCGGTTTTCAGCAGCAGCGGGGAGCCACTGTCGCCGGGCAGAGTATCGCACTGGTGCGACATTACCGAGGTTTGCGCCCAGCCGGTCACCAGACAGTTGTTATGGGTGTACAGCGAGTCAAGGTGATCCAGCGGATAGCCCGACTGGGTAACCTGACGCCCCGTGGCTTTCAGCGCGTCATTCAGCGCGGCTTTATCACCTTCAAAAATGGGCAATGGCTCAATCCCTGATGGGGCGTAGCGCAGGATAATCAAACCAAAATCCCAGGGCGCGGCAGAAGGCGGAACTATCCAGCCATCGCCATCGGCTTTTAATCGTTTACCGAGAGAGGGCTCAACACGCCCTTCGATCCCGTGAATTTCATAGCGCCAGACGCCTTTTTTCGACACAAAGCGCAATGCTATCGCTTTATCCGGTTTGGCATTTGGCGGTGTTAACAGGCAGTGCCCGGCGGTTAATGCCAGACGCGGGGAGATAAGTGTGGCGGTACACAGATTGCCACTGGCGGTTTCCAGCTGACCAATAGCGTCCCACGGTGAATCTGTTGGATTGCTGACGCGAGTACGGTCGTCATGGCCGAAAAATAGTGTCTTTTGGTCACTGGCGCTAAGGCCGTCATCGCTGGCGTCGTCTGCATGAGCGATGGCAGAAAACAGACAAAATGAACCCAGAAATAGCGCTACGGTTTTATGCATATCACACTCTGATGGGGCAATTAGAATTATAAAATGTAAACCCAATGACACTACTATAGACGGGACGGTAGAAAAGTGGGAGTAAAATCAGCGTGCTACACTCAGTAGAAAAAGAACCGCGTGGCAATAAGCGCGCAGATGATTAGCAATATAAGGATGAGCTCAAAACGATAGCGCCGCAACATCATTGCTCTCTCCAGAAAAAAACGGCGCTGAACCAGCGCCGATTTATCATAAGGTCTGTACTACCAGGCAATTATTATGCAGCTGGTTTCACAGCCGGTTTAGCTGCTGCTTTGTGGTGTTTTTTAGCAGCCTGAGCTTTCTGAGCTACTGGTTTAGCAGTTTTGTGGTGCTTTTTAGCAGCCTGAGCTTTCTGTGCTACTGGTTTAGCAGCAGTTTTGTGGTGCTTTTTAGCAGCCTGGGCTTTCTGCGCTACTGGTTTAGCGGCAGTTTTGTGGTGCTTTTTAGCAGCCTGGGCTTTCTGTGCTGCCGGTTTAGCGGCTTCTTTTTTGTGTTTCTTAGCAGCCTGCGCCTTCTGAGCTACTGGTTTAGCGGCTTCGGTGGAAGCGGCTTTTTTGTGGTGTTTCTTAGCAGCCTGCGCCTTCTGAGCGGCTGGTTTAGCGGCTTCAGTGGTAGCAGCTGCTTTCTTGTGTTTCTTGTGATGAGTAGTGGCTTTCGCCGGTGCTGCGTGAGTTGCGGCAGCAGCAGGAGCCGGAGTCGTGGTGCTTGCAGCATCAGCTGCAAACGCAGCAGCAGAAGACAGACCCAGAGCAGCGGCAACAACCAGAGCTAATACTTTTTTCATTCTCATACCCTCGAAATTGGTTTCTTCATTTCAACCCCACTGCGGGGCCGTTGAAATAACTATATCCTTGTGTTTACTCGCTTTCCGTGAGTGTTTGGTTTCGGCGTGTAACCGTTTGTACAATGTACAAAAACCACAGTACATGCGCCGTGGCGCGGTGTACCGGGGGTATCGAGAGAGAAAGAAGGGGGATACTCAGACGTAGGATGGTGTTATGCGGTCACAGTTTGTGTCAGCGCTTTTAAGGAAAGCCATTGCGCGCCAGAGAATTCACCTGCACTGACGGCCTTCACTTTATGCTGGGCATTCCTGTTGAGCAGATAAATGGCGTCTTTAACCGGATAAAGCCTGTCGCCTGTTTTGATAGGGATTACAGAAGTCACTTCCGCCAACATCTTTAATTTTGCGGACTGGAGGATCAGGGCATAACAGCCAGTAGTTCTCAGAAAAATGGCGTCAATAACCAGCCACTCCATAGATAACCTGCTTAAAATTCAACGTCGATGCATTAAGGCTAACAGATATTTTGATTCACAACGACGCTTCATTTATAGAAATGTGACCTCCACCAGGCGGCTTCGGAAGAATATATTTTTACAACTGGTTGATTTTCAACCTCTGGCTGCGAGCTGCATATTTGGCTATATTCTTAATTCAGAACAAGTACTTCTCTATTCCAGGAGTGAAATTTTATCTGATGGGTGCCATATGAATAAAAAAGATATTTTTCGGTTTCATCGACCATTATCTCGTTACTCGCATACTTTTGGCGATGAATGGTTTGCGCTGAAGGCAGAAGCGTTCGCTCGATTTTTCGGCACACCCACATTTCTGGTCGCGCAGACGATCATTGTTGGGGTCTGGATCCTGATTAACATTGTCGGCTGGACTAAGTTTGACCCGTATCCTTTTATCTTGCTTAACCTGGCCTTCAGTCTACAGGCCGCCTATGCCGCACCGTTGATTTTACTGGCGCAAACCAGACAGGCAGAGCGCGACGGGGCGCATGCGTTAGCCGATGCCCAGCACCGGGAAGATCTGGCGGATGCTATGAGCCAACGGCAGGAGCTCGCCGAGCGACAGTCAGAACAATTATTCAAGTTATTGCAGCAAAATACGGAATTAACGGATCTGACGCGGCAAATGGCTGAACGTATTGAAAAATTAACGCTGCAGCTTGCCCAACATCAGACTCAGGATGTTAAGCCAAACAACTAAGCGCGTGGGATAAAAATGGACAGCAACAGCGTAGAAAGCCACAGAACGTCGGGAAAGCTCATGTTAGCAGGCGGAGCACTGGGCGTTGTATTTGGTGATATCGGCACCAGCCCGCTTTATACCCTGAAAACAATATTACTATTGTCCGGGGATAATCCCACACCTGAGGTTATTCTGGGCTTGTTGTCGCTTATTTTTTGGACGCTAATCCTGGTCACTTCGGTAAAATACGCCATCTTCGCTATGCGTATCGACAATAATGGCGAAGGCGGCATTATGGCATTAATGTCATTGCTGGTGCATAAAGGGAAACACAGCAAGTGGGTGATGTTTGCCGCGTTGCCAGGTGCCGCTCTGATATATGGTGATGGTGCCATTACTCCCGCTATCTCCGTTCTTTCGGCTCTTGAAGGTCTTAACATCATCGTCCCGGAAGCTCAGTCTTATATTTTGCCTGCGACGGTTGTGATTCTGGTGGCCTTATTTGCTATTCAGCCCTTCGGCACCGCGAGAATAGGCAAAATCTTTGGCCCGGTGATGACTCTGTGGTTTATCGCCATTGCCGTGCTGGGGATATCGGGCATCGTCAAACATCCGGCGGTACTGTTGGCGATTAATCCGGCCTATGGAATTTCGTTTTTATTCTCTAACGGCTTCAGCAGTTTCCTGGTGCTGGGCGGCGTGTTCCTGTGCGTTACCGGTGCGGAGGCGCTATACGCCGATATGGGGCATTTTGGTAAAAAACCTATCTGGTTGGCCTGGTTTGCTCTCGCGTTTCCTGCGTTATTACTCAACTATGCGGGGCAGTCAGCGATAATACTTTCCGGCGCTGACATTACGGGCAATATCTTCTTCCGTCTGTGTCCGCCGTTCCTGCAAATTCCGCTGGTGATTCTTGCCACCCTTGCCACGATAATTGCCAGCCAGGCGATTATCACAGGCGCATTTTCGATGACCCGACAGGCCATTCTGCTCGGCTGGCTCCCGCGTCTGCGCATCAAACAAACCACGGCGGAAAGCTATGGCCAGATTTACATCGGTACCATTAACTGGCTGTTGATGGTGGTGACGGTAGGCCTCGCCGTGACGTTCAAATCGTCGGAGAATCTTGCTGCGGCTTACGGCATTGCGGTGTCGCTGACCATGCTGATGACCTCCGGACTGCTGTTTATGGCCATGCGGCAGATCTGGGGCTGGAGCTTGTTGGCCAGCGGTCTGGTCGCCGCCTGTTTCCTGGTCATTGACAGCAGCTTCCTGATTGCCAACCTGGTGAAAGTGATGGAGGGGGGGTATATCCCGCTGACCCTGGCGGCGATTATCTGCGCCATTATGCTTATCTGGAACCGGGGAGTGAAGGCGACGTCACGCGCCATTAGCGAGAAAGTGATCGGTGTTGATGAGTTTTTCCAGAAACTCAGCGACATGCAGATCCCCCGGGTGCAGGGTACCGCACTGTTTTTAACCCGTATGCAGAATGGTGTTCCACCGGTGATGCGCTGGCATGTGGCGCGCAACCGTGCGCTACAGCAGAAAGTGGTGTCATTGACCATCGAAATACAGAACTTCCCGTACGTAAAGGCCAGCGACAGGCTGGTGTTTTGCGAACGTGCGCCGGGATACTGGCAGGGCGTGGCGCGCTATGGCTTTATGGAGCAGCCGCATATTCCGCAGCTGTTGCAGAGCGTCTCCGGTGCGCCAGCCCCGTTTATTGCCGATGAAATTACCTGGTATCTGGGGCACGAGACCATCATCGCCCGTGAAAGGGATGGGATGGCCTCGTGGCAGCGCAACTGCTATGCCTTTATGGTGAGAAACAGCACCCATATCACCAACTATTATCGTTTGCCGGGCGATCAGGTGGTGGAGATCGGTCGACGGGTCGCTATTTAACCGTATCGTGCAGACGATTGTGCAGCATCGAGCCGGTCAGCAGGGCGGCAATCAGCATCAGGGCGATAAAACCGCCCACGCCGTTCCAGCCGTAGTTATGCCAGAACACCCCGCCCAGCGTACCGGCGATACTGGAGCCAAGGTAATAGCTGAACAGGTATAACGAGGAAGCCTGACCGCGGGCGCGGCGGGCGCGTGGGCCTATCCAGCTGCTGGCAACCGAGTGTGCGGCGAAGAACCCGGCGGAGAACAGCAGCATCCCGGCAAAAATCAGCCACAGGGAAGCAAACAGGGTCATCAGCAGACCGAACAGCATTACGGCAATAGCGAACAGCATCACCGGGCCACGGCCATAGCGGGTGGTCATGGCGCCCGCTTTTGGCGAACTCCAGGTGCCCGTGAGATAGGCAACCGACAGCAGGCCGACCACGGCCTGGCTCAGGGACCACGGCGAGAGCATCAGGCGGTAGCCGATGTAGTTGAACAGGGTAACAAACGACCCCATCAACAGGAATCCTTCAAGGAACAGCAGCGGAAGCCCGCGATCGCGCCAGTGCAGACGGAAGTTAATGAAAAGGGTTTTGGGGCGCAGGGACGTCGGACGGAAGTGGCGCGAATCCGGTAGGATCTTCCAGAACATCAGCGCGGCCGCCAGGGCAAAACAACCGATAACCGCGATGGCAATGCGCCAGCCAAGGAAATCGGTAAACACCCCGGTAAGCAGACGTCCGCTCATCCCACCTATCGAGTTGCCGCTGATGTACAGCCCCATCGAGAATGCCACAAAGCTCGGGTGAATTTCTTCACTCAGATAGGTCATGCCGACCGCCGCAACGCCGCTCAGCGACAGGCCGATCAGGCCACGCATAATGAGGATCCCTTGCCAGCTGGTCATCATTGTCGAGAGCAGGGTGCAGCAGGAGGCCAGCAGCAGGGCGGTGACCATCACCTGCTTGCGGCCAATCGCGTCAGAAAGCGGGCCGGTAAACAGCAGACCAACGGCCAGCATCCCGGTAGAAATCGACAGAGAAATACTGCTGCCTGCCGGTGAAACACCGAATTCCTGCGACAGCACGGGCAGGATGGGCTGCACGCAATACAGCAGGGCAAAGGTGGCAAGGCCTGCAGAAAACAACGCGAGCGTCACGCGGATAAACGCGGGGGTGCCGCGACGGATAAATTCATTCGACTGAAGTGCAGGTTTTTCGATGACGACGCCAGTCGGGGCGGTGTCAACGGTCGTTGTACGGCTCACGAGAGATCCTTGCTAATAGGGTGTAGATAATGCGACTCAGGTCACACTCAAAGAGTATGAAATTGTAAATATTCTGTCTAATATATTAATAATCTCAAATGATACGTTTTAAATATGAATATCGAGCTGCGTCATCTACGCTATTTCATTGCCGTTGCTGAGGAACTTCACTTTGGCCGCGCCGCTGCCAGGCTCAACATCTCTCAACCCCCGCTGAGCCAGCAAATTCAGATCCTCGAGCAGCAAATTGATGCCCGCCTGCTGGCGCGCACCAACCGCAGCGTTAGCCTTACGGCGGCCGGGAGGCAGTTTCTGGCCGACAGTCGACAAATTCTCGGTATGGTGGAAGAGGCTTCCGCCCGTGCGTCCCGGCTTCATCATGGCGAAACGGGTGAGCTGCGTATCGGGTTTACCTCATCAGCACCGTTTATCGAGGCCGTTTCCTCCACGTTATCGCGGTTTCGTCACCAGTACCCGGATGTCCATCTACAGACCCGTGAAATGAACACTCGCGAGCAAATCACGCCGCTCAGCGAAGGTACTCTCGACTTAGGCTTAATGCGTAATACCCAGCTCCCGGACAACCTGACCTGGCAGGTTATTCGCCGTGAACCGCTGATGGCAATGGTGCCGCGCAGCCATCCGCTGGCGCAGCAGGAGAGCGTGAGTTTGCACGCTCTGGCCCAGGAGCCGTTCGTCTTTTTTGATCCACATGTCGGCACCGGGCTGTACGACGATATTCTCGGACTGATGCGTGAATTCAATCTGACGCCAACTATCACTCAGGAGGTGGGGGAAGCGATGACCATTATCGGCCTGGTGGCGGCTGGCCTTGGCGTATCGATTCTGCCGGCGTCATTTAAGCGAGTTCAGCTGCAGGAAATGTGCTGGCTACCCATAAAAGAAAAGCAGGCGTTATCAGAAATGTGGCTGGTATGGTCGAAGCACCATGAGCCGAGTCAGTCTGCCTTGCGTTTCCGGGAACAGTTAATTACCGCCGCAACGCACTAAAAAACGCCAACAAAAGGGGTAAAAATGTGCGGTAAATCACAAGGCTAAGTAAATATTTGACGGGTGGTATTGAAGTGTTTCACCATAGACATAAGTTTATTTCGAAGCGCGAAAATAAAGGGAGTTCAGTGGTGGTAGCCGACAGTCAGCCAGGGCATATTGATCAGATAAAGCAGACTAACGCCGGGGCGGTATACCGCCTGATCGATCAGCTCGGGCCGATATCACGCATTGACCTCTCCCGATTTGCGCAACTGGCACCCGCCAGTATCACCAAAATTGTTCGCGAGATGCTGGAAGCGCACCTGGTGCAGGAGACGGAAATCCAGGAGCCCGGCAGCCGTGGCCGCCCGGCGGTAGGGCTGATGGTGGAAACCGAAGCCTGGCATTATCTTTCGTTGCGCATCAACCGGGGGGAGATCCATCTCGCGTTGCGCGATCTCAGCAGCAAAGTGGTCGTTGAAGAACAACTCCCGTTGCCCGAGCAGGATACCCAGCCTTTCCTCAACCGCATCATCACGCATATTGACCAGTTTTTTATCCGCCACCAGAAGCAGCTGGAACGTCTGACCGCCATTGCCATCACCCTGCCGGGGATTATTGATACCGAGCACGGCATCATTCATCGCATGCCGTTCTATGACGACGTTAAAGAAATGCCGCTTGGCGAAGCGCTGGAGTCCCACACCGGCGTACCGGTATACATTCAGCATGACATCAGCGCCTGGACCATGGCGGAATCGCTGTTTGGCGCTTCCCGCGGGGCGCGCGACGTGATTCAGGTGGTTATTGACCATAACGTTGGCGCAGGGGTTATTACTGACGGTCGTCTGCTGCATGCGGGCAGCAGCAGCCTGGTGGAGATTGGCCACACTCAGGTCGATCCTTACGGTAAGCGTTGCTACTGCGGTAATCATGGATGCCTTGAGACCATTGCCAGCGTTGAAAGCGTGCTTGAGCTGGCGCAGGTAAGAATGGGGCAATCGATGAGCTCGTTGTTGCACCAGAAACCGTTAAGCGTGGAGTCGCTCTGTCAGGCGGCGCTGCAGGGGGATCTGCTGGCGAAAGATATTATCAGCGGTATCGGCACCAACGTGGGCCGCATCCTCGCGATTATGGTCAATTTATTCAACCCGCAAAAAATACTGATTGGCTCGCCGTTCAATCAGGCCGCCGACATCCTGTTCCCGGCCATTAGCGACTGCATTCACCGCCAGTCTTTGCCTGCATACAGCCGTCATATTTCGGTTGAAAGCACCCAGTTCTCCAATCGGGGAACCATGGCGGGCGCCGCGCTGGTAAAAGATGCGCTGTATAATGGATCTTTGTTGATACGACTGTTACAGGGTTAACAAATTCTGATTGTCGACAAAAAAATTGCGCTATCTCAAGCTGTGCATAACGCCCATCGCGTAGACTTTCACTCTTCTTAATTATTTCCTTTGGTTATAGACGACTCACGTGAAAGCCCAATTAATGAATGGGTTGACGGGAATGGGTGTCTTCAATTTCACCAGCATAGCTGTGGAGTAAGTAATGCTTAAGCGTTTCTTTGTAACGGGTACTGATACTTCTGTCGGGAAAACGGTGGTTTCCCGCGCGCTACTGCAGGCGTTGGCGGCCAGCGGTAAAAGCGTGGCAGGATACAAGCCGGTTGCCAAGGGCTGTAAAGAGACGCCTGATGGTCTACGCAATCGGGACACGCTGGTGCTCCAGAGCGTCTCAACGCCGGAATTACCCTACGAGGCCGTAAACCCGCTGGCGCTCAGCGAAGATGAGAGCAGCGTGGCGCACAGTTGCCCTGTTAACTATTCGCTGCTGTCGAACGGCCTTTCGCAGCTGAGTGGCCAGGTTGAACATGTTGTGGTTGAGGGTACCGGCGGCTGGCGCAGCCTGATGAACGATCTGCGTCCGCTTTCTGAATGGGTGGTGCAGGAGCAGCTGCCTGTTGTGATGGTGGTGGGCATTCAGGAAGGGTGTATCAATCATGCGCTGCTGACGGCTCAGGCCATTGCCAGCGATGGTCTGCCACTCATCGGCTGGGTCGCTAATCGCATCAACCCGGGTCTGGCGCATTACGCCGAAATCATCGAGGTGCTGAGCAAGAAACTGCCGGCCCCGCTGATTGGCGAACTGCCGTACCTGCCGCGCGCTGAACAGCGTGATCTGGCACATTACGTTGATTTATCTATCCTCGGCAGTGTGCTGGCGGTAGATAGAGTCTTTGCGTAGGGTTCGCGAGAGTACCGACGCCACCACGCACGCCATTAATAATCCGGGCAGTAACGTATACTGCCCGGTCATTTCACAGATCATCAGCGTCGACATAATCGGCGCATGCGTGGTTGCTGCCAGCAGCGTCGCCATTCCGGTAAGCCCCATCAACACGACCATCTGCGTATTTTCCGGCATCAACAAGCCACACAGATTTGCAAACAACATCCCGACGGCAAGGCCAACGAACAGCGTCGGTGTGAACACACCGCCCGGCGCGCCGGAGCCGCTGCTGACCAGCACGGCGAGCAGTTTGCAGATAAACACGCCGGCAATAACGCTAAGCACCGGCGGTGCAAGCAGATAACCCTGCACCGTACTGTATCCGTTTCCCCAGACCGCTGGCGTCAACAACGACAGCAGGCCAACGATCAGCCCGCCAAGCGCCAGTTGCCACGGCGGTGACAGATGTAAACGGACAAACTGCTGGTGAACGACGCCGAAAAGCCAGATAAACAGCGGGCCGCACAGCCCGGCGAGCAGGCCAGTGGCGATGATGAGTCCATATTCGGCAGGGGTGACGTGGGCAATGGCGTCCACCTTATAGAGCAGCGCGGCATCCCCGTTCAGCAGTTGCGTACTGAGCAGCGCCACGACGGCGGCGACCACCACCGGGCCGAGCGAAGCCAGCATCAATGTGCCAAACAGAATTTCGGCGATGAACAGGCTTCCGGCAAGGGGGGCATGATAAGCGCTGGCCATCCCGGCAGCGGCCCCGCAGGCGACCCACAGCTTCCACTCCGATTTAGGGGTAAAGCGCTGAGCGAACCACGATGCGGCCAGCGCGGCGAGCAGCACCATTGCGCCTTCCCGGCCAATGGCGCTGCCGCTGACCACGACCAGAAGCGAGGCTAATGATTTAACCAGGCTGGCACCGTAATCGAACTTGCCATCGCCGGTTTCCAGCGCTTCCATGTAGTCGGTTGGCGCATGAGGGCGCTGCCGGGTATGGCGCTGCCAGCCCCAGAGCAGGGCGCCCGCGGCAAGCCCTCCTAGCGCAGGTGTCAGAAGTCGACGCCACCAGACCAGCGAGTTTGCCGCATTCACCAGGCTTCCGCTGTTGTTACTGAGGAACAACCACTCCAGCAGTAGCATCGCGTGACGAAACAGTGATACCGCCAGCGCCGCGAGAATACCAATCAGCATGGCAATCAGCAGACGGCGGAACATCGCATGAAGGTCTGGCCAGGCAGGGAGTCGTTGCATGATTTACCGGGATTTTCAGGGTGATACCGTATTGTGCGACGAAAATGGTGTTGAGGCAAAATCCGATGGTGAATAGTGAATAAAATTAAGGGGAGAAAACTCTCCCCCTAAAACCCGATGGGTTAGCGGTAGAGCTTTTTCTCGGCAACCGGGATAAGCAGCGTTTCGCGCGCCTGCGCCAGAGTCAGCTGTGCCAGCTTACCCAGCGCCGCATAGAACGGATGGCCAGCGTTCGCGATAAAGACCTCAAGGAAGCGCGATGACCATGGCAGCAGGTGCCAGGCCAGCAGCTCGTCGCAATCGTCGTACCGTTGGCTGTCGGTAAGCCAGGTGGCAAGCATCAGCAGCGTGCCAAAATGGTCTTCCGGCTCGTTCTGCGACACATCAAAGGCGATGCCTTTTTCCCGCATCCACTGGCGCAACGCGAGGGTGGAGTCTCCGAATAGCACGTTCTCACGGTCGAGCCAGACCGAACCCCACGGCGGTGCTGGCAGCGCCCAGGGTCCAACAAACAGGCGCTGATACGACTCCGGCAGCGTCTCGTCGTTGGTTGCCGCAAAGCCCTCCGTCAGCGCCGCCACTTCCGGCGTGGCGTCCGGCCACTGTGCAAGCCAGGTGCCGTCCTGGAAAGCGTTAGCCAGCGGCGCGGTCTGTGCATTATCCGGCGCAAAGTAAAACAGGGCGCCAAGTACGCGAGTGGCAAAAGCGAAGGACTCGCGCTGTTGCTCATCAATCATCACATAATTCCTTTAATGGGCGTGGCAATAACGAGGAGTATACCCTCAGTATCAGGAGATCTTTTCAATCTCTACCAGATTAGTGTGCTGCGGATTACCTTTCGCCAGCGGCGAAGGGCGGTGCGTCGTCAGCGTGTTAATACAGCTTCCGTGATCAATACGGTCTCCGGTCATATTGGCATCGTGCCAGGCCCCCTGGCCCATGGCGGTGACGCCCGGCATGATGCGTGGCGTCACTTTTGCCGGAATGCGCAGCTCGCCACGTTCGTTAAACACCCGAACCATATCGCCATTGCGGATCTCCCGTTTTTGCGCATCGACGGGGTTCATCCACACTTCCTGACGACAGGCGGCCTGCAGCACGTCGATATTGCCGTAGCTTGAGTGGGTGCGGGCCTTATAGTGAAAACCAAACAGCTGCAGCGGAAGATGGGCGCGCAGCGGGCTGTCCCAGCCTTCGAAGGTGGAAGCGTATACCGGCAGCGGGCTGATGGTCTCATCTTTATCCAGATCCCAGCGGCTGGCGATATCAGCAAGCTGGCCCGAGTAGATCTCAATTTTTCCTGACGGCGTTTTCAACGGATTGGCGGCGGGGTCATCGCGAAACGCTTTGTAAGCGACAAGGTGACCATTCGGATCTTTGCGCTTGTAGATCCCCATCCGTTTGAGCTCGTCATAAGCCGGAAGCGCCGGGTCTTTGGCGGTCATTTTAGCGTACAGGTATTGTAACCATTCGGCCTGGCTGCGGCCTTCGGTGAACGCCTGATGGACGTCCGGCCCCAGACGTTTCGCAACTTCGCTCAGGATCCAGTAAATGGGTTTTCGTTCAAACTTCGCGGTGGTCGCGGGCTGAATGAATATCAGATAGCCCATGTTACCGGCGTAGTCGTTCGGGATAATATCTTCCTGCTCAACGGTCATCAGATCCGGGAGCAGCAGGTCGGCGTACTTCGCCGACGCGGTCATAAAGTTCTCAATCACCACGATCGTTTCGCACTTTGATTCATCCTGCAGAATGTCGTGGGTGCGGTTAATATCAGAGTGCTGGTTGATGATGGTGTTGCCCGCGTAGTTCCAGAAGAACTTAATCGGGACATCGAGTTTGTCTTTACCGCGCACGCCGTCGCGCAGGGCGGTCATTTCAGTACCGCGATCGATGGCGTCGGTCCAGCTGAAGCAGGATATCGCCGTTTTCACTGGGTTCTTCAGCACCGGCATGCGTTCAATGGTGATGGTATAAGTGGACTCGCGAGCGCCGCTGTTGCCGCCATTAATCCCAACGTTGCCGGTGAGAATGGGCAGCATTGCAATGGCGCGGGAGGTGAGCTCGCCGTTGGCCTGACGCTGTGGCCCCCAGCCCTGGCAGATATACGCCGGTTTGGTCATGCCAATTTCGCGGGCAAGCTGGGTGATTTTTTCAGCCGGAATACCGGTAATGCGCGCTGCCCAGTCCGGCGTTTTCGCCACACCGTCGTCACCCTGGCCGAGAATATAAGCCTTGTAATGGCCGTTTGCCGGAGCGCCTTCCGGCAGGGTTTTCTCATCGTAGCCGACGCAGTATGTGTCGAGGAACGGCTGATCGACGAGGTTCTCCGTAATCAGTACCCAGGCGATCCCCGCGACCAGCGCGGCGTCGGTACCCGGGCGGATAGGGATCCACTCATCTTCACGTCCGGCTGCGGTATCGGTATAGCGCGGGTCGATGACAATCATCCTGGCGTTAGAGCGTTCGCGCGCCTGTTCAAGATAATAAGTAATGCCACCGCCGCTCATCCGCGTTTCGGCAGGATTATTACCGAACATCACCACCAGCTTGCTGTTCTCGATATCCGAAGTGCTGTTGCCCTCGTTAGTGCCGTAGGTGTACGGCATCGCGCAGGCAATCTGCGCGGTACTATAAGTACCGTACTGATTCAGATAACCGCCGTAGCAGTTCATTAATCGCGCAACCAGCGAGGCCGACGGTGACGAACGGGTTATATTGCCGCCGACGATCCCCGAGGCGTAGTTGATATACACCGCTTCATTGCCGTGTTCTTTAACCGTGCGCTGCAGGTTGTCCGCCAGCATATCCAGCGCCTCATCCCAGCTGATGCGCTCAAACTTACCTTCGCCGCGTTTGCCCACGCGTTTCATCGGATAATTCAGGCGTTCCGGGTGATTAATGCGCCGACGAATTGAACGACCGCGCAGACAGGCACGCACCTGGTGATTGCCGTAAACGTCGTCGCCGGTGTTGTCGGTTTCTACCCAGTAGACTTCGTTGTCCCGCACGTGCAGGCGCAGCGCACAGCGGCTGCCGCAGTTAACGGAGCAGGCGCCCCAGACCACGCTATCTTTCGCCTGTTGCACCGCCTCCGCTGCTGCATTCAGACGAAACGGGAGCGACATGCCACCCGCGGCCAGCGCCAGCGATCCAATCGCAGAATTTTTTAGCAGCGATCGACGGCTGATCCCGCCTGAATGTTCGATTTCGGACATGACTACCCCCATTTTTCGCAAGATGGGGGGAATAGTACTTATTGGGAGGTATGAGAACATTATCCCCGGTCAAACCGGGGATAATCTGGCTGAAAGCGGTTACTGCGCTTCGCCAGAAGCGTCTTGTGCGCCAGAGGTGCGGGTATAAAGAATTTTGAAGGTGTCGTTGGCGCAGTGGCCTACGACCTGGGCACCAGGCTGGTCGGCCTGATCGTTAGGCACAATGCTCAGGGAAAAACCTGATTCCGGAACGCCATTGCCGATAATCTTCTGCTCAATGTCGCTTTTTACCCTTTCACAGGACTCCGGGGCCGCCAGCGCGGGCGCTGCCGCAACCACCAGTAAAGCCAGTAGCCATTTTGCTGATTTCATCTTTGCCTCCTTGTCACGCGTTCATCATCTCAGCATAGCAGAGCTAGTGTAAATAACTGTATTTGCTAAAATGAATGAGAAAAATCCCTGAACAGGAAGATTGTGTGAAGAAAGCGCTGATAATGGTGTCGATGGCGTGCGTGCTCGCCGGATGTGATAACGCCACGGCTCCGGCAAGCTTTACCCCGGAAATGGCCAGTTTCTCAAACGAATTTGATTTCGATCCGCTGCGTGGCCCGGTCAAAGCCTTCAGCCAGACGCTGATGGATGAAGACGGCAAAACAAGCAAGCAGGTCAATGCCAAAATGTCAGAAGAGGGGTGTTTTGACCTGCTCGAACTGAAAGACGTGGAGCACAACACCGGCGCAGCGCTGGTACTGGATGCCAACTACTATGTTGATGCCACGACTGACGAAAAACGGATTAAGTTGCAGGGTAAATGCCAACTGGCGGAACTGCCGGCGGCAGGATTAACCTGGGAGACCGACGACAACGGGTTTGTGGTTGCGGCGCATAGCAAAGATGTACAGATGACCTACAGCTATGCCAAAGACGGGTATCCGCTGGGGAAAACCACGGCGGCCCAGGACGAAAAGCTGGCGGTTGCGTTAACCCCTTCAAAAGATCTGCGTAAGCGCATGGACTACACGGCGGTGAGCCTGCTCAATGATAAGAAAATAGGGGATGCGTCCCAGCAGTGTAAATACGACCGTCACGATAACCCGGTGAGCTGCGAACTGAAAATGACCGATGACAGTGTAAAACCGCCGGTAGTGCGGAATTACACTATCAAGAACACTATCGAATATTACTGAGCCGTGGGCTTCAGCAGGGTCGGCGCTGGCGCTTTGTGAACCGCCAGATACTGGTTCTGGAAGATGCACATCCGAATCGTGTTGCGGTATTCACCGTTGATGAAGAACTCATGGATGAGTTCCCCCTCCACCATAAAACCGAGTTTACGGTAGATATGAATAGCCTTCTCATTCTCTTTATCAACAATGAGATACAGCTTATACAGGTTCAGCACGGTGAACCCGTAGTCCATCGCAAGCTTTGCAGCTTTAGAGGCCAGCCCTTTACCCTGATGCTCCGGGGAAATAATAATCTGGAACTCTGCGCGGCGGTGGACGTGGTTGATTTCCACTAACTCGACCAACCCGGCTTTCTCGCCTGCGTATTCCACCACAAAACGTCGTTCGCTCTGATCGTGAATGTGCTTATCATACAGGTCGGAGAGTTCAACAAATGCCTCGTAGGGTTCTTCGAACCAGTAACGCATAACGCTGGCATTGTTATCGAGTTGATGGACGAAGCGCAGATCTTCGCGCTCCAGCGGGCGTAGCTTGATGGTTGGCGCATCAGCCATGAAAAGTCCTTTTGGTGAGAGTCATGAAAGGTGCCAGCATTTGGCACCTGGTTGAATTACGGCGCGACAGCCCGGCCGGTGCTACGATCGAGACAACGCAGGGTGTTAGGTTCCCAGTAAGCGTTAAGATTAGCACTTTGCTCGCACTTGTCGCGGGCATCAAAGGCGGTGTCCGTTTTGTCCCACTCTTTCTCAGCGCGGGTGTTCACTTTGTTGCGTAAGGAGCGGGTATCGTTCCATTGTTCCTTTTCCATGGCGGCATGCTGGCGGCTCTGGGCACTATCGCCGGATTCAATAACCAGTTTGCTGGTCTCGGCGCTAGCAGAAGCAGTGTACACGATGGCACCCAGCGTCAGCATAGCCGTCAGGCACAGGCGTTTGCTAAGTGTAATTTTCATTTCAGTATCCTTTCGATGATGAAAACGGTAAACCCAACGGTGAGTTTACTATATTCCTTTTCTACGTCATACCACTGCCATACAGACGGTATTCGCGTAAGATAGTTCAACTTTATTGAATAGTTACCAAACGATGATTAAAACCTCTCTGCTTTTTTTCGCCACCGCCCTGTGTGAAATCATTGGCTGCTATCTGCCCTGGCTATGGCTGAAGCGGGGGGCAACACCGCTGTTGCTTCTCCCGGCGGCGCTTTCGCTGGCGCTGTTTGTCTGGCTTCTGACGCTTCACCCGGCGGCCAGCGGGCGCGTATATGCCGCCTATGGCGGTGTCTATGTCTTTACCGCACTCATCTGGATGCGCGCGGTGGACGGAGTACGCCTCAGTGCCTACGACTGGGTTGGCGCTGGCGTTGCCCTGTGCGGCATGCTCATCATCGTTGCCGGGTGGGGACGCGCATAATTTCTGCGGCTTCGGCCGCAATATATTCTTTTCTCTGTTGTGCTGATTTTGTGATCAATATACTTGTATGGTAGTAGGGTGATTGATTATGGTTGTGGCATACCCGTAAAGAGAAAAGGATCGAACTCATGAAAATCACTGGTGCAGAAGTTTTTGTCACCTGTCCTGGACGCAACTTCGTCACGCTAAAAATCACCACCGAAGACGGTCTTACCGGGCTGGGCGATGCCACGCTCAACGGACGTGAACTCTCGGTTGCCTCATATCTGCAGGATCATCTGTGCCCGCAGCTGATTGGCCGCGATGCCCGGCGCATCGAGGATATCTGGCAATGCTTCTATAAAGGCGCCTACTGGCGGCGCGGCCCGGTCACCATGTCGGCGATTTCTGCTGTCGATATGGCGTTGTGGGATATCAAAGCTAAAGCAGCAGGGATGCCGCTGTACCAGCTTTTGGGCGGCGCTTCGCGGGAAGGGGTGATGGTCTATTGCCATACCACCGGGCACTCTATTGATGAGGTGCTCGACGACTACGCGCGGCATAAAGAGATGGGCTTTAAAGCGATTCGTGTCCAGTGCGGGATCCCGGGCATGAAAACCACCTACGGTATGGCAAAAGGCAAGGGACTGGCGTATGAACCCGCCACTAAAGGCTTATGGCCGGAAGAACAACTGTGGTCGAGCGAGAAGTATCTCGATTTCACTCCCTCACTGTTTGCCCGCGTGCGGGAGAAATTCGGCTTTAACGAACATCTGTTACACGACATGCACCATCGGCTGACGCCGATAGAAGCCGCGCGTTTTGGCAAAAGCGTGGAGGATTATCGTCTGTTCTGGATGGAGGATCCGACGCCGGCAGAAAACCAGGCCTGCTTCCGCCTGATTCGCCAGCATACGGTAACACCCATTGCGGTAGGTGAAGTGTTTAACAGTATCTGGGACTGTAAGCAGCTTATCGAAGAGCAGCTCATCGACTATATCCGCACCACCTTAACTCACGCCGGGGGGATTACCGGCATGCGGCGAATTGCTGATTTTGCCGCGCTCTACCAGGTGCGTACCGGCGCTCATGGCCCGTCGGATCTCTCCCCGGTGTGTATGGCCGCCGCGCTGCACTTCGACCTGTGGGTACCGAATTTTGGGGTGCAGGAATACATGGGCTATTCGGAGCAAATGCTGGAAGTGTTCCCGCACAGCTGGCGCTTTGATAACGGTTATATGCATCCTGGTGAAAAACCCGGCATCGGCATTGAGTTCGATGAAAAACTGGCGGCGAAATACCCCTACGATCCGGCCTGTCTGCCGATAGCACGGCTGGAAGATGGCACCCTCTGGAACTGGTAACAGGAGAATAAGATGAAAAGCATTGTGATTGAGCAGGCGAATCAGTTGAACATCAGCGTTCGTCCGTTACCGCAGCCGGGCGTCGGGGAAGTGCGTGTCAGAGTAAAACTTGCGGGGATCTGCGGCTCCGACAGCCATATCTACCGTGGGCATAACCCATTTGCCCGCTACCCGCGCGTGATTGGCCATGAGTTCCTGGGGGTGATAGATGCCGTGGGTGAGGGGGTTGACCATAAACGTCTGGGGGAGCGGGTCTGTATTGATCCGGTGATCAGCTGTGGTCACTGCTATCCCTGCAAAGTCGGCAAACCGAACGTCTGTACTTCGCTGGTTGTGCTGGGCGTACACCGTGACGGCGGGTTCAGTGAATACACCGTGGTACCGGCTAAAAATGCCTGGGTTGTCCCCGATTCGGTGACCGACGAACAGGGTGTGATGACGGAGCCGTTCACCATTGCGGCCAACGTAACCGGGCAGGTTGCGCCCAATGAACAGGATGTTGCCCTGATTTATGGTGCAGGTCCGATGGGGCTCACCACCGTTCAGGTGCTAAAGCACGTGTACCACGTCAAAACGGTTATCGTTGTCGATCGTATTGATGAGCGACTGACGCTGGCGAAAACCTGCGGCGCCGATCTCATCTTCAATAATGCGCAGCGGTCGCTCCCGGAATGGCTGAACGAACAGGGGCTCCAGCCCACGCTGATTGTTGATGCAGCTTGCCATCCGACCATTCTGGCCGAAGCCATTGCGCTGGCTTCTCCGGCGGCGCGGATTGTCATCATGGGCTTTTCCAGTGAGCCGAGCAGCATTACCCAGCAGGCGATCACCGGCAAAGAGCTGTCGATTTTCTCCTCGCGGTTAAATGCGAACAAGTTCCCGCAGGTGCTGCAGTGGCTCGAGCAGGGCCTGATTCAACCGGAAAAACTGGTCACCCACCGCTTTGATTATCGAAACGTCGTTGATGCCCTGACCAAATTCGAACAAGACCAACAACACTGCTGCAAAGTTTTGCTGACTTTCGCGGATTAATTGTTCAACCCAATGGGTTTTTATTTATGCGATTACGTCGTACGCATCTTACCTCACAGAGATAGCTACCATGACAGACGTTACACATGAAAGAAGTACGAAAGACCTGGTCCGCGCGGCGGTTTCGGGCTGGCTTGGCACCGCGCTGGAGTTTATGGATTTTCAGCTGTATTCACTTGGTGCGGCGCTGGTATTCCATGAAATTTTCTTCCCGGAACAGTCTGCGGCGATGGCACTGATCCTCGCCATGGGCACCTACGGTGCCGGGTATATCGCCCGCATCGTTGGCGCTTTTATCTTTGGCAAAATGGGCGACCGCATTGGCCGCAAGAAGGTGCTGTTTATCACTATCACCATGATGGGGATCTGTACCACGTTGATAGGCGTGCTGCCCACCTACGCACAGATTGGTATTTTTGCGCCGGTGCTGCTGGTGACGCTGCGTATTGTTCAGGGGCTGGGTGCCGGAGCGGAAATCTCCGGTGCCGGGACCATGCTGGCTGAATATGCACCGAAAGGGAAGCGCGGGATTATCTCTTCTCTGGTTGCCATGGGCACCAACTGTGGCACCCTCAGCGCTACGGCGATTTGGGCGGTGATGTTTTTCGCCCTCGATCGCGAAGAGCTGGTTGCCTGGGGCTGGCGCGTACCGTTTCTGGCAAGTGTCGTGGTGATGGTTTTCGCTATCTGGCTGCGTCTCAATCTGAAAGAGAGCCCGGTATTCGAAAAGGTAAGCGAAGCGGGCGGTTCGGCGGTGCAACAGGAATCAAACGCGGGCAGCCTTGGCGCAATGTTCAAAAGCAAATCCTTCTGGCTGGCAACCGGGCTGCGCTTTGGTCAGGCGGGGAACTCCGGGCTTATTCAGACGTTCCTCGCGGGCTACCTGGTACAGCAACTGATGTTCGATAAAGCCATTCCCACGGATGCGCTGATGATAAGTTCGGTGCTCGGATTCATCACCATTCCGCTGCTGGGCTGGTTGTCCGACAAGTTTGGCCGCCGGTTACCGTACATCATCGTCAGCCTGTCGGCGATCGTCCTCGCTTACCCGATGTTGTCTATTGTGGTCGATAAAAACTATGCGCCTGGTGCGATTATGGCCTCGATCATCATTATTCATAACGTGGCGGTGCTGGGTCTGTTTGCTCTTGAAAACATCACAATGGCGGAGATGTTTGGCTCCGGTAATCGCTTTACACGCATGGCGATCTCCAAGGAGGTGGGGGGACTGGTTGCCGTCGGTTTTGGCCCACTGCTGGCGGGGATTTTCTGCAACATCACCGGTTCGTGGTTGCCAATTGTGGTGATGATTGTCTGCTACTCGGTCATTGGCCTGCTTTCTGCGCTCTTCATGCCTGAGGTATGCGACCGCGACCTGAGCCTGCCTTACGACGCTGCAGACAAGCCAGGAAAGGAAGCGGTTATTACGGGTGTCACACAACTTTAGAATGATGTCATACCAATTGCGTATAAATTAACGTAAATCAAAACATCGGTGAAAACACTCGTTAATCTAGTATGGCAATCAGTTTTCTACACAGTGAGTACAACGATGCAAAACAAGCTACTGACCGCGAAAGCAACGCTTCCCGTATACGACCGCAATGCGCTGGTACCGCGCATTGTGCACCTGGGTTTTGGCGCGTTTCACCGCGCGCATCAGGCGGTATACGCCGATATTCTGGCCGCTGAACACGGCAGCGACTGGGGTTATACCGAGGTTAACCTGATTGGCGGCGAACAGCAGATTGCCGACCTGAATCAACAAAACACCCTCTATACCGTGGCGGAAATGTCCGCCGATGCCTGGACCGCCCGCGTTGTTGGGGTGGTAAAACGCGCGCTGCATGCCGAAGTGGATGGCCTGGAAACCGTATTCAGCGCCATGTGCGAGCCGCAGGTGGCGATTGTATCCCTGACTATCACCGAAAAGGGCTACTGTCATTCACCGGCCACCGGCGAACTTATGCTCGATCACCCGCTCATTGCTGCCGATCTGCGGGATCCGCACCATCCGCGCTCTGCGCCGGGCGTTATCGTCGAAGCGCTGGCGCGGCGTAAAGCCGCCGGGCTTGCCGCCTTCAGCGTGATGTCCTGCGACAATATGCCGGAGAACGGCCATGTGCTGCGTAAGGTGGTCTGCGCTTACGCCCGCGCGGTAGATGCCGGGCTGGCAGCCTGGATTGAACAACACGTCACCTTCCCGTCGACGATGGTTGACCGCATCGTTCCGGCCGTCACCGCCGATACGCTTGATAAAATTGAGCAGTTGACCGGCGTGCGCGACCCGGCAGGTGTGGCCTGCGAGCCGTTCCGCCAGTGGGTGATCGAAGATAACTTCGTCGCCGGTCGTCCGCAGTGGGAAAAGGCGGGGGCGGAGCTGGTCAGCGATGTTATTCCGTTTGAAGAGATGAAGCTGCGTATGCTTAACGGCAGCCATTCCTTCCTCGCGTATCTCGGCTATCTGGCGGGGTATCAGCACATCAACGACTGCATGGAAGATGATAACTATCGCCGTGCCGCACATGCCCTGATGCTGAAAGAGCAGGCACCCACGCTGAAGGTGAAGGGGGTGGATCTCGGCCGTTATGCCGGGCTGCTCATCGATCGTTACAGCAATCCGGCGCTGCGCCACCGTACCTGGCAGATTGCTATGGACGGAAGCCAGAAGCTGCCGCAGCGGATGTTGGATTCCGTGCGCTGGCACCTGGTGCATCAGACTCCGTTTGATCTGCTGGCGCTGGGCGTGGCGGGCTGGATGCGCTACGTCGGCGGCGTGGATGAACAGGGCAATGCCATTGAAGTGTGCGATCCGCTACTCGCTGAAATTCAGGCGGCGGTGCGGCACAGCGCGGAAGGCGAAGCGCGCGTACAGGCGCTGCTGAGTATTGAAGCGATCTTCGGCAAAGAGCTGCCGCTGGAGAATCTGTTTGTCAGCAAAGTCACGAAGGCTTATCTGTCACTGCTCGAAAACGGCGCGAAAGCCACCGTTGCTGCCGCCGCCGGATCTCTGTAATCCCGTCCTGTTCCCCCTCGTTAACGAGGGGGAAGTCTCAGTTCACCAGCAGCCGCAAACCTAAATCTTCCGGATACGGCGTAAAATAGTTTTGCGTCAGCAGATAGTGGTCTGGATATTCATCCAGATAGCGCTTCAGAAGCGTGACCGGGGCGAGAAGCGGTAACTGCCCGGCGAGATAGCTGAGGATTGACTCGCGCAGTTCAGCGCGCTGCCTGGCGTTCAGTTGATTGCGGAAGTAGCCCTGAATGTGCATCAGTACGTTAGTGTGATTCTGTCGCGTCGCGACCTTCTGCAGAATAGCCATCAGCTTTTCCCGGTACATCACGAAAAAAGTCTCCAGATCTTCCCATTCATGCAGTGACGCGACGAGCGGACCAATCTCGCGATAACCCGGCTGGTGGTGTGCCAGCAATTGCAGCTTATAGCGGCTGTGAAAAGCCAGCAGGGCATGCCGGGTGATGCCATGAGCTTGCAGGCGATTAACGTCGTGGAGAGCAAAAACGCGTTCGATAAAGTTTTCCCGCAACGAAGGCTCCTGCAGGCGGCGGTCTTCTTCGACCGGCAGCCAGGGAGAGTGCTGCAACAGCTCCGCCGCCGATGAAGCATCTGCGACAATCACGCCTGATACATCAGTCTGTAAGGGGAGTAACGGAGTGCTAATGGGTTTAAACGTCACCCAGTCCGTCAGCGTATTCATCACCAGGCCCATCCGCTTAAGCCCGCCGTCAAAAGGTTCACTGGAGCCTGTTATGCCGATAACGGGAAGCGTGTTCATGATGTTGTCCTTAGCCGTATGATTCAGGTGAAAAGTCGGGGGCTCAGGTCTTATTCTTCGCTAAACCAGTCGCTGTTTTCCTGACGAATTAATAAGACAGACTCGCTGATTTCATCCAGATGCAGGGTCATCGCTTTTACCACCGCATCGGCGTCGCGTTTTTCCAGCGCATTGAAGATATCGTAGTGCTGGCGCAGCAACATTTCCGGGGAGGAAATGTGATCGAGGCTCATGTAGCGCACCCGGTCGATAGCGGCTTTGATGTTTTCAATGGTGTCCCACGCCAGCTGGCAGTCGGCAATACCCGACAGCGTCTGGTGGAACTCATCATCCAGCAGGAAGAAATCGTTCGGCTGATGACGCTCAATGGCGATTCGCTGCTGCTGCAGGTTCTTTTCCAGCTGGTAGCACTGCGCGTCGTTGATAAGCCCTGCGGCACGGCGAACCACCGCGCATTCGATGGCCTGGCGAACAAAGCAGCCGTTGCGCACCTGGGAGAGGGATATTTTGTTCACGTAGCTGCCGCGCTGCGGGCGGATCTGGATAAGGCCGTTTTCCGCAAGCTTGATGAATGCCTCCCGCACCGGCTGACGCGAGACGTCAAAACGTACGGAGACCTCTTTTTCGGAAAGCGGGGTTCCCGGCGGGATCAGGCAATGGACGATCTCCCGGCGCAGGATCCGGTAGATCTGCTGGTTAACAGGCTGTGTTGGGTTTAATTGCGATTCAGCGGCCATTGGCTCTTACTTTTTAACGGATTAACGACATGATTTTAGACATTTTTTGCCAGTACGCCCAACCCGGCCACGGTGGGCCGGGAAGAGGGGGGATCAGGAGCGGTGCACGCTCAGACCCGCAAACGACTGGCTGACCGGCATCATTTCAACGGTATTGATGTTGACGTGCGCAGGTAACGTCGCCACCCACCAGACGGTTTCGGTGACGTCTTCTGGCGTCAGGGCGTTAGCGTTCTCATAGGCTTTGCCCGCCTTCTCGTCGTCGCCTTTGAAACGCACGTTGGAGAACTCGGTGCCGCCAACCAGACCGGGTTCAATGTCAGTCACGCGAATGGCGGTACCGTGCAGATCGGTACGCAGGTTCAGGCTGAACTGGCGCACGAAGGCTTTGGTGGCGCCATAGACGTTGCCACCGGCATACGGCCAGTTTCCTGCCGTGGAACCAATATTGATGATGTGGCCACGGTTACGCTCAACCATGCCCGGCAGCACAGCGCGGGTCATATATACCAGACCTTTGTTGTTGGTGTCGATCATGGTTTCCCAGTCTTCGAGGTTCGCTTTGTGCGCGGGTTCAAGCCCCAGCGCCAGACCAGCGTTGTTGACCAGTACGTCAATGCTGCGCCAGTCGGCAGGCAGACCTTCCATCATCTCTTCGATAGCGGCGCGGTTACGGACGTCGAGTTGCGCGGTCAGAATGCGGTCACCGAACTCCTCCTGCAGCTCCTGCAGACGCTCGTGGCGACGGCCGGTCGCGATAACTTTATGGCCATTAGCGATAAAACGACGGGTGATGCACTCACCAAAACCGGCGGTCGCCCCGGTAACCAGGATAATCATCTCACTGTTCCTCAACGCTTTTCATGTCTGACTACCATAGCACGATCTCGGTCTGCGAAAAATGATTGCTGAGGCTTTAAGGATTGCGGTTTTGCGGGCCTGCGCCTACTCTGGGCAATACGCTGAAAAGTCGGGAGAAGATGATGTCCGCCAATAATCCATTTTTTGAATCCAGCCTGCTGCCGTATCAGGCCCCCCCGTTTGGTCGTATTAAAGATGAGCACTACCGCCCGGCGTTTGATGAAGCGATAAAACGTAAACGCGAAGAAATCGCCGCCATTGCCAACAACCCGGCTCCTGCTACCTTTGCCAACACCTTTGAGGCGCTGGAAAAAAGCGGTGACATGCTGACGCGGGTGACCACGGTGTTTTTCTCGATGGCCTCGGCGAATACCAACGACGCTATTCTGGAGCTCGACCCATTATTCTCTGCCGCGCTGGCGGAGCTTGGCAGCGATATTTATCTTAACGATGCGCTGTTTGAACGCGTTCAGACGCTGTGGCAACAAAGAGCGTCCCTGGAGCTGGATGCAGAATCGCTGCGCTTAGTTGAGGTTGTCTATCAGCAATTCCTGCTGGCCGGAGCCACCCTCGGGGCAGAGCAGAAGCGTGAACTGAAATCACTCAACGCTGAAATCGCCACTTTAAACAGCCAGTTTAACCAACATCTGCTGGGGGCGGCGAAAAGCGGCGGCCTGGTGGTTGACGATGAAAAACAGCTGGCGGGGCTTTCCGCCGATGAGATAGCGGCCGCTGCCGGTGCCGCCCGCGATAAAGGGCTTGTCGGGCGCTGGCTGCTGCCGCTGCTGAACACCACCCAGCAACCGGCGCTGTCGGCGCTGAGCCATCGCGCAACCCGTGAGAAGCTGTTCAAAGCCAGCTGGCAGCGCACCGAAAAGGGCGATGAAAACGATACCCGCTCGCTTATCAGGCGCATAGTGGCTATTCGCGCCCGCCAGGCGGCGTTGCTGGGCTTTGCCGATTATGCAAGCTGGAGCATGGCTGACCAGATGGCCAAAACGCCGGCCGCCGCGTATCAGTTCATGCGCGAGATTACCCCAGCCGCGCGCGCCCGTGCCGAAGCGGAGCTTGCCGACATCCAGCAGATGATAGACGCAGAAAAGGGCGGTTTTAACGCCGAAGCGTGGGACTGGCCCTGGTACAGCGAACAGGTTCGCCGCGCGCGTTATGCCCTCGATGAGTCGCAAATCAAACCCTATTTTGCCCTCGACCGCGTCCTGCAGGACGGGGTGTTCTGGACGGCGTCGCAGCTCTTTGGCATTCGTTTTATCGAACGCTTTGATATTCCCGTCTGGCACCCTGACGTGCGCGTCTGGGAGATCTTCGATAACAACGGCGAAGGCATGGCGCTGTTCTATGGCGATTTCTTCGCTCGCGACAGTAAATCCGGCGGCGCGTGGATGGATAACCTGGTACAACAGTCCACGCTGCTTGGCACCCGCCCGGTCATTTACAACGTCTGCAACTATCAAAAACCGGCTGCGGGGCTGGCGGCGCTGCTCTCCTGGGATGATGTGATCACATTGTTCCATGAGTTTGGCCATACGCTGCACGGCCTGTTCGCCAGCCAGCGTTATCCGGGGCTTTCCGGTACCCGCACGCCGCGTGATTTCGTCGAATTCCCGTCGCAGATTAACGAGCACTGGGCCAGCCACCCGCAGGTATTTGCCCACTATGCGCGTCATTTTGAAAGCGGTGAACCGATGCCGGAAACGCTGCGCGACAGCATGTTCCGCGCCGCCACGTTCAACAAAGGCTATGACATGACCGAACTGCTGAGCGCCGCGCTGCTGGATATGCACTGGCACAGCGTTGGGGACTCGGCGACACCGCAGGACGTTGACCAGTTCGAAGCACAGGCTCTGGCCGCCGAGGATCTGAATCTGGCCGCCGTGCCTCCACGTTACCGCAGCAGCTATTTCGCCCATATCTTTGGTGGTGGCTATGCGGCGGGGTATTACGCCTACTTATGGACGCAAATGCTCGCCGACGACGGCTATCAGTGGTTTGTTGAGCAGGGTGGTCTGAATCGCGATAACGGGCAGCGCTTTCGCGATGCGGTGCTTTCTCGTGGTAATAGTAGCCCACTCGAGGCGCTGTACCGTGACTGGCGCGGGCACGATCCGTACATTGAGCCAATGCTGGTGAATCGGGGCTTACAGTAATTCAACCGCTAATAAGCAATCAGGACAGGGATGAAAAAACGATTCTCACTTTGTGTAGCGCTGCTGATGGCAGCGCAGGTTCAGGCGGCCGATCAGATTCACTTCTGGGATCAACCGCAGCACGGCGGCAACAGCTTTAACCGTTTGCCACCTGATGAGGCCTATTTCCAGAGCCTGCGCGGCTACGGCGCGACCTGGGTGCGTCTCTCTTGGGATAAATGGAAACCGGAGGGGCGGGATTTTCTGATTGGCGATGCCGATAATTATCAGCATCTTTCGCCGCAGGATCTGGCTACGCTCAAACAGGTGCTGGCGCGGGCAGATAAGGCGGGGCTGAAAGTGGTTATTGCGCCGCTGTCTCTGCCGTGGATGCGCTGGTCGCAAAATAACGGCGGCAAGTTTGATGACCGCCTGTGGCAGGACAAAAAGCGCTGGGACTCAGCCATTCGCTTCTGGCGCGATCTGGCGCAGGCGTTGAAAGATAAACCGGCGATTGCCGCGTACAATCTCATTAACGAACCGGCCCCGGAAAAAACCACCGGACTGAGCGAGCAGGCAACGGTTGCCGCCCTGAGCGACTGGTACCAACAGCAGCAGGGAACCGCCCGTAATCTGCCGCAGTTTTACAATGAGGTCATCGCGGCTATCCGCGAAGTGGATAAGGTGACGCCGGTGATGGTTGACGGTGGCTGGTATGGCTCTGCGCGTGGTTTTTCCGGCTGGCCTGAGCGGCTTAAAGACGATCGCGTGTTGTACAGTTTCCACATGTATGAACCCTATGCCTTTACCAGTACGCCTAACGTTCGCCGTAAAACACCGTATGTGTACCCAGGCAACGTCCCTTTTGGCGGGGAATTGGTGAACTGGGATGCCGGGACCGTTGCTAAATGGATGGCGGCACCCTACGACTGGGCGGAACGTCACCAGGTGCCGCAAAACCGCGTTGTGGCCGGGGAGTTTGGTTGTATTCGCACCCTGAAAGGCTGCACCCAGTGGCTGGAGGATGTGCTGCAGGTTCTCGACGAGCGCCAGTCTCACTGGGCGTTTTACAGCTTCCGCGAGGACGCCTGGGACGGCATGGATTACGAACTGGGTAGTGGTAAAGTGCCATGGAAATACTGGCAGGCGATGGAGCAGAATCTGCCGGATCCCGTACCACGAAAAGCCACGGCAGAATTTGCGCCCATTCAGAAACGCTTAGCTCCCACTGCGCCATAAAATAAAAGGCCCCGCGGGGCCTTCTGTTTTTTAGGGTTCGCGCCCGGGGTGTTTGTTACCTTCCTCGATAAACTCTTCGTCGATTTCATCTACGTTACCCTGATGGTCACGCCCGGAGAGCAGGTTCCAGCACGCGATAAACAGCGCTGCAATCAATGGTCCAATCACAAAGCCGTTGATGCCGTAGATTTCCATACCGCCAAGCGTCGCAATCAGGATAAGCCAGTCCGCCATTCTGGTGTCTTTGCCAACCAGTAACGGACGCAGAATGTTATCGATAAGGCCAATCACAATGACGAAGAAGCCGACGATGAACAGCCCCTGCCACAGCATGCTGCTTGCAAAGAAGTAAATTGCCGCAGGAACCCAGACGATCGCCGAGCCCACCGCCGGAATAAGCGACAGGAAAGCCATCAGCGCTCCCCACAGCAGGCTGCCATCGATGCCGGTAAAGTAAAATGCCAGCCCGCCCAGCGCCCCCTGAACCACGGCGACCACCAGAGTGCCTTTTACCGTCGCCCGGGAAACGGCGACAAACTTCATAAACAGGTGGTGTTTTACATAATCGGACAGCGGGATCGCTTCGAGGATAGTCGTCACCAGATAAGCCCCGTCTTTGAGCAGGAAGAACAGCAGATACAGCATGATGCCGAAACCTACGGTAACGCTGAAGGTTCCTTTACCAATCATGAATACGCTGCCCGCGATGTACTGACCACCTTTAAGGGTAATCTCGGAAAGCTGCTTCTGGATCTCCGAGGCCGTATTGAGATTATGCTCGGCAAGCAGTTGTCTCGCCCATCCAGGGAGGTGATGAATGACCTGGGCCACCGCCGTTGGAAACTGCGTCTCGTTTCCCTGCAAACGGGTGTAAACCAGGTTCATTTCGATCGCCAGAGACGAAGCGATAATCGCCAGTGGGGTAATGACAATCAGGCAGATGATGACCAGCATCAAAAACGACGCCAGCCCGTTGCGATCGCCCAGTCGGTGGCGTAGGCGGGTTTTGAGCGGATGGAAAATCACGGCCAGAATAGCGGCCCACAGAATGGCAGAGTACCACTGGCCCAGTACCTGGAAGAAGGCCAGTGTCACCACCAGCAAAATTAAAATGAAAAAGCCTTTGTTCAGTCCTTTATATCTCATGATGTCACCGATTTAGCGATCCATGTCACGAAATATAGTGGTTTATGGCTGATTTTCCATAGGAAAAGCGGTCAGCGGGCTTCTCATTGATGGGGGAAATGGCTTCGGGAGTTGTGCGCTGAGCAGATAACCAGTTTCTTAGCGCCAGGCAAGTACGTGATTTATTGGGGTAACATCCGACCGTTTAGGCCCCATTGAAGTTGTGGGTGATAGGTTAGCCTCAGTAGCCTGAGTCAGGACATGGAATGGCCAGATAAGGGCTTCAGGTATAATACAAATCTATCCATGCAAGCATTTACCGCCAGTCTCTGGCGGTTTTTTTTTGCCTTTTTCATGGAATTTGGGCAAAAAAATAGCCCCTTGTGCGTGATGCAACAAGGGGCTTTTACGGGTGGGGATTATCGTTCATTAGTCATCCCATTTATGGCTGAAATACGCAGCGAGAAAACCGGAAAAAAGGATCGTTCCCAGTACCGCCATGAATACATGCATGTTTCCCAGCATGATTAACCTCCGTTATGTTTAAGTACGCTGTACTACCTCTCTGACTACCGTTGTGAAATGCGCTGTAATTGCACAAATAATACCCTGGTGAACTTAAACAAATCATTAACTATGTGAATAATTTCGCCTGTCTGGTAAAGAGTGGCTGACAAAATGCAACAACGCGCGGCGTTCTGCTAACATTTTGATTAAACGACACTCATTCGCATTTATATTGTGGTAAAAGTAAGGTTTAATGCGATTTTTCTGCTAGCAGGAGCGCCACGGTATGTTATCCCGGTTCAGTACCTTAAGCCGTATTCCTCAGGGCGTCTGGGTCGTCGGCGGTGTCAGCATGCTGATGGATATTTCCTCTGAACTCATCCACAGCCTGCTACCTCTGTTTATGGCAACCACCCTGGGCGCCAGCGTCATCCTGATTGGTCTCATCGAAGGGCTGGCAGAAGCCACCGCGCTTATCATCAAAGTCTTTTCTGGCGCAATTAGCGATTATCTGGGGAAACGCAAAGGGCTGGCGCTGCTTGGCTATGGACTTGGCGCGCTCAGCAAACCCCTGTTTGCGATAGCTTCCAGCTCGGGCATGATCCTCAGCGCCCGGCTTATTGACAGGGTTGGGAAGGGCATCCGAGGAGCTCCCCGTGATGCGCTGGTCGCCGACGTCACGCCGCCGGAAATTCGCGGCGCGGCCTATGGGCTGCGCCAGTCGATGGACACCGTGGGGGCATTTTTAGGCCCACTGCTGGCGGTCGTGCTGATGCTGCTGTGGGACAACGACTTTCGTACCATTTTCTGGGTGGCGGTGATCCCCGGCGTGCTGGCCGTAGCGCTGCTGTTCTTCGGTCTGAAAGAACCGCGGACCCCGGTGACGCATAAGCGCACTAACCCGATTAAACGTGAAAATATACAGCGTCTCGGGCGCGGCTGCTGGTGGGTGATAGGCCTTGGTGCGGTATTTACTCTGGCGCGTTTCAGCGAGGCCTTCCTGGTGCTGCGCGCCCAGCAGGCGGCTATTCCGCTTGCACTGATCCCCCTGGTGATGGTGGCGATGAACCTGCTGTACTTTTTCTCAGCTTACCCCTTTGGCAAACTTTCAGATGCGATGAGCCATACCCGACTACTGCAGCTTGGCCTGGTGGTGCTGATCGCGGCCGATCTGGTACTGGCATTCAGTGCTCACTGGAGCGGCATCCTCGTTGGCGTTGCGCTCTGGGGGCTGCATATGGGAATGACGCAGGGACTGCTGGCGGCGATGATTGCACATACTGCGCCGCAGGATCTGCGCGGCACGGCGTTTGGTATATTCAGTATGGTCAGCGGAATGGGTCTGCTTATTGCGAGCCTCGGGGCTGGCATTATCTGGGAGACGTGGGGGGCGGAATACACCTTCTTTACCGGTGCCGCCGTCTGCGTCGCCACGCTGCTCTATTTGTGGCTGAAACCCGCAGACAGCATGCAAATTAGCTGATTACTTCCGCAGCAGCTTTTGCAGACGCGCTTTTCGCCAGCGTTCAATGGCGCCGGCAAAGAGGAAAATCCGCAGCCCACGCACGAACAGTAACGCGCCCCAGATAGCCATGACCCACAATGACCAGAGGTTTGCCGGTGAGGTAAAGTGATTGATGGCGAACAGCAGGGCGCAGACGACCACGGCGGTCAGCAGCGACCGCCAGAAGCGCGACTCGTGATGCACCTGCTGGCGGGCATCCTCGATGCGTTTGTCGAGCGTTGCATCACGGTTTTCCACTTCCCCACTGAGTTCCGCCACGCTGACTTCAAATACGGCTGCCAGCGCACTTAAGGTCTCCAGCCCCGGGCGTTCACCGTTCTCAATCCGCTGAATGGTACGAACGCTGACCGCCGCCATTTCTGCCAGCTGCTCCTGGGACCAGGCATGCTGCAGACGCAGCGCTTTAATGGTGTTCATGAGTTTTCTCCGAATCAGGTATCCGGTGGTTATTCTCGAACAAGGCCCGCGAAAACAACACGATCTTAACCCGACAGCAGCCCGACACGGAGGCGACAGACCGCTGACAGCGCCTTACACCGGGCTCAGTTGACCTTCACCCGGGCCAACGTTCATGCCGCGAATCATCATTAACCACGCCGCCACAATGGCGGTGATAAGAATAGCAAACAGCGACCACGACGGCAGATTGGTGAGGATCATCCCGGTCAACATCGGGTTAAACGCCGCGCCTAACCACCCGAGGGCCTGAGCCGAGAAATAGCTCGCTTTCAACCCCGGGGGAGCAATATTGTCGATGAGCATATATTCGCCAGGCGCGTAAATCACCTCCCCAAGGGTAAATATGGCGGCGGCAATCCCCCAGAACCAGAGACTGGAGCCGGCAAACATAAAGCCGACTAATCCAAGGACAAAACAGAGGGTACCCAGCGCCATCAATGGACGAAGGTTAGTGGTCGTCAGTTTACGGCCTATTGCGTACTGCAACGACACCACGACGGCGGCGTTCACCGGAAGAATAACGGTGATGACTTTCTCGGCAAACTCACCGTCGGCCACGACCAGAACATACTGCGAAAGGCAGGAGGCAAACGATCCGCCAACGAACGATGCCAGCAGGCCAGAGAGGGTAAACCACAAAAGCGCCCGATCGCGCAGCAGCACCGAAGGTGACCATGCTGCGGTCGGATCCTGATGGTCCACGACGGCAATCTTCTGCACCCAGAGTTGAATAAACACCAGCGGAAACGCCGCGCAGATAGCGGCCAGCCAGAACGGCAGGTTGATGCTGTACATCACAAGCCAGGTGCCAATCGGCGGTCCGACCGTCCAGCCAATATTGAGGAAGGTATAGTTGAGCGAGAAGATCCGCGCTTTCGCCGTCGACGCCAGAGTATCGGCGAAATAGGCCTTAAGCACGGTCGCAAACACCGAATAAGCGCAGTTGATAAGGGCAAAGAACAGCACCACTAAAGGTACACTGTCGACCAGCGGAATCGCCACAAAACCGCCGATAAACGCGGCAATCGACAACAGCATATAGCGTTTTTTGTCGAACTTATCGGCGAGGATGCCGAACCCCAGGCTGAATACCACGCCAACGGTCAGCGCGATAGTCATGGCATAGCCAATCGCATCCACACCAAGTGAAAACTGACGCGAGAGGTAGATAGCCATAAAAGGGAGGGTGGCGCCACGGCCAATTGTTAACAGCAACGACGACGCCAGCAGCGCTGCGGTAGAGCGCCTGGTACTTAAGTTCATTTTTCTGCCCGACATTGATTGTAATAATAATGTTATGTCATTCAGGAGTATCACGCCTCCCCGGGTGTTGTACAGATGAACTCGTGTCGGTAAATGCTTTTTCTCCCTGCCAAAAATAATGATCTATGACGAACTGGATTTTTTCGTTACCTTGGTTGTGTTTACAAAAATTTAATAATTGGGGAGCGGGATATGACGCGCAGAGATGGGCTGCTGGCGCTGCTGGTAGTGGTCGTGTGGGGACTGAATTTTGTGGTGATAAAGCTGGGTCTGCACAACATGCCGCCGTTGATGCTGGCGGGGCTACGCTTTCTGCTGGTTGCCTTCCCGGCGATTTTTTTCGTCGCCCGTCCCCGGATCCCATTTCGGCTGCTGCTGGGTTATGGCCTGACTATCAGCTTCGGTCAGTTTGCCTTCCTTTTCTGTGCCATTAAGTTCGGTATGCCTGCCGGGCTTGCATCACTGGTGCTGCAGGCTCAGGCATTCTTCACCATTATTCTCGGTGCCTTTGTATTTGGCGAAAGGCTGCAGGGGAAACAGCTGGCGGGCATTACGCTCGCGGTATTTGGTGTGCTGGTGTTGATTGAAGCGAGCCTTAATGGTCAACACGTCGCGCTACTGGGCTTCTTCCTGACGCTGGCGGCCGGGCTGAGCTGGGCCTGCGGTAACATCTTCAATAAGCTCATTATGCAGCACGAAACGCGTCCACCGGTGATGTCGCTCATCGTGTGGAGCGCACTGATACCGATCGTTCCTTTTATGCTGGCCTCATACGTACTCGATGGCCCACAGCTGATGTTTCAGAGCCTTATCCATATCGATCTGACCACCATTCTCTCGCTGGTGTATCTGGCGTTCGTGGCGACCATCATCGGTTACGGAATTTGGGGTTCATTGCTCGGACGTTACGAAACCTGGCGGATAGCGCCGCTCTCTTTACTGGTTCCGGTATTCGGAATAGGCAGCGCCGCGCTGCTGCTGGGGGAAACCCTCTCCGCTTTACAACTGGTGGGGGCCGTACTGATTATGGCGGGTCTCTACATTAATGTTTTTGGTCTGAAATGGCGGCGGGTAAAGACGGTCAGAGGATAGCGATAAAAAAAAGCCCCGCAGTCGCGGGGCAAAAAGAGTAACCGGGTAGACTAGTGGTAGTAAGGCACACCCAGTTCATCGGATTTATCGCTGCCAGCGCCCATATGGTTAAAATCAAACGGCGGCTGTCTATGGGCAGACACCATGATCTTTGCGTCATGCTCGGTCTGATTGCCCATGGTGGTTGATTGCTCCGCATAACTCTGGCCGGAGACCAGCACCAGTAAGGTGAGGGCGGCGGAGGCGAATAGTTTCATGATTTCCTCAATACGTCTTGCTGCAGGCGATTAACAGTTACAGTGTTTTAATGGGTAGAGATAGCGCGATTCACCAGGCATATTGGTGATGCGGTACTGATGCGGCGGCACGTCGAAATAGTTCTTAAACGTGCGCGTTAGCGTCTGTTGCGATTCAAACCCGTAACGCTCGGCCAGATACAAAATCGGCTCGTTACTTTGTTTGAGTTTCTGCGCAATCTCAGTCAGTTTACGGCTGCGGATGTATTGACCTAATGAATGGCCGGTCTCTTTTTTAAACATCCGTTGCAGGTGCCATTTGGAATAACCGGAACGCTCCGACACTTTCTCCAGCGACAGCGGCGATTCAAGGTTATTTTCGATCCAGTCCAAAATGCTATGAATAGTAATGGCGTCAGTATTGCGTCTGGACATCGTCATACCTCTTCTGTTTATGACAGAATTTTTTTAAGCAGCAGTTCGAGTTTCGCAACTTCGTCTGCCATTAAGTTTTTCGTCAGTTCCTGGTGAAGATCCTGGCCAACCCGTTGATGGCACTGCTCGCAGATAGCGGCACCTTCCGGCGTTAACTGTACCAGCACGCCGCGCTTGTCATTCGGGTTCGGCAGACGCTCAATCCAGCCTTTGCACAGCAGGCGATCGAGCATCCGGGTCAGGGCACCCAAATCGACCGACAGCACCTTTTTCAGCTCAACCGGCGTAATGCAGGTGGCGCAGCGAATAGAACACAGCACCTTGAACTGAGTGGCAGTGATGTCCAGCGGCGACAAATAGTCGTTAAGCAGACGGTCTTTTTTTTGGTTAACCATGTAAATCAAGCGTCCTAGCGGTATCACTTCGTTGAACAGATCGCTTGTGGTTTTCACAATGGTTGCCCTGGCAAGTAGTTTAGTTGCGTTGGATATTATTGCCCAGGCAACCATAAGTCAACTGAATGGATCGCGCGATGCCACGAAATGCTAAAACGTTTCGTGTGCTGTTTTTTTGCACGCGTGGCAACGTTTACTTACTGTGTTACGGGGTAACAATTGGCGGCGAAACCGATATACTTCCCGCTGAACTTAATTCGATATCGACGGGATCTTAACGACGTATGATGGAACTTTTTAAAGCAATAGGCTTGGGTCTGGTGGTTTTGCTGCCGCTGGCGAACCCACTCACCACGGTGGCGTTGTTCCTCGGTCTCGCCGGAAACATGAACAGCGCAGAGCGCAACCGCCAGTCGCTGATGGCATCGGTTTATGTCTTTGCCATCATGATGGTGGCGTACTACGCCGGTCAGGTGGTGATGAACACCTTTGGTATTTCTATCCCCGGTCTGCGTATCGCCGGTGGTCTTATCGTGGCGTTCATCGGTTTTCGTATGCTGTTTCCGCAGCAAAAAGCCCATGAGAGCCCGGAGGCGAAAAGCAAATCAGAAGAGCTGGAAGAGGAACCTGGGGCTAATATCGCTTTCGTGCCATTAGCAATGCCAAGTACCGCAGGGCCGGGGACGATTGCGATGATTATCAGCTCCGCCTCCACCGTAAAACACGGTGTCAGCTTCCCGGACTGGGTGGTGCTGGTCGCACCGCCGCTAATTTTTGCCCTGGTAGGGATAATTCTGTGGGGCTGTCTGCGCAGTTCTGGCGCAATTATGCGCCTGGTGGGCAAGGGCGGGATTGAAGCCATCTCCCGTCTGATGGGCTTCCTGCTGGTCTGTATGGGCGTGCAGTTCATCATTAACGGCGTACTGGAAATTATTACTAACTTCCATGCGTAAAAAAAGGGCCTGCGGGCCCTTTGTTTTATCCGTGCTGCGGCTGTTCCAGCGATGCCGTAGGCCAGCGGCGGAAAACCACTACCGCCCACACCAGCGCCACAAGGGCCGGTACGGCGCCCACGTAGCCAATCGACGACATTGACCACCACAGGCTGACCTGGCTCCCCACCAGTGCTCCGGCGCCGATACCGATATTGAAAATTCCGGAAAACAGCGACATCGCGACGTCGGTTGCATCAGGCGCCAGCGCCAGCACTTTCACCTGCATGCCGAGACCGATAATCATGATTGCGATACCCCAGAAAACGCTTAACGTAGCGAGCGACATATCGCTTTGTGCCGCCGGAAGCAGCATCAGCAGGCAGGCGAGCAGCAGCCCAATCGCCGAAATAATCAGCGTGGAGGCATGCTGATTGCCGAGTTTACCAAACAGCACGCTGCCGATGATCCCGGCACCGCCGAGGATCAGCAGCAGCATGGTGGCAAAACTGCCGCTCAGACCGGCAACGTTTTGTACAAACGGCTCAATATAGCTGTATGCGGTGTAGTGCGCGGTCACCACAATGGCGGTCAATACGTAGATCCCCACCAGCGCCGGGCGGCGGAACAGCACCGGCAGGCTTTTCAGCGAACCAGAGTGCTCGCTTGGCAGCGGCGGCAACAGGCGAATCAGGGCCAGCAGGGTGAGAAGGGCGCCAATACCAATAGCAAAGAAGGTGGTGCGCCAGCCAAAATACTGGCCGACGATGCGGCCAATCGGGATGCCGAACACCATGGCCAGCGCGGTACCGGTGGCAATCAGGCTCAGCGCCTGCGCTTTTTTTCCCGCCGGAGCCATACGAATGGCAAGAGAGGCGGTGATTGACCAGAAAATCGCGTGCGCAAAGGCGATACCGATGCGGCTAATCACCAGCACCGGGAAACTCCACGCCAGAAATGACAGTACGTGGCTTGCAATAAACACAACGAACAGGGCGATAAGCAGCCTGCGGCGCTCTATCTGGCTGGTCAGCAGCATAAACGGCAGCGACATCAGCGCCACCACCCACGCGTAGATGGTCAACATAATGCCGACCTGCGCCGTTTCCATATTGAAACTGGCGGCGATGTCTGACAGCAGTCCGACCGGGGCAAACTCGGTGGTGTTAAAAATAAAAGCGGCGATAGCAAGCGTAACCACCCGAAGCCACGCGACCTTGCGTGAGACCGTGTTCGTTGTCATAAACGTTATTCTGGATTAATAGCAAAAGGAGAGAAGCCGATCTTACGACCATCGCTGGTGAAAAGACAATCACTTTGTGATGTAAGTCTCATTTTTATTTCTGTCGTGAATATCACTAACCTGTTAATTTCTCGGATAAATAATCAAATGATGGGGTTGCGCTATGCAGGAAGTGGATTTTTATATGGTTGATGCGTTCAGCAGCAGTACGTTCGGAGGCAACGCGGCTGCGGTGTGTCCGCTGCGGGAATGGCTGCCTGATGAGCGGATGCTACAAATGGCGCAGCAGCATAACCAGTCAGAAACCGCCTTCTTTATGCCTGAAGCGGAAGGCTTTGCGCTGCGCTGGTTTACCACTCGTCATGAAGTCAATTTGTGCGGCCACGCAACGCTTGCTACTGCGCAGGTGATTTTCAACCACCTCGGCTACCCGCAAGACCACATCGTATTTCAGACGGCCTCTGGTCCACTCACCGTTACCCGCGACGGAGACTGGATGACGCTGGATTTCCCGGCAGGTCATACCGACGCGCAGACGCCGCCGGCGGAAATGCTCCGCGCGCTAGGCGTTCGTGAATATGTGGCCGCGCGTAAAGGCCGTGCGTGGCTGATTGAACTTGCCAGCCGCGAAGCGGTAGAGGCGTTGATGCCTGACATTGGGGCCATGATCCCCGGTGAGCATAAGGTAACGGTCACCGCCCGCGGCGACGGGGAGTACGATTTTGTCAGCCGCTTCTTCTCTCCGGGTGAAGCCGTGTGGGAGGATCCGGTTACCGGTTCGGCGCACACGATGCTCATTCCTTACTGGAGTGAAAAGCTTGGTAAAACGCGCCTCTTTGCCCGCCAGGTTTCCCGCCGTGGCGGCGATATTCGCTGTGAGCTGAAGGGCGACCGAGTGCTGATGGGCGGCCAGGCGACCACCTATCTCATCGGCAAAATCACGCTACGTTAATCGCTCACCACGGGCTGCTGTTCGTTCAGCAGCTCGATAAACGCCTCAAGCTGGCGGGTCATTGCCCCACGACGCCAGATAAGCCAGGTCGTCAGCCAGCGCCACTTCTCCGCCAGCGGCCAGGCCTCCACCTGATGATGTCCGGGCATACTTTCCAGCATACTGCGCGGGATCAGCGCCAGACCTGCTCCGGCAATCACGCAGGCCAGCATCCCATGGTAGGACTCCATCTCGTGAATTCGGCCCGGCGCTGCGCGATCGGCATGGAACCAGCTCTCAAAATGGCGGCGGTAAGAGCAGTTAGAGCGGAAGGCATAAATACTGGTACCACTCACATCGCTTGCCCGGGTGACTGGTGAATGGCCGAACGGGGCGACTATCATCATCTCTTCGCGATAAACCGGGATGCCTTCAAGCCCCGGATGCATCACCGGGCCATCAACGAAAGCGGCGCTCAGGCGTCCTTCGGTCACGCCGTCGATCATCGTTCCGGAAGGGCCGGTAGCCAGATCGAACTGGATCTTCGGATAGCGCTGGTTATAGCGGGCGAGCGTCTCCGGGATCCGCACCGCGGCGGTGCTTTCCAGCGAGCCTAAGGTAAAAAGCCCCTGCGGTTCATCGCCCGCCACGACCATTCTCGCCTCATCAACAAGCGCCAGAATCTGCTGGCTGTAACGTAAAAAACTGTGCCCTGCAGGAGAAAGCCGCAGACGCTGATTCTCACGAATAAACAGTTCCACGCCGAGATCGGCCTCAAGCTGGCGGATGCGCGTGGTGAGGTTAGAAGGGACGCGATGCACTTTCTGCGCCGCCTGGGTAATGCTGCCGGTCTGGGCAACGGCGTTGAACATCTCAAGCTGAGTCAGATCCATGGCATTCTCGATTCGTGAATATGATGGTTAATATTATTCAGTTTTCATAAACAGCAGAGTAAGCCAGGATGAGAACATAACGCAATCGACAGAGAGAGAAAAAACATGACTTCACCTGCAACCCACGCAATTTCCGTCAACCCGGCGAACGGCGAAGTGCTCTCGTCATTGCCATGGGCGAGCGCTGCTCAGGTTAACCAGGCCATCGCCCTTGCCGACAGCGGCTATCGCCTGTGGCGTCAGAAAACCGTCGCCGAACGTGCCGATGCGCTGCGCGCGGTAGGTGCCGTTCTGCGCCGTCATGCCGACGAAATGGCGCTGATGATCACCCGCGAAGTGGGCAAGCCCATCGCTCAGGCGCGCGGTGAAGTCGCAAAATCGGCGGCGCTGTTTGACTGGTACGCTGAACATGGCCCGGTGATGCTCTCAACCGAAGCCACGATGGTGGAAAACAACAACGCGGTGATCGAATACCGTCCGATGGGGCCCATTCTTGCCATCATGCCGTGGAACTTCCCACTGTGGCAGGTTGTGCGCGGCGCGGTGCCGATTCTGCTCGCCGGGAACAGCTATCTGCTCAAACACGCCCCGAACGTGATGGGCAGCGCGGCGCTCATCGGCAAAATTTTCAACGAAGCCGGGATCCCGGAAGGGGTATTTGGCTGGGTGAATGCTACCAATGATGGCGTGAGCCAGGCGATTAACGACGTGCGCATTGCCGCCGTGACGCTTACCGGCAGCATGCGCGCCGGGAAAGCCATCGGTGCCCAGTCGGGGGCCGCGCTGAAAAAATGCGTGCTGGAACTGGGAGGCTCCGATCCGTTCATCGTCCTGAACGATGCCGATCTCGAGCTTGCCGTCCCGGCGGCGGTGACCGGTCGTTATCAGAATACCGGGCAGGTCTGCGCTGCCTCCAAGCGTTTTATCGTTGAAGCTGGCGTTGCCGAAGCCTTCACCCAAAAATTCATTGCCGCGACCGAAGCGCTGAAAATGGGGTCACCGGAAGATGAGCAGAACTATCTCGGCCCGATGGCGCGCTATGACCTGCGTGACGAACTGCATTACCAGGTGCAGGCGACGCTGGCGGAAGGCGCAACGTTGCTGCTCGGCGGCGAAAAAATCAGTGGTGCCGGTAACTACTACACCCCGACGGTACTTGGTAACGTCACGCCTGAAATGACCGCGTTCCGCCAGGAGATGTTCGGCCCGGTTGCCGCCATCACCATCGCCCGCGACGCAGACCATGCGCTGGCGCTTGCCAACGATAGCGAGTTTGGTCTGTCCGCCACCGTGTTTACCGGAAGCGAGCAGGAAGCCCAGCGCTTTGCCAGCGAGCTTGAAGTGGGCGGGGTGTTTATCAATGGTTACAGCGCCAGCGATGCCCGCGTGGCCTTCGGCGGCGTGAAGAAAAGTGGCTTCGGCCGCGAGCTGTCACACTTCGGCCTGCATGAGTTCTGCAACGTGCAGACGGTGTGGAAAAACCGCCGCTAAGTTTCCTCTCCTTCAGGGTATCCGCATGGATACCCTGTCATTTTTATTCCGCACCCTCGCGCCTGTCCCAACGCCATGCCGCCTTGTGTATTGCAAAAATGTAATGCAATGTACAACTCAATGACACAACCGGTTGAAGAGAGGACGATGTCTATGGATAGCCGTAAAGAAGTGCTGTTTGTGCTGATCCCAGAGTATGCCGACTGGGAATTTGCTTTGCTGGCCCCAGGACTGCGCCGTGGGTTTGGTATGTGGGAGCCGCAATATGACGTCAGGACCGTAGCGGCGGATGAGGGACCTGTAATGTCAATCGGTGGGGTACGCTGTCTGCCGGATTACACCTTCCAGACCATACCTGATGATTATGCTGCCCTGGTGCTGGTTGGCGGTTCGAACTGGTGGGGAGAGGAAGCGCAGCGTGTGGTGCCTCTGGTTGAACACGCGTTGGCGCGGCAGGTTGTGGTCGGCGCTATTTGCGATGCTTCAGCGTTCCTTGGGGCAAACCGTTTTCTCAATGATGTCGACCATACCTCAAACGGACTGGCTTACCTGCAGAGCAGGGCGGGAGCCGCCTATAGCGGAGCAGCACGATACCGGGACGTCCCTTCCGTTCGTGATGGTAATCTGGTCACCGCCAATGGTGTCGGCTTTATCGATTTCACCTGCAATATGCTTGCGGCATTAAATGCGGCGCAGGAAAAGGAGATTGACGCAGTGAGAGCGACGTTTAAGTCCGGGATGTTCTCCCAGGCCTGACGACGGGACACACACTCTGATATACTCGCAGGCCGAAAATGGCCTGTGGGCAAGGAGTCGTCAGTGGCAGCGGTCATCAATAACAATATGCTGGAAGCGATTCTGGCGGAAGTCAGGCCACTCATCGGCCGTGGTAGAGTCGCCGACTATATTCCGGCACTGGCCTGCGTTAAAGGGGACAAGCTGGGGATTGCCATCAGTACCATCGATGGACAGCATTTCTCTGCCGGCGATGCCGACGAGCGTTTCTCCATTCAGTCCATTTCCAAAGTCTTAAGCCTGGTGGTGGCGATGAACCACTATCAGGAAGAGGAGATCTGGCAACGGGTCGGGAAAGATCCCTCCGGGCAGCCATTCAACTCATTGCTGCAGCTGGAGATTGAACAAGGTATTCCACGCAACCCGTTTATTAACGCCGGGGCACTGGTGGTGTGCGACATGCTGCAAAGCCGTTTAAGCGCACCGCGCCAGCGCATGCTGGAAATCGTGCGTAAGCTCAGCGAAGCAAATATCAGCTATGATGCCGTCGTCGCCCGCTCTGAGTTCGAGCACTCGGCGCGTAACGCCGCGATTGCCTGGCTGATGAAGTCGTTCGGCAATTTCCACAACGACGTAGCGACGGTGCTGCAAAACTACTTCCATTATTGCGCCATGACCATGAGCTGCAGTGAACTGGCACAAACGTTCCTGTTCCTCGCCGACCAGGGCAAAGCCCCGCATCTTGCCACCCCGGTTATCTCTCCCATGCAGGCGCGGCAGGTGAACGCGCTGATGGCGACTAGCGGGATGTATCAGAACGCCGGGGAATTTGCCTGGCGGGTAGGGTTACCGGCGAAGTCCGGCGTTGGCGGCGGGATCGTGGCGATTGTGCCACACGAGATGGCGATTGCGGTCTGGAGCCCGGAGCTCGACGAGGCCGGCAACTCGCTCGCAGGCGTCGCAGTACTGGAAAAACTCACCCAACGGCTGGGGCGCTCGGTCTACTGATGAGTTCCTCACTGGATTCGCTGTTTGCCCGTCTGCAGCGTTCGACGTTTCGCTCGCGCTTTCGTCTCGGCGTTAAAGAGCGCCAGTACTGCTGGGATAAAGGGGCGCCGCTTATCGACAGCCACGCCGCCGATTTTGTTGCCCAGCGTCTGGCGCCTGTCCATCCACAAAATGACGGCAAACAGACGCCGATGCGCGGCCATCCGGTGTTTATCGCCCAGCACGCCACGGCAACCTGCTGTCGTGGTTGCCTGGAGAAGTGGCATCATATCCCACAAGGTATTTCGCTCAGCGAAAGCCAGCAGCAGTACATCGTCAGCGTCATCCATCACTGGTTAGTTATTCAGATGAATTCTCGCTGATCAATCAGCCTGCGCATTACCGCCCGCGATTTATTCATGTTAGTATGAACCTCCAACAGGTTATTAATGAAATAATTGCAACCGTAATTATTGGATAAGTATTTAATGCGTTCATTCTCTCTATCGTCTTTCACGCTATTTCGTGAAGAACAACCCGTGCGGGATGCGCTGGTGATATTTATTCTGACCACCTTGTTCTATTTCGTCGGCGCAAAGCTGAGAATGGTGCAGGAGTTGTCGCTGTTCTGGCCGCTAAACGCCGTGATGGCGGGGGTTTTCGCCCGTTACGCTTTTCTGAACCGCGCCTGCCATTACCTCGTTTGTTTTGCTGCCATGCTCATTTACGATGCCGTCACAACCCAATGGGGAATGGCATCGTTGCTGATTAATTTGTCGAATATGGTATTTATCGTGGTGGTTGCCCAACTGGTATTACGCGATAAAAAACAGACGAATTATATGCCTGGGCCAATAAGTGCATTGCATTTATTTTATTATTGCCTGCTTGCCGCCATACTTTGTGCTTTATTAGGCGCGGTTGCCTCGGTGGGTATCGACCGTCAGCAATTCATGCCGCTCTTTGCCGACTGGTTTAGCGAGCAGTTCTCTACCGGCATGCTGATCCTGCCGTGCATCATGACGCTGAGTCTGCCCTCAACGCTCAAAGGGTTTCATTTACGCCAGCTGACGCCGGTGGTGGCGCTGGGGTTGTCGCTGGCGGCCGCTGTTGCCGTGGGTGGAGCAGGGAGCCTTGCTTTCCCGCTTCCCGCGCTTATCTGGTGTGCCATCCGTTATCCGATGTCGTTAACCTGTCTGCTGACCTTTGTCTGTGGCACCGCAGAAATCATTCTGATGGCCAATAACATCATCAACCTCTCCGTTGCGGCGCCGTTGCAAACGCCGCAGCTTTTCTCTACCCGGTTGGGAATTGCCGCGATAGCGGTGAGTCCGGTTATCGTTGCCGCCAGCGTCGAGGCGATTGGCAAACTGGTTAAACAGGTCTCGCTGCGTGCTGATTTCGATTTTCTCACCCGGGTCTATTCCCGCTCCGGCCTTTATGAAGCGCTGAAAAGCTTTAAGGGGCAGGAGGATCGTCATCTCGCCGTGATGCTGCTGGATATCGACTATTTCAAAAGCGTGAATGATACCTTCGGCCATGAATGCGGCGACTACGTGCTGGCTTCGTTTGCCCAGCAGGTGAAAACGGCGGTCGGTGAAAAAGGGCTGGTTGCACGTATGGGAGGAGAAGAGTTTGTGGTGGCCGCGCTGGTGGTAAACCCACATGAGAGTCACGATCTGGCCGAGAAAATTCGTTCCGCTATCGAGTCGTTCACCTTCCAGTGGCGCCAGCAGACGCTGCGTTTAACCGTCAGTATCGGCGTGGGCAGCCAGCTCATTGGTCGTCATCCGGTATCAGAACTGTTCAGCCCGCTGTTGGTGGAAGCCGACGAGCACCTGTACCGTTCTAAGAAATTGGGCCGTAACCGGACCAGCTCCCGACAGAGCGATGACCCGCAAGATTCGCTGGTGGCGATGTAGGAACAGTATCTATAGACATCAGCATGTGTTCAAGGAAGGCAATCGCCACCAACGGCAGCGCCTCGGAAGAGGGCAGCCTGGCTGCGCGCCATTGATGAAATGCCGAGCCGATCTTTCCTGGCTCAACCAGCCCTGCATCGGCAAGTCGTTCCGCCCGCAGCAGGCGTTGGAAATTTGGGCAGCGTAGCATCGCATTGGCACAGGTCTGTTCAAAAGACTCGGTGGATTGCGGGTGAGTGACCCGCGGCGAAGACACTGCGCGGCCATGCCTGAGGCTGAATCAAGGACACCACGCTGAACATACGCGCGCGGAAGCGATTCGTTCAATTTACGCTAAAATTGAATAACTTCCCCACGCAGGAGATGTCATGAAGACGCCTGAAATACCCGCCAACGAAGCACAACGCCTGGCGGCGCTGCATCACTCCGGGCTACTGGTCGCCGGTGACGCTCGCCGTTTTGACCGCCTGACCCGGCTTGCTCGTCGGCTTTTTGATGTGCCTGTTGCGGTTATTAGTCTGGTGGATGATACAACCCTGGTGCAGAAATCCGGCGACGGGGTGGACTGGAATGGGCTGGCGCGCCAGCTTTCGTTTTGTGGTCACGTCGTCTTCAATGCACAACCGCTTATCGTGACAGATACCCTTCAGGACCCGCGTTTTAGCGATAATCCTCTGGTGGTAGGGCCGCCGCAGCTGCGTTTCTATGCCGGCGTACCGCTGCGCCTGCCGGACGGCACAATCGCCGGGTCATTTTGCGTCGCATCTGACCAGCCCCGGACGTTTAATGAAGAAGAAACGGCGGCGCTTGAAGATCTCTCGGCCATTGCCGGGGACGAACTGGCGTCGGTGAGCGTATCAACTTCTGATCCACTCACCGGATTACTGAACCGCCGCGGATTCGAAAACTTAGCCAACTACGCCATCCTCTCCTCCCACCGACGGGCAGAGCCCCTGACGCTGGCCTGGCTTGATTGCAACACGTTCAATCTCATTGCCAGTCAATACGGAAACGCAGAAGGCGATGCCGCACGTTGCGCTATGGCGACCCTGCTGCGCAGTACCCTGCGCGACACAGATCTGCTGGTTCGTTACGACACTAACCAGTTCGCGGTCCTGCTACCTGATACCGATGAAACCGGCGCCTGGATAGCGATTCAACATCTGGTTGAAGTGGTGGAGGAACAGAATCTCCTTTCCGGCAAGCCCTGGCAACTGGGCTTTACCTGGGGAGTTAAGGAGTTTGATCACGCCGTATTCCCGGACTTACGCACCTGGATCCGTGCGGCGGCGACGCACATGGCGCTGATGATCCCGCCTTCCGGCACTCAGACTCAATCTTCACCGTAATACCGGCCTGTTATTGATCAAAACAGGGTTCCCTGGTTTAGATATCTGATAAGTTGTCATACCAATAAAGAAATGCTGTATGACCAACAACCAAGGGAACCTCTTGTGAAAACATTAAACCGCCGTGATTTTCCCGGTGCTCAGTACCCTGAGCGCATTATTCAGTTTGGTGAAGGTAACTTCCTGCGTGCCTTCGTAGACTGGCAGATTGACCTGCTCAACGAACATGCCGGGTTAAATGCCGGTATCGTGGTGGTACGGCCTATCGACAGCACGTTCCCTCCGTCACTCAGTACTCAGGATGGCCTGTACACCACAATTATTCGAGGCCTGAATGAGAAGGGTGAAGCGGTAAGCGATGCGCGCCTTATCCGCTCGGTCAACCGTGAAATCAGCGTCTACAGCCAGTACGACCAGTACCTGGCGCTGGCGCACAACCCGGATATCCGCTTTGTTTTCTCTAACACCACCGAGGCAGGCATCAGCTACAACGATGACGATCGTTTTGAAGATGCGCCGGCGGTGAGCTATCCGGCGAAGCTGACCCGTTTGCTGTTTGAGCGTTTTGAGCATTTCAGGGGGGCCGCCGATAAAGGCTGGGTCATCATTCCGTGCGAATTAATTGACTACAACGGCGAAGCGCTGCGCGAGCTGGTGCTGCGCTATGCTGACAAGTGGGCGCTTAGCCCAGAATTTAAAGCCTGGCTGCAAAATGCCAACACCTTCTGCTCGACGCTGGTCGACCGGATTGTGACCGGCTATCCGCGTGACGAAGTTGCCGCGCTTGAAGCGGAACTGGGCTATAAAGATGGTTTCCTTGATACCGCCGAGCATTTCTATCTGTTTGTCATTCAGGGACCAAAGTCGCTGGCAGCCGAGCTGCATCTCGATCAATACCCGCTTAATGTGCGTATTGTTGACGATATCAAGCCGTATAAAGAGCGGAAGGTCGCTATTCTGAACGGTGCGCATACCGCGCTGGTACCGGTGGCGTTCCAGGCCGGGCTGGATACGGTCGGTGAGGCGATGAACGATGCGCAAATTTGTGCGTTTGTAGAGAAAGCGATTCACGAAGAGATCATTCCGGTACTCGATTTGCCAAAAGATGAGCTGGAATCGTTCGCCAGTGCCGTCACCAGCCGCTTCCGCAACCCCTATATCAAACATCAGCTGCTATCGATTTCACTCAACGGGATGACCAAATTCCGCACCCGCATTCTGCCGCAGCTGCTGGCAGGGGTGGCGCAGAAGGGGCAGCTTCCTCCGCGTCTGACGTTTGCCCTGGCGGCGCTGATAGCGTTCTATCGCGGTGAACGCGAGGGCGAAGCGTATCCGGTGCAGGATGACGCTCACTGGATTGAGCGCTACCAGCAGCTGTGGGCGCAGCATAGCGATCGTCTGATTAATACCCGCGAGCTGGTAAGCCAGGTGCTGGCGGTGGAGAGCCACTGGGAGCAGGATCTGACGGTGGTGCCCGGACTTATCGACAGCGTTAGCGGTTATCTGGATACCATTCTGACCCAGGGAATGAAGCGCGCCGTTCAGCCGCTGTGCTGATGTAGCGCCTATTTTTACCCGCGGAAGATATCGCGATATATCTTCCGCTTTTTTATTTCGTTAATTTAAAATATAAATAATAACCCTGTGGGGATAATAACGGCGTGGTGATTATTTACCAGCCGTTATTACATAGGGTTTTACTTGAAATCAATTCACCTCGTGTTATATTTCAGTTCTTAATCATTGGTCAGGAGTTTTCATAATGATAAAAAATAAGAATCCATTCTTTATTCTGTACCTGAGTGGCTTGAGTATGTTGGGCTACCTGGCAACAGATATGTATTTACCCGCATTTTCAATCATGCAGGATGATTTAAATACTTCAGCTTCTGTTATTAGCGGTAGTTTAAGTATCTATCTCGGTGGTTTTGCGCTTGGGCAGTTAATATGGGGGGAGCTTTCCGATAATTTAGGTCGCCGTAGAGCATTACTGATGGGGCTGCTGGTGTTTATTGTTGGCTGTATCGGTGTACTGTTCGTCGACGGTGCCGCCGGGCTGCTGTTCTGCCGCTTCCTGCAGGCTCTCGGGGTATGCGCTACCGCCGTCATCTGGCAGGCACTGGTTGTCGACCGCTATGGTTCTGAGAACGCTCATAAGGTGTTTGCCGTGGTGATGCCGCTGGTTGCATTATCTCCGGCACTGGCGCCGATTATTGGTGCATGGTTAACAGGACATTATCCGTGGCGCGCTATTTTCCTGGTACTGACTGCCATTACGTTTGCATTAATTGTTTTCACCGCGTTACTGAAAAATAAAAACAAACAAAGTGCTGAAAGTAATACCCGCAGAATTAAGCTGCCGCTGGCTGATATTTTAAGATCACGCGTCTTTATTGGTAACGTCATGATGTACTCGTCGTCTTCCGCCGCATTCTTCTGTTGGCTGGGCGGTTCGCCGTTTATTCTGACGAAAATGGGTTACGGTGCCGATGTTATCGGTTTAAGTTTTCTGCCACAAACCATTGCCTTTTTGATCGGAGGTTACGGTTGCCGAATTCTGGTGAACTATTTTGATAAGAAAACCGTATTAACCGCCTTTGTGGTTTTATTCTGTGTATCTCTGGTGGCTCTGTTTGGCATTGCGGTAGTGGGGAACCCTGCGCTGTCTATGTTGCTGGGCGTTTTCAGTCTGATGGCGATGGCGAATGCCGCTATCTTCCCACTGGTGGTAGCGAATGCGCTGGCTATCTTCCCGAACAACACCGGAAAGGCTTCGGCGCTGTTTAATGCTATTCAGCTGACAGGTTGTTTCATCGCCACGCTGCTGGTTTCTGTGCTGGTACAAAACCCGCTTATCGGGACGACATCGATGATGCTTTGCATGGTACCGATGAAACTGCTGGGGTATTACGTGGCGCATCGCGGAAAAAAATGCGCCACCAGTGAAGATAAACTGGTGGCCTGATTTTTTCTGCCCCTCGCTGTCCGGCAAGGGGCGCTGGGCTTAAAAGATACTGATGCTGTAACCGACGATAAACTTCACGTCGTTACGATCGGTTTTATAGTTGCTGTCTGTTGCCCGGAAGAGCGCCGGGAGTAGGGTAAAGGAGAGTCCTTTTGCCATGCCGTCTGCCACCAGATAGCGGGCGGAAAGATCGAACGACACCATACTACCGTCGTATTTTCTCGCCGAACCAGTTTTACTGACATCAGTCACTACGTGCCAGCCGTAGGTTCCGGCACCGCCCAGGGTGAGCTCCGGTAGATTGAAATCAGCAAAGTTGTAGCTCACGCCAAAACGAACCGCGTGGGCGCCGGAGACGTTAAAGTCTTCCAGCTGTGACAGCGTTGGCTGATAATCCCGCTTATCGGAGTTCGCCCACGGGGTTAAGCGGAAGTTGTAATCCCCGGTGTTAGGGGCGTAGTTCTGACTATAGCCGAGTGACCACACGGTGTTGTTGTGGCTCAGGTTAAAACCGACCCCGATATAGTATTCCGTTGAAGGATCTTTAATCTTCGACAGATCTTCGATGTAGCGCGCGCCCTGATAGAAGAGCTTACTTTGCAGGGAGACATCTTTGGTCAAAGTATCGTTCCGTTCAACCAGCGCCTGCCAGTTGCGACGATAGCCTTTACCTTCGCCGTAGCCCACGTCGAGAACGGTATTGCCGAAGTTATAGACCGCACCCACCGTGTGAATGTAATCGATGATTTCACCGGCTTTAATGGTTTTGCCGTTGTCATCAAGCCCGGCGGCGTTGTTCTGGTGCCAGGCCGTGGTCATCGGTTTAAAATCACGGCTCCAGTCGTTCTTGAAGCGGTCGGCCCAGGCGTAGGTTAGCCGCAGTTTGTCGAGGGTCAGGGCGCTGTCAAACCCACGGAAAGCGTGGGGGTTGAGACCCCAACTGCTTTTAACGGTACCGGAGTTGATGGGGGTATAACCCGCCGCCAGCTTGAAGTTGGTACCTGCATCGCCAAGATTGAGCTTGAGTGCGGCAACCGACACGCTCATGTAGGACTTCTCGCACGGGCTGAACTTGCCTGGCTGGCCACATTCGTAGTCGTAGTAAAGGATCTCCGACTGACCGACGGTATGCCCAAGTTTGATGTTGGCGTTGCCCCAGAAATCAAAGCCAATGACGTCTTTGTAATAGCCAGAAATATAGCTAATCGCCACGTTACCGGTCTGGTTCTGGATCCCGGCTGGACCCAGTCCGTATTTACCGGTAGTAGGATCTTTGACTGCACGATGACGAATGTATAACGAGGTATTGAGGTTTAATTTGCCTTCATCATAAAACGCTTTCTCAAACTGCGAAGGCGCTTCATAATCCGTTTCTTCTTCCGCAAAGGCATTTGGGGCAATAAAAAGCAACAGCGGTGCACACAGAGAAACTCTGAGTTTATGACTTGTCATTATTATATACCTTATAAAACCCTGTATTGTAGGGCGAGGGGACGTACTACTTATTTAAAATTATTGTTATTTATCAGCTCCGGGATCTGCGTACCATATTTCTCCAGGAGATACTCATTATGTTGCGCCGAATTAGCAATATTACCACTCAAAAATACCGGCAGACATTTATTATCACGCCCCAGCTTCGCGATGATTTCTGCAAACAGGCTGTGCATAATAAAGAGCCCGGTCATCGAGGAGACTGGCGCAAACGGCGTGGCATGATCCGCAAGCGACAGCACCGCATCACCGATGGGCACCTGGTTATCTATTGAGATATCGGCGCAGTCGCGCAGCTTGAGGCCAGCCTTGTGCTTCGACGGCTGGGTCTCGGCATACAGGAAGCTGGTCAGCGCCAGGGTATATGCCCCGTGCTGTTTTGCCCATAATGCCGCATCCACCGGCGCGGGGTTGATCCCGGAAGTTGAAATAACGATTAATGCATCTTTACTGGTTATCTCGAACTTCTCCAGATGCTCAGCGATATAGTCATTTTGCTTTTCATAATGCGATGAAGCTGCCGCACCTTCATGTAGCATTAAAGGCTCGATAAATATCGGCCGGACTGGAGCGATACCGCCGGCACGATAAAACATATCTTCAGCGAAAATATGTGAGTGACCACAGCCAAAAATATAAACCACGCCACCCTGGTTAATGACCTTTGCCAGTTCCCCGGCGGCGGAGGTGATTTTATGGCTTTGCTGTTGGGTAATGTCGTTAAGTTTCTTCTGGACGATATTTAAATAACTTTGAATCATTGTCATAACCAGTATCCTGACCATTGCGGTTGGTAGATTCGGTATAACGCTTCCATATAGAAGTAATCCCCCCAGAGATTACATTCATCGATGCCTTTACCAAGGGCATAGGCGTAAACACCGTGTTTAAGTAAGCCTTCGCAGGCGTCGTCATCGCGGGCAGAAGCGCCGCGCATTAATGCCTGCAGAAGCTGACGCGCCAGTTTCTCGTACCCGGCATCCGGGAAGTGCTTGTGCGCTTCGAGCAGGCCGCACACGGCAATAGCCAGCGCGGAGCTGTCTTTTGGCGCCGCCGGATCATCGGCAAGCAGCAGATCCCAGGCCGGAACACCGTCCTCCGGCAGGTAGCGGAAGAAGTACTCGCAGGCCTGCTGCCAGCGCTCGTAGTGGTCGGTTTCCCCGGTGGCAGACCAGTGAAGTGGGATCCCGAGAATGGCCCACGCCTGACCCCGCGCCCAGCAGGAGTTATCGCTGTACCCCTGGAAGGTTTTCCCGTGTGAAGGCGCACCGCTTTTCGGGTCAAAATAGAAGGTATGGAAAGTGGAGCCGTCTTCGCGAAAAATGTTGTTGATGACCGCCGCATAGTGGCGTTCAGCAACGATTCGATAACGCGACTCACCGCTGATCTTCGCCGCCACGTGGAGCAGGGGAAGGTTAATCAGTGAATCGATAATCAGCCGGTACTCCTGCGGGTCATTCAGCGTTCCCCAGGCCTGGATAAAACCGGCGCTGTCGTGAAAACGGTTCACCAGCAGATCGGCCGCCGCCACGATAAGCGGGGTTAACTCGTCGCGCTCCGTCAATTTCCAGTGCGCGACCGCTGACAGGCTATAAAGGAAGCCGATATCGTGATGGTCAAGGACATGGTGTGCCGCCAGGCGCGCTTTAAAACTGGCGACGTTACGTTCAACGCCGTCCAGGTATGCCGTATCGCCGCTGAACTCCCAGGCCATGGCCTGCATTCCGGTCCAGAAACCGTTGGTCCAGTCGTTATTCTCTTTCAGGAGATAGCGATTGTTGTGCGTGCAGGCGGAGGGGAATTTCTCGCCATACAGGCCCATGTTGCGCGTGATGCGCTGCACACATGCCGCCAGCGCATCCCGACAGTCGTCGGGCGTGATAGCAGGAAAAGGCAGCGGCGCGAGGCGATTCGACAGAGTCTCTTTCATGTTTTTCCCCTACAGCGTAAACACGCGCTCTTTGTACTGGCTCATCAGCGCATCGTTGTATTCTTTGCCACCGGACAGATTGATGCTGCGCATCACCGGCGGCGCGATACCTTGTTCCAGCAGCATCTCGATGCAGCGGATCACTACGTTATTGATGATGAAGGCCGCAGAAAGCGAGGACACCGGACCGGTCATAATGTTGCCGTTATCCATACTCAGCGTGCAGTCACCGGCCGGACAGCCGTTATCAAGAATGACGTCGGCATAGTCGCGAATGCTCTCGCTCGTTGATGCCGACTCTCCACTGTAGCGGGTGATAACGACCAGCTTCAGTCCCATCTCTTTTACCTTGCGTGCCAGCTCAACGTGCAGCGGCTTGGTGCCGGAGTTGGAGATAATCACAAAGCAGTCTGCCTCGCGCAGATCCAGCAGCCCGGAAAAGATATCGCCAATCCCTTTGAGCGAATCAAACCAGCCGGTTGGCCCATAGAACTGGTCGATGGCTTTCGTGTTGACCAGGCCACCCGCACGACCGGCCAGCTCGACCGCCGCGGCAAACGAATGGCCGGAGCCAAAACCGTGAATAATGCCGTTGGCTTTGACGCACTCGGCAAACAGCGCCGCCGCCTGCTCAACTTCAGCACTCTGAGTAAGAAACACCTGATCCAGCGTCGCTAATACATGCTGATAATACTGCTGCTGATGTGGTGACATTCCTTATCCCTTATCGGCTTTTAGAAACGTGGTGATACAGGCGTTTGGTTCTTCCGGGGTCATCTGTGCCGTGACCGCCACGCCTTTTTCCAGTAACGCGTTGATGGCAGCAATCTCAGCATCGTTAACGCTTACCGAACGCTTAATCTGGCGACGATCGTCTTTGTTGGACATATTGCCGATATTGAGCTGGGTGAGGGCAGCCCCGCAGTTCATCAGCTTCAGCGCCAGCTCCGGCGTTTTCAGCAGGATCAGCACGCGCTGACCGTCGTAGTTCCCGGCGAGGATATTGGCGCTCGCTTTCTCAAAAGAGAGGATAGAGGTGTTGCAGCCTTCCGGTGCCGCACTGCGCAGCAGCATCTTTTCGACATCGTTTGCAGCAACGGCGTCGTCAATCACCATAATGCGGTTGGCGTTGAAATGGCTTACCCAGCGGGTCGCCACCTGGCCGTGGATCAGTCGGTCGTCGACGCGGATGTGAACAATACCTTTCATAATAACTTCCTTAAATCAATGTGTTGCTTAACCGAGAATATTCAGGTTGTAGCCAACGATACCTAAAGCAATCAGGACGAAAATGACGCGAGTTGAGTTCATCTTTTTGAGCCCCAGTAGCCACCAGGTGAACCACACAACCAGCAGTGGAATAAGCCCCGGCATAATCTGGTCGGCAATGCTCTGCAGCTTGAGCGACACTTCGCCGTAGCTGAACTCGAAGTTAAGATTTGCCTTCACCACCGAGGGAATAAGCGCCCCGATGACCGTCAGCCCGAGAATGTTGGCCGCACGGGTAATTTTGTTGAGGCTGTTGGTCAAAGATCCCAGCAGGTTGACCCCTTCCTGATACCCTTTACTGATGCTAAAGCGCATAAACAACATGCGAACCAGAGCGAACAGCAGCCAGAGGATAAGCCCCACCGGGTTGCCCTGCAGCGCGAGGTATGACGCAACGGAACCGATAATGGTGGTCGGGATAACGAAGAACAACGTATCTCCGATGCCCGCCAGCGGCCCCATCAGACCGGTTTTGATCCCGGCAACGGCATCTTTACCCGCAAGCCCGGTCTGCTCTTCCAGGGCGATATTTACCCCGAGGATCCCAGGCGCCATGGTGTTGTTGGTGTTAAAGAACTGGCTGTGTACCTTAGCCGCCTCCTTCTGCTCTTCAGGCCTGGTGTATTTCTTCTCAAGGAACGGGTAGATGCTGTACAGATAGCCCAGACCCTGCATTTTTTCGTAGTTCCAGCCGGACTGGCCGAACAGGAACCAGCGCCAGAACACGCGTTTTAGTACTTTATTCATCGCCCATTGCTCCATTTGCCGGGGACTCGGTGGTTTGCGTTGCCTGTTTTTCTGAGTTGAAGACGTAAAGCGCAATCGCCAGTCCCAGCAGTGCGGCACCCAGCACCGGCACTTTCAGATAGGCCGACAGAAAGAAGCCCAGAATCAGGAATGAGATGTTCTTCTTAATCGGTAAATAACGCAGCAGGATGGCGATACCCAATGCAGGCAGTACGCCGCCAGCGACTTTCAGACCGTTCATGATGGAAGCAGGGATCCAGGTCACGACGTCATTAACGAAGGTTGCCCCGAGGATCAGCGCTAACAGCACCGGCAGCATCCGCGAGAGCGAGATCGGCACCTGGCCCAGCAGGTTCATTCTTGCTGCCGCCTTCACCTGACCGTCTTCAATCAGCTTATCGGCCTTATGATGAATAAAGGTGTTGGTAAAGCGCGCGAGGATATCCAGTTGCACCATTAAGAGCCCAATCGGTACGGCAATGGTGGCACCGAACGCTGCGCCCTGGCCGCTGATGATGGCAAAGGTGGTTCCCAGCACCGCGCCGGTCATGTAGTCCGGAATCGATGCACCGCCGAAGTTACCCACGCCCAGCACCAGCAGGTTCAGGGTGCCGCCAACAATAAGGCCGGTGGTCATGTCACCCATAATCAGCCCGGCAAAAAAGCCCGCCATGCTCGGTTTCACCAGCCCAAGCGTCGTGTTGTTGCCGTCATATATCGCCAGCCCTGAATAGAGCGTCAGTAACGCTATCTGCCAGACCGCAATGTGCTCCATTTTTTACTCGTCTCCGTCATCTGTTTGCGCGGCAAGCGCTGCCTGCTGTAAATGGTAAATACCATCACGCGCCGTTGTTATTATTTCATTCAGCGAGGCAGGAGTATGATTTTCATCAATCGCCATCGCTATTTCGAGAATTAAGTTTAAATTCATCCCAGAGAGCAGGGTGATATTATCCCATAGGTTGTTGCTGACAATAATCTCCATTGCGGAGTTATACGGCGAACCGCTTTTTAAATCAGAAAGAATAATAATGTTTGATTCTGCTGTACTGAGGGCGGTAATTTTATCGCGAAGTTCCTGTTTAAATACTGTTATGCCTTTCTCACCATCCAGTTCAACTACATGGAGGTTAGGCTGTGCGCCGAGAATCAATTCTGTGGCCTGTCTGGCACCGCTGGCGAAACCCCCATGAGAGATTAATAATAATTGGTTCATCCTGCCCCCTTATCTGGTGTTCTTATTTCAATATAAAATGATTCTAACCGTTTCCAGGTCTCAATATATTCAATCACCTGGCCTTGCTCGTCGTGGGTATAGCGCTTCATCATGATAACGGGCTGATGATCGGCGAGCTCAAGGTGCTGCAGTACCTCTGGCGCAGCATCGGTCAGGGCGCAGATGGTCTGTCGATAGGGCATGGTGTACATATCCAGACCATTGTTAACCTTAAAGGCCTCATAGATAGAGCTGAGTGCCGAATTCTTGACCGTTAATTTACTGGCGAAATAGCGGGCCGGAATATGTGAAATCTGTAATGCATAAGGTTTGTTACTGTCAAACTTCAACCGGGCAATACGATAATATCTTTCGTCATCATTTAATCCGAGTTTTTCTTTAATACTCAGATCGTTTTCCAGTTCACAGGCGATAACTTTAACAGACTGCATGCCTTTTAAATCGTTATCTGATTCAGAGAAAATAATGCTCTCATTGCGTTTGGCTTTCGACACAAAAGTGCCTTTGCCCTGATAACGAATCAGATAACCTTCATTAACCATTTCGTGAATAGCACGAATAACCGTGGCGGAACTGACGGAGTAACGTTCTTTTAATTCCGATTCACTGTAGAACTTTTCACCTGGTTTAAAGGTACCGTTCCTTATTTCATCTAACAGTGCTGCCTTTATCACCTGGTATTTCGTTGACTGTGCCGTTGCTTTCATTGTTTCGCCAGTTTCTGTTTGCATTTATTTTATTTCGTAGGCTTACGATACCCGTACCAGATTGCACGATCAACCGCCCAACGCAACTTAACCGGTTAACCTGTTAAGTTGTTTCCTGGATTGTGATGTGCTTCGCAGTTCAGAGAGGAGTGAGAAGAGGAGAAGGGTGGGAAAATTCTGTCATGTAACTTGAAAGTGTGAGCGCATTCACGTTTAATTTACATGTCTCCAACCTTATTGAAAAAGATCATGATTCTTCGCCCGCATCAGCACTGGCTGTCGCAAATCTTTGTCTGGCACGGCTCTGTGCTGTCGAAAGTCTTCTCCCGGCTGCTACTTAACTTCGCACTCTCTGTCAGCGTTATCTGGATGCTGCCCTGGTTTTCTACCCTGGGTATCAAATTCACCCTCGCGCCGTTCAGCATCCTCGGGGTCGCGATCGCCATCTTCCTTGGTTTTCGTAATAACGCCTGCTATTCGCGCTATGTAGAAGCACGCCAGCTTTGGGGGCAGCTGATGATTGCCTCCCGCTCGCTGCTACGCGAGGTGAAAAACACGCTGCCGGAAGAGAAGGCAATGGCCGATTTTGTTCATCTGCAAATTGCTTTTGCCCACAGTCTGCGCCTTACCCTACGACGCTTACCGCAGTCGGCAATTCTTGCCCGATACCTTTCGGAAAAGGATCTGGCTCAGGTCGTTACCGCCCATTCACCGGCAAACCGTATTCTGCTATTGATGGGAAACTGGCTGGCTGAGCGTCGCGCGAACGGACAGCTTTCCGATATTCTGTTTCACAGCCTGAATAACCGTCTGAACGATATGTCAGTGGTGCTGGCGGGCTGCGAGCGGATTGCCAACACGCCGATCCCGTTTGCTTACACGCTTATCCTGCACCGCACGGTGTACCTGTTTTGCATCATGCTGCCGTTCGCGCTGGTGAGCGATCTGCACTATATGACGCCGTTTGTCTCGGTGCTTATCTCGTACACTTTTATTTCACTGGATGCGCTGGCAGAGGAGTTAGAAGAGCCTTTTGGCACAGAAAACAACGACCTGCCGCTGGACTCGATCTGCAACGCGATTGAGATAGATCTGCTGCAAATGAACGACCAGACGCCGGTACCTGCTAAAATGATGCCGGACAAACACTACCAACTGACCTGATGCGCGTCTTTCAGACCAGGATTAAGTTATTGTTAAGATTTTCCGGGTCTAATGGCACAGAGAACCAGAAGGAGGAGCGAGATGGAAAGACGTGAACAAAGAGTGGAGACCGTCATCACCCTGGTGCTGTTCATTTCCCTGGTGGCGACGGCCTGGGACTTATCCCTGATGCGCTGGTTACCCTAAACCCGTCTGGCAACCATAAACAGACGAGGAAACGCCAGCAGGACGGTGCCGTTTTGCTGGCGTGGGTAGGTTTCCTGCAGCCGCTTCAGATAGCGTGATAAAAATGCCTGCTGCCCGGCATCGTCGAGATGTTGCAGGTAAGGGCGAAGGCCGGTGGCGCTGAGCCAGTCGATGATGGCTTCATGTGATGCCATCGGGTGGAAATAAGTCGTCCGCCAGATATCCACTTCACATCCTGCATTGCTCAGAATATCGTAGTAGCTTAAAACATCCGGCAATGCCTGCCTGCCACTTTCAGCAAGTCCCAGCGTTTTCGCGACCTCGCGCATCAATGTGTGCGACGGCTCCTGCCAGTTGTCGGGCATTTGTACCGCCAGAACCCCGTCCACCGCCAGATGAGCCACCAGCTTCGGTAGTAGTGCGTGGTGATCGGTTACCCACTGCAGCGAAGCATTGGCGTACAGCACATCAAGAGGTTGTTCGGGGGCGAAGTTTGAAATATCCGACTCCACGAAATCGCAGTCTGGCAGAGCATGGCGGGCTTTCTCCAGCATCGCCGGGGAGTTGTCGACGCCGGTAATGCGGGCACGCGGCCAGCGGCGGTGGAGGAGTTCCGTACTGTTGCCGGGGCCGCAGCCCAAATCCGCAACATAATTCACCTCGGTTTTCGCCACGCGTGCCAGCAACTCTGCTGCCGGACGGGTACGTTCCTGCGCAAACTGCAGATAGAGCGAAGGATCCCAGTCAGCCATTTTTTACTCCCTTTTTCAGTGACAATGTCACTTTTTCATTAATTTGTGCGCATAGGCTTCAAGCTGTTTCACCACAATTCCCCAGCCTTCGTGAAAGCCCATTTCTTCGTGCTGTTTGCGCGCTTCGGCGCTGCGGTGACGGGCAATGGCGGTATAGCGGGTGGTGCCGTTTTCCGCATCTTCCAGCAGCAGTATTGCCGTCATGAACGGCTCCGGGTTCGGTTTCCAGCCTTCAGTATAGGTATCAGTAAACACGAGTTTTTTACCGTCAACCACCTCAAGCCAGACGCCATTATTTTCCATTTCGTTGCCGTCGACCTCAAACAGGGTGTTAAAGCGGCCCCCCACGCGCAGGTCGATTTCGCAATGTTTGACCCGATGCGGTAGCGGTACAAAAAACTGCTTTATATGTTCCGGCGTTGTCCAGCACTCCCACACCAGCTGGCGCGGCACATCGACAATACACTCAAGTTTCAGATCGGTTTCGGGATCCAGCATGATACTCATCATTATTACCTCAGTAGACGTACCTGAATAATTGTTAGTGGCGCATGGGGGAAAGTCAAAAAGCAGGGCACATCATGGTATTATCTCAGAATGACTCCGGTACCGTTCGACTTCACCCCTTATCTGAAATGCTGGCATCTCACGCCTGATGGCGCGGCGATCGCCACGCACTCCAGTTCGCTCTTACCGGTCATTTATGCCGGAGAGAAGGCGATGTTGAAAGTGGCGCATACCGATGAGGAGATAATCGGATCACGATTGCTCCAGGGGTGGCAGGGCAACGGCGCGGCACGCGTATTCAGACGGGCTGACAATGCGGTCCTGCTCGAGCGCGCCACCGGAGGGAGATCGCTTGTCACGATGGTTGAACAAGGTCAGGATGCGCAGGCCAGTGTCATTATCTGCCAGACGGTCGCTCAACTTCACCATAGTCGACCTGGCGCAATCCCAGAACTCACTCCGCTAAACGTCTGGTTTGAGGCGTTACTGGCGACACCCCAGCACGGTATACTCGCGCTTTGTGCGCGCACCGCGGCACAGCTCCTGCAAAATCCGGAAGAGGAAATCGCACTGCACGGTGATATTCACCACGGCAATATTCTCGATTTTAGCGGGCGGGGTTGGCTTGCTATCGACCCCAAAGGGCTCTTTGGCGAACGCGGTTTTGACTACGCTAATCTGTTCTGTAATCCCTCTGATGTGCTGTCTGGCTCAGCAGAAAGACTCGCGTCTCAGGTCATGCTGGTGGCAAAACAGGCCCGACTGGAACCTTCCCGGTTGTTGCAGTGGATTATCGCCTGGAGTGGTCTTTCCGCCGTCTGGTTTCTTGAGGATGGTGAAACGCGGAGTGCTACCGCGCGCCTGCGCGTTGCCACAAACGCTGCCGAAAAACTAGCGCAAATGTCGTCATAACTCGGTTTTCCCTTCTTTTTGCACGATGATTTGTGAAAGCTATCAAAGAACCAATATTTCACCGCTGCTAAACCTTCTGAAAAAACCTCACTTTTTATCTTTAAAAATCAACGCACTAAATCGTTCACAAAAAACTCACATTAAATGATCAAAAAATTGAACGCCCGTGTGTTTTTTTTAACATGCGCTAGATTAAGGAAATCGCATTCCCGCCAACCAGGAACTCTAGCCCATGCGTTTTCTCTTTCCTTGTGTACTTTCAGTATGTTGCATGACCTCATCTTTACCCGCGCTCTCCAGCGCCGACCTCATTTTCCACAGTGGCAAAATTTATACCGCTGAGGATAAACAATCCCTGCAGGAAGCCATCGCTATTGAAAACGGCAAGATCCTCGCCGTGGGCGATGATAAGGATATTCTGCGGCTAAAACAGCCCGGCACCCGGGTGGTGGATTTACAGGGAAAAGTGATGATGCCGGGGCTTCTGGATGCGCACTCGCATGCCATTCGCGGCGGGTTACAGCTGCTTTCTACCGATATCGACAGCCAGATGGTAAGCATTGCTACGCTGGAAAGCGTGATGCGGGAGGGGGATAAAAGCGGTAAAGCCCGGCGCGGAGACATTCTGCTGGTTAACGGCTTTCCCTCTTCGTACTGGAGTCACCTCGATGAGCTTGATAAGCATTTTAACCAGGGGGAGTGGAAAGACCGCCCCATCATTTTCGTCGCCTGGGATCAGCATACCGGCTGGGCGAATAACACGCTGCTGAAACGCTATGGCGTAACGGCGGAGCAGGTTAAAGCGCTGAAGGGCGAGGCCGTCAACACCATTGGGCATCACCAGGACGGGACGCCGAACGGTTTTCTGGCCGATGCCGGGCTGTACAGCCTGATGGAGCGCCTGCCACCGTACAGTCAGCAAAAACTGCTGAAGGGTGCCCGGGAAGCCCTCAGTGAATATCACCGACTTGGCGTCACCGGCTGGATGGATCCTATTGCTAACGATGCACCGGGAGTGAAGTTCACCAACGCGTCGGTGGGCGTCTTGCCAATTTATCAGGCGCTGGCGGAAAAAGGCGAACTGACCGCACACGTGGCGGCGTTGATGCTCGCCCCATCAAAAGCGACCCCGCGCGACCTCGACGAGCTGGATAAAGTCCGCCAGCGTTATCTGAATGTCCCGAATTTAACAATTCCGGGTATCAAAGTCTTTGCCGACGGGGTGGCGGAATACCCGGCGCAAACGGCCGCAATGCTGGAGCCGTACCGTAATACCGGTAAATACGGTGAACTGCTGCTGGATCCGGCAACCTTCGGCAAGCTGGTGACGGCGGCGGATAAGCGCGGCTGGCTGGTACATATTCACGCGATTGGTGACCGGGCGGTACGCGCGTCGCTCGACGGCATAGAAGAAGCCCGAAAAGCGGGCGACAGCCAGATCCCACACTCTATTACCCATATGCAGACCGTCAACCCACAAGATTTCCCGCGATTTAAGTCGCTGGGGGTGATTGCCGTGATGCAGCTGTTCTGGGCGGCGGCCGATCCCAACTCTGTCGATTTGTTTAAACCTTATGTCAGCACCACCGCCTTTGAAAATCAGTACCCGGTGCACTCGATGATTGCCGATGGTGCGGTGATTGCGGGCGCCAGCGACTGGCCGGTCAGCACGCCAAGCCCGTGGAAAGCCATCTATCAGGGGATGACCCGCAAAGGGCCGGAAGGTGTGCTGGATCCTGCAGAAAAGCTGGATCGGATGGACCTGTTCCAGGCGTACACCATTAATGCCGCCAAAGCGATGCGTCTCGATAAGCAAATCGGCTCGCTGGAAAAAGGGAAACAAGCGGACCTGGTGATCCTCGATCGCGATATTTTTACCGTTTCACCCGAAGCCGTACGTGATACCCAGGTCATCAAAACCTACTTCGCGGGACAGGAAGTCTATACCGCGCCACAACCACATAATAAGGAAGCAAAAAATGAAAGTTTATGAGTTCAGAAGTGAACAGCAGTCTGCCCATGCGTTAGGTAAAGCCATCGGTGAGCGCTGGGCGAAGGAGATCCAGCACACCACCGCGCTGTACCTGGACTTCTTCTCCCGTACCGGTATCGATGCCAGAGAGGTCAGAAGGATCGGGGAAGACAGCCTATCGGCGCTTGAAGCCTGGTGTCCGCACCTGGCAAGCGAAGTGATTGCCACTGCCGCTGGTGCCGGGTTGCCGACCTGGCAGCTGGCGAGCCTCAATGCGCGTACCGAGATTATGGCCATCATGCCGGCCTCTCAGGAAGGCGAGTGTTCCACCGCTATCTATGCGCCCGCAGGTAGCGCCGCGCCGCAGACCATTCAGACCTGGGACTGGCACGACAGCCTGACGCCACACGGCCTGATGCTGCAGTTTATCGCCCGCACGGGATTTAACGTAAAACTGTTCACCGAGTTTGGCATCCTGGGGAAAATTGGCGTGAATAGCGCCGGGATTGGCCTGCATTTCAACATTCTGCATCACGAAAGCGACAACGGCAGCGGCGGGGTACCGGTGCATGCTATCGCCCGGCGTATTCTCGAAGAGGCCAGCAGCGTGCAGCAGGCCATCGACATCGCCAGAAGCGCGGCCGTCAGCGCCTCGACGGTGCTGAGCGTGTTTTCGGCCGAAGATGCACCTCTGCGGGCCGCCAGCATTGAAATGTGCCCGGCACGCGTGGCGGTGGTGCCACCAAATCAGAACAGCTGGTTGCTGCATACCAACCATTTCCTGGCCCCGGAGCTGGAACCCGGCGAGCGGACGCCGGATGTCTCGACCACCTATGAGCGACTGGCGCATGTGCGGGCGACGCAGCACAGCATGGAGAACCGTCCTGCGCGGCAGAGAGCCGCCGCCATGTGCGGCATGGCGGGAAGTGAAGCGCCCATTTGCTTCATTCCGGATATGTCTTTACCCGATACGGAACGCTGGGAAACGCTGTTGACCATCGCGATAGATTGCAGGAGCGGCGAGCTCGAATACGCCGCCGGTCACCCGCAATACTTCGCCGACAACGGATCCATCCATTTCTGAAGAGAGCCAGCCATGTCTGAATCATCCTCTCAGGTGTCGTCACTGACGGCGCTTAAGACCTTCTGCGTTTCGGGGCTGGGAACTGCCCTCGAATTTTATGATTTCATTATTTATGGCACGGCTGCCGCATTAGTGTTTCCTCAAGTGTTTTTCCCGGAAATCGACCGCCTGATGGGGACATTGATTTCCCTCAGCGCCTTTGGCGCGGGCTTCCTCGCGCGTCCCGTCGGGGGGATCCTGTTTGGTCATTTCGGTGATAAGTTCAGCCGTAAAAAGGTGCTGATGACCACCATGACCCTGATGGGCGCCAGTACATTTATGATTGGCTGCCTGCCGGGACACGCCACGCTCGGCATTATGGCCCCAGTGCTGCTGGTTCTCCTGCGCCTGCTGCAGGGCCTGGCCGCCGGAGGGGAATGGGGCGGCGCCGCGCTGTTTGGCATTGAATCCGCGCCAAAGGGTCGCCGGGGGCTGTGGGGTAGTTTTACCAGCATGGGGATAGGTATTGGCGGGATCTTCGGTTCTGCGGTCTTCGGCATGGTCAGCCTCGCCTCGGGGGGTAATCTGGCGGAGTTTGCCTGGCGTATCCCGTTCTGGCTGGGCGGCGTGCTGGTGCTGTTCGGGCTGTATGCCAGGATGCGTAACATGACCGACGATGTACAGAAAGGCCCCAAACACGATACCTTTCCGATTGTCGCCGCCTGGCGCCAGCGCCCGCGCGAACTGTTGCTGTGCACCGGGATTGCCTTCGGTTATGTCACCATCGCCTATATTGGCAGTACCTTCTTTCTGGCCTACGCCACGCAGCTGGGTTACAGCAATAACACCGCGCTGCTGTTCGACATTATGACCTCGGTCACCATTATTCTTTCAGCCCCGCTGTTTGGCCATCTGTCGGACAAGTACGGGCGGCGTAACGTGATGGTATTTGGCGGCTTTATCATGGCCATCGGCTTCTTTATCTTCTTCCCGGTGGTTCGCACGATGCACGTGACAATGTCACTTATTGCCTATGCGATGATCGGGACGCTGATGGGGGCGACGCAGGGGCCTATCCCGGCATTTCTTGGCGAGCAGTTCCCACAGGAGATGCGCTATTCGGGGATTTCGGCAAGCTACCAGATTGGTGCAGCGCTGGGAGGGGGGACCGCGTCCAGTATCGCCACCTCGATTCTTATCATGAGTAACCAGAATCCGACCGGGGTAGCGATTTATGGCGCACTGGCGCTGGCATTACTCGCCTGGTGTACGCGTCAGCTGCGCGAAACCTCCCACCTCAGCATGGAGGAGATTAATAACGCGCCGCCGCTGACAAGAAGCACCTCTTCATGGTGGTTACGTAAAACCTCGAAGGACAAAGCGCTGTAATTCACCGCCACCGTGACGCTGTGGTTATGGCGTGTTATCACGTAACCACGGCGTCACGGTGACGCCCGCCAGCAGGCCTTCCGGGCTCAGCAGGCGGGTGACCGTTTGCCCCCATGGCTCCTCGCGGGCCGCCACCAGTAGCACATAACCCTTATCCAGCAGCGCCTGGGTCGCCAGCGTGATATCCCTGACTTCAAACTCTATCCACGCCTGCGGCCGCGGGTGAGAATCCGGCCACTGCGCCTGCCCGAAGCAGGATTCAGCCGCCTGACTGAGCGGCCAGAGCGCGAAGTGCTTAACGCCGCCCAGCGCATCGTGCCCGGTAAGCAGATAGTCGGGGTTGCCATCCATCGCTTTCAGCGGCAGTCCCAGAGTCTCTTTGTAAAAAGCGCTACTGGCCTGCGTACTCTGCGTAATCGGGCCAAAGCCGGCGACAAACATGACATCAATACCTGATAATTCCGGGGCCATACTTCCTCCTGAGACGTGATGAATGTTCTGAGCAATAAACCACGGTGTATCTTAATCATAGTGACTGTACAATTTCTTTATAGAAATGATTGTGTTATGGATAGTAAAAGTCAGCTAAAGGAGACGGAAAGTGATTGAAACCCCACGTTTAATCTTACGCCAGTGGCAGGAGAGCGATCTCGAACCCTTCGCCGCGCTTAACGCCGATCCCGAGGTGATGAAGTATTTCCCTGCCACGCTGAACCGAGAAGAGAGTGACCAGCTCGCCCACCGCTTCAAAACCATCGTGGCGCAAAATCAGGGCTGGGGGTTTTGGGCGGTGGAGCACAAGGAGAGCGGGGATTTTATTGGCGGCGTTGGATTGTTGTCTCAGCCGGACCGTTTCGCCTTTTCCCCCTGTACGGAGATTGGCTGGCGTTTACAGAAACGTTACTGGCACCAGGGCCTGGCGCGCGAAGCGGCAGAAGCTGCGCTCAACTATGCCTTCACAACCCTGAAACTCGCGGAAGTGGTGTCCTTTACCTCTATCCACAACGCGCCGTCGGAAACGCTGATGCAAAGACTGGGGTTCCAGCGGCAGGGGACATTTCTCCATCCGGCGCTACCGGAGCAGCACCCTCTGGCGCTGCACGTATTGTATAAAAAGCGTGTTCAACAGTCAGTGCATTCATGAGCACAGCTCATAAGTCCTAATCACGTTGAGCGACTAATACTCCAGGCGTAGCGGCGCTACACTTTAGCCATTCCCTCATAAGCCTGGAGTTAACCCTGATGAAAATTATTCGTAACGCGACCGTTGCTTCCGCCAAAGGCCCGGAAGCGTATTTTACCGGACAGGTACGTATTGATTCGCCGTTCAGCACCACACCACCTGCACGGGTGGGCGGCGCAACGGTAACGTTTGAACCCGGCGCCCGCACCGCATGGCATACGCATCCGCTGGGACAAACCCTGATTGTTGTCCACGGGCAGGGGTGGATCCAATGTGAGGGCGAAGAGAAGCAGACCATCAATCAGGGAGACACGGTGTGGATCCCGGAGGATGTTCGTCACTGGCATGGCGCAACGGCCTCGACCGCGATGACTCACATCGCGATTGCAGAATCCCTCAACGGCAGCCCGGTCACCTGGCTTGAAAAAGTCAGCGACGAAGATTTTTTGCGCTAGTCCGCCTTCGTTGAACGCCGGACCTTCAACCGGCCAGCCAGTTTGAGCTGGGCGGGGGCATCTTCGGCACGGCAGAGATATTCCACCGCCAGACGGCCAAGCTCACCGTAAGGGAGCTGAACGCTGGTCAGCGGTGGGTTCAGCTGCTCGGAGATCTTCTGGTCGTCGTAACCGGCTACCAGCATCGATTCCGGTATCTGAACCCCACGGGTCGACAGCGCCTGGTAACAGCCGATAGTCAGCCAGTCGCTGGCGCAGAATATCGCATCCGGTCGTTCTGCAAGCGTCAGCAGCGAAAGGGTGGCCTGATAGGATTCATTAAACTGCCAGTTAGTTTGCTGAACCCACTCATCGCGGGGGGGAATGCCGAACTGCTCCAGCGCAGCCTGATAACCTGCCAGCCGCTGACGAGTGGCCTCCATCCAGCTTTCACCGGTGATGTGGGCGATGCGCGTGGCACCTTGTTGAATAAGATGCTTTGTCACCTGGTAGGCGTTAGCGAAGTCATCCGGGATAAATGACGGCAACAGCGGGTTGTTCGGATCCTGCTGGTTTAACAGCACCAGTGGGATGGCGGTACAGTCGAGAAATGCCGTCATATCCACAAGAGTCGTTACCGGAGAGGCGAGGATAAGCCCCACACAATTACGTTTTTCCAGCTGGCGAATGATGTTCAGCGCCAGCTCGGCATCGTCACCGTATTCATAGAGCGTCAGCAAAATTTCATTACGCCACGCCGCTTCCCGCGCCTGGCTAATGGCGTCGATAAACGGATCGTAACTTTGCAGGGAACTTACCAGCAGGGCAATTTCTTCCTGATTACGCGGAGTATGAACGCCGGGAAGACGCTCATAGCCAAGCTCGGTGGCAATAGCAATCACCCGCTGGCGGGTCTCTTCACTGAGTTTGATATTGCGGGACTCATTAAGCACCAGGGAGACAGTGGCCTGTGAGACCCCCGCACTGCGCGCAATATCATTCATCGTGACCTTGCTCTTCCGCTTCATACTTCCTCACCTTTAAGGCTTATCTTAGCCACATCATACTCTGCATTACTAAAAACCACACAGAGATAAGGCTGTGTTAACAGTCACAATTTTTGGTCATTGCTGATGTTCTTTGTGATTGCTATCGCTTTTCACCACAAAGGTGTTTGCTCATTTCATCACCAGCTAATAATTATTAGCTAATCATTATCAGTGAGGACAAGTAATGAAAAAACAGTGGAGTCGGGAGCAGGCACAGGCGTGGTATCAGCAGCAAGGCTGGCTGTGCGGTTTTAACTATCTGCCATCAACGGCGGTGAACTGGACGGATATCTGGCAACAGGAGACCTTCGATGCGCCAACCATCGAACGCGAACTGGGCTGGGCGGCAAAAGCAGGTTATAACAGTCTGCGCATTAACCTGCCGTTTATCGTCTGGGAGGCCGATCGCGACGGACTGATTCAGCGTATTAACCAGTTTTTGACGATTGCCGACCGCTATGGCATTCGGACCATGCTGACGCTGATGGATGACTGCGGTTTTTCCGGCGATGAACCGTACCTGGGTCCGCAAAAGGCGCCGGTGCCGGGCAAACACAACAGCCAGGCGGCGGCGAGCCCGGGCAGGGCAAAGGTCTGTAATCGGGACGACTGGCCGCAGATCGAGCGCTACGTGCGCGACATCGTTCGCGAGTTTCGTACCGACTCGCGCGTATTGCTGTGGGATCTGTATAACGAGCCGGGCAACCGCGGTATTTTCGCGACCGGTACCGTTGAAGTACAGTACGACGAAAAGCTGGAGCGCTACGCCCACGAATTGATGCAGAACGCCTTCGAATGGGTGCGGAATGAGGATCCACAACAGCCGTTAACCGTCTGCGCCTGGCGTTTGCCGCCGGAACAGGAGAACGAGGTGTTCTACCAGCACCCGCTGGATCAGACGGCGCTGGCGCTTTCCGACGTCATCAGCTTCCATGCCTACACCAATACCGCGCGTATGGTGGCGATTATTCACCAGCTGGAGCAACTGGGGAGGCCGCTGTTCTGCACCGAATGGCTGGCCCGTCACGTGGGCAGCACCATTGAGGAGCAGCTACCGCTGATGCACGCCGCCAACGTCGCACCCTATCAGTGGGGCCTGGTACGGGGTAAAACGCAAACCTGGCTGCCGTGGCCGGTGGTCATGGTGAATTCTCCGGATTACTGCCGTCTGTGGTTCCACGACGTCTTCGAAGAGAACGGGATCCCATTCTCGCGGGCTGAAATGGCTCTGGTGGGTAAACTTAGCCGGATTGGTCTGCACCCGGCACGTTGATAATAATATTAATAACCGGAAATCCGGCAGTGCGCTGCCGGATCTGCGGAAGGTACACGCTATGGCAAATTCAATGAACATACCGTCACGCGAACTGTGGTCCTATTTTGGCTACGGGCTCGGTCAGTGTTTTAGCTTTGGTTTAGTGGGTTCTTTTATTAACTATTTTTATACCGATGTGCTGGGCATTTCCGCGCTTGCCGCCAGTACTATTTTCCTGATTGCCCGAGCCTGGGATGCCGTCCACGATCCGCTGTTTGCCAGTATTATGGACACCATCAACAGCCGCTTCGGAAAGTTTCGTCACTTTTTATTGATTGCGCCGCTGCTGATAACCGCCGCCACGCTGCTGTCGTTTTATAAGATTGAAGCCGACACGACCACCAAGATCCTTTATGCCGGCGTTACCTACATTTTATGGGGAACGCTGTACGCTATCTCCGATATCCCATTCTGGTCGATGTCCTCGGTAATGACTAACGACTCCGGGCAACGCACCCGTGCGGTTACCGCCGCTATGCTTGGGGTTAACGCCGGTATCGCCTGCGCCAGCATTTTCTTTCCGAAACTGGCGGCATTCTTCTCCCGGTTCAGTGACGATAAAGGCTATTTCATGGCCGCGCTGGTGATGATGCTGGCAGGCTTGCCGTTGATGATTAACGGTTTTTTCCAGATAAAGGAGCGGGTGCCAACCAGCGGCGAGAAGGTCACTATTCGCGATACCTTCCGCAATCTTCGGCATAACAAACCGCTGTTTGTTATTTTGCTGTCGTTCTTTTTCTGCGTGTTCCACAACGTCGCCAATGGGCTTTATATCTACTTCTTCATCTACAACATGGGCGATGGCAGCCTGCAGATGATGATAGGCCTGATGGGGATCGTTGCCGCGGTGGTATGCCTGGTGGGGCCGATGCTGACCCGCAGGATGCAGAAGAAAAAACTGTTTATCCTGCTCTGCGGGCTCGATATCGTGGTGCGTATAGTGATGTGGTTTGCCGGATATCAGTTCACATGGTTGCTGTTCCTGCTGCTTGGTCTCAGCAATATCTTCGTGATGATGACCAATATCCTGACCTCTTCGATGATTGCCGATACCATCGAATACGCGGAGTACCACACGCATAAACGCTGCGCGGCGATCACCTTCTCCGGGCAGACCTTTACCGGCAAAATGTCGGTGGCCGTCGGTGGGGGGCTGATTGGCGTATTTCTGACGCTCATTGGCTATATTCCGCAGGCCACGAGCCAGACGGGAGGGGTGCTGCAGGGGCTTTTCTTCGGCATTTGTCTGCTGCCTGCCGTGGGTTCCGTGCTGCGTCTTGCCATCATGTCGCGTTTTACCTTTACCGAAGACAAGCATGCGGAAATTTGCCGCCTGCTGGCGGAGCGTAACGGTACGGGGATCGACCCGGGAGAAAACGATGCACTTCCTGCACCCGACCCGGTGACCGCAAAATAACTGCTGTGCGACCACCGCCGGTTAATGTCAGAAAGCGGTGGTCTCTACTCCTTCACGGGGGCGACGGGATAGTTACAACCCGGTACAGGACTCGCGTGACAGCCCCCCAGCGGCGTTTTGTGCAGCGGCTCATGCCGTTCAGAGTAGCTATACTGCTGAAGCTGTTGCTCTGAACGCACGGGGTGTCCGGCAGAAAAGGGCAGCTCTGGCGATGTGCTCTGAAAAGCCATAGCCTGAGTGGCACAAAGGCAGAGTGCCGATAGTAGGGTACAGTGGGTAAATAATTTCATAAATATTCCGTTTTCCTTTACGTTTTGCATGCAGCGAGCATTGATTCAATATCCTCACAGCGGTTTTCTGTATCGGGGAAGTAATAGAAGTCAATTCCTGTTACATTATTATCCCCCGCTCTGATATCGACTTCTGCAATATTTTTCTGTTGGATCCCCTGCAGCAGATACCTGTCGGTATTACCGGGAAGGGTACCGCCTGGTGTTAAGTTTAACTGCTGCGCTTTAGCCGCATTAATGAGGCACTGCTCAACGTCCGGGCGGGGCCTGTCAATCCAGGTGGTCCTCAGTTCCGGATGAATACCCATTTGGTCCAAATCGACACAGCCCGCTAATAACCCGGGAATTAAAAGTATCCCGACAAGCCGAATCATTGACATAGTTCATCCTTTAAACAAAAGTCACACTAGCCCGATGGTATGCCTGATTAACTCAATAAAACGTTAACGGAGGATATTAAAAATGAGGCCCGCATAGACCTCATCACCCTTTTATTAGTCAGGAAGATTAAATAAGTTCAGCGCATTGTGACGAGAAATTTTCAATTTATCATTATCACTGAGCGGGACAGAATCAAACCATTCCGATGCCCACGCCATCTCTTCAAAGGGAAAATCCGTAGAGAACATGATGCGCTCGACGCCCAGTTCCTGGATGGCAACCTGCAGGGCGGAGGTACGGAAATTCCCCGAGGTGGTGACGTGAAAATTATGGCTGAAATAGTGCTGGAACGTTTGTTGGCATGAATAGCCTCTGGGCTCATTCTCAACCCGGTGATCAACTCGCCAGATAAGCGCTGGCAAGCCTTCGCCCAGGTGACCCAGCACTACCTGCAGCTCTGGATGCCGGTCAAACAATCCCGAGCCCATCAGGCGCAAAGCATGTGTCGATGTTTCAACGCCAAACGCCCACGCAGATCCCAGAAGCCAGGGATGCCCCTGATATGCCTGCGCCCGGGATGGGAGTGGGTTACGTGGGTGAAGATAAAAAGGGCGCTGGAAGGCGGCAAATGTCTCCCAAAATGTATGATAACGAGCATCATCGAGGTAAAGGGCTGAATCCTCACGTTCATGTTGGGAAAAGCCGTTGACCAGTGCACCCACGAACCCCAAATCCACAAAGCATCGGATCACTTCCTCAATGGCCGCATCCGGGACTTGCATCGGCAGAGCGGCAAACCCACGAAAGCGGTCACGATGTTTTTCAATGTGTTCCGCCAGCGCATCATTGGCTCTGAGGGCCACCTCTACGGCTCGAACAGGATCGCGGATACACTGAATGGCGGGCGCATTTAATGATACAATTGCCATCTCGATTCCCGCGTTATCCATCTGACGAAGTCGCTGCTCACCCACTCCCTGAATATTACGTTTTATATCTTCCCATTTATCAGGGTAGATATACTCATGGGAGTCTTCAGTAGTTTCCTGAATGGCGAAATGTTCCTCTAATGCAATTTTATTTTTCATATTGAAATACTCTTACGTATATTTATACCGAGATTAAACGACCTTCAAAGTATGTTTTAAAAAAATCCCAAGAGGAAATACCATTGTGGTCTCCAGAATATCAGCTTGATATAGAGCCTCATCATTTTGCCTGACCCAGGAGGGATAGATGGATCTACGGCGTTTAAAGTATTTTGTTACCGTGGTGGAATTAGGATCATTTTCCAAAGCCGCCGCACTTCTTTGCATATCGCAACCACCATTAAGCCAGCGGATCCAGGAGCTGGAACATGAAATGGGGGGACTGCTCATCGACAGACGTTCCCGGCCATTAAAGACAACCGTAGCGGGAGAACTCATTTATCAGCAAGCGAGAGAGATTTTGCAGCGTGCAGAGCGGATGCAAGGGTATGCACAGCGCATGTTCAACCAGGAGGATAACGTTATCAAAATTGGCTTTGTTTCAGCCAATTTTCATGCACACCTGGCTTCCGTTGTCAGGCGCTTCATGCAGATGTGCCCTGACGTGGAAGTGCAGATAGTGGAGATGAACAGTGTGCAGCAGGTAGAGGCGCTACGTGCTGGACATATCGATGTCGGTATTGGCCGAATCAATGTTATTGCCGATGACATAGAACAAACTACGCTGTATCAGGAACAGCTTATCGCCGTATTGCCGCAGACGAATCCGCTGGCCCAACGCGGCTGTGCTGTCCCATTAGCAGCGTTTAGCGAGGGGCGATTCATCGTTTATACCAACCAAAAAAGACCCAGTCTTGCCGATGAGTTACTCGCCAGGCTGACCTCACTCGAGGTTAAACCTCAGCGAATCATTGAGGTAGAGCAGTACGACTCAGCGTTGCTGCTCATTGCCTCAGGTTACGGAATGACCGTGGCACCTGCATCCGCCCGTTTGATTTCAATGCCCGGGATTGCCTATGTACCACTGATAGAAACCCTCACCGTCCCGATGGTGGTTTTCCACCGCCAGGAGTCTCGTTCACGGCTATTGCAGCAATTCTTTACCGCACTCGACGAAGTGAGAATCGGTGCTGCTCACGCAAATACTGAATCAGCGACGCTGGTGGGCAACCACGGGCCAGTAATGCAGCCCACAGATTCATAACGGGCTGGATATGCTTGAAAAAATGTTGATAGCCCGCGCATAGATAGTTATGACCCGCCGCTCCCGATGACGAGCGCGCAAAGCGGTGCTTTGGACACCCACCCTGGCAGACAAAGCGAAACTGACAGACCTTGCAGTCGTCGGTGAGGGTTAACTTTTTTGCCAGGCCAAACGAGATTGCGGCTTCACTGTTGTTGATGACATCGATACTACGTTGATGGATATTCCCCAGAAGATGCTCCGGATACACATAGTGATCGCAATTATACAGGTCGCCATTCGCCTCTAATGCAAAAGCATGACCGCAGGTTTCGGCGTGAACGCATAAAACGGCTGGCTGCCTGGACCAGGCAGCCATGGCAACATCGAACATTTGCACAGAGATATGGCCAATATCCCGACGGATCCAGATGTCAAAGATCTGACTAAGAAACTCACCGTACTGCTTTGAAGGGACTGACCAGGGGGCCAGACGCGCGTGCTGTATTTCGGGGGGTACCAGCCTGAGCGTTGGATCCGGTTCGCTACTCACTCGTTCAACGAGCGGAATGAATTGCATGTAGCGTGAGCCGTTACGCCGCAGGAACTCATAGACCTCACCGGCGTGAGCGACGTTATGCCGTCCTACAACCGTCAATGTGTTGAAATCTATCTGGAAGCGGCGTAGCAGCGACAGCGCTTTCATTGCAAACCGATGACTACCTTTACCTGAATGGCTGACGCGATAACGATCGTGCAAGTCTTCGGGCCCGTCAACAGAGAGCCCGACCATAAAGCGATGTTGCGAGAGAAAGCTCGCCCATTCTTCGTTGAGCAGGATCCCGTTGGTTTGTAACGTGTGAGTTATTTTCATCCCCTGACCATAACGCTGACACAGTCGGATAACTCGCTGAAAAAAGGGAAGGCCTAAGAGAAGCGGTTCACCTCCTTGCCAGGAGAACGTTACCGGATGGGAATGCTGTGCCGCAATATGCTGCTTAATATACGCTTCCAGAGTTTCCTCAGACATTTTCCAGTGTTGCTTACGCTGCGGGTACAACGACTGCTTTTCGTGGTAAAAGCAATATTTGCAATCAATATTGCATTTTGCACCACCTGGTTTAGCCATAACATGGCATTGACGATACATGATATTCTCCCCCCAATAGAATTAATCTCTCATCAAACGATGTACTCTTTCTGGATCGAGATCCCACTGAATCCCATGAAGGGGAGGGATCCAACTTCCATCATCATTTCCCGCTATTTCGTTTGAAAATAGAGTATTGAGTTTGTCGTTCATGGCCATAATCAACGGCACGTTTTGTTGGTTATTTGCCAGATTGTTCATCTCATGGGGATCCGACTTCAGATCATACAGTTCAATATCATTAAGACTAAAAAGTTCATCTGGGGTGTGAGGGGTATGATGTTGTTGTAATGAAAAATAGCGCGTAAATTTATATCGACCATCATACATCATCCGCACACCGCCTCTTTTGCTGAGGTCCGGAGAGAGGACAGAAAAGCGTTTTTGTTTTTCTTCTCGGCTTAGCGCTTCATTCCTGATTATTTTAAACATGTTGCCAACGTAGGTAGCATCAGAAAACAACAACATGTCATAACAATACAAGATACCCTTTCTAATCGCGTCAATCGGGGATGATTCCGGATTAAATAGCAAAGTGCTGAAGTCATATCCTTTACGGTTTTTTAGGGTGGTACTCCTGGATTTATTTGCACTTCCCGTCAGGCCCACCAGAGTGGGGGCGATATCTAAATGAGAGGTCAGAGCAGCACATTTTCTGCCACCGGGAAATGCGGGATGACTGATTATCATTGGCACATGAACTTGCTCTTTATAAGTGCAGGTACCTTTGCCATTCATCTGATGAGCACCGCATAACTCACCATGATCGGCAGTATAAACAATAATAGTATTTTTGGTTAAATCTAGCGCATCCAGCTCATCGAGGATCCTGACCAGCTGAGTATCGTTATCACGGATGCAGTTAAAGTAATAATCCTGAAGAATTCTCCAGCGACGGTCCTGATCGGCAATATTCCCAACCAGCAAACCATTACACAACTGATACTCAAGATGCGCTGGTGGCCTGCCATGCTCGCTGAACGCCTGGTGTCTGGAAGGAGCCAGCGGAACTTCGGGCCATGAATCCCGATAAATCGTGTTCTGCGGCGCTTTATTGGGAGTTGAAGAGTTACTGTTCAGAATCAGAGCACCGCGCCATTGGTTTTTATCATCGTCGGTGTCAGTATCTATGTACATGGTATCGTGTGGGTTAACCAGATTAACAGCCAGAAACCATTGCTTATTATTACTTTGCAGTTCACTGCCTTTATCCCTCAACCAGTTTATCGCTTCTCCCGCCGTAAGTTCATCATATAAATATCCGCCATGACTATGTCCGATAATGTCACCAATTCCGCTATAATCGTGAAAACCATAACCCTCCATGATTTCATGAAGCTTAACTCTGGGGATCATGCCAATATCGGTATTGCCATCAGCGTTTTTAGCAACAGGATCCTCCATTAAAGTACTTAAATGCCACTTTCCTTTATATGCAGGGTAATAACCTATTTCGCTCATGATATTACCAATGGTACCTAATTCAGGATCAAGGCTGTCCGGCATCCACGGAAAACCGGGGTTATCAAACATTTTAGTCTCTGGCATATGCAAGCCGGTATATAACACCGAACGAGAAGGTGTACAAACACTACTGCAAATATGATGGTTGGTGAATGTTGTTCCCGATTCCATTAAGCGCTCACGGCCCTGTACGGGGAACGGATAAGGATCAAAGTGACGCTCCTGATCCGATGTGATGAAAAGGATATTATAGCCTTCGGGGATTTTATCGGGCATTTCTCCGCTAAACTGATAGTGATACTTTTTAGATAACGCAGCTCCTTGTTGTTGAGGTGCACCTTCAGGGGACGCTGTCACTATATTCCTTGCTAATGCTTCTGGCGCAGTGACTAACGTTGCTGCCGTAATGACACCGGATCCTAGCAAGAATTTTCGACGTGAAACTTTCATTTTATCTGTCATATTACTCTCCGTTTTAAACACGATGACGGATAAACCTATGACAATTTTTCTTTGTGACAAAGACAGATTGCGTAAGATATTGTACGGTTACTTTTAACTTTACCTAACTTTGTTATTTAATCGATTTTCAGTGAAAGTCTGTATCATCACGTTTAACCCTGTAATTATTTATCGTCGACAATCGCTGTTCCGATAACTGGCGACGGTAGATACATGAAAAGGCACAAGCCGTATTGTTTTGAAACATTAACTCTTATCTTGTCATAGCTAAACAATTCATAACTGGAAGTGATTTTTTAATTTACCGTTGAAGCCGCATAGCTATAATGAGGCATCTTTCAAACAGGAGTCATGCGTTGGACAGTTATCCTGAACTTAATAATAAGGCGAGCTAGCGCAAAAATTCCTGTCGCTGCTTGCCGGTCCCGGCGGGCAGCAATCCCACTTATCATGTGATTGCGCCTCAAAATAAACATTGAGGTAGCGTGATGTTCTCATCGGAATCATCCCGGTATCCCCGAATTAACCCCATATTTCCAAGAGGAGAAGCGTTATGACGCATAACATTTCTGATGAACCTCCATCGAGAGGGCTAAGCACAGGCTGACTATCTGCATTGAAATCAGGTGTATGCAATGGAGGTGGTCACGGCAGTTGCCTTAAAGCTGTCAGATATTGACCTTTCATTTTATGCACTTAGGTGAGGTGTAGCATGCTGCTCACAACCAAACGCTATATGTTTTACGTTGATGCTAATAGCACAATTCATTTTTCAGCGCTGGCGGATACCTGTCAGCCAGCGAGAAATTCATCACCACTCTCCATTAATAAAACGCTCTCTGATGGGAAAAATCTCGTCAGTGGCTTCCTGCAAAAACTAGCGCAAAAAAGACAGCGCGCTGTTGAGGATTATATCGACACGCTGCTGCCTTAATTCGTAATATGCCATAGAGGGCAGGTGACGCCTGCATTCCTCTATGGCTAATTTGGGTTTGTAACTCTCATCTTGCATTATTCATTCATGTTCAGTGAAGATTTTTCCCTGCGCATGAATTAATGAGCGGAGACTCTTATTATGCATGCTTTGACAAATCACAGAAGCAAGACAACTTCTGTGCTTAACGATGTGGTTGTCGGATTTATTCTTGTGGCAAGTATTCTTTTATTTATCTACGGTTGGCAGGGGATGCATAGCGCATTCAATGGGCGTGATTTACCCGCGCTAAACCTCGATTATCATTTTCTTCCTTACTACACGCTTCGCACCACCATGCGCCTGATTATCGGGCTGTTTTACTCAATGATATTTTCAATCGTCTTTGCGGTACTGGCAGCAAAATATGTTCCGATGAGACGTGTCATTTTGCCCTTCGTTAACTTTATGGAATCCGTTCCGTTAGTGGGCTTCCTGACTTTTACCACTGCGTTTTTCCTTGGGCTTTATCCTCATAGCGTAATGGGACTGGAAGGGCTTGCAATATTTGCCGTTTTTACCGCGCAAGCGTGGAACATGATGCTGACGCTCTACCAGACGCTCAGAGTTGTGCCCAACGAGCTGGCAGAAGCGACGGAAGCGTTCCGCTATAACCCGTGGCAGAAATTCTGGCGACTGGGGTTCATCTATTCATTTCCGGGTTTGCTGTGGAATACCATGGTGTCGCAGTCTGCCGCCTGGTTCGCGTTGATTGCCTCAGAGATGCTGACGGTAGGGGACGGCAGTACGAATTTACCAGGTGTTGGTTCTTATATTGGTATTGCGCTACAGGACGGCAGCCTTCCAGGCATACTCCGTGGTGTGTTAGCGCTTATCGTTAATATCGTTATCTTTGACCAACTGCTATTTCGCCCGCTGGTTCGCTACGCCCATCAGTTTAAATATGAGGATGTTAGTGACAGAAAAGTGCCCAGCTCGTGGTTCTATCAATGCCTGAGCCATTCAATGATAGGGCAAGGTCTGGGTCGCGCCTGTAAGCAGTTCTCTTTGTTCTGGCTGTTTGTACTACCGAAAGCATGGTACGGATTAAAGTTGCATCGCGTTTTTGCTTTCCTGAGCCAGATGAACTGGCTGTGGTCCAGTTTGTGGTATCTGGCAATCGTCGTTGGCTGTATTTATTACGGACACCAGCTGTGGTTGTTCATTCCCCGGGAGTATTTGTCGTCACTCCCGGGCTGGATGGGATTAACTGCCGCGCGGGTGATTGCCGCTATGGTACTCAGCGTGGTTATCTTTACGCCTCTGGGCGTATGGATTGGTCTGCGACCCAAGCTGGTACGTTTGTTCCAGCCCATTATCCAGGTATTAGCCGCGGTTCCTGCCAACGTCTTTTATCCGCTGATTGCTTTCATGATTGTGGCATGGCACCAGGATTTGGGGAGCTGGACCATCCCGATGATCATGTTGGGAACACAATGGTACGTACTTTTTAATGTGATTGCCGGGACATCAATGATCCCCAGCCAGATGGTGGAGGCGAGTAAAGTCTTTCATCTGCGCGGGTGGCTGTGGTGGACAAAATTCACGCTTCCGGCTGTCTTCCCTTACATCGTGACAGGGGTAATTTCTGCTGCCGGGGGGGCCTGGAATACGGCTATCGCTGCCGAAGTACTGAACTGGGGAAAAATCACCCTACAAACCAATGGGCTCGGTGCCTTTATTTCCCTTGCCGGTGACGCCGGCCAAAATCCACAACAAGCGCTGGGATGTCTGGCAATGTGCTTCATGGTGCTGCTGTGCATTATTTTCGTCTGGCAACCTATGTACCGTTACGCAGAAAACCGTTTCAAATTCGACTAATGAGTAATAACCGGATCGCAGGATTTACTATGAAAAAATCACCATTGGTATTAGAAGTTAAAAACGTCTCTAAATTTTTTAATAAAGAGCGGAAGCAAAAAGTCACCGTGCTGGAGCATATCAACCTTGAGATAAAAGAGAATGAGATTGTGGCGTTACTCGGCCGTTCCGGCTCTGGAAAATCAACGCTTCTGCGTATGGTTGCCGGCCTTGTCGAACCCGATTTCGGTTCTATTGTTTGCTGTGACCTGCCTGTTAACGGACCGGGAAAAAATACCAGTATGGTCTTCCAGTCGTTTGCGCTTTTTCCATGGTTAAATGTGTTCGATAGCGTCGCATTTGGCTTACAGGCTCAGGGACTTTCTTCAGACGAAGTTGGGAAAAGAACGATGGATATGCTGGATCTCATCGGTCTTTCCGGCTACGAGAAAGCCTATCCGCGAGAGCTCTCAGGAGGAATGCGCCAGCGAGTCGGTTTTGCCCGCGCGCTGGCGGTAGAGCCTGACCTTTTACTGATGGATGAGCCGTTCTCAGCGCTGGATATTTTCACGGGCAATAAACTTCGTCAGGATCTTATCGAGTTGTGGGAAAACCGGGTCATTAAAACACGCTCGATGCTACTGGTGACACACAGCGTTGAGGAGGCAGTAATGCTTTCAGACCGTGTATGTCTGCTTGGCGGGCATCCCAGCACAATAACGGATATTTTCAACATTAATATCGAGCGCAATCAACGAACCAAGGAAAGTATTTCTCCGATGGTTGAGAAGATAAGCGACACGCTCAATGACCGTATTGCCGCCTGCGCATAATTTAAGAGGGTAGGGATTAGCTCATGGACGAGCTAATCATCACAGTTGTCATGGATATCTATTTCTGACGGTAACAACACTGAGTGTAATGTAAAACAATGAGTTATTCGCAGCCTTAAATAGCATGATACCGTGACTCTGAGGGAAATCCCTTATTTACATGTATTGTTAACATTCTATAGTGGGAAGGCCATCTCGTTAATTACAGGAGAATACCATGACTGTGAATACCTCCAATGATAAACGTCCAACGCCAGATCCGGCTGAATATGATGCTTTTTTCCCTTCACCATACTCACTCAGCCAGTTTACTTCCCCCCGGTCAAATCTTAGCGGTGCCAGCTATCCTTCGCCTTACACGGGAGGACGTTGGAAGATCCTGATGTTATGTGCCGATGAGCGCTATCTGCAGATGGACAACGGGACTTTCTTCTCGACGGGAAACCATCCGGTAGAAACGCTGTTGCCTATGTATCACCTTGATAAAGCGGGTTTTAGCTTCGACATTGCGACACTCTCTGGTAACCCAGTGAAGTTTGAATATTGGGCTATGCCAACCGAGGATGAAGAGATTACCGGTCTGTTTACCAGATACCATGAGCACTTTAAAGCACCGCTAAAACTCGCGGATGTCATCAGTGCCGAGCTGGGCAACGATTCTGATTATCTCGCCGTATTTATACCTGGTGGTCACGGCGCGCTTATTGGGCTTCCCGCAAGCGCCGAAGTGAAAAATGTGCTCGAGTGGGCCATGGCCAATGACAAATTCATTATTTCGCTTTGCCACGGACCCGCCGCGTTTCTTTCGGTTGAGCGTAACGACCTGTTTGCCGGTTATAAAATTTGCGCATTCCCGGATACGCTGGATGCCCAGACACCGGATATTGGTTATATGCCTGGACACTTAACCTGGCAATTTGGCGAACAGTTGAAAAACATCGGTTTTGAGATAGTAAACAAGGATATCAGCGGCGCCACGCATCAGGACAGGAGAATGCTCACCGGCGACAGCCCACTCGCCGGCAACGCATTAGGTAAACTGGCCGCGAAAGCGTTGTTGGATGCAATCAGTTAAGAGCGCCTTCATGCTGGAAAATAACGCAATTCGTACGGCAATCACGATCGAAAGCAGCAAAAATCCGCTGGAAGTCCAGGTTGCCGTGCGTCAGTTCGCGACATCGTATGGTTATAACCGCTATGTCTTTTACTCCGCCTCTGTTAACCATGACGCTATTATTGACAGGATTTTTTGGGTCGAAGGCGACTGGTTTAACGGCGAAAAAGTCGATGAGCTAACCTATATGCACCGTTGTCCGGTAACACAGCATATATTAGAAACCGACGAACCATTTTACTGGAGCAAATGTTCAGGACAAACCGGCGAGCAGTATCGGGTGGTGCGCAAACCGCAGGGAAGTGGCGTTCACGGTTTGCAAATCCCTGTTTTTGGCTTGCATGGGCTGGAAGGGGCCGCAAGTTTCGGTGGAGAGAAAATCGACACCTCGTCGGAGGCTCGCCTCAGCATCCAGCTGGTAGCGGTTACGGCGTTCTATACGTTGCGCAGGATGAAGGGCCACTTACGTGAACAAACTGAAGGGACGCTTTCGAAGCGTGAGCGCGAAGTTCTGGCATGGACGGCAGCCGGCCGGAGACAGGCGGACATTGCAGTGACGCTGGGAATTTCTCCACGTACGGTGGAAAATCATCTTCGTGCGGCCCGGCAGCGGTTAGGCGTCGCCACGACCGTAGAGGCAATCAGAATGGCAGTGAGAAACGGCGATATCGAAGGATAAGCGCCTCAGCGCTAAGGTAGTGCAGGGGATAATATCCTGCTGTGAGGATTCGGTTTTTAATCAAAAAACACCCGTTTAGTATCTTAAGCTGACCATGGCGATATTTCCTTGTAGCATCTAACGAGTCACAGTGCTTTCCAGAACTTTTCCATTTTTGTTGATATTTTATTGAGGGAAATTCTATGTTGGAAATGAAAAAAGCTCGTTATACTGCTCATCATATTTGTCTGGAGTTGAAAAACGGACTGATTCTGTCGATTCCGTATTATTGGTTTCCATTGCTAAAGCAGGCACGGATCGCTGATTTAAAAAATTACAAAATTACGCCAGAGGGCATCGAATGGCCTGATATCGGCGAATCTCTGACGTTAAATGAAGTATTGAACAGCGCAGGATACCCAATACCAGATAATATTGACGATTGAGTAGGGCGAACTGCTCTGACCTCATCTCTAAAGGGCTATAAATTTGGTAATGATTATTGTTATCACCTGATGATGGTGTTAACATCCTAAAAAAGGGGATTGGACAATACTGATTTTCACATACAAATCAGCACACTAACAAGGAGCTCACATCATGAGCGTTTTACGAAAGGGATTTTTGGCTATCCCTCTGTTTATGCTGGCAGCCTGTAACTCAGGTGAGACAGGATCCTATAATACGGATGCCAGCAGAAACCGTCCCTGTACTTATATATATAATTGTTCACCTTTCCCCTACGGTCCTAACAAAACAGACCACATGAGCGCAGAGCAGAAGAAAGAGTACTTCAGGCAGAAACGTGCGCAACGTCTCCAGGAAAGAGGTCGCGTGGATAATAGCACTGATGGAGGTGCACGCTTCGGCTGGTAAATAAGCCAACTCATTCAATGCAGTGTTTTAGTTTTAATCTTCTGGGAAGGAAGGCAGATATGCACAACACCAAAAGGAACATTTTCAACATCCTTATCCCCATTATTTTAGGGTCATTTGCGACGGGCGCAATTGCCGATCTTCCTGCTGGTCGATATGGTTATACTGCTCCTGAACCAACCAGCACGGCATCTTCATCGGTCACTGAATATAAAAAGAACGAGCTTAAGTGGCATGATGAAAATGCGGGCTCACCGGAGTTTACCGAAAAAAGATCGATGTTCGGTAATTTTAATCAGGAAGAAACCTATACGACGAGAAACGGCAAGGTAAGCGTTAGCGGCACGTCGAAGTTCAACCCGTACACCGGTGAGAAAGAAGAAGAATCTGTCAGTATGGGGTATGACTGGTAGAGGTAGAGTTCGCAGGCAGGCATGGCGTAATCCATGCCTGTGATATTACAACGGTTAGGTGTTTTGCAATAAATCCCAACGCGTGCCGTAGAGATCCTCAAAGACAACGACAGTTCCGTATTCTTCTACTCTGGGCTCTTCGCAGAACTGTACGCCAGCAGCCTTCATGGCGTGGTAATCCCGCCAAAAATCATCAGTTTGCAGAAACAAGAAGACGCGGCCACCACATTGATTACCGATAAAGGCTTTCTGCGTTTCATTAGACGCCCGGGATAACAACAGGTTACAGTCGCTTTCCGGATTAGGTGACACAACAACCCAGCGCTTACCTTCCTGAGGCGTATCCTCTATGAGAGTGAAACCCAATTTCCCGGTGTAGTAGTCAATAGCCTTATCATAGTCATCAACCACAATAGACACATACGCCAGACATTTTTTCTGCGTTCTCATCTTCTTCCTTTCATCCTTTGATGGCCTACAAAAATCCCCCCAGTCCGGTCTCTGAGTCGTTGAACTGGGAGGTTAAGCACTCAGAACTGATATACTAACCCGAGGGCAACAATATTATCCGTTGATATCCCAGCGCGTTGTGTGAACTCATTGTTTTTAAGCAGGTTTATTTTATAGTCAACATAAGTCGAGATGTTTTTATTGACGTTATACGTCGTACCAACATCGATATATTTCAACAGATCCTGATCCCCGAAACCTTCAATATTCTTACCTTTAGATTGCAGGTACGCAATGGAAGGTTGCAGACCCGAGTCAAACTGATACTGAGCAACCATTTCCAGATTCTGCGCTTTGTTCGCAAATCCACTAATGGAGTCCTGCGCGCCATTTCCGCTCAGACGAGTGGCGTTGTAGGTTTGCGTGAACTGTGTGGCAAGGTAGATGTTGTTGGCATTGTACTTCAGCCCGCCCGTATAGGTTTCGGCATAATCACCACGTCCGACCGCAAGCCTGTTCTGATCGTCAGTACGTCGGGAATGCGAGTATGCGAAACCTGCGCTGACGCCATCGCCAATGTCATAGGTGACGGAAGTACCAAATCCGTCACCGTTCTGACTGAGTGCGTCCCGACCATTATTGGTTGCACCTTCGCCACCTGCACTGCCATTTTTACCCTGATACTGCAGAGCAAAATTAAGGCCATCGATCAGACCAAAGAAATCAGAATTACGGTAGGTGGCAAGGCCATTAGCACGAGACTGCATGAAGTTATCAGCATCATAGGTGCCGTTACTCCCGTCACTTCCGAACTCAGGAAGCACGTCGGTCCATGAGGTTACATCGTAGACCACACCGGTATTGCGGCCATAGTCGAACGACCCGGCATCACCAAATTTCAGGCCTGCAAATGCCAGGCGAGTCCAGGATTGGTTACTGGACCCTTCAGTATTGTTCGCCTGAACGTTGTACTCCCACTGACCGTAGCCTGTGATCTGGTTATCGATCTGCGTTTCTCCCCTAAAGCCACCACGGACGTACGACTGATCGCCGTCAGCGTTTTTATCTTTAGAAAAGTAGTGCAGGCCATCGATTTTACCATATATATCTAGCTTATTGCCGTCTTTGTTATAGATCTCAGCTGCGTTTACGGCTCCCGGTATTAACATCACCGGCACCAGGTACAAAAGAATTGAACGTTTCATAGTTAAACCTCGATGTCATTATCCACTGCTGTTTACTTTCTCAAAAGTTAAAATGAAAAAGTGGAATCGGTAATCTAATTAGATAGCCTCAGATAATGAATCAGCTCGGTGTAACAGAGTGCAAGCTTACGAAATAACCATCAAAAAACACCCGCACCGAACAATTATATTATTTAATGCAACTGTTAATCACGGTTACTTATTTATGCAAGAAGATTGAGACGAGTCTGGCTTGAGTAGAGTAGGGGGAGGGTGAATTACATTTTTGTAAATGACCATTTTATCTCTACAGTGTAATTAGCTCACGTTAGCAATCGCTTTATTTTGTTATCATACTGCATTCAGTTTTATCACATTAATTAACTTGCTTACACTCAGACATGTTAAGTTTCTTTTTTTATGTTGCTTGTATCAGCAATAAGATATAAATAAATATTTTAAGTGTTGGTGGTATATAAATGAGAGTAGTGCAATTATGTAGACTTCGCAGTGCCCTGAAGCTCAGTTTTGCTGTCGCACTAGCTTTAGCATCAGGCTTCTATTTTCAGCTAGAGATTCCTCGCTGGGCTGTTGTCACTGCGGTCATTGTTATTGCGGGGCCAGCTTTTGTTGCGGGGCAAGAACCCTATTCTGGAGCAATATTTCATCGCAGTTTACTACGTGTAGTGGGCACTCTGCTCGGAGGAATGGTGGGGCTGCTTATTATGTTCCTTGCAGCCCGTGCTCCTGTGGTAATGTTATTGCTTTGTTGTCTATGGATTGGTGTTTGCACCTGGCGCTCCTCTCTGGTACGCGTTGAATATGCATACGCCTGGGCGCTATCAGGATATACAGTACTTATTTTGATAGTCACAGTAACAAGTACACCCGGAACGTTATCGCTGGCACCAGAGTTCGTTATTGAACGTATTAGCGAGGTTATGTTTGGGATCTGCTGTGCTTTTATCGCCGAGGTTATATTCATGCCCCGATCCGCAAAAGCAGACATTGATGATTTGGTTGAGCAGATTTTCATATCACACTATCAGATAATGCGTTCGCTTTGCTTATCTCTCGGTGGAAATGTACCACGAGAACAGTGGCTGGTACTTCATCAGTTACATATTAAGCTGGAGTCGACATTAAACTTACTGGCACGAGAATCCTCGCGTTGGGAAAAATGCGCGCATCGTGGGAAAAAGTTGTATGCATTGTCACTGTCTATATTGACCTGTTCACATGAAGTACAGCGGGATTTGTCACAAAATAAAATGATACTCGCAGAGTCTTTGTCCAGTCAGTTTGAGACAAAAATCTATGAAAGCCCAGGGATTAGGCATCAACTCAGATCGTTACATCACAGTCTCTTATCAAGCAAATCAAACCCGCTGCAACTGAAAATCCTGTACTGGCTAGGCGGTATGATTCGCTATCGGCTATTGGTTCGGGGTATTTTCAGTAATTGCGCGTATCTTCCAGTTGAGAGCAAATTGCTACGAAAAACTGAACCCGCGATAGTGAAAAGTGCAGAGCAATTTTCATCGGCAATAAATGGACTGCGTGCATTTGTCGCCAGTATGACATGCGTTGCAATTTGGGGATGGACCGGCTGGACTTCAGCCAGCGGATTTATGGTCGTGATCGCCGTGATGTGTTCACTGGCGATGCGGACAACCAACCCTCAAAAAACAGGACTGGATTTTGTACTGGGAATGTTAATCGCACTCCCGCTGGGAATGTTCTATTTTTTAGTCGTATTACCCATGACGCAACAAAACCTGATGTTGCTGTTAATCAGCATGGTTTTGCTCATCTTCGTGATAGGTTGGGAAGGGCAAAAAAAACGCATCGGTGCAATGGGGACGCTGATGGGAGTGCTGAATCTTCTGGTGCTCAGCAACCCAATGGTTTTCAACTTCAATGCCTTCATTGATGCAGCCCTGGGACAACTCATTGGGAGCCTGATTGGATATCTGGTCATTCTCATTTTCCCGGATAACTCACAAGCAGTAACCCGGCGAGCGTTAATAACATGCCTACGAAGAGAAGTGTTTCACCAGTTGAGATCCAGCGTCAGAAACACCAGTCAGTTGCCTCAAATGTATGCTTACTACAACCGTCTTGAGCAGATTGAACCAACCGATGTATTAGCATTAAACCTGGCGATGAACTTGATTATGGATTATCACGAAATGGCGCATGAAAATCTGCTGCGGGTTAATGCAAGTTAAAAAATCGCCCGGCTTTGGTCTCGAATGTCTTATTTTCACTATATTTTCCACTAAATAATGGTAAGGGTATTCTGTAATATTAAAGATTAATGGCTTATCCCATAAGGCCTCATTGTTACAGGCAGACTGGACACGGACAGCACGGAAAAACTGAATGCTGTGCATGGACAAACTGACAAATAACATAGCCTAATGGGACAGGCACTAAGTCACTCTTATATATTACTTTACTATTATCTGACATGAAAAATATCCTTTTTTCTCGTACATCTCTGATGACGTTATTTATCATTTTGTTGGCAGGTTGTACGGTTGTTCCCGGCCAACATATTTCTGTTACTCATTCCTCTAATGAGGTTTCACAGACAGACGAGCTCAGCCAGCAGGTTAATGTCTACGCTATCACACCGTCGTTAGTTGAAACCCTTCGCCCGCAGGTAATTACCTCACAAGCGAATCCAACACTTGATGAAAAACTCAATCGTTACGAATACCGCATTGGCCCTGGCGACGTTCTGACTGTCACTGTCTGGTCGCACCCAGAGCTGACGACCCCCGCCGGGCAATACCGCAGTGCCAGCGAAGCAGGGAATTGGGTCGCGGCTGATGGCACGATTTTTTACCCTTATCTGGGGAGGATAAAAGTGGCGGGGAAAACGATGTCGCAGGTCCGCAACCTTATTGCCAGCAGACTTGAGAGCGTTATCGAGAGTCCACAGGTGGATGTCAGCGTGGCCGCATTTCGTTCGCAAAAAGTCTATATCACCGGTGAAGTTGCACGCAGCGGGCAACAGCCGTTAACCAATATTCCGCTGACGGTAATGGATGCGGTGAATGCTGCGGGCGGGCTGACGAATGACGCCGACTGGCATAACGTCGTCCTTACACGCAACGGGCAGGACAGTCGTCTGTCGTTATACGCGTTACTTCAGCTGGGCGATCTTTCGCAAAACCATCTGCTGGCTGCCGGCGATCTGCTGTATGTCCCGCGTAACGACGCCCGGAAAGTGTTCGTGATGGGTGAAGTGGGTAAACAAAGTACCCTGAAAATGGATCGTAGCGGTATGACGCTGACTGAGGCGCTCGGCAATGCCGATGGCGTACGTCAGGAAGTGGCGGATGCCAGCGGTATTTTCGTTATCCGTGCGCTTAAAGATCGTCCGGCGGGAAAAATTGCCAGCGTGTATCAACTGGATGCGAAGGATGCGATGGCGATGGCGCTGGGCACCGAGTTCTGGCTTGAGCCTTACGATATTGTCTGGGTCACTACGGCACCCGTCTCTCGCTGGAACCGGGTCATTTCACAGATGCTGCCTTCTGTCATCGGCCTGCGCGATCTGAGTAGCCTGAATCATTGGGAAAACTGATGGTGAGGTCAGTCTTAGTTATTTGTAGCGGAAATCTGTGTCGTTCACCGGTAGGAGAGCGTCTGTTGCGGCGCGCGTGCGGCAATCTGCGGGTGGATTCGGCTGGCACTGTCGCCGTAGCCGCCGACCAGGCGGATCCGCTGGCGCAGCATGTATCGCTGGGGCGCGGCCTGACGCTGGAGGGGCATGTTCCCCGAAGTCTGACGCAGGAGATGGCACGCCAGTATGACCTTTTGCTGGTAATGGAACCAGAGCACCTCCGCCAGGTTAGCGCACTGGCTCCCTGGGCAAGGGGCAAGACAATGCTGTTTGGCCATTGGTCCCAGCACCGCACCATTCCTGACCCATACCGACGTGGCGTGGCCATTTTCGAATCTGTGTTTGGTCTGCTGGAGCAGGATGCTCTGCAATGGGCCAGACGTCTTAATACTTATTCTCTACCGAGTTCTCTTCATGCTTGCCAATAGTAATACCCCGTTATCCACGTCGTTACCTGACAAAGAGATCGATTTACTTCATCTGGTAGTGACGTTACTGAGTCACTGGAAGCAGATAGTCGCGCTGAGCCTGCTCTCCGGCCTGATGGCTTTGTTGTTCGCCATGACAGCAGCACCGCAGTACCAGGCAGATGTGCTGATCCAGGTCGAGAAAAAACAAAACGGCCTGCTGCCGGGCGGGTTAGATTCACTCATGCCTGAGCTATCTACTGGTACGGCCTCGGAGACTGAGCTTTTGCGATCGCGAATGATCCTCGGCAAAACGGTACGTGATGCCGGATTGCAGACGGTAGTGAATCCGGTTTATTTCCCGGTCGTTGGACACGCATGGGCGAGGCTAACGAATAACATGGTGAAACTTCCGACTATTCACCAGTACATCACAACGGATCAGTCACCGAGGGTTCTGCAGGTTGTTGATAGCAAACACTATACCCTGACGAAAGGTACAACGCGCCTGGATGGGAAAGTCGGGCAACCGCTGCAGGACGGAGGATTGACTCTTGAGATTAGTGCGCTGAATGCTCCGGCGGGAAGCCGGTTTACGCTATCCCGGCTGACAGAGCAGGAAGCGATTCAGGAGCTGAAAAAAAACATGACGATCGGTGCCAGTAAAGGGGATAGCGGCATGATCGACCTGACGATGAAAGGGGTATCGCCTGTGGCAATTGCACAGACCCTGAACATCATTGCCGAAAACTATCTGCAGCAAAATGTGGCTCGTCAGACCGATAAAGAAGCCAAAAGCCTCGCCTTTTTGCAGGAACTGCTGGCGGAAGTGCGCACAAATCTGACGGAAGCGGAAAACAAACTCAACGGCTACCGACAGCGGAATGACTCTATCGATCTTAGTCTGGAAACCAAAGCGATTCTGGAACAGGTGGCGGGCGTTGACAGTCAGTTGAATATGCTGACTTTTGAAGAAGCTGAACTCTCTCAGTTGTACAAAAAAGAGCACCCGACCTATCGGGCGCTGGCGGAAAAACGCCGTACCCTGGAAAAAGAGAAACGCAAGCTTGATCAGCGTGTCTCTGAGATGCCTTCTGTGCAGCAGGAGATTTTCCGCCTGAGTCAGGAAGTGGAATCGGGACGCGAGGTGTATATCCAACTACTGACCCGTCAGCAGGAGCTGAGTATCACTCGCTCTGGCGTGACGGGGAATGTCCGCATTATTGATACCGCCACCGTACCGGTTGTCCCGATCGGACCTAAAAAAACGCTGATCGTTGTGCTGGGATTGCTGATGGGAGCGCTGTTTTCCTGCGGGCTTGTACTGTTACGACGGATGCTAAAACAGACCGTTGATACCACCGAGCAGCTCGAGGATTTAGGGTTACAGGTCTGTGCCGCCGTACCACATTCGGGGTGGCTTGAACGACGCTCACGCCGGTCGATTCGCGCTCTGTGGCCGTCGGGTCAACAGACAGCACAGGGTCCGCGTCCTTTTTTATGCCTGGCAAATCCTGCCGATCTTTCGGTCGAGGCGATCCGTGGCCTGCGAACCAGCCTGTATTTTGAAATGCAGGAGAGAAACAACAATCTGCTGATGGTTTGTAGTGCAACGGAAAACAGCGGTAAAACCTTTTTAAGTACCTCGCTGGCAGCACTGATGGCAGAGACAGGGCAAAAGGTGTTGTTTATTGACGCCGACCTGCGGCGCGGTGATGCGCATACCTTGTTTAAGATGGATCGCGGGGAAGGACTTTCCGCACTACTGAGCGGTACTCATGAGGTACAGGATATCGTTCGGTGTTTTCCGGCGGGGGGCTTTGATGTCATCACCCGGGGTATGCACAAACTGGATCCTTCCCAACTGCTGGTGGAATCACGTTTTGCTCAGATCGTCGCATGGGCAAAAGCACACTATGATGTGGTGATTATCGATACGCCGCCGGTACTGGCGGTTAGCGATGCAGCAATTATTGGCAAACAGCAATGCCTGACGCTGCTGGTGGCAAGAGCAGGGCAAACTTCACTGAAAGAGACCGCGCTCAGCGTGCAAAAGCTGGCGACTCACGGCGTGGACATTGCAGGCGTGGTGCTTAACGGGATTCGACAGAACAAAGTGAGTGACTATTGCTATGGCTATCGTAGTGGAGGTTATCACTACACTTCTCAGGATGAGTGCGCCTGATCCTACTTAATTTGCGCATGCGCAAAATTTCAGGCTAATTTGAAACTGATAAGAGGCGATTGAAACCGCCACTTATCAGGAGACGTACCATATACCGTGGTGGAAGCCATCATTACTAAATGGCGAGTTTGTTAGTTTCCGCACTGGAAAAAGAACTTTCAGAGGTACTGAACGACCAGGGCAATCATGACCACAAAACGCCGGAATCTGTCTGATTCTACGTTAGTGCGCATAATGTATATTATGTTAAATTAGACATCAGGAGCAACGACACGCCTGACGCCTCGTTGTTCCTGCTCATCTTCCCTGCTTTTTCACCGCCCGGCGGCATCAATCCTGGTAGTACAGCGTTTGATGATTTGAAAACATGACCGTTGCACCTTCCCGGTAGTTCTCATCATACGCGGTGACTAATGAGCATAATCCTGCGTTACCGTCTTTTCGGTATGCACAGCTCTGCTTCAGCCAGATGTTCACTTTGTCGGTACCAATCGCCGATTCGAAATCGAGGAACTGCGGATTCCCCGCCGGATACGCGATAACCTTATCTGTCTGTTTGTCGTACTCTCGTATGCGCACCGGGAACTGGCCAAACCGATACTCAAAACGCTGGCTGACTTCACCTGTTTTTGTGTTAGTCATTGATTCGAGTAATCCACGAGCATTGTAGCTGAGCGTATAACTCCCGCTGTCATTATGCAGTTCTGTGATCTGACAGGCCTGATTGACCTTGCCGGAGATATGCTGTCCGTTGCGAGAACTCAAAACACCGTTCTTGTTTTCCAGATGGAATTCAACGCCGTTAAGCTTATCGACCATATTCGCGCGATTGAAACAACCCTCGCGATCGTAGCGGACGTCGGTCGTGGCAACTAACTCCCCTTCACTATTGCGGATCCATTGCAGACTCTGCTTGACCGGCCCAACGCTTGGATCGTGGCTGAACAACAACGCGGCATTAAGAATTGCCGGTTTAAACTGGATGGGTTCCATGGCGTACACCGGCCCAGCTATCACGATCGCCAGCGCGAAGCAGATTCCTGCTTTCATTTTATAATCCCTGAGAAAAATCAACGTATAAGGCGCAATTATACAATCAGCTGATACCACGGTTATCAGATGATAAGAACGTTATTTTGTGCCTATTGCCCGGTGTCTCATGGTGCTGCGATGACGAATGACTCTTCCTGCACTCCTCGGTGCTCAAAATGGCATCGTTTTACAGGAACATGGAAGTATTCAGTCAGAAAATCCTCATCCAGAGCCGTCTTCTTGTCGCCATAAAAGTAACCCTTTCTACTCATCAGCAAACACTTATCTGCGATGCTGTTGGCATGGTTAATAAAATGCGTGTTCAGGATAACGGTGACATTCTTCTCACGCGATAGCTGACGCAATAACCGAATGATACGGGCCTGGTTGTTGAAATCCAGATTAGATTCTGGCTCGTCGAGTACCACAACATCGGGTTCGGAAACCAGCGCTTTAGCGATATAACACATCTGCAGTTCACCGCCGCTAATCTGGTTGATGTCCTTAGTCTCAAGGTAGCTGGCACTCAGATCAGCCAGCATTTGTGATGATTTTTCAATGTCTTTGCTTCCCGGCGACGCCATCATTCTGCCGCGAAGCGGGCATCCGAAAGAGACGAAATCGAGTACGCTATAAGAAAAGTGAACGCGTTTCGCCTGCGGAACATAAGCCAGACGGGGCTCTCTGTTCCCTACTCTGCCGATCCGACAGGTGCCGCTGACGGGTTGATACAAACCCGCGATTGTTTTAAGTAACGTGGTTTTCCCGACGCCGTTCGGCCCAAGTACACACAGGATTTCTCCATCTTCCAGAGTAAAGCTTACATTTTCAAACGTATTTTTGCTGCCTTTGAAGGCAAACGTCAGTTCATTCACTTCGATCATAACGGTTACTCATAATGAACAGCACGGCAAACAGAGGAGCGCCAATCAGCGCGGTGAGAATACCAATGGGAATTTCTGCATACGTCACAGTCCTGGCAATATCGTCGATCAGCAGTAAAAACACCGCCCCACACAGCGCAGATGCCGGGATCAGCTTTCCGTGGTTGTAGCCGACCAGGGTTCGAACCAGGTGTGGGATCACCAGACCAACCCAGCCGACTACCCCGGCGATAGTGACTGAAGCCGCCACCAGAATGGAACCAGTAATCAGCAATATCGCCTTCAGCCATTGCGGGTTTATTCCGGCTATTTTCGCCTCATCATCACCGAGTGATAACACATTGATTTTAAATCGCAATCTGTAAATTATCAGATAACAAATCGCAAACAGTGGGATCAGCCCATAAACCTGTTCTTTTATCAGCGATGCAAAACTCCCCATCAGCCAAAACACAATGGCCGGAAGCTGATCCTGAGGATCGGCTACATATTTGATGATGGAAACAAAAGACATGAATACCGAAGCGACAATAATCCCAGAAAGTATGGTTGTCAGCTCGCCGCTATTTTTCTTGAGATAACAAAGCCCCATGACACAACAGAGGCTGACAATGCCAAAAATGAAGGAGGAAAATGCGCTGAGCTGTAGCGGGAGGCCGAGCAAAATGCCTAAAGCCGCCCCGAACGCCGCTGCTGATGACGTACCAAGAACATCCGGGCTCGCCAGCGCATTGCGTAGTACTGCCTGATAGGTACAGCCTGCAACCGATAACCCTGCCCCAACCATCATGACCGCCACCACTCTTGGTAACCGGAGGTTGGATATAACGGACAGTCCGGTGTGCAAACAATGCTGGCTATCATGATGCAGCAGTTCTCTTAACATCTCGCTAAAAGGTATGGTATAACGCCCGATAAACAGTGATGCTATTGCCATTAATAATAATAAAGTCAGTAGCACTCCCATCACCAGAAGGTATCTTTCTTTTTTCTGCATAGTAAGCCTGCCAGAATTAATTTAATTAATGTTGACTGAGCTCGTCATCAAGGAGTGCATCAGGGATAGCATAATTAAACATTTTTTTATAATGTAGCCGTGTTAACTCTTTCATTTTTTGATCACTAATATAATCAGGGTTAAATTTATTAATCATATATAAAGGCAACAGCGCGGTTTCAGCTGACAGCCCTCCCCAGTTATGCAGGCCAACAGGAGTGGAAAAAATCTTCTTATTCTTAAATGCTTTTACATTACTCCAGTCCTGCCCAGGGTTCTTATTATTAAGAATATCCTTCGCACTACCAAAAACCACAAAAATAATATCAGGATCCCACTGAATGATCTGTTCCATCGATACATTTATATACCTGCCAGCATCCCCTTTGACAGTCAGGTTACTGGCTACATTTTCCATCCCCGCCATTTTAAGATATGTATCACCATAGGTCTTAGGTCCACTGACTTTAAGCTGTTTACCATCACTTTGCTCCAGATAAAGTGCGCGAATGTGTTGCCCTCTCATCTTCTCAACATACGGCTTTGCCTCAGCAAGCGTTGTTTTCCACGCATCCGCAAACTTATGGCTGTGTGGCAAACCCAGCGTCTGGTTAAATGTGTTTTCCCAATAGAGCTGTGTCTCTATGGGCTCAAATTTCGTATCGCCACCGGCGTCTAAATTTACGGTAGGTACCCCTGCTCGCTCCAGATTGTCATCCTGACTTTTACCGTAATAATAAATAATATCTGGCTGTAGATTAAGCAACGACTCCATATTCACCACATAATCCTTATTAATAAAGTCAGTCGTAATACGATCTATATCTGGTTTCATATCTCTGAGGAGCTTCATGTTGGAATGCAGAAACGCCCACGGACCTACACCAATAACATGCTGATATGCAAGATTATTAGCCATAATCACACCGAAGGGACAGTTCCCGGTAATAACAATGCGGTTGAACTTTAATGTTGTAGCTTTCTGATCATGTGCCGTATTGGTTGTGTTTTTGTTCTGAATAAAATCACTTGCATGACTTATTACCGGAAAAATAAGCAACGATGATACAATAAAAGCTGGTAATGCTCTGGTATTAGCCATAGTTAATCCCTCAATGATATTTGTTGATTATGATGTAATGGCGGCTACTGCGCCTAAGCCGATAATAGTCACACCAGCCAGGAAGACAATGACCGTTGTCGCTGCCACCCCACCCCCAACTAATGCCGCCGTTTTACCTGTTGAAATATCTTTTCGCTCCAGAAATGATAACTTTGACAAAGTGATCACTCTACCGTTATCACCCGTGATGCGATTGGGTTCAATTTTTGCTACCGTTATTTCTCCATGATCGCCGTTCAGCAAACCATATTTAAGATGGTCACCCACGTATATCGCTGGCTGAAAATCGTAGTAACTGCTCTTTGGTGCAATACTTTTTTTCTGCAGATTGACCGGATTGTATGTTGAACAACCAGAAAGTACTGAAAAAATAATCATAAACAATATGACCTTAATAGACTTTATTTTCATTAATAACCTCATACTGCTTTATTGCTAAAATTTTGTGCCTGATGGCCAGATTTGAATCGAAGATAACTTACGGTCAAAGACAGCAACGAGAAAAATGCTCCTGCGAGCAGGCTAATATTTGTGCCATGGCTTGCATAGAGATTGAAGAAAACAGCCACCAGCGCGGAACCAATAATTTGTCCGACAAGTCGGGAGCTCCCCAGTAGCCCGCTGGCAATACTGCTATTCTCATGCGAGACCGACGTCATAATGAGATAATTGTTAGGAGACTGGAATAGCCCAAAACCAAACCCGCAAATGGCCACTCGCCAGAGGATCTGCAGATTCGAAGGCTCGCCCGGAAGCCATACCATAAGCAGCGTACCTACGAGAAGCAGCGATAGCCCTGAAAGCGCGACCAGGTTAGGGTCATGTTTTTTAATAAGATCCCCGGCCACCAGCGAGGTCAACATCGTTGCCAGGGGCCATGCGGTCAACAACATACCGATCTCCACAACATTGCGGTGCAGCACGTTATGGAAATAAAACGGTAGGGAGACGAAGGCCAGTAGCTGTGTGCTGTACGACAGCGTCGACATCAGTAACGACAATGAGAAGGTTTTACTGTGGAATATTTCTACCGGTATCAATGCACTATCATGCTTCCTTTTCTGATCGACATAGAGAATTGTCGCCAGCACGGCCAGGATTATTGCACTCAGAACCACTTCAATAGGGTTATTTTTCGTTACTCCGAGCATCAGCGTTGAAAACGAAATAAACGTCAGAAACACCAACCCGGCGCCTGCTTTATCAAAGCGGGTTTCCATGCGTTGAGTCGATTTTAGCGACACCATACACAGCACGAGCGAAATACAGGCAATGGGTACGTTAATGGTAAACAGCCAGTTCCAGCTCGCCACGGACATAATGGCAGAGGCAATTGAAGGTCCGGCGGCGGCGGAAACAGAGACCACCATGACATTAATCCCCAACCCTCGCCCTAGTAGCCTCGGCGGGTAGATATCTTTTATTAGCGCCGCATTCACACTCAGAATCGCCGCCGCACCAAATCCCTGAACCACACGAAATACGGTGAGCATATTCAGCGTGTCAGAGAGCGCGCATCCAAGGGATGAGAAGGCAAAAAGAATCGCTCCCATAATGAAGATTCGCTTGTTCCCGACTTTTCTCCCCAGGGCTGCAAAAACCAGTAACGAAGCAATAACCGCAAACTGGTACGCATTAATTATCAGGATGGAAGAGGATTCAGAAACGGCAAAATCTTTGGCGATCACCGGTAGAGCTACGTTGGCAATCGTGCTATCCAGCATGGCAATAACGGTGCTGAGTGAAACCGCCAGTACGGCAGCAACATTTAATTTTTCTTCTTTAGCGAGTTCGGTAGACATAATTCCTCCCCAGGATGAGTCATTGAACAATGGGGTAATCATCACCTGTTGTGTGGGTTTGCAATGAGTAAAAACGTTATAACATAACACTCTCAAATGAGAATAATTATCTTTTGAAAGGATCTATATCAATATGTTTCGGTGGGAAGTATATGGTTTTCCGAAGCTATTTATTTTTAGCGCTTCCACCGGGTTAGCAGGCTATGTGAAAACACGAGGTAACCCACAGCAACAATAAATAACATTCAAAGCCTCGATCCCGGCCAGGGTAAACGTTATAACATCACAATAAATGCAACAACGAGGTGATTGTTTTGGACAGGAAAACGACACGCCGGCAGATCATTCTTGCTGGTTTAGCGACTCTCGCCGCCAATGCGTTAGTTACACCATTTGCTCATGCGCAGGCACAAAAACGGTTAATACATCCTCATTCCCCCTCCCCGACTCATGGTCGTGGGAAATATACGGTCATGCTGGATCCCGGGCACGGCGGCATTGATTCAGGTGCGGTGGGCCATGAAGGTTCGCTGGAAAAACATGTTGTGCTGGAGATTGCCAATAACGTTAAAAACCTCTTAAAAGGTCACGGCATTGATGCTTTCCTGACGCGCACAGATGATACGTTTATTCCACTCTACGACCGCGTCCAGATCGCCCACGCGCATAATGCCTCTCTTTTTATGTCGATTCACGCCGATGGCTTCACCAGCCCTGCCGCTCACGGGGCTTCCGTCTTTGCCCTTTCAACCCGGGGAGCCAGCAGCGCAATGGCAAAATACCTTGCGAAAAGTGAAAATGCGGCAGATGAAGTTGCCGGCAATAGGGCTATGCACAAAGACAAATATCTGGACAGGATCATTTTTGATCTCGAGCAGACGGAAACCATTAAGGAAAGTCTGCTGCTGGGGTCGCATATTGTTCGCCATATCTCCCCCGTTCACCCTATGCATTCACGGCAAACGGAACAGGCCGCTTTTGTGGTACTGAAGTCACCTTATATCCCTTCCGTGCTGGTAGAAACCTCGTTTATCACTAACCCTGAGGAGGAAAGACTTTTAGGCACAACGGCATTTCGCTACAAGATTGCTTCCGCCATTACCAATGGCATTGTCAGCTACTTTGGTCGTAAACAAATCGTTTCCGCATAATAATAACCCGCTCATTCTACTGGAATGCAGCAGTGAGCATATGTCCCGGTAAATCTATCCCCTGTCACCATTTGGGTGTCAGATCTTCTTTAGGGCTATTTATCATGACATTGCAATTTCCGCGCTACTGCTTTGTAGCCATCTCACTACTGTTTTCGCCAGCGGTTCTGGCGGTTAATCTTGTGAACCAGGACGGCAAAAAACTCGATTTTTACGGCACAATTATCGCCAGACGTTTTACCAGCAATAACGTGAAAGACGATGGCGATCGAAGTTATCTCTATTTTGGTTTGATTGGGAAAAAAGATCTCGCCAGACACTGGCAGGCCTACGCCCACTGGGAATATACGGTCAGCGCTTCAGATGCCAGCAGAAACGCAACCCGGTTGGCGTTTCTCGGGATAGACAACCCCGACTGGGGAAGTCTGGATATCGGACGTAACTGGGGAGTGCTATACGATGTAACCTCATTAACCGACCGTTCACCCTTCTTTCGTGAGATGTCATATAACTATATTGATAATTTTATGCGCGGCCGGGCGCTTAATCTTATGACATGGCGTAAAAGGTTCTCTCTCTTTCAACATCCCTTGAAGGTCGCCCTGCAGTACCAGTTCAAAGGCAATAACGACTATCACACCTTAAAACAGCAGAATGGCAACGGCATTGGTGCTTCGCTGGTGTGGTACTTTACCCCCGAGCTGAGTGCACTATTTTCGCTTTCATCTTCCGCAACCACCTTTTATCAACAACAGAATGCGGGCTATCAGAAAGACATTCGTACCTTCGCAGAGGGGCTTAATTACAACAGCAGAAAGCTGTATCTGGCCGCCGTCCTGACGCAGAGTAATAATGCCGTTAATCCTCAGGTCCGTGATAACAACACCTCCTCCGTCAGCTACGAAGCGCTGGCGAAATATATGCTGACCGACAAATTACAGCCAGACATCAGCTATACCCGGCTGACACAAACCGTTGCTGGCAGGCGTACCCAAATCCTCGATTACGAAGAGCTGGGGTTCAGCTACTACTTCAATAAAAATGTGCAGGTTTTCGTCGATTATAAATTTAACAATGTGCGGGATAAGGCTTCTGGCATTGATTGTGCGGACAAACTGGATACCGGAATAAGCTATCACTGGTAAAATTCTCCCCGGGCAGCCGGGGAGATTCATCATAACTACTGACGACGCAGCGTCATCAGCAGAATGGGTAATGCCAGGATAAGTGTGAGCAAATTCGCCATACTGACCGCCCGGTCACCTATCAGCAGGCCATACACCAGCCATAACGCCAGACCGGTGACAAACATGATATACATTAACCGCGAGATCCCCTGCGTATTACGGGTGCTTATCACTTTTATCGCCTGAGGCAAAAAAGAGAGCGTAGTCAGCATCGCAGCAAGATAACCAATGATTTTCACCCATTCCATGTTTATGCCTTCACCTGTGCTGGGCTCGCCACCGGCAGCGCCTCGCCGGGTTCGCTCTCATGGATTTTGCGATATTTATCGAGCAGATGAATTTGAATACGACGCAGCATGTCGCCGTTCAGCGTGTAATAACGGAAATACAGGAACAGCGTGATGGCAAAGAACAGCGTCGGCAGCACAATCATAATCGCCTGCATCCCAAAGATAGTCTGGGCTGACTGCACCGTATTTGGCACATAGCCAATCACCGCCAGAACCACGGCAATAAACCAGGCCGCAAACGCCGCCCCGGCCTTCACCACCAGGGTCTGCACGGAATACGCAATACTCTCACAGCGGATGTTCATGGTGTATTCGCCGTAATCGACGGTATCCGCCACCATGATAACCTGCAGCACCCAGAACAGCGCGGTACCTACATTGAGCAACATACCCGCAAGGGCAATCAGCACCACCGGGTAACTCCCGCTAAGTGCCATCCCAAAAAGGACCCCGCCACCCAGTACCGGCATGATTGAAGCCCCCGCCCACAGCACTCGTCGTGACAATCCTTTCACCAGCCGAGGAAAGAGGATGAGCGTCAGCAAATTGGCGACGCCCGCATAAGACATGTAGTACGGGAACAGCTCCGCATTGCCAATGACGTAGGTAAAATAATAGATAGCAAAGCCAGAGATCACGTTCGATGCGGTGTTATATGCAAGTGCCATCCCCAGAAGGCATGCCAGCTGTTTGTTTTTATAGATAAGAGAGACCATCTGCTTCAGAGAGTGATCGCCTGAGTCCTCACTCACTCCGCTGTCGGAGGAATAGACTTCATGTACATTACGCAGCGTCACGATGGTCGAGACCACAAAGAAGGCTATCAGGATAAGCGTGAACATCTGAAAGCCAAAACCACGATCCCCGCCGCCGACGGCATTAACAAAGGGCAGCGTGATCCCTGCGGTCACAAACCCTGAAAGGCTGGCGAAGAAGCGCGGGTACGGCACCAGCTCCTCGCGTTCGCGCTTATCAAGCGTGATGGTCGGCACCAGCGACCAGAACGGAACATCCATAATGGTGTAGGTAAATCCCCACAGCAGATAAGTGACCCACACCCAGGCCAGCAGCGCCACGCCGGAAAAATGATGGGCGCTGAACAGCATATACAGGACTATCGAGTTCGTGATGGTGCCAATCAGGATCCATGGCTTAAACTTGCCCCAGCGCGAGCGGGTGCAGTTAACCAACCACCCCATTAACGGGTCTGCCAGAGCATCCAGAATACGCGCCACCAGAAACAGCGTACCCACCACGCCAACCGAGAGCCCAACCACATCGGTGTAGTAGTACATCAGGTACATGTAAACAATACCGATCGCGAAATCCTTGCCGAAAGCGCCAAATCCATAGCTGAGTTTTGTTGTTAGTGAAATACTCATAGTCTCAAGGCCGCTGCAACCAGCGCCTCCTCCAGGGATAGTGACAGAAAACCATCGGGCCCATGGACCCGACGGCGAGGCGCAGCTACTACAGCCAGTCCGGTAGCCATTTCCCGTGGCTGGCAATCAGATCGTCCACCAGCGCGTAGATCTCCTCGATCCCAAGCACCGCCGCAGTATGCGGATCCATCATGGTGGCGTAGTACACATAGTCACGGTTCTCCGTCAGAATGGCCTCAGTCAGCAACGTCTGAACGTTAATATTGGTTTGCATCAGCGCGGCCAGATGCGCCGGAAGTTTACCCACTTTCGTTGGCTGAATACCGTTGGCATCCACGAGACAGGCCACCTCCACGCAGCACCCTTCCGGCAGGTTATCAATAAGCCCGTCATTGCGTACGTTGCCGTAGACTACGCTCGGTTCTCCGGTCCAGATGGCATTCATGATGGTGCTGGCATACTCGCGGGAAGGTTTGACCTCAATGCGCTCGCTGCTCTGGTACTGCTCCAGCTCTTTATGCCAGTTTGCCACCTGCTCAACGCAGCGTTTTGGATATTCATCCAGTGGGACTTTATAGCGAGCAATCAGATCTTCTCGACCGGGTTTGATAAACCACGGCGTATATTCAGCAAAATGCTCAGAGGATTCGGTCACAAAGTAGCCCAGTTTTTTAAACATCTCGTAGCGGACGATATTTTCGCAGCGCGGGTTGCCGTGCAGATTCGGTTTCGGTGCCCTGCCTTCGGCATAGGCCTGCAATAGCTCGGGATAAAGACTGACGTACTCGCCGTTGGCCACTTTCTTCTCAAGCGAGAGGTAGAACGCCATATGGTTGATGCCGGCGCAGCGATAACGCAGGTCCGCCGGATCCAGATCCAGGTCGCGCGCCAGTTCTTCCGACGTTCCCTGCACGGAGTGGCACAGCCCCACTTGCTTGATATGCGGGTAACGGGCGTACATCGCCCAGGTATTCATCGCCATCGGGTTAACGTAGTTCAGCATCGTGGCATTCGGGCACACCTCGGTCATGTCATCGCAGATTCGCCACAGGTGCGGAATAGTGCGCAGTGCGCGCATGATCCCGCCAGGGCCAAGGGTATCGGCAATGGTTTGCTCCAGTCCGTGTCGTTTACACACTTCGAAGTCAGTTACCGTACAGGGCTCGTAGCCGCCAATCTGGAACGCGACTACCACGAAATCCGCGCCCTGGAGAGCGGCTTTCTGGTCGCGATGACAGGTTATTTCACCGTTAGCACCGAGCGATTCCATCAGCTTACGCACCACAATGTGCGATTCCTCAAGCCGGGTCTCATCAATATCCATCAACGCGATATGCGCTGATTTCAGGGCCGGGCGCTGAAACACATCGCCGAGGATGTTTTTAACAAACACCGTTGAACCGGCACCAATAAAGGTAATTTTGGGGGCAGACATCATCATTACTCCATCAGGTCATTGAACCCCTGCAGAGTGGCATACCCTTCCCTTGCTGCGCTGCCCTGTTCCCGTGGGAGCATTCCCGAAAACTCAGATAGGCTCGCCTCAGGTCAACGATCTGAGTTTTCGGGAGTAAATCGCGGAAAAAGTGCAGGAAATGGGCCGTCGATTAATCTAAGCTCAGGCCTAAGTGATGCGCTATAGCGCCCGATCTGACGATTCAGGAACAGGATGATGAAGGAAAATGCCACGCCGCCGCTGCCTCCGGACCCGCATATGTGCAGCAGCGATGAGAAGCAAACCCGCAGCCCGCTGACGCTCTATTCGGAATATCAGCGGATGGATATCGAACTGAGGCAACCTCACGCGATGTCCGCCAGCCACTGGCATGGTCAGATAGAAATTAATGTGCCGTTCGACGGTGACGTTGAGTACTTAATTAACAACGAACAAGTGCGCATTAAACAAGGCTATATCACGCTGTTCTGGGCCTGTACCCCGCATCAACTCACCCGCCCCGGCAACTGCAAACAGATGGCCATTATCAACCTGCCAATGCACCTGTTTCTTACCTGGCCGCTGGACAGGGAGCTTATCAACTACGTCACCCACGGAATGGTAATTAAATCGCTGGCAGCACAGCAGCTGAGCGCTTTTGAGGTTCAGCGCTGGCAGCATGAGCTCAGCAGCGACAACCCGCAGATCCGCCAGCTGGCAATTGATGAAATTGCCCTGATGCTGAAAAGGCTATGCCTTGCGGGCTGGCAGCCGATTCTGGTGAACAAAACCTCACGAACGCAAAAGAACAGCGTCTCACGGCACGCGCAGTTTTATGTCAGCCAGATGCTGGAGTTTATTGCCGAACACTACGATCAGGCTCTGACCGTTGATGCCGTTGCCGAGCATGTGAAATTGAACCCTAACTATGCGATGGGCATCTTTCAACGTGTGATGCAGCAAACGATGAAGCAGTACATCACCGCGATGCGCATTAACCACGTGCGCGCTCTGCTGAGTGATACCGACAAAACCATCCTCGATATTGCCCTGACCGCGGGCTTTCGTTCCAGTAGCCGGTTCTACAGCACCTTCAGCAAATACGTGGGTATGCCACCCCAGCAGTACCGCAAGTTGAGCCAGCAGCGTCGACACCCTCTCCCCTACACAGAAAGTGAATCCGCTGGTGAGACATCCCCATTCTCATGATGAGAAAATTAGCGTAATGCTTATCATATTGGAGTGTAAAAGCGGCTGAAATATGCGGCTTTTCACGCGAGAAGGCCCACCTGTCACGTTTTTATTTTTTGGCACACTGATTGCTTAGGGTTAATAAGCGCCGCCAGCGTTCCCGGCTCTGCGGCCCATTTAACACTTAATAAAACGTAAGGGTAAGCATTTCTATGAGTAACTTTAACAGCGTGTTGGCCATTAATACCGATAGCGCGCCAAAAAGCATCGGTCCCTATTCTCAGGCAGTCGCCTTCTCCCATTACAATAACCTTTCCGCACAGCTCCCCATCGATCCCAGCACCGGTAAAATGGTGACCGGAGACGTCAAAGCTCAGGCTGAGCAGTGCTTCAAAAATATTAAGGCCATCCTTGAAAACATTCATCATCCGATGGATGACATCGTTAAAGTCACGCTGTTTCTGAAAAACATCACCGATTTCGACGCCGTTAGCCGGGTGTACAGCGCGTTCTTCCCTGACTATGTTCCGGCGCTGACAACTATTTCTGCGGCGGCGCTGCCGATGGGCGCACTGGTTCAGGTTGAGGCGCTGGTCTCGAATGGCGAAGGTACGATCCCTGATGCGCCTCAGGCGGGAGATTTAATTAAAATTGCCCGTAACACCGAAAATGCGCCGCGGAATATGCTCTCCACTCAGACGGTAGCGTTCTCCCACTACAACAACCTGTCTGCGCAATTACCGATTGTGCCGGAAACCGGAAAGCTGGTTGCGGGTGGGATTAAAGAACAGGCGACACAGTGTTTAAAAAACATTAAGTCCATTCTGGAAAAAATTGACGCGCCGTTTGATGATATCGTCAAAATCAACGTTTATATGACCAATGCCGCCGATATCGCCGCCTTTAATGAGGTGTACACCACCTTCTTCCCGGACTCCGCCATTGCCAGAGCCGTGGGTTATTTCCCGGCTCGTAGTATTACGGTGGTTCCGGCATTGTTAATGGATGCGCAGGTGCAGGTAGAAGCGATTATCTCGCACGGCGACGGCACTCCGCCGCAGGCCATCGAAGATCGCCATGGCATCGTCATTAAGCCACATAACACCGCCAAAGCGCCGAAAGATGCCTTCTCCACGCAGACCGTTGCGTTTTCACACTATAACCATATTACTGCACAGCTCCCGTACCTGCCGGAAAACGGCAAGCTGGTGGCCGGTGGCGTAAACGATCAGGCCCGTCAATGTCTGCAGAACATTAAAGCCATTGTGGAGAGCATTGATCACTCACTGGCGGACATCGTCAAAATCAACATTTGCCTGAAAAACCTCGGTGATATCGCCGCCGTCGATGATGTCTACGCCACTTTCTTCCCTACCGGGACCCCCGCACGCAGAACGATCGGCGTCTCCTGGCTACCGGATGGTGCGTTAGTCCAAATTGAAGCGGTGGTCTCTCACGCTGAAGGTACTGCACCAGACAAAGTCTGATCCTGACAAAATGCACACCCTGAATGCGGATCCCCGGCGGTCCGCATCTTTACTGCTATCCCCCATCAGAACCGGGTCATTGCTGGCGTTCCTGCTTTCTTGTACTCTTCCCCTGTACAAGCTTCGGATGACAACTTCACACTACGCGGATTTCCCATGTCAGCACACGCTTCAAAAGATCCTCTGCACGGCATCACGCTGGAAATGCAGGTTAATGCCCTCGTTGCCCATTTTGGCTGGCAACAACTCGGTCAGCGCATAAAAATTAATTGCTTTAACAGCGACCCGAGCGTCAAATCGAGTCTAAAATTTCTGCGTCGAACCCCGTGGGCGCGCGCTGAAGTCGAAGCGTTATATCTGGAGATACTGGAAGACCATCCCGCTTCGGCACCAGACGCCACCGCCTTCGACCCGTGGGCAAACAGCCGTGCAAAGAAAAGCTAACCACTCATGATGCTAAAAAAATCAACCCTGACTCGCCTGACGCTGGGGGCACTGGCAGGCTGTGCCTGGTTACTGGTCAGCTGCTCCTCCCAGCCCCCTAAGTCACTGGTGACGCCTCTCCCCCCGCTGGTGAAGCACCCGCAGCCGGATAAATCGTTACAGGGTCCGATGCGTGGTGTCTGGCTTTCGACCGTCTCCCGTCTGGACTGGCCTCCGCAGAACTCCGTCAACGCCGATCCGGCCACTCGCATGTTCCTGCAGAAAAAGGCGCTGACCGATAAGCTGGATAACCTCAAGCGCCTTGGTATCAATACCGTTTTTTTCCAGATTAAACCTGATGGAACCGCGCTGTGGCCCTCTAAAATTCTGCCCTGGTCCGATATGCTGACCGGCAAGATTGGTGAAGATCCGGGTTACGATCCGCTGCAGTTTATGCTTGATGAAGCCCATAAACGCGGCATGAAAGTTCATGCCTGGCTCAACCCTTACCGCGTTACGGTGAACACAAATGCCTCAACCGTAGCGGCGCTCAACGCCACCGCCTCATTACAGCCGGCAAGCGTGTTTGTGGTGCATCGCAACTGGATCCGTACCGCTAGCGACCGCCATGTGCTGGACCCGGGGATCCCGGAAGTGCGTGACTGGATAACTAACATTGTGGCCGAGGTGGTTGCCCATTATCCGGTGGATGGTGTGCAGTTTGACGACTACTTCTATGCGGAAACCGCCGCCTCTCCGCTCAACGACAACCGCACCTACCAGCAGTATGGCCAGGGCTATGCCTCGAAAGCGGACTGGCGGAGGCATAATACGCAGTTGCTGATTGCTCAGGTGTCGAAAGCGATAAAACAGGCTGGCCCAAACGTCGAGTTTGGTATCAGTCCGGTCGGCGTCTGGCGAAATCGCTCCCATGACCCGATGGGTTCCGATACCCGGGGATTATCGTCCTATGATGAAATCTATGCCGATACCCGCGGTTGGGTACAGCAAGGGCTGCTGGATTATATTGCGCCGCAGCTGTACTGGCCGTTTGCCCGCGATGAAGCCCGCTATGACGTTCTGGCGAAATGGTGGGCTGACGTGGTGAAACCGACCAATACCCGTCTGTATATTGGCGTGGCGCTGTATAAAGTGGGTGAGCCGTCGAAGAAAGAGCCCGACTGGACGGTGAATGGCGGTGTTCCTGAGCTGAAGAAACAGCTCGATTTGAATGATTCGCTGCCGCAAATCAGCGGAACCATTCTGTTCCGGGAAAACTACCTTGACCAGCCGCAAACGCAGGAAGCGGTGAACTACCTGCGTACGCGCTGGGGTAGCTAAGCGAGCAGGCCTTGCGTATTGGGGAATTAAAAGCTCATCGCAAGGCCGATACCATACCCACTGGTGTTGGCGCCGAACATATAGCGCGCCACGATACGAGTTCGGGTGACAAATACGTTGTATTTACTGCTGTCGAGCTCAAAGCCCAGCCCGAGCGAACTCAGATTGTCGAACCCAAGCTGACCGCGCTGGACGCCGAGATATTCCGTATGCGCGCCTTCAACCACGTAGCGCACCGGGCTTTTCAGCAGCGTCCAGTCGAGAATAGGCGCCCGGTAGCGCATATACAGCCCCAGGTTTTCAGCGTTTGCCTGCCCGCTAACCACGTCTGCAGTGCTGCCAAAAGTTTGCAGATTCATGGCTGAATAACGAAGCTCAACGTCAATATCGCGGGGTTCAGAGAACAGCTCATAGTCGAGCATCAGCGAACCACCCAGCCCGTAAGCATTGAGCCTGCCGCCATCCAGAAAATCCAGTGAGCTGTCTGTGCGGTGTTTGATAACGCTGGTACCAATACGCAGATCGCTTGCCATGGTGCCGAGCATAAAGTTAGCAATCGGGCGCAGCACCAGGTTACCGCCCCAGCGGTCTTTGTAGAGATGAAAATCCCAGCCCACGCCACCGGTGGTTGTCAGACTGTTCCATTTGGTAGGAATACGGCGGCTTTCGCTGCCGTCAGAGAGAATAAACTGCGGATCGTAGCGGCTGTACCCCATCGTTCCTTCAAGATAAAGAGGAAACGCTTCACTGAGCGTGGCACCGCCGCCAAACTGAGTAATCGAAAGCTTGTTCTGCTCGTTACTTCCGCTACCAATATTAAGGTCGCTGGCGGTTACGTCAGGAACGACCGTATAGCTCATGAGCGCAAGCACGGCATCGGCGCGCCGTTTCAGGTTGCTACCATCAGCGGCATAACCCGTCTGCCAAAGCAGTAAGGTAGTGAGCACAACGCCAGCGCGGGGAAATGAATTTATCATCGAGGAGCACTGCCTCCACTCACTCATCACTTAGGTGCAATCGTAATCCAGTATAGCGATGCTTAAGTGACGGAAAAGAGGTAATGCTCTATTTTTGTGAAGATTTTATCGGCTACGTTTGGCGTGGCGCTCCCAGTTCTCCAGTTTCGCCTGGGCCGATTTTCGCAGGGCAACATAACAGGCGCCGGCCCCGCCGTGGTGCGGTAGTGAGGCGCAAAAGGCTTGTACATCGCTAAGCTCCGTCAGCCAGCGCGCCAGATAGCTACGTACAATATTGGCATGAGACTCATCGGCTTTGCCTTTGCCATGAACGATCAGCACATTGCGCAGCCCTGCCTCTGACGAGTGGTGAATGAAGGCATAAAGCTGCTGGCGGCACTGCTCCACCGGCTGGCGCAATAGGTTCAGACTCGCCTGTTGGCTGTATTTTCCCTGCCGCAGCTTCTCCAGCACGCCGTTCTGCACACCTTCGGCTTTATATTCAAGCGGGGTACCGAGCGGAACGATATCCAGTCCCCCCAGCGTTAATGGGTTATCGAGTTGCAACGTATCGATGTGCTGAAGTGGCCGTGAATTGCGGTTGTGCTGCCAGAGCACGTCGTTTCCTCGTTTCAGCGGCTGGACGTCTTCCATTGCCTCAAGAAAAAGTGATTTATCGTCAATGCCCATCATGATTTCTCCGGCTACTGCTGACGCACTACTATAGCGGCGCTCCCGGACAGGCTCAATGCGTTTTGATATATCCTGTTAGCGGTCACATATTAAACAGACACTATCAGAAGGGGTAATCGAATAAGCGCAACTCATGAATTAACCTCTACTTAACTAAAATTAACCAACGTTAATATTCGGAATAAATATTACGCTTATTCTAAATAAATCGATCAAAATCGCTGGAAATTAATTTCAGCGCCGCTATAACTATATATATCCACATATGGAGTAACAAGTGGACACAAATTATGGAATGAACAGCTGTGTGTACTGCGGGGCCTGCCGGGATGTCGACAGGTCCCGATTTTTTCTTGCCATTCTTCCCTGCTTCTCTTTAGGTATGTCGAAGTATTCCCGGACATGGTATCGTGTTGCTACGTTATTGGACTGTACAAGAGCAAGCGATGCTGAGATTACTTGAAGATAAAATTGCCACCCCGCTCGGCCCATTATGGATCCTCTGCGATGAACAGTTTGCCCTGCGCGCTATTGAGTGGGAAGAACATAGCGACCGCATGGAACAGCTACTGAATATTCATTATCGTAATGATGGCTACGAACGTATTAGTGCGACTAATCCAGGCGGCCTCTCCGATATTATGCATGACTATTTTTCCGGTAATCTCGCCATCATTGATACGCTCAAAACAGCAACCGGCGGCACCGCCTTTCAGCGCGAAGTCTGGCAAGCGTTGCGTGAAATTCCCTGTGGGCAAGTGATGCATTACGGCCAACTTGCCGAGCAACTCGGCAGACCAGGCGCAGCACGCGCCGTCGGCGCCGCCAACGGTTCAAACCCGGTCAGCGTCGTGGTTCCCTGCCACCGGGTTATTGGGCGCAACGGCACGATGACCGGCTATGCCGGCGGCGTTCAGCGTAAAGAATGGCTGCTCCGTCACGAAGGTTATCTTTTGCTTTGACCATCCGTGCCTTTCTGGAACTGACTGGCAATTTCCGAGCGAGAAAAGGCACAAATAACTTCAGCTTTTTCATAAAGATGAAGGTTTTTGCATTTTCTCGTTTATATATCGTATGAAACGGGATCAACAGACTTACCTGCTCGCCAAAAAGATGTTAAAATTGACCAATATCAATTACGGCTTGAGCAGACCTATGATCCCGGAAAAGCGAATTATACGATGCATTCAGTCTGGCGGCTGCGCCATCCATTGTCAGGATTGCAGCATCAGCCAGCTCTGTATCCCGTTCACGCTGAACGAGCACGAGCTTGATCAGCTGGATAATATTATCGAGCGCAAAAAGCCAATCCAGAAAGGACAGACTCTGTTCAAAGCAGGTGATGAGCTTAAATCACTGTACGCGATTCGTTCTGGCACCATCAAAAGCTACACCATCACCGAACAAGGTGACGAACAGATTACCGGCTTCCATCTGGCTGGTGACCTGGTTGGCTTTGACGCCATCGGTACCGGGCACCACCCGAGCTTTGCTCAGGCGCTTGAAACCTCAATGGTGTGCGAGATCCCGTTCGAAACGCTGGATGATTTGTCAGGCAAAATGCCTAATCTGCGCCAGCAGATGATGCGCCTTATGAGCGGTGAAATTAAAGGCGATCAGGATATGATCCTGTTGCTGTCGAAAAAGAACGCTGAAGAGCGTCTGGCGGCATTTATCTATAATCTCTCCCGTCGTTTTGCACAGCGTGGCTTCTCCCCTCGTGAGTTCCGCCTGACCATGACGCGTGGTGATATTGGTAACTACCTTGGTCTGACGGTTGAAACCATCAGCCGCCTGCTGGGCCGCTTCCAGAAAAGCGGTATGCTGGCGGTGAAAGGCAAATATATCACCATCGAAAACAGCGATGCTTTGGCCACGCTCGCAGGCCAGGCGCGCAACGTTGCCTGATGCTTTAACGGCAGCTTAAATCCCAGACCGGAACAATCACGTTCCGGTTTTTTTAATCCCGCATAACATCTCCGACAATACATTAATATTTAATGCATCAGCAATACGTAATTAATATTACATCCCGCAGATAAAAGAATGATAATCCGTCGAAAGCGGTCGACCTCAAAAAGATATATGTAATTTCCTATAGCTCAGCAAAAAACGAGGTGTTAATCTCGGGGTGTGAATACAGGAGGAGAAATGAACTGGGAAATTAAGAATATGCTCGTTTGTCCTGATAGCGGTACCGCATACGCTGTGGCCGCCAGTCCAGGCGATCTTGATATCATTGTTTGGTATAAAGGTTCTTACTTTCTACGCCCTGGTAACATGCTGACAACCAGCGATCTCGGTTTATTTGTCAATGGCCGCCAGCGGGATATCGAGCTAATTAGCTGCTTCCCCTATACTAACTCATTGTGGTTATATTTTCAGGTCAGGACAGAGTGTCCGGGTAATAATAACCAGCTCCTCACTAATTGTCCTTGTGAAGCACGCTGCCTCTTCCCCTACTGTCCGTATGGCGTTCCGCATAATACTCCTTGCCTTGTAACCTGAAGGTGCATCGGGTGAGGTGAATTCACCCGGCACTCCCGTTCATCGGCATACCGCACAGCCTGCGCGAGATTTTTTCTGATTTGTTGATCTGACGAAGGCTCTTCACTGTTTCATTTCATCCCAATGAGTTATCTTTTACTAAAGACTGTGGTTGCAGCTGTAAGGAGACCCTGTATGGCAAAGTATCAGAACATGCTCGTGGCTATCGACCCAAACCAGGACGACCAGCCTGCATTACGACGTGCTGTTTATCTGCATCAACGCATTGGCGGACGTATTAAAGCCTTTTTGCCGATCTACGATTTTTCGTATGAGATGACCACGCTTCTTTCCCCGGACGAGCGCACCGCAATGCGTCAGGGTGTTATCAGCCAGCGTACCGCGTGGATCCGCGAGCAGGCTAAATACTACATCGAGTCCGGTATCCCCATTGATATAAAGGTGGTCTGGCATAACCGTCCGTTCGAGGCGATCATTCAGGAAGTGATCGCGGGCAAACATGACCTGATGCTGAAAATGGCACACCAGCACGACAAGCTTGAGGCCGTTATCTTTACGCCGACAGACTGGCACCTGCTACGTAAATGCCCGTGCCCGGTGTGGATGGTGAAAGACCAGCCGTGGCCGGAAGGTGGTCGTGCGCTGGTGGCGGTGAACCTTGCCAGTGAAGAAGGCTACCACGACCCGCTGAACGAAAAACTGGTGAAGGAGACGCTACAGCTTGCAGAACAGGTGAACCACACCGAAGTGCATCTTATCGGCGCCTACCCTGTCACCCCTATCAATATCGCCATCGAACTTCCCGATTTTGATCCAAGCGTTTATAACGATGCTATTCGCGGTCAGCACCTGTTGGCCATGAAGGCGCTACGTCAAAAATTTGGTATTGCCGAGAACTTTACTCACGTTGAGAAAGGTCTGCCGGAAGAAGTTATCCCTGATCTTGCCGAACATCTTGATGCCGGTATCGTCGTACTCGGAACCGTTGGTCGTACCGGCCTGTCTGCGGCGTTCCTTGGTAACACCGCCGAGCAGGTTATCGATCACCTGCGTTGCGATCTGCTGGCTATCAAGCCAGAAGCCTATCAGACCCCGGTCGAACTGGATGACGAAGACGACTAACCTGCAAACACAAAAAAGCCGCTTTTCGAAGCGGCTTTTTTTCGTCTATTCGTCAATGGATACCCACACGCCAGGCAAAATAAATTTCCTCTTTCAGCTCATTAGAAGAGAGCGCCATCAGATCGGCAAACTCAAGCTCCAGCTGTTTCAGTTTTTTGAGGTATTTAGCGGGCGTCAAAACGGTGGCGTCGCGGCGAAGGTATTCGATGGCTAACTGTGCCGGTGTTAATTCGGTATCCATATCATCCTCTTTAGTGTTTAAAACCTGACCAGTATAGCACACCGGACTGAACATTTTTTGAGCGTTAACAATTTAAATGTATAAAAAAGCCGCCTGCTAAGAGGCGGCTTTAACTAACCTTTCAAGCCTTACAAGGCTTTCAGAATCGCATCTACGCTGGCTTTGGCATCGCCAAACAGCATTGACGTGTTCTCTTTAAAGAACAGCGGGTTCTGTACGCCGGCATAACCGGTGTTCATAGAACGCTTAAACACGATAACGTTTTGCGCTTTCCATACTTCGAGTACCGGCATCCCGGCAATCGGGCTCTTCGGATCGTCCTGCGCCGCCGGGTTAACCGTGTCGTTTGCGCCGATGACCAGAACGGTATCAGTATCGGTAAAGTCGTCGTTGATTTCGTCCATTTCCAGCACGATGTCATACGGGACCTTCGCCTCTGCCAGAAGCACGTTCATATGGCCTGGCAGACGGCCGGCAACCGGGTGAATACCGAAGCGAACTTTGATCCCACGTGCGCGCAGCTTCTCCGTGATTTCCGCCACCGGATACTGAGCCTGTGCAACGGCCATACCGTAGCCCGGGGTAATGATGACCGAGTGCGAATTTTTCAGCAAATCAGCGGTATCTTCAGCGCTGATTTCACGGTGTTCACCGGCTTCTTCATCACTGCCCGTTGAGGAGCCATCGGTACCAAAACCGCCAGCAATAACGCTGATAAAGGAACGGTTCATGGCTTTACACATGATATAGGACAGAATCGCACCGGAAGAACCCACCAGGGCACCGGTTACGATCAGCAGATCGTTACTCAGCATAAAGCCTGCCGCCGCTGCCGCCCAACCTGAGTAGGAGTTCAGCATTGACACCACCACCGGCATGTCAGCACCGCCGATAGACGCCACCAGATGCCAGCCAAACGCCAGCGCGATAACGGTCATGATAAGCAGCGCCAGCACCTGTAGCCCGACGCTTTCGGTACGGACAAACACAACCAGCAGCACGAAAGAGACCACCAACGCGGCCAGGTTCATTTTGTGACGGTTAGGCAGCATCAGCGGTTTAGATGAAATTTTGCCGCGCAGTTTACCAAACGCCACGATAGAACCCGTGAAGGTTACCGCACCGATGAAGATGCCGAGGAACACTTCGGTCAGGTGGATGTTAACCAGAATTTGTTCCATCCCTGGTTCGTGGTAAAGATAGCTATTGAAGCCTACCAGAACCGCCGCCAGACCCACGAAACTGTGCAGAATCGCCACCAGTTCCGGCATTTCGGTCATTTCTACGCGCTTCGCCAGACGAATCCCGATAGCACCGCCGATGACCATCGCCACCAGGATCCAACCGACGTTACCGGTGTCAGGCCCGAAGATGGTTGCAATCAGCGCAATCGCCATCCCGGCGATACCGTAGTAGTTGCCCTGCTGAGAGGTCTCATGTTTTGAGAGCCCCGCCAGGCTAAAAATAAACAGGATCGCGGCAACAATGTATGCAGCTGTGACTAATCCTCCAGACATTTGTTACCCCTTAGTTCTTCCGGAACATTTTCAGCATGCGCTGAGTGACGGTGAAACCACCAAAAATGTTAATGCTGGCAATCAACACCGCGATAAAGCTGAAGAAGCTGACCCAGCCACCCTGCCCAATCTGCAGCAGCGCCCCCACCACGATGATCCCCGAAATGGCGTTTGTCACCGACATCAGCGGCGTATGCAGCGCATGGGAGACGTTCCACACCACGTAGTAACCCACCACGCAGGAGAGCGCAAAGACGGTGAAGTGTCCGAGGAACTCTTTCGGCGCGACGTTCGCCAGCCAGCCGAACAGGATGATCGCCAGCGCCATCAGCGCGTATTTACGCCATGGCGAAGCCGGTGCTTTCGGCGCTACCGGTGCGGCTTCTACTTTTGCCGCCTGTGGCTGCGCGGAGACCTGAATCGGCGGCGCAGGCCAGGTGACCTCACCCTCACGGATAACGGTCACACCACGTACTACCACATCATCAAAATCGATAACGATGTTGCCGTCTTTTTCTTTGCACAGCAGTTTTAGCAGGTTAACCAGGTTAGTACCGTACAGCTGGGAGGACTGCGTGGGCAGACGTCCTGGCAAATCGGTATAGCCGATAACTTTTACGCCGCTGGCGGTGGTGACCACTTCATTGGGGACGGTGTATTCACAGTTCCCGCCATTTTGCGCCGCGAGGTCAACAATCACGCTACCCGGGGTCATGGAATCCACCATTTCACGGGTAATAAGCTTCGGTGCCGGTTTCCCTGGAATGAGCGCGGTGGTCACGATGATATCCACCTCTTTCGCCTGGGCGGCGAAAAGCGCCATTTCCGCTTTAATAAAGGCTTCGGACATCACTTTGGCATAACCGTCGCCGCTGCCCGCTTCTTCTTCGAAGTCCAGCTCAAGGAACTCAGCCCCCATACTCTGAACCTGTTCCTTCACTTCCGGACGGGTGTCGAAAGCGCGAACGATGGCTCCAAGGCTGTTGGCTGCACCGATGGCAGCAAGGCCAGCAACGCCGGCACCGATCACCACCACCTTCGCCGGCGGCACTTTACCCGCAGCGGTTATCTGGCCGGTAAAGAAGCGGCCGAACTCATGCGCTGCCTCTACTATCGCGCGGTAGCCGGCGATATTTGCCATCGAGCTCAGCGCATCTAATGACTGCGCGCGGGAAATACGCGGCACGGAGTCCATCGCCATCACGTTAATATTGCGGGCGGCCAGTTTCTCCATCAGCTCTGGATTTTGCGCAGGCCAGATGAAGCTAATCAACGTCGTTCCCGGGTTGAGCAGCGCAATTTCTTCGTCCGTTGGCGCATTAACCTTCAGAATGACGTCTGACTGCCACACCGCATCTCCGGTGACAATCTCTGCGCCCATCTGGGTAAACGCCGAATCCTCAAAACTGGCAAGCTTCCCGGCACCGCTTTCAATCGCGACCGCAAAACCCAGTTTGAGCAGCTGTTCCACCGTTTTCGGCGTCGCGGCAACCCGGGTCTCCAGCGCCACCCTCTCTTTTGGTACACCAATACGCATAGTTTTCCCTTCCATCGGTTTTTGATGATGGTTTATTTTTCTTCGGCTGAGTACGCTCGCGGCCCTTGCCGCTTATCGCACATCAACCTGACAAAATAAAACAGTAACAAACTTGCTATAACCTACTGAAAATGACGGCCGTGATCTACTGGGATAAAAAAGTATTTATGAATTTATTGAGGAAAAGTCATCGCTCGCCGTTCCAGCAGCGTTATTTCCCTCTATTTTATGGCGATGCCTGATAATTCGCTCCAGTAAAGCGGTAAAACGTGATCAATCGCCTGTGAATAAAGCCGATTTAACATTACATTAACTTATAAAAGTGATAACAATTATCGATTTCGCTGTTCAAGCGGCTGTTTTTTCAACATATCCCTAAAAGTGTACCTCCCCTGATATCGAGTTCGCACAGGAAGTGAAAAATGCCGCAGACAGCAAGACAAATTAAATGCAATAATCAACCAGTTTACTCAACAACATTACCAGTATCTGGTTTGCGCAAGGCGAAGGATTATTTTTATGAAGCTTAAGTATACACTCCTGGCGTCAGCACTCCTTTCTGCAGCGGCCTTGTCTGCCAATGCAGCAACCGAGCTGACTCCGGAGCAAGCAGCGGCGCTGAAGCCCTACGATCGTGTGGTGGTAACCGGGCGTTTTAACGCCATCGGTGATGCGGTACAGGCAGTTTCCCGCAAAGCGGATAAAGAAGGCGCAGCGTCTTTTTATGTTGTCGATATGTCTGATTACGGCAATGGCGGCAACCAACGCGTCACTGCTGACTTCTATAAAGAAAACGCACAAAAAGCAGATACGCCGAAAAACCGCGTCATTAATGGCGTAGTGGAATTACCAAAAGATCAGGCCGTGGCGCTGATACCTTACGACACCGTTACCGTTCAGGGTTTCTTCCGTAGCCAGCCGGACGTTAACGATGCCATCACCCGTGCCGCGAAAGCTAAAGGTGCCGCGTCCTTCTTCATCGTGCGCCAGGTAGATGCCAACAGCGGCGGTAACCAGCGCGTCACGGCTTACATCTACAAAGCCGATGCTAAAAAACGTGCGCTGCAGAGCCCGGATGCCATTCCGGCAGACTCTGATGCAGGTCGCGCAGCTCTCGCCAAAGGTGGTGACGCCGCCAAGAAAGTTGAGATCCCAGGCGTTGCCTCTTCAGCATCCGTTGGTCTGGGGACTGGCGTAGGTAACTTCTTCGAGACTCAGTCGTCAAAAGGTGGTCGTTACAGTGTCACGCTTCCTGATGGCACCAAGATTGAAGAACTGAATAAAGCTGCTGCTGCACAGATGGTGCCGTTCGACAGCGTACAGTTCACTGGAAACTTCGGCAACATGACCGAAATTTCTTATCAGGTTGCGAAGCGCGCCGCGAAGAAAGGCGCGAAATATTATCATATTACCCGCCAGTGGCAGGAACGCGGCAGTAACATGACGATCAGCGCCGACTTGTATAAATAAGCAATACGCATCAAGAAAAGGCGGCTTTTTGCCGCCTTTTTTCATTTTTTTATGCATACATCATTGCATGCCCGCCACTCTCTTCGTAAAATCCCGCGCCTTAGCGTAATCCACCATGTTTATGCGATTTCGCACAATAAATATTCTTCCATCCCGACGTTAACCAACAGGATTGTCATGGAAAAAAAACTTGGCCTTAGCGCATTAACGGCATTGGTACTGAGCTCAATGTTGGGTGCTGGCGTGTTTAGCCTGCCGCAGAACATGGCAGCCGTTGCCAGCCCCGCTGCGCTGCTGATTGGTTGGGCCATTACCGGCGTTGGGATCCTGTTCCTCGCCTTCGCGATGCTTATCCTGACCCGCATTCGTCCGGATCTGGATGGCGGTATCTTTACCTATGCGCGCGAAGGCTTTGGTGAGCTTATTGGCTTCTGCTCCGCCTGGGGTTACTGGCTGTGTGCGGTTATTGCGAACGTCTCATACCTGGTTATCGTTTTCTCGGCGCTGAGTTTCTTTACTGACACACCGGAGCTGCGTCTTTTCGGCGATGGCAATACCTGGCAGTCTATCATTGGGGCCTCGGTGCTGCTGTGGGTGGTGCATTTCCTCGTCCTGCGCGGCGTACAGACGGCGGCCAGCATCAACCTGGTTGCGACGCTGGCGAAACTGGTTCCGCTGGGTTTATTCGTTATCCTTGCCGTGATGGCGTTCCGTCTGGACGTCTTCAAGCTCGACTTCACCGGTCTTGAACTCGGTGTGCCGGTCTGGGAACAGGTGAAAAATACCATGCTGATCACCCTTTGGGTCTTCATCGGCGTGGAAGGTGCCGTGGTGGTTTCCGCTCGCGCCCGTAACAAGAAAGACGTTGGGCGCGCGACGCTCCTGGCCGTGGTATCCGCACTGTGCGTTTACCTGCTGGTAACCCTGCTCTCTTTAGGCGTGGTCGCACGCCCGGAGCTCGCCGGAATGCGTAACCCATCCATGGCGGGCCTGATGGTTAAAATGATGGGTGGCTGGGGTGAGATTGTTATCGCGGCCGGGCTTATTGTTTCCGTGTGCGGGGCTTACCTGAGCTGGACCATCATGGCGGCAGAAGTTCCGCTGCTGGCCGCAACGCATAAAGCGTTCCCGCGTATCTTCGCCCGTCAGAACAAGAACAGTGCGCCTTCGGCTTCTCTGTGGCTGACCAACATCAGTGTCCAGGTTTGTCTGGTACTTATCTGGCTGACCGGTTCTGACTATAATACGCTACTGACCATCGCTTCAGAGATGATTCTGGTGCCGTACTTCCTGGTGGGCGCGTTCCTGCTGAAGATTGCCACCCGCCCTCTGCATCAGGCGGTGGGTATCGGTGCCTGCATTTATGGCTTATGGTTATTGTACGCCTCCGGACCGATGCATCTGTTGTTGTCCGTCGTACTGTATGCGCCAGGCCTGCTGGTCTTCATCTATGCGCGCCGGACGCACCAGCTCGATCAGGTGTTGAAACGCCGTGAAATGGCGTTAATTGGATTTTTACTGGTTGCCGCCGTGCCGGCAACATGGATGCTGGTGGGGTAATATTCCGAAAACCCCATCGCTGACCCCAAGGAGACAACGATGGGAAATACCCGACAGCTACCAGTCCTCATTACCGGTGGAGGCCGCCGAATCGGCCTCGCCCTTGCCCACCATTTTCTCAATCAAAAACAGCCTGTTATCGTTAGCTATCGTAGCCACTATCCGTCGATAGACGGCCTGCGTGAAGCTGGTGCGCACTGCATTCAGGCCGACTTTTCTACTGACGAAGGTATTCTTGCCTTTGCAGACCAGGTTAAGGCCCACACCGACGGCCTGCGGGCAATCTTGCATAACGCCAGTGCCTGGGTTCCTGAAAAGCCGGGTACTTCGCTTGCACAAACGCTGAATGCGATGATGCAAATACACGTCAACGCCCCCTATCTCCTCAACCACGCTCTGGAGCCGCTGCTGCGCGGTCATGGCCATGCCGCTGGCGATATTATCCATTTCACTGATTACGTAGTGGAGCGCGGCAGTGACAAGCACATTGCCTACGCCGCCAGTAAGGCTGCGCTCGACAACATGACCCGTTCTTTCGCCCGTAAGCTGGCGCCAGAGGTCAAAGTCAACGCGATTGCGCCAGCGCTGATTCTGTTTAACGAAGAAGATGATGCAGAGTATCGCCAGCAGGCGCTGAATAAATCCCTGATGAAAATCGCGCCCGGCGAAAAAGAGGTCATCGAGCTGGTCGATTATTTACTGGTGAGCTGTTATGTCACCGGCCGTAGCTTTGCCGTCGACGGTGGCCGCCCGCTCTGCTAGTGGAAACGGCTCCAGATGAGAATCAGGATCCAGGCGCTGAGCCCCCAGCAGGCAACCGCCCCGCCGAGTGCCAGCGGCAGACGCATAAACCCGGTGAAATACCACAGCGACAACAGGTAGGCGAAGTACGGGATGATCGACCACATGCCAAAGACAATCGTTGCCCGCAGCGCTTCAATACCGCGCTCGCTGGCAACGATATAGTGCGCAATCATGGCGAAGGTTGGAAATAGCGGGATGAGTCCGGCGATATAGTAATTTTTTGTTTTTGCCAGGATGCCTATCAACACCACCACCAGAGCACCCAGCGCCGCCTTAATCAACAATGCCATTACTTCAACCTTTATAAATCAGTCACTCGTGGCATGCAGCTTAGCGGAAAGCTGACTGTTTATAAAAGATTAATGGAAGCCAGACTGCGCCCGGTGTATGTTTATCCTTTTGGTAATGCATAGACGCAATATGAGCAAGATCGTTTTTGTCGAAGATGATCCGGAAGTCGGTACGTTAATCGCCGCCTATCTGGGCAAGCATGATATCGATGTCTTAGTAGAACCGCGTGGCGACACCGCCGAAGCGGTGATCCTTCGTGAGAAGCCTGACCTGGTGCTGCTGGATATCATGCTGCCAGGTAAAGACGGGATGACCCTGTGCCGCGACCTGCGCAGCCAGTGGCAGGGCCCGATTGTCCTGCTAACCTCCCTCGACAGCGACATGAACCATATTCTGGCGCTCGAGATGGGTGCCAGCGATTACATCCTGAAAACCACACCGCCAGCGGTGCTGCTGGCCCGTCTGCGTCTGCATTTACGCCAGCATGTTGCCACAAGCGCTACACCTCAACCGTCTGGCGCAACCCCACTGACGCCGCATAAAGCCATTCGCTTTGGCTCACTATCAATTGATCCGGTTAACCGTCAGGTGACGCTTACCGGCGATATCGTTGCCCTTTCCACCGCCGATTTTGACCTGCTCTGGGAACTTGCCACCCATGCCGGGCAGATTATGGATCGCGATGCGCTGCTAAAAAATCTGCGTGGCGTGAGCTACGATGGTATGGATCGCAGCGTCGACGTGGCCATTTCTCGCCTGCGTAAGAAACTGCTCGACAGCGCGACGGAGCCGTATCGCATTAAAACCGTGCGCAATAAAGGCTACCTTTTTGCCCCACACGCCTGGGACAACTGATCCTAAGGTCCTTTTACAGGTCATGTTATGAAAAAGCTGTTCGTCCAGTTTTACCTGCTGCTGTTTGTCTGTTTTCTGGTGATGACCATGCTGGTCGGTCTGGTCTATAAATTCACCGCCGAACGCGCCGGACGCCAGTCTCTTGATGACCTGATGAAAAGCTCACTGTTCCTGATGCGTGCAGAACTGCGCGAGATCCCACCGCGGGACTGGAGCAAAACCCTCAAGGCGATGGATTTTAACCTCTCCTTCGACCTGCGGGTTGAGCCGATGAATAAGTACCAGCTCTCCGAAAGCGCCATGAAACACCTGAAAGCCGGTGACATCGTGGCGCTGGAAGATCAGTATACGTTTATCCAGCGGATCCCCCGCAGCCACTATGTGTTATCCGTCGGACCGGTTCCCTATCTCTACTTCCTGCACGAAATGCGTCTGCTGGACGTGGCGCTGATGGCGCTGATTGCCTTTTCGCTCGCCATTCCGGTGTTTGTCTGGATGCGTCCGCACTGGGAGGACATGCTACGGCTGGAAGCCGCCGCACAGCGTTTCGGTGACGGTCACCTGACCGAACGGATACATTTTGACAGTATGTCCAGCTTCCAGCGTCTGGGAGTGGCGTTTAACCAGATGGCCGACAATATCAATGCGCTGATCGCCAGCAAGAAGCAGCTTATCGATGGGATCGCCCACGAGCTGCGAACCCCGCTGGTGCGCCTGCGCTACCGGCTGGAAATGAGCGAGAACCTGAGTGAAGCGGAGTCTCTGGCGCTTAACCGCGACATCAGCCAACTGGAAGCTCTGATTGAAGAGCTGCTGACCTATGCTCGCCTCGATCGTCCACAGAACGAGCTCACCCTGACAACACCCGATTTACCGCAATGGATAACCGCCCATGTGGAAGATATTCAGACGGTCAACCCGCAACGGACCGTGGCGCTTTCGCAACTGAGTCAGGGTGATTATGGCGCGCTGGATATGCGTCTCATGGAACGCGTTGTTGATAACCTCGTGAACAATGCTCTGCGTTACAGCACCTCGCGCGTGGATGTTAGCCTGACTCTCCAGGGCTCCCGCGCCGTACTGCGTGTGGCAGACGATGGCCCGGGAATTGCCGAGGACGAACGTGAACGCGTTTTCGAACCGTTTGTGCGCCTGGATCCCAGCCGCGACCGCGCGACCGGGGGCTGTGGGCTGGGTCTGGCGATTGTCCATTCAATCGCGCAGGCGATGTCCGGGGAAGTCTCCTGCGATGCCAGCGAGTCTGGTGGCGCCAGCTTCTGTTTTAGCTGGCCGGTGTACCACAATATCTCCTTTACCGCCCTGTCCTGACGAGGATTTGCACAAAAGCTGACCTCTGCGTATGATAAAATAAAAATTAGTATGTTGTAACTAATACGAGGGGTTATGGCACAGTACGATACGATTGAACGCCTGACGGGCACCTTCCGTCAGCTCGAGCGCGAACTCCAGTTACTGAAGGATGAACTGGGCCAGTGTCGACTGCTGGCCGCACGGACTTTTACCCTGCCTGAGGTCAGCAAAGAACAGGAACACAGCCCGCTGTCACGTATTGAGGTAACCCAGCACGTGGGACAGGAGGCGCTTGAACGTGCTCTCAAACACTTCAGTCATCTGTTTATTCAGCAGCAGTCCGAGAAGCGCAGCAGCAAGGCCGCGGTGCGCCTGCCCGGCGTTATCTGTTTTCAAACTACGCTCCACGAGCAGGAAGCGATTGCAGGACGAGTTGCGCAGATAAACCAGCTCAAGGCGGCCTTTGAAAAGATTGTCACCGTAGAGTCGGGTCTCCCTTCTGCCGCCCGCTTCGAGTGGGTACATCGTCATCTTCCAGGGTTGATGACGCTCGGAGCCTATCGTTCGCTGACGCTGCTGCACGACCCGGCCACCCTGCGCTTCGGATGGGCAAATAAACACTTTATGAAAAATCTGACCCGCGATGAGGTGTTAAAGCAGCTGGAAAACAGCCTGCGTTCGCCGCGCGCCGTACCGCCGTGGACCCGGGAAGAGTGGCAGGCGAAGCTTGAACGAGAGTATCAGGATATCGCCGCCCTGCCGCAGCGTGCCGCGCTGAAGATCAAGCGGCCGGTGAAAGTACAGCCGATAGCCCGGGTGTGGTATGCCGGAGAACAAAAACAGGTTCAACATGCCTGCCCAAGCCCGCTGATTGCACTGATTTCCGGCACTCGTGGCGTCAGCGTGCCGGAAATCGGTGAGCTACTCAATTATGATGAAGATAACGTGCAGTACCGTTACAAACCCCAGGCACAGCCGCTGACGTTGCTGATCCCCCGGCTGCACCTGTATCTCGCTAACGGTTAACCGGCAGGCTGCCCACCATCTCCTCCGGGCGTACCCAGAGGTCGAACTCCGCTTCGCTGAGATACCCCAGCGCCAGCGCGGAAGCCTTCAGGGTAAGCCCCTCTTTGTGCGCTTTTTTGGCAATTTCGGCAGCCTTGTCGTAGCCGATATGGGTATTCAACGCCGTCACCAGCATCAGAGATTCATTCAGCAACTGATTAATCCGCTCGCGGTTCGGCTCGATGCCCACGGCGCAGTGCTCGTTAAAGCTCTCCATGCTGTCAGCCAGTAAACGCACGGACTGCAGGAAGTTATGGATAACCATCGGTCGATAGACGTTAAGCTCAAAGTTACCTGACGCTCCGCCCATATTGACCGCCACATCGTTCCCCATCACCTGACAGCAGAGCATGGTCATCGCTTCACACTGGGTTGGGTTCACCTTGCCCGGCATAATGGACGACCCGGGCTCGTTTTCCGGGATAGCGATTTCGCCAATGCCGCAACGCGGACCGGACGCCAGCCAGCGCACGTCGTTGGCAATTTTCATCAACGAAGCAGCAAGCCCCTTCAGGGCACCGTGACTGTGAACCAGCGCATCGCAGGTCGCCAGCGCTTCAAACTTATTCGGCGCGGTCACAAAAGGCTGCCCGGTGATCGCCGCCAGCTCTTTGGCCACCCGCACAGCATATTCCGGATGAGTGTTAAGCCCGGTACCAACGGCCGTCCCCCCCAGCGCCAGTTCACTCAGGTGCGGCAAACTCAGCTCCAGGTGCTTAAGATTATGCTCAAGCATTGCCACCCAGCCGGAAAACTCCTGCCCGAGCGTCAGCGGCGTGGCGTCCTGCAAGTGAGTACGACCAATCTTGACGATATCGGCAAAGGCTTTCGCTTTCTGATCCAGGGTTTGCTTCAGTACCTTCAGCTGTGGGATCAGATGCTCATTCACCGCCAGTACCGCCGCCACGTGCATCGCGGTCGGGAACACATCGTTCGAGCTCTGGCTCTTATTCACATCATCGTTCGGGTGAATTTTACGATCCATCCCCCGTACACCACCAAGAAGCTCACTCCCCCGATTCGCCAGCACCTCGTTCATGTTCATGTTGCTTTGGGTACCGGAGCCGGTCTGCCAGATAGCCAAAGGGAATTCACCCGGGTGTTTGCCTGCCAGCACTTCGTCGGCGGCAGCGATAATCGCCCCGGCTTTCTCATCAGACAGCAGATGCAGATCCTGATTTACCTTCGCCGCCGCCCGCTTGGTCAGCGCCAGGGCGTGGATCAGCGCATCCGGCATCTTCTCCGTTGAGATGCGGAAATGCTCCAGCGAACGCTGGGTTTGCGCGCCCCATAGTTTATCTGCCGGGACGTCAATCGCGCCCATAGAGTCTTTCTCGCGACGTATCGTGGTCATTACTTTCTCCTTGACATACAAAGTGATGGTTTCGACATTGCTCACCTGCAATCAGGTTTAAGTATTGCTCTTTTTTTTGTTCTGGGTTGTCAGGACGTGCGGGTAAACTTTAATCCCACCAAATCCACCACCGTTACAGCACTCACCAGGAAACGCTCGAGCTGCGCTATGAAGCGATCGGCTGGAAGTACACGGATGGAAATATTAGCTATCGTGATTCATGGAACGATCGCGTTTGTGCCTGACACTCGCCATTGATGGCGGCTAAAGAGGAGCAATAAAAAACCGCCCCGAAGGGCGGCCTGGGTCTTACTTCACGCAGCGGGTACACTGCGAAGACTGGATCTGCTGGAAGAAGTCATTTCCTTTGTCATCGACAAGGATGAACGCCGGGAAGTCTTCCACTTCGATTTTCCAGATAGCTTCCATCCCCAGCTCCGGATACTCAACGCACTCCAGGCTCTTAATACTGCCCTGCGCCAGCACCGCTGCCGGGCCACCGATACTACCGAGGTAGAAACCACCGTGCTTGTGGCAGGCATCCGTCACCTGCTGGCTGCGGTTACCTTTCGCCAGCATGATCATGCTACCGCCCTCGGACTGCAGCTGATCGACGTAAGAATCCATACGCCCGGCGGTGGTTGGCCCCAGAGAACCGGAGGCGTACCCTTCCGGCGTTTTGGCCGGGCCAGCGTAGTAGATCGGGTGATCTTTGATGTACTGCGGCAGCCCTTCGCCGTTATCCATCCGCTCTTTAAGCTTGGCGTGCGCGATGTCGCGGCCAACGATGATGGTGCCGGAAAGCGACAGACGAGTCGAAACCGGGTATTGCGACAGCTGTTTGAGGATTTCGCTCATCGGGCGGTTAAGATCCACCCGTACCGCTTCACCTTCACCCGCCTTACGTAGCGATTCCGGAATGAATTTACCCGGGTTATCTTCCAGTTTTTCCAGCCAGATCCCCTGACGGTTGATCTTAGCTTTGATGTTACGGTCAGCTGAGCAGGAAACGCCCATGCCTACCGGGCAGGAAGCTCCGTGACGCGGCAGGCGCACCACGCGGATATCGTGGGCAAAGTACTTACCGCCAAACTGCGCGCCGAGGCCGAGATTCTGCGCCTCTTCCAGCAACTCTTTCTCAAGCTGTACGTCGCGGAATGCCTGGCCGTGCTCATTACCTTCCGTCGGCAGGCCGTCGTAATATTTCGTGGAGGCGAGTTTCACGGTCTTCAGCGTCGCTTCCGCCGAGGTTCCGCCAATTACGAAAGCGATGTGATACGGCGGGCACGCCGCGGTGCCGAGGGTGCGCATCTTCGCCACCAGGTAATCTTTCAGTTTATCCGGGGTCAGCAGCGCTTTGGTTTCCTGATACAGGTACGTTTTGTTTGCGGAACCGCCGCCTTTGGCGACGCAGAGGAACTTGTATTCATCCCCATCCACGCTGTAGAGATCAATCTGTGCCGGCAGATTGGTGCCGGTGTTCACCTCTTTGTACATATCCAGCGCGGCGTTTTGCGAATAACGCAGGTTATCTTCGATATAGGTGTTATACACCCCGCGCGCCAGCGCAGCTTCATCGCCGCCGCCGGTCCACACGCGCTGTCCTTTTTTACCCATGATGATGGCGGTGCCGGTATCCTGGCAGGTTGGCAGAATGCCTTTGGCCGCAATCTCAGAGTTACGCAGGAACTGCAGCGCCACGTACTTGTCGTTTTCGCTGGCCTCCGGATCATTGAGAATATCGGCCACCTGCTGCTGATGCGCCGGGCGCAACATAAAGGAAGCGTCGTGGAAGGCGTGATGCGCCAGCAACGTCAACGCCTGCGGATCGACTTTCAGAATTTCCTGACCTTCAAATTCTGCTACAGAAACGTGATCAGTGCTGAGGAGATAGTATTCGGTTTCGTCCTTTTTGAGGGGAAAAGGATCCTGATAATGAAAGGGTTTGTTCGACATTATGCTCTCACTTGCTACCGTGGCTAATTATGGTTACGGCAAATCTTCCATTTGCCCTGTTCAAAAGCGAGTTTGCATATCCTACACAATTTTTTAACAAAAACTGAGACAAGGACGACTTTTTATCGACACAGGTGACTTACCCGGCGGTTTATTGGTTTAATAGACGTAGATTAACCATATGAATACAGGGCTTGATAATGCAAAAACTCATCAACTCAGTGCAGAACTACGCCTGGGGAAGTCAAACTGCGTTAACGGAACTCTACGGTATCGCCAATCCTGACCACCAGCCGATGGCAGAACTGTGGATGGGTGCGCATCCGAAAAGCAGTTCGAAGATAGAAGGCGCCGATGGCCAGGTGCATTCCCTGCGCGAGGTGATTGATGCCGATAAAGCCGGTTTACTCGGCCAGGAAGTCGCTTCACGCTTTGGTGAACTGCCGTTCCTGTTCAAAGTACTCTGTGCCGCACAGCCGCTGTCTATTCAGGTTCACCCGAATAAGCGCGCCTCTGAAATCGGTTTTGCCAAAGAAAATGCCGCCGGGATCCCACTCGACGCCGCAGAGCGTAACTACAAAGATCCGAACCACAAACCGGAGCTGGTCTTTGCCCTCACCCCATTCCTTGCGATGAACGCCTTCCGCGAATTCTCAGAAATTGTGTCTCTGCTGCAGCCCGTTGCCGGAGCGCACACCGCGATTGCGCATTTCCTGCAGGCACCTGACGCTGAGCGTCTGAGCGAACTGTTCGCCAGCCTCCTCAATATGCAGGGGGAAGAAAAATCCCGTGCGCTGGCTATTCTGAAAGCCGCCGTAGACAGCCAGCAGGGTGAGCCGTGGCAGACTATTCGCCTGATCGCTCAATTTTACCCGGACGACAGCGGCCTCTTCTCTCCGCTGCTGCTGAACGTGGTGAAACTGAACCCGGGTGAAGCGATGTTCCTGTTCGCCGAAACTCCGCACGCCTACCTGCAGGGTGTGGCGCTGGAAGTAATGGCCAACTCCGACAACGTGCTGCGCGCCGGATTAACGCCGAAGTACATCGACATCCCTGAGCTCGTAGCCAACGTCAAGTTCGTCGCCAAACCGGCGGCAGAACTGCTGACGCAGCCGCAAAAACATGGCAGCGAGCTGGATTTCCCAATCCCGGTTGATGACTTTGCGTTCTCCCTGCACGACCTCTCCTCCCGGGAGAGCGAGATTGCCCAACACAGTGCAGCAATTCTCTTCTGCGTGGAAGGCGAAGCGGTGCTGCGTAAGGGCGAAAAACGCCTGGCGTTGAAAGCGGGTGAATCCGCGTTCGTCAGCGCGGCAGAATCCCCGGTCTGCGTCAGCGGCACCGGACGTCTGGCAAGGGTGTTCAATAAGCTGAAGTAAATACTGAAGTTTTGCCGCAGTATTGCTAAGCTGAAAAGCAGCCTCATGACATCACAGGCGGACGGTTCCGCCTGTTTTCTTTTTTATGGATAAACGCTATGAAAAAATCGCTGGTAGCAGCCGGAGTGATTATCGCTCTGGGCGTGGTATGGACAGGCGGTGCCTGGTATACCGGAAAACAGTTCGAAAGCCGTATTTCAGAGATGGTGCAGCAAGCTAACGCGCAGATTAAACGCACCGCGCCGGAATCTGCAGTAGAGCTTGGGTATCAAAACTACCAGCGTGGTGTCTTCTCGAGCCAGCTGGATCTGGTCGTCAAACCTGTCGCCGGAGCCGCTAACAGCTGGCTGCAGCCCGGACAAAGCGTCATCCTGAAAGAAGATGTCGACCACGGTCCGTTCCCGCTGGCGTCATTGAAATCATTCAACCTGATCCCGGCAATGGCTTCCGTCCACACGGTGCTGGTGAATAACGACGTGACGAAACACCTGTTTGATCTCGCTAAAGGTCAGTCACCTTTCGACATCAACACGCGCATCAGCTACAACGGTGACACGCGTTCTGCTATCGACCTGAAAGCGCTGAACTATGAATCTGAAGGCGAGAAAGTTGCGTTCAGCGGCGGCAATTTTGTCTTCGAAGCCGGCGGTGATGGTAAAACCTATGCCCTCAGTGGTGAAGCGCAAAGCGGCCTTATCGACACCGTTAACGAATACAACCAGAAGGTTAAGCTAACTTTCAACAATCTGAAAACCGAAGGTAACAGTTCCCTGACCGGTTTTGACGAGTTCGTCGGTGACCAGAAAGTGAATCTGGAAAAACTGGCGATTTCTGTTGAAGGCAAAGAGCTGGCGTTACTGGAAGGCATGACCCTCGACGGCAAATCCGATCTGGTTAACGATGGTAAAACTGTCAACACCCAGCTCGATTACACCCTCAACAGCCTTAAGCTGCAGGGTCAGGATATGGGCACCGGTAAACTGACGCTGAAAATCGGCCAGATTGACGGTCAGGCCTGGCACCAGTTCAGCCAGCAGTACAATGCGCAGGCTCAGGCGCTGTTAGCACAGCCTGATTTGACCCAGAACCCGGAACTCTACCAGCAGAAACTCGCTGACGCCTTCTTTGGCGCACTGCCGCTCCTGCTGAAAGGCGATCCGTCTATCACCATTGCGCCGCTGAGCTGGAAAAACAGCAAAGGCGAAACCAGCTTCAATCTGTCAATACTGCTCAAAGATCCGTCTAAGGCAACCGGAGAGCCGAAAACGCTCGCAGAGAGTCTGGATCGCACCCTGAAATCGCTGGATGGCAAACTGGCAATCCCGATGGATATGGCCACCGAGTTCATGACCCAGGTGGCACGTATCGAAGGTTACCAGCAGGATGAAGCCGCGAAGCTTGCGGTTCAGCAGGTGAAAGGCCTTGCGGCGATGGGACAGATGTTCCGTCTGACTACGCTTGAGAACGACACCATCGGCACCAGCCTGCAGTATGCGAACGGCCAGGTGACACTGAACGGGCAGAAAATGCCGCTGGAAGATTTCGTCGGGATGTTTGGTATGCCGGATCTCGGTATTCCGGCACCAGCTGAAGCTCCGGCTCCGGCTCCGGCTCCGGCTCCGGCACAGTAACAACGCCCTTGCCCCGACAATGCCAGTCAGCCCGCTGACTGGCATTTTTGTTTCTGCGTCAGTTGGTGATACCAGAAGGCGTTATTTCCGGGTAATCAATCGCGGAGGCATTATCTGATTGTTGAGGGTTACTCTGCCGGTATCAATACGCTGGAGAATGCGCTCTGCCAGACTTTTGCCCATCTCGCGTGCGGGCATGGTAACCCATGTCAGCGGCAGATCGTCGAGCGCCTCTTCCGACACTTCCGCAAAGGCCGCCAGAGTAACGCGCTGCTCAAAGTAACTCTCGACGCTGGCTTCCCCACTCTGCATCCCGGCGCGCATCAGGCCAAACCACGCCCCCATGGCGATGACGTTGTTATAACAAAGCACCGCGGTGATCATCGGATACTGGCGCAGCAGTCCGGTCATGGCTTCTGCAGCCTGCTTCTGGCTGGTGCCGCACTCCAGCACCCATTCACTGTGGAAAGGTAAGCCATATTTGAGCAGCGTGGCGCAGTAGCCTCCCACGCGTTCGGCACGGGTGAGCGATGAACTCAGACCACCGAGCCAGGCAATCCGCTGGTGGCCCCGACGGATAAGATGCTCGGTGACCATCTGCGCCGCCTGCATATTGTCTGGCCGAATCAGCTCGACTTCATCCTGGCAGCTGGCTCGCGAAGCAAAAAGCAGCGGAATACCCGCCTCTTCCGCCCGCTCACAAAGCTCAACGCCACGATTGACGGCACCGGCGATAATCACGCCATCCACACCCTGCGAGATCAGCGTTTCAAAGCGCTGCGCCATGTTTTCGCCTTCCCGCCCGGCCTGGGTCAGAAAGACCATTTTGCCCTGTGACTCCAGGGTGTTGGTGATCCCGGAGGTGAGCTCAGCATAAAACGACGACTGCAGATCGCTGACTATCAGACCAATCACACCCGTTGCCGCGCCACGCAGCGACGCAGCCTGGCGGTTGCGCACAAACCCCAGCTGTTCAATCGCCTGATTGACCTTTTCCCCCGTCGCGGAAGAGATGCGCCCTTTGCCACTGAGGACAAGCGAGACCGTACTGACCGAAACACCCGCGGCCAGCGCGACATCGTTAATGGTTATCTTCTTTGCGATTGCCATGGGTGGCATCCGGCTCCCTGTAAAATTGTCAGATAAAACGTTTTATCAACGCCCCGTAGTTATAAACCTTATCTTCATTTGAAATTGTGATTTGCTTCGCACTAAAGTTTGGTAAAACGTTTTATCTTTCTGCTGCATCATCACTAACGATTATTTTTACAACAAGGAGTCGTTTTATGACGACCAAAGCAGCACCAAAAGTTACTCTGTGGGAGTTTTTTCAGCAGCTAGGGAAAACATTCATGTTACCCGTGGCGCTGCTTTCCTTCTGCGGCATCATGCTGGGTATCGGCAGTTCGCTGAGTAGCCATGATGTCACCACCCTGTTGCCGTGGCTCGATACCCCGATCCTGCAGGCCATTTTCATCTGGATGAGCAAAGTCGGCTCCTTCGCCTTCAGCTTCCTGCCGGTGATGTTCTGTATCGCTATCCCGCTGGGACTGGCGCGTGAGAACAAAGGCGTCGCGGCTTTCGCCGGTTTTGTCGGCTATGCGGTAATGAACCTGGCGGTGAACTTCTGGCTCACGGCGAAAGGAATTCTTCCAACCACCGACGCGGCGATCCTGAAGGCTAACAACATTCAGAATATCCTCGGGATCCAGTCCATTGACACCGGTATTCTCGGCGCGGTTATCGCGGGTGTGATTGTCTGGATGCTGCACGAGCGTTTCCACTCAATTCGTCTGCCGGACGCGCTGGCGTTCTTCGGCGGTACCCGCTTCGTGCCAATCATCACCACCGTGGTGATGGGTCTGGTCGGTCTGGCTATCCCACTTATCTGGCCAATCTTTGCCAAAGGCATCAACGCCCTCGGCTGGCTGATTAACAGCGCCGGCGATTTTGGCCCGATGATCTTCGGTACCGGTGAACGTCTGCTGCTGCCGTTTGGTCTGCACCATATCCTCGTGGCACTGATCCGCTTCACCGAAGCCGGTGGCACCATGGACGTCTGTGGTAAAACCGTCAGCGGCGCGCTGACCATTTTCCAGACCCAACTGAGCTGCCCGAGCACGCACGGTTTCTCTGAGAGCGCGACCCGCTTCCTGTCTCAGGGTAAAATGCCCGCCTTCCTCGGCGGTCTGCCGGGTGCAGCCCTGGCAATGTACCACTGCGCCCGTCCTGAAAACCGTCATAAAATTAAAGGCCTGCTGATTTCCGGCGTGGTGGCCTGTGTTATCGGCGGCACCACTGAACCGCTGGAGTTCCTGTTCCTGTTCGTCGCGCCGGTGCTGTACGTTATCCACGCGCTGTTGACTGGTCTGGGCTTCACCGTGATGGCTATTCTCGGCGTGACCATCGGCAACACCGACGGTAACATTATTGACTTCGTGGTGTTCGGGATCCTGCACGGTCTGTCTACCAAATGGTATCTGGTGCCGGTGGTGGCGGCTATCTGGTTTGCGGTGTACTACGGTATCTTCCGCTTCGCCATCACCCGCTTTAACCTGAAGACCCCGGGCCGTGATATCGACACCAACCCGGTTGAGAAGGCAGTGGCCGGTACCGTTGGCAAATCGGGTTACAACGTGCCTGCTATCCTTGCCGCCCTCGGTGGTGCTGAGAACATCGTGACCCTGGACAACTGCATTACCCGCCTGCGTCTGTCGGTAAATGACATGTCGAAGGTCGACAGCAACGCGCTGAAAGCGAACCGTGCAATCGGGGTCGTTCAGCTTAACCAGCACAACCTGCAGGTGGTCATTGGCCCGCAGGTACAGTCAGTGAAAGATGAAATGGCCACCCTGATGAACACCGTTCAGGCCTGATACGCACAACCCCCTTCGCCTGAAGGGGGTTCTGTTTTTTGTGCAACGTAAAGGACGTTCTGATGTTTGATTTCTCCACTCCCATCGACAGACACGGCACCTGGTGCACCCAGTGGGATTATGTCGCCGATCGTTTTGGCGCAGCCGATCTGCTGCCCTTCACCATCTCCGACATGGATTTTGCCACCGCCCCCTGCATTATCGATGCCGTAAGCCAGCGTTTGCAGCACGGTGTATTCGGCTACAGCCGCTGGAAGAACGACGAGTTTCTCGGTGCAATTGCCCACTGGTTCGCGACCCGTTTCAACAGTGCCATCGATAAAGAATCTATTGTCTATGGCCCGTCGGTTATCTACATGGTTTCAGAAATGATCCGCCAGTGGTCTGCCCCGGGTGACGGCATCGTGGTACATACCCCAGCCTACGATGCCTTTTACAAAGCCATTGAAGGTAACGATCGCCAAATCGTTGCGGTTCCGCTCAGCAAAACGACGGAAGGCTGGAGCTGCGATATGTCTCGCCTTGAGCAGGTGCTCGCACAGCCGCAAAACCGTATTCTGCTACTCTGCAGCCCGCACAACCCGACCGGGAAAGTGTGGACGCGTGAGGAGCTTGCAACCATGGCTGCCTTGTGTGAAAAACACGACGTGAAAGTCATTAGCGATGAAATCCACATGGATATGGCCTGGGGAAATCACCGCCATACGCCGTGGTGCGAAGTGGCTCGCGGTCCGTGGTCGCTGTTTACCTCCGGTTCCAAGAGCTTCAATATTCCGGCATTTACCGGCGCTTACGGCCTGATTGGTGACGAGACTTCACGCCTCGGCTATCTGAACACGCTGAAAGGCCGCGATGGGCTCTCTTCCCCGTCGGTTCCGGCGCTGGTGGCACATATTGCCGCCTATCGCGATGGCGCTCCCTGGCTCGACGCATTACGCGCTTATTTACAGGACAACCTCACGTATATTGCACAGGAGCTGAATCAGGCCTTCCCGGCGCTGGAATGGCAGCCGCCGGAGTCGACCTATCTGGCATGGATCGATCTCAACCCGTTAGGCATTGATGACCGTGCACTGCAAAAAGCGCTGATTGAGCAGCAGAAAGTGGCCATTATGCCGGGCTACACCTACGGTGAAGAAGGCAACGGTTTTGTACGCCTGAATGCCGGTTGTCCCAGAGTCAAGCTCGAACAGGGCGTACAGCGGCTGATTGCCGCCATCCGTTCTCTGAGCTGACATTTTGCGCAACGGTGAAAATCGTTGCGCAAAATAGCTTTTTACCCGCATTTGTTTTTATAATGGTCCGCACTTTAACTAAAAAAGAGTGCGACCATGATTGATACATCCCTTCCATTAACTGACATCCATCGCCACCTTGATGGAAACATCCGCGCACAAACCATTCTCGATCTTGGCCGTCAGCATAATTTGACTCTTCCGGCTGATACGCTGGACGCCCTGCGTCCGCACGTTCAGGTCACCAGCAACGAACCCGATCTGGTGAGTTTCCTGTCGAAGCTTGACTGGGGCGTGAAAGTGCTGGCAACCCTTGATGCCTGCCGCCGCGTGGCGTACGAAAACATCGAAGATGCCGCACGTAACGGCCTGCACTATGTAGAGCTGCGTTTTTCTCCAGGCTATATGGCAATGACCCATGGATTACCTGTCGACGGCGTGGTCGAAGCCGTTATCGCCGGTGTGCGTGAAGGTAGCCGTGATTTCGGCGTGAAGGCCAATCTCATCGGCATCATGAGCCGTACTTTTGGTGAAACCGCCTGCCTGGCGGAGCTCGATGCCCTGCTGGCACACCGCGACGGGATTACCGCGCTGGACCTGGCCGGTGATGAACTTGGTTTTCCGGGCAGCCTGTTCCTGAGCCATTTTAACCGCGCCCGTGATGCGGGTCTGCATATTACCGTTCACGCAGGCGAAGCGGCTGGCCCGGAGAGTATCTGGCAGGCGATTCGTGAGCTGGGCGCTGAGCGTATCGGTCACGGTGTAAAAGCGGTGGAAGATCTCTCGCTGATGGATTTCCTGGCAAGCCAGCGTATTGGTATTGAATCCTGCCTGACGTCCAACATTCAGACCAGCACGGTTCCGTCGCTCGCTGGTCACCCGCTGAAAACCTTCCTGGAACACGGCGTGATGGCAAGCATCAACACCGACGATCCGGCGGTTCAGGGCATCGATATTATTCACGAGTACACCGTAGCCGCCCCGGCCGCCGGTCTGAGCCGCGAACAGATTCGCCAGGCGCAGAAAAACGGACTGGAAATGGCGTTCTTGAGCCCGCAAGAGAAGCAAGCATTGCGTGACACTGTCACCAAAAAGTAACCCTAAAAAGCCGCTGAATCAGCGGCTTTACTTTTTTAGCGGGCCAGGCAGAGCGTAGAACGATGCTTCGCCGACTCAATACCAAGCTCGATAAGCTCCATAATCTGAATCGCCTGGCTTGCCGGAACCGGGTTTTCACCGTTACCGTTAAGAGCGTCGCGAATGGCTGCGTAATAGGCCGGATAGTTCCCCGGCTGGGTCAGCCAGGTCTCTTCCACGCGCTCTTCGCCGTCAACACGGGTGATAACGCCGTCACGCATATCGTAGCCCCAGTCTTCCTGCGGCAGACGTTCACCATTCTTGAGGCGTTCCTCCTGCGGGTCGAGACCGTATTTCACATAGCTCGCGCGCGACCCGTGAACGATATAACGTGCAGACTCTGCCGCGGCTAACAGCGTGCCGTGAAGCACCACCCGGCGCTGTGGATAGGCCAGCACGGCATGGAAGTAGTCGGTTGACTGCGCGCCAGGCCGCAACTGTGCAAGATCAACGGTCAGGCTGACCGGCAGCCCAAACAGATTAACCGCCTGATCGAGAAGGTGTGGTCCCAGATCGTACCAGATACCGCTCCCCGGGCCGCCCTGTTCACGCCAGCGGTTACGCACCTGTGGACGGTAACGGTCGAAGTGCGATTCAAAGAACGCCACCTCACCCAGTGCCCCTTCAGCGATGAGCGCTTTCACCGTCAGGAAGTCGCTGTCCCAGCGGCGGTTGTGGAACACCGACAGCAGGCGACCCGCGCTTTTTGCCAGTGCATCAAGCTCACGAGCTTGTGACAGTGTCACGGTAAAGGGTTTATCCACCACCACATGCTTACCCGCTTCCAGCGCGGCTTTCGCCAGCGGGAAGTGCGTATCGTTAGGGGTTGGGATGACAATTAAATCAATGCTGGGATCGGTAAACAGATGTTTAGGCTCTGACACCACCTGCACGGACGGCCAGTCGGCTTTTACCTTAGCCTCATCGCTGCTGGAGACAACAGCCAGCTCCATCCCTGGTGTCCCGCTTATCAGCGGGGCATGAAACGTCTTGCTTGCGTAACCATAACCAATTAATCCTACACGGATATTGTCGCTCATCTTACAGTGCCTCTCATCGATTACGTCTCTCTATTTCACAACAACTCCGGGAGCGTAACAACAGATTAATAGCAAGGCATTCACAATGCGAGCTGAAACGTTACACTTGCATCTGGCCTCGCGATGAGTAAGATTTGCCACCTGTTATCACTTTTACTTCGAAAATCATGTCGTCCGTATTAACTCGCATCGTTGAATTGATTGGTTGGGTCATCCTGGGGATTTCTGTGTTGCTGCTGATTGCGGCTCACCATATCGATAACTACCAGTCTCCGGAACCTACCGCAGCAGTCATGAAAAAATAAACGTTCTCTGAACGTCACCGCAAGGACGCAGCCGGCGGATACCCCCGGTTGCTTGATTCTTTTTCAACCACCCCCTTTCCATTTTGTTATCCCCGCATGAAATAGCTTAAAAAAGCTACGGCAATAATCTGAAATATCTTTACGGAAAAGCTCAAAATGCGAAAGTTCTGATAATATCCGGTAATATTTTTGCTACTCGCTTATTGATTTCATCAGGTGATAGTCGTGGATATATGAAAACATTTCGCAGGATAATGTCGATCGCCATCAATAACTGAACAGAAAATGTAAAAAGAGTTTATTTTGGCACCATAACGTTATTGCCAGCCGTCGTGAAGCGCGTTAACCTTCCCTCCCAGGCGCCATCAGGCCCTTTGACTCCTGCCATACCCATTGTTGTTTCATATTTAAAACATCTTTACCGATGCTACTCACATTATAAAATGGATACGTGTAAACATGACCGTTCAGGACTATTTGCTGAAGTTTCGTAAGATCAACTCACTCGAAAGTCTGGAAAAGCTCTTTGATCATTTGAATTACTCCCTGTCAGACACTAACGACATTGTGAATATGTATCGCGCAGCCGATCATCGTCGCGCGGAGCTGGTCTCCGGCGGCCGTTTATTCGATGTTGGCCAGGTCCCTAAATCCGTCTGGCGCTACGTACAATAAATACTGTCCTCTCTGGCGCCAGTTGCTTTATACTTCACGGCTTGTCATTTTTGCAGACAAACTGGCGCTGATTTTCAGGAGAGGTAATGTCCGATAAAACCGCTGAACGAATTGGTGGATGGCTTCTTGCCCCGCTTGCCTGGTTATTAGTCGCGCTGCTGAGCGCGTCTTTAGCCGTGGTGCTTTATGCCAGCGCGCTGGCTTCACCGCAAACTTTCACCCTTCTGCGTGCCCAAAGCGCCGGACATATTGGGTTGTGGGTTTTGTCCTGCCTGTTTGCTATTGCCATGTGGTACTACACCCTATGGCTCACCATTGCCTTCTTTAAACGCCGGGCACTGGTGCCTAAGCACTATATTATCTGGCTGCTTATTTCGGTATTGCTTGCGGTTAAAGCGTTTGCTTTTTCCCCCATTCCGGACGCCATGGCCCTGCGTCAGCTGGTATTCCCGCTGCTGGCAACCGCCCTGCTGGTGCCTTACTTTAAGCGCTCTGCGCGGGTAAAACGGACCTTTGTAAACCCGTAATATCCACACGATTACTCTGTTGTCGCCGCCGTCCAGATGAAGGATAATAGGCGGCTTTGTTTTTTCAGGTCGAACAATGACTGATTATCTACTGCTATTTGTTGGAACCGTCCTCGTTAATAACTTCGTTCTGGTGAAGTTTTTGGGCTTATGCCCATTTATGGGCGTGTCCAAAAAGCTCGAAACCGCGATGGGAATGGGACTGGCGACCACCTTTGTGATGACGCTTGCGTCTATCTGCGCCTGGCTCATCGATACCTGGATCCTCATTCCGCTTAATCTGATTTATCTGCGCACGCTGGCCTTTATTCTGGTTATCGCGGTGGTGGTACAGTTCACCGAAATGGTGGTGCGCAAAACCAGCCCGGCGCTGTATCGCCTGCTGGGGATTTTTCTGCCGCTTATCACCACCAACTGCGCAGTGCTCGGTGTCGCGCTGCTGAATATCAATCTTGGGCATAACTTCATGCAGTCGGCGCTGTACGGATTTTCCGCCGCCGTCGGTTTCTCGCTGGTGATGGTATTGTTTGCCGCCATCCGTGAACGCCTGGTGGTTGCTGATGTACCTGCCCCGTTTCGTGGTAACGCGATTGCGCTGATTACCGCAGGCTTAATGTCTCTGGCCTTTATGGGCTTTAGTGGTCTGGTGAAGTTGTAATGAATGCTGTGTGGATTGCTGTCGCCGCCATCAGCCTGTTAGGGCTGATTTTCGGCGTCATTCTGGGGTATGCCTCACGCCGTTTCGCGGTTGAGGACGATCCCGTTGTCGAGAAAATTGATGAACTGCTGCCGCAGAGTCAGTGCGGTCAGTGCGGCTTCCCTGGGTGCCGCCCCTACGCCGAAGCGGTAGGGACACAGGGCGAAAAGATTAACCGCTGTGCGCCGGGTGGCGAAGCCGTGATGCTGAAAATTGCCGCCTTACTTAACGTCGATCCGCAGCCTATTGATGGCGACGTTGCCGCTGCCGAACCGGTGCGCATGCTGGCGGTCATTGACGAGGCCAACTGTATTGGCTGCACCAAATGTATTCAGGCCTGCCCGGTTGATGCCATTGTTGGCGCCACTCGCGCTATGCACACCGTCATGAGCGACCTTTGCACCGGATGCAATCTCTGTGTGGATCCCTGCCCGACGCGCTGTATTGACCTGCGTCCGGTCGCGACCACCACAGAAAGCTGGAAATGGAATCTGCAGACCATTCCGGTACACATCATTCCCGTGGAACAACATGTTTAAGCTATTTTCTGCCTTCCGCAAAGATAAGATCTGGGACTTTGACGGCGGCATTCATCCTCCTGAGATGAAAACCCAGTCTAACGGCACCCCGCTGCGGCAGATCCCTCTGGCGCAGCGTTTTATCATGCCGTTAAAACAGCACATTGGTGCTGAAGGCGAGCTGTGCGTCAGCGTTGGCGATACCGTGCTGCGTGGCCAGCCACTGACCCGTGGTCGCGGGCGCATGCTGCCGGTTCACGCGCCCACGTCAGGCAAAGTGGTGGCAATTGCCCCCCACTCAACCGCGCATCCTTCAGCGCTGGCAGAGCTCAGCATCATCATTGATGCCGATGGCGAAGACCGCTGGGCAGAGCGCGATGGCTGGAGCGATTACCAGAATAAAACCCGCGAGCAGCTGATTGAACGTATTCATCAGTTTGGCGTAGCGGGGCTCGGTGGCGCAGGCTTCCCGACGGGCAGCAAGCTCAACGGCGGTGGCGATAAAATCGAAACCCTCATTATTAACGCCGCCGAGTGCGAGCCCTACATCACCGCCGACGATCGGCTGATGCAGGACTGTGCCGCTCAGATTATCGAGGGTGTGCGCATTCTTGCGCATATTTTACAGCCGCGTGAAGTGCTGATTGGCATCGAAGACAACAAACCGCAGGCCATTTCGATGATGCGTGCAGTACTGGCTCATCATCACGGCATCAGCCTGCGGGTAATCCCCACCAAATATCCTTCCGGCGGTGCGAAGCAGCTCACGCAGATCCTCACCGGCAAACAGGTTCCCCACGGCGGACGCTCTTCGGATATCGGCGTGTTGATGCAAAACGTCGGCACCGCCTACGCCGTTAAACGGGCGGTTATCGACGGTGAACCGCTCACTGAACGCGTCGTCACCCTGACCGGCGAGGCAGTTGCCCATCCGGGCAACGTCTGGGCGCGACTGGGAACTCCGGTGCGTCATCTGCTGGAGCAGGCCGGCTTTTGTGCCAGCAGCGAACAGTTGGTCATCATGGGCGGTCCGCTGATGGGCTTTACCCTGCCGTGGCTCGACGTTCCGGTGGTAAAAATAACCAACTGCCTGCTGGCCCCTTCAGCAACCGAAATGGGTGAGACATCAGAAGAAAAAGGCTGCATTCGTTGCAGCGCCTGCGCCGATGCCTGCCCGGCCGATCTTCTACCCCAGCAGCTTTACTGGTTCAGTAAAGGGCAGCAGCATGACAAAGCGACCAGCCACAACCTGGCTGACTGCATCGAATGCGGCGCCTGCGCGTGGGTTTGCCCCAGCAACATCCCGCTGGTGCAGTATTTCCGTGAGGAAAAAGCAGAAATTAAAGCCATCGCTGACGAAGAAAAACGCGCAGCCGAGGCGAAAATCCGCTTTGAGGCTCGCCAGGCTCGGCTCGAGCGTGATAAAGCCGCACGTCAGGCACGCCATCAGCAGTCTGCTGCTCAGCCTGGTAAAACCGACAAGTCGGCTATCGATGCTGCACTCGCTCGTGTACGTGAAAAGCAGCAGCAGGCCACGCAGCCAGTGGTTATCAAAGCCGGAACGGTTCCGGATAACAGCGAAGTGATAGCGGCTCGCGAGGCCCGCAAAGCCGAGGCCCGAGCGCGACAGGCCGAAAAACAGCAGGAAGCCACCGTTGAACCAGCTGCGGTTGACCCGCGTAAAGCCGCCGTCGAAGCGGCTATCGCCAGAGCCAAAGCACGTAAAGCGACTGCGCCGACCGACAATCACGAAGCTCAAGCGCCATCGACTGCGGCGGCAACCACGGCTATCGATCCGCGCAAAGCGGCGGTAGAAGCCGCGATTGCCCGCGCGAAAGCACGTAAAGCAGAACAACAGGTTGCCGCCCCTTCCGCTCCGGCGGCCAATGATGACCCGCGCAAAGCCGCCATTGCCGCCGCTATCGCGCGCGCGCAGGCGAAAAGAGCCGCTCAGCAGGCAGTGAACGAGGATTAAATGGTTTTCAGAATCGCAAGCTCCCCTTATACCCACAACCAGCGTCAGACTTCACGAATTATGCTGCTGGTGCTGGTTGCGATGCTCCCGGGCATCGCCGTGCAGAGCTGGTTTTTTGGCTGGGGTACCCTCATTCAGATAGTGATTGCCGCCGTTACCGCCTGGGCTGCCGAAGCCGCTATTTTACGCCTGCGCAAACAGAATGCGCTGCGTACTCTCGCCGATAACTCCGCCCTGCTGACCGGGCTGCTGCTTGCGGTCAGCATTCCACCGTTCGCCCCCTGGTGGATGGTGGTGCTGGGTACCGCCTTCGCGGTGATCATCGCTAAACAGCTGTACGGCGGGCTCGGGCATAACCCGTTTAATCCGGCGATGATCGGTTATGTGGTATTGCTTATCTCCTTCCCGGTGCAGATGACCTCCTGGCTGCCGCCGCACGAGATTGCGTCATCCACGCCGAGCCTGCTCGATGCAGTGCAAATCATCTTCACCGGACATGCTGCTTCCGGCCATGATATGACCAGCCTCAGAATGGGCATTGATGGAATAAGCCAGGCGACGCCGCTCGATACGTTCAAAACCTCGCTGCATGCCGGGCAGAACGTCGAACATATCCTCAAATTACCGATTTTCGGTGGTGCACTGGCGGGTATCGGCTGGCAGTGGGTGAACGTGGCCTGGCTCGTGGGAGGCCTGTTCCTGCTCTGGCAGCGTGCCATTCGCTGGCACATCCCGGTGAGTTTCCTGGTAAGCCTTGCGGTTTGCGCGACGCTTGGCTGGCTGTTCTCTCCACAGACGCTGGCTTCACCACAAATGCACCTGCTCTCCGGTGCTACCATGCTTGGTGCTTTCTTTATTCTGACGGACCCGGTTACGGCCTCCACGACAAATCGTGGCCGCCTGATCTTCGGTGCCCTCGCCGGCCTGCTGGTGTGGCTTATTCGTAGCTTTGGCGGTTATCCGGATGGTGTGGCGTTCGCCGTGCTGCTGGCAAACATTACGGTACCGCTTATCGACTACTACACTCGTCCTCGCCCGTACGGTCACCGTTAAGGAACGCCCATGTTAAAGACAATGCAGAAACACGGTCTTATCCTGGCGCTGTTCGCCGCGGGGTCAACGGGATTAACGGCCGCCATTAACCTGTTAACCAAAAGCACTATTGCCGATCAGGCCGCGCTGCAGCAAAAGGCGTTGTTCGATCAGGTCATCCCGCCGAATCTGTACACCAATAATCTGCAGGGCAGCTGCTATCTGGTGACCGATGCATCGCTGGGCAAAGGTGCTCACAAAGTCTATATCGCCCGTAACGGTGATACCCCGGTAGCAGCGGTCATTGAAGCCACCGCACCGGACGGCTACTCAGGCGCTATTCGTCTGCTTGTCGGTGCCGACTTCAGCGGCACGGTGCTTGGCACCCGCGTTATCGAACACCATGAAACGCCGGGATTAGGTGATAAAATAGAGCTACGCCTGTCGGACTGGATAACCCATTTCTCGGGTAAAAAAATCAACGGTCCTGATGACAGCCACTGGGCGGTGAAAAAAGACGGCGGCGACTTCGACCAGTTTACCGGCGCCACGATCACCCCCCGCGCGGTGGTCAATGCGGTCAGACGCGCCGGGATCTTTGCGCAAACGTTGCCTGCGCAGCTTCCTGAACTCAGTGCCTGTGGAGAATAAACCGTGAGCGAAATAAAAGACGTTATTGTTCAGGGGTTATGGAAAAACAACTCCTCGCTGGTCCAGCTGCTGGGGCTTTGCCCGCTGCTGGCTGTCACCTCGACGGCAACCAATGCCCTTGGCCTGGGGCTTGCCACCACGCTGGTGCTGACTCTCACTAACCTGTTCATCTCAGCACTCCGTCACTGGACGCCAGCCGAGATCCGTATTCCGGTATACGTGATGATCATTGCCTCGGTGGTCAGCGCCGTGCAAATGCTTATCAACGCCTACGCGTTTGGCCTGTATCAGTCACTGGGGATCTTTATTCCCCTTATTGTGACCAACTGTATCGTTGTAGGACGTGCTGAAGCCTTCGCGGCTAAAAAGGGACCGGCCCTTTCCGCCCTGGATGGTTTTTCCATCGGGATGGGGGCAACCTGCGCGATGTTTGTACTTGGGTCAATGCGTGAAATCATTGGTAACGGAACGCTGTTTGACGGTGCCGACGGTTTGCTGGGTAACTGGGCAAAAGTGCTGCGTATCGAGGTATTCCATACCGACACCCCGTTCCTGCTGGCCATGCTACCCCCTGGAGCCTTCATCGGCCTCGGGATGCTGCTCGCGCTGAAATATCTGATTGATGAGCGATCCAAACAACGTAAAGCACAGACTGCAGAAGTGGTCGCCAGCCCGGCACAGGCTGATACCGCAGGGAAAGCGTCATGAATAAAACCAAACGCCTTGAGATCCTCACCCGCCTGCGGGACAACAATCCGCACCCCACCACGGAGCTGAACTTCAGTTCACCGTTTGAGTTGCTCATTGCGGTGCTGCTCTCCGCTCAGGCTACCGACGTCAGCGTCAACAAAGCCACCGCAAAGCTCTACCCGGTGGCCAATACCCCTCAGGCGATGCTGGCGCTCGGTGTCGATGGCGTGAAATCGTACATCAAGACCATTGGACTCTTTAACAGCAAAGCGGAAAACGTGATTAAAACCTGCCGCATCCTGCTTGAGCAGCATGGTGGTGAAGTGCCGGAAGACAGAGCCGCGCTGGAAGCTCTGCCGGGCGTGGGGCGTAAGACGGCTAACGTCGTGCTTAACACCGCCTTTGGCTGGCCTACGATTGCCGTTGATACGCATATTTTCCGCGTCTGTAATCGTACGAACTTTGCACCGGGTAAAAATGTCGAGCAGGTAGAAGAGAAGCTGCTTAAAGTGGTCCCCGCCGAGTTTAAGGTCGACTGCCATCACTGGCTTATTCTGCACGGTCGCTACACCTGTATCGCCCGTAAACCACGCTGTGGCTCCTGCCTGATTGAAGATCTCTGCGAATTCAAAGAGAAGGTCGATATTTGACAACTCGCCGGACGCGCATCTTTATCGCGTCTGGCGCCCGTCCCTCCCTGTCCGTCCATTTTTTGTGCCATAGATCTCTTTTTATACCGCCGCATTCACTGGCTATTAATCGTTCAGCCAGGTTAATCATTTTTTTCCACGGAAAAAATTCTATAACTCTGTGATCATGATCACCGGCGCAACACGGTGTTAATTTCATGTTGCGCAAAAGGTACATTTTACCCACTGCATCAGCGGCTTTTCTCACTTCCACCGGACAATACACTGGCTATTTTTCAGAACATAGGTCATATCACTATGTTTTAACGCCAGCAGCAGAACATATCGCCAATAGCGCAATTTCACCCCCATCTTTCAGAGGAAAAAACCAACAACCGCTAAACGGTGAAATTTAACGCTAAATAACATTTAGATGTCCGGCTAATTATACCGCCCTGTTTATGTGTAACAGAATATTACAAACCCCTTGCCTGACTGGTCAGGATAGTGAACATTACCCCGCGTTTCCCCTCCAAATATAACAATAAGGCGGGTGCATTTTTTAAGCACCACGCCCAGAACTTCCCCATTAATATGGGTCGAAAAAAAAGAGGTATATGTGTCAACTGCAAACAATAAACCAGCAGAAAGCGTCAGTTTGAACGCTTTCAAACAGCCAAAAGCGTTCTATCTCATTTTCTCTATAGAATTATGGGAGCGTTTTGGTTACTACGGCCTGCAAGGGATCATGGCCGTTTACCTGGTAAAACAACTGGGTATGTCTGAAGCGGATTCAATCACCTTGTTCTCCTCCTTTAGTGCGCTGGTGTATGGCCTCGTGGCCATTGGCGGTTGGTTAGGCGACAAAGTTCTGGGTACTAAACGCGTCATCATGCTGGGGGCAATCGTCCTGGCAATCGGCTATGCGCTGGTCGCATGGTCTGGTCACGATGCCGCAATCGTATATATGGGTATGGCAACCATCGCCGTTGGTAATGGTCTGTTCAAAGCTAACCCGTCTTCCCTGCTCTCTACCTGCTATGCGAAAGATGACCCGCGTCTGGACGGTGCATTCACCATGTACTACATGTCCGTGAACATCGGTTCCTTCTTCTCCATGCTGGCGACGCCGTGGCTTGCGGCGAAGTTTGGCTGGAGCGTGGCGTTTGCACTGAGCGTTGTAGGTATGCTGATTACCGTGGTGAACTTCGCGTTCTGCCAGAAGTGGGTAAAACAGTATGGTTCTAAGCCGGATTTCGAGCCGGTTCACGTTGGCAAACTGCTGGCAACTATCGTCGGTGTTGTCATCCTGGCCACTATCGCGACCTGGCTGCTGCATAACCAGGGTGTTGCACGTATGGCGCTGGGCGTGATTGCGTTCATCATTGTGTGCATCTTCGGTAAAGAAGCATTCGCAATGCAGGGTGCGGCGCGCCGTAAGATGATTGTGGCCTTCATTCTGATGCTGCAGGCTATCGTCTTCTTCGTTCTGTACAGCCAGATGCCGACGTCTCTGAACTTCTTCGCAATCCGTAACGTTGAGCACTCCATTCTGGGTATCGCTTTTGAGCCGGAACAGTATCAGGCCCTGAACCCGTTCTGGATCATGATTGGTAGCCCGATTCTTGCTGCTATCTATAACAAGATGGGTGACCGTCTGCCGATGCCGCACAAGTTCGCTATCGGTATGGTGCTGTGCTCCGGTGCCTTCCTGGTACTGCCGCTGGGTACCAAATTTGCCAGCGACGCCGGTATCGTCTCCGTTAACTGGCTGATCCTGAGCTACGCTCTGCAGTCCATCGGTGAGCTGATGATCTCTGGTCTGGGTCTGGCGATGGTGGCACAGCTGGTTCCGCAGCGTCTGATGGGCTTCATCATGGGTAGCTGGTTCCTGACCACCGCAGGTGCGGCGATTATCGCCGGTAAGATTGCTAACCTGATGGCGGTTCCGGAAAACGTTACTGACCCGCTGATGTCTCTGGAAGTATACGGCCACGTGTTCCTGCAGATCGGTATCGCCACCGCAGTCATTGCTGTGCTGATGATCCTGCTGGCGCCGAAACTGAACCGCATGACTCAGGACGACGATCAGAGCGCTGCCGCGAAAGATACCGCAACAGCGTAATGTCTTCGGGAAACAGATAAATTTAAGCCGCTAACCTTATGTTAGCGGCTTTTTTTTTAGACCCACTTGTACCAGGATAGAACCACATACCTGCAACCAGGAGTTTGTCATGAAACTGTTCTACAAGCCCGGCGCCTGTTCTCTTGCCTCACACATCTCGCTGCGCGAAAGCGGCAAAGACTTCACGCTCGATAGCGTAGATTTAATGAAGAAGAAGCTGGAAAACGGCGACGACTACTTTGCTATCAACCCGAAAGGTCAGGTTCCCGCCCTGCTGCTGGACGACAACAGCCTGTTGACCGAAGGTGTAGCCATCATGCAGTTCATCGCCGACAGCGTGCCCGACAGGCAGCTACTGGCGCCGGTTGGCAGCATTGGTCGCTACCATACGCTGGAGTGGCTGAACTATGTTGCGACCGAGCTGCACAAGGGCTTTACGCCGCTGTTCCGCCCAGATACGCCGGAAGACTACAAGCCAACGGCTCGCGCACAGCTCGAAAAGAAAATGCAGTATGTCGACGACTCGCTGAAAAGCGGCGAGTGGCTGAGTGGCACCCGATTCACCATTGCCGATGCCTATCTGTTCACCGTACTGCGCTGGGCGTATGCGGTTAAACTGAATATGGACGGGTTTAAGAATATCGAAGCGTATATGAAGCGCGTTGCGGCGCGTCCGGCCGTTGCTGCGGCCATGGCCGCGGAAGGTCTGAAGTAACGCAATAACCGGGCGGAATAACCGCCCGGTCCTTTCTTACAGCCGCGTGGCGCTGAAGAAATGTTCTGGTTTCGCGATAGCATCCTGCGCCGCAACCACCTGCAGCTCGTATTCATCCATCTGCTGTGTTGTCACCATCACTTCGTAAACCGCGGCGGTAATGTGTTCCAGCGCTTCACGCAGCGTAGCTCCCTGCAGCAGTTTCACCAGCAGTAGTCCACTGGTGACATCTCCGACGCCAACCGGCTGACGGGTGCCGAAATCGACCAGAGGACGACTGATGTGCCAGGCTTCGTCGCGGGTCACCAGCAGCATTTCAAAGTGATCCACGCTGTAGCCCGCGCGCGCCAGGTGCTTCACCAGCACCACATCCGGACCCTGTTCGATAAGCTCACGTGCCGCCAGTACCGCTTCGTCAACGTTATGCACATCGTGACCGCAGAGAATCTCAAGTTCGACCAGATTGGGGGCCACGATATCGCTTGCCGGCATCGCGTACTTCACGTGGAACTCCGCCACGCCGGGTGCCACGATGCAGCCCTTTTCCGGGTGTCCCATGACCGGGTCGCAGAAATATTTCGCCTGCGGGTTCTCCGCCTTCACCTGGCGCACAATATCGAGAATATGTTCGCCCTGCTCGGCCGAGCCAAGATAGCCGCTCAGCACCGCATCGCAGCGTTTTAGCTGACCAATATCCGAGATACCCTGCACAACTTCCGTCAGATGGGACGGCGGCATCACGCAGCCGGTCCATTTGCCGTACTGCGTATGGTTAGAAAACTGAACGGTGTTTAACGGCCAGACGTTTACCCCCAGACGACGCATCGGGAATTCTGCCGCGCTGTTACCGGCATGACCAAAGACCACGTGAGACTGGATGGCGAGGATGTTCTTCATTTGTTATATCTTACCTGGAGCACAAAGTAAGAAGGGCGTGGTTTCCCACGCCCTTCACGGTTGACTGGATTATTTCCAGCAGACCAGACAGTAGTTCTTCTTACCGCGACGCAGTAAGGTGTAACGACCGAACAGGCGATCGCTGTCGGCAAAGGTATATTCAGGATCGGACTGTTTTTCACCGTTGATGGTGATAGCGTTCTGGGCGATGGTTTTACGTGCCTGACCGCGGGACGGCTGCAGCTCGGAGTCCACCAGCGCCTGCATCAGGTCGGCGTCTTTTTCCAGCTCAACCATCGGTACACCATCCTGCGCCAGCTGTTCGAAATCAGCTTCACTCAGGTCGCTCAACGTACCGTTGAACAGGCTTGCGGTAATGCGTTTCGCCGCTTCCAGACCCTCTTCGCCGTGAACGAGGCGAGTGACTTCGTCTGCCAGGACGTATTGAGCGCGAGGTGCTTTACCGCTGTTTTTGTCTTCTTCTTCCAGCGCATTGATAGTTTCAATGTCCATGAAGGTAAAGAACTTCAGGAAGCGATAGACGTCGGCGTCGGCGGTGTTGATCCAGAACTGGTAGAACTTGTACGGGCTGGTTTTTTTCGGATCCAGCCATACTGCGCCACCTTCGGTTTTACCGAACTTGGTGCCATCTGCTTTGGTGATAAGCGGTACGGTCAGGCCAAATACCTGGTTCTGGTGCAGACGACGGGTCAAATCGATACCGGAGGTGATGTTACCCCACTGGTCGGAACCCCCGATCTGCAGCGACACGCCGTGCAGCTTATTCAGGCAGGCAAAGTCATAACCCTGCAGCAGGTTGTAGGAAAACTCAGTGAACGAGATCCCCTGATCGTCACGGTTCAGACGCTGCTTCACCGCTTCTTTGTTGATCATCTGGTTAACGGAGAAGTGCTTACCGATATCACGCAGGAAAGTCAGCACGTTCATGCCGCCAAACCAGTCGTAGTTGTTGGCAGCAATGGCAGAGTTATCGCCACAGTCGAAGTCGAGGAACGGCGCGACCTGTTTGCGAATTTTATCTACCCACTCCTGCACGGTATCTTCCGTGTTCAGTTTACGCTCCGCGGCTTTGAAGCTCGGATCACCAATCAGACCGGTGGCACCACCGACCAGGGCTACCGGCTTGTGACCCGCTTGCTGGAAGCGTTTGAGGCATAACAAGGGAACGAGATGCCCCAAATGCAAGCTATCAGCGGTCGGATCGAAGCCGCAATAGAGTGCAATTGGCCCTTGCGCCAGTCGCTCTGCTAACGCTTCCTCATCCGTCACCTGAGCCACAAGGCCCCGCTCTTGCAATTGTTTAATCAGGTTACTGCTTGCCATCAAATTCTCCATATATATACGGACTGCACCTCTGCCGGTACACGACTTTTCGTCAGATACGAAAGCTTCATAGAATAAAGCGCCAGCCCGCCTTGCGCCAGCGCTTAAAACAACATTTTGTGGGGATTACGGTGCCAGGCGGTCAATTTTCCACGAACCGTTATCACGCTGGTATAAAAAACGATCATGCAGGCGATGTTCACCGCCCTGCCAGAATTCCATTTGCTCGATATTGACGCGGAAACCGCCCCAGAAACTCGGCAGCGGTACTTCACCCTGCTGGAATTTTTGCTTGAGTTCGAGGAATTTGCTTTCGAGGATCCCGCGCGCGGAAATGCGGCTGGACTGTTTTGACACCCATGCGCCAATCTGGCTGTCGCGCGGGCGGCTATGGAAGTATTTCACAACTTCGAGGGTGGAAAGCTTCTCAGCTTTACCCGTCACCATCACCTGACGCTCGAGCATATGCCACGGGAACAGCAGGCTGATGCGCGGGTTCTGCTCAAGCTGATGGGCTTTACGGCTGCCAAGGTTGGTGTAAAACACCAGGCCTTTCTCGTCGTAGTGCTTGAGCAAGACAATACGCTGGTACGGTTGGCCGTTTTCGTCGACGGTCGCGACCACCATGGCGGTCGGGTCAGCCAGCTTTGCATCGCAGGCCTGGCGTAACCAGCGTTCGAAAAGATCTAGCGGTTGTTCAGGAAGGTCGCGGCGGCGGAGACCGCCACGGATGTATTCACGGCGCGATTGCGCGATTTGTTCTTGTAAATCATCGTTATCAGACATGGCGTAAGCTTTTTTTATTGTCATCGGGTGGCGTTATTGTGCGCCGCCCGACCAAAAATCTCAACGCTTCGGATTCTGTAACTGACAGTTATTCAGGACAATACTGTCGCGTTTGTAAACGGTGGCGCTATCACCCTTCGACCAGAAGACGTATACCCCGTCCGTATAACGCGCTCCGGAAGCGGACAGACCCTGCCTCAGATGCTGCAGTTGGTTGTCATAGATAAAGCTGACTTCCTGGCGCTGATTGTTCAGCTGCACGGTCAACGGTTTCTCATCACACTGATATTCCAGCTTGTCGGTCTGCATACGTTCGACAAACTGGTTGTAGTAGCTACAGCCGGCGAGCATGAAAGGGATTACGGCAATCAGTAGTTTCTTTTTCATAGTCGTTCCTGGTGACTTTCCGGGCCAGAAGGGCAATCCGCCCTTCCGTAATGATCCTATTCTAGCGACAGATAATTCGCCCGGATTTCAGTTAACTCTGATTCTGCAGTGGATTGGCGGGAAAAATGGCGCCCAGCACCGACGCTTCGCTGGCGCCGGTTACCGACGTCAGATTACCAGGCAGACCATTGATGGTTCGCCAGGCAAGCCAGGCAAATGCCAGCCCTTCCATGTCGTCGCCGCTGATCCCGGCTTCATCGGTGGTTGTCACCTCGGTGCCGGGCAACAGCGCAGAGAGACGCGACATCAGGAGCGGATTGCGACTACCGCCGCCGCAGACCAGCAGACGTTCACAGCCACCGCTCAGCAACACTTGTTCACTAATCGTGACGGCGGTAAGCTCCGTCAGCGTTGCCTGCACATCCTGCGCCTGCAGATTCGGGTGGCGGGCGAGCTGCCTTTCGAGCCACGACAGATTGAAGTACTCCCGGCCGGTGCTCTTCGGCGCCGGCAGCGCAAACCACGGGTCGCTCAGCATATCCTGCAGCAGCGACAGGTTCACTTTGCCACTATTCGCCCATTCCGCGTCTTTATCATAAGGCAGACCACGGCGACGCCAGATCCAGGCATCCATCAGCATGTTGCCCGGCCCGGTGTCGTAGCCACGAACCGGCAGGCCTGGCACCAGCAGCGAGAGATTGGCAATACCGCCAATGTTCAGCACCATTCGCCGTTCGGCGGGATGCGATAGTAAAGCATCGTGAAACGCAGGCACCAGCGGTGCGCCCTGGCCCCCCAGAGCCATATCGCGACGGCGGAAATCGCCGACCACGCTAACACCGGTCCGCGCCACAATCTGGTTGTTGTCACCAATCTGCATGGTATGCGGTGCCGCTCCCGTCGGTTCGTGCCACACCGTCTGTCCGTGGCAGCCGATGGCGACAATGTCTTCCGCCAGCAGGCGTTCCTGATTCATCAGCGCCAGTACCGCATCGGCAAACAGGCGACCTAGCTGGGTGTCGAGCCTTCCCAGTTGGGAAAGTGTGAGTTGCTGCCCCTGGCAGATAGCCAGAATTCCCTCTTTCAGCGGAGCGGGAATGGGATACGACAGGCTTGCCAACTGCGCGACGCGATGTTCATCAATCGCGGCCAACACGACATCAACACCATCAAGGCTGGTTCCTGACATAACACCAATAAAGCGACCCGATTTCATATGTTTTCCTGAGGTTAGGCATTCCGGACCCCACACTCCACCATAAAGCTCGCGCCAATTCTATGAGGTACTAATAAATTTTAACAATAGACCACAAAAGTTGACAGCTCCGGCCACGCTCCGACTTTGACAATGGTTTAACATCGGTTAAACCTTTTCTGAATATAATTTTCGCCTTATCGATGCAGAACAAATGACCTGCGTAAGGTAAATGCCATATAATTGCATCATGACGGATGCTCAGGTGAGCGTTTCATGGTGAACAGGAGAGTCGTAAATGATGTTACGTGTATTGGCCGTTTCTATGATCGGTTTATCGCTGGCGGGATGTGTCAGCAGCAGTGGCCTGTCCGGGGACGTATATAACGCATCCGAAGCAAAACAGGTTCAGAACGTGGCCTACGGGACAATCGTGAATACCCGTCCGGTACAAATCCAGGGCGGCGACGATTCTAACGTGATCGGTGCTATCGGCGGTGCGGTTTTAGGTGGCTTCCTCGGTAATACCGTAGGCGGCGGCACCGGTCGTTCTCTCGCTACCGCAGCAGGTGCTGTAGCAGGCGGCGTAGCCGGTCAGGGCGTACAGAGCGCGATGAACAAAACCCAGGGTGTTGAGCTGGAAATCCGCAAAGACGACGGCAACACCATTATGGTTGTGCAGAAACAGGGCGATACTCGCTTCTCTAAAGGCCAGCGTGTAGCAATTGCCAGCAACGGCCAGCAGGTTACCGTTTCCCCGCGTTAATCTTCTTATCGCGTAACGCGCTCTGCGTTACGCGATATATTTTTACCCTTCCCTGACAAAAACTGACTTTTGGTAACCTTTCTTCTCATCTAATTAACGCATAATTACCTCGCAAATATAAACCGCCACAGTTGTTTGTTCAGGCGCAATATTTGACACATTTTTCTGAATTACACTCAGTAATATTACGTTTAACAACCGCAACTTTTGGGCTCTCTTTTTGTAGCCTACTGATATTGAGACGTAGATTATGCTTGCAAAATCACCACGCGTTACGCGCAACCTTTTCATATTCTTTGTAATTTGTGCGTTTGCCATTTCTTTAATTTATTACACGTCGCACATATTGTTTAAAGCAATGCCCGGCACTGGTCCTGTCGCATTCCCGGTGATGACCATTTTTTTATTTGTTTTTCATATGATGATCGCAGCCTTCATGATAATGAAGTATATCTGCGAAAAGCGACGTCTGTACCTGATGCCCATTGCGTGCGCCTTTGCCGGTTCTGCCCTGCTACTGGCAGGAACCCTGAGCACTTACCCCGAGTGGTATATGTGCACTTCAGGGCGACTCGTCAATTATAACAATGCCATCATCTACTACTTCTTCCGCAACATCATGATGGCGGCGCTTTTTACTACTGCTGCCGTATTATACTATTATCGTAAGAGTACGATGCACGTAAGAAAAATACATGCATCCATATTAATTTCCATTGGTGCATTCACGGCATCAATGATTATTCTGGCGTGGCTTTACGCCAGCGGCCACGAGTTATTCCACCTCAGCTTTATTGATAATCTGACGCTGACCTTTACGCCTTTATGGCGATATATCATTGGTTGGGCGCTGGTCTCACTATGGTTCCTGACGCTCTACGTTTTATTACGTATTACTCGGCTTAAGAATATATTTTGGTTCAGCGGCGGTTTCTTTTGCGCCTGCTATATTGTGACATTGATTATTCTACTCACTGCCGATCACAGCGCAGGTTACTCCTGGTATCAGGCCCGTTTCTTTGAAACCCTTTGTACCCTGTTCCTGTTCTTCGTGCTGCTGTGCGATGTGTTCCACCTCTATCGCACTTCTCACGATAAGTATCTGGATTCCTATCAGAACTCGATTCGTGACTCACTGACGCGCCTGTATAACCGCAGCTTCTTCTACGACACGCTGACCAGCCAGCTGCGCGCCACGACCCCCGCCACCCCGATATCCGTTATAGTCAGCGACCTCGATCGTTTCAAACGCATCAACGACCAGTACGGGCATTTACAGGGTGATAAGGTGATTCAGTACGTCGCACGTGTCCTGCAGAACGCTGCTCGTGTGGAAGACGTCGCTGCCAGAATTGGCGGAGAAGAGTTTGCTTTGCTATTGATGAACGTCTCTTCTGAAGAGGCACAGCGCATTGCCGAACGCATTCGCGTCACTATCGAAAAGCAGGATGCCCAGAGCAGTAACGACCACCTGCCGGAGCCGGTGACCATCAGTATGGGGGTCTTTACGACCACCAGCAGCGCTCTTAGCGCCGAAGAGTGTGTTCAGCGAGCCGATCAGGCCATGTACCGGGCAAAAGAGACCGGGCGTAACCGTGTCGTCGTCTGGGGATAAAAAAAAGCCCTGCGTTTGCAGGGCCCTTCTTTGTTCGGCGCCGACAACGATTAATCGCGGGACTGAAGCTCATTGATGTTTTGTTCAAGACGCGAAACAAGATCCAGCAAAATGTTAAGCTCTTCTGCCGAGATCCCGGCCAGGATCTCGCCGCGCGTTTTACGAATGACGGTCTCCATCTCTTCAATCAGCGGCTCAGCCTTTTCGGTGAGTTTGATACGCTTGGCGCGTCGGTCACTCGCACATGTCTGGCGAGAAATGAGTCCCTTCTCCTCCAGTTGATCAAGTGTACGAACCAGTGACGGTTGCTCAATGCCGATCGCTTTGGCCAGTTGAATCTGCGACTGCTCAGGGGGAAGTTGATGAATGTTATGCAACGTTACCCAGTGCGTCTGCGTCAATTCCAGAGGTTTCAGGCGATGGTCAATCAAAGCGCGCCAGATCCGCACCAACCGAGCCAGATCAGAACCTAATGGCGATTCCAATTTCATCTCCTTATAATTAGCTTGCTAAGTTATTATGCTGATTTTAGAATAGTGTGCAGTATTTAACATATCAACACAATTGTATTGCCAAAAACTCGCAAATCGAGGCAATGATTTACACTACTAGTAACGATAAGACCGTTTCGCCGATGTGGATCTCACATTTTGCGTATTACTCCTCCCATGCAAAGGAAACTTGCTCGTGAAGTCGATTCTGAACGCCTCTGGTTTACCCCTTCAGGATCTGGTGGTAGGCGCGTCCATCTACTTTCCCCCCATTTTTAAAGCGGTTCTGCTCGGATTTCTTATCTGGCTGGTAGCGCATCGTCAGCTACGTGACTGGATGTACGCCGGTGAAATCTGGCATCCCATGCTGATGGATCTCTCCCTGTTTGCGCTTTCCGTTTGTCTGGCGCTGGTTTTAATCGTCTCCTGGTGATACTAACTTAATGAAAAGAATAAAATACTTCTCAACGCTTTTGGTTGCAGCCGTCGCTATCATCGCTATCTGGCTGGTCTGGAACTACTACATGCAATCCCCCTGGACGCGCGACGGGAAAGTCCGCGCCGAGCAGGTCAGCATCACGCCACAGGTATCCGGAAGCATTCAGGAACTCAACGTTGAAGACAACCAGTTAGTAAAAGCCGGTACCGTACTGTTCCGAATTGACGATACTCCCTACAAAATTGCCGTGCTGAACGCCGAAGCAGGCCTTGCGAAAGCGCAATCTGAGCAGCTGAAAGCCAGCCGTGAAGCCAGCCGACGTCATAATCTGCCGCAAAACTTTATTTCGGAAGAGGATCGCGATAGCGCCAATATGGCCGAGAAGGCGGCCAAAGCCGTCGTCAGTGCTGCGCAGGCAACCCTTGAGCACGCGCGCTGGCAGCTCAGTCAAACGGTGGTAAAGGCGCCGGTTGACGGTTGGGTGACAAATTTATCAACCCGTGTTGGCAACTATGCCAGCGAAGGGAAAGCGGTGTTTGCCCTTGTCGACAGCCACTCTTTCTACGTGGTTGGTTACTTTGAAGAGACCAAATTGCGCCATATCCGCTCAGGTGACCGTGCGGATATCATTCTGTACAGCTCCGGAAAAACGTTACAGGGTCACGTATCCAGTATCGGTAGAGCCATTTACGATCAGAGCGTCGATAGCAATAAAGACCTGGTGGCGGACATTAAACCCAACGTCCCCTGGGTGCGGCTGGCGCAGCGGGTTCCGGTACGCATTGAATTCGATACGCTTCCACAGGACATCACGCTGGTCTCCGGTACCACCTGTACCGTATCGATTGGCAAGCCCTGATGAATCTTCCCGCATTCAGCTGGCAATCCTTACCGTGGATAAAGGCGACCCGGGGACAGTGGCGCTATGCCTTACGCAACGGCATCGCCATGTGCCTGGCGTTGAGCATTGCCTACTGGCTTAATCTCGACGAGCCGTACTGGGCGATGACGTCGGCGGCAGTCGTGAGCTTCCCTACGGTCGGCGGAGTTATCAGTAAAAGTTTAGGCCGCATCGCCGGCAGCCTGCTGGGTGCCTGTATTGCGTTGATTATTGCGGGTCACGCGCTGACCGACCCGTGGTTATTTTTGGTTTACATGTCTGCCTGGCTCGCCTTTTGTACCTGGGCCTGCGCCATGTTCACCAATAACGCGGCCTACGCTTTCCAGCTGGCAGGCTACACCTGCGCCATGATCGCTTTCCCGATGGTCAACGTCGTTGACCCTGCCGTACTCTGGGATCTCGCCCAGTCACGGGTGTGTGAAGTCATTGTCGGTATTCTCTGCGGTGGGACGATGATGATGATCCTGCCGAGCACTTCCGATGGCACCGCTCTTCTCACCGCGCTCAAGAATATGCACGCGCGGCTGCTGGAACACAGCAGCCTCCTCTGGCAACCAAACACGACCGACGCCATTCGCACCGCGCACGAGAACGTTATCGGCCAGATCCTGACCATGAATCTGCTACGCATCCAGGCATTCTGGAGCCACTACCGTTTTCGTCGGCAAAACAGCCTGCTGAACTATTTACTGCATCAGCAGCTGCGATTGACAAGCGTAATCTCCAGCCTGCGACGGATGATAGTGAACTGGCCGAATCCCCCCCAAAACCTGCGAACGGTCATTGACAGCCTCGTCCTTGAACTGGCCAGACCGGGAGCCGATATTTATACCGTTGCGAAAATCATCGCCCCCCTTGCTCCCACTGACGCCGCCGATTATCACCACCAGGCGTTCTGGAACCGGCTGCGCTATTTTTGTCGGGTTTACCTGCGCTCCAGCTACTGGCTTCAGCGTCTTGAAAATGCGACTGCAGTGACGGAGTTTTCGGTACCCGGCGCTCCGGCACTGGCTCGTCATACCGATCACGCAGAGGCGCTGTGGAACGGGATCCGCACCTTCGTCGCCCTGTTCTTCATTGGTTCCCTGAGCATCAACACGCAATGGGGATCCGGCCCGGCAGCCCTAACGCTGGCCTCTATCGCCTGCGTGCTCTATTCCATTGCCCCTTCACCGTTCAATTCTCTGAGCTTATTGATGCGAACACTGTTGTTGCTGTCGCTGTTCAGCTTCGTGGTGAAGTTCGGCCTGATGGTACAGATAACCGAGCTGTGGGAGTTCCTGTTATTTTTATTCCCGCTGCTCACCACTATGCAGCTCTTTAAGCAGCAAATGCCGAAGTTTGCCGGGCTGTGGGGGCAACTTATCGTGTTTATGGGATCGTTTGTTTCGGTGACGAACCCACCAGATTACAACTTCGACGGTTTTCTCAACGACAATCTGGCGAAGATCCTCGGTGTGGGCGCGGCATGGCTGGCGTTTGCGGTACTTCGTCCCGGCTCTGACGCACGTAAGAGCCGTCGGCACATTCGCGCGTTACGGCGTCACTTTATTGACCAGTTAAGTCGTAAACCGGCTTATTCTGAGCATGAATTTGAGTCGCTGGTCTACCACCACATCAGTCAGTTGAGTAACAGCCAGGATGCGCTGGCCCGCCGCTGGTTACTGCGTTGGGGCGTGGTGCTGCTGAACTGCTCGCACGTTGTCTGGCAACTGCGCAGTTGGGAAAGCCGATCCGACCCGCTCTCGCAGGTGCGTGATATGTGTATTTCACTATTGCGTGATGTCATGAGCGAGCGCGGGGTACGTCAGCGGCCGTTAGCGGCGTCGTTGCAGGAACTTCAGCGGATTTGCGATGCTCTCGCCCGGCACCATCAACCTGCCGCTCGCGAACTGGGCACGCTTATCTGGCGCCTGTACTGCTCGCTCTCGCAGCTGGAGCAGGCTCCAGCGGAAGGCAGCATTTCGGGGTGACGAACGCCACCCCGGCAGGTTTTACGGTACGTCATACCCCAGCGCCGCTTTACGAATGCGGAACCACTGCTGGCGAGACATCTTCAACGCTGCGGCCGCTACGGCAGAACGGACGCGTTCAATTTTGCCTGAGCCGATGATCGGCAGCGGCTGCGACGGCAGACGCATCACCCACGCATAAACTACCTGCTCAATGCTGGCAGCGTTCAGCTCCTGCGCAATAATGGCAAGCTCATCGCGAAGTGGCTGGAACTCAGCATCTTCAAACAACCGTCCACCGCCGAGGCACGACCATGCCATCGGGCGAATACGCAACTGCTGGAGCTGATCCAGCGTGCCATCCAGCAGCAGCGGTTGATGCACCGGGGAGATCTCCAGCTGGTTCGTGGCAAGCGTAAACGGCAGGCGCGACTGCAGCAGAGTGAACTGCGCAGGGGTGAAGTTAGACACGCCGAAATGGCGCACTTTCCCGGCCTGATGCAGCGCCAGAAACGCTTCCGCCACTTCATCCGCATCCATTAACGGATCGGGACGGTGAATAAGCAGCAGATCCAGCGCATCGATAGCGAGGTTTTTCAGCGACTGTTCGGCGCTGTTGATGATGTGGTGTTTATCCGTTATGTAGTGACCAATGGCGTTTTCTGCCTTCGCGGTCGTGGCAATGCCACATTTACTGACCACTTCCATACGCGAACGAAGATGCGGAGCCAGCTTCATCGCTTCACCAAATGCGGCTTCGCACTGGTATCCACCGTAGATGTCTGCGTGATCGACGGTTGTCACGCCTAAATCCAGATGTTCTTCAATAAAGCTGACCAACTGACACGGGGACATATTCCAGTCCATCAGACGCCAGTACCCCATCACGAAACGCGAAAATTCAGGGCCTTGCGGCGCCAGTGTAATACGCTGAACCATAGCAACATCCTCAAAAAAGACCTGTTTCGAGTATACACATGATTCGGCGCGAAACGCATGTCCTTGTGCTCTCTGTTCCTACCGCCCCTGTCAGGTAAAAACCTGTTATTCAAGTTCTGTTTGCCCGCAATTTAACTATAGATGCCCAGGATAAGGAGTTTCTCTGAGGATAAATTCAATAAGGAAGGTCGATGAGTCGAGTCGTTTTAATGGTTTGGGTGGGTGTTTATGCTCTGTTGTGGAGTCTGGCAACGATATTTCTTGACCCTACCGTTCCCTACGATGCCGTTGAAGCACTAAACTGGGCACAAAACGCAGAGTGGGGTTCGCCAAAGAATCCCTGGCTGGTGGGTATGGTATGGCGCCCGGCGCTGTGGTTTTCGGGTATCTCATTCAGCGCTTACTGGTACATCACCCATTTTGTGGCTATTGCCGTTGGCATGGTGGGGTGCTGGTCGCTCGCCAAATGCCTGAGCGGCAGCGAACGTCTGGCCTGGATTGCCCTGCTTACCCTCAATCTTTCAGGGATCATTAACTTCGACATCATTAGTTATAACGATAACTATCTGCTGGTTATGCTGTGGCCGTGGATGCTGTTGTTCTTTTACCATGCGATCACCCGTCACCCCGGCTGGTGGCTGGCATTCGCGATAACAGCAGGGCTGGCCTCGATGGCGAAGTACTCAACGCTGGCATTTGTCGGCGCAGCCTTCATCGCGACCATTGTGGTGCCAAAAATTCGGGACTGTTATCGTCAACCGCTGTTCTATCTGGCACTCATTGCGGGTCTTGCCATTATTGCACCAAACCTGGCATGGCTATGGGAGCACAACTTTGTGGCCTTCCATTGGGTGGATTCGCAGATCAAACGTCAGTTTAATCCGGCGTTGTTCATAAAACTGCTGAGCATCTACTACCCGCTGCTGTTCTTATGGTGGATCCTGCGTCGCAGCCACATTCAGCTCCGTTGGCCTGTCGATACCAATAAACGCGTTCTGCTGCTGGTCAGCGTAATGCCGCTGGCCCCCATTTGCCTGTGGTTCCTGTTTCATCACGGCGGGCGATTGACGGAATGGTTACAGCCGTTTTTCATCCTGGCCCCGGCGCTGCTTGTCGGATGCGTCGTCACCCCTAACCCGCAGCCGGCCAGGGGGGCCAGTATTGCTCTTATCGGTACCGCGGTACTGGTGTTGCTGGGGTACAGCGCGGTCATGGCCGCTAACGTGGGCAATGCCGGACAAAAAATGAGTGGAATTATCCCCTTCAGCCAGAGGGTTGACCAGTTATGGCACCAACGCTACGGCACACCGCTGCGCCTGGTCGGTGGGGAGCACCTGGCCGACTGGCTTCTCTTTTACGCGCCGTCAGGACCTAAAACCATTACCCCCTGGAGCAACAGCACAGAACCTAATATCTACAACGCGGAGATCCGGTATGCAGAGATTGCGCGTTCTGGCGCATTGCTGATTGGTCATTCAGATAAAAACTGTACAGATGCCTCGTTTAGCAAGGCGCTGACGCAGTGGCCGCAGATAAAGCTGGATGCCATTAGCCAGATAACCTTTCACCAGGATAAGCGGCATGAAGGCTATCCGCTGTGTATTGGGTTCGTAAAACCGGGCGCGTAAAGCCCGCGATCAACATTAAAACAGGGAGGGTTGTTCCGGATCTTCTGCCGCAGCGGGTTTGTTGGCGCGCAATTTACGCAGCAACCGTTGACGGCACAGGCGGATCACCTCCTGTTTTTGCCCGTCAGACATCGCCTGCCATTGAAAGCGTTCTTCGCGGCTACGCATACAACCTCGACAATAGCCGCGCTCGTCGGACTGGCAAATTCCCCGACATGGGCTCGGTACCGGAAAAAATTCCAGTTGTTCAGCCATGCCCTGTCTCCCGTTAAAAGATTGTTATACCATTGAAGACGTTTCACTCGCCTTGCGCAACCCTTAATCGATACAGCTTCGACGGACGCACAATTTTTCTTGCATTAGACCAATCGGTCTACTACATTATTTCCCCATGAGCAGACCTGTTGATTGTGATACCCGAGAACATATCCTTGCCACCGGCGAGCGTCTTTGCATGCTCAAGGGTTTTACCGGCATGGGTCTGAGTGAACTACTGAAGACGGCGGAAGTGCCGAAAGGCTCGTTCTATCACTACTTCCGCTCAAAAGAGACTTTTGGCGTAGCGATGCTTGAGCGTCACTATGCGGATTACCATCTGCGGCTGAAGAACCATTTCGCCTCAGGTGAAGGAAACTACCGTGACCGCCTGCTGGCCTACTACCAGCAAACGCTGAACCAGTTCTGCCAGCAAGGGATCATCAGCGGTTGCCTGACGGTAAAACTCTCTGCTGAAGTCTGCGATCTCTCAGAGATGATGCGCAGCGAGATGAACAAAGGCGCGAACCAAATTATCGTCCTGCTCGCCGAGGCGCTGGAAAACGGCCAACGCGAAGGTAGCCTCACCTTTCAGGGTGACGCGCTAACGCAGTCACAGGTGCTCTACTCCCTGTGGCTGGGTGCCAATCTGCAGGCCAAGATGTCACGCAGCGCCACGCCGCTCGAAAGCGCGCTGGCCCATGCAAAAACTATGATTGCGGCGCCTTCGGTGTAAACCAGGCGTTTTTATTTAGCGAATTACTAGACGACCGGTCTACTCAGGAGTCATCATGTCCCAGAAGAATGTGTTTTCCCCGCTTACCGTCGGCGCCATCAACGTGCCGAATCGCGTCTTCATGGCGCCGCTGACCCGTCTGCGCAGCATTGAGCCCGGCGATATCCCGACCCCATTGATGGCCGAGTATTACCGCCAGCGCGCCAGCTCCGGCTTGATTATCTCTGAAGCCACCCAGGTTTCCGCGCAGGCAAAAGGCTATGCCGGTGCACCAGGGCTGCACAGCCCGGAGCAGGTTGCCGCGTGGAAAAAAATCACCGCAGGTGTACATGCTGAAAATGGCCATATCGCCGTCCAGCTGTGGCACACCGGCCGTATCTCTCACCATAGCATTCAGCCACATGGTGAAGCGCCGGTCGCGCCTTCTGCGATCATTGCCGGTACCCGCACTTCGCTGCGTGATGAAAACGGCCACGCTATTCGCGTCGACACCTCAATGCCGCGAGCGCTGGAAACCGCTGAGATCCCGGGAATTGTGAATGACTTCCGTCATGCTATCGCCAACGCCCGCGAAGCCGGTTTCGATCTGGTTGAGCTGCACTCCGCTCACGGCTATCTGCTGCACCAGTTCCTGTCACCGGAATCTAATCAGCGTACCGATCAGTACGGCGGCAGCGTGGAAAATCGTGCTCGCCTGGTGCTGGAAGTGGTAGATGCCGGTATTAAAGAATGGGGTGCCGATCGCATTGGTATCCGCGTTTCCCCGATTGGCAGCTTCCAGAACGTGGGTAACGGCCCGGATGAAGAAGCCGACGCGTTGTATCTCATCGAACAGCTGGGCAAACGCGGTATCGCCTACCTGCATATGTCCGAACCGGACTGGGCTGGCGGCAAGCCGTACGACGAATCGTTCCGCCGTAAAGTTCGCGAGCGTTTCCACGGCCCTATTATCGGTGCCGGGGCGTATACACTGGAAAAAGCCAACGATCTGATTGCGAAAGGCCTGATTGATGCCGTCGCTTTTGGCCGTGACTGGATTGCAAACCCGGATCTGGTAGCTCGCCTGCAGCACAAAACGGAACTGAACCCGCAGCGCCCGGAAAGCTTCTACGGTGGTGGCGCTGAAGGCTATACCGATTACCCAACGCTTTAATCCCCGCATTGATAGCGGCGGGCATCCGCCGCTATACTCACAGACTCTCTACTCGCGACTTTTTAAGGGAAAAATATGCGCTTACTTCACACCATGCTGCGCGTTGGCGATCTGCAACGTTCCATTGAGTTCTATACCAACGTACTGGGCATGAAACTGCTGCGCACCAGCGAAAACCCGGAGTATAAATACTCTCTCGCTTTCGTCGGCTACGGCGCGGAAAGTGACGAAGCGGTCATTGAACTGACCTGGAACTGGGGTGTAGACAGCTACGAGCTCGGCACCGCCTACGGTCATATCGCGCTGAGCGTCGAGAATGCCGCTGAAGCCTGCGACCGTATCCGTAAAAACGGCGGCAACGTCACCCGTGAAGCGGGCCCGGTGAAAGGCGGTACGACCGTCATCGCGTTTGTCGAAGATCCGGATGGCTACAAGATTGAACTGATCGAAGAGAAAGATGCCGGAAAAGGTCTCGGCCACTAATCTCTTCCTGCGGGTGCTTCGGCACCCGTTCTTTTTCCCCGCCGCCTACCCAGCCTGGGCAAAATTTGCCATAATGCGCGCTTCGTTATTTAGTACAAGAGATTCTGATGTCCGACAATGCTCAACTGAATGGTCTGTGCGACCGTTTCCGCGGATTTTATCCGGTAGTCATTGATGTCGAAACGGCCGGGTTTAATGCAGCAACCGATGCGTTACTCGAAGTTGCCGCCGTCACGCTAAAAATGGATGAGCAAGGTTGGCTGATGCCGGACACCACACTGCATTTCCACGTTACCCCATTTGAAGGCGCCAATCTGCAGCCTGAAGCGCTGGCTTTCAACGGCATTAATCCTGACGATCCGGAGCGTGGTGCGGTCAGCGAATACGATGCCCTGCACGCCATCTTTAAAGCCGTGCGTAAAGGCATCAAAGACAGCAACTGCAACCGGGCGATTATGGTTGCGCACAATGCCACCTTCGATCATAGCTTTATGATGGCCGCGGCTGAACGCGCGTCACTCAAGCGTAACCCGTTCCATCCGTTTGTAACCTTCGACACCGCAGCTCTGAGCGGACTGGCGCTTGGGCAAACCGTATTGTCAAAAGCCTGTGCCGCAGCGGGTATGGAGTTTGACAGCAGCAAAGCCCACTCAGCGCTGTACGACACCGAACAGACCGCCATTCTGTTTTGCGAAATCGTCAACCGCTGGAAACGTATGGGCGGCTGGCCGCTACCTGTCGCTGAGACGCAGGAATAAAAAAAGCGACCGTAAGGTCGCTTTTTTACAGGTTTCTGTAGCCGGATAAGCGTAGTGCCTCCGGCATGACAGAACACATTATTCGCTTTTCGGCTCTTCTTCTTTGTACTTCGCCGCAGTCTCTTTGATAAGCTGCTGAAGTTCGCCACGCTGGTACATTTCAATCAGAATGTCGCAACCGCCAACCAGTTCACCGTCAACCCACAGCTGCGGGAAGGTCGGCCAGTTTGCGTATTTCGGCAGCTCGGCACGGATGTCCGGGTTCTGCAGAATGTCGACATAAGCAAAACGCTCGCCACAGGCAGACAGTGCCTGAACCGCCTGAGCGGAGAAGCCACAGCTTGGCAGCTTCGGAGAGCCTTTCATGTACAGCAGAATCGGGTTTTCGGCGATTTGACGCTGGATTTTTTCGATAGTTGTGGTCATTGTCTTGCTTCCTATAACTTCTCTTACGGCAGTAGTCTGACATTGTAGCGTCTATGACCGCTGTCCGAAAATAACATTTTGTTCACGCCTCATTATTTTATCTTCTGCGTTCAGAAGTTGCCTTAAAAATATCTCTTTATCGGCAGCACGGATGAAAATCTGAGCGTTTTATTTCTGTATGTTGCTCGACTGCTGCATTTTTTTGCACTTGCTTACGAAACGGGATATCAGATGCAAAAAGGCTATTAACATTTCGTGTTCTTATGCATTAGAATCGATGCGTTTTGAAAAATCATACGCAGGCATGATGGCAGGCCTGCCTTAATCACAGGGGATTGCTCAGTGGCGCGGATAAATAAAACCTCGATCACGCTCTGTGCTTTACTTTTTACATCGATATCGTTTACGCCTTTGTCGCATGCTTCCCAGCAGGCGCGGTCGTCTTCAGCCCAAAAAGCGCACCCGGTTAAAAGCAGCGAACGTAAGAAAAAAACCAGCCAGAAAACCAAAACCACTGCTAAAACAACCAGCAAAACCAGCACTAAAACCAGCGCTAAAAAGAAAACCACCGCCTCCAGCAAAGCGTCATCCTCGACTCACAAAACCGCTTCCAGTACGCATAAGGGCAGCAAGCAACAAACCGCTGCCGCCAAAGTGACGCAAAAATGCACCGTCACCAAAGGCCACAAGAAGAAATGCGTTAAGGTCGTTGACGATAAGCCGCTGAAAGTGGCCGATGTGCACAAAGCAAAAGTGCAGAAAGCGCAGAAAACCGCAATGAACAAATTAATGAACCAGATTGGTAAACCGTACCGTTGGGGTGGCACCTCACCGCGAACCGGTTTTGATTGCAGCGGTCTGGTTTATTACGCCTATAAAGATCTGGTGAATATTCGTATTCCACGTACGGCTAATGAAATGTACCACTTGCGCGACGCGCGCCCGGTGAACCGCAGTGAACTGGAAAGCGGCGATCTGGTGTTCTTCCGCACCCGCGGTCGTGGTACTGCCGATCACGTTGGCGTGTATGTTGGTAATGGGAAATTCATCCAGTCTCCGCGTACCGGTCGCGATATTCAGGTGACCTCGCTGAGCGAAGACTACTGGACCCGTCACTACGTTGGCGCTCGTCGCGTAATGACACCAAAAACCATTCGCTGATCCCTGCCCTGTTCAAACGACAGAAGCCCGCATAATGCGGGCTTCTTCTTTTATTCATCAGTTCTATTTATTGCAGTCAATCACCACACGACCATGAACCTGGCCTGCCAGCAGCGCTTCGGCGGTGGCAATGGCAGTGCTTAGCGGTTTCACAACGCTGATACCCGCTAAGTCATCGGCGGTCAGGTACCGGCACACGTCGCGCCAGGTCTCTTCGCGGACCGCCTGGCTTACCATCACGCTATCCACGCCCCGCAGCGTCACTCCACGCAGGATGAAAGGGGCAACGTTTGCCGGGAAATCCATTCCCTGTGCCATGCCGCAGGCAGCCACGACGCCGTTGTATTTTGTTCCGGCACAGGCGTTGAACAGGGTGTGGCTACCCACGGTATCCACCGCCGCGGCCCAGCGCTCTTTCTGCAACGGCTTACCTGGAGCCCCCAGCTCATCGCGATGGATTATCTCCTTCACGCCCCATTTAGCCAGCAGCTGTGCGGTTTTCTCCGGACGCCCGGAGCTTGCGATAACGTCATAACCCAGTTTGCGCAAAATGATGGCCGCACAGCTACCCACCCCACCGCTGGCACCGGTCACCAGCACCGGGCCCATCTGCGGCGTTATCCCCTGTTTCAACAAGGCATTCACACACAGCATGGCGGTAAAACCAGCGGTGCCGATAGCCATCACCGTCTGTGGGCTAGCGCCTTCCGGCAATCGGGTCAGCCATTCGCTCTTCACTCTGGCTTTTTGCGCCAGACCGCCCCAGTGGCGCTCGCCCACGCCCCATCCCGTGAGCAAAACCTTATCCCCCACGCGATAAGCATCGTCTGAACTCTCGGTGACCGTTCCGGCAAAATCGATGCCCGGCACCATTGGAAACTGGCGCACAATCGGGCCGCGTCCGGTGATGGCTAACGCGTCCTTATAATTGATGGAGGAATAATCGATAGCGACAGTGACGTGACCTTCCGGCAGGTCACTTTGCGCAACGGAAGTATATTGCGCGTCATAACCCGCGTCGGACTTATTGATGAGAATGGCGTTAAACATGCTGATTCCTTAATAGACCAGTTGGCTACAATAATATGCGCGATGAGATGCAGGCGTCGTTTATCAGACAATAATAGACCGATCGTCTAATTAATTCTATTGCTTTTGCTGCGGCACAGGCCTGGAGGCGCTAGTTACTGACGGAAAGCCCGGCGATAAAGCCCTGCAGAAAGAGATCCAGCGGGCGGCGGGTTTGTTCTAAACGGGCACGGAGCACTGCCCCTTCCCAGCCGGTCCAGAAGAACGAAGCCTGAATGTTGATATCAACATGGTGCGCTATCTGCCCTGCTGCCACGGCGTCACGCAGGCATACCGCAAGCGACGCTTCCCATTGATCAAAGACCTGCATTAATTTCTGGCGAAACGCTGGCGGAAGTGTTGCCACCTCATGCGCCAGATTGCCCACTGCACAACCGCGATTGAACTGATACTTCGCCATTCCTGAGGCTGCCGCATCCACAAAGGCTGCGATCCTGTCGAGCGGTAAACGGGTTTCGTCACCCAGGGTACGCTGAAGGAGTCGCGCGAAAAAACTGTCGTACTGTTCAAGCACCGCCATCCCGAAGGCTTCTTTACTCTCAAAATAGTAATAGAAAGAGCCTTTCGGGACGCCGGCACGTTTGAGGATGTAATCAAGGCTGCTGGCGCTGAACGGTGACTCGGTCAGCACTTCCACTCCGGTGCAGATGATAGTGCGCTTCACATCAAGCTGTACGGAGACCGCTTTCGGTGGGCGTCCGCGTTTCCTGCGAGGCGTCGCGCTGTCCGTTGGGCTATTCGCAGAGAGTTCAGAGGACATGCAACCTCACAAAATCAGAATAAAAAGACTGGCTTAACAGTATAAGCGCGCAAGTGCCACGGGAACCATAAAAATCCCCTCTCAGCGCCAGTCTGACACGCTTTGCCGGTATGAGCCTCGCCACACAACCCGGCCAGATGTAAGGTTAAGTTCCTCTTTTGTCTCGCCTTTCAATTTGCTACCCTACCCATACTCGATACGTGGTTATTGAGTGTTCATACAATAATAAAGGAGAGTAGCAATGTCGTTCGAATTACCTGCATTACCGTATGCAAAAGACGCCCTGGCGCCGCACATTTCCGCAGAAACGCTGGAATATCACTACGGCAAGCATCACCAGACCTACGTCACCAACCTGAATAACCTGGTAAAAGGCACCGCGTTTGAAGGCAAATCACTGGAAGAAGTTGTTCGTACTTCTGAAGGCGGCATGTTCAACAACGCAGCACAAGTGTGGAACCACACCTTCTACTGGAACTGCCTGGCACCGCAGGCCGGCGGCGAGCCAACCGGCGAAGTAGCTGCAGCCATCACTAAAGCGTTCGGCAGCTTTGCAGATTTCAAAGCACAGTTCACCGACGCGGCTATCAAGAACTTCGGTTCTGGCTGGACCTGGCTTGTGAAGAAAGCAGACGGCAGCCTCGCTATCGTCTCGACTTCTAACGCGGGTACCCCGCTGACCACTGACGCGAAGCCGCTGCTGACCGTCGATGTGTGGGAACATGCGTATTACATTGACTACCGTAACGCCCGCCCGAACTACCTCGAGCATTTCTGGGCGCTGGTAAACTGGAATTTTGTTGCGAAGAACCTGGCAGCATAAACCAGAACGCAGAAGGGTCACCCCTTCTGCGTATTTTTATCACTGACTGACCATCGCCTCTTCAGGCTGAGAACGCCCACCGAACAGCACCACAACCAGCGCCAGCCCGGCAATAATCGCCCCCATCACCGGTACAAAACTGTAGCCGAGGCCACCGGAGATCACCGCGCCACCGGCGGCGGCACCCAGTGCGTTACCGAGATTGAACGCCCCAATATTCACTGAAGAAGAAAGCCCTGGAGCTTCGTGAGCCACACGCATCACACGCATCTGCAGCGGCGGTACGACGGCGAAGGTTGCGGCGCCCCACACCACCATGCTGATAGCGGCGCCAATTTCACTGCGCGCCAGCAGCGGAATTGCCAGCATAATGACCATCAGCAGCAGCAGGAATACCTTCAGCGTCCGGCTGACCGAACGGTCGGCAAACTTACCACCAAGGTAGTTACCGATAGAGAAGCCCACGCCGATCAGCACCAGCATCGCGGTGATAAACAGCGGAGAGGCGTCGGTGATGGTGTGCAGGACTGGTGAAATATACGTATAAAGCGTAAACATCGCCCCGGCACCCAGCACGGTGGTCAGCAGCGCTGACAATACCTGCGGACGCATCAGTACAGAAAGCTCGCGTTTAACGTCAGGGCGCTCACCGGCACTCCCTTTTGGCAGAGAGAACCACAGGCTCAGCATCGCCACAACGCCCAGGCCGGCGGTAGCAAGGAAAGACATACGCCAGCCGATGGTTTCACCAAGCCAGGTCGCCGCCGGCACACCGCCGATATTGGCGATAGTCAGGCCCATAAACATGGTCGCCACCGCGCTTGCCTGTTTATGCTTCGGTACGACGCTTGCGGCCACCACTGACCCCAGGCCGAAGAACGCGCCGTGGTTAAGGCTGGTGATGATGCGTGATAGCATCAACGTGGTGTAATCCGGCGCAATCGCCGACAGCACGTTGCCGAGGGTAAAAATAGCCATCAGGAACACCAGCGCGTTACGGCGCGCCCGGTGAGACAGCAGCAGCGTCATCAGTGGTGCACCCACCATCACGCCAACGGCGTAGGCGCTGATTAACATCCCGGCAACCGGAATAGAAACATCAACCCCTTTCGCAATGACGGGCAGCAGGCCCATGGGTGAAAACTCGGTCGTACCGATGCCAAACGCGCCTATCGCGAGGGCTACTAATGGAAAATTGATTTTCATCTAACAACTCCGGTCAGCCGCGGCGAAGGCGCGGTACCCTATTAAGAAGTTGAAAGTATGACAGCAATCACAAAAAACAGAAGTGAAGGAATTGGCAAAAGATTATTGCGCAATTGATAACAATGGCGGGGGAAGGGATTGAGGGAGATGGCTCTCCCTCATGAAAATCAGTGCAGAACGGCCGTCAGCCCGGCCGCAACGATCAGGGCCAGGGTAATGATCGTGGTAGTCAGAGAGAGCTTCAGTTCGGTACTCATCAATTTTTCTCCTTTTTATCCCCACATGAAAAGTGAGCTTGCTCATTTTTACATAGTTAAGCACAAAAATCTGCACGCTTTTCGTCGCGATGATCATTATTTCTCTTTCCCTTTGCGCCAGGATGAGCCAAAATCCCACGCTAAATTAAAAGCGTACCGGCCATTGACCCCCTCCTGTCGTCCTGTGTCGTTTTCCCGGCGTAATGCAATCTGAAATGATTGCGTCAGGGTGTGTAGAGGCAAACGTTTACGTAGCAAGTTATACAGGAGTTCAGGATATGGTCTGGAGTGAGAGCCATGGCAACGATTAAAGATGTAGCGAAGCGCGCAAACGTTTCCACTACAACCGTATCACACGTAATTAACAAAACCCGCTTTGTGGCGGAAGAGACGCGCAACGCGGTGTGGGCAGCGATCAAAGAGCTGCACTACTCCCCGAGCGCCGTCGCCCGTAGCCTGAAGGTTAATCACACGAAATCGATTGGCCTGCTGGCGACCAGCAGCGAAGCGGCCTACTTCGCTGAAATCATTGAAGCGGTTGAGAAAAATTGCTTCCAGAAAGGCTATACCCTGATTCTGGGTAACGCCTGGAACAACCTTGAAAAGCAGCGTGCTTATCTGTCGATGATGGCGCAAAAGCGCGTCGATGGCCTGCTGGTCATGTGTTCTGAGTACCCGGAATCGGTTATCTCAATGCTGGAAGAGTACCGTCATATCCCGATGGTGGTGATGGACTGGGGCGAAGCTCATGCCGACTTCACCGACTCCGTTATCGATAACGCCTTCGAAGGCGGTTATATGGCGGGCCGCTACCTGATTGAGCGTGGCCACCGTGAAATCGGCGTGATCCCGGGACCGCTTGAGCGCAACACCGGCGCGGGCCGTCTTGCCGGCTTTATGAAAGCCATGGAAGAAGCGCTGATTAAAGTGCCGGAGCACTGGATTGTACAGGGCGACTTTGAGCCAGAATCCGGCTATCGCGCCATGCAGCAGATCCTCGGCCAGCAGCACCGCCCCACCGCCGTATTCTGCGGTGGCGATATCATGGCGATGGGTGCCATTTGCGCCGCCGACGAGATGGGATTGCGCGTGCCGACGGATATTTCGGTGATCGGTTATGATAACGTGCGCAACGCCCGCTATTTCTCCCCGGCGCTGACCACCATTCACCAGCCGAAAGATTCTCTGGGTGAAACGGCGTTCAATATGCTGCTCGACCGTATCGTCAACAAACGCGAAACCTCGCAGTCCATCGAGGTGCATCCGCGTCTGGTGGAACGTCGCTCCGTTGCCGACGGCCCGTTCCGCGATTATCGTCGTTAATCACTTCTGCGGGTCCGGAGCCTCCGGTACCCGCAGCCACTCCCGGTTCAGCGTTTCACTATCCCCAAGATAATCCAGCAACCAGGCCAGCGCCGGAGACATATCCTGCTGCTGCCACGTCAGGCAACAGGCAGAATCCTGGTACGGGTTTTCGAGACACAGTTCCACCCACTCCCCGCTTTCGATCCACGGACGAGCAAAATGCTCTGGCACCATGCCAACACACAACCCCGCCGACAGACAGGTGGCCGACGATGTCCAGTCCGGCACCACGACGCGTTTCTGGTTATCCAGAAGCCAGGTGGTCCGCTTTGGCAGCGATCGCGAGGTATCTTCGGTGACCAACGAAGGCCAGTTGCGCAACGCCTCATCGCTGAGCACGCCTTCCATGCTCGCCAGCGGATGATGATGCGCAACCACGCACACCCAGTGCAGTGTGCCCATATCGCGAAACGCGTAGCGTCCCCCGACCGGGATCGCCTGCGTCGCGCCGATCGCCATCTCTACCCGACCATCAGCCAGTGCATCCCAGACGCCGTTGAACACTTCCTGGTAGACAATCAGCTCGACGTCCTGAAAATGGCGATAGAAATCAACGATCATCTGCCGGGTACGTTCCGGCCTGACGATATTATCGACGGCAATGGGCAACTGGCCGCGCCAGCCGTTGGCAATCTGCTGACACTGCTGGCGGGTGATCTGCATTTTTTTGATAACAGAACGCCCTTCTTTTAAAAACCAGACACCGGCAGGCGTCAGTTCAACATCGCGATGGCGCCGTTCAAAGAGCGGTACGGCGAGCCACTCCTCCAGCTGACGTACCGTATAACTGACCGCGGAGGGCACGCGATGCAGCTCCTGGGCCGCTGCGCTGAAGCTGCCATTACGGGCGACAGCATCGACCACTTCAAGAGAATATTCAGACCACATTTTCTGCCTACAAAAATTTTGAATTCACTAAACAAATATTAGCGTTTCACAAGCCGCTTTGCACTCCCTACACTCAGCGCCTGAGTCGTACACCTGCATCTATAAAGAGAAAGTGATATGCAACCTGGAAAATTATTTCTTGCCTGGCTGGCCGGTTTAAGCGTGCTCGGCTTCCTGGCGACGGACATGTACCTGCCCGCTTTTGCCGCTATTCAAAGCGATCTACAAATACCTGCCGCCAGCGTGAGCGCAAGCCTGAGCCTGTTCCTGGCCGGTTTCGCCGTCGCGCAACTGCTGTGGGGACCGCTGTCCGACCGCTATGGTCGCAAGTGGATCCTGCTCGCCGGTTTAACCATTTTTGCCCTTGGCTGCCTTGGCATGCTGTGGGTACGTGACGGCATGCTGCTGCTGGTCCTGCGCTTTGTGCAGGCCGTTGGCGTCTGCGCAGCAACGGTAACCTGGCAGGCGATGGTCACCGATTACTATCCGGCCCACCGCACCAACCGCATTTTTGCCACCATCATGCCGCTGGTTGCCCTCTCTCCGGCGCTGGCGCCGCTGTTGGGTAGCTGGATCCTGGTACATCTGGAATGGCAGGCCATTTTCGGAGCGCTGTTTATTATTACGCTGATTCTGATGATCCCGGCGCTGCGCCTGAAGAAGCCTGCCGAGAAAGCAGCACAAAAATCAGAAAAGAAACTGACCTTCTTTACCCTGCTGCGCTCCCGTGCCTACTGCGGCAACGTGTTGGTTTATGGTGCCTGTTCAGCCTGTTTCTTCGCGTGGCTGACCGGCTCCCCGTTCCTGCTGCACGAGATGGGTTACGGCCCGGGTGCTATTGGTCTGAGCTATGTGCCGCAAACTATTGCCTTCCTGGTAGGGGGTTACGGCTGTCGTGCTGCGCTGCAGAAATGGGAAGGTAAACAGCTGCTGCCGTGGGCGATGATGCTGTTTGCGCTTAGCACCATTGCCACCTGGGCGGTGGGTCTGTTCGATAACGCTACGCTCACCGGTCTGCTCATTCCGTTCTGCATTATGGCGATGGCGAATGGGACTATTTACCCGATTGTGGTTGCCCAGGCGCTCCAGCCCTTCCCGCAGGCTACCGGTCGCGCCGCGGCGCTGCAAAATACGCTGCAATTAGGACTGTGCTTCCTGGCAAGCCTGCTGGTTTCTACCTTCATCACCGCGCCATTAACCGCAACAACCAGCGTGATGTTGGGTACGGTGGTGCTGGCAGGTATCGGATACGCCATGCAGGCGCAGCGCGGTGAAGCTAAGCCGGTCGTCGCAGAAACCACGAATTAATTACGGAAAATATAATACTTAATTGATAATATTTGTCTGCTAACATTTTTTTATTGAATCACTGCTTTTAGCGGCCTATACTGAACCCGTTACACATAATTATGAAGTTTATTATGCATTAACGGGTTCAGGATTTGTTCCCGCTTCTCCATGGATGGCCTTTCAGTAAGGGTTTTCACCCTTCTCTGTTCTACGTCGGATAGCTGGTTCACGGTACTTTCCGTGAAATTTCTCACAAGCCTAAAAAAAAGCGACTACGCTGTTTTATGGATCTAAATCACTAGCGCGTGATGGAGAAGCTATGAGTTCATCGTGTATTGATGAAGTAAGCGTGCCAAATGACGAATGGCACCGAATTGCCAATGAACTGTTAAGTCAGGCAGATGTCACCATTAACGGATCTGCACCTTCCGATCCGCAGGTTACCAATCCTCGTTTCTACAAGCGTGTCCTCCAGGAAGGATCACTTGGCCTTGGTGAAAGTTATATGGACGGCTGGTGGGAGTGTGAACGGCTGGACGTTTTCTTTCAAAAGGTACTGAGTGCCGAGCTGGACAAAAAACTGCCCCACCACTTGAAAGACACGCTGAGAATCGCAGGCGCTCGTTTATTTAATCTACAAAGTAAAAAAAGAGCCTGGATTGTGGGTAAAGAGCATTACGATCTTGGCAACGATCTTTTCAGCCAGATGTTAGATCCGTTAATGCAATACTCCTGTGGTTACTGGAAAGATGCCAAAACGCTTGAAAATGCGCAGCTGGCAAAACTGGATCTGATTTGCCAGAAACTGAAGCTCAAGCCAGGCATGCGAGTGCTGGATATTGGCTGCGGCTGGGGTGGACTGGCGTTCTACATGGCAAAACACTACGGGGTGGGCGTCGTTGGCGTGACCATCTCTGCTGAACAGCAGAAAATGGCGCAGGACCGCTGCGAAGGGCTGGATGTTGATATCCGGCTGCAGGACTACCGCGACCTGAACGATCAGTTTGACCGTATTGTGTCCGTAGGGATGTTCGAGCACGTGGGTCCGAAAAACTACAATACCTATTTCGAGGTTGCCGACCGCAATCTGAAACCAGAAGGTATTTTCCTGCTGCACACCATCGGCTCAAAAATTACCGACCATAACGTTGATCCGTGGATCAACAAGTACATCTTCCCTAACGGTTGTCTGCCGTCGGTGCGTCATATTGCCGACGCCAGCGAGTCGCACTTTATTGTTGAAGACTGGCACAACTTTGGGGCGGACTACGACACCACGCTGATGGCATGGTATGAACGGTTCCTCGCGAGCTGGCCAGACATTGCAGATAATTATTCTGAACGCTTCAAACGCATGTTCACCTATTATCTGAATGCCTGTGCCGGAGCATTTCGCGCCCGCGATATTCAGCTCTGGCAGGTGGTCTTCTCTCGCGGAATCGAGCACGGTTTACGCGTTCCCCGCTAATAAAAATCCCCGGCAAGCCGGGGATTTTTTTACTCTTCTGTTGCTGCCTGTCGCGTTGCGGTCTCTTTCGCCGCCAGCACACGTTCAACCGTATCAACCACCGCCTGCGTCTGCGGGTCAATCTCAATATTCACGCGCTCACCGATTTTTTTCTTCCCAAGCGTTGTACGCTCCAGGGTTTCCGGAATCAAATGGACGCAGAAACGGGTTGGCGTCACTTCGCCCACCGTCAGGCTGATGCCGTCCACGCCGATAAACCCTTTGTACAGGATGTATTTCATGAGTGCAGGATCCTGCACTTTAAACCACACCTGACGATTGTTTTCAGAAGCGAGAATCTTCACCACTTCCGCAGTCGTCATGATGTGGCCCGACATCAGATGCCCGCCAATCTCATCGCTGAACTTCGCCGCGCGCTCAAGGTTGACTTCGTCACCCGATTTCAGCTCGCCCAGATTGGTGATGCGCAGCGTCTCTTTCATTAAATCGAAGCTGATACGATTACCGTTGATCTCGGTCACCGTCAGGCAGCAGCCGTTGTGTGCGACCGAAGCGCCGGTTTCCAGTCCATCCAGCATATCGTCAGGCATTTCAACGATGTGGGTACGAAAATTGGGTTTTTCATCAATGGACACCACTTTCGCTGTGCCCTGCACAATTCCAGTAAACATACTGCTGACTCCTGTAATTCCATTATGTCATTTGCGTGACCGCATTCATTACCCAGAACAATAACAGCAGAAAAAACAGGTTGCCAGCCCATGCGCACTCCCTGCTATTTTTTTGACTGGCTTAATGGCTAATCCTCGCTACAATAGACTGGCAAATTCCCCTGTTCTTCTTCTCGCTGCCAGTTACGGCGGCTTTTTTAGTCTCTCCAATAACAACAATATATGGGTGTTTACGTGCAGAAGTATTTTATCGAAGCGCGTCAGTTACTAGCACTGGCAATACCGGTGATCCTCGCGCAGGTCGCCCAAACCGCAATGGGGTTTGTTGATACCGTCATGGCCGGTGGCTACAGCGCTACCGACATGGCCGCCGTCGCTATCGGTACCTCTATCTGGTTGCCGGCTATCCTCTTTGGTCACGGCCTGCTGCTGGCGCTGACCCCGGTCGTCGCGCAACTGAACGGCTCTGGCCGACGTGACCGTATTGCGCATCAGGTGCGCCAGGGGTTCTGGCTCGCGGGCTTTGTCTCAGTGCTTATCATGGTGGTTCTCTGGAACGCCGGTCATATTATTCGTGCCATGCACAACATTGACCCGGCGCTGGCGGATAAAGCCGTCGGTTATTTACGTGCTCTGCTGTGGGGCGCGCCGGGATATTTATTCTTCCAGGTCTGTCGTAACCAGTGTGAAGGCCTGGCCAAAACCAAACCGGGCATGGTAATGGGCTTTATTGGCCTGCTGGTTAATATTCCAGTGAACTACATCTTTATTTATGGTCATTTCGGTATGCCGGAACTCGGTGGCGTTGGCTGCGGTGTTGCAACCGCCTCCGTATACTGGGTGATGTTCTTTAGCATGCTCTCTTTTGTTAAGCGTGCGCGTTCAATGCGCGATATTCGTCATGAGGCCGGGTTCCATAAACCAGATACCGCCGTGATGAAACGTCTGGTGCAGCTTGGTCTGCCGATCGCGCTGGCGCTGTTCTTTGAGGTGACGCTGTTTGCGGTTGTTGCTCTGCTGGTCTCCCCGCTTGGCATCATCGACGTGGCAGGACACCAGATAGCCCTCAACTTTAGCTCGCTGATGTTTGTTCTGCCAATGTCGCTCGCCGCGGCGGTAACGATCCGCGTCGGTTATCGTCTGGGACAAGGATCAACGCTTGATGCGCAAACCTCCGCCCGCACGGGTCTGGGAGTTGGCGTCTGTATGGCAACCCTGACGGCTATTTTCACCGTCACCATGCGTGAGCAAATTGCGCTGCTGTATAACGACAATCCGGAGGTCATCATCCTCGCATCGCAGCTGATGCTGCTGGCCGCGCTGTATCAGATTTCCGATTCCATTCAGGTTATCGGCAGCGGCATTCTGCGTGGTTATAAAGATACCCGCTCTATCTTCTTTATCACTTTTACCGCGTACTGGGTGCTGGGGCTGCCAAGTGGCTATATTCTGGGATTAACCGATCTGGTGGTGCCGCGGATGGGTCCAGCAGGTTTCTGGTGGGGATTCATTCTCGGCCTTACGTCAGCGGCGATAATGATGACGCTGCGCATTCGTTTCCTGCAGCGTCAACCTTCTGTGGTGATTTTGCAGCGCGCCGCGCGCTAAACGCCAGGCAACCGCCCTCGGGCGGTTGCCTTTTTAACTACACGCCAGCGGTATGACGAAACACCGGATAGGTGAAGAACAGCAGATGGATAACGTTAAGCCCGAAGTGGAACAGCACAGCCACCCAGAGTTTCCCGCTCCACATCCACGCTAAGCCGTAAATCAGCCCCGCGAGTCCCGCAAAAATAACCATCAACAGGCCACCTGCCATATGCATCGCGCCAAACAGCGCGGCCGTAATGACCAGCGCCAGCACCGGATGCATTAACCGGGAGAGTCGCTGTTGCAGATAGCCGCGGAACAGGGCCTCTTCCGCCAGGGAAACAAAGAAAATGTTCGCCAGAATAAACTGCGGCAACCAGTTCGGCAGATGCGGTTCAATTTTCAGGCCCCCCAGCGCAACCGCCACCAGCAGCAGTGCCGGTACGGCGAGTATCAGCAGCGCCCAGCCAAGCTTTCCCGGTTTGCCTGAGGAATTCGCCACAAACAGGCTCCCCATTCCTGCTACCAGCGCAAACGGGACCAGCGCCTTATCAAAGTTGTAATACATATTGAATGGCGCGCTTTGCGGACCCGCCATTAAGCCATCCAGGACCTTCAGATTATGAAAACCCGGGATCATATGCAGCATCAGCCCGAGGGCTATCAGGACACAAAGTCCCTCAATGGCATATTTCAGGACTTTTGACTTTTCCCCTGCCTTCTTCATCACCAGCCCACAGGCGGCAATCAGCACAATCACCAAAATTGCAGGTGCCCCAAGCGTTTGTTGACTGAATCCCAGGACGACGGTTATCGCCAACAGGATCCATGCCAGTGACCGATTAAAGGCCAGAACAGCGAGCGAGGCTGCAAGTAAATACCACATAACATCTTCCTTAATTGCTTTTGTTGCTTTATCACGCGGGGGTATTATTACATATGCTTATCATTCTCACCTAACGCTGATGTAAAAGCTGTGTTAATGCAAATTTCTGATTGCCTGATAAGCATGGTGCGCAAAAAATATTCTTTCGCATCATAGTAATAGGGGGATTATGCCTAATTGTTCTGCAATCGCGTGATAACGGAAAGAAAACTGCCATTTTCTACTTGCAACCGCCCATCCCTGCCGCTAATATTCGTCCCCGTTGTGCGTTCATAGCTCAGTTGGTTAGAGCACCACCTTGACATGGTGGGGGTCGTTGGTTCGAGTCCAATTGAACGCACCATTGCGTTTATAGCTCAGTTGGTTAGAGCACCACCTTGACATGGTGGGGGTCGTTGGTTCGAGTCCAATTAAACGCACCATTCTGCGTCCGTAGCTCAGTTGGTTAGAGCACCACCTTGACATGGTGGGGGTCGGTGGTTCGAGTCCACTCGGACGCACCATTTCACTTTCGGTGATATGGTGCCCTTTTATCCCCTGGTTTTATCTCAGACACGCGATATACCGCTTCCCTGATTGCTGGACAATTTCGTCCGCCCGCTCGGTTATGTTTTGCCACGCAAAAGCGCCATAAAGCCGGCCAAACGGCACATCCTGCAAACGTTGGATCACCCCTTCCACGGTTTTCGCCGCCAGCGGCAGCATATTCGGATAGCTCCACATAAACGAAACCGCATCAGCCCCCGGCGTCACCTGCACGATGTCGCCCGCAAGAATAACACCACTCCCTTCGCGCCAGTGGAGCACGGTTCCTCCTGGGAAGTGTCCTCCCAGGCGTAACAGACGAACATCAGGCAGGATCTGCAGTGAATCGCCTTCCCAGAAGCGAATAGCCGGGCTGCTGCGCATCACCCATTCACGGTCGTTGGCGTGCAGATACACAGGAGCGTTGAAGGTACTCGCCCAGTCCTGCATGGTGGTGTAATAGTGCGGATGAGAAATGGCGATAGCGCTTAAGCCGCCAAGCGCCGCCACCAGCGTCCGGGTTGCCGGGTCAAGATTGGCGACGCAGTCCCACAGTACATTGCCCTCGGGGGTTCTCAGCAGTATCGCGCGCTGATTGATAGCAAACGTCGGCTCCGTTCGAATACTGAGAAGCTGTGGCTCAAGCTGTCGCCAGATGTTCGAATGGTTAGCCGCAAGCGCCTCCGGGGTTATCCACGCCTGGCCGCTAACCGGCACGTATTGCCTTTCATCCTCACAGATTTTGCAGTGTTCCACCCGCCCGTTCGCGGTGTCATAGGACGTTCCGCATGCGTTACATAGTGTGATCATCACGACTCCTTATTTTTCCATCCGCTGTAGCTGGGTGCTATCCGCCTCCTGTGCCCGTTCGGCGAGCGTGCGGAACTGCGGCGGCGCGTAGTAAGTTTTGGGAACCGGTAATGCGCGCATCTCGCGGCCGGGGAATATTTGCAGCTCACCAAGCTCGGTGAGGTTGTACCCTTCCACCTGCGACGGCCAGGTCAGCCGGTACGGCAGCGCGGTCTCGAACGGTACCGGCGTCGGTACACGGTTCTCGGCCAGGTTATAGTTGCGTTTCAGTACCAGAAATTTATCCGGCACCCGCCGTTTGCTATTCCACCAGTCGCCATCCACTTCGCGAAACTCTTTTTCCGTCTCCGCGCGGGTGACAATGCCCAGCCGGACCAGCACCTCTTTCAGCGCCACATCAAAAGCCTGATTAAATTCGGCAACGGTTCTGACGTTGCCCTGCAAAATGACGTCCACCGCCAGCCTCGCGCCAAGCAGATTGGAGTAGAGATCTTCCGGCGAGAACGCAGAGATCTCCTCGGAAAACCCCGGTACCGACTGGAAACCATACCACTGAGCAATTTCATGCCACTGCGCCAGCTGAAACGCCAGATGGCCCGCCAGCCAGGCGGTCAGCGTATAGCGCGCAACCGGCGATGCCGGAGGGGTGAAGGCAAACAGCTGAACCCTTCTGACTCCCAATTCCTCGCTGTAAAACAAACGCCAGCGCTGCCCCAGATGCGGATAGATTCGTGAAAACAGGTAGAACGTGTTATCGGCGGTGTCGCGCACATGGGCAATATCAATAAACCCGCCGCGATGGGTATAAAGAATGCCGTTGGCTTCATCGCTTAAACCCACCAGGTTTTTCACCGCCGCCAGCGCATTGTCGTGATAGTGATGATGGCCGAGGGTGTCCAGCGTCAGGACGTTGCCTATCTGATACACCGGAACCGGTACGCCCAGCGCCCGCACCTGCAGATCGTAGCCGAAAGCACAGCAAGGACGCAGTGATTCTGGCGGCGCAACATGCTGTACCACCGGCGTCACCTTACTTGCCGTCACTACCGGCAACACGCCGTCATCAGCCCAGGTCACGGCAGAAAACATCAGCCATACCAGCCATCCTTTACGCATTCAAAACGCCTCCGCCACCTGAAAATAAAAACCCGCACTCTCTTTACCAATGCCAAGATCCAGTCGAATATTCATCGCTGGCTTCACCTCAAAACGATATCCTGCGCCCACCGTAGGCAAAAGCGGATGATGGCTGAGATCCCCCGGTGAATCACCCAGCGCCCCCGCTCCCAGCCACAGCACATATCCGTGGCGCCAGCTCAGTTTTTTACGGTACTCCACCTGCCCACTGACCACATCGTTGTCGCGATAGCGCCCCTGGTAATAACCGCGCAGGCGCTGATCGTCTCCCGCCATAGACAGTCGGTCCCAGGGCACATCACCCTCAGTAAAACGCCCCCACAGATCGAACGCCAGCACCTCGCTTTCGCTCATGGGATGGTAATAGTTGTATTGCAATTCGGTTGCGCTGAAATGGCTGTCTGAGCCCAGCGCCGGATCAAACCAGGTATATTTCGCGCTGAAGTATTGCCCGTGCTGCGGACGAGTGACAACGTCACGTGTATCATAGCTGGCGCTGAAGGCCATGCCGGATGCCACCGGCGAGGTTTGTGCCCCATAGCGTGAGAAGTTATCCCCCGGATGAGGATCATCAACGCTCGCGCTCATGGCGGAAAAATCCCAGCCCACCCCGGCGTACCAGTTATTCGCCAGCTCGCGCAGCAGCATCGGGTGCACCCGCAGCGAGTTGTTGGTGTACTTTTGCTCATCGCCCTGCGCAGCATCATAGCCAATCCCCCAGAAACCGGTGGGGATCTTATTGACGTTACCTTCAACAAACAGACGCCATTTGTCGTCAGTGAAAAAAGTATAGTTTTTGAAACCGAGGCCCAGCGCCCCGCTGGTACTGACAAAGCCGGAGAACGAAATGGAGGAGTTCTGCGTGGTGGTATCCAGCGGATTAACCCGATAGAGCCCCGCAACCGCCATCCCCAGACCGACCTTCAGTTCAGGCGTATAAAAAGGCCCCGGCAGTACGCTCCAGTCGATACCTTTTGCCGGATCGTACTGATTATCCGCCCCCAGCCCGGCCAGCAGTTCATCAATCGTTTTTCTGTCGGGTAATAGCGCATTTACCGGCACCGCGGTACCGGCCAGAACCACGGCGAGCACGCCATGCCAGGCTCTCATCAGAAGCGATACTCACCTGCAATAAAGAAGCTGTTGCGCTCTTTGAAGCCTATTTCCGTCAGCACGTTGAAGTTCTGCGTGATTTCGTACTGCGCTCCCACCAGCATATTCCACGGGGATGTCAGATGCTGCTTAACTGAAAAGCGTCCATCACCGTTCTGATCCACGGCGTTGATAAGCGGCTGCAGCTCGGCGGGCATCTGTAAATCGGAAAGGCTGCCTTTAAATTCCTGCTGCACGTCCTGATACATACTGCCTATCCAGATACCAAGATGCGAAGGCCCGGCAGGCCCGTCAAACGCAAAGCGATAACCCACGCGCGGCGACACCGTCAACGCAGAGATACTGCCATCGAGAATGTCAAAATCGGTACGGGTATAGTTGGTATCCACCAGGGCAAACCAGTTCTGATAGCCCCCGGCGAGGGTAAAACCAGAACCCCAGGTCACCCCTTTAAAATCGAGCTTAAAATCAATGTCCTGCAGCTGTCCGCTCTGATAGAGCTGGTGCACGGCGCCGGAGATGAGGCGATCCAGACCGCTATACTGGCTGGGATCGCTGTTCACCGACACGTTAGAAATTGATGAACCGCGTGTATGCCCCACCAGACCATAGACGTTAAGAAACGGGAAAACCCACATGTCGAGGCGCAGGTTTTCCGTTTTGCTCGATTCCCGCGTATGTCCGGCATCGATGATAAACATGGAAGATGGAATAGGATGACTTCCCAGCATCAGGCCAGAGAAACTGATGCTGTCGACGTTCACATCCTGGCGGATATTCATATAACTCAGGTTGGCGCCGAACGGCAGCGGGAGCGTGTAACCGCGCGCCCGGGCTTCATCCCCCCAGATGGGAAACGTACTATCGCTGTCATCGGCAAAAGCCGCGGTTGAAACCAGCAGCAGCGGTACCAGTGTGGCATGCCATCTCATTATTTTTTTGCCCTTCTGTCTCGCTCCCTTACAGCCCGGAGCCCACGTTAAAATAGACCGCCTGCGTATGTTCGCTGAAGGCGACATCTATACCCGTTCGTAAGCCATATTCGCGCGCTATCAGATAGCGAAAACCGCTCCCCCAGGCTAATCGGGTGTTGTTGTAAAGCTCCTGTGTACTGTCGGCGGCGCTACCCGCCCCGACAAATCCCTGCACCACCCAGCGCGGAGTAACTTCCCAGGCAAGCTGGGCCTGCACGGTGCTCACTGCATTCCCCTGATAGCGGTATTTGGCAATACCGCGCATATCGATAAAGGGACGCGCCGTCGGCGGTAAATGCGCACTCGGGTTCGACAAGTTTTGATATTCCCCCGCCAGCGCCAACGTCCAGTCGGCGGCGAGCGGCAGGAAATATTTTCCTTCGAGCGTCAGCAGGTTGTAACGAAAATCGCCGCCCAGCGCATGGCCGTAAAACTGGTACTCGGCGTTGAGCGATAGCCCCTTCTGCGGCCAGAAATAGTTATCCGTGGTGTCATATTCGGCGTTAAGACCGAATGCCGAAGTCGTGCTGGTTTCGCCCAGCGTTTGCTGCCAGAGGCGATTGAGCAGCGGGTTATCCTGTGCCGAAATATCCATCCGCGCCCAGAACTGCGACGCGCCGAGAAACACCGGATAATCCGCTACCCGAAACAACAGCTTTTGCATCCCCCCGTAGCCGCGCGTTTCGGTATTAATCGCTTTATCATTCGCGAAGCCCGCGAGATCGCCGGAGTAGATATCCAGATTGACGTTGGCGTAACCGGCTCCCACCAGATAGCGAATATGATCGTCCTGCCACGTGTGCCGGTGTCCGCCGCCAACGAACCAGGTACCGTTCTGCGTACCGCCGCCGCCCAACACGCTGATATCCGGCGGAATAAAGCGCCCGGCTTGCTCTTTGCCCTCGCCATGAAGAAACAGACCAAACAACCCGCCACCGTAGCCCACCGCAGGTTCCGTTATCACAACCGGCACGGGCAAAAAACCATAACGGTTATCCCGCAGATACGTGCTCATATCGAGCATTCCGTCCTGCGGATCGATAAGTCCTGCCGCCTCCACCTGCCAGGCAAGCAGACACAGCGCCAGTACCGTCCCTCTCATATCATTGTCTCGTCGGGCAAAATGCTCTGATTCAGAATAGACCAGCTCTGGCGTTCTTTCACCCGAACGTAAGTCGCACGTAACGCACTGTCTGCACAGCGCCTCTTTGCCCTATACTGAGACGACGTATAAACGAAAGACAGCAGGTGAAAAATGGAAATCGATCTCGACAAACTGGTATTTGATGGGCTGGATGAAGCAGAAGAACGCAACGCAGAACGTCTGGAAGATGCCGACAAAAAAGCGCAGGCCATCATTGCCGATGACGACTGCGGCGACGCCTGCAAGATCTAATAAAAAAACCGGTGCCTGAACAGGCACCGGTGATTGGGTTATGGCGTAACAATGTTGAACCAGAATTCAAACTTGTCCATATAGCCCAGCATATCGTTGAGTGTCGCACCATCGCCGGTGACTTTCACATCCCCTTTCTCTTCAGCCTGCTTCAGCGTGACCTCTTTGAGGATAATCTTGTTCAGCGTATCGCGATTCAGCACGATAGTGGCATCGGCGTCTTTCGCCTGCGCGTTGGCGGTGTGGTTCAGCACCCCGTTTTCCAGCTCCAGCTTGTACTTCCCGCCGTCGCTGCCGAGATCCACGTTAAACACCGCTTTGGCGTCGGCCGCTTTCTCACCGTTAATATGCACGCCGAGATAATCGAAGAACATCTCAGGTGACATCGCACGCACCGTATCCGGGCTTGCGGTATTCGGCGTTGGCAGCTTCTGCACGCCGTCACGCAGCTCCTGCGCGCCGGTCAGGTAGAAGTTACGCCATGGGCCAGATTCTGCCTGATAACCCAGCTGTTCCAGCGCGTCGGCTTCCAGATTGCGGGCCGCTTTGTTTTCCGGATCCGCAAACACCACTTTGCTGACCACCTGCGCAACCCAGCGATAGTTCCCCTGATCGAAATCCGCTTTCGCTTTTTTGAGGATGTTGTCGGCACCGCCCATGTAATCGACGTACTTCTTCGCCGCATCGACCGGCGGCAGCTCGTCGAGGGTCGCCGGGTTGCCGTCGAACCAGCCAAGATACAGCACGTAGGTCGCCTTCACATCGTGGCTAACTGAACCGTAATAACCGCGGCTCGCCCACGAATTAGCAAGGCCAGAAGGCAGCTTGAAGTCAGCGGCAATTTCGTCGCGCGTCATACCCATGTTCGCCATGCGCAGCGTCTGGTCGTTGATGTAACGGTACATGTCACGCTGGCTCTTCATCAGCTTGACCACGTTCTCATTACCCCAGGTCGGCCAGTGGTGCTGGGCCATAATGATTTCGGCCTTGTCACCCCAGCGCTCGATGGCGGCGTTGATATATTTCGACCATGCCAGCGGATCGCGGATTTTCGCGCCACGCAGCGAGTAGGTGTTGTGCAGAGTGTGGGTCACATCCTCTGCCGCTTCGATCATCTTCTTCTCTTCAACGTACCAGAGCATTTCGGACGGTGCTTCAGAGCCCGGTGCCATCAGGAAGTCGTAGGTCAGGCCGTCAATAACCTCTTTCTGCCCGGTTTTGGTGATGTAGTTGGTCGGTGCAATCAGCGTTACCGTACCGGCAGAGGTCGTGGTGCCGAGCCCGGCGCCAACCTGACCTTTATTGTCCGGCTGCAGCAGGTTGCCGTACATATAGCTGGCACGGCGGCTCATGACGTTACCGGCCATGATGTTCTCTGAAACCGCTTCTTCCATGAATCCGGCTGGCGCATAAACTTTCACTTTGCCAGATTTAACGTCGGCTTCGTCAACCACGCCGCGCACGCCGCCGTAATGGTCAACGTGGCTGTGGGTATAAATCACCGCCACCACCGGTTTCTTACCCCGGTTTTTGTAATAGAGATCCATCCCCACTTTTGCCGTTTCAGCAGAAACCAGCGGGTCAACCACGGTGATCCCCTCTTTACCCTCGATGATGGTCATGTTAGAGAGGTCAAGGTTGCGGATCTGATAAACGCCGTCGGTCACTTCAAACAGGCCGCTAATATTAATCAGCTGCGCCTGGCGCCAGAGGCTGGGGTTAACGGAGTCCGGCGATTTATCACCTTCTTTGATAAACGCATATTTTTGCGGATCCCAGACCACATTTCCCTTCTCACCTTTAATCACCTCCGTGGGAAGAGGCGCGATAAATCCTTTGTGGGCATTGGTGAAATCAGTGTTGTCGCTAAACGGCAGCTGGCTATATAGCGCGTCGTTAGCAGATTTGGTGGCAGAGGTGGCATCTTTCGCAGCTTCCTGCGCGAAAACGGAAAACGTAGAGCTACTTAACAAACCGGCCAGGGCCAGATAACCGACTATCTTTTTTAATTTCATGCAAGCCTCGATAAGTTTTCAAAATCGTGCCCACCAAGTATTGTGGCGAATGACGAATCACGCCAACAAACAACTCGTAATTTTTTCAGCTAGTTACAGGAGCGATTATGAAAACAACGGTCAGATGACGCCGAATTCGCGCCAGAAATAGAGGGAGGCAGAATACCCCCTTAACGATCAGGTTCAATCAATAGCTAATTTAAAATTAAATTTCATCAACCATTCAGAACTAATGATTTAATATTAAATATTCAACGCCACTTTTTGTTCATTTCCCGCCTGGCATGCCTGTTACCGTAAATAAAAGCCCTGCTTTTTGGTACCCGGACAATCCTGTCCGCACCCGACTAGTTAATATTACTTATGAATAGTCTTTGTCAATTTCTCTATAATCCGCTGCTGCTGGAGCGAGCCTGTGCGATCGCGCTACTGGTCTGGCTAATGATAACTACCCTGCTGATTAAGTTCTTCCGCCCCCGGCTGGATAAAGATAGCGAGACCGGGCTGCCAACTTATACCGGGTTAGTCAAAAAGCACGCGCTATTTGAAAATCGCAATCTGCTGGCGCTGGTGCATATCAGCAATCACGCCTCCATTACCAACACTCTGGGGCGGGAATATGCTGGAGCGTTAATGCGCAGTGCCGCGCAGACGCTCAGCGCTTTGCTACCACCAGGAACGCTTATTTGTCGCGAGCGTACGGATAAATTACTGGTCGTATTACCTGCAATGCAGGATATATCCTGTATTGCACTGACGCTTAAAAAAATAGAATCTTTATTTCTCGATATCAGTAATCGGGAATGTCCCCGCACGCACGGGCATATATTCAGCGGCAATGCTGGCCTGGTTCATGAAAATATTACGCCCGCGACTATCAGCGATATTGTTCAGAATGCTGGCATTGCGTTACATAACGCTCGTTCCCACGGAAATGCGGTAGCGCAACTCTTTTCGCAACCAATGCGTGACGAAGCCCTGGCCAACTATACGTTGCATGAAAAAATGCGCGATGCCATTCAGAACGAAGAGTACCACCTCGTGCTGCAACCGATTATCGCCCTGAACGACAGCTCTCACTGCCACGAAGGAGAATGCCTGATCCGCTGGGAAAACGAGGCTATCGGCTATGTGCCCCCGGGCAAATTCATCGCCCTCGCGGAGAAATCTGGCATGATCGTCCCGATGGGGCGCTGGATCATTGAAACAGCCTGCCAGGAGCTGGCGGCGTTCATCGCCCGCGGTGCGCCGGCGGATTTCCGCCTGCACGTCAACGTCTCGGCCATTCAGCTCAAGCAGCCAGATTTCTCAAGCCACCTGCTGGCAACGCTGCGCCGCTTTAAGCTTGATAACCACCATTTTTGCCTTGAGCTCACCGAAAGCGTGCTACTGGAGGATGATGGCAAAGCGGCCCGCCTGTTGGCAAATCTGCGCGAGCAGGGAATTTACGTGGCGATAGACGACTTTGGTTCCGGCTTTTCCAGCCTGTCATGGCTGCATACCCTGCCGTTCGACTGCCTCAAAATTGACCGTGAGTTTGTGAAAGATATTCTGCACGACCGCAAAAGTGAAGCGGTGGTCTCTTCGGTGCTGGGCCTGTCGCGCAGTTTCAAAGTACCGCTGGTCGCCGAAGGCATTGAAACCGAAGAGATGGGCAAAAAGCTGCAGTCGATGGGTTGTCAGCAGGCGCAGGGATTCCTCTATGGCCGCCCTCGCCCATTCAGCGACTGGCACCCGGTACAGGGCGAGTTTCTGCTCGGCGCCACGGAGAGCACATCATGATGAGAACCCTACAGTCGAGGACGGTAAAAATTCTCTGCCTCATTGCCGCGGCGATTATCGTGCTGACGTCAATCCTCTCCTGGTGGCTGGTTTCTGACTCATACCAGGCTTACCGGCGAGCGCAGAACGACATGCTGCAATTCTCCGCCTTCGACAAGGCGCTGCATGTGTCGAATGCGCTGGCTGCCGAGCGCGCCTGGGCGAACGAGATGATCTTTAGCGCCCCGGAGCACAAGGTCGAGGCCTGGCGGGCACTGCGCCGTAGCCGTCGAATGACGGACAGCGCGCTGGCCGAGGTTCCGGCACAGCTGCTAAGCCCAACGTTGCTCGCCGCTACGATACAACAGCTGACCACGGCCCGTCGGCAAGTGGATACCTTTCTGACCCGTGAAACCGTGCCGCCAGCCGATGCCCGCGCCGCAATCAACGCTATGCTTGCCGCTACCGACGGCTTTCATGCCGGCCTGTTTCGTAAAACGTCGCAGTTCATTCGCCTGGAGCCCGCGGCGCTGGGACAAATTCTGCGCGCTCAGGCGCTCGGTGAACTGCGCGACGCCAGTGGACGTCTCGGTTCGGCCCTGCTTATTCCGCTCTATACTCGCGAGCCTGTCGACGCGCAGGGTATTGAATCGATAAGCCGTGGCGTCGAACGCGTCCATACCCTGTGGTGGCTTCTGCAGACCCAGGGTCCGGAGATCGCGTCGGTACCGGAGTATTTGCCTCTGCTGAAATCGACAGAGCAAAAATATGCCGAGGAAGGTACGGCCTTAATCCAGAAACTCAAAACGCAGAGTATTAATGGCGAGCCTTACAGCCTGGATGCCAGCACCTTTGCCAGGCAGTATCACGCCAGCGTCTCTTCCTTTAATCATCTGCTGGATGTGTACCTGGAGGCCCTGAAAACCCATTATGCGCAGATGGAAGCCCGGGCGTTGCAGCACCTTCTGATGGTGCTGGGGATGCTGTCGGCGCTGTACATTCTGACGTTTCTCGCGGTGTTTTACAGCGGTACGCTGGGTGATAAGCTCTCGAAGCAAACGTCGCTTAGCGAAAAATTTAAGCGTCGCTCAGAGGAGGATTCGCTGACCGGGCTCTTCAACCGCCGCGCCTTCGATTCCTTTACCCGCACGGCGCTGCTGCGCGCCTGTGCCAACCGGCCTGTCTGGCTGCTGGTGCTCGATATCGATCATTTTAAGCAGGTGAACGACACCTGGGGACATCCGGTTGGCGATCGGGTGCTGGTATCGCTGAGTCAGACGTTGACCCGTTCGGTTCGTCATGAAGATGTGATTGCACGCATTGGCGGCGAGGAGTTTGCGATTTTCTTGCGTAACTGCGGCGCTCAGGACGCGCTGCGCTATGCCCATCGCCTGCAACGGGATATCCGTGCACTACGCGTCGATCTACCTGAAGGCGGCCAGCTGCAGGTCACCGCCAGCATCGGCATTGCTTCCGGCTATCAGTGTGCGCTGGCTGAACTGTTCGCGCAGGCCGATAAGGCGCTGTACTGGGCAAAACGTTCCGGACGCGACTGCATCAGGGCGTCAGAGCCGCAGGTGGCATAATTAAAGACAGGCTCCGGGTGATCGGAGCCTGAGAAACTACAGTTTCACGCTGTCCAGCGCCTGCTGGGCACAGGCTTCGTCGAGATGGCCACCCGGCGCACCGCCGATGCCAATCGCGCCAATCACTTCATCGCCCTCTTTCACCGGCAAACCACCGGCCAGCAGCAGGAACCCTGGCACATCACGCATATTTTGCGCGCCCGCATTACTTTGCGCGGCTTCCATCACCTTACCAGAGGCATTTTTGGTGCTGAGCGCGGTAAAGGCTTTCATTTCGCTGGCTTTCACCGTGTGCGGCCCGGCGTTATCGGTACGCTGTACCGCTTTCACCACGCCCGCGCGATCCACCACCGTCACTGTGACCTGGTAATTCTTCGCGGTGCAGGCACCAATTGCCGCACTCGCCAGCGCGTTCGCCTGAGTCAGGGACAGGTTTTTCTGGCTGATAGCCGCTGCCTGCGCATTCACCGCGGTCAGGCCCGCCAGCAGCGCCATAGAAATCACTAACTTTTTCATCGCAATATGCCTTTTTCATCGTTGACATAGCGATGCTACCGCGAGCGAAAAGCAAACGTTATTCGGTTGAATACGCATTTATCCTGGTAGAATTACCTGGATAAACTTGTCATGTTCGCGGATGACCTGCACCAGGCTGCTGACGCCGAGCTTACTGAATATCGCCGCACGGTGCGCTTCGACGGTGCGTGGCGATAAATTCAGCCGCTGCGCCACCTCTTTGTTGCTGAGCCCCGCCATCAGCTCCACCAGCACGTCATTTTCGCGTACGGTCAGTTGACCAAACAGCGTCTGCAGCCGCTGCTGCTCCTGCCACTGTGCAAAACGTTTATCGCTGTCATCGAAGGCAGCCTGCACGCTTTCAATCAGGCGATCGGCATCCAGCGGTTTGGTGAAAAACTCAAACGCGCCGTGGCGAAACGCACGACGACAGGCGTCTACCGTCCCGTGCCCGGTCATCACGACAACCGGCAGCTGCGGCCAGGGCCACTCTCCCTCTTCAAGCCAGCTAAGCCCGCCTTTGCCCGGCATGCGCATATCCAGCAACAGACAACCGCACAGCACGCTGCCCGGCGGATGCGCGGCAACAAAAGCATCGATGCCTGCAAAAGAGACCACCGGCCAGTTCAGGGTGGAAAACAAAAAGCTCAGCGACTCTCGAATAGAGGCGTCATCGTCAATCAGGTAGATCTGCTTATCCATGGCTTGTCTGGCTCCCGTTAAATGTCAGGGTGATGCGTGCGCCCCCCTCCGGCGCGTTGCCGAGGGTAATGCTACCGTTCATCCGCAGCATCAGCGATTCCGTGAGCGTCATGCCAAGACCGATGCCCTCTTTTCTTTCGCTGTAGAAAGGCATAAACGCGTTCTCCAGCGCCTCCGGGCTGAAACCCGGCCCGCCGTCGGTCATGACCACGTTAATCTGCTCACCGTGTCTCTCGCTGCTGAGATTTACCCAGCCATGGGCGCTTTCCCGCTGGGCGGCTATCGCATTGCGCAAAAGGTTATGCAGCACCTGCTCAAGCCACAGGCGATCGGCAAGGACGATTCTGGCATCGGCGGCAAGGGTCTGGCTGATGGTAATGTGTTTCGCCGTGCGTTCATGCTCCAGCAGATCCCCCACCCGCTGCCAGCAAAGCGTGAGATCGGTCGGTTCAAGAGACACCGCGTCCTCTACCACATGGGCGCGAAAACGGGTCAACAGATCGGCAATACGCTGAGTCTGGGTGAGCGCAGCCGTGAGCGCCTGCCGGGCAGGATCCGTCTGTCCCTGATTCAGCTGACGCTGTGCGCCCTGGATCCACGTCTGCGTTGCGGTCAGCGGCTGGTTAATCTCGTGGACTATTCCGGCGGTAATTTCACCGAGCGTATTCAACCGGGCGTGCTGGTAATAATCTGCTCGCTCGTCGGCGAAGCGACGCAAACGACGCTGCCACAGCAGCATCCCTCCCGCCGTAATCACCGCGGCCCAGCCAAGCCACAGTAGCAAATGTGGCAAAAAAGCCACCTGTCGCCATGCCGGACGGGCTTCCGCCTCCAGTACAAAGGGCTGAAAATGCTGGTTGAAGGTCCGCTGCCAGTGCCAGAACGCCTCAGAAGTCGTGCGCGGCGGCGCTTCAAGGTGGATTTGCGTTTTGCTAAAACCGGAGGGAAGCTGAATCAACGGCTGCAGGTTAATCAGCACCCGGATCTGCCGCCACGGGTTATACAGCCAGTAGCGGCCGTCGTGCGTCGGCTCGACGCGAGCGGCATCCCGTTCACGGCCGGACGTCGCTTCCAGCGCCTGGATCTGCGGAAATTTTTTCTGCAGTTCGGCGAGCGACTCATGACCGCCAAGCAGCGGAATAATAGATTCGTTCTGAGTGAGTACCGCGCTCAGCCCCGAAAACAGCGTATTGAAATCCCCGGTTAGCTGCCAGTACTGACGGCGGATCTGTTCGGCATACAGCAGTGCGCTACTCAGTAAACAAACCAGCAGCCAGACGAGCAGACCGCGTTTCCAGAACAGACGACGATGCATAGTTATTTGGGGGTTCCCTTGGGGGCAGCGGTGAGTCAGTATTTATAACCTGTTATCCCCTTCATTACCAACGCTGAGTTTATTCCGACTTTTTATTATTACGTATAAATAAGCCATGAGATTTTTAATTCAGGAAGAAAATAATAACCACAACATCATTTAAATCCCTTTTCAAATACCCAACCCGTTAATTTAAAATTTTAAATAATAGGCCGCCTGTGACCCACTCCACCCTAATGACTGCGGTCTGCACCGATGATGCTTTGGGCGGATAAAAACGCTCATCAACACAATATTAACATCAGCAACGCGAGGATCGGCGTGATGTGTCTGCCCGAGGGGAAAAATGCCGATTTGGTACTGCTGGACACCACGGCGGTGAGCGACGTTATCCTCGATTTACCGGCGAGGCGAGTCGTGATGAAACGCGGAAAAGTCGTTGCCACTTCTGAGTACCTGCGCACCCTGGCATTTTGACAGAGCGTCTTCCCGCGAATAAAAAAAACCCCGATGTGGCATCGGGGTAACGGGAAGAAACTTTTCTTTTTAATTAGACGACAGGGTTGCTTGTATCAGACTCAATCCGACGGGAACGGATTAGGTTGATGATGAGGCACTCTTGCAATGCTTCATCTGGCGCACCGGGCTTGCGATCCGGTGAGCCAGGAGCACTATAGTTTCGCACCGTGATTGCGACAACAGTGATAACGTTTATTAATAAATCACCGCCGTTTAGCGGTAGGTTACCACCAGCAACTGCAGATTAGATTTACCGTTGACCGAATGCCGCTCAACCGTGCCAAGATCCTGCATCAACGGCGTACTGCCGCGAGAGTTCAGAGCAACAGTCTGCGTTCGACTGGTGCCGTCGCGCAGGCAAGAAACGCTGGCATGCAGAGGATTGTCGCGGCCGACACTACAGGCGCCTTCAACAATTTCACCACGGAAATGAATAACACCGGACTGACCATCGCCGGCGGCAATGACAGAAGAAGAGAGAGACAGTGCTGTTACAAACAGCGCACCTGCAAAGAGAGATTTTTTCATACCTTTTACCCCACGTCCTGTGAGCAACTGTTGTGGTTTCCGGTCTTCACACTGACAATCCTGTCATGTCGCGGAAACTACGCTTAATACGCCAATCCATCCAAGAAAAGTCTTAGGGCGCACTAAGAAGATACTGATAAATCAGGAAAACGAAAAGCAAAAACTGACGTTTTTTGAGGTCGCGCACGCTCTTGATGCATCGTTCGCGCAAAAATCAAGCTAATTTGACTTATGTATTACGGCTAATCCATCAGTTTTGCCTATCAAGATGTGCTGACCGGAATTGGGTAACCGGTCAGCGGCAGGATCACAACACTTTGCTTAAAAATGCGGCGGTACGCGGATTGGTGGGGGCGGTAAAGATCTGTTGCGGAGTGCCCTCTTCCTGAATAACGCCCTGGTCGATGAAAATGACCCTGTCGGCCACCTCCCGGGCGAAACCCATCTCGTGGGTGACTATCACCATGGTCATGCCATCGCTGGCGAGGGTTTTCATCACTTCCAGAACATCCCCTACCAGTTCGGGATCCAGCGCAGAGGTTGGTTCATCAAACAGCATAATCGACGGCTTCATCGCCAGCGCCCGGGCAATCGCCACGCGCTGCTGCTGCCCGCCGGAAAGGCTTGACGGCCAGGCGTCGCGTTTATCACTAAGCCCCACCTTCTGTAGCAGCTCTTCCGCCAGTTGCCGTGCCTGAGCACGGGTTAGGCCCTGCAACGCCAGCGGCGCCATCAGCAGGTTTTCCAGCACGGTCATATGCGGGAACAGATTGAAACGCTGGAATACCATACCGACGCTTTCACGCATTTTATTGAGATCGGTGGTTCGGTCATGCACCGCATAACCATTCACTACCACCTCGCCTTCGGTGACGCTTTCCAGCGCGTTCATGCAGCGTAAAAATGTACTTTTCCCCGATCCCGATGGGCCAATAATGCACACCACTTCCTGTGGGCGGATATCGCAGTCAATACCGCGCAGAACGTGGCTGTCACCAAAGTGCTTATGCAGATTTTTAATGTGAATCACTTTTGCCAAACCTCATTTCCAGACGGTTAACCAGCTGCGCCAGCACGAAGGTGAAGACCCAGTAGACCAGAGAAATGGTCAGGTAGGGTTCCCAGTAGGTTGCATAGGCTCCTGAAACCGTACGCGCGGCATAAGCCAGGTCCGCAAGCCCGATAGCCGAGGCCAACGATGAGTCCTTAACGATAGCGATAGCGTTGTTACCCAGCGGCGGCAAAATGCGGCGAAACGCCTGCGGAAGGATCACCTTGCGCATAGTTTTCCACCACGGCATACCCAGCGCACGAGAGGCCTCCATCTGCCCTTTATCTATAGACTGGATCCCGGCGCGGAATATCTCGGAAACGTATGCCCCGGCGTTCAGCGTTATCGCCACAATACAAGAGAGAAACGCGCCATACTCCGAACGTAACATGCGGGCAAAATCACTGCTCATCATGCCGCTGGTAACCAGCAGGCCGTCACGTGGGTTGATGAACAGCGGAACCAGCGCAAAGTGCACCACCATGATTTGCACGAACAGCGGCGTACCGCGAAAGGCGCTGACGTAAAAGCGCACCGGAAACTGCACCAGCCAGCGCAGAACGTACTTCCACGGCCCGTGCTCAGCTTTGGCCATGCGCCCAAGCCCCAGCGTCAGTCCCCACAGCGTTCCGAGGATCACACAGATAATGGTGCATTTGAGGGTCATAATGGCACCGTCGACAAAGAGCGGCCCATACTCCTCAATAATTTCCCAACGGAATCCCGACATAAAAGTTCCCTGAAAAGAAAGCGGCTACCACAGCGTCTGCGATAGCCGCAAAATGAATTGCGATTTACTCAGCCGGCAGCGCAGGCACGTTTTCGTCAAACCAGGTTTTATAGATTTTTGCGTAAGTGCCGTCGGCCACGATTTTCTTCAGCCCGTCGTTGATTTTGGCCTGCAGTTCGCTGTTGCCTTTTGCCACGGCGATACCGAAGTACTGGCGTTCAAACTTAGCATCCGGAACCAGTTTGAAGGATTTCTCCGGGTGCTGTTTGATGTAGTACTTCACTACACCAACATCGCCCACGGCAGCGCTGACGCCATCTTCAAACAGCTCCTGCAGCATCAGTGGCGTGTTGTCGAAGCGTTTGATAGCGGTGCTGTTTTTACCCAACTCCTGAGAAACCACGATGTCGCCGGTGCTGGAGTTAACCACCCCGACCTTCTCATTTTTCAGCGAAGCCAGAGAGGTAACGCCAGAGCCCTGTGGCACCACAATGGATTGTTCAGCCGGGAAGTATGGTGCCGAGAAATCGACCATCTGCTTACGCTTGTCGGTGATGGTGATGCCGGAGATGAGGATGTCGCGGTCACCCGAACCGAGGGTGGCGAAAATCCCCTCCCACGGCGTGTTGACCAGCTTGATATTGAAGTTTTCCGCTTTGGCGATGGCTTTGATGATGTCGATATCAAAGCCTTCCAGCTGCTTCTGGCTGTTTTCGTATTCAAACGGGCGGTAGGTACCGCCGGCACCCACCACATAAGTCTCTTGTGCCGCGTATGCGCTGCCGGCCAGGGCCACCGTGAGGCAGCATACTTTCATCCATAGCTTAATCATGATAATCACCTTTTTATGCATATTGTTTGCATAAAAATACATAGACAATCATGACGATGCAATCGTTATTTACCCGCTGCGTTTACTTCCCGATTTTCCAATAGCCCGGTGGAACTCATTTATACGCTTCAGGGACTTCACCGTTTTTTGCGGCGCCGCGGTTGCTACCGATAAAACCAGCATCTCAAGGCATACCAGCACGGTACCATGCAGCGGTACACGTCCATTCTCACCGCCGCGCGGGACTTCAATCACCACCTGCGCCTCCTGGCTGAAGCGTGAATCCGTGGACTGAGTCAGCAGCACCGTGGGGATCCCGAGCCTTTTCGCTTCCCGTAGCGTGGTCATCCCCTCGCGATGCGGCGATTTTTGCCCCATCATCACCAGCACATCTCCCCGCTGCAGGTTGATAAGCTGCTCGGCAAGGCTAAAACCCGTGCGGTTAAGCACGCAGGAAGGCAACCCAATACGGCTGAAAAGACGGGCAGTATATTCTGCGAGGATCCCCGATGCCCCGATGCCGAAAATCGCTACCTGCCGCGCCCCGGAAAGCAGCGCCACCGCCTGCGCTACCGCCGCACGGTTGTGAGGCCTGCCCAGGACCTCGCAGGCACGCAGATGCCCTTCCAGCACGAAGTCGATACCCGCGTGAACATCCGTCGAGAGCGTGCTGACCGTGGAGCGCATTTTCTCCGACGAGGTGATGGTCGGCCCGAACCAGCGCTCCATGGTTTGCTTGAGGTCACGCAGCCCGGCAAACCCCAGCGCCTGAATAGCGCGTACGACCGTGGCATCGGAGGTTTGCGTTTCTCGCGCGATTTCCAGCGCCGTCAGCTCCAGCACGGCTTCACGGTTGTCGTTGATCCACCCCGCGACCACCTGCAGGCGCGGCGAAAGCTGATACGCCCGGGCCCGGTAACGATCGCCATACAGATCCGGACGGTGGCGCGGTTTTTTGCTTACTCCGGTCATTTTTTCTCCTGCCCGGGTATCGGTCGCCCGGCAATATGCGATTCCACTTCGGCCACCATCAGGCTCAGCGCCGCATAGGAGTTGGAAATAACCGTTTCACGTGGCAGCAGGACGTAATGACCGCTGCGGCAGGCTTGCATGAAATCGCACCAGCCCGGTATCACCGTTTCCATGGCTTGTAGCTCATCCTGCGGTTTGCCACCGGTATCCGAGCGCCAGGTAGCGAATACCACATCAGCATCCAGCTCCGGCAGACGTTCGGCGCTAACGTCAATGCGCTGACCGTCGGGAATGCTGTCTATCAGCGGCGGAAAGCGGAACCCGGCATCGCGCAGCACCCGCCCGAGGGCATGATAGGAGTGATGTACCGTTACCTTGCCGTTATTGGCCTGAATCACTGACACCGTGACCGTTGAGGGATCGACGGTTTGCCTGAGCGCGGCTATTTGCGCGGCATAGCGATGCTGAAGAATAGCCAGCCGCGGCTGGCTGCCGGTGAGCAGCGCCAGCTTTTCGTAGATTCGCGGCGCGCTGCCCAGCAGATGATCGATGCTCACCGTCGGGGCGATTTTTGCCAGCTGTTCAACGGAGACGTTGCGATTTGGCTCAGTGATGATGAGATCAGGCTTCGCCGCCGCTACCGCTTCAAGATCGATATCTGCCGTGCCAATAAACTTGATATCACTGTTATCAAAATCAACGCCGGTCAGCAGTGCGCTCGAACGCAGATAATGGCTGCCGTCCGGACGCGTGCGTCCGTGGCTGGCAACGGGCGGCACACCAAGCTCGATAAGCGGAATAGTGATATCCAGGTCGTGCATCGAAACGATGCGTTTTGGATGTAACGGTACCGTCACCTGGCGACCTAAATCGTCGGTAAAAACCTGGGTGGTTGCCGGGGCGGCAAACGCGGCGCTACTTGCCAGCAGCAATAATGAGATCAACCCTCGCATAACGTCCTTCTTTTAAAGCGCGTCGCGACGACGCCAGAGCAACAGAATAAAAAACGGCGTGCCGACCAGCGCCACCACGATCCCGGCCGGGATCTGCAAAGGTGCAAACGCCAGCCGACCAATGGTGTCTGTCGCCAGCACCAGTAATGCACCGGTTAACGCACTGCCGCACAACAGTGAAACCTGGCCCCCGCGCAGCACAAAACGCGCCATGTGTGGGGCCATCAGGCCAACAAAACCAAGGCTTCCCACGCAAGAGACGCTGGCGGAAGTCAGCAGTACCGGCGCGAGAAAACGCAGCAGCATCAGCCGGGGAAGCTGAACGCCAAGCCCGGTAGCCGTATGGTCGCCAAGCAGCGCCACGTCAGCCGCCCGGGCGGTATAAAAGAGCAGCAGGACACCGGGCAATCCCCAGACCAGCGCCACCATCAGCAGCGGCCAGGTGGAGGACTGTAAGCTGCCAGAGAGCCAGATCATCGCGGTTTGCACATCGCGCACATCGGCGGTGGTCATAAACATGCCAACGCCTGCCGCCAGCAGCCAGGAGACGCCGATACCGATCAGAATGAAACGAGGACGAGAGAGATCGCGGGCAAGCACCACCACCAGCAGCGCCACGGACAGGCCGCCGAGCAATCCGACCAACGGCCGCCACAGCAGCCCAACCGTCGGGAAGAACAGCACTAACGACAGCACCATGATACTGGTGCCCTCTTTCACTCCGATAAGTCCAGGATCGGCCAGACCGTTACGGGTGATCGACTGCATCGCTGCTCCGGCCATACCGAGCATAGCGCCGCACACCACCGCCATCAGAAGGCGCGGCAGGCGAATATCCCAGACGATAAACTGCTGCTGTTCGTTGAGCGCCTGCGGCATCAGCAGCGCCCGGGCAATGTCACTGCTGGGAACGGGCATCGAGCCACGGGTTAAGCTGTACATCAGCAACAACAACGCCACCAGCAGCACTGCACTACCCACCAGCAGCGGACGCGGGCGCAGCAGCAGGCTACGGTCTGCCCATTTTGCGCGGCGAAAACCGGCGCGGTGCAGTGCCCGGCTCATTTAAAACACCTCACCGCAATCGCAATAAAGACCGGAGCCCCTACCAGCGCGGTCATCACACCGGTGGAAAGCTCCTGCGGTGCCAGCAGGGTGCGGGCGGCAATATCTGCCAGCAACAGCAACAAAGCCCCGGTGGGTGCGGCAAGCAGAATCGCGATGCGCAAATCCTCCGTCACCAGGCGACGGATCAGGTGCGGCACTACCAGACCGATAAAACCCACCGGCCCGGCGAGAGATACCGCAGCGCCGCACAGCAGCGCGGTCGCCAGCAATCCCCAGACGCGGGTGCCGAGTAAATTGACGCCCAGCCCGCGCGCAATGTTATCGCCAAGAGCCAGAATATTGAGCCGCGGCGCAATCGCGCAGGCAAGCAGCGCGCCAGCTCCTGCCGGGATCATTGCCGTTTGCAGCATGTCCCAGCGCAACCCGGCAAGATCGCCCACCAGCCAAGTACGCATCGCCAGCAGGGTTTGTTCGTCAAGGATCAGGATTGCCGCTGTTATCGACGAGGCAAACGCCGAGAGCGCAACCCCGCAGAGCGTCACCTTCAGCGGCGTCACGCCTCCACGGCCTGATGAAGCCAGCAGCATCACCACGGTGAACAGGGCTCCGGCACCGCCGATGGCAAGCCAGGGTTGCGCCAGTTCGCGCAGCCCCAGGGCAGAGCCCGCCACCACCGCCAGCGCCGCCCCGGCGTTCAACCCGAGGATGTGCGGTTCTCCCAGCGGATTGCGGATCAGCGTTTGCAGCAGGAGCCCGGCAACGCCCAGTGCCGCACCGGTAAGCAAGGCTGCCAGCAGGCGCATCAGACGCAGAGTCACCACAATTCGGTGATCGAAGTTATGCGGATCATAATGGGTCAGCGCCTGAACCACGGTTTGCGGCGCAATGTAGCGTGCGCCGAGGCCCAGGTGGATAACGCTTGCCGCAACCAATAGCCCCGTCAGCAGCGCGACAGCGACACCCGAACGGCGACGGCTCTGCGGGCGAGCGATCGAAATAGCCGCCATCATGCGGACTCCGCCGGGGCGCCGAAAGGAATAAAGAACGGTTTACCGTTAAGAGGATTTACCGACATCTGCACATCGACGTCAAAGACGGTTTTAATCATTTCCGGGGTACAAGACTCCCCTTCGTTCACTACGCCGCATAATTTTCCCTGGCGCAGAAACACCAGCATATCGGCATAGTTGACGGCGAAATTAAGATCGTGAAGGACGACAACCACCGTGCGTCCGTGCTGGCGGGTCAGCGTTTGCAGTAGCTCGAGGATCTCCACCTGGTAGCGCAGATCCAGCCACGCCGTCGGCTCATCAAGCAAAATGGTGCTGGTTTGCTGTGCCAGCGCCATCGCAATCCAGCAGCGCTGCCGCTGGCCACCGGACAGGCTGTCGACGGGAAGATGAGCAAAGGCCGCCGTTCCGGTCAACCGCAGGGCGTCTTCCACGGCACGTTCATCGGCGTCGGACCACTGACGTAAAAAGCCCTGCCACGGGTAGCGTCCGCGCGAAACCAGTTCAAAAACGGTGAGTCCTTCGGGGGTGAGCGGAGCCTGGGGCAGAATGCCTAAACGCCGTGAGACTTCACGGGTTGGCAGATGGTGAATGCTCTCGCCCTCGAGCAGCACGCTGCCGCCCTGCGGCTTGAGCATGCGGGCGATGGTCGCCAGCAGGGTTGATTTCCCGGAACCGTTCGCGCCGACCAGGACGGTCATTTTCCCCGGTGGAATTTCCAGAGAAACGTTGTCGACCACTACGCGATTACCGTACCCGGCGCTGAGCGCCTCCAGCACTAGTCCCTGCCCGTTATGGCTCACTTGTGATTCCACCCGCTGTGGCATGTTCTCTCCTGCGCCGCAACGGCATGGCGTTGTGCACTAAATATAAATAAATCTCATTCTCTTTTGATCATGATAGCTATCGCTGTAGTAGTCAATACCTCTCAAACCCTGGAAAAACTCAGGTTATTTCAGACCACCTCTGGCAAGGCCCCAGCCAGCAACAACAAAATAATTCCTTATATAACAAAATATTAATTATTTAACGGCATTACAGAAACAACTCCAAAAGGCAATTTTTCAGCGGCAGATTTTTTTCCACGCTTTTGCATTTACTACTACATTCTCACGTGATTGAATGATTCTCAATTACACATCCGGACGGCCATCGTAGCCTGACCGGTGAGATAAAAATGTAATGAGCAATGATTTTATTGGCTTTTTCTGCCGCAACAGCGCAGGCGGGATTTTTGGGAAACAGATAATGACAGTATTCACCCCAACCATGACGGGGAAAAAAGGGCGTGCACTTTTCTCACTCCTTTTTATTGGAACCTTCGCCTCACCAGGGCTGATGGCCGCCGAAAAGCACGGCGCAACTAACGACAAAAAAAACGAAGACACCATGACGGTGGTCGGCGGGGTCGCCCAGGCGGACCGTCCGACCACCAGTGGTTATCAACCGGTCAGTAGTGCTACCGCGACGCTCACCAACATGCCATTGCTGGATATCCCGCAGGTGGTGAACACCGTGAGCGATCAGGTACTGGAAGATCAGCACGTCACCTCGCTCGACGAAGCGATGTATAACGTCGCCAACGTCGTGCAGACCAACACTCTTGGCGGTACACAGGATGCTTTTGTACGCCGTGGTTTTGGTGCCAACCGTGACGGTTCAATCATGACCAACGGTCTGCGCACCGTGCTACCGCGCAGCTTTAACGCGGCGACCTCTCGCGTTGAGGTGTTGAAAGGCCCGGCGTCGACCCTGTACGGGATCCTCGACCCTGGCGGTCTGATTAACGTGGTGACCAAACGCCCGGAGCGCACCTTCGGTGGTTCCATCTCCGCCACCTCCAGCAGTTTTGGCGGCGGCACCAGCCAGTTTGACGTTACCGGCCCGATTGAAGGGACTCGTCTGGCTTACCGCTTGATCGGTGAATACCAGAACGAGGATTACTGGCGCAACTTCGGCAAAGAGAAGAGCACGTTTATTGCCCCTTCCCTGACGTGGTTTGGCGATGACGCGACGATTAACGTGGCTTACACCCACCGCGACTATAGCGTGCCGTTCGATCGCGGTACGATCTACGATATGCAAAAAGGCCGGATGGTTGACGTCGACCCACGCACCCGCTTCGACGAACCTTTTAACATTACCGACGGTTTCTCGGACCTTGCTCAGCTAAATGCGGAATATCGCCTCAACAGCCAGTGGACCGCACGTTTCGACTATAGCTACAGCCAGGATAAATACAGCGACAACCAGGCGCGAGTGATGGCCTATGACTCCACCACCGGCAACCTCACCCGCCGCGTGGATGCCACCCAGGGCTCGACCCAGCGGATGCACACCACGCGCGCCGATTTACAGGGCAATGTGCTGATTGGTGGCTTTTATAACGAGATCCTGACCGGTGTGGCGTATGAGAATTACGATCTGCTGCGTACCGATATGATCCGCTGTAAGAACGTGAAAAACAGCCTCAACATCTACAACCCGGTGTACGGTACGCTCGATAAGTGCACTACCGTATCGGCCGCCGACAGCGACCAGCGTATTCAGCAGGAAAGCTACGCCGCCTACGTGCAGGACGCGCTGTACCTCACCGATAAGTGGATTGCGGTGACCGGAGTACGTTATCAGTACTACACCCAGTTTGCCGGTAAAGGGCGTCCGTTCCGTGAAAACACTGACAGTCGCGATGAAAAATGGACGCCAAAATTTGGCCTGGTCTACAAGCTGTCGCCTGCCGTATCACTGTTCGGTAACGTCTCGCAGGCGTTTATGCCGCAGTCGTCTATTGCCAGCTACATTGGCGAACTGCCGCCGGAAGAGTCTACCGCATACGAATTAGGTGCGAAATTCGATCTCTTTACCGGTATTACCGCCAACCTCGCGTTCTTCGATATTCATAAACGCAACGTGCTGTATAACGAGCAGGTCGGCAGCGAAATCGTGGCGAAAACGGCGGGCAAAGTTCGTTCACAGGGCGTGGAGTTCGACGTGGCCGGAGCGCTAACGGATAACCTCAACGTGATCGCAAGCTACGGCTATACCGACGCCACGGTACTCGACGATCCGCAGTACGCCGGTAAACCGCTGCCTAACGTGCCGAAGCATACCGGTTCCCTGTATTTGTCTTACGACATTCACAACGTCTGGAACAGCAATACGCTGACGCTTGGGGCCGGTGGTCACGCCGTCAGCAAACGCTCTGGCACCAATGGCGCAGACTACTATCTGCCGGGCTACGCCGTTGCCGACGTATTTGCCGCTTATCAGTTGAAGCTGCAGTACCCGGTTACGCTACAGATGAACATCAAAAACCTGTTCGACAAGACCTACTACACCTCATCTATCGCCACCAATAATCTGGGTAACCAGGTTGGCGAGCCACGTGAAGTACAGTTGACGGTAAAAATGGCGTTCTGATCCTCCACCAGCCCTCTCCAGTGAGAGGGCTGCATTTTATTGTTCCTCAAAAAATATCGCGTTTCTCAGTAAAAGGTTTGCCCCTCACATCGTTATATAATTTAATACACACCGAATTTCCCCCTTCTTACTGAGTCCACGTTATGACCAAACCACACCATTTATTGCTGAGCCTGTGGCTCGCAGGTGCAGCGCTGTTTGCCGCGACAAGCGCACACGCTGACCGCACCGTCACCGACCAGCTTGGCCGCCAGGTCACTATCCCTGACCATGTTAATCGGGTAGTGGTACTTCAACATCAAACCCTCAACCTGTTGGTGCAGCTGGATGCTGGCCAGGATGTCGTTGGTGTACTGAGCAGCTGGAAAAAGCAGCTCGGCCCGGCATTCGCCCGCTTTTTGCCTGGAATAGAGAAGCTGCCGACGCCTGGCGATCTCAACCAGGTCAATATTGAAAGCCTGCTGACGCTGCACCCGCAGGTGGTATTCGTGGCCAACTACGCCCCTGAGGCAATGATCCAGCAGATCCAGAACGCCGGGATCCCGGTGGTGGCCATTTCCCTGCGCCAGGACAGCGCGGGCGAAAAGAATAAAATGAACCCGACGATGGGCAACGAAGAGCAGGCCTACAACGACGGGCTTAAGCAAGGAATTCGTCTGATTGCCGACGTGGTGGGCCGCCAGCCGCAGGGCGAGACGCTTATCGAAGAGACCTTCCGTTTGCGGGCAAAATTCAACGCCCCGGTTGCGGATATTCCGGCGGAAAAACGGGTCCGCGTGTATATGGCCAACCCGGATCTCAACACCTATGGCTCCGGCAAATACACCGGGCTGATGATGAACCACGCGGGCGCGCTTAACGTAGCGGCGGCGAGCATCAAAGGCGCACGCCAGGTGTCCCTTGAGCAGGTGTTGCAATGGAACCCGGAAGTTATTTTTGTTCAGGACCGCTATCCGGAAGTGGTGAAACAGATACAGAACGATCCCAGCTGGCAGCAGATTGATGCGGTAAAAAACCACCGCGTCTGGCTGATGCCGGAATATGCCAAAGCCTGGGGCTACCCGATGCCGGAAGCAATGGCGATTGGCGAACTGTGGATGGCGAAAAAACTCTACCCGCAGCGCTACCTGAATACAGATGTCGATGCCGTCGCGCAGGACTGGTACCAGCGTTTTTATCGCACCCAATGGCAGCCAGACGGTGACAAATAAGCGCTTTGCCTGCCTGCAGGCTGGGCTCATCCTGCTGACGGTGGTGCTGGCGTTGGCCTCGCTATGCCTTGGACAGTACCGACTCAGCCTGCCTGAGGTTATCAGCCAGATGATAAGAACCGCCGATGCAGGAGGGATTGCCGAACAGGTGGTCTGGTCGGTGCGGTTACCGCGCGTTATCACCTCGCTGCTGGCGGGCGGTGCGCTGGGCCTGTGCGGCGCAACGCTTCAGGGCGTGTTTCGCAATCCACTGGTCGATCCGCACATCATCGGCGTGACCTCTGGCGCGGCCTTCGGCGGGACCCTGGCTATTTTGCTGGGTTTAAGCCCCATGCTGATGATGAGCTCAACCTTCACCTTTGGTCTCGCCGCTCTGGGGCTGGTGTACGCCGTTGCAGCGCTGCAAAATCGGGAAAGTACGCTGGTGCTTATCCTCTCCGGGATCATCCTCAGTGGTTTTTTTGCCGCGCTGGTGAGCCTGATGCAGTACCTCGCCGACACCGAAGAGACGTTGCCGAACATCGTCTTCTGGCTGCTCGGCAGTTTCGCCACGGCCAACTGGCATAAAGTGCAGATCCTTGCGGTGCCGGTGCTGATGGCTGGCTGCGTGCTGTGGATGCTTCGTTGGCGTATCAATCTGCTGTCGCTCGATGAAAAAGATGCCCGGGCGCTGGGGGTTGATATCAAGCCCCTGCGTCGTGGCGTGCTGGTATGCTGCGCGTTGCTGGTCGCCGCCCAGGTGGCCGTCAGCGGCAGCATTGCCTGGGTTGGGCTGGTTATCCCCCATCTGGCGCGGCTGCTGGTGGGGGCCGACCACCGCCGTCTGCTGCCGGTTTCCTTCTGGATTGGCGGCAGCTTTATGATTGTGGTCGACGACGTGGCGCGAACCCTGACCCAGGCGGAAATTCCCATCGGGATCCTCACCGCCCTGCTGGGTGCCCCGGTGTTCGCCTTTTTACTGATTCGCAGCAACCGACGGAGGCTCAGATGAATACCCTGTCGTTACAGGTCTCGCAGCTGCTCTTTGGTCACCGTCAACCGCTGTTTGCCCCTCTGAGCTTCACCTGCCGGGCGGGCGACGTGTGGGCGGTGCTCGGCGCTAACGGGCGCGGAAAAAGCACACTGCTGGATACCCTGACCGGGGTACTGCCGGCGCTTGCCGGCAATGTTGAGATAGTGGGCGGCGTCAGTATCGTGCCGCAGTCTTTTCGCCCGGCGTTTGCCTGGCGCGTGCAGGATGTCGTGCTCATGGGACGCGCTCGCCATGTGCCGCTGTTTTCCCAGCCAGCCCAGGAAGATGAAAATCAGGTGGCAGCCGTGCTGTCACAGCTGAACATTGCCCCGCTGGCGCAGAGAACGTTCAGTGAGCTCTCCGGCGGGCAGCAGCAGTTAGTCATGATAGCCCGGGCGCTGGTCAACGGCAGCCAGACCATCTTATTAGATGAGCCCTGCTCGGCGCTGGATCTGGCTAATCAGCAGGTGGTGCTGCAGTTGCTGAGCGACCTTTCGCACCGCCAGGGACGTAGCGTGGTGTTCACCACCCACGATCCTACCCATGCCTTACAGGTTGCCAGCCACACGCTGTTATTGCTGCCAGACGGGCAATGGCTGGCGGGGGAAAGCGAGAGCGTATTGAGCGAGGAAAATCTGCAGCGAGCCTACGGATTACCGGTTCGCCGCCTGGCGCTGGCGCACGGTGCGGTACTGGCGCCGTTATTCGCCATTCAGCGGTAGAAAACCCACCTCCCGCAGCCGGGCTTGCCCCTCAGGCCCGGTAATAAACGCGACAAGCTGACGCACCTCAGGCGCATCATCCAGCACTGCCAGTTGGTATTCACAACGCGGATTGTAAGCCGGAGGAATAGCCACTACGCGCACCTCTTTTTGCCCGGCAAGCGCCTGCGCGTAATGCGCATAACCGATAAACAGATCCACAAGGTTCTGGCGAATCAACCACAGGCTGGCGATTTCACCTTCCGGAACTGTGACACTGTCACGCCCACCCACCACTTTTTGCGCCCTTTCCTTCAACGCGTCGCCAAGCCCAGGCACCAGAGCCTCAATATTGTCGAACAGTTGCCAGGTGTAATCGCCGGAAGGATCGCAGCCCGGCGTGGAGGTGCCCGCCCGAAGCGATGTGTTGCGCAACAGGCTCAGCCAGTCGGCATTTGCCGTGTCGGGCGTGTTTCTGACGGTGAGGTTGAGATGGTTGGCAGCAAACGAGTGCACTGTTGTTGCACTCCCGGCCGCCAGTAGCGCCTGTGGGTGCGCCGTGTTAGCAGAGGCAAACAAACTACAGCGCTCTCCGGCCTCGATACGTTCACGCAGAAGACCGGCCGGGCCAAAGTGGGTCTCCACGCGTATTCCGGTTTGTTGTTGAAAGGTCTCCAGCAGCGGCACCAGCGCACGTCGCAGGCTGCCTGCGGCGAAAAGGATCAACGAGGCGGTCATTTATTCCCCCGCCAGCGCCTTAACCACTTCGACCATCGCCTGCTCGGTAAGCGCACTGCGTTTGATTTTGCGGTTGGCGAGCGAGGTTCTGAGCACCCCGGCTATCACGATATGCTTGGGTTCCTGTCCCAAATCGCGCATCTCCAGCACCACTTTTCCCACGACCCGACACATTTCCTGGTAAAGGGCGTCTTCTTTTGCCTGATTCCCCATCACTCACGCTCCGCTGCGACGTTATTCATAGGATTATTATTGATAAAAAATTTATATATATCAAATAACAACCGAGTCATTGGGCGGAATGACACGTTAATTTCAGTTTAAAAGCGGCAAACGGTTATCGGACAGCAGGCAAATGGTTTTTAATTTGTTATTAAACCTATTGACGTTTTGAAACAGCGTTTTCATTTTCTTTTTTACTCGTAACATCGTATAATGCGCTTCGTTTATTTATTGAATGGTTTCAGCGCATTGGATTGCACACTTCAACGCTTAAAAAATCGCCTCCTTTGCTGGGCTGAACCACCAGCACACTTTCCTCTGCACGCTTTTTTGATGTCACCTATCCTTAGGTCGTGGCATCTGAACTTTCGCACTACAGGTTTAACTCCATGGCAGCACGCCCATGGATCGAGATTTCCATATCCTTCCCAACTTAAAGACTAAGACTGTCATGAAAAAGACCAAAATTGTTTGCACCATCGGACCGAAAACCGAATCCGAAGAGATGTTGACCAAAATGCTGGACGCAGGGATGAACGTCATGCGTCTGAACTTCTCTCACGGCGACTATGCTGAACACGGTCAGCGCATCAAAAACCTGCGCAACGTGATGAGCAAAACCGGTAAAAAAGCGGCGATTCTGCTGGACACTAAAGGTCCGGAAATCCGTACCATCAAGCTGGAAGGCGGTAATGACGTCTCCCTGAAAGCAGGCCAGACCTTCACCTTCACTACCGACAAATCCGTTGTTGGTAACAGCGAAATCGTTGCCGTTACCTACGAAGGCTTCCCTTCTGACCTGAAAGTGGGCAACACCGTTCTGGTTGATGATGGCCTGATCGGTATGGAAGTCACCGCGATTGAAGGTAACAAAGTTATCTGTAAAGTCCTGAACAACGGCGACCTCGGCGAAAACAAAGGCGTTAACCTGCCGGGCGTTTCTATTGCCCTGCCGGCGCTGGCTGAGAAAGACAAACAGGACCTGATCTTCGGCTGTGAGCAAGGCGTTGACTTCGTTGCGGCATCCTTCATCCGTAAGCGCTCTGACGTGCTGGAAATCCGTGAGCACCTGAAAGCTCACGGCGGCGAGAACATCCAGATCATCTCCAAAATCGAAAACCAGGAAGGCCTGAACAACTTCGACGAAATCCTCGAAGCCTCTGACGGCATCATGGTTGCTCGTGGCGACATGGGCGTTGAGATCCCGGTTGAAGAAGTTATCTTCGCCCAGAAAATGATCATCGAAAAATGCGTCCGCGCGCGCAAAGTCGTTATCACCGCGACCCAGATGCTGGATTCAATGATCAAGAACCCGCGTCCAACCCGCGCTGAAGCCGGCGACGTTGCAAACGCCATCCTCGACGGTACCGATGCTGTTATGCTGTCTGGTGAATCTGCTAAGGGTAAATACCCGCTGGAAGCGGTCACCATCATGGCGACCATCTGTGAGCGTACTGACCGCGTGATGACCAGCCGTCTGGACTACAACAACGACAGCCGTAAACTGCGTATCACTGAAGCCGTATGCCGTGGTGCCGTTGAAACCGCTGAGAAACTGGAAGCGCCGCTGATCGTGGTTGCCACCCAGGGCGGTAAATCTGCACGCGCTATCCGTAAATACTTCCCGGATGCAACCATCCTCGCGCTGACCACCAACGAAGTAACTGCCCGTCAGCTGGTGCTGAGCAAAGGCGTTATTCCTCACCTGGTGAAAGAAATCGCTTCTACCGACGATTTCTACCGTCTGGGTAAAGAAGTGGCACTGCAGCTGGTTGAGCGTGGTCTGGCACAAAAAGGCGACGTTGTCGTGATGGTTTCTGGTGCGCTGGTACCGAGCGGAACCACCAATACCGCCTCTGTTCACGTCCTGTAATAATACACAAACTAATTGGTTTGTTTAAAAGGCGCTCTCCGGAGCGCCTTTTTTATTCCCACTGATAGTCACTATCAATAAAAAATCAAATCGGATTTTACTATTTAAGCGCGGATTATCTAAGATGAATCCGATGGAAGCGTCCTGTTTTAACACAGTTTTTTGCACGTTTTTCTCAGAGTCGGTGTTTCTTTGAGCGAACGATCAAAAATAAGTGCATTCGCATTAAAAAAATATTCTCATCCTAAAAAAGTTTGTGTAATACTTGTAACGCTACATGGAGATTAACTCAATCTAGAGGGTATTAATAATGAATCGTACTAAACTGGTACTGGGCGCGGTAATCCTGGGTTCTACTCTGCTGGCAGGTTGCTCCAGCAATGCTAAAATCGATCAGCTGTCTTCTGACGTTCAGACTCTGAACGCTAAAGTTGACCAGCTGAGCAACGACGTGAACGCAATGCGTTCTGACGTTCAGGCTGCTAAAGACGACGCAGCACGCGCTAACCAGCGTCTGGACAACCAGGCTACTAAATACCGTAAGTAATAGTACCTGTGTAATAGAATGGCGCACATTGTGCGCCATTTTTTTTGCCCCGAATCTCGCTCCCCTCACTCCTGCATTGCGCGTCCTTCAGCACTATTCACCGGCGAGACATTCTGCGCTGACTCAACTGAGCCGTTACTGGCTACCGGCGACTGCTCCGTGGAGACCACCACCGGATACCCGGCACGACGGTACAGCGCTTTTTCTACCAGCGCATGATCTACCGCTTTACTCTCCTTAAACGCGGTAAACCCGGCAGGAAGGACATACGGCATCGTCTGCACGTTCTGTTCCTCTTCCGGCGACAACGGACGGTGCACTTCGACATAGCGTTTACCGTCAGGCTCAACCGAGTATTTCACCGGTTCATTAATCACCCTCACCGGCGTTCCGGTGCGCACCTGTGAAAACAATGCCTGGATATCCGGGGCATTCATGCGGATGCAGCCCGAACTAACGCGCAGACCGACGCTGTCCGGCGCGCTGGTGCCATGGATGAGGTATTCGCCATTGCCGTGCGCCAGACGCAGTGCAAAGCGTCCCAGGGGGTTATTTGGCCCTGCTGGCACCACAGGGGGCAGGTTTATCCCTTTCTCCAGCGAGCGTTTGCGGATCCCCGGCGTCGGCGTCCAGGTTGGATTCGGGATTTTTTGCCCGACCCGCGTCTCCATCACCGGCGTTTCCAGCCCCTGCAGGCCGATACCGATCGGGAACACCTGAACGATGTTTTCACCCGGCGGGAAGTAATAGAGCCGCAGTTCAGCAAGGTTCACGATAATCCCCTCGCGTGGAGCATCCGGTAACAGTAACTGGGTGGGAATGGTGACGGTAGTGCCCGCCTTAGGCACGGGCGCAATCGTGTTGTTGGCCTCGAGGATCAGCATCGCCCCGGTATCAAAGCGTCGGGCAATAGCCTGCAGGTTTTTATCCCCCTCCTGTACGGTGTAGGTTTGATTGTGTCCAATGAGACGGCTGCCCGCAGGCGGCAAGGGGTAATCCAGCGCCCAGGCAGAGGAGAAGGCGCTCAGGGCGCCTATAAGTGTTAGTGTACTGAAAGACGCTCTTATCATCGTTTTGATTCCTGTATTCACTGGCAAGCGGCCAGAAAGCTGAAAGACCCGCGGGGCGAAAAACCACCCCGCAAAACAGGAGCATAGCGATATAAGTTTAGCTGTAAAAATCCGCTTTAGTACGAATTGCGCGGATCATTGCTTCGAGCCCCTGCGAACGCGAGGGCGTGAGATGCTGCGTCAGGGACATTTTTTCAAACCACGGGCGCACGTCAAAGGCGACAATGTCTTTTGCGGTCATCTGATGATAAAGAATGAACACGATAGCGATAAGCCCTTTAACTATCGCGGCATCGCTGTCGCCGCGCAGGGTCATGATGCCATCTTCTCCCTGCTCCATCACAATCCACACCTGGCTCTGGCAGCCCTGAATAATATTCTCTGCGCTATGTTCAGCCGGGCTCAGCGGCTCAAGGCGCTGCCCCAGTTCAATCATATAGAGATACTTTTCTTCCCAGTTGGTGCAGCGCAAAAAATTACGCAGAAGCTTATCTCTGTCGGGTAAAACAGCCATTTTGTCTCCCTGCTAGCCCAGTAAACGGTGGATACGCTTGAGCCCTGCGACCAGCCTGTCCACCTCTTCGTAGGTGTTATACATCGCAAGCGACGCCCGGCACATCGCCGGTACGCCATAGAATGCCATCAGCGGCATGGCGCAGTGGTGTCCGGTACGGATCGCAATCCCGTAGTTATCGAGGAAGCTCCCAACATCAAAGGCATGATGTTTGCCGAGATTAAAGGCAATCACTCCCAGCCTGTCGTCCGGGCCGTACAACGTCAGATCGGGAACGCTGGTCAGCTCACCGAGCGCATAGTGCATCAGGGTTTGTTCATATTCGGCAATCGTCTCCAGCCCCAGCGCGCTTACGTAGGTCAGCGCGGCGCCAAGCCCGATAATCCCGCTCGTGTTCGGCGTACCAGCCTCAAAGCGCCACGGCGCTTTCGCCCAGGTGGTACCTTCGGTGAGGCTGACCGTGGCAATCATCGAACCACCACCTTCCCACGGCGGCATCTCCTGCAGAATAGCCTCTTTGGCATACAGCACACCGATCCCGGTCGGGCCATACAGTTTGTGGCCGGAGAAGACGTAAAAATCGCAATCCAGCTGCTGCACGTCTACCGGGTGGTGCATCACCGCCTGTGCGCCATCCACCAGCACTTTAGCCCCATGCTGGTGAGCAAGAGCAATCATTTCCAGCAGCGGGTTCTGGGTGCCCAGCACGTTGGATACCTGGGTTATTGCCACCAGCTTCGTGCGTTCATCCAGAAGCCCCTGTAACGCATCAGGCTGTAGCGTACCGTCCGGCGTAAGCGGGATGACCCGCAGCTCGGCCCCGATGCGCGCGCAGAGCATTTGCCACGGCACGATATTGGCGTGATGCTCCATCTGGCTGATGATGATGTTGTCACCCGCACCTACATTGCTGGCCCCCCAGCTGTTCGCCACCAGGTTTATCCCTTCGGTAGTCCCCCGGACAAAGACAATTTCTTCCGCCGAACCGGCGTGCAGGAACGTGGCCGCCTGCTGGCGGACTTCTTCCATGCGCGTCGTGGCTTCGGCACTAAGGGTGTGGATCCCCCGGTGCACGGCTGCATATCCGTGGCGGTAAAACTCGGCCTCTGCGCTAATCACCTGCTCGGGTTTCTGCGCGCTGGCGGCACTATCGAGATAGGCCAGCGGCTGGCCGTTGACTTCCCGGGCAAGTACCGGAAAATCTGCCCGCACCTTATCCACCGAGAATGTCATCATTTTCCTCCTGGCAGGCGTTCGCCAATCCTGCCCAACACTTGCTGTTTCAGGGCTTCATCGTCAATCACTTCGGTCAGCTCAGCCGCAAAGGCGTAGATAATCATCTGCTGCGCCGCCTGCTGGTCAATCCCACGCGAGCGCAGGTAGAACAGTTGCTCGTCGTCGATACGCCCAACCGTCGCCCCATGGCTGCATTTGACGTCGTCGGCATAGATTTCCAGCTGCGGCTTGCTGTCAGCTTCCGCCAGCCTGCCGAGCAGCAAATTGTTGTTGGTCATCTGTCCGTCGGTTTTAATCGCGTGCGGCGCGACGTTAATAATGCCGTTAAACACCGCCCGCCCTTTATCACTGACGATGGTTTTATGCAGCTGACGGCTGTTGCAGTAGCCTTTACCGTGTTCAAGCCAGGTGCGCGTATCGCACACTTCACTCTTCACCGGCATTGCCAGGCTATTCACCCTCAGGGTGCTGTTCTCACCGCTCAGACGGGTGCTGGTATTGTGGCGCAGTACGCCGCTACCGAGCAGGAAACTGCTGCTGAAGGCGGCGGCATCCTGCCCCAACAGAATATCGTTATGGGCAAAGTGGTAACTTTGCGGATTTTCAAACGCGAGCTTGAGGTGGTGCAGCTGCGCGTTATCCGCCACCTGCATCGTCAGTCGTGAACCGGTGAAGTGGCGGCTGGTGTTCAGGCTGACATAATGCTCCAGCACCGTCGCCTCTGCGCCCTGCGCCAGTTCAAGATGGTGACGATAGTGCACCGTCGGCATGTCGTCGCCTTCCAGCCCCTGGGTGATGTGCATCAGCAGCAGCGGTTTTACCGGCCGCTGGTTGCGCGCTACGCGAATATGCGTGACCGTCGTCGCCAGGCTTTCCGTCAGGTGTAAAAACACTTCCGGCTGTACCGCATCCGGCAGAGACTGTCGCTCATCGTTTACCGTGACCGCAAACCCACTGTCGGCCAGATCATCACTCAACGCCGGTATAAATTCGCCGTCGACGAACACGAGCCGCGTGGCAACAATCGGCAACGCCAGCGCATCGCGAAGCGCTGCATCAACAACCGCAGGCGTCAGCGTCACGAAGTTGCCGCTGTGCAGCCCATCGAGCGGCGTGTATTTCCAGTCTTCATGTTTACGCCCAGGCAGCCCCAGGTGCAGCAACTGTTGCAAATGCTGCTGCGCCTGTTCAGAACGCGGGATACCTGCAGCTTCAAACAGGTGATGCCATTGTTGCAGCACGTTATTGCTGTTCGGTAAGCCAGCCATAGCCCTGCTCCTCCAGCTGTTTAACCAGAGTAAAGTCACCGCTTTTCACGATGCGCCCCTGATACAGAACGTGGACCACGTCGGGTTTGATGTAGTCGAGAATACGCTGGTAGTGGGTCACAATAATGAATGACCGCTTGCCGTCACGCAGAGAGTTTACGCCGTCGGCGACAATCTTCAGCGCGTCGATATCCAGCCCGGAATCGGATTCATCAAGAATGCACAATTCAGGCTCCAGGACCGCCATCTGCAGGATATCATTACGCTTTTTCTCCCCGCCCGAGAAGCCCACGTTCACCGAACGGGTCAGCAGATCTTCCGGCATTTTCAGCAGTTTGATTTTATCTTCCATCAGATCCTGAAAATCGAAGCGATCGAGCGCCTCCAGGCCCCGATACTGACGCACCGCGTTAAGCGCCGTTTGCAGGAAGAACTGGTTGCTGACGCCTGGGATTTCCACAGGATACTGAAAAGCCATGAAGATCCCTTCACCGGCCCGGTCTTCCGGTGACAATTCAAGTAAATCTTTACCGTGAAACTCTACCGTTCCGCCGGTCACTTCATAATCTTCGCGCCCGGCAAGCGTTGCTGAAAGCGTACTCTTCCCGGAGCCGTTCGGCCCCATGATGGCGTGCACTTCACCCGGGCGGACCTCAAGACTCAGCCCGCGCAGGATCTCTTTATCTTCAACGGCAACCTGCAAATTTTTAATACTTAACATAGTGTTCCCTTAATCCTTAACCGACGCTGTGTTCAAGGCTTATCGCCAGCAATTTCTGCGCTTCCACGGCAAATTCCAGCGGCAGCTCTGAGAAGACATCCTTACAGAAGCCGTTGACGATCATCGAGATGGCATCATCTTCTGAGATCCCACGCTGCAGGCAGTAAAACAGCTGATCTTCACCGATCCGCGACGTGGTGGCTTCGTGCTCAAGCTGTGCGCTGTTGTTGCGACACTCGACGTAGGGGAAAGTATGCGCCCCGCAGTCTGGGCCAATCAGCATGGAGTCGCACTGGGTAAAGTTGCGCGCGTTGGTCGCGGTTGGCATGATTTTCACTAAGCCGCGATAGCTGTTCTGGCTGTGCCCGGCGGAGATCCCTTTCGAGATAATGGTCGATCGGGTGTTCTTGCCGATGTGGATCATTTTGGTACCGGTATCAGCCTGCTGATGCCCGCTAGTCAGCGCCACCGAGAAAAACTCACCAATCGAGTTATCCCCGCGCAGGATGCAGCTCGGGTATTTCCAGGTAATGGCAGAGCCGGTCTCCGACTGGGTCCACGACATTTTGCTGTTCTCGCCTTCGCACAGCGCACGCTTGGTGACGAAGTTGAGGATCCCGCCGGTATTGTTGTCGCCCGGGAACCAGTTCTGCACCGTGGAGTATTTCACCTCCGCATCGCGATGGATGATGACTTCCACCACCGCCGCGTGCAGCTGGTAGCTGTCGCGCACCGGGGCGGAGCAGCCTTCGATATAGCTCACATAGCTGCCTTCGTCCGCCACCAGAATCGTGCGTTCGAACTGGCCGGTTTTCTCAGCGTTGATGCGAAAATAGGTTGAGAGCTCCATCGGGCAGCGCACGCCCTTCGGCACATAAATAAACGTGCCGTCTGAAGCAACCGCCGCGTTGAGTGCGGCAAAGAAGTTGTCGTTCCCCGGCACCACGGTGCCAAGATATTTTTTCACAAGCTCAGGGTGATCGTGGATCGCTTCGCCGAAGGAACAGAAGATGATCCCCTGCTCCGCCAGTTTCTCACGGTAGGTGGTCGCGACGGACACCGAGTCAAAAATGGCATCGACTGCCACTTCTCGCCCTTCACGGACCGGAACCCCCAGCTGATTGAATGCGTCCTCGACTTCACTGGTCAGAAAGGTATTTGCTCCGGTCTGCTGTACCGCGCCCGGCTCAGAGGCACAGGTTTCATCGCAGTTACCGCACGATGGCGCCGAGTAATAGCTGTAATCCTGATAGTTCAGTTTGTCATAATGCGCCTTCAGCCAGTGCGGCTCCTCCATCTCCTGCCATGCACGAAACGCATTCAGGCGAAATTCGAGCATCCACTCCGGCTCATTACGTTTTGCAGAGATAGCACGCACCACCTCTTCGTTAATGCCTTTGGCCAGCTCGTCGGTTTTAAGCTGGGTAAAGAACCCTTCTTTATAATTCAGTGGACCGCCGGTCCAGCTTTTGACATCGTCAGTTGCTTCAGTATTACGAGACATAATTACTCCGCCTGCACCCCAAAACTTTCGCCACAGCCACATTCGTGCTGTGCTTTCGGGTTATGGAACTTAAACAACTGGTTTAACCCCTCGCGGACATAATCCACGACGGTACCATCAATGAACGGCATCGCTTTCAGCGATACATACAGCTTCGCGCCGTCGGTTTCGAACAGCAGATCGTCGTCATTCGGTTGACTGACCGTATCCAGCACGTAGCCAAAACCGGCGCACCCGGTCTGCTTCACGCCGAGCCGCATGCCCAGCATGCCGGGATTTTTTTGCACCAGCTCGCGGACGTGGGCCGCGGCCTCAGGCGTCAGGCTGAGTCCTTGCCAGGCAAAGTCATTGGGATCGAAGGTTCCTGAATGTACATCCATAGTCCACCTCATGTGTTGAAGCCACCAGGGCCATGACTCTATGGTAGTGATAATGATTATCACTTCAACCCCTTGCCAGCAGGGGCTTTCCGGCAAATGGGCTGTTTCAGTGGCTTTTATTAAGCATAGACCCTGTTACAGGGCTTAACAGGACCGGCGAATTTTGTTCAATAGATTGATAAATAATGACTTTAGCGGAGGTTATCGGCGTAAAACCAGGATGTGATAAAAATGTATTGAAAATACCTATTTGTCTGATAGATCCCTCAAAATGCCAAAAATCAGGAAGTTATAGAGAGATCATGGGGTTATGTAAATCGCTCACCGGACAATAGCGGGCAATATTGGACATTTTTTCGCCCCAAAATGCGCCCCCAAGCCCCAATATGCCCCCAATATGCCCCCCAAACTCGTCTCAGACCAGCCCTCTTTCATTACTATAAAAACGAAGGAGGGTAAGCGGAAAAGTCGCTTGGCGGAATCAGGATAATAGCCAGCCAACGGAGTTGATTCTGGATTGCAAAGTGTTCTGATTATTCACACTGTGAGAGATGTTCTATTTTTCCATTGAATCTGATGGCTAACAATCATTCATTAGAATCAGAAAAACGCACTAATAATCAAAGATTGATCGTTATAAACGATCGATTAAGAAAAATTGATCGTTCTTATTTATTTGATAGAAAAGTCAATTACCCATACCGTAATAATATACAACACAAGGATTTGACACATGTGGCTCCCAATCGGGTTACTTGTCGACTGGCATTCGTTGTTATTCATTGGTTTATAGATGCTCAGGACGTTTTTATCTAAGTGTGATAACAAGCGGTAAAAACATTTAGCTCGCCAATATATTCTAAACACATAACACTTTAACTTATGAATATTATAAAGAACTTTTTTGGTTGGCATGAGATAGATAGTCAGGATTACGATATTACATTTAATAAATTTGGAGGAAATATTATCAGCAATCCAAATGTTTTGGCTTTTCTTCATAACCGGTTCACTCTGAATGAATCCTACTACGCCCACAGAAATAACGCTGGTGATATTGATGGTGCAATCTGCGTCTGGAATAATAAATACATAGCAGGTGAACCAAAGGCAGTAATGAAGTATGGCCTAAAAATTTACCCTCTAAATTTCGATGAGATAATATTACCCATTAGCGAAGAGGTTGTTTACTTACCATTTAAAACCAAACACCTTTCAGGCGCAAACACGCAGAGAATCATCAACAAAAGCCACCTGTTCAATGCAAAGCGAAGGGTATGCATCGTTAAACAACCATCATCAAAAACGCGACAAACCAGAAAGCGAGAGCTAAGGAAATTTATTGAAGCAGGAGGGACTATTAAAAGCATCTCGGAGTACTCCCGAGAAGAATATGTCGATATTTTTGATGAATTGTATTTTATGCGCCGAGGAAGTCACATTAACAAAAGTGTTGTACTTGATATTTTCAACTCCATACCAAACATATTTGTTGGAAACGTGCTTGAATACAATGGTTCCCCTTGCGCTACTCAACTTATTGCCAGCCAAAGCGACAACACTACCGTGTATTTTGATTATGTAAACTCCGGTCGTGCTATGGAACTGGATTGGCACCCCATTGGAACTATCTCACTATGGACGAATATCATGAGCGCACAGAATACTGCCACCGACACTTGTAAAAAACTAAGATTTAGCTTTGGGCGCCCAACCGCTGATTATAAACACCGCTGGTGCACCATGAACAAATTGTACCGTCTGATTTAATCATACAATAAATCTCTTGATAAGCGCCTTAACTTCATTAAGGCGCATCTTGTTAGCATCACCATCGTTTCCGCTATCAATCACAACATCTCACTGAAACAATAGCACCATGAGTAATCTCACCATCTATTAAATAAACCATGCAAATATATTGTCAGTTATCAATCCACACAATCAATACATAATAATATAAGTTTGTTTTCGGACTAATAATACAATATAAAGTTAACACCACAAAAAATGTGGTGTTTATTGAGAGGTATTATATGGCACTGAAACCAGGCGACAACTCCGGGAAAGATGGCGGTATTTACCAGGAGCAAGGCCCTCGTGGCGGCAAGAAAGATAACTTCGCCACTATTGCAGACAACAAGACAGCACCGCCCACCTCAAAACCAGGGAGCACCTGGGTTCCGTTGAAAAAAACGCCCGACAGCAAGCGTTAATCGGTAACGACGTAAAGCCTGCGTAAGCAGGCTTTTATTGCCAGGACACTATGAGCAAAAATACCGCTTCATCCCTGTTTGCACCATGCAATAGATACATCCTCTAACAGCATTTTATGCTGGAGTTAAAACTCTCACCCTCGAGAAATTTTTCACCGCCCTCCTTCAAAACCTCTTGTTTACACTGCCAATAGGGCGTATTTCCACCACCCAGCAGTAGAATATAAAATCAGAAACTGTATGTGGGTTGCCACAGACCTGATTTCAGCACGGCGGACTGGCGCTGGGCGCGAGAGGGAGTCTGTTTTGCCCAGCTGCTGTTCAGCATTTGGGCGACGGCCTCGTCCCACTCCTCCGCGCTAATTGCAGCCAACATCTGATGGAAACCACTCAGCCCCGCAACGCCCATCTGATAGGCCATTGAGGTCAGAATATCCTGCCGCGGCTGGTTGCAATGAGCTAACGCAATGCTGATTTCACTGTTTTTCCGCATCCCGGCCTGCACGCCACTGACGGTGTCGGAAAGCCAGGCGTCGATGGTCGTATCGCTTAACCTGAAGGTGTAATTTTTAATTGAAGCCCCCTGCGGGCCAAGCTTGAAACCAACCCCGGTAGTTGGATAACCGAGGCTATCGAGATAAGGAGTATAGCGAACGCCTTCTTCCTGACGAAGAAGCGGAATAATGGCACTTTGCTGAGTCATAAGAATTTACCTGTTTACTGGTTCGGGATCCCGCATAACACTAACTACCTTCCGCGGACAACCGACTCAGAATAAAAAAGTAAATTCCTCTTAATTGTGCCTTCTCTGAACAGAAATGAGCAGAATTTGCTTATTCGAAACGAAACAAGCAGATCCGTTACCGGATGAAAACAGCAACGGACCAGGCTTGCAAGATGTTATTAGCGGTAAACTTCGGCATTCCCCATCCACAGGCTGGAATCACCAGGCGTATTCAGTGCCACAATGTGCAGCTGCGAGCCGCCAAGCTGTTCGGCTTTTTGCTGCAGTTTATGCACCGCATCGTCAGAGCTTCCGCGAACTCCGCTCACTGAAACGCTGCCAATCGACACCTGACTGTTTGCTGAACTGCTGTCGATGAGTTTTGGCAGCGGGGCGGCAAATAACGCTGAGGAGAACAAGGCGCTAAAAATAATGGGTAACGCAATAGTCAGTCGTTTCATATCTGGGATCCTTATCGTTGTTGTTGCAGAGTAGATACGAAAGAGTATTAATGAACATCAGACAGCAAACGTCATGACTTTAAAACAAACTTAAAGAGTGTGTGGAGAAAAAGGAGGGAGTGTAACAAGAGTTGATACCGCAATTACGCGTGTAAAAGCTGCCCGCAGGCAGCTTTGAGAAATGAGCTTAGCGCAGTACTTAGCTTTTAATTTTTCTGTAGGCGAACAGCACGACCAGCGCACCGATGATCGCAACCACAAAGCTACCGATATTGAAACCATCCACTTTGCCGAAGCCAAACAGTGTGCTAATCCAGCCACCGACAACCGCACCTACGATCCCGAGGATCACTGTAACGAAGAAACCACCGCCATCTTTTCCTGGCATAATCCACTTCGCCAGAATCCCCGCAATAAGCCCAAAAACAATCCAGGAAATAATACCCATGTTCGTCGTACCCTCTTTTCATTCGGTAGTTCATTTACCGTTTCAAAGCGTAGCACATGAAAATGACAACATGAGGTCAATGCGCGAAAGCCGCCAGTTTTTCCGTGCATTTCTTACTTTGTTGAATAAAGAGTGAACGTAAACCCTACCAGATCTGGGTGTTTAGCGCTTGTTCACGCGTTTATCGAAGATATCTTTAACCGTACTAAGGTGGTGCATTTTTTGTCTGTAGTATATGCCCCCCCTTTATCCAGGCATTGGTCCTTATCGACATAATCTATAGCTGCAATCAAAAAGAAGTAGACGGTTAGTAATGCCAATACAACAATAACAGCTTTCACTATCATTTAATTACCCTTGTATATATATTCTAATTTAATGGTGTCTATTACCACAAACAGTACTCTTGTCACGTATGATTTGTTGACGCATAAAGAAAAATGACACATGAAGCGATGAATACCATTATCAATAAGTAAATAATATTTTTATTATGCATTGCGCGTTCTCGGAGAGAATAGAATTACTGCTCACGTACGAAAAATTCCCGCACACGGGTGCGGGTGGAATACAGATTCCAAGTGAAGGCTTGTAATCCTTCATTCATTGTTTTCACCAAGATAAATGAAACGACATTGCCTTTCACTAATCATAAAGTGGTAAGCCACCATTTTCTCTAATCAACTGAAAGCAATATAAATAAATGAACAGAAAGATCGGTGACAACCCTGAGCGCTAAAAAAACAACCAAAAGCAGTTTAAAACACCAAAATCACATCAATATTTAAGATTATTATGCTGACATAAATAAAAGCCCTGCCCATTTAAGCCAGGATAATAAGCACGCTTTGTTTAATTTATATTTACTTTCATTTGAAATTATATCATTTTAATACTTCTGGAAAATGTCGGTGGATATGCGAAGTAAAACGCCATAAGTCCCAGACAGTTTGCCTATTTCTTGAGGTGAAAATGTTATCGTTTATCCATTATACTAAGATTTTTGGGAGTGGTCCCGGCGACCAGGAACACTAATCAGACAGTTATTGCAGAAGTTTTTTTCATTCTCGGGTGAACAATAGTCACCACTGTTGTAAAACATGCCTGGGACATTGCTTACTATCTAAATAAGAGCTGTTGTTCGCTTTGGCCCCTCGCTTTACGAGCACGGTGGTCTGCATCTATGATGGGGTGAATTTTAACAGACAGGGAAGCATCATGACATTCAACATACCACTTAAAATAAATTTCCTCACTCTCCTATTACTGCTGATTTCCTGTAGTCATTATCCAGCTAAGACGGATCCCGAAGCTATACCAGGCAGCGTGAAATCAACAAATGTTGACGATCTTTTACGCGATCTTCAGTCAGAACCAAAGCCGACAAAGCAGGCAAAAATTTCCGCATACGCCGCTCAGATCCGCAGCGTTATGGTGAAAAAAATACCTTCGGCAGAAGCATATGTAGGAAAGGTCTGTACCATCCGTATATCGCTACAGCGCGATGGCTTAGTGAATAATGCCACCGCAGAGGCAGGCGACGAAAAGTTTTGTCGGATGTTAATATCCACAATAACGCATACGCAATTCCCCGCCGCCCCCGATGAAGAAACCTATCAGGTATTCAAAAATGCCCATTTTGATTTCAAACCATAGGTGTAGCGTTCTGAAACCTTCAGACCCGGCGGAACTTTTGAAGATGAAAATCTGACTGGACACGTAAATATGAAGCGCAATCACTCTTATGAGGAATAGTGGCTAACAGTATTCCTCACCGGTCTACCCGCCGGACTCACTGCACATCAGAAATGTAACAATCCCAGGTCTCTCAGTGCACCGAGTATCAGCAGGATGAACATAACGGCATCGAATGGGTTCGGCATAAGTCACCTCATTCTGAAACGTGCTGCGATGAATCGCCCTACGCTGCTACTTCATAGTAAGTATAAACTCAATACTGCTTTTTTACTGTTTTTGTCTGACTGTGACTCAGTCAAGAGAATGAGCGCGTATGCCTTCGCACCAACTCTCTCGGCGTAATTTGGCCAGCAGTTTTGAAGAAATTCTGGAGAAAGAAAAAAATAATAGGATTACAATACTTTACTCCACAAACCACCTTCTGAGTTCAGAGGCACTTCTCATGACCTGGCAAGACTTCAAACAGGCCTGGCTTATTAAATTTTGGGCACCCATTCCAGCGGTGATCGCAGCAGGCATTCTCTCTACCTATTATTTCGGCATTACCGGCACTTTCTGGGCTGTCACCGGCGAATTTACCCGCTGGGGCGGGCAGTTATTACAGCTGGCGGGCATTCATGCGGAAAACTGGGGTTACTACAAACTCATCCATCTTGAAGGAACACCGCTCACCCGCATCGACGGGATGATGATTATTGGCATGTTCGGCGGTTGTTTTGCGGCAGCGCTGTGGGCTAATAACGTTAAGTTGCGCATGCCACGTAGCCGCATACGCATCGCTCAGGCCATTGCCGGAGGGATTATTGCTGGTTTTGGTGCTCGTCTGGCAATGGGTTGTAACCTGGCCGCTTTCTTTACCGGCATTCCGCAGTTCTCCTTGCATGCGTGGTTTTTTGCCGTAGCCACGGCCATCGGCTCCTGGTTTGGTGCACGTTTTACCCTGCTACCACTGTTCCGTATCCCGGTAAAAATGCAGAAGGTTTCTGCTGCCTCGCCGCTCACCCAGAAGCCAGACCAGGCGCGCCGTCGTTTTCGTCTGGGAATGCTGGTGTTTGCCGGTATGATTGGCTGGGCGCTTCTGACCGCAATGAACCAGCCAAAGCTGGGCCTGGCGATGCTGTTTGGGGTTGGGTTCGGGCTGCTGATTGAACGTGCGCAGATCTGTTTTACCTCGGCGTTTCGCGATCTGTGGATCACCGGACGCACCCATATGGCAAAAGCGATTATCTTCGGCATGGCAGCCAGCGCTATCGGGATCTTCAGCTATGTGCAACTGGGTGTCGAGGCCAAAATCATGTGGGCTGGTCCAAATGCCGTCATTGGTGGCCTGCTGTTTGGTTTCGGGATTGTCCTTGCCGGTGGTTGTGAAACCGGCTGGATGTATCGCGCGGTGGAAGGCCAGGTGCACTACTGGTGGGTCGGCCTTGGGAACGTTATTGGTTCGACCATTCTTGCTTATTTCTGGGACGACCTCTCCCCGGCACTCGCCACCAGCTGGGATAAAGTAAATCTGCTGAATACCTTTGGTCCATTAGGCGGTCTGCTGGTGACCTATTTATTACTGTTCATTGCCCTACTGTTAATCATCGGCTGGGAAAAACGCTTTTTCCGTCGCCGGGTTTCTCCAGCCGTTATTGAGGACGCTGCATGAAAACGTATACTCCGGATTACCGCCTCGACATGGTGGGTGAGCCTTGTCCTTATCCCGCAGTTGCCACGCTTGAAGCCATGCCACAGTTGAAAAAAGGCGAGATCCTTGAAGTCGTCAGCGACTGTCCGCAGTCGATTAACAACATCCCGCTGGACGCCAAAAACCACGGTTACACGGTACTGGATATCCAGCAGGATGGGCCGACTATTCGCTATCTGATTCAAAAGTAAGGATATCAAAAGCGTTTACCGGTTTTTTATTGTTGCCTTTGCCTGCATGACTTGCTTTAATTTCATCCCGGAATAATGACAAGATGGAACTATGAAAAAAGCAACGAGTGCAGGCGCTGCCGTCTATACCCCTTTCACGCTTAAACTTTATGACTGGTGGGTACTGTCCGTATCTAATCAGTATGCCTGGCGATGCCCGACCTCGGCCAACCTGCTGCCCCACTTTGTGAAGCACACTGGCTACAGTCATCTGGATATTGGTGTCGGTACCGGCTATTACCTCACCCACCTGCCCGAGAATTGCCAGCTGGCGCTTGCCGATCTGAACCACAATAGTTTGCAGGTTGCGGCACGCCGCGTCGGAACTGAGCGAGTAAACAAAAGCCTTGCCCACGATATCTATCAGCCGTTCCCGGCCGAGTGGCAGCAGCAGTTCGATTCAGTCTCACTGTTTTATCTCCTGCACTGCCTGCCAGGAACCATGACTGACAAACAGGTGGTCATCAAGCACGCCGCTATGGCTTTAAAGCCAGATGGTCAATTGAGTGGGGCTACCATTCTTGGAAAAGGGGTATCGCATAACGCCTTTGGGCGTAAGCTAATGGCGGTTTATAACAAGAAAGGCATTTTTTCAAACCAACTGGATTGTGAAAATACGCTGCATGAAGCTTTATCGACCTGTTTCACGGATGTTGAAATAAACGTTGTGGGCACCGTCGCGCTGTTTCGTGCCAGTTCACCTCGCGTTGCTTGAAACTAACGCCTCTCCACCGTCGTGCAGAGGCGTCATGGCATTACACCACCGCCGTGGTCAGCCTTGATGAGCAGGTCAACCGCCCTTCTTCATCGAAGATTTCAATCTGCCACACCTGATGGCGGCTACCGGCATGTAGCGCGGTACACACCCCACGCACACGCCCGCTGCGCACCGAACGAATGTGGTTAGCGTTCACCTCAACACCTACCACCTTTTGCGAGCCCTCGGTACACAGATAGCCCGCCACCGAACCCAGGGTTTCCGCCAGCACCACCGACGCACCGCCGTGCAGCAAACCAAACGGCTGATGGGTGCGGCTATCGACCGGCATGGTGGCCTCCAGTGACTCATCTGTGAATACATCAAACTGAATATCGAGTAGACCGACCATATTATTGGCGCCCATCGCATTCAGCTGATCGAGCGTAGCGCTGCGTTTCCAGATCATCCTATTATCTCCAGTAGTGCCTGCAACGGGTGGCGAACGCCATTCCCTTCAATACGTTTCACCTGGCTACGGCAGGAATAGCCGGTAGCCAGACAACGGTTTCGTGGTAATTTTTGGATTGCCTGTTGCCATGACAAAGCGTAGATCCCAAGCGAGTTTTCGTGGTTTTTCACCTCGTGCCCGTAGGTGCCCGCCATGCCGCAGCAGCCGACGCTGACGCTCTCAAGCTTCGCGCCAAAGCGTGCAAAGATAGAGGCCCACTGCGCAGGTGCCGCCGGTAGCGCCGTCACCTCCGTACAGTGACCGAAGAGATACCACGCTTCGCCACCGGCAGCGGCCGGCGTTACCGTTTCCAGCGCCCGGGGTAGCCATTCGTGCACCAGCATCACCTGAAAATCCCCCCTTGCTGCGCCGAGGGTCTGTTTGTACTCATCGCGATAACAGAGCACCAGTGCCGGATCCACGCCCACCATTGGCATACCCAGTTCAGCAATGCGATTAAGGAAATCTGCCGTTTTCTTCGCCGTTTTCGCAAAGCGTCTAAGGAAGCCTTTAATATGCTGGGCTTTTCCGTTTGGTGAGAATGGCAGCACCACCGGCTGATAACCGACCTTCTCCACCAGACGCACGAAATCGGCCACCACCTGCGCATCGTAGTAGCTGGTGAACGGATCCTGCACCACCAGCACCGTTTTCGCTTTCTGCTCGCCGCTTAGCGCTTCCAGTTGCTCCAGCGTCATGTTGGCGGAACGATGCCCAGCCAGCTGCTCATGGAGGGAAGGTGCTGACAGCAGAGGCAAATCAATCATCCCAATGTGCTTCGCCGACAGGCTTTTTACCCACGGCTGGCTGATAAAGAAGTTGAACGTTTTAGGCGCGCGCGCCATCAACGGTGCGTAGCTTTCGACCGTTGCGACAACGTGGTCGCGCAGCGGGCGCAGATAGCGGGTGTGATAAAGCTGCAGGAAACGCGAGCGGAAATCAGGAACATCAATTTTAATCGGACACTGGGTTGAACACGCTTTACAGGCAAGACAGCCCGACATCGCCTCTTTCACCTCGTGCGAGAAGTCATACTCCCCCTTGCGCGCATGCCAGCTGTTACGCGTACGCTCAATCAATCCGCGCAGGCTCGCACCTTTGGTCGGCAGTGCTTTTTCCAGTACCAGCGGATCCACGCCCCTGTCAGCAAGCAGGCGTAGCCACTCGCGCACCAGCGTCGCGCGTCCCTTCGGGGAATGAATGCGGTTGCTGGAAATTTTCATCGACGGGCACATCGGGCTACGGGCATCAAAGTTAAAACAGAGCCCGTTGCCATTACACTCCATCGCGCCTCGCCATGAGGCGCGCACCGCAATCGGGATCTGCCTGTCGAGCGTTCCGCGCTTGACCGCATCCACCTTCATCATCGGCGCATCAACGCCCGCTGGTGGGCAAATTTTTCCTGGATTCAGGCGGTTATGCGGGTCGAACGCCGCTTTCACCTTGCGCAATTCGCCGTACAGCGTCTCGCCAAAGAACGCCGGGCTGTACTCTGCGCGAAAACCTTTTCCATGCTCGCCCCACAGCAGACCACCATATTTTGCCGTCAGTGCCACCACCTGATCGGAGATCTTTTTCATCAGGATCTCCTGCTGCGGATCGCACATATCGAGGGCCGGACGCACGTGCAGCACCCCGGCATCGACGTGACCAAACATGCCGTAGTTCAGGCCGTAGCTATCGAGCAGCGCGCGGAATTCGACGATATAGTCGGCGAGATGCTCCGGCGGCACGCAGGTATCTTCGGCAAACGGAATCGGCTTGGCAGCCCCCTTCGCGTTGCCGAGCAGACCAACCGCCTTTTTACGCATCGCATAAATGCGCTCAATACCTTCCAGATCGCCGCATATTTGCCAGCCGATAACACCGCCCTCGCCGTTTGCCATCAGCGTGTCAAGACGCGCGCAGAGCGCTTCCATCCGGGACTCAATCAGCGCGGCATCGTCACCAGCAAATTCGACGATATTTAAACCGAGCATTTGTTTGTCGGTGACGTCGGTAATCAGTTCACTCACCGAATGCCAGACGATATCTTCTCGCGCCAGGTTGAGCACCGTGGAATCCACCGTCTCTACCGACAGCGCTTTTGCTTCCACCATAAATGGTGCATTACGCAAGGCTGAATCGAAGGAGTCGTACTTGACGTTCACCAGCCGACGTACTTTTGGCAAGCGGGTGATGTCGAGCCGGGCTTCGGTGATAAAGGCCAGGGTCCCTTCGGAGCCTGTCAGAACGCGGGTTAAATCGAACTCGTTCATCGCGTCATTGAAGACGTGGCGAAGATCGTAGCCGGTCAGGAAGCGGTTGAGTTTGGGGAACTTATCGATAATCAGCTGGCGGTTTTCCCGGCAGCTCTGGTACACCGTCTGGTAGATACGACCTATCGCAGACTGTTCTTTGCCGAGCATCTCAGCAAGCTGAACCGGCATCGGCTGGGTATCGAGAATGTCACCACCGAGCAGCACCGCCCGCACGCCAAGCACGTGATCGGAGGTTTTGCCATACACCAGCGAGCCCTGCCCGGAGGCGTCGGTATTGATCATTCCTCCCAGAGTGGCGCGGTTACTGGTAGAGAGCTCGGGAGCGAAGAAATAGCCGAAAGGTTTAAGATACTGGTTAAGCTGGTCTTTAATCACCCCAGCCTCAACCCGCACCCATCCCTCTTCCGGGTTGATTTCGATGATACGGTTCATGTGGCGTGAGAGATCGACGACAATGCCCTGGTTCAGCGCCTGACCGTTGGTACCCGTACCGCCACCGCGTGGTGTGAACACCAGCGACGCGAAGCGCTCCTCGGAGGCGAGCCTTGCCAGCAGAGCGACATCCGCAGTAGAACGCGGGAAGACGACAGCATCCGGTAACAGCTGATAAATGCTGTTGTCGGTCGCCATGGTGAGTCTGTCGGCATAGCCGGTGGCGGTATCGCCGGTGAATCCTTGTTGCTCCAGTTCCTGCAAAAAAGTCAGCACCAGTTGAACGACACCCGGCGCCTGAGAAATCTGTGGGATCATGACGCTTGACCCTGCCTGATAATAGTTGTGTTGTTAGTCTGTTATCGTTTGCGTACGACCAGATCGTTGTATCACATTTTTTTCTTATGTGCTTAGCGGATTTGCAGGCAGAATCATTTCGCTGAAATGACTGATATCATTATCAGATCTGCTGTTGTGTATTAAAAAGGAAAATTACGTTTATGGTTAATCTTCGTCAGCCCAGGGATATACCGCAAATACTGCTGTCGGTGCTGTTTTTAGCCCTCATCATTACCGCCTGCCTGTGGGTAATTCAGCCGTTTGTGCTGGGCTTCGCCTGGGCGGGTACCATCGTTATTGCTACCTGGCCGGTGTTGCTGCGTTTGCAGCGCTTGCTGTTTGGTCGCCGGGCGCTTGCCGTACTGGCAATGACGATTCTGCTGTTCCTGCTGTTTGTGATCCCCATTGGCCTGCTGGTCAATAGTCTGGTAGACAGCGGCGGCCCGCTGATTCATAGCATCACCAGCGGTAGCATCGCATTACCAGATTTCGCCTGGCTCAACAGCGTACCTCTGGTTGGCGCTAAGCTCTATTCCGGCTGGCACAGTCTGCTCGACATGGGCGGTACGGCGCTGATGGCAAAAATAAAACCTTATCTGGGTGCCACCACCACCTGGTTTGTCGGCCAGGCGGCGCATATCGGCCGTCTGCTGCTGCACTGCGGCCTGATGCTGCTCTTCAGCGCACTGCTGTACTGGCAGGGGGAAAAAGTCGCCTACGGGATCCGCCATTTCGCCACGCGTCTGGCAGGCCGTCGCGGCGATGCTGCTGTGCTGCTGGCCGGCCAGGCCGTCCGCGCCGTCGCGCTGGGTGTGGTCGTGACCGCACTGGTGCAGGCCGTCACCGGCGGGATCGGGCTGGCTATCTCCGGCGTGCCTTACGCGACTCTGCTTACGGTAGTCATGATCTTCACCTGTCTGGTTCAGCTTGGGCCACTGCTGGTCCTGGTTCCTTCTATCATCTGGCTTTACTACACCGGGGATACCACCTGGGGTACCGTGCTGCTGGTGTGGAGCTGCGTGGTCGGCACAATGGATAACGTAATTCGCCCGTTGCTTATCCGCATGGGTGCCGACCTGCCGCTTATTCTGATCCTCTCCGGGGTTATCGGTGGCCTCTTCGCCTTCGGCATGATTGGCCTGTTCATCGGCCCGGTTCTGCTGGCTGTCACCTGGCGTCTTTTCGATGCCTGGGTGCATGAAGTTCCCCCACCGCCAGCCGACCCGGACCAGGTACTGGCTGAGCTTGAAGCCCTTCAACGCAACAACGATGAAAGCGCCAGAACTTAAGCGATACTAATCAATGGCGAGGGCAATCCTCGCCATATGTTCCTCCCACCCCGCATTTACTTCGCAAATTCTTTACCTCTCGTTAACGATTGAGACGAATCTGATCGACGCAAAAATTCACAGTGCCTACTATTAGGTCACGGTTATAAATCAACACCTTGATTTATAAATCATGGAAATCCCCTGAGTGAAACAACGAATTGCTGTGTGTAGTCTTTGCCCAACTCCCACGTTGGGCTTTTTTTTTGCCCGGACGGCAGGCATAAAAAAATCCCCAGCCTTTCGACCGGGGATTTTTCATTGGTAAATCAGAACTATTTGTTCAGTTCAGCAAGGCTGAGCCAGGTCTGCACCACGGTATCCGGGTTCAGGGACAGACTGTCGATCCCTTCTTCCATCAGCCAGGCAGCGAAGTCTTCGTGGTCGGATGGGCCCTGACCACAAATCCCGACGTATTTACCCTGTTTCTTCGCGGCTTTGATCGACATAGACAGCAGCGCTTTCACCGCCTCGTTACGTTCGTCGAACAGTTCAGACACGACGCCAGAGTCACGGTCGAGGCCGAGAGTCAGCTGAGTCATGTCGTTAGAGCCGATAGAGAAACCATCGAAATGCTCGAGGAACTGTTCGGCCAACAGGGCGTTGGACGGGATCTCGCACATCATGATGACTTTCAGGCCATTCTCACCGCGCTTAAGCCCCTGACGCGCCAGCTCATCCACTACCGCTTTCGCCTGGTCAACGGTACGCACGAACGGGATCATAATCTCAACGTTGGTGAGGCCCATTTCGTTACGCACGCGTTTTACCGCATCACATTCGAGGGCGAAACAGTCGCGGAAGCTGTCGGACACATAGCGTCCGGCACCACGGAAGCCCAGCATCGGGTTTTCTTCGTCCGGCTCGTAACGATCGCCGCCCACCAGGTTGGCATATTCGTTAGATTTGAAGTCAGACAGACGCACAATCACGCGCTTCGGATAGAAAGCGGCGCCGAGCGTGGCGATCCCTTCGGTCAGACGACCCACGTAAAATTCACGCGGTGAGTCGTACCCTTTCATCATCTCGCGGATTTCGTTCTGCAGCTTCGGCTCCTGGTCATCGAACTCCAGCAGCGCGCGCGGGTGAACGCCAATCATGCGGTTGATGATGAATTCGAGACGCGCCAGGCCTACGCCTTCGTTCGGCAGACAGGCGAAGTCGAACGCGCGATCCGGGTTACCGACGTTCATCATTATCTTGAGCGGCAGGTCAGGCATGGTATCAACGCTTGAGCTCTTGACGCTGAAGTCGAGCAGATCGGCATACACGTAACCCGTGTCACCTTCGGCACAGGAAACGGTAACTTTCTGGCCATCTTTCATGCGTTCGGTAGCGTCACCACAGCCCACCACCGCCGGGATCCCCAGCTCACGAGCGATGATCGCGGCGTGGCAGGTACGACCGCCGCGGTTGGTCACGATAGCGGCCGCTTTTTTCATGATCGGTTCCCAGTCCGGGTCGGTCATGTCGGTCACCAGCACGTCACCCGGCTGAATACGGTTCATTTCGCTGATGTCGTGAATCACCTTCACTTCACCCGCACCAATGCGATGACCGATGGCGCGGCCCTCTGCAACAATTTTGCCCTGCGCATGCAGCGTATAACGCTCCATCACCTGGCCACGGGAACGCACGGTTTCCGGACGCGCCTGGACGATAAACAGTTTACCGGTATGACCATCTTTCGCCCACTCGATGTCCATTGGACGACCGTAGTGTTTCTCAATCTGCACCGCTTGTTTAGCCAGCTCCTGCACCTCGTCGTTGGTCAACGAGAACACATCGCACTGTGACTGCGGTACATCTTCAATACGCACCTGCTTGCCATGCTCCTGGGTCGGCGCATAGACCATACGGATTTTTTTCGAACCCATGGTGCGGCGCACAATCGACGGGCGACCCGCAGCCAGCGTCGGTTTATGCACGTAGAACTCATCCGGGTTCACCGCGCCCTGCACCACCATCTCGCCCAGACCCCAGGCAGAAGTGATAAATACCACCTGATCGAAGCCAGATTCGGTATCGATAGAGAACATCACGCCGGAGGAGGCGAGATCGGAGCGCACCATCAGCTGTACGCCAGCGGACAGCGCCACGCCGCGGTGATCGTAACCCTGATGCACGCGGTAGGAGATCGCGCGGTCGTTAAACAGGGAGGCGAAGACGTGCTTCACCGCCACCAGCACGGCATCATAGCCCTGCACGTTGAGGAAGGTTTCTTGTTGCCCGGCAAAGGATGCGTCCGGCATATCTTCAGCCGTAGCGGAAGAACGAACGGCAAACGAGGCCTGCGCGTTATCGGCAGAAAGCTGCTGGTACGCGCCGCGGATCGCCTCTTCCAGCTCAGGCTGGAACGGAGTGTCGATTATCCATTGGCGGATTTGAGCGCCTGCTTTCGCAAGCTCAGTGACGTCATCAATGTCGGTGTTATCCAGCAGTTCATAAATGCGCTGGTTAACCCCACTTTGGTCGAGGAACTGATTAAAAGCATCAGCCGTGGTGGCGAATCCGTTAGGCACCGAAACGCCCAGATCGGACAAGTTTGTAATCATTTCACCCAGGGAGGCATTTTTGCCCCCAACTCTGTCTACATCATTCATGCCGAGTTGGTTGTACCAAAGCACCAGCGGTGACGAGCCATTGTTGGACATCGAAACAATCCTTTTATGAATTAAGAACGGGTGCCAGTTTGTACTGGCGACGCGAATTATCCTCGCATATTTGCGGCGCTGACAAAAACGGTGAATCGTTCAAGCAAAATAAAAAATTCATTTTTAAGACTGTTTCCCATTCACGCTAACCTACTGATTCATCAGCAATCCCACAAAAACGGATGGTATATAGACAACATTTTGAAAAATGAAACACTCTTTTCAGTAAAAATAAAAATAGTGTTTCATTATTTAAATGAGACAAACAGCGCTGCGCGACGATTAAAATTAATTTATGCTTTCAGACAATTAAGTCGATTAAACCGGATGGTCAAAATGGAAAATGCTGTAGACAGGCATGTATTTTATATTTCTGATGGTACAGCCATCACCGCTGAGGTGCTCGGGCACGCGGTGATGTCGCAGTTTCCTGTGGCTATCAACAGCATCACCCTGCCGTTTGTCGAGAGCGAGAGCCGCGCCAGAGTGGTCAAAGACCAGATTGACGCCATTTACCAGCAAACCGGCATTCGCCCACTGGTGTTCTACTCCATCGTTATCCCGGAGATCCGCGAGATCATTCTGCAAAGTGAAGGGTTTTGCCAGGATATCGTTCAGGCGCTGGTGGCTCCGTTACAGCAGGAACTGAAACTCGACCCGACGCCGGTCGCGCACCGTACCCACGGACTGACGCCAGGCAACCTCACCAAATACGACGCCCGTATTGCCGCAATCGACTACACCCTGGCGCATGATGACGGTATTTCGTTGCGTAACCTCGACCAGGCGCAGGTCATTCTGCTCGGCGTCTCCCGCTGCGGGAAAACCCCGACCAGCCTCTATCTGGCACTGCAGTTTGGTATTCGTGCCGCCAACTACCCCTTTATTGCCGACGATATGGACAATCTGGTTCTGCCTGCCGCACTCAAACCGCTTCAGCATAAGCTTTTTGGCTTAACGATTAATCCTGAGCGACTGGCTGCTATTCGCGAAGAGCGCCGGGAAAACAGCCGCTACGCCTCAATGCGTCAGTGTCGAATGGAAGTGGCGGAGGTCGAGGCGCTGTACCGTAAAAATCAGATTCCGTTCCTTAACAGTACCAACTATTCGGTAGAAGAGATCGCCACCAAGATTATGGATTTGATGGGACTCAGTCGCAGAATGTACTAACACACTAGTACATTGCAAATTCATTGTGTATGATGCATACCGTGATCGAGTGCACATTACGGCCAGGGGTTGAATTCAGCCAGGATTGGTTTATCGTGATGCGCATCACTTCCGGTATTTTGCCGATGAAGCAACAAATTTCTGAGACACCCAATGAACAAAACCGATGAATTGCGTACCGCGCGGATAGACAGTCTGGTCACCCCCGCGAGTCTTGCGCAGCAATACCCGGTGACCCCTACCGTTGCCGGGCACGTGACGGATGCCCGCCGTCGCATTGAAAAAATCCTCAACGGTGACGACCGCCGCCTGCTGGTGGTGATTGGTCCCTGCTCGATCCACGATCTGGATGCGGCGATGGACTACGCGCGCCGTCTGCAGACGATGCGTGAAAAGTATGCCGGACAGCTCGAAATCGTGATGCGCACCTATTTTGAAAAGCCGCGTACCGTGGTGGGCTGGAAAGGCTTAATCTCCGATCCGGATCTCAACGGCAGCTATCGCGTTAACCACGGTATCGAGATGGCGCGCAAGCTGCTGCTGCAGGTTAACGAGCTTGGCGTGCCGACGGCAACCGAGTTTCTCGATATGGTGACCGGGCAGTTTATCGCCGATCTCATCAGCTGGGGCGCTATCGGCGCGCGGACCACTGAAAGCCAGATCCACCGCGAAATGGCCTCCGCGCTCTCCTGCCCGGTAGGCTTTAAGAACGGCACCGACGGCAACACCCGTATCGCGGTGGATGCGATTCGCGCTTCCCGCACCAGCCACATGTTCCTGTCACCGGACAAAGACGGTCAGATGACCATCTACCAGACCAGCGGCAATCCCTACGGGCATATCATTATGCGCGGTGGTAAAAAACCGAACTATCATGCTGAAGATATCGCCGCCGCCTGTGACACACTGCGTGAGTTCGCTCTGCCGGAGCAGCTGGTTGTCGACTTCAGCCACGGTAACTGCCAGAAGCAGCACCGCCGTCAGTTGGACGTGTGCGATGACATCTGCGAGCAGATCCGCAACGGCTCAACGGCCATTGCCGGGATTATGGCAGAAAGCTTCCTGCGTGAAGGAACACAAAAAATGGTGGCTGGTCAGCCGCTGACATATGGCCAATCCATCACCGATCCGTGCCTGAGCTGGGAAGACAGCGAAATCCTGCTGGAAAAACTGGCAAGCGCCGTTGCCACTCGTCTGTAAAACTTCCACCCCATCGCTTTGCGGTGGGGATTTCCCCCTCTTCAGCACAAAATTTGATCCAGTCACATTATTTTTACAAATAACACTTGCTGCTATCATGTCGTTTATTGATAATGATTATCATTGTTACATTGATTGTTATTTTTAAATGCTATGGCGCATATGGACAACACGGCTATCCTGGATAAACAAAAAGATAATACACCTTATCCGTCTCCCACGGACAGACGGGTCAGTAGCGCCACGCTGCTGGGTCAGGAAGGTCGCGTCATCATTGAACACGGTGGTCAGGAGTATCTGCTACGCCAGACCAATGCCGGAAAACTGATTCTGACAAAATAAACATCCCCCGCCAGCCACCCAGGTAATGCCGAGGCAGCCAGCGCTTTTCACTTTATGGAGAGTTGCATGCATTACCTGCATTTTGCCTCGGCACGTCCGTCGTTTGTGGCCCTCGCGGTACTGAGCGCAATATCCGCTCCGGCTTTTGCCGCCAGCGAAAAAATGACCGTTACCGCCACCGGCAACGAACGCAGTGCTTTTGAAGCGCCAATGATGGTCAGCGTCATTGAGGGCGACACCCCGCAGGCTGAAACGGCAAGCTCCGCCGCAGATATGCTGCGCGGCGTACCGGGAATTACCCTGAGCGGCACCGGACGCACCAACGGCCAGGACGTCAACATGCGTGGTTACGACCGTCGCGGCGTACTGATCCTGGTTGACGGCGTCCGCCAGGGCACCGACACCGGACACCTCAACAGCACCTTCCTCGATCCTGCACTGATTAAGCGTATCGAAGTGGTACGCGGCCCGGGCGCGATGCTCTACGGCAGCGGTGCATTAGGCGGCGTTATTTCCTACGAAACGGCCGATGCCGCAGATCTGTTATATGAAGGACAGAGCAGCGGTTATCGCGTCTTCGGCACCGGTGCTACCGGCGATCACAGCCTGGGTATGGGTGCCAGCGCCTTTGGCCGTACCGATACGCTTGACGGCATCGTTTCCTGGTCCAGCCGCGATCGCGGTGACATTCGTCAGAGCGATGGCAGCACCACCCGCAACGATGAAAGCATCAGCAATATGCTGGCGAAAGGCACCTGGAAGCTGGATGACGCTCAGTCGTTGAGCGGTTCACTGCGTTATTACAACAACGCCGCTCAGGAGCCCAAAAACCCACAAACCGCCGGAGGGGCATCCACCAGCAACCCGATGGTCGACAGATCCACTATCCAGCGTGACGCGCAGCTGAGCTATAAACTCAATCCACAGGGCAATGACTGGCTTAACGCCGATGCCCGCGTTTACTGGTCTGAAGCGAGAATTAACGCCCAGACAGAGCAACAAACCTCAGAATTTCGCAAACAGACCACCACCGGTGGAAAAGTAGAGAACCGCAGTCTGGTGTTCAGCGACAGCCCGGCGGCTAACCTGCTGACCTACGGCGGTGAATACTATCGCCAGGATCAGCATCCTGGCGGCTCCACCACCGGCTTCCCACAGGCGAAAATCGATTTCAGCTCCGGCTGGCTGCAGGACGAAATCACCTTACGCGATCTGCCGATCACCCTGCTCGGCGGCACCCGGTACGACAGCTATAAAGGCAGCAGCGACGGCTATGCCGACGTGACAGCGGATAAATGGTCATCACGCGCGGGCATGACCGTCAGCCCTACCGACTGGTTGATGCTGTTTGGCTCCTGGGCGCAGGCCTTCCGTGCACCGACGATGGGGGAAATGTACAACGACTCCATGCACTTTGCCGCCGGTCCGTTTACTAACTACTTCGTGCCGAACCCGAATCTGCGCCCGGAAACCAACGAAAGCCAGGAGTTTGGTTTCGGGCTACGCTTTGACTCGCTGCTGCTGGCGAACGATGCGCTGGAGTTCAAAGCCAGCTACTTCGATACCAAAGCCAAAGACTACATCACCACCACCGTAAATTTCATGGGCAAAACCAGTACCTCGGTGAACGTCCCCAACGCCAAAATCTGGGGCTGGGACGTGATGAGCAAGTACACCACCGATTTGTTCAGCCTCGATGTGGCCTACAACCGAACCCGCGGCAAGGACACCGACAGCAACGAGTGGATCTCCAGCATCAATCCGGACACGGTGGTCAGCAAACTTGATATTCCGGTGGCACACAGCGGCTTCTCCGTTGGCTGGATGGGGACCTTCGCCGATAAATCTACTCACGTCAGCAGCGCTTACAGCCAGCAACCGGGCTACGGGGTGAACGATTTCTACGTCAGCTACAAAGGGCAGCAGGAGCTGCGCGGGGTCACAACCACTCTGGTGCTCGGTAACGCCTTCGACAAGGCATACTGGTCTCCGCAGGGCATCCCACAGGACGGGCGCAACGGTAAGATTTTCGTCAGCTATCAATGGTAACGCGACGGCCCCGGGAATCCGGGGCAATCCACTGAACAGGAAGAAATAAATGAATCAATACAGCCGCTGGCTCGAACTGAAAGCACAACACCCGGGGAAATACGCCCGTGATATCGCCGCCCTGATGCACATCAGCGAAGCGGAGCTGACCTTTGCACGCGTGGGACATGACGCATGGCGTTTGCAGGGTGCGGTCCGCGATATCCTGGCGGCCCTTGAAAAAGTTGGTGAAGTAAAATGCATCTGCCGCAACGAGTACGCCGTACACGAGCAGGTGGGCGAGTTCACCCATCAACATCTGACCGGTCATGCGGGCCTGGTGCTGAACCCGGGAGCACTGGATTTACGTCTGTTCCTCAATCAGTGGGCAAGCGCATTTCACATCAGCGAGACCAGCGCCCGTGGTGAGCGCCAGAGTATTCAGTTCTTCGATTATCAGGGCGATGCGCTGCTGAAGGTCTACACCACTGACGCGACCGATATGTCTGAATGGGGTAACCTGCTGGCACACGCGATCCACGCGGAAAACCCACCGCTGGCGCTGAGCGCGGTTGAAACGCCGGCAACGGCTGAGCAACCGGATGCGGAAGCGGTCGATCGAGAATGGCGCACCATGACCGACGTGCATCAGTTCTTCACTCTGCTCAAACGGCATAACCTTAGTCGTCAGCAGGCGTTCCGTCTCGTCGGCGACGATCTGGCCTGCCAGATCAGCAATGACGCGCTGGCCACGCTCCTCAGCACCGCTCATCAGGACGGCAATGAGATTATGATTTTTGTCGGCAATCGCGGCTGCGTGCAGATCTTTACCGGGAGCGTAACGAAACCGGTGCCAATGAAAGGCTGGCTCAATATCTTCAACCCGGCATTTACGCTGCATCTGCTGGACGATGCTATTGCGGAAAGCTGGGTGACCCGAAAACCCACGGCAGATGGTCATGTTACCAGTCTGGAGCTGTTTGCCGCCGACGGCTCACAAATCGCCCAGTTGTACGGTCAGCGTACTGAAGGCAACGCCGAACAGGTGCAGTGGCGAACCCAGATTGAGTCCCTTATCGATAAAGGACTGGCAGCATGAAACGCCTGGTAGCCATGCTGGCTGCCCTGCCGCTGCTGGCTCATGCGGCACCGGAAAAGGTGGTAGCGCTTGGCGGTGACGTGACCGAAATCGTCTATGCGCTGGGTGCACAGGCGCAGCTGGTTGCCCGCGACAGCACCAGCCAGTGGCCGGAGGCTGCGCGCAGGCTGCCGGACGTTGGCTATCTGCGCCAGCTTAACGCTGAAGGGATCCTCGCGATGCGTCCAGATCTTGTGCTTGCCAGCGTTCAGGCGCAGCCTTCCCTCGCCCTCCAGCAGGTGAAGGACAACCGCGTGGCGGTCGTTACTGTTCCCGGTAGCGACGCGCTCAGCGTGATTGATGAGAAAGTGCAGGTTATTGCCGGGGCGCTGCATAAAGAAAACGAGGGCGAAAAACTTCGCCAGCGGCTGCGCGCTGAAATGGCTTCACTTCCCACGAAGCCACTCAATAAACGCGTGCTGTTTATTCTGAGCCACGGCGGTATGAACGCGATGGCCGCCGGGCAGCAGACCGCTGCCGACGCCGCTATTCGCGCCGCGGGGTTGCAGAACGCAATGCAGGGTTTCAGCCGTTACCAGCCGCTCTCGCAGGAAGGGGTCATCGCCAGCCAGCCTGACCTGATTGTCATCTCTGCTGAAGGTGTGAAAAGCATGGGCGGTGCCGCCGCGCTGTGGTCTCTGCCTGGCGTCGCACAGACGCCTGCCGGACGCCACAAACAGGTGCTGGAAATTGACGATATGGCCCTGCTCGGCTTCAGTATCCGTACGCCGCAGGCGATTCGTGAACTGCGTAGCAAAGCGGAGCAACTGCCCTGATGTCGGCGGTCTTCTCCAGGCAGCTATGGTCTCTGCTCGCCCTGCTGCTCATCCTGGCGCTGGCGGCTACCAGTGTGGGTGCCCTGAAGCTCCCTCTGAGCCTGCTCTGGCAGGATGACAGCGCCCTGCGCCAGATCTGGTTCACTATCCGCCTGCCGCGTGTGCTGCTGGCGCTGGTGGTTGGCGGGTCTCTGGCGCTGGCGGGCTGTGTGATGCAGGGGTTGTTCCGTAATCCGCTCGCCGACCCAGGACTTCTTGGCATCAGCAGCGGTGCGGCGCTGGCGGTGGCGCTATGGGTGGTGTTGCCATTCACCCTTCCCGCGATAGTGATGCTGTATGCCCCGATGCTGGCGGCGTTTATGGGGAGTCTTGCGGTCACCGCCGTTATCTTTGTTCTCAGCCAGCGGCCAGAAAACGGTTTATCGCGCCTGTTGCTGGTCGGGATTGCTATCAACGCGCTGTGCGGCGCGGCGGTTGGGGTGCTCTCCTGGCTCAGTAACGATGCACAGCTGCGCCAGCTCTCGTTATGGGGTATGGGTAGCCTCGGCCAGGCGCAGTGGTCAACGCTGCTGGCGGTAAGCTCGCTGATGCTGCCGTCGGTGTGGATTATCTGGCGGCTGGCGCAGGCGCTTAATTTGCTCCAGCTCGGCGAGGAAGATGCCCATTATCTTGGTGTAGACGTCAAAACCGTTCAGCGCACGCTGCTGCTGTTCAGCGCCCTGCTGGTAGCGGCCGCGGTAGCCGTGAGCGGAGTGATTGGTTTCGTCGGGCTGGTAGTCCCCCACCTGCTGCGCCTGTGGCTGGGTGCCGATCATCGGGCGGTAATCCCGGGTTCTGTGCTCGCCGGCGCGATACTATTGCTGGTGGCCGACACGCTGGCGCGTACCCTGGTCGCCCCTGCCGAAATGCCGGTAGGGCTGTTAACCAGCCTGCTCGGCGCGCCGTGGTTTTTGTGGATGATTTTTCGTCGTGGAGGGGTTCGTGGATAGCCGACTTATCGCGACACATTTGTGCTATCGGGCCGGTCAACGTCAACTGATCGACGATGTCAGCCTGGTTCTCTCACCCGGCGAAGTGGTGGCGCTGATTGGTCCTAACGGTGCCGGGAAATCCACCCTGCTGCGCCTGCTCACCGGCTACCTGACGCCGCACGGCGGCGAGTGCCGGTTAAACGACATTCCTCTTGCAGCATGGCCTGCGCAGGCGCTCTCAGAACGCCGGGCGATGATGCGCCAGCAGTCCCGGCTGGGGTTTGACTGGCCGGTTGAAGAGGTCATCGCGATGGGGCGCGCGCCCTGGCACGATGCCAATAACCCGTCTATTGTGCAGGAAATTATGGCCCTGACCGGTTGCCTGCCGCTTGCCAAACGGCAGTACAATGCCCTTTCTGGCGGTGAGCAGCAGCGGGTACAGCTCGCCCGCGCGCTGGCGCAGCTCTGGCAAAACGGCGCCCCAGAGGGCTTTCTGTTTCTCGATGAACCGACCTCGGCGCTGGATCTGTACCACCAGCAACATCTGCTGCGGTTGTTGAAATCACTTGCCCGGCAGCACGCCCTGCACGTTTGTGTGGTACTGCACGATCTTAACCTTGCGGCGCTGTGGGCCGACAGGCTGGTGTTGTTGCATCAGGGAGAAGTGGTGGCTCAGGGAACCGCTGGCGAGGTGCTGCACCCGGCGGAGCTGCATCGCTGGTACGGGGCGGATGTGACCGTGGGAACGCATCCCGGCACGGCCACTCCGCAGGTGTTTCTGACGCCCTAGCTCGAGCAGCTGACTTCCAGCCGCTTGCCCCAGTCCGGCGGGCGGCGAACGTAGTCATCATCCCGATCGGCAAACGGCGAGCGCAGTGCCTCATGCAGGCGGTAGAGCTCCTGCATATCGCCCTTTTCCGCCTGTTCAATAGCGCGCTGTGCCAGCCAGTTACGTAGCACCATAGCCGGGTTGACCGCCTGCATACGCTGCTGGCGCTCGGCATCACTCACCCCATCCAGCTGCAGTCGTTCGCGATAACGGCTAAACCATGCGTCAAAAGCGGCGCGATCGATGAACTCATCGCGCAGCGGCGAGGCGGCGCTCAGTTGCTCCGTCTCACCAAGCTGGCGGAACGTGCGAGTGAAATCGCTGCCTTCACTGCTCATCAGCGCAAAGAGATCGTTCAACAGGTCATTGTCGCCGCTTTGCTCAGTATAAAAACCAAGCTTCGCGCGCATCCGTTGTCCGTATTCGGTAAACAGTGCCCGCTGATAGCCATCGAGCGCATCGTTAAGCGCATCCACGTCGATAAGCGGCGACAGCGACTGCGCCAGACGTTGCAGGTTCCACAGGCCAACGGCAGGCTGATTCTCAAAGCTGTAACGACCCTGATGGTCAGAGTGGTTACAGATGAAATCCGGCTGGAAATCGTCAAGAAAACCGTAGGGACCATAGTCCATGGTAAGTCCGAGAATGGACATATTATCGGTATTCATGACCCCGTGCGCAAAGCCCACGGTTTGCCAGCGGGCGATCATCTGCGCCGTTCGCGTGACAACGTCACGGAACCAGGTGACGTATTTATCCTCACGTGACGCCAGTTCAGGCCAGTGATGGCGGATCACGAAATCGGCGAGCTGCTGGACTTTCTCCGGCTCACGGCGATAGTAGAAATGCTCGAAGTGGCCAAAGCGGACATGGCTTTCGGCAATGCGCATCAGCATCGCGCCCTGCTCAACCGTCTCGCGGTATACCGGCGTATCGCTGGTGACTATCGACAGCGCCCGGGTGGTGGGAATACCTAACCCGTGCATCGCTTCAGAAGCCAGCGCCTCGCGGATAGTAGAGCGCAGCACCGCGCGCCCGTCACCCATGCGGGAATACGGCGTCAGCCCGGCGCCTTTCAGATGCCAGTCAACGCGCTTGCCGTTGGCGAGCTGCTGTTCGCCGAGCAAAATGCCGCGACCGTCGCCAAGCTGTCCGGCCCAGACGCCGAACTGATGGCCACTGTAAACCTGTGCCAGCGGCGACATGCCCGGGAGCAGCGTTTCACCGCCCCACACGCCCGCGCCGGTGGATGGCACAAACAGCGACGGTTCAACGCCCAGCTCCGCGGCCAGCGATTCGTTATGCCAGATCAGGCGCGCATTTTCGAGCGGCGTTGGCGCCAGTGCAGTATAAAAACCTGGCAGCTCATCGCGCCAGTGTGTAGTAAAAGACAGGGTCATGGTTCCTCCTGCCGCTAGTGTAGTGCCTGAACGCTGACACAAACACGGGGGAAATGCAGGGTTATCCCTGAACCAGCGTGGTGACCTGCTCCGGCGGTACCGGTGGCCAGAGCATTCCCTGCATCGCGCTGAAGGCAAAGGGTCGAATGCGAGTGAGCGTCTCTTCGCTATCAACGCCGGCAATCATCAGGGTGGCGCAGTACGGCTGCATCTGGGTGACAATGGCCCGCATGAACGGTTCGAACGACGGCGACATGACGCGGCGCTGTACGAAATTTCTGTCCAACTGAATGCGGGAAAACACACCAGCGAAAATGGCTTTGGTCGAGGCATCGCCGGCACCAAAGTTTGCCAGCACAAGGTTAAAACGTTTTGCCAGCACGAACAGCGGGTCATTCGCTGAAAGTTGATTCAGCCCAGGATAATTCTCATTAACCGTTAACTCAAGAAATGGGAATCGTTTAACATCTTTAACTAATAATTCGTCGTTTAAAAATGCCAGAGCAATGGCCGGGGTTATATTTATCCATGCCAGTAGCTGATGTTGAATAAAAAAGAGCTGGCAGGTAGCAAGCACCGCCAGTTTTTCTTTAAACAGCATCAATTCTTGCTCCGCCGTCATGTGCTGAATGACAAGATCGGTCGGTATACGCACATCGCCGTTCGTCGCCGTAAAATGAGTAATGATCTCCAGGCCCACAAGGCCTCCGGCAAAGTTGCGCGCCGGAAGAAGCAGGAAATCGGAGCGGTAAGTGTTATCCAGCGAGACAATCATTGTGTTTGCCCCTCATCAACGATGATTTCCGATAACCCCAGGTCTTGCTGCAAGCAATTTAAGTCAATTGATTTTAATAAAGTTAATTTCATTCGTTGCTGTTATTAGCGGTATCCCTACTGAGGACTCTTTAATGATTGTAATCCATAGACACACTTTAAGACAATCAGCAGTTTAGATGAAATGAAACGCCGTTCGTAAGGTTGAATAAGGAGATATTCATTTTTAAACATAAAAAGTGACAGAGACTAAAAAGGCCCCTCAGGGCCCTCTTTCGACATCGCGCTTAAATTCGTCGCGCCTGCCAGAAGTTTTTCCGCCAGTAAACGTTGTCAAGCGATGAACGCGTTACTCCCTGGCTGGTGGAGGCATGAATGAACATATTATCTGTATCATAAATCCCGACGTGAAGGCCGTTCGCCCCGGAGCCAGTTTTAAAGAAAACTAAATCGCCAGGTAACAAGTCGTCTTTATCGATGCGTGTGCCAATATTTGCCTGTTGTTTCGTTTCACGCGGCAGCTGCAGTTCGAATTTGTCGCGGAAAGTCATCAGTACAAACCCGGAGCAATCCACGCCACGGCGGTTCATTCCACCATAGCTGTAGGGAGTGCCACGCCAGGTACGAAGCTGATCGTTGAGGCTGGCAATCACAGTAATAGAGTCTGAGAGCCGAGAATTTGGCGGCGGCGCACGATGGCTGCTACACCCAGCCAGAAAAAGTGCCACCGCGACAATAAACCAGAAACGCATATCCGGCGATTCCCCTGTTTCTTATTTTTAGTTAATTTAGCGTGGTTATCATTCTTCTGGCAAGATACCTTTCGTGTCAGATGGTTGCAACCAGCATCTGATGCCCGGCGACTTCCAGCCGCTGGAAGGTCATTTTCCAGGCGTCAAAAAGGTGCCCTGGCGCCAGCACATCCGTTGCTGCACCGCTGGCGATAAGCAGGCCTTCACGCATCAGCCATACGCGATGGGCGTGGCGCAGCGAATGGTTAAGGTCATGGCTGCTCATCACAATGGTCACGCCAAGGCGGCACAGCTCGCTCAGGAGCCCATCCAGCGCGGCCTGCTGTGCGACGTCGAGGCTGTTCATTGGCTCATCCAGCAGCAACAGCTGACCGTCGGCATTCGTTCGCGGATCGATTTGCAGTATCACTGCGGCAAGCCGCACTCGCTGCCATTCCCCGCCGGAAAGCTGATTAGTGGCGCGGCCTAATTTCCCGGTCAAACCCAGCGCCTCTGCCACCGATTCCAGCGTGGTGCTCTGCAGCGCATTGGCCTGATGCAGCGTCAGATACTGCCAGACCGGCATCGCAAAGGGTGGAGTTTGCTGCTGCGTAAGATAGGCGCGATGGCGCGCCAGCGCAGATTCAGACCACTCCTCCAGCAGAAGGTTGTTCAACCTGATTAGCCCTTTCCCCTGGGTTAATCCGGCCATACGCATCAGCAAAGTGCTTTTCCCGGCACCGTTCGGTCCGACCAGGTGCAACATTTCACCGCGGTGAACCTCAGCAGAAAACGGCCCCAGGCGGGCCGTTTCCTCGACGTTCTGCAGTTGCATCAATAAGGTCATGAGGTCGCCAGTGCGCGCTTGATAGCTTCCTGTACCACCGCATCTTCCGGGGTCATATCCGGTGAGAAACGCGCCAGTACCTGCCCATTACGCCCAACGAGGAATTTTTCGAAGTTCCACAGGATATCGTCCGGGTACAGCGGCGCACGTCCTTTACTGGCCATACGTTCGTAGAAGCCGCTTCCCTCCGGCGCGATAGCCGTGGGTGCCGCCTCAACCAGTTTCTGATACAGCGGGTGACGATCGTCGCCATTGACATCGCCTTTGCTGAGCATCGGGAAAGTGACACCGTAGGTCGTCGAGCAGAAGGTTTTAATCTCCTCCGCACTGCCCGGCTCCTGCCCCAGGAACTGGTTGCACGGGAACCCCAGTACGGTAAACCCCTGTCCTTGCCACGTTTTTTGCAGGTTCTCCAGTTGCTCATACTGCGGGGTGAGCCCGCATTTTGAGGCAACGTTGACGATGAGGACCACGTTGCCGCGCAGGCCTTCCAGCGTTTTATGCTCGCCTTCAAGCGTGGTCACTTCGGTACTTAAGATATCATTTTGCATAGCATTCCCCTTAATTACGGCGGCGGATCTAACGCCCGGCCTTTAATAATAGCCAGATAAATACGGGTGCGCCGAGAGTGGCGGTCACCACTCCAATCGGCAATTCGGCAGCTGAAAGCGCCATTCTGGCGATAATATCCGCCAGCAGTAGGACACTCCCCCCCGCCAGCATACAGGCTGGCAGCAGGATCCGATGGTCCGTTAACCCACAGAGCCGCAGAATATGTGGGATGACAAGGCCGATAAAACCAATCGCCCCTGCCAGGGCGACGCTAACCCCCACCAGCCATCCGGTTGCAATAACCAGTACTCTGCGCCACAGCCACAGCGGTAGACCCAGCTGGCGGGCGGAAATCTCACCCAGCGCCAACAGGTTCAGCGGCTTAGATTGCACACTCACCCACAGCATAACCGGCAATAAGGCAATCATCAGCCATAGCTGCTGCCAGTCTACGCCCCCAAATCCCCCCATCATCCAGTACATCAGTTGACGTAAATCGAACGAGGTTGAGAAGTAGACCGCCCAGGTCATGATAGCGCTACAGATGATGCCAAGGGCAACACCCGCCAGCAGCAGCCTGCTGGTTGAGAGGTGACGTCGGGCAAAACGTAGCAAAATAAAGGTGATGAGCAACGCTCCGGCAATGGCGCACAGCCCCAGCGCCCAGCCCGGTAACACGCCGTGGCCAAGCAGCACAGCGGCAATCAGGCCCACCCCCGCGCCGTTGGAGACACCCAGCAGTCCGGGTTCAGCTAACGGGTTTTCAAAGAGCGCCTGCATGATAGCGCCAGAAAGTGCCAGCGCGGCCCCCACAAGCAGTACCGCCAGCGTCCGGGGAAGCCTGATTTGCCAGACGAACAGCTGCCCTTTTGCACTCAGCCATTCGCCAGGGCCAATCCACTGATCGCCTGCACACAGGCTCAGCATGATGGCGATAATCAGCAGTAAGGACAGCGCAAGCGTCCAGCGACGATTTCGTCGTTGTTGAAGTTGGGCCCAGGAACGCATAGTGTCCGTCGAGTAAAGAGTGATGTACTTGATTTTACGGCGCGTGCCGTCGTGAGAAAAGAAAAAAGGCCGCAGTGCGGCCTTTTTAATTAGTTCAGATTATTCTGCCTTGGGCGAAGCGTTCTCGACACGGCTTTTTAACTTCTGGCCGGGTCTGAAGGTCACCACACGCCGGGCTGTAATGGGAATATCTTCGCCCGTCTTCGGGTTGCGCCCCGGGCGTTGATTTTTATCACGCAAGTCAAAGTTACCAAAACCGGAGAGTTTTACCTGCTCACCGTTTTCCAGAGCACGACGGATCTCTTCGAAAAACAGCTCTACCAGCTCTTTGGCATCCCGCTTGCTAAGCCCAAGCTTATCAAACAGATATTCTGACATTTCAGCTTTTGTAAGCGCCATAGGTTCAATCCCTCAATGATGCCTGGAATCGCTCTTTTAATGCCTCTACACATTTGGCGACGGTAGCGGCAATCTCCTCTTCTTCTAGTGTACGGCTGGTATCCTGAAGGATCAGACTAATCGCAAGGCTCTTATAGCCTTCCTCTACGCCCTTACCACGGTACACGTCAAATAAGTTTACGCCAACTACCTGATTTACGCCAACTTTCTTACACTCTGCCAGAACATCCGCTGCCGGAACATTTTCTGCTACCACAACAGCAATGTCGCGACGGTTTGCCGGGAAGCGTGAAATCTCCTGCGCCTGAGGAACCACGCGGTCTGCGAGCTTGTTCCACTCCACTTCAAAGACCACGGTGCGTCCGTTCAGATCCAGTTTACGTTCCAGTTCCGGATGAACAACCCCAATGAAACCAATACGTTCACCTTTAAGATAAATCGCCGCGGATTGGCCCGGATGCAGCGCCGGATTCGCTTCCGCTTTGAACTGCATGTCAGAAAGCTGACCAGTCAAATCCAGTACCGCTTCGAGGGTTCCTTTTAAATCATAGAAATCAACGGTCTCTTTTGCCAGGTTCCAGTGCTCTTCATAGCGGTTTCCGCACATCACGCCCGACAGCATCACGTCCTGACGGATGCCGAGGTGTGCCTGGGTGTCAGGCACAAAGCGCAGACCGGATTCAAAGATGCGTACGCGGCTCTGCTGACGGTTCTGGTTGTACACTACGGTGCTCAGAAGGCCAGTCCACAGCGAGAGGCGCATTGCCGACATTTCGCTGGAGATTGGGCTTGGCAGGATCAGCGCTTCCTCACCTGGATGGATCAGCTGTTGCACTTTCGGATCGACGAAGCTATAGGTGATCACTTCCTGGAAGCCTTTGTCGTTCAGCAGCGTTTTTACGCGCTTGAGCGACAGGTTCGCTTCTTTATGGGTACCCATGATGAGACCCGCCTGTACCGGCTCGTCGGGAATATTGTTGTAGCCGTAAATACGCGCCACTTCTTCCACCAGGTCTTCTTCAATTTCCATATCGAAACGCCAGCTCGGCGCAACGGCCTGCCACTGGTCCTGACCTTCCGTCACTTCGCAGCCCAGACGGCGCAGAATGTCGCTCACCTGCTCATCGGCAATATGATGGCCAATCAGGCGATCCAGCTTGCTGCGACGCAGGGTGATGCTCGCCGGCTTCGGCAGTGACGCTTCATGAGTCACATCGATAACCGGACCTGCTTCACCACCGCAGATATCAATCAGCAGACGGGTGGCGCGTTCAATCGCTTTGTACTGCAGAGCAGGATCAACGCCACGCTCGTAGCGGTGAGAGGCGTCGGTGTGCAGACCATGACGGCGGGCGCGACCGGTGATAGACAGTGGGCTGAAGAATGCGCATTCCAGCAACACGTTCTGGGTTTCATCATTCACGCCAGAGTGCTCACCGCCGAAGATACCGCCCATAGCCAGCGCTTTACCGTTATCGGCAATCACCAGCGTGTCGGCATTCAGTTTCGCTTCGCTACCGTCGAGCAGAACCAGGGTTTCGCCCTCTTTCGCCATCCGCACAACAATACCGCCTTCGATACGATCTTTATCGAAGGCGTGCATCGGCTGGCCCAGCTCAAGCAGTACGTAGTTAGTGACGTCAACCACGGCATCAATAGAGCGAATACCGCAACGACGCAGTTTCTCTTTCATCCACAGCGGCGTTGGTGCCTTCACGTTGATGCCTTTGACCACGCGGCCCAGGTAACGCGGGCAAGCGTCCGGCGCTTCAACATGAATCGGCAGCGTATCGTTAATGGTGGCGGCAACCGGTGTAATTTCCGGCTCAACCAGCGGCGAGCGGTTCAGCACCGCAACGTCACGGGCAACACCGATGATGCCTAAGCAATCCGCACGGTTCGGCGTAACGCTGATTTCGATAGTATTGTCGTTAAGCTTCAGATATTCACGGATATCGGTACCCAGCGGCGCATCGGCCGGCAGTTCGATAATACCGTTATGATCGTCGGAAATACCGAGCTCAGAGAAAGAACACAGCATCCCTTCTGAAGGTTCGCCGCGCAGTTTCGCCGCTTTGATTTTGAAATCACCCGGCAGCACGGCGCCGATAGTGGCCACGGCCACTTTGAGACCCTGACGGCAGTTTGGCGCGCCGCAGACGATATCCAGAAGACGCTCGCCACCGACGTTAATTTTGGTTACACGCAGCTTGTCCGCGTTCGGGTGTTGGCCGCATTCCACCACTTCACCCACCACCACGCCGTGGAACTCACCGGCAACCGGCTCAACGCCGTCAACTTCCAGACCAGCCATGGTTATCTGATCGGAAAGTGCCTCGCTGTCAACGGCCGGATTAACCCATTCGCGTAACCACAGTTCACTGAATTTCATTGTTTATTCCTGCCCTTATTTAAACTGTTTGAGGAAACGCAGATCGTTTTCGAAGAATGCACGCAGATCGGTGACGCCGTAACGCAGCATGGTCAGGCGCTCCATCCCCATACCAAACGCAAAGCCGGAATAGACTTCCGGGTCGATGCCGACGTTGCGCAGTACGTTCGGGTGCACCATGCCGCAGCCCAGCACTTCCAGCCATTTGCCGTTTTTACCCATAACGTCGACTTCCGCAGAAGGTTCGGTGAACGGGAAGTAGGACGGGCGGAAACGAACCTGCAGATCTTCTTCAAAGAAGTTATTCAGGAAATCGTGCAGCGTGCCTTTCAGGTTGGTAAAGCTGATGTTTTTATCGACGATCAGCCCTTCCATCTGGTGGAACATTGGGGTGTGGGTCTGATCGTAGTCGTTACGATAGACGCGGCCCGGCGCAATAATGCGGATTGGCGGCTGCTGGTTTTCCATGGTACGGATCTGAACGCCAGAAGTCTGGGTACGCAGCAGGCGCGTCGCATCGAACCAGAAGGTGTCGTGGTCAGCACGTGCCGGGTGGTGTCCCGGAATATTCAGCGCATCGAAGTTGTGGTAGTCATCTTCAATTTCCGGACCGGTCGCTACGGTGAAGCCCAGCTCACCGAAGAAGCTTTCGATACGATCGATAGTGCGGGTCACCGGATGCAGACCACCGTTTTCAACACGACGGCCAGGAAGAGAAACGTCGATCGTTTCTGCGGCCAGACGCGCATTCAGTGCGGCACCTTCCAGCTCGGCTTTACGCGCGTTCAGCGCCTGCTGAACCTGCTCTTTGGCTTCGTTAATGACCGCACCTGCAGCCGGACGTTCTTCAGCCGGCAGTTCGCGCAGCGTGGTCATCTGGAGGGTCAGATGCCCTTTCTTGCCCAGATACTCAACGCGTACGTTATCCAACGCGGCGACATCTGATGCCTGGTTAATGGCGGCCGTTGCACTGGCAACCAGCTCTGCGAGATGTGACATGGTTATCCTCATTATGTCGGTGCAGCTTAGTGTTTTGAATTTAGAAACAAAAAAAGCCTCCACATGGGAGGCTTTCTGGCGCTGTTTTCCGTTTCTTCTTTCACGCGCTAGCCTCCTGGTTCAGGTGCTAAAGTAAAAAAAGAAGCGGAAAATAGCAGCATTCATGCTTGCGTTACCTTGAGTTGTCATATCGTAAAACCTTATTGAAAAGTCTTAGCGATCAATTGTCAATGGTTCGAACACCCTGAAATGAAAAGAGGGAGACAGGCTCCCTCTTTCAACTGGCTTATGCCAGAGCTGATTTCGCTTTTTCGACCAGGGCAGTGAATGCCACTTTGTCGAATACTGCGATGTCAGCCAGGATCTTACGGTCGATTTCAACAGAGGCTTTTTTCAGGCCGTTGATGAATTTGCTGTAAGAAATACCGTTCTGACGTGCTGCTGCGTTGATACGCGCAATCCACAGTTGACGGAACTGACGCTTTTTCTGACGACGGTCACGATAAGCGTACTGACCAGCTTTGATAACAGCCTGGAAGGCAACGCGGTATACGCGTGAACGCGCACCGTAGTAGCCTTTAGCTTGTTTCAAAATTTTCTTGTGACGTGCACGTGCAATTACACCACGTTTTACGCGAGCCATATGTGCTCTCCTGTATCTATTCTAGTTAAAAAAGTTATAAACGTTAACGGCTTATGCGTACGGCAGGCACGCGATTACCAGGCCCAGATCGCCTTTGGAAACCATGGCTTTCGGACGCAGGTGACGTTTACGCTTGGTCGCTTTTTTGGTCAGAATGTGACGCAGGTTAGCGTGCTTGTGCTTAAAACCACCTTTACCGGTTTTTTTGAAGCGCTTAGCAGCACCGCGTACGGTCTTAATTTTTGGCATTTTAATAACTTCCACTTCGCATTGTTAATAAACGAAACCCAGGCGAACAAAACCAGTGAGGCTCGAAAGCCCCACTGACCTTGCTACTTGAAGGCCTACTGTTTCTTCTTAGGAGCGAGCACCATGATCATCTGGCGGCCTTCGATCTTCGTTGGGAAGGATTCGACTACTGCCAGTTCACTCAGATCGTCACGGACGCGCGTAAGCACTTCCATACCGATCTGTTGGTGGGCCATCTCACGACCGCGGAAACGCAGTGTGATCTTGGCCTTATCGCCATCTTCCAGAAAGCGAATCAGGCTGCGGAGTTTTACCTGATAATCGCCATCGTCGGTACCAGGACGGAATTTAATTTCCTTAACCTGGATAACTTTTTGTTTCTTTTTCTGTTCCTTAGTCGATTTACTCTTCTCATAAAGGAACTTGCCGTAGTCCATGATACGACAAACTGGCGGTTCGGCGTTAGGGCTGATTTCAACTAAATCTACTCCAGCTTCTTCAGCCTTTTCGATCGCTTCTCTCAGACTCACAATCCCCAGCTGCTCGCCTTCCAGACCTGTTAAGCGAACTTCCTGGGCGCGAATCTCGCCATTTATACGATTCGGACGTGCCGTTTGAACTCGTTTTCCGCCTTTAATACCTTATTCCTCCAGTTGTTGAAGACTGCGGCTGCGAATCTCTTGTTGCAGCTTCTCAATCACTTCCTCTACGCCCATGACGCCAAGGTCTTTACCGCGGCGGGTGCGAACGGCAACTTTGCCTGCTTCCACCTCTTTATCACCACAGACCAGCATATACGGGACACGACGTAAAGTGTGCTCGCGGATTTTAAAGCCTATCTTCTCATTTCTCAAGTCCGCTTTTACTCGAATGCCCGCATTTTGTAGTTTACGGGTCAATTCGTTAACGTATTCGGACTGAGAATCGGTGATATTCATGACAACAACCTGCACTGGCGCAAGCCAGGTTGGGAAGAAGCCGGCGAACTCTTCGGTCAGAATGCCGATAAAGCGTTCAATTGACCCAAGGATCGCACGGTGAATCATCACCGGAGTCTGACGCTCGTTGTTTTCGCCCACATAGGAGGCGCTCAGACGAGTCGGCAGAGAGAAGTCCAGCTGTACAGTACCGCACTGCCATGCACGATCGAGGCAGTCATACAGGGTAAATTCAATTTTCGGGCCGTAGAACGCCCCTTCACCCAGCTGATACTCAAACGGAATGCCGTTTTCTTCCAGCGCGACCGCCAAATCCGCTTCCGCGCGATCCCAGGTCTCATCGCTACCGATACGTTTTTCCGGACGGGTAGACAGCTTGACGACGATTTTCTCGAAGCCAAAGGTGCTGTACATATCGTAGACCATACGGATACAGGCGTTAACTTCGTCACGCACCTGTTCTTCGGTACAGAAGATGTGAGCATCATCCTGAGTAAAACCACGGACACGCATCAGGCCATGCAACGCACCTGACGGTTCGTTACGGTGGCAGCTACCGAACTCCGCCATACGCAGCGGCAGGTCGCGGTAGGATTTCAGACCCTGGTTGAAGATCTGTACGTGGCCTGGGCAGTTCATTGGCTTGATGCAGTATTCACGGTTCTCAGAAGAGGTGGTGAACATCGCATCTTTGTAGTTGTCCCAGTGGCCGGTTTTTTCCCACAGCACACGGTCCATCATGAACGGGCCCTTCACTTCCTGATACTGGTACTCTTTCAGCTTGGAGCGTACGAAAGTTTCCAGTTCACGGAAGATAGTCCAGCCGTCGTTGTGCCAGAATACCATACCCGGCGCTTCTTCCTGCATGTGATACAGGTCGAGCTGTTTGCCGATTTTACGGTGATCGCGCTTGGCCGCTTCTTCAAGACGCTGCAGGTAGGCATTGAGCGCTTTTTTATCAGCCCATGCGGTGCCGTAAATACGCTGCAGCATTTTGTTGTCGCTATCGCCGCGCCAGTAGGCTCCTGCGGTTTTCATCAGTTTGAAGTGATGGCAGAAGCGCATGTTTGGCACGTGCGGGCCACGGCACATGTCGACGTATTCTTCATGATGATACAAGCCAGGCTTATCATCATGGGAAATGTTTTCGTCAAGAATAGAAATTTTGTACGGCTCGCCGCGTTTAACGAAGGTTTCACGCGCTTCGTGCCAGCTTACTTTCTTCTTGATAACGTCGTAGTTAGTCTCGGCGAGCTCGTGCATACGTTTTTCGAGCGCGTCGACATCTTCCTGGGTCAGGGTGCGGTCAATATCAACATCGTAATAGAAACCGTTGTCAACAACCGGGCCAATCGCCATTTTAGTGTTCGGCCACAGTTGCTTGATAGCATGACCAAGCAGGTGTGCGCAGGAGTGGCGAATAATTTCCAGTCCGTCTTCATCTTTAGCGGTGATAATCGCCAGCTGAGCGTCGTTTTCGATCAGATCGGAAGCATCAACCAGCTCGCCGTTAACGCGACCTGCGATACAGGCTTTCGCCAGTCCAGGACCGATATCCAGCGCGACATCCATTGGGCTTACTGCGTGGTCGTAATGGCGTTGGCTGCCATCAGGAAGAGTAATTACAGGCATGTTATGTCCTTATTTGCAGTGGTGCCCCACACGAAAGAGCACATACAAAGTTAAATAGTTTATAAATATCAGTAGGTTGAATGCGTCACTAAGCTTCACTCTGCAAAGTATGTACATGAGGATGTACTAAAACCCACATGTACCCACAAACTCTTTCTGATACCGAGCCACAATAGTACACACCATTGACGCCATATTAAAGTATGTTAATGAGTGTCCGGGCATTCCACTTGATCTGCGTCCATGTTATTAAGCCGAAAGATATTAGCGTTAAGATCTACGGAATAATTGTTCCATTGATTCCCTGATATGCTCATCCGGATTTTCAGCCACATCGCCCTCACTCGGTGAGTGCTGAACGTAGCTTCTCTGTCCATGTTGAAAGTTCGACGAGGTCGCTGCGTAACCTGTAGCTGACCCCAATGACAGAAACAATAAAAACCATGCAGTTCTTAGCGTCTTGCCCATCATGCATCACTCTTTACGTTGTGATTGTTCGCTCAACATATTGAACCTGCGAAAGTAAAATTCTGTCTGCGATGATTAAACGTTTACCTGAAGCTGTGTACTATTTTGTTAGATAAAGACGGAAACAGGACGGAAAGATGCCGACAAAACGCTTTGCCAATAAGCACTGGAAAATGGTGGTGGTATTGATAGTCATCTGTGGCGCCATGCTGTTGCTACGCTGGGCCGCGATGATCTGGGGCTAAAAACAGGCCGGAAAACCGGCCCGCAGGATTACATTTTGTAGCCGAGCGTCACGGTAGTACGACGATCGGTATGGTTCGGTGCCGATGACGGCGGTTCCGAGTTCCAGGTAACGTTGTACGCTACTTTCATACCAAAGTGCTCATTGATAGCCACATTCAACGCGGTTTCAGAGTTCAGCGTGGTATCGCTGGCACCAAATACTGAAACGCCCTGAGTGAATTTCGCGTTATCACTCATCTGCCAGGCGTAGGTACCGGAGGCATAACCTAACGGTTGAGTTTTCGTTTCGCCGTCGGTGTATTCGTCGTAACGCACACCAGGACCGAATTCAAAGCGCAAGCTGTGTACCGGGCCATTCAGGAACTGACGACCGTAACCGACGGTCAGGACATCGCGCTGATAGTAGCCGTTATAACGGTCAGTCAACCAGCTCGCCTGTCCGAACAGGTAGTTGCTGTCCGTCAGGTTGTAGCGAGAACGACCGCCAATCGCGTATTTCTCAGAAGAGCGCTCATCGTTAGATGAGGTGTTACTTGCATTCCCCCACAATGACCACGCCGTGGTTTCACCGTACCAGGTCAGCGTAGAGTCAGCGGTCAGGGATGAACTTTTGGTATTGCCAGACTGTGCAAGATAGCCACCGTTGACGTTGCCTTCAAAAGGCTTCTTCGCGGTGGAAGGGTCATCCATGACAGTAAAAACGGTATCATCTGCAGCCGCGTGCATCGACGCAAACATGCCTCCCGCCAGCATCACTGCCACGGGTACTGTCTTCAAAAGCTTCATTTATAAGAGTCCGTACAACAAGAAAAGAGACCTGTAACGGTCCCGGAAACTTTCACGAGGATCAACGATGGGAGTTCCAGAGAAAGGTAAGAAATTATAAAAAGGCTCGAATAACATAGCAATGAATTCTTATTTCATTTTTTGAATAAGAAGTCTCTTATAACTTGTTTTATTTCATAAGGATAAACAGCGCACTTTGCGTTTAAGTATATGTAAATCAGCTTGTTGTTTCTTCCTTTCTCCTGAGTCAAGTGCCAGACTAACTCGGATGGTACTTGTGGGTATTATATGGAGGTAACAGTAATGGTTGATATTTATACACTGACCTTAGCCCCTTCTCTCGACAGCGCCACGCTGACGCCGCAGATTTATCCAGAAGGGAAACTTCGCTGCAGCTCGCCGGTGTTTGAGCCCGGCGGCGGGGGCATTAACGTTGCCCGCGCCATTACCTTTCTCGGCGGGCGAGCCTGCGCTATTTTTCCTGCCGGTGGCGCCACCGGCGAACACCTTGTTGCCCTGTTAGCGGACGAGCACGTTCCGGTGATAACCGTCGAGGCCAAAGACTGGACACGGCAAAACCTGCACGTTCACGTGCAGTCCAGCGGCGAACAGTACCGCTTCGTGATGCCCGGTGCTGCGGTGACGGAAAATGAGTTTCGCCAGCTGGAAGAAAAAGTATTGCAGATACCCGCAGGCTCCCTGCTCGTTATCAGCGGCAGCCTGCCGCCGGGGATCGGAAGCCAGCGGCTGGTGCAGTTGATCCGTGCCGCGCAAAAAAACGGTATTCGCTGTATTGTCGACAGCTCCGGAGAAGCCCTGGCGGCGGCCCTGGAAACCGGCAATATTGAGCTGGTAAAACCAAACCAGAAAGAGCTCAGTGCCCTGCTACAACGCGAACTGACGAAGCCTGACGACGTGCGTAAAGCCGCCCAGGAAATCATCGCCTCTGGCAAAGCTCAGCGTGTTGTGGTTTCTCTCGGCCCACAAGGGGCTCTGGGTGTTGATGCACATGGCGTGGTTCAGGTCGTTCCACCACCGATGAAGAGCCAGAGCACCGTCGGAGCCGGTGACAGTATGGTCGGAGCGATGACCCTGAAACTCGCGCAACATGCCAGCCTGCAGGATATGGTGCGCTTCGGGGTCGCAGCCGGGAGCGCCGCCACCATCAACCAGGGAACACGCCTGTGCTCACTGGAAAATACCCAGGCGATTTACGATTATCTCAGTCATCACTGAGACCTCCCTGCCCGGCAACGGGCAGGAGTCGCCAAATTAGTGCTTTCGACTATGCTTAAACAACTCAATGGGTTACTCAATGAGCTGAATAATCACACCGGTTGTCGGGTACGTTGCTTTTGAATTGTGGCTAAAGACGCACTTTATGTGCGTTTATTGCTTCAAAAGCGCTCAGTTGTGCGTTGGTTCGTGTTTTTGTACTGCGATTATGCGCTAACGTTATGATTAGGCAGAAAACATGGGGAGAGACGTGATGTGGCAAGCGATCGAAGACCTGTTGAGCGAACAGTTTGGACGCGGCGAAATTGAACTGCGCAACGAACTGCCCGGTGGTGAGATCCATGCAGCATGGCATCTGCGCTATCACGGGAAAGATTTCTTCATCAAATGCGATGAGCGTGAGCTGTTGCCCATTTTTACCGCAGAGGCGGACCAGCTCGAACTCTTGTCACGCAGTAAAACCGTTCGCGTACCTGAGGTGTATGCCGTCGGCAGCGACCGCGATTACAGCTTTCTGGTGATGGAGTACCTGCCAGCACGCCCGCTGGACGCCCACAACGCGTTTCTGTTAGGTCAACAGCTGGCACACCTGCATCAGTGGAGCGAACAGCCACAGTTCGGGCTCGACTTTGATAACGATCTCTCTACCACCCCTCAGCCAAACGCCTGGCAGCGCCGATGGGCAACCTTTTTTGCCGAGCAGCGTATCGGCTGGCAGCTGGAGCTGGCCGCCGAAAAAGGAATGGAGTTCGGGAACATTGATGCCATTGTTGAGCATGTTCAGCAGCGCCTGGCGAGCCACCAGCCGCAGCCCTCTTTGCTTCACGGCGATCTCTGGTCATCAAACTGTGCGCTCGGCCCGGATGGTCCATTTATTTTTGATCCGGCCTGTTACTGGGGCGACCGCGAATGCGATCTGGCCATGCTACCGCTACACCCGGAACAACCGCCGCAAATATACGACGGCTATCAGTCCATATCGCCATTGCCCGCAGGTTTTCTCGACAGACAGCCGGTGTATCAGCTCTATACGCTGATTAACCGGGCCATTTTGTTTGGAGGGAATAATCTACTGGTTGCGCAAAAAGCGCTGGAAAGAGTACTGGCTGCCTGAACCGCGGGAGCGGCTCAGGCATACGACAGGTTAGTTCATTGATACGCCCTTCAGGCGGAACTCAATGTTCATGATAAGGCCGGTGCCAGGTTTACCCGGCTCGTAGCGCCACCGACGCATGGCGGTTTTCACTTCACGTTCAAACATGTTTGAAGGCTGGGCGGAGAGAATTTCCACATTCTCTACCCGGCCGTCAGGCGTGACGTCAAACTTCACCCGCACTTTGCCTTCTATACGTAACGCCTGAGCACGTGACGGGTAGCCCGGCTGATTGCGGCTCAACGCACGTGGGCCAGCCGGAGCACTCACCACTGGCTTACTTGCCGCCGCCGGGGCGTTATTGCTGACCGGGCGTGAAGAGGTGGTGGTATTTTCCGACGTTGAGAACGGACGAGGCTCTACCGGTTTCACGTCCCGCTTCGGCTCTTCCACCTTTTTCACCGGTTTTGGCTTCGGCTTTGGCTTGGGTTTTGGCTCGGGCTTGTGAATGACGACCGGCGCTTCTTTCGGCGGCTCCGGAATAACTTCTGGCTCCGGCTCCGGCTCTGCTACCGGCTGCGGTGCAGGTGCCGCCTGCGGGGGCTCAAGATCGGCCGGAGAGACCATCGTCACGGTAATAGGCTGCGATGCGGCAGGCAGTTCAAGCGCCGGCTGGCGTACCGAGGTGTAAAGTAACCCGGCAACCACCGCACCGTGAATCACTACAGAGAGCAGCGTCGGCCACGGAAAGCGGCGTGGGGGATTCATGGTCACTGGATGGAAGTCATTCGGCATTAACACATTAGCCATAGGTTTATTAAGTTCTTATCTAACTGATAATCATTAGCGTTGAGTGTACCAGCTTAGATCGTGATTTAACATAGCAGTGGTACATACAACGCCCCCACTATACGCCTGTGTTTTGATGCAAATCACTTACCGATGATAACTGCACAATTTCTCTGCTTAAACTGTGAACCGGCTTCCGTTGCCCACTCCGTGCCATGCAGCGGTACCCCTTTCGCATGCAGCGCATCTTCGATAAAGCTGTAGGCATGGCTGATCCCGAGCCCCTGATAGTACTGCGTAAACCCCGAAACCAGCGCTTCTGGCGAATCAATGCTCATGTTACTTTCCGCCATCGTCTGCTTGTAAAGGCTAAGTGACCTGGCGATCCCTTTCTCTACATATTGATGAGCTTTTGAACCATAGCCTGCCTCAACGGCCAGTGCAGTACACTGCGTAACGGCTGAAACCTCTTCCAGTTGCACCGCCTGAGCCGTACTACTCACAGCCAGAAGCATCACCATTACCTTCAATTTCATCATTACCCATTAACCTTTTTATACACATTTTCGCGCGCAGTTTATCCTGGCATTGCAGTCCACGCGACTTTCCCTTACCGTGAAATGACAATCACCCGTTAAGGAGTTCTTCTCGTGCTTTATGTGATCTACACCGAAGACCATGCCGACTCATTAGAAAAACGATTATCCGTGCGCCCTGCCCATCTGGCCCGTTTGCAGTTACTGCAGGATGAAGGCCGTCTGCTGACCGCAGGCCCGCTTCCGGCAGTAGACAGCAACGATCCGGGTGCCGCAGGTTTTAGCGGTTCGGTGATTATTGCGGAGTTTGAGGCAAGAGAAGCAGCCCAGGCGTGGGCTGAAGCTGACCCCTATGTAGCGGCAGGCGTGTACCGTAACGTGACGGTAAAACCGTACAAAAAAGTCTTTTAAGCGTTCCGTAACAGACTTTGGGCACCGCTTGCGGTGCCCAATTTGTTTTCAGACTTCGTACAGGGCGAAAAGCAGTGAGTTACGCTGCCTTTTGACCAGACATTTTCTGATGGCGTGGATGCGCATATTGCGACGCGACTGAGCTTCCAGCCAGCGGGCTTTGCGGCGGCTTGCTTGTCTCAGCATGCGCCAGCGCCCCACTTCCGTTCTGCTACGCTTCATTTCAACCACTCTTAGCATGAAAGAACGCTCATTATATCCGCTTGTCGGTGCCTGACCAGTGCTTTTACCGCGCTTTTTATTTGCCAGATAAATCCTTATGCGTACACTCTTAACAACGTGCATACAAAAGGATTTTATTCTCTATGACAACCTTCTACACCGTGGTGAGTTGGCTGGTCATTCTGGGGTACTGGCTGCTGATTGCCGGGGTGACATTGCGCATCCTGATGAAACGCCGCGCTGTACCTTCTGCGATGGCATGGTTGCTAATCATTTATATTCTGCCGTTGGTCGGGATAATCGCCTACTTATCTTTCGGTGAATTGCACCTTGGAAAAAGACGCGCCGAGCGCGCACGCGCGATGTGGCCCTCAACCGCAAAATGGCTGCACGACCTGAAAGCCTGCAAACACATTTTTGCGGAAGAAAACAGCCCGGTCGCTGAGTCACTCTTCCAGCTCTGCGAACGCCGTCAGGGCATTGCCGGCGTCAAAGGCAATCAGCTCCAGCTGTTGACCGAATCCGACGACGTGATGCACGCGCTTATCCGCGACATTCAGCTGGCGCGACACAATATCGAGATGGTGTTCTACATATGGCAGCCTGGTGGTATGGCCGATCAGGTGGCGGAATCGCTGATGGCGGCGGCACGCCGTGGTGTTCACTGCCGCCTGCTGCTCGATTCCGCCGGAAGCCGCCCCTTCTTCCGTAGCCCATGGCCGGGTATGATGCGTAACGCGGGTATCGAAGTGGTCGAGGCGTTGCAGGTTAACCCGATGCGTGTATTCCTGCGCCGTATGGATCTGCGTCAGCACCGCAAAATGGTGATGATCGATAACTATGTAGCCTACACCGGTAGCATGAACATGGTTGATCCACGCTTCTTCAAACAGGATGCCGGCGTGGGTCAGTGGGTCGATCTGATGGCGCGAATGGAAGGCCCTATTGCCACCTCCATGGGGATCGTCTTCTCCTGCGACTGGGAGATTGAAACCGGTAAACGCATTCTGCCGCCGCCGCCCGATCTCAACATCATGCCGTTCGAAGAGGCCAGCGGGCACACCATTCACACCATTGCCTCAGGGCCAGGTTTCCCGGAAGATCTGATTCACCAGGCGCTGCTGACCGCCACCTATGCGGCACGCGAATATCTGGTGATGACCACGCCGTATTTTGTGCCGAGTGACGATCTTCTGCACGCCATCTGTACCGCCGCTCAACGCGGGGTTGATGTCAGCATTATTCTGCCACGCAAAAACGACTCCATGCTGGTCGGCTGGGCCAGCCGTGCCTTCTTTACTGAACTGCTGGCCGCCGGAGTGAAGATTTACCAGTTCGAGGGCGGGCTTTTGCACACCAAGAGCGTGCTGGTCGACGGCGAGCTGAGCCTGGTGGGTACCGTTAACCTCGACATGCGCAGCCTGTGGCTCAATTTCGAGATTACGCTGGTCATTGACGATGCCGGATTCGGTAGCGACCTTGCCGCCGTCCAGGACGACTATATTTCCCGCTCGCGCCTGCTTGACGCCCGCTTGTGGGTAAAACGTCCGATGTGGCAACGGATTGCTGAGCGACTGTTTTACTTCTTCAGCCCGTTGCTGTAAAACGTGCCCATCAGAAGTTAAAACAGGTAGTCATCATGGAAATGGATCTGAACAACCGCCTGACCGAAGACGAAACGCTCGAGCAGGCTTACGACATTTTTCTGGAACTGGCAGCGGATAATCTGGATCCGGCCGATATCATTCTGTTCAATCTGCAGTTTGAAGAGCGCGGCGGTGCTGAGTTGTTCGACCCGTCAGAAGACTGGAATGAACACGTTGATTTCGATCTGAATCCGGATTTCTTCGCCGAAGTGGTGATTGGTCTCGCCGACACCGATGGTGGCGAACTCAACGACATCTTTGCACGTGTGCTGCTGTGCCGCGACAAAGATCATAAGTTGTGCCACATTCTGTGGCGTGAATAAGACAAAAAAGGGCTGCGCGATGCAGCCCTTTTTTATTACTCCGGTAGTTTCTCACCGCAGGTATTACAGTACTGCGCACCCTTGTCGTGTTTATCGTGCCCACACTGGGTACATTTTCGCAGACCTTTGCGGCTCTGAAATTCCGCACTCATATGGGTGGTAATCAGCCCCGTCGGAATAGCAATCACAGAATAACCAATCAAGATAAGTACCGATGCCACAATGCGCCCTATCGGCGTGTGCGGTGTAATATCACCATAGCCAACCGTAGTCACCGTGACGATAGCCCAGTAAACGGAAGCGTTAAGGGTAGTAAAGCCATATTCTGGTCCTTCAATGCAGTACATCAGCGAACCAAAAATCACCATCACAATCGCGATAAAGGCGTAAAACAGAATCAGCTGATGTCGGGCGCTCTTGATTGCATGCCAGAAGAAATTCAGCGACGGCATAAAACGCAGGAGTTTCAGAATACGTAATGCCCGAATAGCTCGCATTGCTCGCCAGGCAAAAAGATAGTTAATACCAATTTCCGGCCACAGCCACATCACGTAGAGCGGCAGCGTGGTTGCCAGATCGATAAATCCCCAGAAGCTAAAGACATAGCGCGCCGGCTGCGGCCAGGTACAGACCCTGAGCAAATATTCGAGGGTAAACACCAGGGTGAAGATAAGCTCGAGCCAGACGAAGATATGCCATTCGTCGAAGGTCAGGTGATACGTCGTTCCGACGCCGGACTCAATGAAGATAACGACAACGCTTAATATCGCAAATAATCCGCAGAGTGCCTCAAACCGTCTGCCCGAACGCGTGCGCTGGTCAAAAAGAAAATGATAGAGTCGTTGTCGTAACGTATTAATCACCGCCGTACTGTCCTTATAAAAAAGGCCGACATGCTGTCGGCCTTTTCGATTATAACGGGTCAACCTTAAGACAGGAAACCGCGTGGCGGAAACTCCCTTCAAGCACAGGACGCGTTTTGGCGCACTCCGGACCGGCTATCGGGCAACGGGTGCGGAACACACACCCGGACGGCGGGTTAATTGGCGACGGCAGTTCCCCTTCCAGAAGCTGAATTTTCTTATTCTTCTCCTGATCGGGATCGGGCACCGGTACCGCCGACATCAGCGCTTTGGTGTAGGGGTGCAGCGGGTTGTGATACACCTCATCGTAGGTACCAAGCTCCACCGCATGGCCCAGGTACATGACCAGCACGCGGTCGGAAATATGCTTCACTACCGCCAGGTCGTGGGCGATGAAAATAAGCGATAACCCCATTTCACGCTGCAGCTGCTGCAGCAGGTTTACCACCTGCGCCTGGATAGAAACGTCCAGCGCAGAAACGGGTTCATCGCAAATAATCAGCTTGGGCTCAAGGATAAGCGCTCGTGCAATACCAATTCGCTGGCACTGACCACCGGAGAATTCGTGCGGGTAGCGGTTGATAAGATTAGGCAACAGGCCCACTTTCATCATCATCGCTTTAACGCGATCGCGAATGTCCTGGCGCGACAGTTCAGGATGATAAGTACGTAGCGGCTCAGCAATAATCTCCCCAATGGTCATCCTTGGGTTCAGGGAAGCCAGCGGATCCTGGAAAATCATCTGAATATCGCTGCGCACTGCCCGCCACTCTTCCTGCTTCATACCCAGCAGGTCACGGCCAAGCCAGGAGACCTTCCCGGCGCTGGCTTTTACCAGGCCAATAATGGCGCGGGCGAACGTTGATTTGCCACAGCCGGATTCGCCCACCACGCCGAGTGTTTCCCCTTCGTATAAACGCAGGGTTACGCCGTCTACCGCTTTCAGCGTTTTCGACGGCTGCCAGAACCACTGTTTGCCATCTTTAATATCGAAATGCACTTTGAGATCGGCGATTTCGAGCAGCACTTTTCTCTGTTCGGTTACGGCGTTCATAGCAGATCCCCCACCGGTTTAAAGCAGGCACGCAGACGGCCTGGTGCAAACTCCTCCAGAGGTGGAGCACTTTGACAAATATCCATTGCCCAGGCACAGCGAGGCTGGAACGGACAGCCTTTAGGCAAACGCAGCAGGTTTGGCGGGTTACCTGGAATGGTAAGCAGTGAATCCCCTTCGGCATCCAGACGCGGTACCGCGTTGATAAGCCCTATCGAATAAGGATGGGCAGGATGATAGAACACATCGCGCGCCTGACCGTATTCCATGGTACGCCCGGCATACATCACCAGCACTTTGTCGCAGATACCGGCCACCACGCCCAGATCGTGAGTGATCATAATGATGGCGGTGTTAAATTCATGCTTCAGTTCGTTCAGGAGCGTCATGATTTGCGCCTGTACCGTCACGTCCAGCGCGGTGGTCGGTTCGTCAGCAATCAGCAGTTTTGGCCGACACAGCAATGCCATCGCAATCATCACACGCTGACGCATACCGCCTGAAAATTCATGCGGGAACATGCGCATACGCTTACGCGCTTCCGGCATTTTTACCGCGTCGAGCATTTTCACCGACTCTTCGAATGCTTCGCCCTTCCCCATGCCTTTATGCAGCATCAGCACTTCCATCAGCTGCTCTCCCACCCGCATATAGGGGTTCAGAGAGGTCATCGGATCCTGGAAAATCATCGAAATCTGTTCAGCGCGCAGTTTATTAAGCGTTTTTTCCGGCAGATTGAGGATCTGCTGACCATTGAACGTCGCTGAACCACCAATCTTACCGTTTGCCGCCAGCAGCCCCATCAGCGCAAACGCGGTTTGCGATTTACCGGACCCAGATTCGCCAACGATCCCCAGCGTCTCCCCGCGTTTCAGCGTGAAGTTAAGATCGTTTACCGCCGTCACATCGCCGTCCGGGGTGCTAAAGGTGACGCGTAAATCTTTAACGTCCAGCAGCAGCGCAGACTGTTGCTGCTGCGGAGCTTTAACCATGTCAATCGTACTCACGGCACTTCTCCTTAGCGGTCTTTCGGGTCGAGGGCATCACGCAGGCCATCGCCGATAAAGTTGAAACAAAACAGCGTTACCACCAGGAAACCTGCCGGGAACAGCAGCAGCCATGGAGAGACTTCCATTGAGTTGGCGCCATCACTGAGTAATGCGCCCCAACTGCTGAGCGGCTCCTGGGTACCAAGACCAAGGAAGCTCAGGAAGGACTCAAACAGGATCATGCTAGGCACCAGCAGCGAAGCGTAAACCACCACCACGCCCAACACGTTTGGCACGATATGACGTACGACGATATTGAAGGTCGATACCCCGCCAACCTGCGCGGCTTCGATGAACTCTTTACGCTTCAGGCTCAGCGTCTGGCCGCGAACGATACGCGCCATGTCGAGCCAGGAAACCATCCCGATAGCCACAAAGATAAGGAGGATGTTCTGACCAAAGAACGTCACCAGCAGGATCACGAAGAACATGAACGGGAAGGAGTTAAGGATTTCGAGGATGCGCATCATCACCGAGTCGATACGGCCACCGAGATAGCCGGAAAGCGAACCGTACAGCGTCCCGACGATAACCGCCACCAGCGCCGCGGCAACGCCCACCATCAGAGAGATACGTCCACCGATAGCCACACGCACCAGCAGATCACGACCGGAGGAGTCAGTACCGAAATAGTGCCCGGTCTCCATCTCAGGCGCGCTGGACATCATGCCCCAGTCGGTATCGAAATAGGTAAACTGCGACAACATGGGCGCCAGGGTCACAAACAAGGCAATCAGAATAAGCATTGCCAGGCTGGCAACCGCGGCACGGTTGTGAACAAAGCGCCGGCGGGCATCCTGCCAAAGGCTTCGCCCTTCGACTTCCAGTTTTTCACTGAAGTGCTCCAGCGCCTCGCTGTTTTTCTTACTTAGCATCATGGCGAACTCCAGCGTTAGTAACGAATTTTCGGATCGATGACGGCATACAGCACGTCAACAATCGCATTGAACAGAATAGTCAGTGCCCCAACCAGAATGGTCAGGCTCAGTACCAGCGAGTAGTCGCGGTTCAACGCACCGTTAACAAACAGCTGTCCGATACCCGGCAGGCCATAGATAGTTTCAATCACCATTGAGCCGGTGATAATACCGACGAAAGCTGGCCCCATATAAGAGAGCACCGGTAACAGCGCGGGCTTCAGCGCATGACGGAAAATAATCCGTCGCATCGGCAGGCCTTTTGCGCGAGCGGTACGAATGAAGTTGGAATGCAGCACTTCAATCATCGAGCCACGGGTAATACGCGCAATACTGGCGATATAAGCGAGCGACAGCGCCACCATCGGCAAAATCATGAATTTGAGCGCCCCGCCGTTCCAGCCACCGCCGGGCAGCCAGTGCAAGGTAATGGCAAATATCATCACCAGCAGCGGCGCCACCACAAAGCTGGGTATTACCACCCCGGTCATTGCCATTCCCATCACCGCATAGTCCCAGGCCGTATTTTGCCTGAGCGCGGCGATAACTCCGGCGCTGACCCCCACAATGACCGCAAGCAAAAATGCCGCCAGACCAAGCTTCGCCGAGACCGGGAAACTGGCCGCCACCAGGTCGTTAACCGAATAATCTTTATATTTAAAGGAAGGTCCAAAATCCCCATGTGCCAGCTGTTTCAGATAACTGAAATACTGCGTGGAGATAGGATCGTTAAGATGGTATTTCGCTTCAATGTTGGCCATCACCTCTGGCGGTAACGTACGCTCACCCGTGAAAGGACTTCCCGGCGCAAGGCGCATCATAAAGAAGGAAATAGTAATAAGAACAAACAGTGTCGGAATCGCTTCCAGACAACGACGTAATATAAATTTCAACATTGCCCGTACCTTCTGGCATGTGCCTTTGCACTGCTCTCAAATAAGACACAGTGGAGCAAGCAAAATCGCTCGCTCCACGCATTGCCATTAATGCTTGATAATATACAGGTTTTTAACGTGGATATTATCCATCGGGTCTTTACCGGTATATCCACCTACCCATGGTTTTACCAGGCGGGCGTTCACATAATAGAAGACCGGGACAATTGCAGAATCTTTATCCAGCTGCATTTCTGCTTTGTTGTACAGCTCAGTACGCTGCGCTTCGTTCGTCACCTGCAGCGCATCGGCCAGGATCTTATCGAAGGCCGCACTCTTATAATGTACGGTGTTGTTTGAGCTGTCAGACAGCAGCATGTTCAGGAAAGAGGTGGGTTCGTTGTAATCCGCACACCAGGCGGCACGCGCCACGTCAAAGTTGCCCTGATGACGGGTATCGAGGAAGGTTTTCCACTCCTGGTTTTCCAGCTTCACGTTCACGCCGAGGTTTTTCTTCCAGATGGAGGCCGCGGCGATAGCCAGTTTCTTATGCAGGTCAGACGTGTTGTACAGCAGGCTGAAGGTCAGCGGTTTATCCGCAGTGTAACCCGCTTCCGCCAGCAGTTTTTTCGCTTCGGCGTTACGCTTATCCTGTGACCACTTGAACCACTCTGGTTCAGTCAGTTTCGCACCATCGGTGTACGGAGGCGTAAAGCCATAGGCCGGCAGGTCACCCTGGTTTTTCACTTTATTAACGATAATGTCGCGATCCATACCGAGTTTCAGTGCAGCACGAACACGCTCGTCGGTGAACGGAGCTTTCTGGTTATTAATTTCGTAGTAGTAGGTGCACAGATACGGATCAACGTGAACTTCGTTCGGAATTTCTTTTTTCAGTTTCTGGAATAACTCGATCGGCATGTTGTTATAGGTCATGTCGATTTCACCGCTGCGATAGCGGTTAACGTCCGTTATTTCAGAGGAAATTGGCAGGTAGGTTACCTGATTGATTACGGTTTTGGCGTTATCCCAGTAATTCGGGTTACGCTCAAGAACAATACGTTCGTTGACGACCCAATCTTTGAGCTTATAAGCGCCGTTAGAAACAATGTTTGCCGGCTGGGTCCATTTCTCACCATATTTTTCAATGGCGGCTTTCGGGACCGGTGACATCGAGGAGTGAACAAGCAGCTTATAGAAGTAAGGAACAGGTTCAGATAGGGTCACTTCCAGCGTGTGGTCGTCAATGGCTTTGACGCCAAGATCGGTGGCTGGTTTTTTACCGGCAATAATCTCATCGATATTGGCAATATGACCATACTGTAAATAGCTTTCGTACGGAGAGGCGGTTTTCGGATCGGCCAGACGCTGCCAGCTATAGACAAAATCCTGCGCCGTTACCGGGGAGCCATCGGACCATTTTGCGTCTTTACGCAGATGGAAGGTCCAGACTTTGAAATCTTTGTTATCCCATGATTCAGCAACACCCGCGACAGGCTGACCATCTGCGCCGGTCTCGACTAATCCCTCGAACAGATCGCGGTTAATGTTGGACTCAGGGACCCCTTCAATCTTGTGCGGATCAAGGGATTGCACTTCCGAAGCGTTATTACGCACCAGAGTTTGTTTTTCTGCCAGTTGAACACCCGCCGGCACCTCGGCAGCGAATGCCATATTTCCCGCGATTAGCGCAGTGAGGACGCCTGCGGCTATTACGCTTTTTTTAGTGATGATGGTCATTGTGTTGTTACTCCACTCTTTATAATTTTATAATTACTGGTTTTTTAACCAGCCTCTCCCGTAAGGGTACCTGTACAGCGCAGGAGCTTGAGACACTGTCAGGCTGTTTTTGTACTACTTCGCTATCACCGACTTATTTATTACGGTTGCTCTAATGGCAATCCTGTCGTCGATTCGGTAACCATCCCCCTGTCGGGATGTTTTTATGTCCTGGTGCAATGAGTTCTTATTTGAAAATAATTCTCATCTGCATAAGAGAATCCGGATAATATCAGGCCGGAAAGTAGCAAATGGCAATCTTCGTCGCCAATACAATTTGCAAATTTGTTAACCAATTCTCTTTTACAGACGCTGCGGCGTTGCCATGGTGAAGTTTCTCGCGGTTGCTCAGAAACATAATCGCCTGACAATCAATGCATTAACCCACTTCCAGTCACATCACCTCTTGTCGAACCTTTGCTTGCGTGTTTTTTACACAAAAATTTAACAATTGGTTATTATTTAGCACGTTTAACTGCCACCAGGCTGAAATTACTAATATCATTTCAATTAAATGACAGCAAGCCCAAGAGTATCATGTGACAGAAATAACATTAGCCGCAGGGGAAACATGGCGTTTCATCTGAAACTAAATAATCTAACTCACTGATATTTAGGCAACTCTCTAAATATTAAAATTTGATATGTCTGGAGCATATTTCAAATTTATTGATATGAATTACGAATAATGATGCAAAAACGGGGTTACCCCCGTTTCGCGAAAGGGCTTATCAGGAAACAAGCCCTGGGAAGATAGACTTCACGCCGGTTACAATAAACTCAATCCCCAACGCCATCAGCAGCAGGCCCATAATACGGGTCACGACGTTAATCCCGGTCTGGCCAAGCAGGCGAACCAGCCACGGGGCCATGCGAAAAACGCTCCAGCAGCAGAAAGCGAACAGTGCAATGGCCACCGAAAAGCCAATCAGATGCGCAATGCTATGGTAACGAGTCCCCCAGACAATCGTCGAACTGATAGCCCCCGGCCCCGCCATCAGCGGCAGCGCCAGCGGCACAACGCCAACGTTCTCACGAATGGAAGTCTCAGACTTCTCCTGCTTGTTCTGCTTGTCTTCGCCAAGCTTACCGCTAATCATCGACATCGCGATGGTCACCACCAGGATGCCCCCGGCAATGCGGAATGAATCAATCGAAATACCGAAAAGTTGCAGGATGCCGTCACCCAGAAACAGCGACGTCCAGAGAATAATGGCAACGGACAAGTTGGCGGTAAGGTTTGTCTTATTTCTGGCCGGTGCCGTCTGATAGCTGGTCATGCTAATAAAGACGGGAATGATACCGACCGGGTTAACCAGCGCAAATAGCCCGATAAAGAACTTGGTATAGGTAGGGAAATCAAACAGGGCTTGGATCACACTAAGCTCCGTAGGCTCATCAAATTAAGGGGGTTGACTATAAGTAAAGATGAATTCCGCGCTGAAGATACGCTTTTTATCAACAGACTTCACCTCAAATCTTCATAAAAGCATCACCATTACATGGTGTTATAAAAATATTTATACTATGTTAATCCGATCGCGGCTTTTGGATACGATCTGTTCACATTTGCTGCAAATGCCTGAGAATGGGCTGCTGAAAGGTGTCAGCTTGGTGGAATATTGATTTAGATCACGTAATTCCTACTCAGAAGTGAGTAATCTTGCTGACACCCCCAGAGAGTATCACCCCTCTTCTGGAGGTGCCTGAAGTGAGGCTCTTTCAGTAAATCAGTGAATCGGGATCGTAAGTAACCTGTTGTTTCATTGGCACTTACGCAAGCTGCGACACGATGTCTATACTGACTTAGCGTGCAGCTGATTTACTAAAAAAGTTTAACATTATCAGGAGAGCATTATGGCTGTTACTAATGTCGCTGAACTTAACGCACTCGTCGAGCGCGTAAAAAAAGCCCAGCGTGAATATGCCAGTTTCACTCAAGAACAAGTCGATAAGATTTTCCGCGCTGCCGCTCTGGCTGCTGCAGATGCTCGAATCCCACTCGCTAAGATGGCCGTAGCCGAATCCGGCATGGGTATCGTCGAAGATAAAGTCATCAAAAACCACTTTGCCTCCGAATACATCTATAACGCTTATAAAGATGAAAAGACCTGCGGTGTTCTGTCTGAAGACGACACTTTCGGGACTATCACCATCGCTGAACCGATTGGTATCATCTGCGGTATCGTACCGACCACTAACCCAACTTCTACCGCTATCTTCAAGTCTCTTATCAGCCTGAAGACACGTAACGCCATCATCTTCTCTCCGCACCCACGTGCGAAAGACGCAACCAACAAAGCCGCAGATATCGTTCTGCAGGCAGCTATCGCTGCTGGTGCGCCGAAAGACCTGATTGGCTGGATCGATCAACCTTCCGTTGAACTGTCCAACGCGCTGATGCATCACCCGGATATCAACCTGATCCTCGCGACCGGTGGTCCAGGTATGGTTAAAGCGGCTTACAGCTCCGGTAAACCTGCTATCGGTGTAGGTGCTGGTAACACGCCGGTTGTTATTGATGAAACCGCTGACATCAAGCGTGCAGTCGCTTCTGTACTGATGTCCAAAACCTTCGATAACGGCGTTATCTGTGCTTCTGAGCAGTCCGTTGTGGTTGTCGACTCCGTCTACAATGCCGTACGCGAACGCTTTGCAACCCACGGCGGCTACATGCTGCAGGGTAAAGAGCTGAAAGCCGTTCAGGACATCATCCTGAAAAATGGCGCGCTGAACGCCGCTATCGTTGGTCAGCCGGCACACAAAATCGCCGAACTGGCAGGCTTCTCTGTACCGGAAACCACCAAGATTCTGATTGGTGAAGTGAAACTGGTTGATGAAAGCGAGCCGTTTGCCCACGAAAAACTGTCTCCGACGCTTGCGATGTATCGCGCGAAAGACTTCGAAGACGCGGTAGACAAAGCTGAGAAACTGGTTGCTATGGGCGGTATCGGCCATACCTCTTGCCTGTACACCGACCAGGACAACCAGCCGGAGCGCGTGGCTTACTTCGGTCAGATGATGAAAACCGCACGTATCCTGATTAACACCCCGGCTTCTCAGGGTGGTATCGGTGACCTGTATAACTTCAAACTCGCACCTTCCCTGACTCTGGGTTGTGGTTCATGGGGTGGTAACTCCATCTCTGAAAACGTTGGTCCGAAACACCTGATCAACAAGAAAACCGTTGCTAAGCGAGCTGAAAACATGTTGTGGCACAAACTTCCGAAATCTATCTACTTCCGCCGTGGCTCACTGCCAATCGCGCTGGACGAAGTGATTACCGATGGTCACAAACGTGCGCTGATCGTGACCGACCGTTTCCTGTTCAACAACGGCTATGCAGACCAGATCACTTCTGTACTGAAAGCGTCAGGCGTAGAAACTGAAGTCTTCTTCGAAGTAGAAGCAGACCCAACCCTGAGCGTAGTACGTAAAGGTGCCGAGCTGGCGAACTCCTTCAAGCCGGACGTAATCATTGCCCTGGGCGGTGGTTCCCCGATGGACGCCGCGAAAATCATGTGGGTCATGTACGAACATCCGGAAACCCACTTCGAAGAACTCGCTCTGCGCTTTATGGATATCCGTAAACGTATCTACAAGTTCCCGAAAATGGGCGTGAAAGCGAAAATGATCGCTGTCACCACCACTTCCGGTACCGGTTCTGAAGTTACCCCGTTCGCGGTAGTGACTGACGACGCAACCGGCCAGAAATACCCGCTGGCAGACTACGCGCTGACTCCGGATATGGCGATTGTCGATGCGAACCTGGTGATGGATATGCCGAAGTCACTGTGTGCTTTCGGTGGTCTGGATGCGGTGACTCACGCACTGGAAGCCTACGTTTCTGTACTGGCTTCTGAGTTCTCTGACGGTCAGGCTCTGCAGGCTCTGAAACTGCTGAAAGAAAACCTGCCAGCGTCTTATAACGAAGGTGCGAAGAACCCGGTTGCTCGTGAACGTGTTCACAGTGCTGCGACTATCGCCGGTATCGCGTTTGCGAACGCCTTCCTCGGTGTATGTCACTCCATGGCACACAAACTGGGCTCCCAGTTCCACATTCCGCACGGTCTGGCGAACGCCCTGCTGATCTCCAACGTTATCCGCTATAACGCGAATGACAACCCGACCAAGCAGACTGCATTCAGCCAGTACGACCGTCCGCAGGCACGTCGTCGTTACGCTGAAATCGCTGACCATCTGGGCCTGAGCGCACCGGGCGACCGTACTGCTGCGAAGATTGAGAAACTGCTGGGCTGGCTGGAAGAGATCAAAGCTGAGCTGGGTATTCCTAAGTCTATCCGCGAAGCTGGCGTTCAGGAAGCTGACTTCCTGGCACACGTTGACAAACTGTCTGAAGACGCGTTTGACGACCAGTGCACCGGCGCTAACCCGCGCTACCCGCTGATTTCTGAACTGAAACAGATCCTGCTGGATACCTACTATGGCCGTCCTTTCGTTGAAGGCGCGGTAGTGGCAGAAAAGAAAGAAGCCGCTGCACCAGCTAAGACTGAGAAAAAAGCGAAGAAAACCGCTTAATTAGCAGGTTATCTCGTTGAAACAAAAAGCCCCATCAGCAGATGGGGCTTTTTTATGTCTGGATATAACATTGATATTTAAATAAAAACAACGAGATTTCGTTATTATTTACCCTGCCGTTTATGGCAGTGTTGTTCCTGAATTCGGGTCAAAGAGCCTTCCGCTAACGCATCTTTATAATGCTTACGGCAAACAGACACATAACGTTCATTGCCACCAATCACGACCTGCTCCCCCTCATTGAAAGGACGCCCGGACTGATCGAGACGTAATACCTGGCTCGCCTTACGACCGCAGAAACAAATAGTCTTTAATTCAACCAGCTTATCTGACCATGCCAGCAAATATTGGCTGCCGCTAAAAAGCTCACCACGGAAATCGGTTCTTAAGCCATAGCACAGCACCGGAATATCCAGCTCATCAACAACCTCTGATAATTCATAGACCTGCTGACGGGTCAGGAACTGACTCTCATCGACGAGAACGCAGTGTATCGTCTCCTGGCAGTGTTCTTCTTTAATCTCGGTATACAGCGAGGAGTGCTGGTTAAAGAGCTTAGCAGGGGACGACAGGCCTATTCTCGAGCTCACCTTGCCCGAACCATAGCGGTTATCAATTTCAGCCGTATATACCATCACCCGCATCCCGCGTTCCTGGTAATTGTAGGAAGACTGTAACAGCGCAGTCGACTTACCGGCGTTCATTGCTGAATAGTAAAAATAAAGTTGTGCCATTGGCTGCGTAACCCCAATCAAAGTGTTTTATCACGGCGCGAAGTGTACCATATTCCGTAAAGATAACAGTGGTAATGCGCTGCGGTTTCATTGCTAAAGCCGGTCCCTGCCCCATAGATGATTCAGCACCGCTAATCACTAATAACACTTCCTGACCCAGGGTTATCCTTTGTCTGTTTTATCAAAAAATGACGTAAACACGAGAATCTGCGCCATTTGTCCGGTGATTTACCTAAGTGATGATTTAGATCCTAATATCTCAGGAAACCTCAAGGATAAGTCATTTCTCTAATACTTAAGGCTGATATTTATCCAGAGAACGCATAATTCCATAGGCTTTGTGTGCGGAAAAATCATACTTCCCGTGGGTTTTCACCCCCTGGTATCCAGCCAGTAATAAAGGCTTATGTTGTGAGCCACCCCGGAAATTTAACTTCTACAAATTATAAATGAAGGTAAATAACACGTAATTTTGTATTACTTACATTGTTCCCTATTGCACATCCGAAAATATCGCTCTATTATTACTTCAACAAACCACCCCACAATATAAGTTTGAGATTACTACAATGAGCGAAGCACTTAAAATTCTGAACAACATCCGTACTCTTCGTGCGCAGGCAAGAGAATGTACCCTTGAAACGCTGGAAGAAATGCTGGAGAAATTAGAAGTTGTTGTGAATGAGCGCCGTGAAGAAGAAAGCGCTGCAGCAGCTGAAGTTGAAGAACGTACCCGTAAGCTGCAGCAATATCGCGAAATGCTGATTGCTGACGGTATCGATCCGAACGAACTGCTGAACAGCATGGCTGCCGCTAAAACCGGTACTAAAGCAAAGCGTGCTGCTCGCCCGGCTAAATATAGCTACGTTGACGAAAACGGCGAAACCAAAACCTGGACTGGTCAGGGTCGTACGCCGGCTGTCATCAAAAAAGCAATGGATGAGAAAGGCAAATCCCTCGACGATTTCCTGATCAAAGACTAATCCATTACGTCTTCAGAAATCCCGCTTCGGCGGGATTTTTTTGCCTGTACTATCGGATTTTCCAGTTTTTCAGGTAATAAAAAACCGGGGATAACCCCGGTTTAAAGTCAGCTCAGTAGCGGATTAAGCAATCGCTTTTTTCAGCCATGCTTTGAAATCTTCGCCCAGGGAATTATGGCGAATACCATATTCAACAAAGGCCTGCATGTAACCGAGCTTATTACCACAGTCGTGGCTTTTACCTTTCATGTGATAGGCTTCGACGGTTTCTTTATCGATCAGCATATCAATAGCATCGGTTAACTGAATTTCATCACCCGCTCCCGGAGGCGTTTTCGCCAGCAGCGGCCAGATGTCCGCGCCCAGCACATAACGTCCCACCACGGCGAGGTTAGACGGCGCTGCGTCAGCTTTCGGCTTCTCAACGACGCCAACCATCGGAACGCTTTCGCCCGGTGCCAGCGGCTGGCCTTTGCAGTCAACCACACCATAGGCGGTGACGTCGGCAACTGGTTCAACCATGATCTGGCTGGCGCCGGTTTCATCAAAGCGCTTAATCATATCGGCCAGGTTATCGCGTGACAGATCGGATTCATACTCATCCAGAATCACGTCCGGCAGAATGACCGCAACTGGCTCATCGCCCACGACAGGATGCGCACACAGTACTGCGTGGCCCAGACCTTTTGCCAGACCCTGACGCACCTGCATAATAGTCACGTGAGGCGGGCAGATAGACTGCACCTCTTCCAGCAGCTGACGTTTAACACGCTTCTCCAGCATCGCTTCAAGTTCAAAGCTGGTATCGAAATGGTTTTCGATGGAGTTTTTAGAAGAGTGCGTTACCAGTACAATTTCAGTAATGCCGGCTGCAATACATTCATTAACGACATATTGAATTAACGGTTTATCCACCAGCGGCAACATTTCCTTCGGAATCGCCTTGGTGGCTGGCAACATCCGGGTACCTAATCCCGCTACCGGGATAACGGCCTTTCTGACTTTAGAATTTTGGGCAGCCATTGAAATCTCCTGAACTGTTCAAACTTTGAACGTGCTCGTTATTAATAACGCGTTGAGTATATCAGTACCATCACATATGCCTGGTCTGAAAAGGACGCGCCAGCCTTGAATTAGGATTTATACGCATAACCGCACGGATAGTATCACTGCGTAAGATTTAGGGGTAAGGCTATTACGTGCTTACGCACCGATTGCTCACTCAGCAGACAACATTAACCGTAAACGCCCCCCGGCCCCCCAAATTTGGCACTGCCAGGAAACACAACGTTGGCTAATTTGATTAAGGTAAGTATTACCTAAAGTCCCCAGAGGGACACCATTACTGATTTGTATTTGGTGCTCCCCGGTATTGAGAGTGCCATTGAGCCCCGCCGATACCAGAATCAGGTTTTTTAGTCCGCTGTGGTAATAACCCACCAGCAGAGGGAACTGGCCGGGTAAATTGGCCTGACGTAGTAATTGATTGACCTGCTTCAATAAGTTGCCCATTTCCGGCAAGCGCTGACGCTGGTGCGAAAGCTGCTCCTGCAGCAAGCCATTAAATAGTGCACGTAATAACAACGCCGCCAGCACACCGTTATCACCTGCCCGGGTGACATCAAGGCAATAAAATGCCAGGTCATGCTCTGAAAGCGGTGCGATGTCCAGAACCAACCCCGGCTTATCGGCGGAAACCAGCTGGCGATAGTTAATACGACATTTTGATATTTCCTGCTGCACCGGTGGCTGCAGTTCCTGCAGCAGTTTCGCCGCCGCACTGGGATTACTGACCAGCGCATCCCAGTCTTCGAATAAGCGTTCTTCTTCCTCAACGCGGGAATTAAACATGTTGGGATAGAGGCAGGCAAACACCGTCTCACGTAGCCGGTCGAAGTCTCTGACGGGTTTTAGCAGAACATCCTGAACGCCCAGGCGCAGCGCGCGGGCAATATCAGCCATATTTTCGGTCGCCGAAATCACCAGAATCGGCAGCGTGTTGCCTTCGTTACGCAACTGCTCTACCAGTTCCAGACCGTTCATACGCGGCATCGCGATATCGCAGATCATCAGGTCAGGTTTGAGGCTTGTTAGTTTTGCAACGGCCTCGAGGCCATCTTCTGCCTGGGCGGTTGTCGCACCCAGAGATGAAAGCCATGATTCCAGTAGAGTCCGGAAAACAGGTTCGTCTTCGACTATCAGAATCAGTTTTCCCGCCAATGGCTGCGTCATGATATCTCCCCTGGCTGACGATAGTTAAATAGTGGCATGCTATCCGCGGTATCGCCTGTCAGAATTTGCTGAAGTAATCTAAAAGGTTTAAACGTCCGTACGAACCAGTGGTAACAGTTCATCCATCTTTTTCTCAACGGCCAGTTCGCCCGCCGCAATAGCGGAGGAGGCGCGATGGAAGTCGAGCGTGGATATTTGCGGACAATAAGGCTGTAGCAGAATATCCGGCGGGTCACCCGCCATTCGGTTTCGCTTCAGCCGGTTTTCCAGCACCTGGATTGAGGTGGTCATGATCTCCATTGCCGTCGGCGTAGGAGCCGTTCGCTGCGAGGTCATCCGCCCCATACGTGCGCGGAAGCGCTCTCGCCAGGACTGGGGTTCATTTTCTTCTTCTGCCGCCGAGGGGGCGCTAACTGAGAGTAAATCCTGCTGCATCAGATGGGCGTCATGCTGGAGGTCAACGGCAATCACGATATCGGCACCCAGAGCACGAGTCAGTGATACCGGTACCGGGTTTACTACACCGCCATCGACCAGCCAGTAGCCGTTATGCATCACGGGGGACATTAAACCAGGAATACTGCAGGAGGCACGAACGGCGGTGTGAAGGTCACCTTCGGTGAACCACAGTTCGCGACCGGTGCTCAGATTCGTCGCGACGGCGGCAAAACGGCGCTGACAGCTATCGATATCGTCAACGGGCATCACTTTGCGGTACTGCGAGAAGACGCGCTCTCCGCGGAGCAAACCACCGCGCCGCCAGGAAAGATCCATGAGACGCAGTACGTCCCAATAGCTGAAGGAACACACCCACTCTTCCAGTTCGGAAGTCCGGTTACACGCGTACGCAGCACCAACCAGCGAACCGATGGAGCATCCCGCTACGATGTCGGGCTCAATCCCCATTTTCTGCAGAGCCTTAATCACGCCGATATGCGACCACCCTCGTGCCGCACCGGATCCTAACGCCAGACCAATTTTAACCTTTCTCATGCGTACAGATGGACATCCTCTCGTCTCGGGACGTAGCAACATCGCCACGGCTCAGTTAACATAGTGCCACTTTGCGCAACCGCGCGTTTTTATCGAGTTCCGGGGAGGCAACTTTGTCACAACTATGCCCTTGTGGCAGCGCTCAGGAGTATAGCTTATGTTGCCAGCGATATCTGTCTGGTGCTCAGCTTGCGCCGGAGCCGTCACAACTTATGCGCTCACGATACTGCGCTTTTGTGATGAAAGATGCAGATTATCTCGTCAAAACCTGGCATCCCTCCTGCCGTACCGAAACATTAAGAAACGAAATCGCCAGCGGTTTTGCCGGCACCGAATGGCTGGGGCTGACCGTTTTCGCCGAGGAAGCGGGTCGCCACCCCGGGGAAGGCTATGTCAGCTTCGTGGCACGTTTTCGCGACGATAACCATTCCGGAGCCATCATCGAGCGTTCAAGATTCTTAAATGAAAACGGCCAGTGGTATTATATTGATGGTACACGCCCGTTAATCGGCCGAAATGACCCCTGTCCTTGTGGCTCGGGTAAAAAATTTAAAAAGTGCTGCGGCTAATCAAGGCTGCCGCCGTCAGAAACAGCAAACAACACCAACAGGATTTGCCCTGCAATGCATTCATTACAACGTAAAGTACTACGCACTATTTGCCCGGATCAAAAAGGCCTTATCGCACGTATTACCAACATTTGTTACAAGCACGAGCTGAACATCGTGCAGAACAACGAATTTGTCGATCATCGCACCGGGCGCTTCTTTATGCGTACCGAACTCGAAGGTATCTTTAATGATGCCACCCTGCTTGCGGATCTCGACGGCGCCCTGCCGGAAGGCTCAGTGCGCGAGCTGACGCCTGCCGGTCGTCGTCGCGTGGTTATTCTGGTCACCAAAGAAGCACACTGCCTGGGCGACCTGCTAATGAAGGCCAACTACGGCGGTCTGGACGTTGAGATTGCGGCGGTGATTGGCAACCACGATACCCTGCGTTCGCTGGTTGAGCGCTTTGATATTCCGTTTGAACTGGTGAGCCACGAAGGTCTGACCCGCGATGCACACGATCAATTGATGGCCGATGCTATTGCTGCCCACCAGCCGGATTACGTGGTGCTGGCGAAATACATGCGCGTCCTGACGCCGGAATTTGTCGCCCGCTTCCCGAACAAGATTATCAACATCCATCACTCATTCTTGCCGGCCTTCATTGGTGCACGCCCGTACCACCAGGCCTACGAACGTGGAGTGAAGATTATCGGTGCCACCGCGCACTACGTGAACGATAACCTGGATGAAGGTCCAATCATCATGCAGGATGTTATTCACGTCGATCATACCTACACCGCCGACGATATGATGCGTGCCGGACGTGACGTTGAAAAGAACGTCCTCAGCCGTGCGCTCTACCAGGTTCTGGCGCAGCGCGTGTTTGTTTACGGCAATCGAACGATCATTCTTTAATCTTCTGCGAAATGAATTGATTAGCTTTAACGCGTTACGCATAAAAAGCGCGCAATCAACTCATTTTCACTCACGGAATGCTTTACAGCGGCGCGTCATTTGATATGATGCGCCCCGCTTCCCAAGAAGGAAGCAGGCCAGTACCAACTAGCATTACCCCGTGGTGGGGTTCCCGAGCGGCCAAAGGGAGCAGACTGTAAATCTGCCGTCATCGACTTCGAAGGTTCGAATCCTTCCCCCACCACCATCTCTAAGCATCATCTCTACAATATGAATACCCTTGGTGGGGTTCCCGAGCGGCCAAAGGGAGCAGACTGTAAATCTGCCGTCATCGACTTCGAAGGTTCGAATCCTTCCCCCACCACCATCTTCTCCTGGTAGTACCTCACTCAATAAAAACGACCTTCTTGCCCGATGCGCTACGCTTATCGTGCCTACAAAGACAAAAAATCAAAATCAGCGCATCCGGCAAAAAAAAACCCCGCAGCGCGGGGTTTATGTTTCGGTCGACAATTCGCGGCTAGCGACGTGCACGAACCACCTGGTATTTACGCGTCAGGTATTCCACCGGCACGCTCCAGATATGCACCAGGCGAGAGAACGGGAACAGAATGAAAAGCGTCATCCCGAGCACCAGGTGCAGGCGGAAGATAAACGCTACGCCGTCGAGATGCTCAGAGGCACCGCCGCGGAAGGTCACCACCGACTGTGCCCATCCCACCAGCTTCATCATCTCACTGCCATCCATATGCTGAGCCGAGAACGGAATGGTCAGCAGACCCAGCGCGCACTGCACCATCAGCAGCGACAGAATCAGGATATCCGCCGTTGTGGTGGTCGCGCGAACGCGGGGGCTGAACAGACGACGTTTCAGCAGCAGCAGGCCACCGACCAGCGTCAACACGCCGCAGGCGCCACCGGCAATCATTGCCATCTTCTGCTTCACTTCAATCGGCAGCCACGCTTCGTACATCCAGTGCGGCGTCAGCATGCCAAGGAAGTGACCGGCAAAAATACCTAAAATCCCGATATGGAACAGGTTGGACGCCAGGTTCATCCCTTTGCGATCCAGCATCTGGCTGGAAGCCGCGCGCCAGGTATACTGACCATAGTCATAGCGCAGCCAACTGCCAACCAGGAACACCGTCCCGGCGATATACGGGAAAATATCGAAGAAGAACATATTCAGGAAGTGCATTATTGCTGTCCTCCGTTAGAGATATCTAAATATTGCGGGGCAACGGCTCCGGCAAAACGACGCTTGTGAGCTGAAATTTCAGACTCGCCGCAACCCTGGTCAGCAAAGAACTTCACCTGCTCCTCTTCCCAGACCGCATCCAGCGCCTGAGGAGTATCATCGCGGGCTTCATCAGCAATCTTTTCCGCAACTTTCTCGCTGTCGACCGCCGTGTTGGCAAGTTTCAGCAGAGGTTCGAACAGCACCGCATAGCGGCTTTCACGCTGCTGTAAACGTGCGTGGAGCAGTGCCAGAATCGGCGCGATATCAACAAGACCGCCGATGGCTTCGCTTTCCGGCAGCTGGGCCAGATATTCCAGATACAGCGGCAGATGGTCCGGCAGTTCACGGCTGTCGAGTTCAAGACCGTGCTGCTCGTACTGTGCCATCAGATCCACCATCGCCTGGCCACGGTCGCGCGATTCACCATGAACGTGTTCAAACAGCAGCAGAGAAGTCGCCCGTCCGCGATCGAACAATTCGCTATAGGCAGCCTGCGCATCGAGCGGGTCCTGTGAGATAAGATCACGCAGGAAAACGCCCAACTGCTGGGCATCTCCTTTATCCAGTTTTTCAGACGACGCGAGTGCTTCGAAGAGCTCCTGCTGATGCTGCCACAGGGCAGCATCCGGGTACTCGAGCAGACGCGATACAATGACGAGTTCAATCATTGATGCGGCTCCGTTTTGCGGGTCACATCGACAGCATCGATGCGGCGGCTGTTGAACAGGTTGAACTTGGTGTCAGAGCCATGGCAACCGTCGCCAAAGCTGAAACCACAACCGTTTTTCTCCGGGAAGGCGTCAGCGGCCAGCTCGCGATGGCTGCTCGGCACCACGAAACGATCTTCATAGTTGGCGATTGCCAGGTAGCGGTACATCTCCTGCGCCTGCGCTTCGCTCAGACCCACCTCTTCCAGTGCACGGGTATCAATAACACCGTCGACGGTTTCGGCACGTTTGAAGTGACGCATCGCCAGCATACGCTTCAGCGCACGCAGTACCGGCGCGGTGTCCCCTGCGGTCAGCAGGTTTGCCAGGTACTGAACCGGGATACGCAGGCTGTCGACGTCCGGCAGAATACCGTTGCTGCCAATCTCGCCCGCATCGGCGGCCGACTGAATCGGCGACAGCGGCGGCACGTACCAGACCATCGGCAGCGTACGGTATTCCGGGTGCAGCGGCAGCGCCAGCTTCCAGTCCATCGCCATTTTGTAAACCGGCGACTGTTGGGCAGCATCAATCACGCTCTGCGGTACGCCATCTTTCAGCGCCTGCTCAATCACTTTCGGATCGTTCGGATCGAGGAACACATCAAGCTGACGCTGATACAGATCTTTCTCGTTCTCGGTGCTGGCAGCCGTTTCAATCGCATCCGCGTCGTACAGCAGCACGCCAAGGTAGCGAATACGGCCCACGCAGGTTTCGGAGCAAACGGTCGGCATCCCGGCTTCAATACGCGGGTAGCAGAACACGCATTTTTCCGACTTACCGCTCTTCCAGTTGAAGTAGATTTTCTTGTACGGGCAACCGGTGATGCACATGCGCCAGCCGCGGCACTTGTCCTGGTCGATCAGCACAATGCCGTCTTCTTCACGCTTATAGATGGCACCGCTCGGGCAGGTTGCTACACATGCCGGGTTCAGGCAGTGTTCGCACAGGCGCGGCAGATACATCATGAAGGTGTTTTCGAACTGGCCGTACATCGCCTTCTGCATGTTTTCGAAGTTTTTGTCTTTCGACAGCTTCTCAAACTCACCGCCGAGATCGTCCTCCCAGTTAGGGCCAGCGGTGATTTTATCCATGCGCTGACCGGTGATCAGCGAGCGCGGACGAGCGATCGGCTGATGTTTACTTTCCGGTGCGTTGTGCAGGTTCTGGTAATCGAAATCAAACGGCTCGTAGTAGTCTTCAATCCCCGGCAGATGCGGGTTAGCAAAGATTTTACCCAGCAGCATCGCGCGGTTACCCATGCGCGGCTGCAGCTTGCCGTTGATTTTACGGATCCAGCCGCCCTTCCATTTCTCCTGGTTTTCCCAGTCGGTCGGGAAGCCGGTACCCGGCTTGGTTTCCACGTTGTTAAACCAGGCGTATTCGGTGCCTTCGCGGCTGGTCCAGACGTTTTTACAGGTGACTGAACAGGTATGACAGCCGATGCATTTATCGAGATTCAGCACCATGCCGACTTGTGAACGAATTTTCATTTTACGCTCTCCTGTACCTGGTCATTACCTTCGCCGTCTAACCAGTCAATGTTCTTCATTTTACGAACCACAACGAACTCATCGCGGTTAGAGCCGACGGTGCCGTAGTAGTTAAAGCCGTAGGCCAGCTGCGCGTAGCCGCCGATCATATGGGTCGGTTTCGGTGTGATACGGGTAACCGAGTTATGAATCCCCCCACGCTGACCGGTAATTTCCGATCCTGGCAGGTTCACGATGCGTTCCTGCGCGTGGTACATCATGGTCATACCGGCCGGAACACGCTGGCTCACCACAGCACGTGCGGTCAGAGCACCGTTACTGTTGAACACTTCGATCCAGTCGTTATCGGCGATACCCAGATCTTTCGCATCCGCTTCACTCATCCAGACGATCGGGCCGCCGCGACCAAGGGTCAGCATCAGCAGGTTATCGCTGTAGGTGGAGTGGATACCCCATTTCTGGTGCGGCGTCAGGAAGTTCAACGCCTTCTCCGGGTTACCGTTGGAGCTCTGCCCCATCACCGCTTTCACCGAGCGGGTATCGACCGGCGGACGGTAGACCAGCAGGCTTTCACCAAAATCACGCATCCACTGGTGATCCTGATACAGCTGCTGACGGCCTGACAGGGTACGCCATGGGATCAGCTCGTGAACGTTGGTATAACCGGCGTTATAAGAGACGTGTTCATCTTCAAGGCCGGACCAGGTCGGGCTGGAGATAATCTTGCGCGGCTGCGCCTGAATATCGCGGAAGCGGATCTTCTCGTCTTCTTTATTCAGCGCCAGGTGCGTATGGTCGCGTCCGGTAAATTCACTCAGCGCCGCCCAGGCTTTTACGGCTACCTGGCCGTTGGTCTCCGGCGCCAGGGTGAGGATCATTTCTGCTGCATCAATTGCCGTATTGAGCATCGGCTGGCCTTTCGCCGGGCCGTCTGCTTTGGTGTAATTGAGCTTACGCAGCAGATCCATCTCGCTCTGGGTATTCCAGGCAATCCCTTTACCCCCGTTACCGATTTTCTCCATCAGCGGGCCGATAGAAGTAAAGCGTTCGTAGGTTGCCGGGTAATCACGCTCGACGGTCATAATGTGCGGCGCGGTTTTGCCTGGGATCAGGTCGCATTCGCCTTTTTTCCAGTCTTTAACATCCAGCGGCTGCGCCAGTTCGGCGGCGGAGTCGTGCTGGATTGGCAGCGTCACCACGTCGGTTTCTTTGCCCAGGTGACCCACGCAGACTTCAGAGAATTTCTTCGCGATGCCTTTGTAGATTTCCCAGTCGCTTTTCGATTCCCACGCCGGGTCAACGGCGGCTGATAGCGGATGAATAAACGGATGCATATCCGAAGTATTCATGTCGTCTTTTTCATACCAGGTTGCCGTCGGCAGCACGATGTCGGAGTACAGGCAGGTGCTCGACAGACGGAAGTCCAGTGTCACCACCAGATCCAGCTTGCCGTCGAGACCGTTATCACGCCATTCGACTTCTTCCGGCTTCACACCGCCCTGCTTACCGAGATCTTTACCCTGAATACCGTGCTCGGTACCCAGCAGGTACTTCAGCATGTATTCATGGCCTTTACCGGAGGAGCCCAGCAGGTTAGAACGCCAGATGAACAGGTTGCGCGGATGGTTTTTGCCATTTTCCGGTTTTTCCGCCGCGAAGCACATGGAGCCTTCTTTCAGCGACTTCACGGTGTAATCCACTGCCGACATGCCGGCTTTTTCCGCATCTGCGGCAATACGCAGCGGGTTAGTGCCCAGCTGCGGTGCAGACGGCAACCAACCCATGCGCTCTGCACGCACGTTAAAGTCAATCATGTGGCCGGTGTAGCGGGATTTATCCGCCATCGGCGACAGCAGTTCCTGCGCGGTAACCGTTTCATAACGCCACTGGCTGGAGTGGTTATAGAAGTAGGAGGTGCTGTTCATATGACGCGCCGGACGCTGCCAGTCGAGAGCAAACGCCAGCGGCTGCCAGCCGGTCTGCGGACGCAGTTTTTCCTGGCCCACGTAGTGCGCCCAGCCGCCGCCGCTTTGACCCACACAGCCACAGAAGATCAGCATATTGATAAGACCGCGATAGTTCATATCGAGGTGGTACCAGTGGTTCAGACCCGCACCGACGATAATCATCGAACGACCATGGGTCTTATCGGCGTTGTCAGCAAACTCACGGGCGGTACGGATAATCTGCGCGCGGGATACGCCGGTAATTTTCTCTGCCCACGCCGGGGTGTACGCTTTCACGTCGTCGTAGCTGGTTGCGCAGTTGTCATCACCCAGACCACGATCCAGACCGTAGTTGGCCATGGTCAGGTCGTAAACGGTGGTGACCAGCGCCGTGCTGCCATCCGCGAGCTGCAGGCGTTTCACCGGCAGTTTGTGCAGCAGGATGTTTTCCAGCTCCACTTTGTTGAAGTGTTCGGTGCCGTCGCCGCCGAAATACGGGAAACCGACTTCAGCGATTTCGTCGTGGCTGCCCACCAGGCTCAGGCTCAGCTGAACTTCATCACCGGTTGTGCCGTCACGCTGTTCAAGGTTCCATTTACCTTTATCGCCCCAGCGGAAACCGATGGAGCCGTTCGGCGCCGTCATCTCACCGTTTTCATTGATAGCAACGGTTTTCCACTCCGGATTCTTCTCCTGGCCCAGAGCATCCACCAGATCGGCGGCGCGCAGCATACGGCCTGCGGCATAGTAACCATCACGTTCTTCGAGCATGACCAGCATCGGCATGTCGGTATAACGACGCACGTAGTCGGTGAAGTACTGGCTCGGGTTATCGAGGTGGAATTCGCGCAGCATGACGTGGCCCATCGCCATCGCCATCGCGGCATCGGTCCCCTGCTTCGGTGCCAGCCACAGGTCGCAGAGCTTAGCGATTTCTGCGTAGTCCGGGGTAATGGCAACGGTTTTCGTCCCTTTATAGCGAACTTCGGTAAAGAAATGCGCATCCGGGGTACGGGTCTGCGGTACGTTGGAGCCCCAGGCGATGATATAGCTCGAGTTGTACCAGTCGGCAGATTCCGGAACATCGGTCTGCTCACCCCAGGTCTGCGGAGACGCCGGCGGCAGGTCGCAGTACCAGTCGTAGAAGCTCAGGCAGGTACCACCAATCAGCGACAGATAACGGGCGCCAGAAGCGTAAGAAACCATCGACATTGCCGGGATCGGCGAGAAGCCGGCCACGCGGTCCGGGCCGTAGGTTTTGACGGTGTAAACGTTGGAAGCGGCAATCAGTTCGTTAACTTCCTGCCAGGAAGAGCGTACAAAGCCGCCGCGACCGCGAGCCTGCTTGAAGCTTTTGGCTTTGTCGGCGTCTTCGATGATGGATGCCCAGGCATCAACCGGATCGCTGTGCTGTACTTTCGCTTCACGCCACATTTTCATCAGGCGTTTGCGCATCAGCGGGTATTTAAGGCGGTTAGCGCTGTAGAGGTACCAGGAATAGCTTGCGCCACGCGGGCAGCCGCGCGGTTCGTGGTTCGGCATATCCGGGCGAGTACGCGGATAGTCGGTCTGCTGCATTTCCCAGGTCACCAGACCATTTTTAACGAAAATTTTCCAGCTGCATGAACCCGTACAGTTGACGCCGTGGGTGGAACGCACCACTTTGTCATGCTGCCAACGCTGACGGTAGCCGTCTTCCCAGTCCCTGTTGGTATTGAGAAGCTGGCCGTGCCCATCGGCAAAGGTTTCACCCTTCTGCTTGAAGTAGCGAAACCGGTCCAGGAATTTACTCATGGGTTTCTCCTGTTGGGAGCCTGTTGGCTCTCTGATAAATCGACATTGCCTAAGTTGCAGCGAAAGTAACCTCCTGAAAGATGGAGGGAATTGATAACGATCAAGGCGCCCCGCGTTAACATTTCACCCAAAAACACCACATACCACCAAAGTATTATGAAATTCGATTTTGTAACTATCTGTTTTTTATCAATTAAATGGTGTGTTTAGTGCTCTGACGTGCTTTTTAACAATTCAGGAGGTATTAAGGGGTAGATAGCCTTTCTGCGAGGCATACTGGCGCCGTACTGACAGCCCTGGATAAAAAAATAAAAATTAGTATGTTGTAACTAAATTCAAGGTAAAAAAAGGCGCGGTCTCCCGCGCCTGATAATCAAAAGGTTACTACCTATTTTTTGTTTTTACGTCCGTAAACCACCCAGGTGATGAACACGCAGGCAATGTAGAACACGAGGAACACTTTCATCGCGCCCGCCGGAGAGCCGGTCAGATCGAGCGAGATACCGAACGCTTTCGGAATGAAGAACCCACCGATGGCACCAATCGCGGCAATAAAGCCCAGAGCCGCTGCCGTATCGGTCGCAGCTTCACGCATTGCGGTCTCTTCGCTACCCCCTTTGGCCAGTACGCGCTCCATGGTCATCTTACGGAAGATAACGGAGATCATCTGGAAGGTAGAGGCGCTACCCAGACCAGCGGTCAGGAACAGCACCATAAACACGCCGAAGAACGCAGTGAAGTTACCGCCCTGGCCATTGGTTGGCAGGGTCAGGAACAACAGCGCACAGAAGATAGCCATCACGATGAAGTTAATCAGCGTCACGCGGGTGCCGCCCAGACGGTCGGAGATTGCCCCGCCGCAGGAACGCGCCAGTGCACCAATGAACGGACCGAAGAAGGCGAAGTGCAGGATCTGTACGTCCGGGAACTGGGTTTTTGACAGCATCGCGAAACCGGCGGAGAAGCCGATGAACGAGCCGAAGGTCGCCAGATACAGCACCGCCATGATCCACAGATGCCCGCGCTTCAGCACCGGCAGCTGCTCGCTCAGCGAGGCTTTAGAGGCTGACAGGTCGTTCATGAAGAACCAGGACGCCAGGGTGCAGACGATCAGGAACGGTACCCAGATCCAGGCGGCGTTTTCCAGATACAGCGTTGAGCCATCAGGCTGCGCTGCACCGGTGCCACCAAAGACTGCGAAGATAGACAGGGATATCACCAACGGTGCCACTAACTGCATCACGCTGACGCCCATGTTACCCAGGCCGCCGTTGATACCGAGCGCGCCGCCCTGCTTCGCTTTCGGGAAGAAGAAGCTGATGTTTGCCATGCTGGATGCAAAGTTTGCCCCGGCAAAGCCGCACAGCAGAGAGATGATGATGAACACGCTAAACGGTGTAGAGGTATCCTGCACCGCAAAACCGAGCCATACACACGGGATAATCATGATCCCGGTACTAAAGGCCGTCCAGCGGCGTCCGCCGAACAGCGGTACCATAAACGCATACGGTACACGCAACAGCGCACCGGAAAGCGAAGGCAGCGCCGTCAGCATAAACAGCTGGTCGGTGGTGAAGTTGAAGCCCACTTTATTCAGGTTCACTGCCACCGCACTAAACAACATCCACACACAAAAAGCCAATAACAAACACGGCACGGAGATCCACAGGTTCCGGCTGGCGACACGATGACCGCGCTGCTGCCAGAACGCAGGATCCTCAGGCCGCCAGTCGGTAATGACCGGGCCGTTTGCTTTTTCCTCGACGGAAGAGTGACTCATAGACACCTCTGATTATTAAGATTCACGGTGTCACATTAGTTTTTATGGCTGAAGGTAAGTTGATATAAATCAAAGGAAAATGCGGCATTCTGGCGGTCAGAAATCAACCATCACCCTTAGTGAGTAGATAATTCTGCGCAAAAACGTGTGGTTTTTCACGTGAATGATAGCGCTCAGGTACTCCCTCCCCCACACGCTCCCACCACTGGCAATTAAGGAGTAATCCTTTGTAGGTATGGGTATACTCCAGGGGATACCGGACAATAGCACTACTCCGGGATTGAATCGCGGTCAGGAGCCAGATAACCCATGTTCAAACGTCTTTTTACCCCGCTAACGCTGGTGAATCAACTGGCGCTCATCGTTTTGCTGTCTACCGCTATCGGTATGGCCGGCATGGCTATCTCTTCCCGTCAGGTACTGGGTGTCCAGGGAAGTGCCCACGCGATCAACAAAGCGGGTTCACTGCGCATGCAGAGCTATCGCCTGCTGGCGGCGATCCCGCTGACCGAACACGATAACCCCCTGCTCGACGAAATGGAAACCACCGTTTTCAGCCCTGAGCTGCAGCAGGCCGCCCGCCGCGACGGGCAGGAAGCACAGCTTAAGGCGCTGCAAAAGTACTGGCAGGGCGAACTGCTACCCGGCATGAAGCGCGCGCAGAACCAGTCGACCGTGGCGGACGAGGTGGCAAGCTTCGTTGACCGCATCGATAAGCTGGTTTCGGCGTTTGACCATACCACCGAGGAGCGCATCAGTAGCGTCGTCTCCGCTATCCGCATGATGTCGGCGATAATGGCGCTCTTGTTGATATTCACCATCGTCTGGCTGCGCGCCCGCCTCTTCCGTCCGTGGCGACAACTGCTGCACATGGCGCGAGCCGTCACCCACCGCGATTTCACCCAACGGGCGCGTATTAGCGGCCGTAACGAAATGGCGACGCTCGGCATGGCGCTTAACAACATGTCGGAAGAGCTGGCGGAAAGCTACGCGGTGCTGGAGCGACGGGTACAGGAGAAAACCGCCGGGCTTGAGCAAAAAAACGAAATTCTGGCGTTTTTGTGGCAGGCCAACCGTCGCCTGCACTCCAACATTCCGCTGTGTGAGCGTATTTCACCGGTGCTCAACGGTCTGCAGGGGCTGACCCTGCTGCGCGATATTGAGGTTCGGGTTTACGACACCGAAGATGAAGAGAACCACCAGGAGTTCACCTGCCATTCTGAAATCAGTTGCGATGATAAAGGTTGTTACCTGTGTCCGCGAAATTTACCGCCGCTACCGGGCGGGGGATCTACGCTGAAATGGCGTCTCACCGACGCGCACAACCAGTACGGGATCCTGCTGGCAACCCTGCCCGCCGGGCGTCACATGAGTCATGACCAGCAGCAACTGGTGGATACACTGGTAGAACAACTGACCTCTACGCTGGCGCTCGATCGCCATCAGGAGCGCCAGCAGCAGCTTATCGTGATGGAAGAGCGTGCAACCATCGCCCGCGAACTGCATGACTCTATCGCCCAGTCTTTGTCGTGTATGAAAATGCAGGTTAGCTGTCTGCAGATGCAGGGCGAGAAGTTGCCGGATGAGAGCCGTGAACTACTGGGGCAAATCCGCAACGAGCTGAACACCTCGTGGGCGCAGCTGCGCGAGCTGCTAACCACCTTCCGCCTGCAGCTGACCGAACCCGGCCTGCGCCCGGCGCTGGAAGCCAGCTGTCGCGAATACAGCGCCCATTTCGGCTTTACCGTACAGCTGGATTACCAGCTACCGCCGCGTTACGTGCCATCGCACCAGGCGATCCACGTTCTGCAGATCACCCGCGAAGCGCTAAGTAATGCGCTGAAACACGCACAGGCAACCGAAGTTAAAGTCACCGTTACTCAGCACAATAATCAGGTAAAACTGGTGGTCTCTGACAACGGTTGCGGTGTGCCAGAGCATGCCGAACGTAGTAACCATTATGGTTTAATCATTATGCGCGACCGCGCGCAAAGTTTGCGGGGTGATTGTCAGGTACGTCGTGGCGACAATGCCGGTACTGAAGTTGTCGTCACCTTTATTCCCGAAAAATCTCTCACGATCCAACAAGGAGAAGCCCATGAGTCACCAGGAACGGGCAACCATCCTGCTCATTGACGACCATCCGATGCTGCGCACCGGGGTCAAACAACTTATCAGCATGGCGAGCGACATTCAGGTGGTCGGCGAAGCCAGCAACGGCGAGCAAGGCATTGAGCTGGCCGAGTCTCTCGATCCGGATCTGATCCTGCTCGATCTCAACATGCCGGGCATGAACGGTCTGGAAACGCTGGATAAACTGCGTGAAAAACCGCTCTCTGGCCGCGTGGTGGTCTTCAGCGTGTCCAATCACGAAGAAGATGTCGTGACCGCACTTAAACGTGGTGCCGATGGTTATCTGCTGAAAGATATGGAGCCGGAAGACCTGCTCAAAGCGCTGCAGCAGGCCGCAGCCGGTGAGATGGTGCTGAGTGAAGCGTTAACGCCGGTGCTGGCCGCCAGCCTGCGCGCCAACCGCGCCACGTCCGATCGCGACGTCAGCCAACTGACCCCACGCGAGCGCGATATCCTGAAGCTTATCGCTCAGGGCCTGCCGAACAAAATGATCGCCCGTCGCCTGGATATCACCGAAAGCACGGTGAAGGTGCACGTGAAACATATGCTGAAGAAAATGAAGCTCAAATCGCGCGTTGAAGCGGCGGTCTGGGTGCATCAGGAACGCATTTTCTAACTACTCACCCGGCTGCGATGACCACCCGGACGTCAGCTCCGGCGTGGAAAAGGTCACCAGCGGTTCGGTCAGCGACAGCGTTGTCTCATTGGAAGAGACGCGCTGACCTTTGTTATCTTCTACCACCACCGACAGATGCCAGCGGTTCACCGCGCCTTCGTGGCTATCCCACGCGGGTAGAATAATGCTCCAGCCGTCCTCGCTTCGCGGGTCTACCGGCGGCGTCAGGCTCAGCGCCTGGGTATCACCCTGCCAGTGCAGCGCACGAATACCGTGCAGGCTGCGCACCTGAAGCTTCAACTGTACCGTTTCTCCCGGCGCCAAATCCCACGGCGGCGTAGCAAGAAATACCGACAGCGTTTTCCGCTGACGATACTCCAGCACCGGCAGGTTTTGTCTGTCCGGGCTGTCATAACGGCTGCCGCGTAACGATCGCGCCGTTGCCACTTCGCTGCTTTGCAGCTGTTTTTTCAGCGGTACGCCAAAGCGGTAGTTCAGCTTCATACCTAGGTTATTCTGGCTGACCCCGCTCTCACCCTGCTTGTGCAGGGCGCTGAAGGTTACCAGCGGCACCGGGGTATAGTTCAGACCAAGCGAGACCGCCACCGGGTTGTGATAGCCGGTACCGCTGTGGAACAGATCGACGCTGTCGCCAAAGTATTGTTCCAGGCTAACGCTGGTATTGAGATATTGATAGAAAGGCAAACGCGCCTGCGCGGTGAGATCATAACCCCGCGCCATGCGCTGCTGCTGGGTATCATTGTGCGCTTCCCAGCTGGTGAACGGCTGATAATAGTTGGCGGAAAGCCGCAGATATTCGCCCCACGCCTCGGCGCCAAAGCCACCGCGCGCCAGGTTTTCATCCAGCAGGTTGTCGTAGAAGGTGTTGTACCCCAGCAGCCACTGCCCTGCCAGCCATCGTTGACCGACTCCCGCGCTGCTGACCAGCCCCTCTTTCTGCTGAGTGACGCCCAACTGACTCCAGGTGAGGTAGCGATTATTATCCTCCAGCGGTAAAAACCAGCTCCCCCGGCTCCCGGTAAACTGACCGCTATCATCCACTTTGAGATCGATGGTGGCATTACCCCACGGCGACAGCAGCGTTTCCAGCTGCTGGCTCACCTCGCCGTTCACCTTGTCACGCAGTTGCCCCAGCGCAAACGCTTTGGCCTGCTCGCCGGTATCGAGGCCATTATCCTTCATGCTGGCCTCGCCAAAGGCTTTTGCCATTTCCGCCAGGTGTTTCTCGCCATCATGGCCTGGCGGAGTAATACCAAGATCGGGTAAACCGTCCTGATGATTATCGAAGGGATTTTCTGCCTGCTGAATAAAGGAGGACTGGGCGCTGAAGGCACCTCCGGTAAAGAACCAGAGTAACGCGAAAACGGAAGTCTGACGGGATAAAAACAGCATTACACCTGCTGGCGTCGCACGCCGGTTAGTCAAAGTCAAAAAGGCTAAGTCTCTATTTTAACGTGATGAACATCAAATTTCAGCCCAAAGTAAAACTCCAGGACTAATCCAAAGCGCAGCGCCCATAGATCTCGGGTAATCCATCACCAGTCACACAATCAGCGGTTGGAACCCGCCTCCACGCGCGCTAGCATAAGCGTTCAACCAAGGAGTTCTCATGCAAAGTATTGTTCTTATCGCTAACGGTGCTGCCTATGGCAGTGAATCGCTGTTCAACAGCCTGCGTCTCGCCATCGCCATGCGCGAGCAGCAGGAGATTGAGCTGAAGGTGTTTTTGATGTCTGACGCCGTCACCGCCGGGATCCGCGGGCAAAAACCTGCTGAAGGCTACAACATTCAACAGATGCTGGAGATCCTCACCGCGCAGAATGTTCCGGTGAAACTGTGTAAAACCTGCGCCGACGGGCGTGGCGTTACCCCGCTACCGCTGATTGATGGCGTTGAAATTGGTACGCTGGTTGAACTGGCGCAGTGGACGCTGGTCGCCGATAAGGTACTAACGTTTTAGTACTAGAGTATTAGTCCGTTAAAGATTAAGCACTGCTTAAACTATTTTTTCTAATGGACGCGGTTACAGTCTTAAGTTTACCCCCTGGGTTGCCGATACGCATAGTCAGACAACCCAGCAGGTAAACCATCATGTTCAGCTCCATACGCACGCGCATTATTACCGCAGCATCGGCATGTCTCGCCATCGCCCTGCTGCTGAATACCGTTGTTAACTATCAGGTCACACGCCAGGATAATCTGCAGTCGCAGCAGGACGTATTGACCAGCACCCTTTCCAGCCACGGCCAGGCGATTGCCGACTGGATCAGCAGTAAAACCACCATGATTGCCTCTCTGGATAACGTCGTCCTGACGATGAGCGATCCCGTCCCTGAATTTTTGCAGATGGCCCGCGCCGGTGGCTTCAGCGACGTTTACGTTGGCTATGCCAATAAAACCGCGAAGTTCTCCGATGCCGCCGGTGTTCCTGCCGATTACGACCCAACGGCCCGTCCGTGGTATCAGCAGGCGGTCAGCGCCGATGGCCCGGTGGTCACCGCCCCTTACCTGGACTCCGGCACCGGGAAACTGGTGGTCACCTTCGCCATCCCGGTCAAAGAGAACGGTCAGCTGAAAGCCGTGGTCGCCGGTGACGTCACCATGGACAGCGTGATTGCTAACGTGCGCGGTATCCATCCGACGCCCGCCAGCAGCGGCCTGCTGCTCGACAGCGACGGTACAGTCATTGCCGGAAACGACCCGAATCTGACGCTAAAGTCGTTTAAAGAAGCGCTTAAAGGCGTAGAGTTCAATACCCTCGCCCGGCATCAGATTGTCAGCGGTGAGCTTAACCGCGTGGAAAAACATCTGCTTGCGGCACCCGTTAAAGGAACCCACTGGCTGCTGGTTGTCGCCCTCGACAGCGCAGAAGCCGGCGCCGGAATGAACGCCCTGCTGAAAGCCTCCGCGATTAGCCTGGTTATCCTCGTGCTGCTGAGCGGCGCGGTGGTTCACGTGGTGGTTTCCACCATGCTGAAGCGTCTGATGACCATTCGCGATGCGATGCTGGCTATCGGTAACGGCACCAACGATCTCTCACAGCGTCTGCCGGAAACCGGCCGCGATGAGGTGATGCAGATAGCGCAGGCGTTTAACGCCTTCAGCGATAAGCTGGCGAAGGTCATGCTGCAGCTGCGCGACGCGACGTCATCCGTACAGACCGCCTCTCAGGAGATTGCCGCCGGTAACCGTGACCTGTCCGGGCGCACCGAACAGGCCGCCTCCAGCCTGCGTGAAACCGCAAGCGCGGTGGAAGAGATAACCGCTTCCGTTTCGCAGTCGACTGAATCCGCCGCAGAAGCCAGCCACCAGGCAGACAGGGCCACTCAGGTGGCTTCCCGCGGCGGTGACGTGGTGAATCAGGCCATCACTACCATGCAGGATATCGAAACCGCGTCGGCAAAAATCAGCGATATCACCAGCGTCATCGACGGTATCGCCTTCCAGACCAATATTCTGGCGCTGAACGCCTCGGTAGAGGCTGCGCGAGCCGGTGAGCAGGGTCGTGGGTTTGCCGTAGTAGCCGGTGAAGTGCGTAACCTGGCGAGCCGCAGCGCCCAGGCAGCGAAAGAGATTAAAGCGCTGATTGATTCCACCACCAACAGCGTAGCCACCGGTTCACGCTACGTGCGCCTGGCGGGAGACAACATGCAGGAGATTGTGGCCAGCATCGGTTCGGTTTCCGGCATCATGCGTGAGATCAGCATCGCCAGCAGCGAACAGATGAAAGGGATCCAGGAGATTAACCACGCGGTCATTCACCTCGACCGGATGGTTCAGCAGAACGCCGAACTGGTGGTCGAATCGGCGGCCGCCGCCAGTGCCCTGCAGGGGCAAGCGGGAGACCTGGCCGCCACCGCCAGCCACTTCCGGATTTAAGGCATAAAAAAAGGCGGGATCACCCGCCTTTTTATCATCATGCAACGCCCGATAGCGTTTCACCACCGAGCAGATTGCGCACCCGAAGCACCAGCTCATCGAGGCAGTCATCTACCATCCCGAGTTTACGCAGTTCCTTCTCGAGTGAGAACAGATACTGCGCGTTGCTCCCCAGCGGGCCGCTCGCGCTGGCTATCAGCGGCGCAATGACCTGAACACTGGTGTCCGATTCGAACAGCGGGTGACGCGGATCCATGATAAACACCAGCGCGTTGACGGTTCGCCCATCATCCAGCGCCAGTTTGCACCAGCTCGGTAAATAGCAGCCGGTTATCATCTCTCGCTTCCACAGCAGCGTCAGCTCCTCTTCCAGCGTTTCATCACGCAGGCGATAAGCCACACCGGTGGTGCGTCCCCCTTCTTTCAGCGCCAGCATACGTCCCGGCTGACAGGCGGTTCCCCGTCCTGCCGTCAGGCGTAAGCAAAATGCACGGTGCCAGCCCACCAGGGAGCCGGTGCAGGATTGTGTATAATCGAGCGCCGGGTTCCACATCAGTGAACCGTAACCAAATATCCATACAGGGCCATCATCTGGACGACAGGCAAGCGTGGCAGCCAGCGAGGCAGCACGTTGTTCAGGCGACCAGAGTAGCGATTCCTCAATAGCGCCGAAAGCCGTCTTACAGTCGGCTTTCATTAAGAAATCACGCGTTAACACTTTATACCTCCGCCACTGCTTACTTCCCTGCGACCACTTGTTATCGCCTTCCCTTGCTAAACGCTTTTTTATACCCGTCATACTTCAAGCTGCATGTGCGTTAGCTTTCCTGCAACGCGAATTATTTGGGTATATCGGCGTTTTTATATTGCTGAAATATTATCCAGCTTATATTGAAGATATGCAATTGCTGACACTCTGGCAAGGCAAGAAAAGCAAAAATAAGTGTCTGTATTTTTGCTTAAAAACAGGAGGATAAATGCGACCAAGAATTTACTAACACAATGTTATATATAACAAATTTTATCTTAATGTGCACTTATGCTGCATACTCAACGTTCCACGTTGATATGGGTAAATTTGAGTAAAACAAGAATATTAATAGAAGAAAGTCTGTTATTTTATCGACTTACGTCATCTATAATTAGATTAATTGCAAAACACCTGCTTACACGGAGATGGTTCATGACCCATGCACATGAGGCGGTAAAAACCCGCCACAAGGAGACGTCGCTTATTTTCCCGGTCCTGGCGCTGGCCGTACTGCTCTTCTGGGGAAGTGCGCAGTCACTGCCGGCGATTGTTGGAATAAACCTGCTGGCGCTGGTCGGGATATTAGCCAGCGCATTTAGCGTGGTACGTCATGCCGACGTACTGGCACACCGTCTTGGCGAACCCTACGGCTCGCTGATTTTAAGTCTTTCAGTGGTGATTCTGGAAGTCAGCCTGATTTCCGCCTTAATGGCCACGGGCGATGCCGCGCCAACCCTGATGCGCGATACGCTCTATTCCATCATTATGATTGTCACCGGCGGTCTGGTCGGTTTCTCATTACTGCTCGGCGGGCGTAAATTTGCCACGCAATATATGAATCTGTTTGGGATTAAACAGTATCTTATTGCACTTTTCCCGCTGGCAATTATTGTTCTGATATTCCCGATGGCGCTGCCAGGCGGCAATTTTACCGTCGGTCAGGCGCTGCTGGTTGCACTTATTTCCGCCGCTATGTACGGCGTATTTCTGCTGATTCAGACCCGTACTCACCAGAGCCTGTTTGTCTATGAACACGAAGATGACAGCGACGACGATGACCCGCACCACGGTAAGCCGTCCGCGCACAGCAACCTGTGGCACGCGATTTGGCTGGTCGTCCATCTGATTGCGGTTATTGCCGTCACCAAGATGAACGCCAACCCGCTGGAAGCCCTGCTGACCACCATGAATGCGCCGATCGCCTTCACCGGTTTCCTGGTCGCATTGCTTATCCTTTCTCCGGAAGGCCTCGGTGCCCTGAAAGCGGTGCTCAGCAATCAGGTACAGCGCGCCATGAACCTGTTCTTTGGCTCGGTGCTGGCCACTATCTCGCTGACGGTTCCGGTGGTAACGCTGATTGCCTGGGCGACGGGGAATGATCTGCAGTTCGGTCTTGGGGCACCGGAGATGATTGTGATGGTAGCTTCGCTCGTGCTGTGCCACATATCGTTCTCAACCGGACGAACCAATGTGCTGAACGGTGCGGCGCACCTGGCGCTGTTTGTGGCCTACCTGATGACCATTTTTGCCTGATAACAGGTGTGGACATAAAAAAACGGCAACCTCAGGTTGCCGTTTTGCTTTCTTACTTGCTGGTATCCAGATCGCCGAAGCTTTTGACCAAATCGTCAACCGCTTTCATTTGCTTCAGGAACGGCTCAAGTTTGTCGAGCGGCAGCGCGGACGGGCCATCGCACATAGCGTGTTCCGGATCCGGGTGCGCTTCAATGAACAGACCAGCCAGACCTACCGCCATGCCCGCGCGCGCCAGTTCGGTGACCTGCGCACGACGGCCGCTGGAAGCTGCACCAAACGGGTCACGGCACTGCAGGGCGTGGGTCACGTCGAAAATAACCGGCGAGTTGCCAGAGACTTTCTTCATAACGCTAAAGCCCAGCATGTCGACCACCAGGTTGTCGTAGCCGAAGTTTGCACCGCGATCGCAAAGGATAACCTTCTCGTTGCCGCCCTCGCGGAATTTATCCACGATGTTCCCCATCTGACCAGGGCTTACGAACTGCGGTTTTTTCACGTTGATAACGGCGTTGGTTTTCGCCATGGCTTCCACGAGGTCAGTCTGACGCGCCAGGAACGCCGGCAGCTGAATCACATCCACCACGTCGGCAACCGGCTGAGCCTGAGAGGCTTCGTGAACGTCAGTGATGATTTTCACGCCAAAGGTCTGCTTCAGCTCCTGGAAAATCTTCATCCCTTCTTCGAGGCCCGGGCCACGGTAAGAGTGGATAGAGGAACGGTTGGCCTTATCAAAAGAGGCTTTGAACACGTACGGGATCCCCAGTTTCTGGGTCACGGTGACGTAGTGTTCGCAGATACGCATCGCGAGGTCGCGTGACTCGAGCACGTTCATGCCGCCAAACAGCACGAACGGCAGGTCATTTGCTACGTTGATATCGCCAATGCTTACCACTTTCTGTTTCATAGGGTCGCCTTATCAGGGTTTAATGCAAAGTAATTTGCTTATGTGAAATCGTATTAATCTGGGCGCGGATCATCTCGCTAATCGGATCTTCCGGGCACTGCTCGACGAAGTAGTTTAAATCCATCAGCGCCACGTGCTCGCACTCGAGCTGGGCGTAGATGAGCCCGCGATCGCGAATTTCATACGGGTCTTCCGGATTAAACTGCAGCAGCGCTTCACTGGCGCGCAGGGCCAGCTCCATCTGCCGCTCTTCCATCAGCGCGGATTTCAGCGTATCGAGCAGTTTGCGCACGATTTCCGCGTTATCCGCTTCGTCTAAATCTTCATCGTACAACTCAGCCACCGGGCTGACGTTGCCTTTTAACCAGACTTCCAGGGTGTGCTCGTTCAGCGTTTCGCCGTTAAACGGGTTGATGAGCCACATCTCCTCCGGATCGGTATCCGCGCGCAGGATGAGCTGCGTCGGGAAAATCACCGGCGAAACCGGCAGCGACAAACGCTGCGCCACCCACAGGAAAATCGCCCCCAGCGACACCGCGCTGCCCTGACGATTCTTCAATACTTTATCCAGCCACAAGGCATCGGAGAGTTTATACACGCCGCGGGAATCACTGAATCCCCATTCGCCGTAAAACAGCTCCAGCAGCCTTTCCATCTGCCGCCCCTGCGGCCAGGCAAGACTTATCTCTTCATGAGCCAGACTGACCAGTTTTTCCAGCTCGCGGTGCACCTGCTGCGACGGAAAGTCGTCGCGGATCAGTTCAGAAATGAGGATCATTCCATCGCATAAGGGCGCGTTGTTAAATTCGAAATCGGCTAATGACCTCATACCTACCCCAGTAACGGTATTTTAGTGATGGCGAGTTTAATGATGATGAACAGCACCACCAGCCCCAGCAGGAAGGCAATAAACCCGACCTGCTGGCTGCGCCGGAACCGACGGCCCAGCGCAATAAAACCCAGAACGATGTAAATGATAACGCCAAACAGCTTTTCAGTCAGCCATGCGTCCTGCCCGGTGAAAGGCAGATAGTGCGTTATCGCAATAAGCGCGGCGCCGCTGAGAAACAGCACGGTATCGACACCGTGCGGCACCACCCTCACCCAGCGCGCCGCAAGCATCGGGCTGCGCTGGTATGTCCACCAGTAGCGCAGCGCAAACAAACTCACGGATAGCCCGGCCGCAATGACATGCAGCGCCAGCACGCTGGTGAACATCGTCATGCTTTTACTCCAAGCGTAATCCGCTCGTTGCCGCCGTAATCACGGCAGGTCTCCACCTGCGTGTAGCCACAGGCGAGGAACAGCTCACGCACCTGCGCCCCTTGCTTCCAGCCGTGTTCCAGCAACATGACGCCGTCTGCCAGCAGGTGATCGCGTCCTTCACGGATAATTTGCGCCAGGTCGGCAAGCCCATGCTGCGCCGCCACCAGCGCGCTCAGCGGCTCGAAGCGAACGTCACCCTGCGCCAGATGTTCATCCTGCTCATCAATATAGGGAGGGTTACTGACAATCACCGCAAAGCGTTGGTCGGCCAGCGCGCTGAACCAGTGGCTTTGCACAACCGTCACGTTGCCAATGGCAAGGCGGGTGGCGTTACGCCGGGCCAGTTCTACCGCTTCAGGAATGACGTCCACGGCGGTCACCTGGCAATCCGGGCGTTCGCTTGCCAGCGCCAGCGCAATAGCACCGGTGCCGGTCCCCAGATCGAGGATCTGACAGGGCTCCGCGGGCAGTCGCGCCAGCGCCTGCTCGACCAGGCATTCGGTATCCGGGCGCGGGATGAGCGTTGCGGCAGAAACGGCGAGCGGCAGCGACCAGAATTCACGTTCGCCGGTCAGATGCGCCACCGGTTCACCGCGTTCCCGGCGCGCCAGCAGCACCTCAAGCGCCGCGAGTTCGTCGGCGCTGAGTTCGGTTTCGTCGAAAGCGAGAATATAGGTACGCGCCCTGCCGGTCACGTGTCCCAGCAGGATCTCAGCATCACGCCGGGGGCTTTCACTCTCACCAAGACGCGCTATCGCCTGCGTCAGCCACTGTTGAAACGTCATCATTCCTGCTCAGACAGCGCCGCCAGCTGGTCGGCCTGGTATTCCTGCACGATAGGTTCAATCAGCATATCGAGCTTGCCTTCCATGGTTTCATCCAGACGGTACAGGGTCAGGTTGATACGGTGGTCGGTCACGCGGCCCTGCGGGAAGTTATAGGTGCGGTTACGATCGCTGCGATCGCCACTGCCCAACAGGTTGCGACGTTCGGAGGCTTCGGCCTGCTGGCGTTTAGCAATTTCAGCAGCGCGAATACGTGAACCCAGCACCGACAACGCTTTAGCCTTGTTTTTATGCTGAGAACGTTCGTCCTGACACTCCACCACGATACCTGTCGGTAGGTGGGTAATACGGATAGCGGAATCGGTGGTGTTAACGTGCTGTCCCCCCGCCCCGGAGGAGCGGAAGGTATCGATGCGCAGCTCGGACGGGTTAATGTCCGGCAGTTCTGCTTCCGGCAGCTCTGGCATGACCGCAACGGTACAGGCCGACGTGTGAATACGCCCCTGCGATTCGGTGGCCGGAACGCGCTGCACGCGGTGACCGCCGGATTCAAATTTGAGTCGGCCATAAACGCCGTCGCCGCTGATTTTGGCGATCACTTCTTTATAACCGCCGTGCTCGCCTTCGCTGGCGCTCATCAGCTCTACGCGCCAGCGGCGCGCTTCAGCGTAACGGGAGTACATGCGAAACAGATCGCCGGCAAACAGCGCTGCTTCATCACCGCCGGTACCGGCACGCACTTCAAGATAAGCGTTACGCTCGTCGTCGGGATCTTTTGGCAACAGCAGAACCTGCAGCTGTTGTTCAAGCGCTTCGCTTTTCTCTTTGGCTTCGCGCAGCTCTTCCTGCGCCATTTCGCGCATTTCTGGATCGTCGAGCATCATCTGCGCGGTTTCGATATCATCCTGAATCTGACGCCAGTCAGTAAAGCAACGTGAAACATCGCTGAGCTGCGCGTATTCACGCGACAGCGCCCGGAAACGCTCCTGGTCAGCGATAGTTCCCGCATCGCCGAGCAGCGCCTGAACTTCTTCATGGCGCTCATGCAGAGCTTCCAGTTTAGCAACGATAGAAGGCTTCATAGGCGTAAATGCACCTTGTAATAATAAGAGTGAGGCGCGCTATTCCAGCCCGAGGCTGTTGCGCAGAATATGCAGGCGTTCGTCATCGCCATCGCGGGCGGCCTGCTGAAGTGATTTCGTCGGGGCGTGGATCAGACGGTTCGTCAGTTTACGCGCCAGATCCTGCATAATCTCCTGCGGATCGCCGCCCTGCTCCAGCGCGTTCAGCGCTTTTGCGGTCAGCTCTTCGCGGACAATATCAGCCTGACTACGGTACTCACGAATGGTCTCGCTGGCGCTCTGGGCGCGCAGCCAGGCCATAAATTCACTGGTTTCCTGCAAAACGATGCTCTCGGCCTGGACGGCCGCCGCTTTACGTTGAGCAAGATTGTGCGAAATGATGTTTTGCAGGTCATCAACGCTGTACAGATAGGCGTTAGCAAGCTTGCCAACTTCCGGTTCAACGTCGCGCGGAACGGCGATATCGACCAGCAGCATCGGCTGGTTACGACGGGCTTTCAGCGCCCGCTCGACCATCCCTTTACCGATAATCGGCAACGGGCTTGCCGTTGAACTGATGATGATGTCAGCCTCTTTCAGCCGTTCATCAACGTCGCTTAACGCAATCACCTCAGCGCCGACTTCATCTGCCAGCACCTGCGCACGTTCGCGGGTACGGTTGGCGATAAGCATTTTTTTGACGCTGTGCTCGCGCAGATGGCGTGCAACCAGTTCAATAGTCTCTCCGGCGCCCACCAGCAGTACGGTGACCGTCGAGAGAGATTCAAAGATTTGCCGCGCCAGCGTACAGGCAGCGAAAGCAACGGAAACGGCGCTGGCACCGATATCTGTTTCCGTTCGCACACGCTTGGCGACCGAGAACGATTTCTGGAACATGCGTTCCAGCTCGCTGGCGTGCAGATGGCCACGGCTGGAGTCGGCGAAGGCTTTCTTCACCTGCCCGAGAATTTGCGGTTCGCCCAGAACCAGCGAATCCAGCCCGCTGGCAACGCGCATCAGATGGCTGACCGCGTCGTTATCCTGGTGCCAGTAGAGGCTGTTGCGCAGATCGGTCTCGTTAAGATTGTGATAATCACACAGCCAACGGATCAGCGCTTCCTGCTGGTTTTCCTGTTCTTCAACGCTCAGGTACAGCTCGGTACGGTTACAGGTAGACAGCACGACGCCGCCCTGCACCATGGGTTGCGCCAGTAAACTCTCCAGCGCCTGGTCGAGCGTGTCCGGCGAAAACGCAACACGTTCTCGCAACGCAACCGGGGCTGTTTTATGGTTAATGCCGAGAGCTAACAGGGTCATATTAGCGGGAGTAGTACCAGCGTTGATAAGGTTAGTCTGAGCGCATCATACAGGATGCGCGAGATCAATAAAAGAGACGCTCCCCTTTTGGAGTAATAGGCTCCGTTCGCTAATTTTATGATTTAAGACCATTTGAACGTAGACGCTATCCGCCCGCAACGCTAGCATAAAGGGTTATCAACGCAACGCACGTCAAGGATTTCTCACACTATGAGCCTGCCCCGATTGATTCGTCTGCTGCCGCTGGCAGCCCTTGTCCTTACCGCCTGTTCTGTTAATGCGCCGAAAGGCCCGGGCAAGAGCCCTGACTCCCCGCAGTGGCGTCAGCACCAACAGGACGTTCGTCAGCTGAATCAGTTCCAGACGCGCGGCGCCTTTGCCTACCTTTCCGACCAGCAGAAAGTGTACGCCCGCTTCTTCTGGCAGCAGACCGGTAAAGACCATTATCGTCTGCTGCTGACTAACCCGCTTGGCAGTACCGAGCTTGAGCTCACCGCCCAGCCGGGTAGCGTGCAGGTGGTCGACAATAAAGGCCAGCGCTACGCCGCCACCGACGGTGAAGAGATGATTAGCAAGCTGACGGGTATGCCTATTCCGCTCAACAGCCTGCGTCAGTGGATTGTCGGCCTGCCGGGCGATGCAACCGACTACACCCTTGATGATCAGTACCGCCTGAGCGAGATTAACTACACGCAGAACGGCAAAACCTGGAAAGTGGTATACAGCGGTTACGACAGCAAAACCACGCCGGCGCTGCCATCTAACATGGAGCTGACCCAGGACGGACAGCGTATTAAGCTCAAAATGGATAACTGGATAGTCAAATAATGAACCAGTGGCCCTCTCCCGCGAAGCTGAACCTGTTTTTGTACATCACCGGGCAGCGTCCGGACGGTTATCACACCCTGCAGACGCTGTTTCAGTTTCTCGACTATGGCGATACGCTCACCATTGAGCCGCGTCAGGACGGCGTGCTGCGCCTGCTGACGCCGATAGCTGGCGTGCCGGACGAACAAAATCTGATTATTCGTGCCGCGCGTCTTTTGATGCAGGCGGCGGGAGAAAGATTACCCGTCGGTAGCGGCGCAGACATCAGTATCGACAAGCGCCTGCCGATGGGCGGTGGCCTTGGCGGCGGTTCGTCCAACGCCGCAACGGTACTGGTGGCGCTGAACCATCTGTGGCAGACCGGGCTTTCGGTCGATGAGCTGGCGGCGCTCGGCCTGACGCTCGGCGCCGATGTGCCGGTGTTTGTGCGCGGTCACGCGGCCTTTGCCGAAGGTGTAGGGGAAATCCTCACCCCGGTCGATGTCGAAGAAAAATGGTACCTGGTCGCCCACCCCGGAGTCAGTATTCCAACGCCGGTTATTTTTGGCGATCCGGAGCTACCGCGTAATACTCCGCGCAGGTCAATTGAAACGTTACTAAAATGTGAATTCAGCAACGATTGCGAGGTTATCGCAAGAAAACGTTTTCGCGAGGTTGATGCGGCGCTTTCCTGGCTGTTAGAATACGCACCGTCGCGCCTGACTGGCACAGGGGCCTGTGTTTTTGCTGAATTTGACACAGAATCCGCCGCACGTCAGGTGCTAGAGCAAGCCCCGGAATGGCTGCAAGGCTTTATCGCCCGTGCCAGGAACGTATCGCCGTTACTGCACGCCATCCCAGGGCAGACTGAGTTTCGGTGACAACGTCACCCTGTTCCAGACGTTGCATCGCGCTCTTTAAACACACCTCCTGGATGGAATGGTGCCTGGCCCGCACAGTTTTCGGCCCCTTTCATCCATAACTGGACGCATGCCTGAGGTTCTTCTCGTGCCTGAAATGAAGCTTTTTGCTGGTAACGCCACCCCGGAACTAGCACAACGTATTGCCAACCGCCTGTACACTTCACTCGGCGACGCCGCCGTAGGTCGCTTTAGCGATGGCGAAGTCAGCGTACAAATTAATGAAAACGTACGCGGTGGTGATATTTTCATCATCCAGTCCACTTGTGCCCCCACCAATGACAACCTGATGGAACTGGTTGTTATGGTCGATGCCCTGCGTCGTGCTTCCGCGGGCCGTATTACTGCCGTTATCCCTTACTTTGGCTATGCACGTCAGGACCGCCGTGTGCGTTCCGCTCGTGTTCCTATCACAGCCAAAGTTGTTGCTGACTTCCTGTCAAGCGTTGGCGTTGACCGCGTACTGACCGTTGACCTGCATGCTGAACAGATCCAGGGCTTCTTCGACGTACCGGTAGACAACGTATTTGGTAGCCCAATCCTGCTCGAAGATATGCTGCAGCTGAACCTGGATAACCCGATTGTGGTTTCTCCGGACATCGGCGGCGTGGTTCGTGCTCGTGCGATTGCCAAACTGCTCAACGATACCGACATGGCTATCATCGACAAACGCCGTCCGCGTGCTAACGTATCTCAGGTGATGCATATCATCGGTGATGTTGCTGGCCGTGACTGCGTACTGGTTGATGACATGATCGATACCGGCGGCACGCTGTGCAAAGCGGCAGAAGCCCTGAAAGAACGTGGTGCTAAACGCGTATTTGCTTACGCGACTCACCCGATCTTCTCCGGTAATGCGGCAAACAACCTGCGCAACTCCGTCATCGACGAAGTTGTGGTTTGCGACACTATCCCGTTAACGGATGAGATTAAAGCCCTGCCGAACGTGCGTACTCTGACGCTCTCTGGCATGCTGGCCGAAGCGATTCGTCGTATCAGCAACGAAGAATCTATCTCTGCTATGTTCGAACACTAATCGGGCGTCGCTCAAGAACCCGCTACGGCGGGTTTTTTTATATATGTTGCCCATTTGTATGATTTATTAATTATTTTATTTTTTGCCTCCTTCACCTGCCCTCGTGACAGATGATGCGCTCATGGATGAAAACATATTGTGAATAAATTCTCGCAAATTATGCCTTTCCGCGCTCTCATCGATGCCTGCTGGAAAGAAAAATACACTGCGGGTCGCTTTACGCGTGACCTGATTGCCGGGATAACCGTTGGGATCATTGCCATTCCGCTGGCGATGGCACTGGCTATTGGCAGCGGGGTTGCGCCGCAGTACGGCCTGTACACGTCGGCGGTGGCAGGGATTGTCATCGCGCTGGCCGGTGGCTCACGCTTTAGCGTTTCCGGGCCGACGGCCGCGTTCGTGGTGATCCTCTACCCGGTTTCTCAGCAGTTTGGTCTGGCGGGGCTGCTGGTTGCCACGCTGCTTTCCGGGGTGTTTCTCATTCTCTTCGGCCTCGCTCGTTTTGGCCGCCTGATTGAGTACATTCCGCTTTCCGTTACCCTCGGGTTTACCTCCGGTATCGGGATAACGATCGGCACCATGCAGATTAAGGATTTCCTTGGTCTGCAACTGGCGCATGTCCCGGAGCACTATCTGCAAAAGGTCGGTGCGCTGGTGATGGCCCTGCCGACCATTAACTACGGCGATGCCGCGATTGGCGTGGTGACGCTTGCCACGCTTATCTTCTGGCCGCGCCTGGGGATCCGCCTTCCGGGCCACCTGCCCGCGCTGCTGCTTGGCTGTGCGGTGATGGGCATCGTGAATCTGCTCGGTGGACACGTCGCGACCATCGGATCGCAGTTCCACTATATGCTGGCGGACGGCAGCCAGGGGAACGGCATTCCGCAGCTGCTGCCGCAGCTTGTTCTGCCGTGGGATCTGCCGGGCTCGAGCTTCACGTTGAGCTGGAATTCGCTGCATGCGCTGCTGCCGGCGGCATTCTCAATGGCGATGCTTGGCGCGATTGAATCCCTGCTCTGCGCCGTCGTGCTCGACGGCATGACCGGCACCAAGCACAAAGCAAACAGCGAGCTCATCGGTCAGGGAATGGGTAACCTGGTGGCGCCGTTCTTCGGCGGTATCACCGCGACTGCGGCCATCGCCCGTTCGGCGGCGAACGTCCGCGCCGGGGCAACCTCACCCATTGCGGCGGTGATCCACGCCCTGCTGGTTATTCTCGCGCTGCTGGTGCTGGCACCGCTGCTTTCCTGGCTACCGCTTTCTGCCATGGCGGCCCTGCTGCTGATGGTAGCCTGGAACATGAGTGAAGCGCACAAAGTGGTGAACCTGCTGCGTCGTGCGCCGAAAGACGACATTATCGTGCTGCTTATCTGTATGTCGCTGACGGTACTGTTCGATATGGTGATTGCCATTAGCGTGGGTATCGTACTCGCTTCCCTGCTGTTTATGCGCCGTATTGCGCGGATGACGCGCCTGGCGCCGGTGAACGTCACCGTACCGGATGATGTGCTGGTGCTGCGGGTGATTGGCCCGCTGTTCTTTGCTGCCGCGGAAGGGTTGTTCAACGAACTGGACACGCATATTACCGGAAAGCGGATTGTGGTGCTGAAATGGGATGCGGTGCCGGTACTGGATGCCGGTGGCCTTGATGCCTTCCAGCGTTTCGTCAACAAGCTGCCTGAAGGCTGTGAGCTTCGCGTCTCCAACCTCGAGTTCCAGCCTCTGCGCACCATGGCGCGAGCCGGTATTCAGCCTATTCCGGGACGCCTCAGTTTCTATCCTGACCGCGACGCCGCCCTGGCCGACCTGAGATAAACTAACGGCTCCCTCGGGAGCCGTTATCAATTCAGTTAGCTGTGATGGTGTTCGTCACGACGGCAGCGCTTGTCGTAGTGGCGTACCCACCAGTAACGGTCTGCTACGCGCTCTTTGCCACCGACACGTGCGCCAGCGAGCCAAAGAATAGCGCCGATGAATATACTGAGTACCGCTCCATGAGCGAAAAACTGCGGCAGGTCGAGCTGCGGCAATTGGTTTAGAATTGAGTAACCGACGCCAACAACCATGACCACTAATCCTAAACCCATGAGCACGTTACCGAGTAACGAAGCGTTTTTGCGTTTCATATGTCACCTCCGGAGCTTTGGGTCGAAAGGGAAAAATATCCCTGTTCCTTGTGTGTAAAGTATAGACAACGGTAATAAAAGGGACTGCGGGAGTGATCACAATTACAAACATATGAGTAACAAAACTTTACAAATAAGTGGCTGAACAACTTGAAATTCTAATGGTAACGCATCGGTATAATTCATCTGTCCTACCGCTACGCTGCCAGAACTTTGTCAACGGCCCTCGCAGACAGTACACTACGCCCCGAATATCGACCCATTCAGGAATACAAACGTGACGATTAAACTGATTGTCGGCCTCGCCAACCCGGGTGCCGAATATGCCGCTACGCGCCACAACGCGGGCGCCTGGTATGTGGATTTACTGGCAGAACGTCATCGTGCCCCACTTCGCGAAGAGGCGAAATTCTTTGGCTACACCTCACGCGTGAACCTTGCCGGTGAGGATGTTCGTTTGCTGGTGCCTACCACCTTTATGAACCTGAGTGGTAAAGCCGTCGCGGCAATGGCTACATTTTTCCGCATTAATCCGGACGAAATTCTGGTGGCTCACGATGAACTGGATCTGCCGCCGGGCGTGGCAAAATTTAAACTTGGCGGCGGCCATGGCGGCCACAATGGTCTGAAAGACATCATTAGCAAGCTTGGCAATAACCCGAACTTTCATCGCTTACGCATCGGAATCGGCCACCCGGGCGATAAAAATAAAGTTGTTGGCTTTGTGCTCGGCAAACCACCGGTTTCTGAACAGAAGCTGATTGACGAGGCGGTGGACGAAGCGGCGCGTTGTACTGAAGTCTGGCTGAAGGACGGTCTCACCAAAGCCACCAACCGCTTACACGCCTTTAAGGCGCAATAAACCACGTGGGGGCGGCAATTTGCCCCGCTGCCGTGTATAATAGGCGAAGTAATTCAATTTTCTGCAATCTGTTTGCTATAACAGGTTGATTACCAAAAGATTAAGGTGATTTAAACATGGGATTCAAATGCGGTATCGTCGGTTTGCCTAACGTTGGCAAATCCACCCTGTTCAATGCGCTCACAAAAGCGGGTATTGAAGCGGCGAACTTCCCGTTCTGTACTATTGAGCCGAACACCGGTGTCGTGCCGATGCCCGATCCGCGTCTGGACAAGCTGGCTGAAATCGTCAAGCCGCAGCGTATTCTGCCGACCACCATGGAGTTCGTGGATATCGCCGGCCTGGTAAAAGGTGCTTCTAAAGGTGAAGGCCTGGGTAACCAGTTCCTGACCAATATCCGTGAGACCGAAGCTATCGGCCACGTTGTGCGCTGCTTCGAAAACGACAACATCATCCACGTAAATAACAAAGTCGATCCGGCTGACGATATCGACGTTATCAACACCGAGCTGGCGCTGTCTGACCTCGATACCTGTGAGCGTGCGATCCATCGCGTGCAGAAACGTGCCAAAGGCGGCGATAAAGACGCGAAAACCGAGCTGGAAGCGCTGGAAAAATGTCTGCCACAGCTGGAAAACGCAGGCATGCTGCGTGCGCTGAAAACCCTGACCGACGAAGACAAAGCGGCTATCAAATATCTGAGCTTCCTGACGCTGAAGCCGACCATGTACATCGCGAACGTCAACGAAGACGGCTTCGAGAACAACCCGTACCTCGACAAAGTGCGTGAAATCGCCGCTGGCGAAGGTTCTGTCGTGGTGGCCGTATGTGCTGCGGTTGAATCTGATATCGCCGAGCTCGACGACGAAGACCGTGACGAGTTTATGGCTGAACTGGGCCTCGAAGAGCCGGGCCTGAACCGCGTGATCCGCGCAGGCTATGAGCTGCTGAACCTGCAGACCTATTTCACCGCTGGCGTGAAAGAAGTTCGCGCATGGACCATCCCGGTTGGCGCAACTGCCCCACAGGCCGCGGGTAAAATCCACACCGACTTCGAGAAAGGCTTTATCCGTGCTCAGACCATCGCCTTTGACGACTTCATCACCTATAAAGGTGAACAAGGCGCTAAAGAAGCCGGTAAAATGCGTGCCGAAGGTAAAGACTACATCGTGAAAGATGGCGATGTAATGAACTTCCTGTTCAACGTCTAAATATAATTTGTTGTCTCGTGAGGTCTTAATTAACCTCATGAACGACACAATAAATATAAAATCCACGCCATGGCGTGGATTTTTCATTTCACAGAGTCTCAACACATCTCGTAACAACGCAGTCAAAAATGAGTACATGAAAGAAAAACTCTATCGACTCAATCATTTCAACGGTCTCTACCTCGAAGTGGAACCAAATGGTAAAAAAGCCTACCGCTGTCGATTTAAACTCAACGGTAAATCCAGCATGTTTGCGAAGGTCAAACTTGCCGAAGCCCGCGAGAAATGCGAGCAAGTCGCAGATGGTGATTGCTGGATCAACTGGCTGTGGAAAGCAATGCTAAAGGCATTGAGGTTCTGGCCCAGATATCACCGGTAGCCTGGCAGCACATTTTGCTGAACGGACATTATACCTTCCAGAGCAGCAATGAGATTATTGATCTGGATGCGCTGGTCGCCGGGCTGAGACTAAGATAACAGAAAAATCTGGGGTTCCGGTGTCGCCCCCACTCCGAAGCGTGTCTGCCTGCCCGTGCACTTCTGAAGCGCAGTCGGTTGCCACACAGAATGTATTTGTACGGGTCAGTACGCAAAAATTCCTTCATCAGCACGGTGAAGTCCGGCTGCTCCGCTTTTTTCCGCGCCTCCATCTGCAGGGCTTCATACACTCTCGGCAGCTGTTTCGCGCGCTTACAGTTGGGCAAAATCCGTAGTAGCGCATTATCTTAAAATGTTTCGCCTGGATATGGCCGATGTATCGCCCAATCATCTCTTTCTGCGTCATCGTCTGTTGCCGGTACCGCTTTGTATGGTGGTTGTAATAGGGCCTGAAGCCCAATTGTACGAAAATGCGCGGCAAGTACATTTTTAAATCAGGTAGTGACTGGGATAACAGCTGTGCCCGCACTTCATATTCCTCTTTTTTGAAAGAAATCTGCGAAAAAAACATTATCATGGATGGAAGCTAACATCCTTCCCATTCACTAAACCTATAATTAGGTGATTTCAATATGATTAGTATTTTTAAAGAAAAAATAAATATTCACTCTGACAATTTACAAAGTGCCATTAATAAAAAAATAAACAATACATCGCTATCTAGTAAGTCGCTGGAAAAATTAGTGAGCATAGCAAATACTCAGTATGAATTTAAAAATGGAGAGGCTGATTCTATAATCAGAGATATCCCTTGCAGTACTAATGTGAATTATGTACAAATTTCAAAACTAATCAAGGAAATAAAAACAATTAAACCTGCCAAAGATGATTCATTTATTAATTCTCGAATTCATTCGTGGAAAGTTAATGCGGGAAAATTGTTAAAAACAAATTACAACCCTGAGGAGGGAAAACAAGCATTGGGTAAGGGATCAAGAGGAACTGTATATAAAGATGGTGAATCTATTATAAAGAAAACGAAAAACTTAACACTAAATGAAATTTTTCATGAAGCAAACATGTGCAACGAATATCATATAAAAATACAGAGTTCTAAAAAATCAGCCACTATAGTAGAAAAATGTATTGAAATGCCATTCATCAACGGCAAGACCCCAAATTTCCAGGACACACTAATAGGAGTTAACGATCTATTTAAACATGGTTTTTTTATGGGTGATGCAAAACCATCTAACTTTTTGAAAACTCCAGAAGGCAGCGTGGAACCCATAGATTTCGGACTTGTATTTAAGCGTGATTCATTAGAATTCATTGATGCTGAAGTGAAAAAAAACATAATCTCCGACTATCTTAAAGGTGGATTCAGATACATTCCAAATGAAATTAAGAAAGAGTATCATTCATGCATTGTAAAATTGGATGATATTCTTGGGAAAGATAGCCCTACAAGAAAGATAAATGTTAAAATACTATCAAAAGCAGGTCTTTAAATTATTCATATGAAAACCATCATGTTTTCATCATACAACCGAACGGCCAACGCCTGTTTACCCTTATTCAGCACCTTTGGCCGCTCACCTTTACGCTCTCTTGCCCGGGCAACCTAAAGCCCGGCGTGGATTTTTTTTATAAATATGGCGAATTCTACAATTGCGAGTCAGGAAGAATAGCCGGTAATACAGTCTGCCAGGCTTGAAGAATACGGTGCAGCGTGTTGGTATTTTTCACACCTATCTTATTTAACCCTCTTATTGTATGCGCGCTAACGGTCTTTTCGCTGATGCTAAACATCTTGGCAAGACGCTTACGATTAGAGACTTTGTATAACGCCTTAATTATCATCTCTTCTCTGCGGGTCAAAACGGCCATTCTCTCGTCATCTAAGTTCTTTTCAATACTCGCTTGAAGGCGACAAGTATATGCTTTGAGAGTAGCATTTTTGCCTAACAAGGAACCTCTACAATATACCAGAGCACTGAATGGATCATTAATATCTGCATGACGTAATTTATCACCATGAAAAATATATACGCACTCGCTGCCCGTATCAAAAACTATCATCCCGGAGACATCATTGATATTAAGTGTTTCGATTAATGAACGTACACCAAGAATAAAATAATTATCACAGGAATAAATCTGCACAACACCATCCGTTCTCTAGCTGAAATGTTTGTTAAAAGGCCTGCTAAGCAGGCCTTGTGTATATCGACAAAGCGGGGAGTTAGTTGGGGCGCATGAAGACCGGTTTCGGCGGCACGCCCGGAGGACAATGGTCCAACAGAGCCGTAAATGCTGTCAATGCCTCATCTTTTTCTTTATTACGCATCGCTATCTCTGCTGGGGTAGTGGCAAGCATTAGATTTAAATCAAAATCAAATGTTTGTGCGATACCCATAATCCCAACAACGCTAGGGTCGTGTTGACGGCTCTCCATATTGATGTTTGCTAAAGATATTTCTTTATATGTACGCATGACTGAAAGTAACGAAATAAATTTATCTTTATTCTCCCGTCCGTTAGCATCAGATGAATTAAATTTACATCCAAAAATCTTATTTACTTCAGCTTTGTTATCCTTATTGGCCACCAGTGCCCTGCGCTCTTCTGGTGAGAATTTATTTTCCGCCAGCGTTTGCCCCATCCATTTCTTGATCAAGAAACTTGCTTCAACATTATTAATTTCATCACTTTTGATCGCATCAAAAAATGCAACCGGGTCGGTCAAACGTTGATTAAATTCGCTAATTTTGATCGCTGGACTCTGTCGAAACATACCATTTATAGAACCAGGATCAGCTTCCATTTTGCACATTAATTCCTGACAGAATGTCCTCGTGTCGGCTACTGAAATAGGGTTAAGCGTTGACACAGGCGGTGTTGACGCAGGAGCTTCAGCAGCCGAGGGACTCATCCTCTCGCTAAGGCGATGGAAACCTGCAACGACCGCGTCTTTCATCGTCACCAGCGAGTTGTATACTTTTGTCACGCAAGAAAGAAATCCCTGCTGGACGCTATTCATGGCATTCCCTGCGGCCGTGGCGGCTTTGGCGCTCGCGCTTGCCATCGCCTGGTACAGTTCAGCAGGCGGAATCGGCATTGTAATCATTACATAGTTTCCTTATTAATTAACTGTCGCCCTCCCCATGTTCAGGCGACATTGAACAAACTGCGTTATGCACTTTCCTGCACGTGCTGGATAATATCCGCAACGGTCAGACTGCTACTGATATCTGACTCCGGTATCGTTACGCCTATCTCTTCGAGTCGCATAAGGAGGTCTATAAGTTCAACGGAGTCCATTGCCAGGTCGGTGATTAAACTGTCCTCCAGTTTAATATTTCTTGGTAGAACGCCGTTAACCTGATAAATGAGGTTAGCCACCAGCGAAGCTACCGTTTCATCAATAACTGAGTCATTCATGGTTAGTATCCCATTGCTCGCGTAGGCGTCTGAACTCAGCTAACTTTTCCTGAAAAGGAAGTGGTTCTTTGTCCTGCTCAATTCTCTTATTTTCCAGAGCATCAAATTTAGATTGATCTCGTGGCTTTAACCTCGACAGCACCGCGTTCAGTTCGACTGAGTCAGATTTAGGAACGAAACTCACCGGTTTCGGGTCCCTGTTCCATGAATTCACAGTGCGTACCGTTGTGTAAACATGGTCGTTGCCAGACCTATTCCCTGGCATATTTACGGCCGCAGCATTAATTCGCGTTGGCTGAAAGCCATCAGACGCAGATTTACGGCTGACCTCTTCACCATCCTTGCGAGGCATTCCGCCATCCGTTGAATCCATGCCTGGATTGGCGGTTTTGATACTTGCTGGCGCCCTGTTCGCTGCCGAAGCGTCATTTCGCACCTGAGAATTTAGGGGTAATTCAGGTTCAGGTCTTATCTGGCTATCCGGTAAGCTCTTCTCAATATCATGTTCCGCGGTTGGTTTTGCCTTTTTCCCTTCAGAAGCCACGGCACCATTTTTATCCAGGTGAGCGAAGACTGAAGGAGACCTTTGCTTTAAAGCTTCAAACTTATCCGCCAGCGTCACGACTTTTCCGCTTGCCCGCTCAGGTTGAGTCTCTGCCCCAGGGGGTATGAAATGCGTCGGCGTTGAAGATCTGCGATTCAGCGGATCGATGTTGCGTGAAGTGGTGTAAATATAATCACCGCTTGATAAAGAAGTGCGGCCGGATGTTTCCTTTTTCTCGCGCAGTACGACGCTATCGATGTTGTCCGCTTCCAAATTATGCGCATCCTGCTTTTTGGACGCCTCACCGTCGACCGCCGTCTTCAGCCTGTTTTGTTCAACCACAATGGTTGACTGTTGCTGAACTTTGGGCTCAGGGCCAAGGCTCGCATCGTTAACAGTTTCCGTGTCAGGCGCACCCTCAGTTTGAGTAGCGATGCTCTTTAATGCAGGCTTTAGTGTCTGGGTTTCAATTTCCCGCCTGGCAACGTTGTGCTGCGGAGTGTCCACAGCCTGCTCTGCCTTGTAGCCCTGTACGCCAGCCAGATTTCCAAGGAAGTTGCTACCGCCTCCAATGCCGGCATTAAACAGGTCTTTAATTAGCCCCACCTTTTCAACATTGGTAAGCCCGGAATCGAGAATGTGCTTAACAATCGTAGAGTTGGAGTCTGCAGGCGTGGTATTCGACGCACCAACTGAGTGGCTAATATCGCCAACACTTCCCCCCTGGCTGGTGATATTGAGGGTAATGCCTCCCTGCCCTGGCCCGGTTGGAATAAATACTCGTTGGTTATCTGCACCACCGTCGTAGTTAGGATTCAGCGTCTCCGGGCCTTTTGGCGCAGGCATCACCGGCTCCGCATCGTAATTCGTCAGCGTTTTCGAAATAGCGGCACAGTCATTGACGAAAAAGTTCAGCTTCTGGGCCATCGTTTCCCATGGCTGATCGGGTTGTGTCAAACCTTCCACGTCGTGCTTTAGCGTAGATTTGCAAACATCCAGACATTGCTTGAAGATGGCCTTGTCGTGAGTATCCACTGACTTCGCCTGGTGATGATCTTCCCAGGCTTCCATGCAGTGTTCAATACACTTGTTGATCACCTTCTCAAAAGCGCCCGCACCGTATTTTGAAACCAGGCCTGAGAGTTCTTTTGCTACCTTCCGTTCTTTATTTTCATTGCCATTAGCTTCGGCAAGTTTCTTACAAACTTTATCAAGCTTGGCTCGATCTTCTGCATCATCGCTGTCCTGTACATCCTTATAGATAACACCGATAAGCGTCCTGATCTTATTTCCTTCTGGGCTTAAATCCTTTTGAAGGAAGTCAGCGGGAAGATTTTTTTGCGCCTCATGCAAAACAAGCTCTTTTGCATTAGCGGTCTGATGCGGCTGTTGTTTAAAGAGAGCTATTGGATCGTTTCTACCTTCTGTAACCAGATTGATAAAAGCGGGCCTCTCGGTCGCGCATGCAGAGCTATCCATGCCTCTGGCATTGATGGATTGAATATCCTGTCTGACTGCACCATTAATAGATCCAGGCATAATAATAACTCCTCTACTGTCCTATGTTTTTACTTTGATGCAGGGCATAATGCACCGGGTAAGGAAATTTAACAGCCGCTGAAAGACCGTTTTTTTTGGCTTATCACTCGTTTCCCGATAGCGACCTTGTATTTCAGGCTGCTCGATTAAAGCTTGTTCGGCACGGTCATTATTGTGCGAAGAAGTTTGTTTTAGGGCATCAGCTCGCATATGAAAATAATAACGTTGTGCGGCACAAACCCCCTCACCGGGCAATGAATGATGTTCTTCTAATGATGAGGCATAGCCAAAATGGTCTTTAAAACTGCCCTGTGAGCTGTTAGACGAACCACTATTCGTACGTCTTAAAAAAGTGTCTGGCTCCGCAAATCTAACCTGCAAGCCCGAAACGTGGCAGGCAAATGCACCATAGGTTTCATTTACTCCCTGAGTCAGATAAATATCTTGTCTTAAACTTTCTTGCGATGCGAACCTGTAGATGCTGTCCATATAACCCACTCAGCAAATTTTTAACCTAAGGCTTTAAGAACGTCTTTTGCACTTTCCGCCAGGGAGGCGATCGCACCACTCAATACTTTATTTAAATTATCGAAGGTACTATTTGCCTGGCTATAACGTTGGGCAAAAGCCTGCATATTACTTTGCAGGGCACTGCCGCCTGCATTAAAGGAGGCAAGCCAGGCCTGGTAGCTGGCAGTAGAAACTTTGCCACCGCTAATACCTGATGGATAATCAGGTGCGGCGCTGTACTGATCGAGGTTGAATTCGATTTTACCGCTATCGTTTACTTTAAAGGCAGGCGCAAGCGTGGTTTCCATACTTTTACGCTCTTCCGGCGTCATTTTATCCCAGTTTTTTACGCTACCCAGATCGATACCGTTAACTTCATTCATGAAGTCTTCATACCCTTTTTTCATGACGGACGTATCGAATTTAACATTATTACCGTCATCACCTGTGGAAACGGCTTTGGATGCCGCCCCCTGTACGTGCGTATTATAAGCTTCGTACATTTCCGTATACTTCTGCATCAAATCGGCATAGAAATCTACGTAATCGCCTTTGATTTCTTTAATGGCGAGGGCCATTCTTGCCCACAGCTCGGCATAGCTAGTATGGGTGGAAATTTCGTCATCACTGCTCTTCGGCTCCGGTGCAGGTTCCTGCACCGCTCTTTGTTTCTCAGCCAAAAACTGGCTTAACGAATAGTTGGCCTTAGTACGATTTGCTACGATCTCACGCTGGATATCCGATAACGCCTGAGCGCTACTCTTTACACGCTGTTCCTGATTGGCGACCATCTCAGCAACGTCATCCGACGGTTGCGCGCCGTCACTGGCCGTTTTGAGGTGCTCTAATGCGGCAAGCAGTTTGCTGTTATTAAAATCTTCGCCGCTGGTATCCAAACCATACTGACCAAGTAGTGCCCTAATTTCATCAAGCTTATCCGCCTTATTAGGGGTATCCAACTGGGCAATAAGCTCTTTTATTAGTTTCGTATTCAGTTCCGAAGTTGAACCTGTGTGGGTTTCAGCCATCGGCGCAGACTGGGTAGCGTTGGTAACAGCGGGATAATAACTAACGGTGTTGGGTACAACATTATTTACGTTCAGCATTGCGTAATTCCTTTTGAGCAACGTATGCCGGGTATCCCTGCATACGTTGCTTATTCTTCAGATTTAGCGTGTACGTTCCGCGATGGAAGATACCGCGCTGTTATTAGCGTTGAGTATGGTGTCGGTCATGCTTCTGATGGCCGCATTGGTCTCAGCGGCCTTCTTGGCCGTTTGACTTTGGGTATTGGCCAGTTCGTTGTTAACATCACGGTCGGCACGGGCCAGCTCTGCCTCTTTCTGCTTCTCAGCAGCTGATACGCCAAATGCCCCTTCAACAGCTCCCTGCCCGGAACGAATGCCCTGGTTGGCGTACTCGGCAGTAATACGGCTCTTCTGCGTCGCAAGCTGCACCGAATTGTGGGTATCACGCTTAAGCGCGCTGGCATGCATATCAGCGGCCTGCGGATGTGCCATGGTAGCCTCAACATCGCCGGACAGCTTTTTGTTCTGATGAACCATGGTGTCTTTACCACTCTTAATCGCGGTCTGATGCTCGCGAACGCCAAGCTCAAGGTTGCGGGCCGGCTTCAGATTCTTGGTGATGGAAGTGCCTTCTTTATTTAGCGCCTTCATCTGGGTCGCGGTCGTTGCTCCCTGGCCTGCAATACCCAGCGCGCCGGAGGTGATTGCCCCGTTGAGATTCTGTCGAGCAGCCTCAATGGTTTTATTACCTGCACGAGCCGCCGCATCTACGCTACGGTTTGTTGCCGCCGCCGCCGCTTTGTTGGCATCTCGTTCAGCATTTAGCATTACGGTGGTGATGGTATTGCTCACCTCGAGCTGCTTCATAGAACCCACAACGTTGATGAACCGTGGGCCTGCTGCATCTGCAGCAGTGATATCAGTGCCGCCTTCAACAGCGGGCTGTGAACGAGCTTGAACAGCGGAAGACGAAGCATTGCTCACGGTTGACTGACTGTCACTCTTACCAATATCTGCAGATTTATTATTTGGCTGCGTAATATTGATCTGTGACGTTAATATTCCAGGCACGGAGGCTGCCAGGCGCTCTGCTTTATTTGCATCCCCTTCCCCTGCGACGGATAATTTCACAGCTTTAGCCGGGGTATCAGTTTCAATATCTCCCCCTTTGCGTTTCTGTGCTGCAGATGACGCATGGGTTGTATCGGTACGCAGACTCTGCTTTTCCATCATCAACGACAGCATGCCCTCTTTTTTTGCGAGATCGGACATGTCCTGGACATTTCTTTTCTCTTCCTGAATGACAACATTTTTTGTTTCGACCTGAACGTCCTGCACTCGTAAATAACGTTCTGACGAACCAGCGTCAATAATTAGATCGGACATAATTGATAAAACTCCTTTATATTATTGCGGGTAAAAGTAGTCCCGCCGTTTATCCGGCAACTGCACTCATTTGTTTAGTAATATATTTACCAGCCTGCGCCTGGTTTTCCGCAACCGTTGAGATATTGCGCACAATCTCACTGACCGATTCCATTCGATGGGTAAAGCTATCGATGGCGCGATTCATCATTTCGTTAAGCAAATCCTGAAGTGCTGCGTCCTTCATCATTTCAGCTCTGATCTTCGACGCTTCCAGCAACATACTGGCCGTAACAATCCCGACAGCCGCCTGGCTTGAGGTATTGACCACGCTCAGGCCCACCACCGCCTTCTGGCTGTAGTTAGAAACTTTGGCCATTTGCAGCTCGTCTGCACCCAATGAACGGCCAAAACCTTTACTCAGCCGCTTAATGACCTGGCCGATAGCACTGTCCATCAATTTTTGCATGGTAGATTTTGTCGCCTTTTCAGCCACTTCTTGCGCTACCTCTTCCGCAACTTCCTTCACCGCGGTGCGCACAACGTTTTTGGTGACGTCCTTAACGACCTCTTTTTCCACTTCAACAGCAACATTTTTGGCCATGGTCTTACCGGCTTCTTCTGCCACGTCGACACCAATCTTTTTCATCACCGTGCCAAAAACTTTGCTCATCACGCTACCCGCCACCATTACGCCGGCGACGAGTACCGCCGCCGCCGCGATCGCCCCGAGGATTTGTCCTACCATGTCTGCCGTGTCTTTATCGACGCCGAAAGATTGAAGAATGGCTGAAAATATTTTGCCCATCATCTCCATCAGCGGTTTCACGACTGCATCCATCAGCGGCTGCATCGCGTCGGCCATAAATGAACGACCGGTCACGGCCTGGCTTATCTCATCACCAATCGCCAGCGCCAGCCCAACGGCCGCCAGTGCCAAAGAAGCGCCGCCAGTGAATGCCGCAGCGGCAAAACTGACCGCCGTAACAATCCAGCCCAAAATCTTGCCGATGCAGCCCATCGTCTTCTGCATTTCTTCAGCTTTACGCACTTCTTCTTCGTATTCCTTGGCCTTTTTCTCCGCGTCCTTGGCCGCTGCTTCTGCCAATTTTTGCTTCAGCTCCGCCGACGCCTGAAGGTCGTCGCTGGAACTTTTGTTAATCAACTGCGCCATCAGGGCCATGAGGAACGTCAAGGTTTTAGACTCTGCATCTGCCTCCTTACGCCGCTGTTCAATGGTGCTTTGCTGCTGTGGGTTGAACGAATCAACCATCTTCTGCGACTTAGCCTGCGTCGCTTCTAATGCCGATCGGGAGCTTTTCTCCGCAGCTATTGCAGGATTCAACGTATTATTAGCAAAGTGGTTATAGGCGGTTGTGGCCTGGGTGAGGTTAGCCTGCGCAGCGTTCACCGCCGTTTTAGCAGCATCAATCTTGCCCTGCAGTTCTTCAGAAACCGGGTCTTGTTTAGCGGCTTCAGCCTCAAGTGCCGCTAATTTTCTTTGCGCGTCATCAAGCGCAGATTGGGCCTTTCCGACATCCTCTGAAAGCGCATCCGCCTGCTGTTGCGCAGCCTTAAGGGCGTCCGCATCGCTTGCCCACTCCTTCCCTTGCTGCTCTAACTGGGCTGCCATCTCGGAATAGGCATTCGCGGCGCCATCCATCATGGCGTTGATGCCCTGCAGCTGGGAGAGCAGGTTACTTATCGACGTTTCATTCGTGAGCTGCATGACTTTCCCGAGCAATGCCGTCGCCCAGGCCGAAGCAGAAAGCTTCGCTTCGCTGCCGCTTTTTACCGCAGCGTGCTCGCGGCTCGCCGGAGACTTAAGTTGAGGAATGTCCTGGTTATCTAAGTTCGTTCTTGGGGTATTCCCGTTGACGGTATTGATAGTCGATTTCAAAAGCTTGAGCAGTTGGTTGGGCTGCAGGGTTTGCAGCGCGCCCTTAACTGAATTCAGCTGTGGATGATCTTTTAGCTCCGCATTGCCAAGGCGTTTTGCCTGTACGGTTTGTTTTTTTAACTCAACATCGCCCGCTTCCATCCCCGCTTGATGTTGATCTACCGGCTCTTTGGTCGCTTGCTCCAGAATGACTGGCTGCGCCACCTGCCTGATTATCTCCATAATTATTCCTCATTAAGTTTCTCCTCTTCAGGAGTATCGGTCTTGTCATTATTTATTTTATTAAGTGCGGAAATGTAGGCTTTCGCCTTTTCACTTAATAACTCATCTTTACACCTGCTAATAACAATATCGAAGCATTTTCGAGCCTGCACACCCTGTCGCAGCATCAGGTTACATTGCCCCGCATAAAACATCGGCCGGTAGTCCTCTTTCGATAAGGAATAAGCAAGCGCATAAAATTCGATGGCTTTAGCATAATTCTTTTTAAGCTGATAGACCGCCGCAAGGCCCATTGCATATTCAGGATTATAAAAATCATAAATACACAGAAAGCGGAACAGAGACTCGGCATCGTCCAACTTTCCATGATGATAAAAATCATACGCTAGCTTATAAACGTCCTGCATAGTGTCATTAGGAACGGCATAAACGTCCTTAAGCGTCGCTCCGTTCTGAATAGCATCCAGCAGGCTTTCAGCATAAGCATCGAATTGCTCATCACTTTTAAATTCTTCTTCATCGTTGAGTAAATCCAACATATTTTTATTAGCCATTGCAACCTCTTTCCTTATTAATTGTTAACATCTAAAAACAGCCAATTAAGCCAAAGGTGAACAGTGAAGAAGATATAATCATCATACTGTTGCGCCCCGATAGTTAATACAAAAAAACCGCACAGGTGTCCGCTACGATTGGCCCGTTGGCGGTTGCTGATTTTCCAGCAATGTAGATTCGGCCTCCTCGTCAGCCGTCGCCATCTGAGTCATGCCCGCGGTTTCAACCTGACGCAGCCAGATAAGAATGTCCATAACGTCAATCAGCACGTCGTCATTTAGCGAAATGAAACTGTACTGGCTATAGGTGCGATACAGCCTGCGGGTCAGCGGAATATTGCGTACTACCGGCACGCCAATTTTTTCCGCATAGGCAATCGCTGCTTTGGCCTTCATATTGGTACAACGCAGGGCAATAAAGGGTAGCGATGCCACTTCCGGGTTAAAATAGATAGCCATCGCGATATGTGTTGGGTTTGCCATCACCACCTCGGAATTTCTGACCGCCGCCATTTCCTCCCCGGAAAGTATCTCCTGGTGCGCTCGCCGCCTGGCACTTTTAATCTGTGGATTGCCGTCGCTCTCTTTACGCTCCTGTTTGACCTCATGTTTATCCATTTTGAGATCTTTGAAATGGAGAAAATATTCAACGATAAAATCTGCAATCAGCACAAAAACAGACCAGCCGATAAACACCAGCACGGCCTTCAGCGTCAGCGAAACCCAACAAGCAATAAGCCCGGCAATATCGGTCCGATAAAGCGTCAATGCCTGGCGAAGGTCGTTGTGAATCAGACTGTAACAGGTCGCCGCAAATACAATGAGATAGCAAACTGATTTCACCAGCTCTTTTACCGTACGCATACTGAAGATCTTTTTTACCCCTTCCACCGGGTTTAGCGCCTTGAAATTTAGCTTGATGGCTTCAGTTGCAATAGAAAAACCAGTCTGCAGTAAGGTTGCGGCCATACCAACCAGCGCACAGAGCGCAATAAATGGCAGGCTAAGCAGAAAGAAAATTCGTATTAAGCCCATGAGGAAATCATTTATTCCAATCTGCGTGCTGTACAGCAGGGTCATGGAGTAAAAATGGGTAAAATCACTGAAACTCATGCCATAGGCCAGGTAAAAAATCCCGGCCAGCAGTATCACCGTGGTAATAAGATCCTTACTTTTAAAAGTCTGGCCCTTTTTAGACGAGTCCCTGCGCTTTTTATTGGTAGGCTGTTCTGTTTTTTCTGCCATAGAAATATTTCCTCAGGGAAGGAATTGCTGAAAACCTGAAAGCGAGAACATGTGCAGCGGCTTCTCAGACAGCGAGTGAAAGCCGTAGAAAAGGAAAACTGCGAAGGCGATAAAGCTCTTAATGGTTAGAGACAATGAAAAAGGGTTGAGCTGTGGGCAATAACGCGCAAACACGCCGAGCAAAATTTCGGCGATCATCATCACTAACATTACCGGCGCAGCAAGGAGAATACTGTTTTGCATTAATACCACCAGCAGATGTCCGGCCTGTTCCCAGTGAACACCGTCTAAGGAACTCCCTCGTGGAAGCATTTGATAGCTTTGCACCATCACTTCCAGAAGCAGCCGCATGCCTCCACTGGCAAAAAAAATAGCGCCGAAGGCAAAGTTTAGAAAACCCGATAATATCGAACTTTGCACCCCGTTAACTGGGTCGATACTGTCACTTATTGTCGCGCCGCGTTGGTTATCAAGAATTTCACCAAGGCCAATGACTACCCAGAAAGGCATACACAGCGTAAACGCTAAAATTAACCCGACAATACATTCTTTAATTATAATGATAAGCCAGCCCTGCTCCGGATATAATATCGTTTCAAAACAGGGCCAAAGACCGATGATCGCCAGAGAGATAAGCGTGTTTTTAATAATCAGATTTGATAGAACCCGTTCGCCCAGCACCGGCAGCATATAAAAGACGATCGCCAACCGCGCGTAAACGATGACAAAAGTCAGCACGCTGTGCTGAAAATTAAGATAGAACGCCACAAACAGCATATATTTTCCGTTTTAACGAAAAGCCATATAAAAAGCCTGAGTGGCGAAATTCATCATTTCGGCCGAAAACCACTCCATTAGCATAAAAATGCTGGCAAATACAGCCAGCATTTTCAGCCCAAAAGGCAGCGTTTGTTCCTGAATTTGCATGATTGTCTGAAACAGGCCAACGATAATGCCAACGATGGTAGCAAAGGCGATAGGCACCGCCGTTAGCTTTAGTACAACTAGCAGCGCGGAATTGCCAATAAATAATACATTACTCATGATGTCATCAGATCGGCATACTGGGCGATCAGTCCTTTAGTTAACATACTCCAACCGTTCATTGAGACGAACAGAATGAGCTTAATAGGAATCGAGATGGTCACCGGGCTCATCATCATCATCCCCAACGCCAGTAGGATGCTAGAAACCACCATATCGATGACCACAAACGGGACGTAGAGATAAAACGCAATTTTAAATGCGCTCTGAATTTCGCTTAGCGCATAGGCTGGCATCAGTGTCATGAGCGGCAGGTCCGTTAATTCATGGTCCTCCACTTCAGGCTCCGGCTCACCGGTTCTTTGCTGCTGTACTTTATTAAAAAACCGGATTAAGTCATGATCGGAATAATTCACCAGATAAGCCCGGTAACTTCCCAACCCCTGATCCATAAGTTGAGTTACCGAACTGCTGTCATTGAAGTCAATATGATTTTCTTCTATATAGCCGGAAATTTTCTGACACACAGGCATCATGACAAAAGCGCTTAGAATAAGCGCCACACCATTTAAGGTTAAGGTCGACGGTACCTGTTGGATCCCCAGAGCATTGCGCACCATCACCAGCACGATGGAGAACTTAATAAAGCAAGTTCCCCCGGCAATAATAAAAGGCAATAAGGTAAAAAACGACAATAGCGCAATTAAAGAAATATCATTACTCAACATCAGGCTGCACCCTGTTACCTGGCAGAGTGGGGTTCACGTGATTAACCTCAACCGCCAGTGATCCATTCTCCAGAGCCACCAACTCACCGCGGGCAAATAGCTTTTTGTTGAGGTAAATTTTAATATTTTGTTCCGCCTGTGGAGTCAGCTCCAATGACTTGCCCGGCGTTATTGCATCTAATTCCGCCAGGGTCACCGTCCGGCCATCCAGCACAAATTCAATATTGACGGGCAGGCTGGTCCAGTCGTGCAAAACCTCATCTTCATAATATTCCTGGTAATGCTCTTTTAACTGCTCTTCCACAATAACCTCCTGATTAGGGTAATAACTCAGTTTAAAAAGTCGTCGTTTGCCTACCGCCAGATGGGACAAGTTCTGTTTTATCAGCAGCAAATCCCCTGCTGCCACGTCTGCTAACTGGGCAAGAGAAAGCTGGCTGTATCCCAGCACGTAGTTCAGCTGGAAAGGCACCTGATTGGCAGAGATGGCCGGCACATGCAATGCACGCTCCCCGCTCGGTGGCCAGTCAAGGCACAGCAACTGGCAAGGCTCTGCGGGGATCGCAAGCGCCTTTTCCGGCAGGGCGCCTGCGGGTAACGTAATTTGTGCCGCATCCCACACCTGCTCCTCGATCAAAAAGCTCAGTTCGAGATGGTTTAACCAGCGTGCCAGATAGTTGAGGGGAACCTCCGACCATGGGATGTCAGGCAGGTGGACATCCATGTAGCCGAGCCAGGCGTCAACGCTAAGCCAGGCCTGCGCCCGGCTACCCTGCTTATCCTCAAGCTGCACCTGCAGATAGCACTCTTGCCTGCTAAACCCAACGATCTCGCTGCCGGGGTGATGGTTACGCAGCAGTTCAAGCGCCAGTTGGCGGCCGTCAAGCTTGCGTAAATGACCTCTCAAACTCATTCCTGATCCTCATCCTGCTGTTGCTGCTGCCGGCGCTGCTGCTGTTCATCTCGCTCCTGCTGTGGGCGCAGAAGATCGGGGCTGAGACCTGTCAAATGGCCCATATTACGGAGCAGCACATCCGCTGCACGAGCATCAGAAGGAAGCAAAGTGACATTCCCTTCCCGGCGAGCTTCGGTTGGCACCGAAATTCTGACCGAATGGTCGCCAGACCAGCGTTGAAACTGGTAGTTCACTTCGAGCATCTGGCCTTCGTTTCCGCCTTTCACCCCGCTTCCCAAACCGGCCTGAGTTTTCAACTGCTGGAGCGTTGCGGGGCTATTTCTGCTTTGTGCCGCTGCTTCGCCCTGCTTTGGCACCACGCTATCCAGCTGCTTCTCCCCCTGCCAAAACGGTCTTACTTCGCCAGAGTCTTCCTTTATCCGTAACGGCTTTTCCTGGCGGCCCGCTTCAGCCGCCGGGGGAGATACAGTGACGATGACCGGGTTTACCAGGGCGGCAGCCTGAGAGTGCTGAGCCGTTGCGGATTGATGAAGTTTTGTAACCGCGTCTATGAACGTATTTGTTGCAACGTTTACGGCTACAGGAGTGGTGGATGGTCCCTCGGACCTGGATGCACTTGCCGCAGCCTTGTTGCTTAACGGGTCGGTGACCCCGCCTTTTTGGACGATGACGGAGTTTTTGCCTGTATTCGCTGTAGCCATCTGGCCAGTAAAGGCCAACGCCACCTGCCGGCGCAGGCCATCGCCCTTCTTCGTCTGGCGTGGATCTGCGGCAAGGCTCAAAGAGGCGCTAGCGACTTCTTTAGCCGCCTGCTTTTCGGTTTTATGCAGGCCTCCCCCCTGTGCTAAGGGAGTCGTTAACCGAACCAGAGCGCCAGGCGGTAGCATGGCGGCCAGCGAAATACTCTCGCCACCCTCATTCTGTTTTTTCTTTTTCGCTATATGTTTTAGCAGCGCGTTGTCATCCGGCGTTGAATCCCCCTTCAACGCAACGCTCATACTGACTTCAGAAACTTTTTCTACCATAACCCGCAATCTCCTGAATTTCGTTTTCTGCATCATTGTCGCAGCGGCGTATATATTCGCGGCGCAGCGGCTGTAAATAATAAGAAAGTTTGTAGTGCTTTTTATCCAACAGAATCATTGCGGCGCGATGCTGCTCAAGTTTGTTCTCCAGATTATATTTTTCATTTTCCAGCTGATTTATTTTATGAAGAACCAACTGCTGGTGAGTCAATAAAGCTCCCTGTTGCCTTATTCCCTTATAAATATCCGCACGGCTGTGTAAACCGGAAGGGGTTAACATTCTTATCTGCTGGTTAATATCCGCGCACTCCTGCTGATACTCAGCAATTGTCAGCCTTATTTTCGCTAATCGGTTTTCCGTTTTTACGATATCGCCCTGCAGAATCTGTTGTTTGCGCTCCAGCAGGGAGACAAACTCACACCCTTTACGCCACGCTTCCATGTAAGCTCTCCAGACAGGCCTGCATGCCGGTTTTTTCGTCCATGCTTTGTTGGAGAAAAGCTTCCATCTGGTTTTTGCGATCAAAAGCGGCATCGTTCTCCGGATTCTCGCCGCGCCGATATTCGCCGAGATCCAGATAGAGCTGCATCTCTTTTTGACGTACCAGATATTCACGAAAGCGTTTTGCTAGCTGACGGTGTTCCGGGTCGGTTACCTGTAAAAATACGCGGCTAATGCTCTGCATAATATCAATCGCCGGATAGTGTCCCTTCGCGGCCAGTTTTTTGCTAAGATAAATATGCCCGTCAAGAATCGAGCGGACCTCATCGCCAATGACATCCGACTCCTCCTCATTTTCAATCAGCACCGTATAAAAGGCAGTGATGGAACCGGTTAAAAAGCGTCCAGGCCGCTCCAGTAATTTCGGCAAAGCCTCAAATACGGATGCCGGGTAGCCCCTTCGGGCGGGCAGTTCTCCCATGCTTAGCGCCACATCACGCAGCGCTCGCGCATAGCGGGTTATCGAGTCTATAAACAGAAGTACGTTTTTACCCTGCTCGCTAAAGAACTCGGCTATCGTCGTGGCAATCTGCGCCGCGTTGCAGCGCTCAACGCAGGAACGGTCTGACGTTGCGTAAACCAGCACGATCTGTGAACAGCGCGACGAACGCTTCAACTCTTCAACAAACTCGGTGACTTCACGTCCACGCTCGCCAATAAGCCCGATGACGTAGATATCCGCTTCGGAATGTTCAACGATCATGCTCATCAAAGAGGTTTTACCGCAGCCCGCCGCAGCAAAAATCCCCATACGCTGTCCCTTGCCGCAGGTCAGCAGACCATCAATTGCCCTGACGCCGGTCGCCAGAGATTTAGCGATAGGCTTGCGCTGGGTAAAATCTTTAGGCGCCCCGCAGGCCTCCAGGCTTTGCGCACCGGTCAAACTCTGCTGCACGGCGTTGTCCAGGCGACCGCGAACAGTACCGGTTGCGTCAATGATTGCCCCGGCGATATTTTTATGAACATCGATACGAAAAGGCTTGCCGGTCGGCAGCAGGACATTGCTGCGTGAAAAGCCCTGATTATCGTTAAGCAAGCTCAGTAACGTATGTTCCTTATTGAACCCAATCACCTGGGCCGTCCCCAGCACTTCGGGTTCAAGTAATGATTTCTGAATCTCGCATATCTCACCGATGCGCGTCCCCGGCAAATGTGCTTCAATCACATTTCCCTGAATACGTAACGGGTGTGCCAGATGAACCAGGCATTGGGCTACCATTGTGTGAACCTCAGTAATTAAACCAGTACGGTACGGTATTCCTGCAAAATACACAGGTAGTTATCCAGCATTGATAAAAAATCATCCGGCGCCTGCAGATATTTTTCTTTCACCTGAGCACGCAGTTCAATATTGCCGTCAACGGGGTATAGACACGGCTGTCCGGTGTAAAAATATTCTTCGTTATGATTCAGCATCAGCGGCAATAGACTCGTGCTGCAATAGCTTAAAGAGGCTGGAGCCTGCTCAACAATTTTTGCCCACACCCATACTTCATCATCTTCACTTCTGACGTGAATAGTTGGAATATCATCTTTCATATTCAGAGAGATGGTTGAGTGGTTGCTCAGATCGCTATCCAGGATATCAGCCATTCCGGCATCGTTAAGCATGGTGGAGAGCAGTGCAACAACGTCGTATTTCATTTATTACCTCAATTAATTTTCTAACGAACCAATGACATCAACATCCACACCGGATGCAACATCGCCATAAGAAAGCACTTCCATTTCCGGGTAGCTTCCTTCAATGATCTTTTTCACAAAGCGACGAATATCCAGTGATACCATCAAAATAATATCGCGAGCGTTAGCACCGTTGCTGCTAATGCATTGCTCGAGGCTTCTGATAATACTTTCAGTTTCCGGTGGCGGCAGATTGATAAATGTCCCGCCAGAAGTTTGGCGAATTCCACCACGAACCAGGCTCTCCATCTCGTGCGACATAACCAGAGTACGTATCTGCCCGTTGGCCGCAAAGCGGTTTGAGATATAACGTGATAACACACTGCGAACGTGCTCCACCAGCATAATGGGGTCCTTTTCCTTAGGCGCCCATTGGACTAAGGCCTCAAGAATCAGTCGCATATTGCGGATAGAAATACGCTCCTGTAATAGCCGTTGGAAAACCTCGGTAATACGCTGCACGGTATTATTTCGATAACACTCTTTGAGTAGCTCGGGATATTTTTTCTCCAAATCATCAAGCAGCGTTTTGGCCTCCTGAATGCCGAAGAACTCGGAAATATTGTGCACCAGCAAAGTGGAGACGCAGGCATAGAATTCATCGATCGCCGTTCTTGAATAAAAGCCAAGCTGTAAGGCTGTTTCACTCCGTTCTTCCGGGATCCAATAGGCGATACCCTGAGCCGTTTCTACCGCCTGCACGGTCGAGTCAATAACCTGCAGCTCGTCGCCACGCATCAGCACTTTGCACATGCCCGGTAAAATATCATACGTCGCAACCTGAATTTCATTGATTGCAACCGACAGCTTGCCGCGCACCATTTGCTGGTCGTAGTTCATCACTACTTCCGGCAGACGAACGCCGTACTCAACAAAGAAGTTACGCTTGAGCAGCGAGCACAAATTATGCTCCTGGAAATAGTTCTCGTAGCCTTTCCAGGCGGTAATGATGAGCGGAATCGTTTCTGGGATATATTCACCGTCGATCATCACCGGTTTGCTTTTCAGTACCGGTTCTTCATCTTCTTCTACAGAATTAACTGTCGGCTTTTTACCCTTTTTAGCATCAAGCTTATCCTTGATGAATATACCTAATAGTAAAGCGGCCAGCAGAGCGAAGACCGGCAGAGGAAAGCCCGGCAATAGCCCCAGAGCAATAGCCAATACGGCCGTAACAAGCAGGATGAATTTATTATGAAACATATCCTGCAAGATTTTCGAACCGAGGTTCGTATTCTCACTGTTATTTACGCGGGTGACAATCAGGCCGCCGCTGATGGAGATTAACAGCGCCGGGATTTGTGCAACCAGAGCGTCGCCAATGGTCAATAAAGTAAACACAGACATCGCATGGGATAAATCCATGCCGTGCTGTAATGTGCCCACAGCAATCCCACCCAGTAAGTTCACGAAGATAATAATGATCCCCGCGATGGCGTCGCCCTTAATAAACTTCATCGCACCATCAAGCGCGCCGTATAACTGGCTTTCAGCTTCAAGATCGCTGCGGCGACGCTTGACTTCTTTTTCATCGATAACCCCTGCCTTGAGGTCAGCATCGATGCTCATCTGCTTACCCGGCATGGCATCTAACGAGAATCGTGCGGCCACTTCCGCGATGCGCTCCGACCCTTTGGTGATGACGATAAACTGCACGATAGTAACGATAAAGAAGATTACAAAACCCACCACCAGGTTATCCGCAATGACAAACTCCCCGAAGCTGGCAATAATTTCCCCGGCGTCGGCATCTGCCAGAACCAGACGACTGGTACTGATTGAGATTGCCAGACGGAATATCGTACTAATGAGCAGAATTGATGGAAAAGTCGAAAAATCCAAAATCCTTGTAATATAAAAAGAACCCAAAAAAATCAGCAGTGCCATCGTCAGGTTGAGTCCAATAAGGAAATCAACCAGGTATGTTGGCAACGGGATAATCAACATCACCACGACCATAACCATTATCGTTAAGATAATAAGCTCTGGCCTGTTACGAATTTCAAGAATAAATCGTCTAAGCATGAGTAGTTGCACATCAATCCATGGCAGACAAACTAGTTTGTCTGCGACTATTTGTAATATTCATTCCAGATTCCGGTATTTTTCTCTTTTTCGAGCATTTTACGCAGCAACGCAGCCAGATGATTAACAATGACTTCCCGATAAAGCGTATCGACGAAGAGAAACTCAGGCGTCATATTATAAACATTGCGCAGTTCTTGAATGACCATCGACCGCTGCTTGAGCAACAGCAATGACATAAAATTTTTACTGAACTCTTTTAACGTTAATTTGAATTCGTCAGCATCCACTAAACCCGCCATATAAAGCCCTACAACATCCGCCTCGCCCAGCAACTGCTGATTATTTCTCATCTGTCCCCGAAATGGGAATTTAGCAAAACTTTCATTTAGCAGCTGGTCCAGCGTGTGGAGCAAGCGTGCATCTGACAGTTTTGCACTGAGCGGGCCAAATTCAGAAGAGTGAATACCGGGTTCATTGGCCTTCATATCAGCAATCAGTGCCGACAGTGTGAAGGCCAATAAACGCGTTCTGTTCTGATAACCATAAACATCAATCCAGTCTTTGTAGATAAATCCTGCGGGCATCTCGAGTTCAAGAAAATTAAGATAGCTATTGCGCAGATCCTTTGCCGACAGCGGCCTGTCACTGCTACCGTCGCTAAACCGTTTTGCCAGGCGACCTACATTCATTCCTGACTGCATTTTTTTGGTGTCGCCAAATTTTTCTAAATCGGCGATCGCTTCTTTAATTTTCTTCTTTTGAAGTTCAGAGAGCTGGCGGCTCAACAGCATTTCACGCAGCGCGAGCATTAAATCGCTGTCATCCGGGAAAAGCTGGCGGGCAAAGTTCAATAGGTTATTGAGGTCACGCAGTTTGGCCACATGCTTAATTAATGTGTCCAGTTTCTCATCAGCCAGATCCTCAAGCATAGAGGAGACAAAATCGTTATCTGCGCTGTCGTTTTTACGCCCGGCTTTGCTAAAGCGACCAAATGCGCTGAGGAGATCGGCCATTTCCTCAGCGGCATTACTCATCTCTTCCTGCAAATTAATCGGCAGCGCGTCTTCGCCCGCATCAAATACGGGCTGGCCTGCAGTATTACGATTTTCCGGGATTTGCGATTCAATGCGATTAAAGTCAACGCTAGCAACAGAACGAATGTCCATAACTCACCTGGTTCTTAATTGTTTTTCATCGTTTCACGTAACATGGAGACCGTCGATTTCAACGTTACCTCGTTCCCCACCCAAGTTCGGCCCAGCACGGGATTATTTTCCTCCGTTCCCCGACCCTGCCAGGTTTCGCCGCTTGCAAGTAAACTTGGCTGAATAAGGAATAAGCGAACCATTTTCTTGTGGCTGGTATAGCTGTAATCGAACAGCTTGCCCAATACAGGAATGTCGCGCAGGAGCGGGATACCCACGCTGTGATGTTCATCCTGGTCACGGCTGTAGCCACCGACCAGCAGGCTATAGCCCACAGGCACGCGCGCTTCCGTACTTATCTGGGTGTTATTCACCATTGGTAGGCTGTCGACATTTTCGGTTTTACCATCAGAGTTGAGGGGCAGACCTCCATCCTGAATATTCAGGATCATCTCAATCTCCTGCTGGCGCTGCGCCAGACGCGGCAATACGCTAATCATGGTGCCGTAGGTAATCTTTTCGAGTGAGGAGTTACGCTCTCCAATCAGCTTGGCGTAAAAGCTACTGTTATTATCAAATAGTGCCGGAACATTTTCCTGAGTCAGGATCTCCGGACGTGAAACCACCTGCGCATTGCCTTTTTTCGCAAGCGCGGATACGTCCGCCAGAAAATGAATGCTGTTTTCCGGAGTTAGTGAACTGGTATTAAAAGTAACGCCGGTATTGCCTATTTTTGCCGCACCCTGCCAGCGAATCCCCAGTTCGTTAATATCATCCTTCGAAATATCAATGATCCACAGCGACAGCTGAATCTGCTGTTTAGGGACATCAATAGCGCTGACTAAATCCTCAACAAAACTCACCTGCCTTTCGGAACCCTGAATGAGCAAGCTGTTGGTATCCGAGTAGCCGACAATATTGATGGACGATTGGCCGAGGGAATCTGACACATACTCCCGCTTCGCCGATGATCCCGAATTAAATGAAGGCAACGGCGGAAAATTTCCCTTCTGAGTGGCCGAAGCGGCCTCAAGCGCGCCTCGCGTATCATTATCTACGGTGATATTCGCCCCGGCCGGTGCTGAACGTCCACCACGGTTATCGACAGAGTTATTCAGCAACTGGTTCAGCACCGTCGCAACGCCCGACACGGTGACAGGGCTGTCACGCTGGGTAAAGGTGCGATCGTTCACAAAAGTGTTTTTAAGCTTGATCACGCGGATCGTGTTTTCACCCGTTCCGGGACGGGCATAGGTTGCATCAATATACTTTGCAGCCGCCGCGATAAGTTCGACATAGACCGGCGGCCCGGAGACATAAAAAGAGCCAGAGCGCCCGTCTGAACGCAGCGGGAAACGAGCGTCGTACAGCCCTGACGACTTGATGAAGGCCACCAGCCGGTCAAACGGCGCGTAGGACAAGCGCACAATGCTGCTTTTGATTTCGCTGGCATCGTAAACATACACGGAGCTGCCATCGTCATACCAGATAAGCCCTGTACGTGAAGCTAAGGTATTTAACAGCTCCTTCGGCTTACTAAGATCGAAATTTCCTGAGACCCGTTTTTTGGCCGCCTCCGTACTGACAACAAAGGGTTTATTCAGCGCGCCACCGATCACAAAGAAAAGCTGTTGGACGCTGTTATTACTGGCGACATAAGTATTTTCATCATCCCGCGAACCGTTACGGACATCGACTGGGCCGCCCGAGTAATCCTGAGTATCCAACAATGCGCCGACCGCCGAATTACAGCTCAATACTCCCAGCAATAAATACGGCAGGTAGCGAACCGGCAGTTTCGCAACCATCTTATTCATGAAGCAAGCCTTCCAATTTTTTAAACTCCCTCGGTGTAATGCCGAACAGTGATTTGATTTCACTAGAAAAATGAGACGACGACGCATAGCCGTTATTTCCTGCGATAGCCGAAATTGAATTATCTTTTTCAATCAACTGCAGGGCACTGTGAGCCGCTCGCCAAAGGCGTAACTGTTTTTTTGGTCCCCTGGTAAAAGCATGGTGGCAAAGCTTCCTAAAATAGGATTCAGATACGCCGTAGATCTTACTGGCATTACCAATCTTATGACTGTCACTCTCCTTATCTTCATTCATTACCTGAGATAAAAGAAAATGGGCAATCCAATAGCTTTCGACATTCCTGACAAACGAAAATAGATTTCCCAGACGGTGGTCCTTGGGCTTTAATAATGTAAAAATCAACATCCCCATCAGCGATTTGCATTCATCGTCTACTAAAATTACCAGATTCCGCTCGGTATGCATCAGTAAGGAAGTATTTGTCTCCCCCTCGCGCGGCTCGGCGATAACGCTACGAGATTTAGCCTGGTAATCCAGGAATGAAAACAGCGTGGTGGCCTGTGACATCGACAGTATTTCAACCATCCAATCCCCCCCAAAAGCAATCTCCATGTTATCCAGAGTCGATAACACAATGGGGTGAAGAATATTATTCAGGCGATCGTCATAGTTCTCCCGCAGTTCACCTGAGGCAGACACAGCCATAACAGATTCACTGTTTAGCGGACGAGCAAACAACATGCCGTTATTTAATTCGATACATTCATCACTCACGAAAAGCAGCATTCCCGCATGCGCGCTATCATTTGCGCGTTGCCGAATTATGTTTTTCTGATGGCATTGAGCATTACTAACCAGCATAATTTCCTCTTACCTCAGTTTGTGTTTAGAAGTAATATTCAAGCACTCGATTAAGAACTATCTAATACAACACCTCGAAGTGCCGGTGAATTTATCAGAAAATTCTTGCTCGTCAATGCAAGTTGAAAGAGATAAAAAAAGAATAAATATCATAAAAAAATATTCAACAAAAAATCAACAAACAACATTGAGTTTAATAATCAGTAGCGCTACAGTGTGCCGTCTTAAAGATGCACTACCCGCATACCGTCAAATAAATTCATCGCGAATGGAATAATGTTTTTCATGCGCGAGGCACTTCATTGCTTTTGAGACCGTTACTATTAAATGGAACGGCTTAGCATTAGGAAGTTGTAGTGCAGATTAAAATAGAATCGCAAGAGCCATGCTCGTACGATTGCTTGTTTTCCATTATTAATGGCCTTTTCTATGAACAGCGACATGAACGAATTACATGATGATATGCCTGTACCAGAGGCACAGAAAAAATTCACCCTGAAGGTGCTGTTTGGACCCATGTTTGGCTGTGAACTCCACCTTCCAGCAGACGATTACTTTCTCATCATCAACCCGGGGCTTGCACTACAGGATAACGCTACTGCAACGATGTCGCCTGGAGATCATGCCGCAGCCTATACGCAGAATACGCTTTATCTCCCCTGTGACATGCCGTCACCCAACATTATCCTTCGTTTGTCGGCTCTTTTCCGGGATGAAGAGTCAGACGAAGGATATCGTCTTGAAGTACAGGGGGTAGATAGAAGCTACCCGGCGCTGCTGAAAGAAAATGAAGTTTTCGTTCATGAGCACATCCGCTTTGCCATCAAGCGTAACGAAGATGACTGGCCAGCAGAGATTAAAAACTTCAATCTTCCTCCGGCCCTCGATGCTGAATTTAGCGAACAGGATAAGCTGCAAGAGTTTAATGCAAAAAAAAATCATGCCCTGATTTTCGGTTCAGTCATTCTCTTAATTCTTGTGATTACCACGGGCGTTATCTGGTATAAAAACCGGGAAAGCGATCGGCAGGTTTTAACCTTAAATGAGGTGTTAGCAGGCGCACCGATGCCTGTAGATATTGTTCGTGGCCGCGATAATAATCTTATCTACGTTCTTACTCAGAACTTTCAGGCAATGGAATGGACGCGGGAAGCGCTCTTCAAATTGCAGGACAGGGACAGCGTGGTTCCTGTTTGGTTAACACAGCAAAGAAATGAAGTCATTTCGCAGCTGGCGAATGCGGGCTACCCCGTTTTACAAATTGACTATTCTAAACCTCAGCAGCCGGCAATTGCACTTTACAGAGGATTAACCCTGCAGGAAGAGCAAAATTTCAAAGCTATTGTTTTGCAAAAAATCCCGTTTGCTCTCGATATCAAAATCCTGGTAAAAACAAAAGATCAGTTATTACAGGATGCTCGGCAGGGCCTGGATCGTTTGCACATTTATTACCGCCAAATTAATTCGACTAGCGGTTATGCTTTGGTGGTACGTGATGCCCTGAGCGACAGCGCTCTACGTTCTTTGCAGCATTTCATTAAACAGTTCAATCACCAATGGGGAAGCCGCGTGATTAATTTTTCAATTAATCTCGACGAAAACTGGTTACAGGATAAGTCATATGTTGACTCTTCTAATGGCTATCTGTTTTTGAACCCTCGTCATTGGTACTTTCCCCTAAAACAAGGAGACTTAAATGGCTGATACAAACGCGCGTACTGTAGATAACAATGGCTATTATCTGGATGAAGTATCCGCTGGCTTCGAAGCGGGTGCTGAAAAAATGATGGAAGAATTAAAGACAGCTGAGGAGGCGCTGAAAGCCGACCCGTCTGATCCAGCCGTGTTGGCCAACTATCAGTCGAAGCTACAGCAATACACGCTGTTTCGTAACGCGCAGACCAGTACCGTGAAAGCCTATAAGGATATTGGCGCAGCCATTATTCAAAACTTCCGTTAATTAACACGGGTACGTGTCGCTCTCGTACCCTTTTCTATTCTGGAGTAATTATGAGTCAATTTAATGAAGCCTTGTCGGCATTAACCAAGCTCTCGCCAAAAACCATCAACCCTGAAGATAACCTATCCGTAAGCGTTCACGATCGAAATTTTAATAATTTAGTGTCCAGCACGTTTACTAAAGTCAGCGAGACCGATGCGCAGTTTAAAAATGTGATTAATACCCTTAGTCAGTCTCCGCATTACACCAGCAATCCGGAGAAGCTACAGATGCTGCAAAACTATATCGGTGAATACAGTAACTACGTTTCTCTGGTGAGTACTCTTGCACGCAAGGCGGTGAGCACCATAGAAACTCTGGAAAAATCGCAATAATGATGAACAAATATTCACGCGTCCTCGCTGCCGTGCTGTTAACTTTTATGCTTAGCGCCTGTAATGACGAGAACCTACTCTTCAACCTTACCCAGGAGCAGGCCAACCAGGTTCTCGCTATTCTGCAGCAGCATAATATTTCAGCGAAAAAGGACGGCAATCTTAAGGCTGGCTATACCGTCTCGGTCGGGGAGTCTGAAAGTACCGCCGCACTGTCTATCATTAATCAGTACCAGTTGCCGTGGGCCGCTGACGTTCAGATCGGGCAGGCTTTTCCGGAAAGCTCTTTGGTTGCTTCCCCTAACGCCGAGCAGGCCCGCGTCCTCTCATTACAGGAGCAGCGGCTTGAGCAATCGCTACGCATGATAGCTCAGGTCGTCAACGCGCGCGTTCACGTCAGCTATCCCCCCTTTAATAACGATACGAGCGGAAAAAAAGCCACCGGCCACGTCGGCGTGCTTATTTCCTATAAAGGCGAGATTGACGATAATTTGTTTATCTCGCAGATAAAAACGTTGATCAAAAATAGTTTCGATGACGTGCGCTACGAGAATATTTCGGTGGTTCTGTTCCCCGCCCCGGTTATCCAGTACGTTGCGCCGATCAGAGTACCCGCCAGCATCCCTGCCTTGTGGATTATCCTCTTTTCCGCTATGGCTTTGTGCGCTGCCGGCACGGCGGGCTTCATGCTCTATAAGCTTAGCCGCCGCCCGCCTTCAACCCAGGATAACGCAGCAGAACTGATTGAGGACGAGGCCGCGAAACCATGACAGTCGGAGATTCGCGCATAATGTCCATTTTATACGCCCCGGCAAGCTACACGCATCGCAGCCACCTGCCGGAGATATTCCGGGCGAGTGAATTCCGAGAGGACAGGCTACTTAATTTCTGGCTGCTAAGGTGCGGCAAACTCTCTGACCTACCTGCTCGCTGGCAGCCCGACGAAGCCACGTGTTCGCTATTGCTTTCGCACTGGCATCTGATTCCCCTTGCTGCACATTTGATTGGTGGCTATCTGCAGCGGAACAGGCTGCCTGAAATGGGCGCTGTGCTGATGTCTGACCCGCGTCTGCAGGCCTTTATCTCTTTGCCGCTGCTTCACGAGGTAACGCTTGAAGGCGATATCCCGTTTGATACCGCTTCTTGCGGCGCAACGTTCCTTCTGGGGCAGTTCCCGGGGTTACCTGCCGCGCTGCGACAGCGTTTGATGCTGCACTTTCCTTCCGGCATGGCGCTTGCGCAATTCACGGCCCCCAAAACGCTAAACCACATTAATTTGCTACGAATGGCCTTCACCTATGCGCACCATTACTATTGATGAGTTACCCGAAGATCTGCATCGCCTGACGTTGATTAAATCTTCTGAGCGAACCCGCCATCAGCGGATGGCTGTGGCGCTGGAACGTACCCTAAATCGCTGCAGTGAAATTCATGCCGAGTATGAGTTACAGACGGTCAGGCTGCGTGAAAACTGTGAGAGGCAAGCGTTCCAGACCGGCTTTGAGCTGTTTTTCTCGCAGCTGGTGACGCTGCTTGACGAGTATCAGCGCCAGCAACATAAGCGGCAGGAAGTATTTCGCCAGCAGATCGCCACAGCGCTCAACCAGTCCTTACACGATCCAATGATCGTTGAGCGCATTATCCATCACCTTCAGGAACAGTGCGGGCATCAGAAAGCGCTGCGCATCGTTATTCCCCGAGCGGTAAAGCTGCCGGACGGCGCGGACATTTCGAACTACCTGTATACCGAAGATAATCACATCACTGTGCAAAATGACATGGATGCGGTGCGCTTTCCTAGTGAAACGCTTTGCTGCACGTGGCTACAGCAGGCGGATGAAAAGACCGCCTGTTTTAATGAAACCATCAACAACCTGACGCCCGACATGCTTCGCAATCTGGCAGGGAAACTCATCGCTATGAGCCACCGGATGCCTTCAGAAGCCGTTAACTCAGATAAGGATGAAAACAATGAATAGCATCAACAGTATTGCCTCTTCCTCGCCGTACTTTAAAGACGGTGAATCGTCGGATGAGAGCTTTAACGATAAAGTGCTCCACTATTTTCAGCAGAATAAGCCCGAACACAAGCTGAGCGATATGATGGATGAAATGCGGGCACTTTCCCCCGATAAGAACGTATCGATGCACCAACTTAACGAAGCGCTGCTCTACTCAGATACCTATTTGCGCAATACCGATGAGTACAAAGATTATGCGAACAACGTGCTGGACAAACGCACCTTCCAACTGCTCGGCGTGAATATGTTTTTTAATAATATGATGTATAAAAGTTTCACCGAGACCGACAGCGATCCGTCGTTATAACCTTCTCTGCTATTAATCCCGGCATAGTGCCGGGTATACAAATCATGAAAATAAAATCATTTACGCCCGTTGCTTTAACCTTATCCCTTTTGTTCCCCCCTTTGGTTACAGCACAAAAGGTTGATTGCATTGTCGAAGCCGCGCAGTGCTTCCAGATTAACCCTCTGCTAATCAAGGCTATTATCTGGCAAGAGTCCAGAAACCGTCAGCAGGCAATGAATCACAATACGAATAGCACCGTAGATGTTGGCATAATGCAAATTAACACGGTGCATTTTAAGGCTTTGAAATCCCTGGGCATTGATGAAACTTTGTTACGAGAGAATAGCTGCGCTAATGTTTTTTCAGGTGCCTGGGTGCTCAAGCAAAGTATTGAACGCTATGGCTATACGTGGGATGGAATCGGTAACTATCATTCAAAGACGCCGGTGCATCATGACAGGTATGTCAAAAAAATAATTTCCCTGATTGCACATCAAACAGCAGTCATCGATAAAATAGAAGTGGCCAGACAAGAAGGCATCCGCGAGCGTTTCGTCTGTCGATAACGAGGAGTAAGAAATAACGCAAGCATCTTGCTTGCGTTTTGGCATCAGAATGACGAGGCCGCAAAGTCGATAAGCTTCAACAGGTGAGCGACTAAAAAATCATTGGCAAAAAAAGTTCATTGCGCTGTTTAATTGTTGTCTGCTAATAAATTCTAAAGCAATAATATCTAACGTTATTAATTTTTTTAAGGTATATCTTGCAGCGTGACGCATTGAGCGCTCAACAAATTCGCTTTAGGGTGGCAGATTACTCCTTCAGCCGCGTTGCAACAGTACAAAAAATTATTGCCAACCGGCGGGACGAGGTTAGCTAATGGCATCTGGCCAATATCATTATGATTTTTAATAAAATCCAAGGTGTTACTTCTTGCCGTCATGGCAAAAAAAATGAAAAGAGACAAAAAAAAATTGCAGCTACTGTACTTAAAAAAAACGTCTGCGGCGAAAACCTCTTTCTGTCTGGCACCGTTCTGGGAGCAGAATAAGGGATAACCGACATCGAATTAGCACTCACGGGAATGACGTTAATCATCGACTGGGTTGAAAAGGAAACGTTATCTACTTCGATGTTTCCAGGAAAAGATGACTCATAGCCAGGTTTATCGGGTTCCGCTTCAGGCTCTTCCCAGCAGGGCTCGGCTGTGAGTTGATACCCCAACTTTGGGATAGTGACAATAATACTCTTCGTATCATCTCCCAGGCTTACTCTTAAAGAACGGATCATCTGTGCGATGCTTTGCGAAGTCACATAACCGCCTCCCCATACTTCAGCAAGAAATTCAGCCTGGGAAACCGGTTCAGGGTATTGTGCGCAAAGTAATGCAAGCACATCTGACTGTTTTTTCCTTAATTGTAAAACGGTATCGTCTTGTTGCAGCGTTCTGGATTTTGGATTAAATGTGAAATTAAGAAAGTAAATTTTTCCTGTATTTACTACGCATTTTTTCATTTTAAATCCCTCTGGCGTTTAGCTTTATGAGTGAAGGTACCTTCAGGAAAACGCATGAGTGAATATATCAATCCATGATCTTAAATATATCCTGCCAAATCTTCAGACAACAAAAACCCAACTCACTGGTAACTTTAATTTAACAAATTAGCGGGGAGTAATGCCTTCTTTATCACGATATAGACAACAGAATTGATCTCGATGCGAATTTACTGTTTTATGAAATAATATTTTACCATTCAAATCATAATGTGTGAAATTGCTTTCAGCGATCAATCCATATTAGTCAATAGCCAAAACAAATCACTCAGTTTATTTTTAGGAACACATTTTTAGTCTGTTCACCCTTATAAGAAGTATTGAAAAAGGACGTCCCTGTCGCCACTGAAAGTAATGTCTTCACGCTACATGAATATTTACTTTTCCTGAATGATAACTAACAATATGAATACGTATTATGAGAAGGAAATACTTAATACACCCTCTTTTTTGTAGGCAGAAACATAACACGCGCTGGTAAGACGCTCTATCAAAAAACGCCTCAAGCAATCCTACTGCTGGGTGATGATCAATGTCGCCGAGGCGTTAAAAGCACCTGTTTTTATATCTTCATAACTGACCGAGGTAGGTTTGACTGGCGTAAAACTCAGTGGTACCGAAATACTGCCATTTACCACACTAAGCTGCTGCGTGTTACCGTTTGTAACAATATTCCCGTTCCAACGCATGACGACCCCGAGATTATTGTTACTGGTAGTAATGGCATTATTATTCCAAGAGGTAGGAGTTGTGTTCATCTTTACTTCAAAATCAACTTCATGGGTGACATCACAGGTTATGTTGAGGCTTTTTTCCACCGTCTGTGCAGAAGTTCCTGAGCTTTGAATCTCACTTCTTTCAAGCTCTCCCAGTTCAACTAACAACATCTCTCCAGAGAGGATTTTGCAAGTTGACGTGTTTATATCGACATCGTTCGCCGCAATGAAATACCAGATGTAATAGTTTTGCGCACCGTGGTTATTTCTCTGGATAAACTTAATTTGTGCAAGCTGGTCTCCCCGCCTGATCTGCAACGACTTACCCATGCTGGTTAGCTCGAAATAAAGCTCTACGGGTAAGCTTTTAGTTTCCTGGGCATTGAGACTAAAAATCTCAACTTCAGGTACAGGTTCAGGATAAACCTTTCCAGAAATGATAACGCCGCCCTTAAGATCCTTGAAAATGGCGGAATTGAGGCTCATTCCGTTACTGGCAAGCCACATCGAATCGACCCAACCGCCGTCTACAGAGTCGTTCTTGCAGCTGATCTGCGAACGGAGATCGACAATCTTGTTTCTACCGGTATTGACGTCCGGACTGACGGTTACGTTAACATTAGCATCTCCGCCATTCCAGCCAATGGAGTTACACGAGTAGGCCCATGCGCCCTGATGCACCGCCAGCAGCATAATAAATAGGGGTAATTTCATATCTGAATGTGAATCTCCTAGGGATAATTAAGCTCGAATGTCGCCAGCGCCTCAAATGCTCCACGGCGCAAGGTATGTGCGGCCAGCGCGGAAGGTTCTCCAATAACGTAACCGTACAGCACAAGATCATTAGTTCCACTGGCGAGCGTAAAAGCGGGCACGGTCTTATTGAGCGGCAAGGGTGTGCCGTCCTTTTGCTCCAGGCCAAGCGCAATGCCGCTGGCGGTCGAGTTGCTAAGCGCCAGAAAACCCGGTAATTCCTTGCTCTGCGTCCCTTTAAACGTGACCTCTACCTGATTACCCAGGCTCAGATCGCACTCCAGAAGCCTGAGGGTGAAGGGCTGCGCGTGGGTACGGGTGTTAAGGTATAAATAGGTATCGATTACTGTGTCGAAATCCAAAGTAATATCTGTCGTATTCGGGTCCAGCTCGCAGGGATCGGCCACCAGCGTCCCGTCAAATTTCAGGTTGTCGCTGGTGACTTTCACACCACCGTTTCCTGCCGCTGCGTGACCGGCTAAAACCATCATTAACAACAGTATGCCCGCGTTGCTTCCGGCTATCGTTCTACTCCCCATTCCTGCTCCTTATAAATACTCGGCCAGCAGCGTTGCCGTAGCAGAAAACGCCCCATCGCCCAGCTCATCGATGCTGGGATCTTTTACCGGCACAGCCTCAAGCGTGGGCGGATGCTGATAAAGAATGTCGAGGGGTTTGTTAATCTCCATCAACTGACCGTTCTGTTTAATCTGGATCCCCAGCCCACGAATATTGGTTGCCAGCGCGCTGCGGTCAAAGGACGTTGCGCTGCCGTTTACCGCAAGGGTCAGACGCCACGTGGGGTCAACGTCGTCGCAAATCAGCTGCCAGGCGATAGCCTGCTGGTAACGCACCCCGTCAACCTTATGGATGCCAACATTGTCAAAGTGGATGTTTACATCACGATCGTTATTGATGTGGCACGGATGGATCCTCAGCGTGCCGTGAAAGGAAATATCGTTACTGTCTCCGGTTGCTGCGGCATGCGCCGAAGTGAGCTGAACGCCTGGCCCGGACAACAGCAGCGCTAGCGCCAGGCTCCTTCCACAGCCGCCATAAACTTTGTTCTTCACCCTGATTGCCTCAGTTATAAGCCACTTTTAACGTGGCGCTGGCGTTGAATGCCTGTCCGTCCTGAAAACGTGCGCCGGTCTGTTTTTCCAGTACGGCGTACAGCAAAGGCTGGCTAGCGTTATCGAAGTTGAACCATTGGTTTACCGACAGCGTTTCGCTTCCTTTAAGCAATTTGATGCCAAGCCCGCTGGCATCGGTTTTTAGCTGTTTTCCATCAAAGCTGGCAGCACTACCGGCAATCTGCATTTGCAGCGTTTTGCCGTCCGGATCGCCTTTGCAGGACACCTGATAGGGAACGGGCTGTTTATAGGCCTCACCGATAATCTCATTGATATAGACGTCCCCGAATTCCACCTTAATCGGGTCAGTTCCGCTAAAAGTACATGATGCAGTCGCCACCACCGTGCCGGTAATACGAACATCTAAATTACTGGAGCCCGCGGCTGCCGTATCACCCGCCAGCAGCATTCCCGTCATTGCGAACAGGGCTATGGCTCCCCATCGGGCAAATATCATCTTTGGATCCTTAGTCATAATTCAGTCTGAAGCCGACCGTAGCCTGCCATGTCCCCGCCGTTAACGGAGCAGAAGTGCGTTCGGGCTGCACGTAGTAGACCAGCGCATCATTGGTCGGGGTGACAAACTGCGGCAGCGTACGCTCGCCTAATCGCACGTCACGCCAGGCGCTGTCGGCGATCCTCAACCCCAGCCCGGTGAGGCCGTTCACCTGCACCAGCTCGGGGCTGTCGGCATCTGCCGGGGCCAAAAAAGTCACGCTGACAGCCGGCTGAAGCGGATCCCAGCTGCTGTTCCCGCTCCGCGTATTGAGCATCTCTGACCCGCTGCGCACGCAGTCACGTAACCTCAGCGTAAAGGCTACCGGCTCACCGCGATCGCCCGGATTTCGAAGCGCCTGGGTCGATGCGTTGCCGAGACTGACTTCCTGAGCTTGAGAAGTCATGTCGAGGCGACATGCCCCCTCAACAAAATCACCCGTAATATGCAGTGCCCCATTTACGCCTTCAACGTTCCAGTTGTCGGGCAGAGCCCAAGCCGTCGTCGGTAGCACCAGCGCCAATGCCAGGGCGCTGGCAACGCGGTTGCACCCTGCCAGAGCGTGGTAATTCCACTTGTTTTGCTTCTCCATCAGCCTCACCCGGCTTTACTACCGATGACCCGGCAAACATTGTCCGCGCAGTTGAAGATAAGCTTCGGCCGCCCGCCGTAGTCGTTAATCCATGCCAGCATCGGTTTCTGTCCCAGCGTCGATGCCTTGATGTTCAACAAAGCATCTGAACGAGGGGCAATCATCACCGGATCGAAGCCGGCAATCGGGGGGCTATCCGAGCGTTCGTATGCCCCGGCCAGGGTCACGTAATAGGGGCCAGGATTAATAACGCGGTATTTATCGCCTTCTCGCTTAAGCGTGATTTTTTCCTGCCACACGCTTTCGCCTTCGGATCTATTGATTTCAATGGATTCAGGCCGATAGAACAGCTTGATTCGCGTCTGCAGGGCAATCTGCAACGTATTGGCTTTCGTGCTTTTGGGCGGGATTTCACGCAGATTAAAGTAAAACAGCGACTCTCGATCCTGAGGCAGCGTGCTGGGATCCCCCATCAGCTGCAGTTTCACCTGGCCTTTTGCCAACGGCTCTACTCGCTGTAGCGGCGGAAGCGCGGTCAGAGGCTGGGTGATTTTGTTACCTTGCTCATCTTCTACCCATGCCTGGGCCAGATAGGGCAACATTTTATTCTGGTTGGTAATATTTAAACTGATCGATTTATTTGCACCGTTAAACACGGCACGGGTGCGATCAAGAGCAATGGCCGCCGACGTGCTTTGGCTGACCAGGACGGCAATCAGGGCGGTGGAGGTCATCGTCAAATAAGAATAGTTTTTCATCTATTGAAACTCGCTTTGCAAGATGTCGCCGTGCCGTCATGCACGGCAAACGAATTGTCATTCAGGCTTTTGCCTGATTGCAGGTGGCTTAAGCCCGTACGCTTTGGCACAGCAGCATTAGATTATCGGTAGCCGTGGGCAACGGTTTCGGCAGACTCAGCTCGCACTGGGTTTTCCCGTCCCATACCACGCGCATCGCTTCTCCGGCGTTCATCCCGGTTAGCCAAACCTGGCCGCCATCGTTAACGATCCCAGCCTGATGACCGCCGAGCCCCATCACTACCGCACCAAACGGCGGCGTAGTGCCGTCCGCAAGACGGACGGTGACCATCGCTTTTTCCCCGGCAATAACGCCGAAGCGACGCAGACCGATCGCGCCTTCAGTTAGGGTGCCCTGCACCACCGAGCGCGTAGCCTCAACATCATCCGCCAGCTTGTTAACGTCCACGCTAACGCTGCTTCGGTAATAGCTGCTGATGTCCGAGACGACGGCTTTGCCAAATCGGTTAGTCTCAGTAACACCGCCGTATCCCCGCACCGGAACGCCGCTGACGCCTGAGGTATCGAGCATCATCCGCGTCCCCCCCATTGTGCTAACACGGTGTAACGCAACGCCTTCCGTGGTGCCGGTTATGCCGCCCTGAGCTGAAAGGCCGACGGAGTGATAGCGGCTACCTTCGTAGCTGGCGTTGACGCTCATTTCCGCGCTATTCCCCTGATGGGTGAAGTAACCGCTGCCAACGGCATTACCTCTGCTGCCCGCACCGGCCTTAACACGATAGCTGTTATTGCTATCGAGGCGGTCGAAATACCCCACCGCGGTGCTATTACCCGTGCTGCCCGCCTGGCTGTCGAAACTCAACGTGCTACTGTTCCCCCACGGCAATGACAGACTGAGATACATGCCGTCATCGCTGGTGTTGTTATAAAGCGTTCGATAGGCCGACAGGTTGAGGCTGACGTTTTTAAAACGCCAGGCATCGAAATAGCGCGATAGGGAGAGGTTATAACTATCGTTATCCGGGCGATTCCAGTAGGTTTGGTGGCTATAGTTTGCATAAGCGCTTAGGCCCAGACTGCGGAATTGCTTATTGAAAGCGATGGTGTACAACTCTTTATTGTTGTTACCAACGATGCCGTGATAGCGCACGTTCAGATATTCGCTCATGCTCATAAAATCGCGCTGAGAAAAGCGGTAGCCTGCAAAGGTGACCTGGCTATCATATTCGTCAAAACGTTTGGAATAGCTAAGACGCCACGAGCCGCCCGTTTTGGTGTTGTCCCTTGGCAGTTCCGCATGGGACTGGGTAACGTCAAATGAGAGCGCCCCTAACGCCAGCAAATCTCGGCCAATTCCTGCCGCCAGCGCGTGATAGTCGTCGGCCAGCAAACTCCCGCCGTACAATGACCAACCGTTATTCACGCCCCAGGAGAATTCGCCGGTGGCAAACCCCGGCCCCTGGCTATCGTGCCGGTAATCCGAAGGTTTACCGAAGGCGAGCTTGTAACGCACGCTGCCCGGGCGCGTAAGATAGGGAATGCTTGCCGTATCCACCTGGAAACTATGCGAAGTGCCATCCTGTTCCTGAACCTTCACGTCCAGCGTACCCGAAACGGCGGTGTTCAAATCCTGAATCCGAAACGGCCCGGCGGCGACCGTGGTTTCATAGATAACCCTGCCCTGCTGGCTAACGGTCACTTTAGCGTTGGTTTTTGCCACGCCGACGACCTCCGGCGCGTAGCCGCGCAGATTTGGTGGCAGCATATTGTCATCAGACTCCATACTGGTTCCGGTGTAGCGGAAACTGTCGAACATGCCGGAGTTGAGGTAGTTCTCACCGAGCATCAGCTTCGATTTTAACGAGGGGATTGCCCGCCAGGCGTAGTACCGGCTCCACTGCCAGTCACGCTGCGTGTTGTTCATGGAGCCACGGGTATGGTTGTACTGCCCTTGCCAGTCGGCGCGAAAACGCCAGGCCCCCAGGTTAAACCCCGTGGTTCCGTTGCCGCTAAGCGACTGGACATCTCTTCGGCTCGCGCCGGTAAAACGCGACGACTGTCCGTTAAGGTTGTAATCAAAAATTCCCCCGGCAATACCGTCATCCCAGCGAGCGGGCGGATCCCAGTTGTCGGCGGTATATTCCAGATACGCCTGGGGAACGTTCAAGTAGAGCGCGCTTTCGCCTAGATCGGCCCTCGCGGTTACCCCCGGCAGGCTCACGGTATCCAGACACTGCCCGCTGTGCCACCACATAAGATCGCGCAAAGCAGAAGCTTTTAATCCCAGTTGGGCAATGACCTGTGGCGTAAGGCACACCTGGCTGCCCTGAGGATCGTTGTCCGGTTTAATAAACGCTAACGTTTGCTCCGGCAGCTCGGCTTTGTTCAGACGGATAACCATCTGATACTTACCCGGCATGATGTACCCTGCCTGAGAAAACTGGCTAAGGTCGATGTGTGAACGGTCACTAATATCCAGGACATCCGTGTTGAATTCTATTGCCTCTGCCGCGTATCCCTTTGCCCCCTGAAAAGCCAGCGCTACCATCAGCGCTACAGGACAACGGCGCAGCCCTGCACCGGCGTGATATAAAACCTGCCTCATCAAAAATAATCCAGTTTAAAACGCACGGTAGTGGAGTAAGCCCCGGCCCGTAGTTTTTGATGGTTGCCCACCAAACGTAGTGAGTAATCAAGGCGCATGGCGCCGGGCTGCAGCAGGCCCGCCTGCGAAGCAATGCCGGGATGCATACGGTTTCCTGTTGCATCAGAAATCTCTAACCCGATACCTCGAGCGCCACCGTGGAGCGCAAACAGCTCGCCGTCAGTAACGGGGCCATCAAAGGTCACCATGAAATGCGACCAGTCCTGCTGGTTAGGGATCAATTGCTCAAAGGCACAATTTTCCAGATGAATACTGAATGGCTTAGAAGGGCCAGCACCGTCACGAATCACTTGTTCTAGTGGGATAGTCATCAGATCGATCACCTGTTCCCGACTGGCCACGGCGATCGCGCAGGGCGTGTCGATGATCGAACCCTGCATGCTTACCTTTCCATGTCCCTGATCCGCCGCATTCTTCGCCAGCACACCTGAAGAGATCAGGGATAGCACAAACCACACCAGCAGAGAGGGCACTACAAACGAAGCACTGCTATTCATAGGTATCTCACAAACGAAAACCGTATAGAAAAACGCAGAAGGCCTGCTGCGTGCTTACTGATAGGCCAAAGTAAAATTGGCAACCGAGGTGAAGGATCCCGGCACGACCGTTGTGCTCCCGCCATTTCCTTTGAGGTAGGCGGAGTAAGTTAGCGTGTTATCACCCTGCTGTGTTTTTGTCGCGGAGCTGGCGGTCCCAAGCGGAATGTTGGTGCCCTCATCGTTGGTAATACCGATAGCAGCCCCGCTGGCGCTGCTGCCGACAATAGCCAAATAGCCGGGCTGAGCGCTGGATTCCGGTCCGGTAAAGGTAATGGTGACGGTTTTATCCGTAAGCCCCGAGAGATCGCAGCTTTCCAGTTTGATATCAAACGGACGTGGGTTGGACTTTCCGCCGTTGAGCAGCGATTTATTGGAGATTTCGCCCAAATCGACGGTCTGCTCAATGGTTTCAGGGGTAATTGAACATGGAGCATCAATAATACTGCCGGTAAACTTAACCGTGCCGTGGCCCTGATCGCTTGCCTGTGCCTGGCCTGCCAGTACGGCAGCCCCCATACCAAAGACCCAAACCAATTTGGTTAATTGCATTTACTCATTCCTTTATAAGTTTCTTAACTAGCGTTCGTCACAAGAAGTCTCGTTACCACAACTGCGCAACGGGAATATTCTAATTTACGTTAGTGCTCTAATCACTTATATCAAAAATCGCCTCAATTTCGCCCACGAGCGAAATATATAAAAAGCGTTTTTTAGAAGAAACTTTCTGGAGAGAGTCATACGATTTAGCACATTGCTAAATTATCTACTAAATCGACACCCGGAACTAAATCATGTCTAACTCATTAAGCGTACGCGACCAAAACAGCTTCATTTCAGCCTATAAAAACTTACTTAACGACAGTGACAAACGCATTCATAAAGGTGATGTCAACACGCTAAACAGAATCCTCAATAAATGCGATAAAATTGAGGTCGGCCAGCTGCTAATGACAAAAATGGAATCATACCCAAAAGATCCTGCCGGGTTGAAAGATACTTTTAGTAAGTTATTTGACAAGCTTGAAGCGCAGAACTCCAAAATGCATGATAAGAAAGAAGAGAAGCTTAAAAATATTCAACAGAAGCTTGCCCCGGTCGTGCTGGACATTCATAAAAATGAAATAAATGCTCACAATGCAAAAATAGCCGCCGAAATCGAAGGCCTTTCCGATGGTCTCCAGCTTATTTCTAAAAATATTTCTCACGAAAAAAACGAGATCGCCAAACTTCAGGGAAGTATCGATAAAACTGATGCACAAATTAAGAAACTGCATAATGAGATTAAACCTCTGGCCGATGCGCTAAAGGATACCTCACCGAAAGACTTTGCGGCCAAAGATGCCGAACGTTTAAAAAATACTGAAGTAAAAATCAGTAAGCTCGAGGCCGAACAAAATGCTGAAATCAGTACATTAAATAAGAAAATTGCCGCGCATGAAAATAGTCGCGCGGTGCTACTTGATTTTGCAAGGAGGCACGGGGTAAGCAATGCCGAGCAGGATCTTAAAAAAGCTGAGGCTGGCTATATTTATGATAAGCGTGACACTGGTTTTGGCACCACCAGCTGGAGTGATCATTTGGGCAGCGATAAATATGCCATCAAGAACTTCGGCTACGATTTAAAAGAAGGCCGCCGTGAATATTCTGATCTCATTAAAGTGCCTAACCATGAGGGCAAGCAGTGGCAGAAACTGATGCAGAACTTCGGTGATGCTCCAAAAAACATTAAGGCTCTGCAAAGGGAAATATCACAACTTAAGAATGAATATAAAAGTGATATCAGTCAGGTTAAACTTGAAAACAATCTTTCTGCCAAACAGGAGATTGAGCAGCGAATTGATTTTAAACAAAAATCAATTCGCTCATTAGAAAACAATAATGAAATTACATCACGCAAAATTAAATCATGCCATGACTATATATCTGCGCTAGAAGCCAGGAAGAGCCCGCTCATAGCGAAAATGGACGAACTTAAGTCCCATATAAAACAAAACAGCTAAATCATTCTATTTCTCAGAAGCTAAAATCCACGCCATGGCGTGGATTTTTGTTTGCAGCGTAAACCGCTGATAACAGTTCAACTACCTTTTCGCTTCACTCCACTCTATTGTCTTCTTGACCAAAAAACTATCCTCACGCGCGGGCATCCTGAAGCTATCTCTGGAAACAAATTCCATCGCAACTTCGCTGTTATCATAGCGTGGTAATTCAACGGTGGTATTCATTAAATCATTATGTTCGTCGAGAAGGTTGGAGTAATATTCAATATCTTCGAGGTTGTTACTCCTCTGCGCAGCGTGAAGCTTGACTTCATAGCTAGCGCGAATTTGTTGCTCAAGCGCCTCGGTAGCCACTGAAACCCGGCGTTCCCGGCGTTTTTCCTGCGACAGGACGATTTGGTCTCCATCGACAAAAAAAAGCTCATCATTTTTAATCAGGATGTTGCCATGCACATTCAAATCATGCATATACACCCCTCGCTCATACAACAGGTTGTCGGCGCGCTCATAATTAGCATCAGTTCCAATATCAAATACTTTGCCATTGATGTACTTTGAAACCAGGACCTCCATTTTTTTATTATCAAAAGAAATCTGCATATACCGGGAAAAGTCAGGGTCGTGGTTAGCATGATTTAAATAATGGCTCACGCGTTCTGGATGCGCATTTCTGTGCTCGGCAGAATGAGTATCTATCATGTTTCCTGTACTGTTGACCGGGATTTTTACGGCGTATTTGCCTTCAAACAAATAGACGCTCCCGTAGCTACCGCTGCCAATAGGCTTAAGTTTTACCAGGCTCTCTTTCGTGATATTGCCTTCGGCAGCCATTTTCTCAATAAACCGATCGATATCTGCCGGGGCTGAGCTATCCGCTTCATCTCGCATAGCGACCAGCTCACTAACCCGCGTATTGAAATGCGTCAGATCTTCCACATACGTTGACAGATGTTTTTCTAACCGGTGCTGAAAGGCTGAATAAAAATGCGCTTCGCCGCTCCCCTCGAACCCAGTGTCTACGGTGCGGCTACGGATTTCGCCGTTGTTATCGTTGAAGAGACAGGTCTTTAAGAACTCCAGGTTATCTGCAGAGCAATCAGCCTGCGCCAGTACAATTCCATCAAATTTCATGTCAATGACGGCTACCCCATCATCTCGTTGTTGCACCTCGATTGAATATCGACTGACAGCTTCAGGTTTTGAGTTATCGATTAATTTGACAAAACCAATGATCGGCCTCCACTGGGTAACGTCACTACCCTGTGGCATTATCTCTAATGACATGGGTCGCGATATTTCGGGGTGGTTCCGATGTTGATATAATAAATGGTGTATCTGATAATATTCCGAAATAGCGCTCTTTCCCGTAAATATATGCCTGAAGTAATCGATGAATTTTTCAAAACGACTGAACTGATAAACGTCTTTACCCTGTAAAAGGTCTGACATCCGCTCTCTGGAAATATGGCAAACATCGTTAACAAATGGAATAGCAACCGACATAGTTCCCTCCAGTACATGATTGCAAATTAGCCTGTAATAAAGTCATTAACGGGTGAGGTATCTCTGAGCTATATCTAATTCGCCCGCAGCACAACAATGCCGGGTTTTGAACGCATATAATTAAGGAAGGGGGTATCAACAACCTTGCGGTTTGCAGACAGCGAGGAAGCATTGCGGAACCAGACGGCATCGCCCGCACGAATCACAATCCCCGTATGAGAGACATCCAGCCCCTGCATGGGCGAATAAACACCGACATAGTCGCCATTGTGCAGGCGTTCAAGTACCGAGCGGTCGATAGCGTATCCCGGTATATAGTTTATCTTTCTGGTAATAATACCCAGTCCCGGGATGTATTCCCCTCCCCCCGGTTTAAGATTGAGGTGCTTTTCAGCCGTAAGATAATGGGGACTTATCTCCGGTGTAACATCCCGCGCATTATGTGGCGACGTGGCGAACCAGTCAGACAGAAAATGACGGCGGGTCAGGTAGCTCACTTTGCCATCAACATAGCGCGTTTTTACCAGTTGCCGAAGAAACGCTTTACGCGTATCGCTTTTCGTCAGGGCCTGAACATAGTCCACCAGGGTAAAACAGTCGACGCCCCTGAGATTGACAACCAACTGTTCCGGCGTATTTTGAGAACCGATCAACGTTTCACCCTGGTAGGGAGTCTGCAGGAACGTCGATGAAACAAGGCCTATCAAATCACCCTGCTTTGCCTTGGCGTTCGGCAACACTTCGCCCTGGATAACTTCATCCACTTTTCGCGCGCTATACCCGTCGATGACGGTTTTGTATTTAGCCGCATCGGCCATTGCGTATGACGTAAAACAGAGTGATGCCAATAAAAATCCGTATCGCAACATAACTTTCTCCTGATAAAAACTGCGCATCATCATTACCGATTCATCTATTTAACACGTGCCGATAGTAAACCGGTCATTGAGCCGCAGATATCAGGGTATAACCTGATAAAGATGACTGAAGGCCACAGTGATATTCCGTTACACATGAGCGTCGTAATCAAGCTCCAGTACCATACGCAGCAAAGCAGCAACGGGTTCAAACAGGGATTCAGGGATCACCTCACCCGCTTTGACGCTAAAAAATAGCTGGCGCGCCAACGCAATATTCTCCACCACAGGAACAGACTCCCTGATGGCGAGAGCGACAATATGTGCTGCCCTCGCCTCTACGCCTTTTTCGAGCACCGTAGGGATCGGCGTGTCGACAGGGTCATAGCCCAGGCAAATGGCGATATGCGTAGGGTTGCGAATAACCACCGCAGACTGCTTCACGTTTTGCGCTAAACTGCCGCTTTGCATTTCGCGTTGTACTTCACGCCGCCGTTTTTTAACCTGCGGGTCACCTTCAATATCTTTAGTTTCCTGTTTGACATCCTCCTTACTCATTCGCTGTTGTTTCATCGTGTTGTGCGTCTGGAAGGCATAATCAACAACACCCAGAACCACGTAAAACGTCAGCAATGCATACCATATCCAGCGGATCATAATCGTGAAAAGTGGGATCGCGCAGCTCGCGTCACAGTACGGCAGTGCCTGAAACGTTGTCGAAAAATAGCGGAAAAGAGAGATGAAAATCAGACACAATAAAATGACTTTCAGACAGGATTTAAACAGCTCCACCAGACTGTGCACGGAAAAAATCTGTTTAAGGTTATTGACTGGGTTAATTTTGTCACCTTTGACGCCAACCGCCTTCGTGGCAAGCATAAAACCGACTTGCGCAACCAGACTTACGATGGTTGCCGCCGCCAGCATACCGCCGAACAGGGCAAAAAATTCGCCTCCTGCACGCAGCAATGCCTGCGTTAACAGGCTGAAGGCATATTCAAAGGGTTGATTGATGAGTCGTGAAGCCAGCAACATCAGCTCAGCAATCTGGTGCACAACTTCATCGGCAAAAAAATGAAAAAAAGCCAGTATTGTTAGCAGCTGGACACCGGAGGTTATCTCCAGGCTTTTGATTACCTGCCCCTCCTGGCGGCTATCACGCTTCTTTTTCTCGGTAGGCTGCTCGGTTTTTTCACTCATGGCTGGCTAACCACTGGCTCACATGCCGGTAAAGCGTTTCACTCTCAAGCTGATAGTGGTGGAAGGCGTACGGCAAGGAGAGCAGCAATAGCAAGAGCGCCAGCGCACTTTTCACCGGCATGGATAAGAAGAACACGTTGAGCTGCTGAGCGGACCGGTTAAGCAATCCGAGCGCCAGGTCCGCGAGCATCATGCAGAGCACCGCAGGCAGAGAAAAGCTCAGACACAGCTGGTACAACACGCGGCACTGCGCCAGCAAAAAGTGTAAAAAGGGTACGTTGAAAGCCAGCGCCTTGCCGGGAGGTAAATAGTGGTAAGAACCGTACAACGCCGTCAGGAGTTGACTGAATCCCCCGGTAATAAAGAAAAGCGCACACAGAAACTGGCTAAACAACAGGCCAAAAATCGACGTCTGTACCGACATCGCCGGGTTGAACACGGTTCCCATTGTGGCACCGCGTAGGGTGTCAATCAGGAATCCCGCCATGTCGACGGCCCAGAAGGGGATCGCGGCGCAAAATCCCAGCATCAAACCAATGACCAGTTCGCCTGGGATCACCCTCAGCCATGACCATCCCTGGTGAATCACCGGTTGAGTATAAAAAACCGGTAGTACCGGCAGCACTATCGCCAGCAGCACTCCGTTGCGGATCAGCGTCGAGCCGAGATTACCGGTCTGCAACAGCGGGAAAAGCAGCGTTAGCCCAAGCGGTCTCATCATCGCCAGCGCCACGGTGACCAGCCCGTCACTGAGTGAAAGCGTCACCCGTGCATACCCGTCTGCAAAAACACCTGACGGGTATAGGCCAGAAGTAGCCCCCCCAGCCAGTGATAGGTCGCCATAATAACCAAGGCCACGGCAAGCAGCTTGATCATAAACTGCAGCGTCTGATCCTGAATCTGAGTCAGCGCCTGAAGGAGACTCACCGCAATCCCGACGACCGATGCGACCAGCACTACCGGCAATGAGGTCATGAGCACCAGCCACAGCAGCTCTGTAACGAAATGGGTTAGGTTGGCATCCGTCATCTAAAGCTCTGCACCAGTTGAGAAAGGATCAGGTCCCAGCCGCCAGCTAACAGGAAAATCAATAATTTGAACGGCAAAGAGATGGTCATCGGTGACACCATCATCATCCCCATCGCCAACAGGACGTTGGATACCAGCAGATCGATGGCCAGAAACGGCAGATAAATAAGCAGACCAATACGAAACGCCTGCGACAGCTGGCTGACGGTAAAGGCGGGCAACAGGATCAACAGTGAATCCGGCTTAACGCGACGCCGGGCCTCTTCCGGCCATGTGCTGGCTATCAGATGACGAAAATAATGCGCCTCTTTTTCATCGGAATTTTTTTGCAGAAACTGACGGTAAGGGCCAAGCGCGTGGCTGTCCCAGCCCTGTAACCAGGGTAAAGTCGCCTCTTCTTTCGTCGGATGCCACTCGGCTTTTACCGCCATCACCGTCGGCGCCATGATAAAGAGCGAGAGCACCAGCGCCAGGCCATAGAGCGCCATATTGGGCGGCACCTGCTGAATACCCAGCGCATTGCGTAAAATCGAAAACACCACCGCCAGCTTCAGGAACGAGGTCCCCATCACGATGGCAAGCGGTAGCAGAGAGAGTAAAAACAGCAGCGCTATCAGCTGCCAGGGAGAGTCAGGTAAAGGCATGATCTGTCCTGTTTATACGGCGATAAATCAGTTATAGCCGCGCCATGCCGCGCCCTCTATCAGGTATTAACCGTATCCTCCCCAATGCTCTGAGCGTCAGACGGATGTACAAACCATTGGGTGACTCGCACCAGAAAACTCTCCCCGCAGGCGATCAGTTCACCCTCGCCTATCACGCGGCCATTGAGTCTTAGCTTCACGTCGGGTGAGAGCCTGGCTTCGGTCGCAATTAGGTCCCCTTCGCGTAGCGTCCGCAACGTGCCAAGGGCGATATCAATTTGTCCTACCTCTACCAGCAGCTTTTGCGGCAGGGCGTCCAGGTGATACGACAAGGGCGAGGCAGAACCCGCACGATCGCTGTCCTCGGCCAACAGGCTTTCCATATCATTGACCAACGCTTCAATTTTCACATCTCCCCCCTCTTCGATTCGGATACGCGCTGCACTTCCCGTCGCCAGTAGTACAACCAATTCACCCTCGCGCGGACGGCCGAAAGGACTCATCCGCAACCCTGTTCCCGGGCCAATGCTTGCCATTTCGTGCATCGAGGCCTGACACCAGCCGGCGTAACAGGCGAACGCCACCGGCGGCAATAAACGCACTGGCCGGATGCCGGGGCCGACCTGCCGGGCAATGGCGCGAAACCAGGTGGTGGGCCAGCCAAACAGCACACAGCGGAACGTGTAGCCGTCAATCTGCCAGGCAAATACCAGCGCAACGTACTGGTTGAGCATGCTACAACGGCGCGGTTCTCCCGGCCCGTTGTGTAATGTCGCGCCGCTTGCCTGCAACAGCGGCGATAGACCCCATAGCGCAACGCCCGCCAGCAGTTGGGCGTCGACGTCTTGCTCTGAAGCGGTCCCCAGGGTCCCTTCACACCACCGCTGCCAGTCGCTTTCGGCTAACCAGACGCCGCACGGCGTATCTTCGGCAGTGACTGAAAACAGTCTCCCCTGCGGGCTGTCGGTCCAGCGCTGTGCCGTAACATGAAGAGCTCCAAGATCCCTCCCTTCCGTTTGCAACATCCCGGCAAGAATGCTCTCTTCAGAAGAGATCCGCGTCATACACCACCTCCAGCGCAACGTTGTGCCCGGCGGCCAGCAGCCCGGCGTTCAGCCAGGTGGAAAAGTGCTTCAGCTGGCGGCATAAATCGCGCTTAGGCACCAGCACCGTCAGAAAGGTTTTACCTTCCCGCGTTTCAATCTCGCAAATAAGCCCCGCCACGGAGCCGCCCACCAGCCGGTAGCGTTGTTTTTGCTGTCTCAGCGCAGACTTTCCCGTTCTACGGTCGGGCACGGGCGCCACCTGCGCCATGAGTTGAATAAACCGGGTAGTTTCCGTTGGCTGCCGTTTGTCCTGTTCAGGCTGTCTGGCGTGCCAGAGGCAACCTTCCGTTCGGTTAACGTTCATCGCTCAGCAGACTCCTTAGTTTTTCTTTTTTATTCAGAACGCTCACCAGCTCCCGCTGCAGCTCACTAAGCTGCCCCTGTAGCCGTTTTTGTGCATCCGCAAGCAGGCGCTGCTGCTGCGCCAGGCCGTATTCCTCATGAAATAAATTATTCATAGCCTGTTTCTGCGCCATCAGTTCGCCTGAGGACAACGTACCGGACCAGAGAAGGAGCTGATTGAGCGCCTGCGCCAGGTCTTTACGACGGCTCTGGCACTGAAAACCCAACTGCTCCGTTTGCTGACGCTGCAGCGTTAACTCCGTCATTTGCCGTCGCAGGCGGTCCTCGCGACGGTCCTTGATCCTGAGTAAACAATTCAGCATCAGATGTCCGTCAAATAACGCATTTGCGCCAGCAGTTCGTCGAGATTGCATGGTTCATTACTCTGTTGTTGCAGGAAGTGACAAATATCGGAATAGCGGTCTACCGCCCGGTCGGCCTGAGGATCTTCTCCGCGCACGAACTCACCTATCCGCACCAGAAGCTCCACGTCGCGATACACTGACAGCAACTGCCGGCTCGCGTTCGCCAACGCCCGGTGTTCACCGCTGGCCACCATCGGCATCAGGCGGCTCAGGCTAGCTAACACGTCAATGGCTGGAAAGTGGGCCGCTTCTGCCAGGCGGCGCGAAAGTACGATGTGGCCGTCGAGTAACGACCTCACTTCATCGGCCAACGGTTCATTCATGTCGTCGCTTTCCACCAGTACGGTGTAAAACGCGGTAATGCTGCCGAGGGTGCCCTTACCCGCCCGTTCGAGCAGCCGTGGTAATGCCGCAAAAACGCTGGGAGGATAGCTGCCGGAAACTGCAGCTTCGCCACCGGCGAGCGCTATCTCGCGGGCGGCGCGGGCGTAGCGGGTTAAGGAATCGGCAAACAGCAGAACTCGCTTGCCACGATCGCGAAACGCTTCGGCGATGGTGGTCGCCACCCATAGCGCCCTCATGCGTTCAAGCGCGGGCCGGTCGGACGTTGAAACCACCATTACGCAGCGCCGTCGGGTCTCTTCACCCAGCGTTTGCTCAATGAACTCACGCACTTCGCGACCACGCTCACCGATAAGCACCAGCACGTTGATGTCGCTATCCGGGCTGCGGCACAGCATCGACATCAGGGTGCTTTTCCCCACCCCCGCTGCCGCAAAAATCCCCATCCGCTGTCCTTCACCACAGGTCAAAAGCCCGTCGATGGCGCGGATCCCGGTAAGCATCGGCTTCTCAATCAGCTGGCGCAGCAGCGGCGAAGGTGGCGGTGCATCGTAATCTTGCCAGGGCCCCTGCGGGGCGGGGCCGTCATCAAGAGGTAATCCCATACCGTCCAGCACTCGCCCTAAAAGATCTTCCCCCACCGGAACACGATGTCGCCGCCCCAGGGATCGCACCTGCTGTCCACAATACAGGCCTGCGGTACTGGCAAAAGGTGAAAGCTGCGCCGTCGCGCCGTCGATACCAACGACCTCCGCCAGCGCACCTTCTGGCAACAGGCAACACACCTCACCCATAAAAACACCTGGCAGATACGCGTTGAGCAGCGTCGCACCAACGTGCAATAAGCGCCCGGTTTTCAGATAACCTTGTGGTACGTCCCGCAGCGGCGTCAGCGATTCTTCAATGGCGGCCAGCACCTCGGCTTTAATCATCGTCACCGGCAAGCTCCTGTGGTGTAAGATCGATACTGTGCACAACCTGTACCGCACAGTTTTCTCCCAGCTCCTGCCAGGAGAGTACGGGAACATTAAACAGCCCCGTTTCCGTTATTTTGCGCAGAAAGCGGCGAGCATCGACCGAGGTCACAATGTTCAACTCACCGTGCTCTGCCAGTGCCTCCTGAATTAAGCTCAGAATGCGCGAACTTTGCCCAAGGCTCAGGGCCGCGTAGGTCCCCATCGAAGTCTGACGGATAGACTCGCGGATCAGGTTTTCGATTCCTTCCCCCACGCGCAGGACGCGCAGCGCCTCACCGTTCGGCTGCAGCCGGTGCAAAATATGCCGACGCAGCGCCATGCGCACATATTCGGTCAGCATCAGCACATCTTTCTCACGCGGCGCCCATTCAATCAGGGTGCCAAAGACCGTGCGTAAATCGCGGATCGAAATACTTTCTGCCACCAGCCTCTGAAGGGTTTCCGTAATCTTGCTTATCGGCAGCTGCCGCTGCAGCTCTTTAACCAGCTCCGAATAGCGCTTCTCCATAGCATCCATCAGGTATCGTGCCTCCTGCACGCCGATAAACTCCGCCATGTGACGCAACAGGACCTGGCGGAGCAATGCCGTGATGCGTTGGTTTCCCTCGGCAATCGCGAGCCCCATGCTCTGCGCTTTTTTTCCGGCCTCTGCTGTCAACCAGCCGATACTTCCCATCCCGTCCGGCAGCGGTTGTACTTCGCACCCCGGCTGTTTATCAGGCTCCAGCAGCAGGTATGCGCTCTCGGGGATGGCGAATGAAAAGACCGGCTCCTGGTAGATCAGCACCGACATCCCCTGCACGTAGTCCCGGCTATCTGGCCTGATAGTGATTTCCGGCAGCGGCACACCGTACTCTTCGAAAAGCATCCAACGTAAGGCATCAATATCCCGGGCCAGCGTGCCGGTATTGAGCGATGGCATCACGTGCAGCGTTAACGGCCTGGCTCCAGGCTGCATCCGGTCTTCACTCATCTCTCCCGTTTGCGGTATATCGTGTTGTGTGTGCCTGGAGCGACGCCAGAATAAAAAGAACGGCAGCGCGGTGAACGCCGCCAGGACAAAAAAGTCCAGGAAGGGAAAACCGGGGATCAGGGCGAATAAAATCAGGACCGCGGCCGTCAGCATCAGCGCCTGCGGCTGTCGACCAAGCTGGGTGGTTAATTCGCTGGCAAGATTCTGTTTCTTCTCCCCTGGCACGCGGGTGACGATAATTCCGGCGCTCAGTGAGATAAGCAGCGAAGGGATCTGCCCGCACAGCCCATCGCCAATCGATAACACGCTGTAAGTTTGTACCGCATCACCCAGCGGCATGTCGTACTGCACCACGGCGATGATGATGCCACCGATAATATTGACCAGAACCACAATAATTCCGGCGATCGCATCGCCTTTTACAAACTTCATGGCCCCATCCATGGCGCCAAGAAAGCGGCTCTCCTGCTGAACCTGCTGGCGAAGGTGCCGCGCCTGAACCGCGTCAATCACCCCAGCCCGCAGATCGCCATCAATGCTCATCTGTTTTCCAGGCATACCGTCGAGCGAAAAGCGGGCGCTGACTTCGGCTACGCGCTCGGTCCCTTTCGTGATGACGATAAACTGGATGATGGTGATTATCGTAAAAATAACCAGCCCCACCGTCAGGTTTCCCCCCACCACAAAATGGCCGAAGGCATCCACGATGTTGCCCGCATCGTGCTGCAGCAAAACCAACCGCGAGGTGCTGATGGTCAATGACAGCCGGTACAGTGTGGTAATCAGCAGCAAAGAAGGGAAAACCGACAGATCCAGCGGGTCATTGATGTAGATGGCAATCAGCAGCAAAATGACCGAAAACGCGATGTTAACAGCGATCAGGATATCCACCATGAACGTCGGTAACGGCAGGATCATCATCACGATAGCAATCAGCAGCACCACCGCCAGAATAATATCCTGACGCCCGGCGCAGGCGGCGAGCCCCTTCTGCAGACCTTGCATACTCATGCTTTTCATCATTGAGATTTGCATAGCGACTCCAGAAAAGCTTGCTGCCGGCGATGCACCCGCAGCCACAGTTCCGCCGCGCTATCGACTGCCGGACAACAGCTCATCGCAAGGGAACCACGCAGCTGAAAAATACGCTGTGGAATACCGGCAAAGTCAGCGGGCTTCCAGCGCTGAAGCGCCAGTAACAGCAGGTTGTCATCATAGGGAGCCAGCGGCATACACTGGCTCATGTGGAGTCGGCCATCCTGCCAGCTAAGCCAGGTTTGAAACCGCTCGCCCTGCCAGTACATCCCGGCGGCGGCTGGGCGCGCGGGCAGTTCGGCTAGCTGTATAAACAGCAGAATATTAAGCTCTGTCACTCGGTCTAACGCCATACGACCTCCCGCTTGCGTAGGGCTACAGAGTTCCAGATAAGGCGCGCACAGGTAATCAGGTGATAGCCCGATCTCCCTTCATACTGCGCAGTACGGCGAGAATTTGTTCACGCTGATCTTCATCGTTAAAACAGGCTTCGGGCATCAGCGAGAACAGCGCATCCAGATGCTGTAAAAGTCGGTTGTATAAACGCACAGACGCGGTCCGCTGCGCCAGCCGTGGCGCGAGCCATTCATCAAACAGCCAGCTTTCATTGGTCATCTCGATAAGCAACGGAAGCAGCGTTCCTGAAGCCATCTCGCACGCGGATTCGGTTCGCAAGCACTCCTGCTCAAGCCCCAAAAACAGCAATAAGCGGCGCAGGCGTACCAGCACCCCCGCCAGCCGCTGCTGTTGGGAGCCGACAACGCAGGCGGAAAGCTCAAAGGCCATCATGCGCAGCAGCACCCTCAGCCGCTGGCGACGGTCCGGCCAGTCCATGATGCGCTGAAACCACTCGGCTAATGAGGCAACCTCCTCGTCCATTGCCTGCTGGAATAAACGATTGATTTGCGCCAGCGCGCCTTTGCTCACCTGTCCCAGCTCCAGCATGCCAAACAGCGATATCTCCCAACCCTGCTCGCTCATCAGTTCAGCAAGCTTCTCGCTCAGCGCTTTACGTCTTTTGCTATTTGCTTTTTCAGCGAGTAGTAGCGCCGCAACGCCCAACAGCTGTTGGCCAAGGGGTGAACCGGAATGTGGTTGCGTCAGTTGAGCGGGGATCCCGCCCGCCTGCTCCTGCATCCTCTGCACCATCCGCAACAAGGCCTGCTGCCGTTGCTCCAGCCGCTCTTTGAGATCGGCTTGCTGTAAATCTTTGAGCCGTCCGCTCAGCGCCATCCCCATGTCTTCGAGCGTTTCTATGAGCGCGCTGCCGGAGGTTTCTTCAAGCTCAATAAGCGCCTGCGCCATCGGTGATGGTGCATCTTCTACCGGCACCTGCGGTTCCCGCAGGCTGGCGTCATGATTCTGTAGCGCGGCCGTCTCAGAGACTCTCATCCTGCTCTCCTGTCTCCGGGCAGCCCGGGCGCAGCCATTGCAACAATTGTTGAAAATGGCCTTCGAGCGAGAACGCCACCGACAGCTGTGACGACGCTAAAACCACGCTGTCCCGGGGTAGCTCAGGGGCCGCAAGCAGCACAAAGCGCGAGCCGAACGCCTCCCGCATGCTCTGCTGAAGGTCAGGATGGCACTGCAGGGTCAACACCCCCTCATTCGCCATCTGTTCTGCCTGCAACGCGAGCCGGGCGCACAGCGTTTTGTCCGGGGGTTGCTGTTCAAACCAGGCGCTTAATACCTGCTCAATACAGTGATGAATGCGACCCGATACCGCGCTGACCAGCGCCCGCTCCTGGGCTTCATCACCCAACAGGCGAATGACGTGCTTTCGCAGCCAGCGGACTTCCAGGCGCCTGAGCGTATCGCGTTGCCATGCGCGGGACTCACGCTGCCTGGAGGCCTCCATCTCGCGGCAGTTTTTCTTCGCTTGCTGAATGAGGCCCTCGGCTTTGCGCCGGGCCGCATTGACTATCCCTTTTGCCTCAAGGTCCGCACGACGTATGCAGGCGGCCTGTTGCAGCAGCGCCGTTAACTGTACTGCCGGGATAATGCGCCCGCCCGGCAGTGGCGCGGCAAGTTCAATCAGCGGAAGTCGGCACATAGCGTTCGCTCCAGTAAATTCATCGCCAGCGCCGGTATCGGCAACCATAACGCACGTTCACAGGGCGCAAGCGTAATCAGCAGCGCATGCAGCACAGGATCGTTTTGTGCGGCGCGGGTCAGTACGGCAGTGCCCAACTGCAATGCAATTTCAACCGTCTGTGTCGGCGAAAACAGGGCACGGTGGTTTCCCTGGCAAAGTCCGAACAGTTGCCAGATAAGCCCGTCATCAAGCAGGTGTAATAGCGCCCGCCGGTAGTCCGGCAGCAGAAAATAGTCGTTGCAGCCGAGTACCAGCAGCCCCGTGCCCAGCGCAAAGGCCTGAAGACGAGGAGCAAGCTGAACCATGCGCTGCTGCCGGAGGCTAAGCGTGACAGGAAGACGCGGCGTTCCTCTGCGTACCTGCAGTGCCTGATTCAGACACCGGTCGAGCGGTGGGTTGGCCCCGTAGCGCCACTTCGCCGCAGGGGCAAAGCCAAGCCGTGTCAGCCAACGAGGGTGGGCGTAGCGCGCGGGTGTCCACAGATAACGATGCATCCGTAACAGGGCTTCATCGGGGATCCGGACGGCTAGCCTCTTTTGCGCCAGACTATCAGCATCAGAGAAATCAGCAGCAGCATTGCCAGCAGCAACGGGGGTATCAATGCCCAGCGATGTAGATTTATCCACGCGATTGTCCTCCACGGGGTGGCCGTTGGCGCGTTAGCCATGCTCTGCATACGAAACTCGGCTGGCTGCATCAGAATGCCGATATGCTCTTTCTGCACGCCTGGGATAGACTTTTCAACCAGGTTGCTTATCTGCACCCGGAAAGCTTCAAGATTGACCTGCGGTGAATACTTGATAAATACCGCCACGGAAGCCGGTCCAACTGACCCGTCGTCGTTGGCACTGCCATAAGCAATGGTCACATCGGCGTGGATCACCCCGTCCATCTGACTCAGCATCCGCTCAATTCTCTGCTCGTTGAGAAAAACAATTTTTTGCTGCTCCTCAGCGGGCGATACCACCAGTTGATTCGGGGGGAACATGGTTTCCGCCGAAACGTAACTGCGCCGTGGAAAACCGTTCAGGCGCAGCAGTTCAACGGCGTTGATAAACTGCGATTGTTCCACCCGCAGCGTAACGCCCCCGGCCTCGGGCTGCTTATCGGCATCGATATGGTGCTGCATCAGGATCGCCAGCATCTGATTGGCATCGTCCTCGGGCAGCGCGCTGTAGAGCTCAACGCGGCAGCCTGTCAGCAGTAACGCCAGCCCGAGGATCAGAGCCAGACGCAGAGACTTCATGTCATATTGGCCAGTTTATTCACCGACTGGGAAACTGCACCGGCCACCTTAGCGCCCAGGTCCACGCCTACGGTCGCCCCAAGCGTCGTGGCCTGCTGCACAAGCATCTGAGAGGGGGTCAGACTGCCCACATCCCCCTGCGGCGTACCGGCAAAGAGTAATTTATTGAAGGCGGAAATTTGCTCGCCATCCGGCGCGGGTACGGCGGTTGTCGATGGCGCTGCGGCCATGGAGGCAACATCCATCGCGGTTACGCTGTTAATCGCACTCATCAGTCACTCCTGTTAAGCTTATTTAATCCAGGTTTTCACTGTTTCAGCTTCTGGAAGGGCAACGTCTGCAAGCGCCTGGCGCGCCAGGGCGGATTCGTTCAAACCGGCCAGCAGCACCGCGCGGCATAACGCCTGCAGGCTGGTGTTCTCAACCAGCAAAGGTAGCGCTGGCAGAATGGCACGGACTTGTCGTTGCAGACCGTGGTTTATTCCGGCAAAGGCCGCCTCGACCACCAGCCGCCTCTCCTTCTCCGTCAGCATCATATTTTGGTGATAATGCCACTGAGCATATCTTTGATAGTTTTGATCATCGCACTCTCGTAGTTAATAAAAGTGGAGTACTGCTGTACGGCAAACTGGGCTTTGAGCATGGCCTCCGGATTTGAGATGTCCTGGCCGTTCATTTTGTCCTCAATCGCCTGCCCGGCCTGATGCGCCAGGCGCGATAAGCTGTCAACAAGCTGCTCAACGTTCATTGCTACCTCCGATTACGCGAGCCGTTACGCTTTCGATTATGCCCGCCATGGCGCGGTTACCTATCAGGTGATGGCCTGAAAGTGACGGCCGGTTCTGCCGGGTTGTCCGTTGGCGGAAACAGACGAGCCAGCAGGCGGAAAAAGGGTACGCTCACCTGCTGTCCGGTTACCGGACAGCCTGCTGCCCCGAAGCGCAAAAATGCCAGCGTTCCCCAGGCGGCATTGCTCACCGGGCGGAAGATCGGGAGGCTCAGGCCGACGGAGGTCATCATAAACGGCTGACCGACGACCGCTGCCGTAAGTAACGCACGTGATCCCAGAGACACCATTCCGGCGATACTCTGGCTCTTGCTCGCGTCATAAAAACGGTGCGCAATGAGGTACACCGCGTTGCCGATACTGTCGTGCCCCATTGGCAAGCCATGCTTGCGGTGATAAATCAGGCAGGCAATATCGGCAATGGCGATGGCCAGGCCAAACCCGGCGAGCAGCAGCAGCGGTGCCGAGCCACCGCTGAATACCGCCAGCACGATCCCCGCACCACAGCACAAAATCTGCCCTCCCAGCACCACGCTCTGCCAGCTGAAAAGGCCTGCGGGGATCATGTTTGCCGCCCGTTCAGTCAGTCTGGCGAGCATACTCTTCTGCCCCTGCTTGCAGGCGTCTTCAGCTTCCTTATTCGCGGCATCCTGCTGCGGTGCGGGTAAAACCGGAACCGTCAACCCCTCGACCATCTCCCGCACCATCTGCTGCACTTCTGCACTGACCGCCACTCCATGACCAGTGCGACCAATATCTACCATGCCGGGCTGACCGTGGGTGCGTGCCGCTGTGCCCGATAGCGCTCATAGCAGGCAACCACTGAATCAACCATTCTCTGGAGCTCTTCCTGACTGAGAGTAGCGCTCTTTTCGTCAGCCTCGACCACGGCAGGCGCAGGAGTGGCTGATGGGGTAATACTGCCCTGCATGCGCTCAACCCGTGCGGTGTACATGTCAATCCCACCGCCTGCGATGGTGAGCACCGCCGTGATACCTGACGAAATACTGGAAAGCGTATGGGCGGTGCTTCCCGGCAGATGCGCGGAGGGTAAAAAGATAGAGGAGAGCGCAATGCCAATGCGGAATGCACAGGAAGCGACGTCACCGACGGTTTCCGCATGTGAGTCGCTCATACCGCAGGTCGTCATCAGCGTCTTCGTCGCCAGCACGATAGAATCATTTCCCGTTTTCAGCGGTTCGCGGTCGTTACGCACCTGAATCAGGTTATACAACGCGCAACACGCATCCCCTGCCGCAATAATCATGGCGGTACCGGTCACAACGGCAAGAGGGATCCCGGCGCCGCCGGAGAGTACCGCCGCCGCTAACGACAGCCCGAATGAGACGCTGGACATGGTAAAACGCACCAGGTGCTGGATAAAATACCCGGTATAAGCCTGTCGCTTAAGCTGGCTTTCCTCACTCAGCGGCGTCGCGAGAATCGGTCGCGTAGCACCTGGCGGAAGCAATACAGGGCGGGTAACGTCGGCATCATGACCTTCAGGATCGTCACTGTAAGCACTTGTCAGTGAAGGCAAGCGGGAATAGTTATCTACTCTTAGCATGTTGTTCCCCATCGATTCACCCGGGTACGCTATGCCAGAAGCTGACTCAGCATCTGCTCTGCATTGGCGCGCACCGTGCTATAAGAAGGATCTTCGTAGCTCATCGTCAACGCGGTCTGCAGCGCGACTCTGGCTTCAGAAAGTTCACCCATCGCTTTCAGACAAACCGCTATCTGATACACCGGCTCGGGATGGCAGGCGTCCAGCATCAGCGCGTAGCCGTAGTAGTTCATCGCCAGCACGTATTCCTTTTGCATCATCAGCACGCCAGCAAGTGCAATATGCGCGCGCCAGCTCCAGGGCTGAGTCATCACCATCCAGGAAAAATCCACCAGCGCACGATCGTAATCCCGCTGCTGCCAGGCGGCATAACCTCTGGCATAAACCTCGTCCGGGGAGAGCTCCAGCGCCTTTTTGATAACCGGGTCGTGCCACAGCGTCTGCTCAAGAGATGTCGGTTCCATATTCTTCTCCAGCTCATTCAGTAGTGGGGTGAACGTCGCTTTCTATGGTTACGTAGCGTATCGGCGGTTATTTCCAGCCAACTCTCGCCGTTGTGAAACACCATGACCGCCCCCAGCTTGTACAACAGCCGCACCAGTTGATGGCGCTGCATCGCCAGCAGGCGATCCCACACATCGGTTATCACCAGCATTCTGACGGCACGCAGCCACGAGACTTGTTGAAACAGGCGGCGGAGGATCCTCCATAGCGCCACCAGCGATGAAGGCCGGGGCTGACTGTCCGGTACGCGATGAAAACTGCACAGGATCAGGTTATCTTCATCGATACGGTAGACGAGACGGTAGGGATACCGCTCCACCTGCTGCCCAAGCAGCAACCCGCAGCCGGGCAAACAGGCAGAACGCGGAACCAGTCCCTCCTTACGCAGCAGTCGCGCTATTTCGTCCATACGATATCCTCCGGCGTTTAGCGCGAAATCGCGCGCAGGACCTGACTAAACACCTCGACGAGATTGCGGCCCATCTCCATCATTTGCTGCATGATTTCGCGGGCCTTCATCAACGTGTCGTCCAGCGTTTTGGCATACGACTGCGCCCCTTTGTTCTGCAGCTCGGCAATGGCTTTTTCCGCATCCGCTTTGCGGGTTTCACTTCCCGAAGCCCAGCTACCAATGCCGTTGGCCACCTGCCCCATGGCGTTGCCTACCGTCATCCCGGCCTCGCCAAAAAAGGCTCCGCCGACCGTCAGCACCCCGGCAAACATTCCGCCAATCGCCCCGGCCTTAGCGGCACCATAGCTATCGTCGATGGCTTTAACACTTTGCTGCAGGGTGTTGATCTCAAGCCCCCAGCTCAGCTCCTGTTTCTTTTGGTTATAGAACTGCATCGTGTCGCGCAGCTGCTTCGCAAGCATCAGCAGCTTGCTCCAGATCTCATCGAACATAGCGAAAAAATCGTTCGCATCGAGCGCTCCTTTACCACCGCCCTGAACGTTAACGCTGTCGTTAACGGATAACGTCCGATTTGCGGGGATCCCGGTCTCCTCAATGGTCGGGCTAACATCCAGAAATACCATTGAATTTTCAGAAATAACTGCTCTGGACATCTCTCCTCCTCAGGCTCGTTGTCCGGCAATATTTGCCAACACCGTGCCGCTGTTATCGATAATTTCTGAGGCAATTCTCAGCGCGTTGGCGCCATCCTGATACGCTTCATTGAGCCGCTTTTGCTGCGTTTTCTTGCGGTCTTCCGTCCAGTTCTGCATAAAATCGATATAGCCCTGCTGCACAATCAGCCGTTCAATCTCTCTTTGCAGTTTTGCGCTGGTGGCGGCCACGATGGATGCCGAAATACGATTCGCCCCGCCGGCCGTAGCCCGTGTGATAAGCAGGGCTTTGTGGGTACAATCGCTAATAACGGTTTTCACAATGCTGCGGCGGAGCTTTTGCAAAATGGCGTCGCGAAGTTTCTTCGCCACCACCTCTTCGCTTTTTTTCAGCAGATCCTTACCAGCACCTTCGATAGCCGTTTCCACAAGCTTCGCAACGCCTTCGCGGGTAAAACTTTTACTGATGCCGCGTACCATGTTCGATTCGGCCTCCAGCTCATGAGCTGCGGCTTCTATCGCCATATCGCCAACCTCAACCATCTCGCGCTCAAGCGCCATGCCAAAGTCTTTGCCCATCACCCGGCTGACTTCCTGCCCCGCTTTCTCCGCCAGTGTTTTCAATTCACTTTCGGCACCTTTGGCAACGGCATCGATGAGCGCTTTACCCACCCCCGAGTCCAGTACCTCTTCTGTAGCTTTGGTGATCGCGCGAGCGGCGCTAATACCCCGGCCGATCTGCATAATATCCAACGCCAGCGCCACGCCTTCACAGGCGGTTTGCACCGTCCCTGCCGCATTGATGATGTCGTTGCAAACCGACTTATCGGCCCCCAGCAGCAGCGCGGTCTCAGCGCCCGCTTTAACCATCCCGGCCATCCCTGCCGAGAAATATGCCGCACCATCGGCAATCGCCAGCGGATCGGCCGTCAAAACGCCTTCAACCATCTTCAGTACGCCGACCACGGCCTCAACGCCGCTGATTATCCAGTCAAAGACCGCGCTGAAGATCCCGGCTTTCCGCGCCTGGTCGGCCTGCTCAATCGCTTTATTGATTTGCTCCTGATATTCCGCAACCTGCTTATTACGCAGCGCTGCCTGAACCTCAGTTGCACGTTCCAGCTGCTGGCACAGAGCGTTGGCGTTGTTACCAGAAACTTTCAACACTAGCTGCGTCATCATCATGGATAACATCATGGGGTCCATTTCTAGTACGTCGCGCACCGTGGGGCGTTTCGCACCGTCAGACTGAGCGCCCATAAGCCTGCGTAGCGCGTTATCTGCCTCCTGCAGGCTCACGCTTCCCCGGCGTTTCACGCCCTTATCCTCGTCAGTAAACAGCGCCAGCGCGTGGAGGTGTTCGCCTAATGCCCCGCAGGTGATGTGGGGGGTCTGTACCCGAGCGGTGAGAGGTCGATGGAAAGCCTCATCGCTGGCGGCTGGAGCACCGTTAATTTGCATCCGACTCATGATCTTCTCCTGTTTTGCTCAGGCCCGCGCGCGCACGTCGGCGTATATCCGCCACATCCTTGTTCTCATGGTTATCTCCCTGATGCTCCACGCCGCATACCAGCAACGCTGCCCGAAAGGCTTTGGCCGCCAGCGGCAGATTACCGCAGGCGAGATAACACTCCCCGGCGGCGCAGGGCACCTGCGCCTCCGATACTCTTATTTTCGCGGCACGCCCATAGGCGTAGATGGCATCACTCCAGGCTGCGTCAGCCTGGCAACAGGCGCCCAGTTCAAACCAGTACTCAAAAGACCACGCATCGTAGATAGTCAGTACCTTAAAGATCCGGGCCGCTGCACCATATTCCCCTGCGCTCGCCAATTGCCGCGCATAACGCTGCAAAACATCCAAATCAGCACTGATATCCGTAGCAAAAAGCATCCGCAACGCGCCGCCCTGCTGAAAAAATCGCAGCACGATGTCTGAATCACGACCGTCCGTTTTCATCATCAGTACATCTTCTGTGCAATCATGCTGAGTAAGTCACCCCATTTGCTGAGTAATCCGGTCATCTGGGTGACAACCGCATTGATCTCCTGGGTCATTTTCTGAATGCTGAGTTGTCCCTGGGTCATCAGGTCGGTATCGCGGTTCGCGCTGTTATCAAGAGCCGCTTTGACCGCCTGCAGCGAGCCCTTATCCAGGCCATCTGTACCACCATGCTTGCTGATGTAATCGTCAATCGACATACCATCGACGAGAATGCCGTTGTCGCGCATATATTTGACGACCTCATCGGGTACCGGTTTACGGGTTTTATCATCACCTTTTGCGGCGTCGGCAATAACCTCATCCATTCGATTAGACATATCCTGTGTATTGCGCGCACGATCGGTGCTGGTATTTATTTTGCCAAAAAGCGCGTTGGCAATTTTTTGCAAAACCAATTGCAAATTATCAAGAACCGAAAAACCGTAGGCGAATGGATTATTAATATCCTGATCATCCGCAACGGTATTATCATCACCTGCGCCCAACTTGATATTCGACGTTGTTAAACCCGGGGTGTTAAAGTCAAAACGATGACCTACTGATAGATTTCCACTCATATTTTCACCTCAGTAGCACTATTGGTCATTAACCATATTTTTAAGTCGCGATTGCAGTTGCTTTAGGGCAACGTTCAACGCTTGCATATCCTTCCCGGCCTGACGCTCCAGCCCCGCGATACCCTGAGGCATCAGAGCCTGCAGGTCGTTAAGTTTTTTCGCGGCGGCAGGGTCAGTTGCGGCACGCGCCACGAGTTCAGCCATCGTCAGCTTCAGCCTGGTGAAGTTTGCATAGCACTGACACAGTCGGGAATATTCTCGCTCCATTCTTTTTTGTTCAGCCGCAATATTAGTTTTCATCATCAGGTTTTACAGGTTGATTGTGATAGCGATATGCGATCACCTTGATAATATCTTCGGCCTGAATCACCGCTTCCAACAATAGGGTGAACTGCTGATATTGCTCCTGGGTGGCCGGTCCTTTCATCGACTGCAACAACCGTATTTTTGCTGCCTGCAATATTTTTAATCTGTCCTGCGCCTGGTTAATCGAATCGCGCACACTATCTTCTAAATAAGTCAGCGTTGGCATCGTGTTATAGGCTCAAAAATTGAAAGAATAGTTAATCAATGCGTCAGGAAATCTGAGCGCCACCGCCGCGTCGGTCAGGGCAACGACTTCGCCTCCCTGCGGTAGCTGGCTCCCCGTCCTCAGGCGCTCGCCATCTTCCAGCAGCAGGTAGAGCCCCTGCTGACCATGAACAATAGCGGCAATCGGCGAGGGGAAGCGCTGACTGCCCTCCCCGGACGACGCCACATTCTGGTAGCTCAACGCAATCCCGGGGAATTGCTGGCGTAATTGCGCCAGCAGATGGTTTAAAGATTGCTGCTCATTCATATTCAGTACGCCGCTGATGACGAACGCCTGACCGACTGAGGTCACACTGACTTTTTCCGCCAGCCTCTGCTGCAACAGGCTGGCGATCAACGCATTGATTTGGGTTTCATGAAGGTTGTTGATATGCAGATGTTGCAGGCCGGGGATCGTCGTCAGCTGCTGCTGGATACCCGCCCAGCGCTTGCCCATCATGATATCGGCGTTAATGCTAATTTCGCCCGGTGCGTGGCTTGTGAGTTCTACCTCGTCATACCCCGCCTGGGTCAGGACATCTCGCACCTGCCTGATAAGCTGATCGGTGCACACCACATTATCCTGATACAGCACTCCCCATGCGCCCAGCTTCAGGCGCACGCTTTGCAGCCTGTCGCTCTTTTCACAGTAGCCAGAGAGCCGAAGCGTGCCATCCTTTTCCCAGGTTGCGGCGATCTGCGTCAACCCGTTTTGCTGCAGCAGTTCTGCCACCCGGGAGGTCATCGGCGGCGGCGGGGGTGGGTTCCCGCTACAAAGCAGGACCAATCCGATGGCCCCCATCAGTATCAGGCACGCAAGCGCCATCCCCCAGAGCAGGGCTGGACTTGTTCGACGAAGCGGGTAGCGAGATAAATTGGCGTGGTGCTGGCCAAACGCCATCGTCAGCCCCAGAGCCTGCACCACGCCCTCTTCGGGTAATGGCTTGTCGGGCTGATGCCGCCGACCATTGACCCGCACCGGAGCACCCCCGGTATTGATCAATAGTCCTTCCGGTGTTGCGGTGAATTCCAGTCTGTCGCCGCCGCACAACGGAATACAGAGATCGCAGCCGCGCTCTCCGACCGAAAGATGCCCATCCGCCAGCCAGACTTCACGGCCGTGCAGTACCCCGCCGAGTAAACGGATTTTCCACTCGCTATCCATGGCTGCTGTCGCTATTGGCTACGGTGGCTTTGATGAGAAACAGACGGATAACGCTATGGGTCTGGTTAAGATCGTTGCGGAACAAATGCCCAATAATCGGAATATCGCCAAGCAGCGGGATCTTGTTCTGCGCCTGCATCTGTTTATCCTGCTTAAAGCCCCCCAGCAGCAGACTCTGCCCGGGATGGAGGGTGGCCTGAGAGGCTATCTCTGAGTTTTGTACTTCCGGTAAAGGTTCATCCTGACTCAACGGCGGGTTTTGCTGCCCGTCCTGGATATTGAGACTCAGCATGATATTCTGCTTGCCCTGCTCTTCCAGCAGCCGTGGGGTGACCCTGAGGAGCGACCCCGTGGTGATGGATTCAAGTTTTGCGACTTTATCGCCCTGCAGTTTGGTGTAAAACGTGATGTTTTTATCCAGCACCGCCTGAATGTTATTGAGCGTCACCACCGACGGTTGCGACAAAATATAGGCGTGGGAATTTTTCTCGAGCGCCACCAGCCGCGCCATAAAGCTGGGCGTGTTGCTAATGACGGTGGAGAATCCCCCTCCGGCGCTACTGTCCGGGCCGTTAAAGGAAATAGAACCGCCGCCCAGAGAAAGCGCGGCGCTCCAGTCAATACCGAGCTGGCTGACGTCCCCGGCATCAACATCAATAATCGTGACCGAGATTTCTATCATCTGAGGCCTTCTATCCAGCTCACCGATGAGTTTGCGGTAACCCGCCATATTGACCGAGCGATCCCGCACAATGACGGCATTTTGTCGCGGATCGGCAGAAAACATCGGTAATCCCTGCGTCGCAGCAGAACTGCTGCTCGTGGTCGGCGCACTACCTCGGCTCATATCGCGCAATACGCTGACAATCCCCGGGACAACGACATTTTGATCGCGGTACTGATAATGGTCGTCCACCGCGGTGGCATATTTGAGCGGGTACACCACAAGGCTGACCGCATCATCCCGGCGGCGGGTCATCTCTCCATCGAGCATGGACGCCAGCTGGGTAATGCGCGCGGTGCAAGCGGGAACGCCGCTAATATCGATGGCATTAACACCCGGGATGGTGCGCGCTTCGCAGCTACTTTTTTCTGGCACGTCTCGTTTACGCAGATAGCGAATAAAGGTGCTGGCAGGCAGCGTGTTTAGGGTAATAACGCGATGCGCCACGCGTGATGCGGGGTAGACAAACAGCGTATTGCCATCAAGCCAGGTCACCAGGTTATATTGCGTGGTTAATCTATTCAGAATTGCAACAGGAGAAGCTGGCGGGATTGCACCACTGAATGTTTCCACAATGGCCGGGTCGATGACCACCGGCGTGTCATAGTTCTCTGCTAAATTTTGCAAGACCGCTGCCAGCGAGATTTTCCGGGCACGCAGCGAAAAATCTGCCCCCTTCCAGGCGAGCGTTTGCGCCTGAGCACACAGACAAAAAAACAGCGCAGGAAATACCACCATTCTTTTTATTCTCATATTGGCCTCACATCTTGCTGTTTTTTTGACTAACAATGATGTTTGCCAAATATCGTGTCAGCGCCAGATGTTTTTCAATTTCAACGGCCATTTTTTCAGCTGACATATTTTTGTCATAATAACAACACAACCATCCTCCATCAGGTATTAACTGCAAGGCGTGATCGTGAATTTCCGGGCAGGCAGCAAGTAACAGAGTGATATGCCTCACGGTTTCAAGCGGAAAGTGATCGATACTGTCAATAAAAATAGCCAAAACTAAAGACAGCGTACACAAATATCCACGCGCCATTCTGCCATCTAATTTCATCAGCATGATTGCACTATCAGATGAAATACGTAAGTGCTCGACCGCAGGGATTTTTTTTAATTTATCGAACATAGGCAGGGCCTCCTGAATAGCTTTCATATTCGTTCAGGATCCCCTGGGTGTACATCAGTAAAAGACCTGATACCTTTTCCTCAGCATCTTGCCATCATATTCACTTACAAATTCACACAATGGTTTTTCGCGGCATTTATTACGCTTTATATTAATTAGACTTTTTATCTGAATCGAGAATAAGGCCGATAATTTCGTATTCTGACATCACTAAGCCTGATGACGTTCCGCGTTGTAAAACCACCTAAGGACAACAATAATGAAAAATCAGCACTCCCTGGTGGGGAAATTAACATTACTGATATCTGTTGGCCTGCTAATCATTTGGTTGATTACTATATTCACCACAACCTATATTTCACTAAATCAAAATCGGCGACGGATTATTGAAAATTTATCCCATATGTCACGCCTGCGGGTGGGGCTAAGCAACCATCGATTTGAAGGTGCTGAGCGAGATGCGCTCGCGCTCGCCCAGAGCTATGGCCTCTACCACTATGTGCCTACGAGCACGCATCCAGTGGCAAAAAGCGAGAGTCGCTATTTCCCCGTCGATGCCAGCATCTGTACGCCGCAGGACAAACAGGCCCAGGATCTGAATTTCATTCAGGTTTATGGCACCGCAGGTCAGACATACTATCTTGATAGTTTTATCCTTGACCGACGCTATGGTATTTCTCTTTTGCCCCCGCTCGATCATTCGCCCGACTATTTTATTCGCCGGCAAAACGAGCTTTGGCAATTTCCACGCCGCGCGACGCACGACAACCTGTTCTGGGGTAAACCAGAATACATCCCCGGCACCGGCTGGAGCGTCTCTATCGCGGCAGCAGGCTCTCATGACATCCTGATTGGCTTAGCGGTTAAGCTTAACGACCTGCTTTCCTATGGCCACAACGTCTCGGACAGCGATATCAATCTCTGGCTTGATAAACACAATCAGATCCTGCCCTTCTCGGACCTTGCGGAAAGTAACAGCGACACGCTACAAAAATTGTTGCAGAACCTGCCTCTCCACGACGGATGGCAGCAGATCCCGGGCTATCTGGTGCTTCGCAGCGAACTTAAAGGCCCCGGCTGGCAGCAGGTTATCCTGTACCCGACCAGCGGGGTGCTAAAACGTGCGCTTAACATCGTAGCGGAGCAGCTGCCTTTTGCTCTGACTACCCTGCTACTGCTGGCGATGATGCTGTTCTGGCTGCTTCACCGCCATCTGGCTCGCCCGCTGTGGGACTTCGTCAACATCATTGAGAAAACCGGGCCAGACACCCTCTCCGCCCGGTTACCGGAAAACCGCCACGACGAGCTGGGAAGCATTGCCCGCGCCTATAATTTGCTGCTTGATACCCTACACGAGCAGTATGACAACCTCGAAAATACCGTCGCCGAACGCACCCGCGAACTGACGATCGCCAAGCAGCAGGCCGAGCAGGCCAACAAGCGTAAAAGTAGCCATCTGACGACGATAAGCCACGAACTGCGAACGCCTTTAAGCGGGGTGCTGGGGGCTCTCGAACTTCTGCAATTAACGCCCATGAGTGAAAAACAATCGCAGTTGTCCAATACGGCCAGTCAGTGCACCCTTTCGTTACTCAGCATCATCAATAATTTGCTCGACTTCTCACGCATTGAATCCGGACAGCTCTCGCTCCACGTCGAGGACACCGCAATACTCCCGCTGCTGGATCAGGCGATGCATACCATCCAGGGCCCCGGGCAAAGCAAAGGGTTAACACTGAAAACCTTTGTTGGTCACCGGGTACCGTTGATGTTCGAGGTGGATGGGACTCGCCTGCGGCAGATCCTGGTTAACCTGCTGGGCAACGCCCTCAAATTTACCGATAAGGGCGCGATTTGCCTTAGCGTTAAACGTAGCGATGATTTTCTTATTTTCGCCGTGAGCGACAGCGGGCGAGGCATTACCCTTGCCGATCAAAAAGCCGTATTCGAACCTTTTTTTCAGAGCCAGGGGCACAGTCAGGGAACGGGTCTCGGCCTGACGATTGCCTCGACCCTCGCAAGAATGATGGGAGGATGGCTTGAGTTACGCAGTACGCCGGGATTTGGCACTTGCCTCTCGCTGTTGCTGCCGCTTGGCAAATATCAGCCTCCCGAACCGCTCTCGGGCGAGATTGCCGCACCGCTGGTTCTGCATCGCCAGCTCTGCGCCTGGGGGCTAACGTGCGAAATCGCCAGACAAGAGAGCGTATTTAGCGCCGATGATCTGTGCTTTCTGCCCGGAAAGCTGCGTGAAACCGTACTCCACGCGCTTTCTGGCGTGGCGAGTGAGTGCGCCGACCAGCTTCCGGTACAACCCTGGAGGCTACATATTTTGCTGGTTGATGACGCGGCTATCAATCGGGATATTTTTGGCATGATGCTGGCTTCTCTTGGCCAGGAGTTTACCCTCGCGGCGAGCGGTGAAGAAGCGCTGGCGCTGGGTCGGCAGCAGCGGTTTGATCTGGTGTTAATGGATATTCGTATGCCGGAAATGGACGGCATGACGTGCGCCCGGCTCTGGCGACGTGACGCACTAAATCACGACGCCCAGTGCATGATTATGGCGCTCTCGGCGAATACGGCGCCAGAGGAGATAAGCCGCTGCAAAGAGGCTGGTATGCAGCATTATCTGACTAAACCCGTCTCTCTCAATCAGTTGGCCAATGGGATCTCCATTGCCGCGGAGTACCAGCTGGAACGCGATATCGCTCTCCAGGAGCAGGATCACAGCGTCGAGCACGCACTGCTTCCCCTGGACGATGCGGCCATGCGCCGCAAAATACACCACTCGCTGCATTTGTTGCTTTGTGAACTCGAACATAACCTTGGCTCCCTGCCAAAAACCAGCACCCTGCTGCATACCCTAAAAGGGTGCCTCGGCCAGGCGGGGTTGAGCCCTCTGGTTTGCAGCGTCATCGATATGGAGAATCGCGTGCAGCATGGCCTGGCGCTGGCTGCAGAAGAAATTACCGAACTTCGCCACACCCTGAACGTAGCACTGGACGCTTAAATCAGCGCCGGCCAACAAGGCCGTCTATCAAGAGGTAATACAATGCACGATCATAGAATCCTGCTGGTCGACGACCACGAACTGATTGTTAATGGAATCATTAACCTGCTCTCCCCCTACCCACGCTTTCACGTGGTCGCACACATTGATGATGGGCTGGAGGTTTACAACGCCTGCCGCATCCATGAGCCGGATATCGTGGTGCTCGATCTGGGTTTACCCGGCATTAACGGGCTGGATCTTATCCCGCAGCTACGTCGTCGGCTGCCGCAAACGGCGATTCTGGCCTATACCGCCCATATGGAAGAGACGATGGCAATACGCACGCTAAGCGCGGGTGCGCTGGGTTATGTATTGAAAAATAGTAGTCGCCAGGTGCTGCTGGCAGCATTACAAAGCGTCGCGGTGAAAAAATGTTATATCGATCCGGCGCTAAATCGGGAAGCGATTAACGCCGCGCTTCGCGTCAAAAATGACAGCACGGAAATACTCACGCCGCGCGAACGGCAAATTCTCAAACTGATTGCCGATGGTTTTACCAATCGGCTTATCGGCGAGCGACTGTGTATTAGCGTTAAAACCGTAGAAACGCATCGATTAAATGTCATGCGAAAACTCAACGTCCATAAAGTCACCGAATTACTTATCTGCGCACGGCGACTAGGTTTAACAGAATAACGCCATTCCCCGTCGTGCATGTAACAGGATGTATCCCACTTTCACCCGATAGTGATTAACAGGGAGGGCTCATACGATGAACTTCTCACCAACAAAGAGAAGGAAACGCTCATGAGTATGACTATCGGAACCACCCCTGGTGTTAACGAATTACAATTACAGGCCATGCTGACCGGACAGTTGAAAGAAGCTACTCGTCTTGAGGGCTGGGAGGCATTCAAAAATTTCTTTATAAAATTACTCAATCACCTGCCAGGGATGAACTTAGAGGATAAAGAAAAGAACCTGCGCGATATTTACAACATGATTTACGGCGAAAAAACGGCGGCCGCGAGCGATAAGACCCATTCAATAGAAACGCTCTGGCCGGCGGTTGAAAGGCTTATTCACCTGATGGAAGGTGACCACGTTCGCACAATGGAATTTGAACTGATAAGCCATAACGTTTCCGGTATGACGGGTCAACTTCATACGCCTGGCCACCTGAATCTGGTCATTCGCGTAGATGGCCATACGCTACCCGAGATAGCATTATCGAATTCTGATATGCATCACGAGATGCTTTCAAGCGTACTCACCCACAACATGACCAGTAAGGATGGTGCACCTGGGGTGTACCAGTTGGATCAGGAAAAGTTGATTTCCCGGGGCAGCAGCGTTGAGTTATCCTCCTCTGCCGTGATGGCCACCAGCCATGGCTTCGAGGTGGCCAGAGCACTGGAAGCATCGCGCGTACTGGTGCAAACGCCCGTCAAGGAAATCAGCAACCTGGACCAGCAGATAGCGCAGTTAGACCACTATCAAAAACTGATAGCGGATCTGACGCAGTTAAGATCCGTTCAGGATCCGGACGTACGCGCCGAGTTACACAGCGAGTTTATCGACAATGAGCTGGCAGCGCTGAATACCCACAGGCAGCAGCAGCTGGAAAGTCATCAACGGCTCAACCATGAGTTTGTTGACACTCTCGTTGAGGAATGCGCCGATGACCTGCTGCAGGGAGGTCTTCTCTGCAAGGACGCCATCAATACAAAACTGTCCCTTCTTTCCACGCTCACACCACACATGGATACACTGTTCCACGAGGCAGATGACCATCGTCTGCAACAAATCCAGTCCCAGCTGAGGTTGGCCTACCAGGTTGCCGATTTGCAAGCACAAATCCAGCCCTCCGAACCCTTCCCCCAGGAGCCGTTTTCGAATCTGCAGGTCGCCATGAGGCAGGCTGAGACGGGGCCACTGACAACGCTATTGAATACCGCTTTCAATGCCATTCGGCAAATCTCCCCAAACAACATTGCCAGAGAAGAGATCGAGGCTCAGGCACAGCAAGCCTCCGGGAAGTTGCTTCAGCCTCTGGGAGCGGCAGAGACTGCTATGGCAAAACTCCTGAGTGATCCAGGTATCCGGTCAGATATGGATAGCAAAACGACCGAGAAAATAGTGACACAGGCCACCCGTCTGCCCCCGTTTACGCCCGACAAAATGACACTGACCAGTCGCGCTGAAACCGTCCATCAGCAAAATATCGCCATCAGCAGAATTGACAGGCTCCTGAGTGAAGGACTGACGCTTGCCGATCACAATGTTTTAGATTTTCCGCGGGAAAGGGTCATTTCTGAATTACAAAACCTGAACACTCAGTTGCCAGAAAGTCAAAGAAAGTCGAGTTATCAACTGCAAATTGATGCACTTAATGAGGGACTTTTACGCCGTAAGGTCGATATCTGGCAAGAACGCGTTGGAAGTATGCCGGAGGCAGGAAGAAGCCCGGCGTCGGGGAATGCCGTTCAGGCACTAACGGCATTAAAAGACGAAGTACAACAACTCACTATTTCTGGACAGGGCAAGAGTGAATTCAAAGGATTCATTGCTGGCCTGATTACCCAGCACCAGGTCATGGAGTCCGTAGAAGCCACATTAGGCCATTATATAGAGGGTAATAAGTACGCCATTAAGGATGTTGTCAACGACCTTGCCGGGAAAATGAGTGCGATCGGCGATTGTCCGCGCAAACAGGCACTGATGGCGCATATCAATGCGTTGCAGACAAAGAACAATGAGCTGGATACCATTTATAAGGAATTTGCTGATGTGCAGGAGAAGATTATCGCAGTTGCCAGATTTCACGACACCTGGTCAGAAGACCTGGCGAAAACCTTCAGCAACCTGAAAACTCAGGCGCAGGACTTACCCGGCGGAGAACCGAAAAAAACCCTGCTACGTAATATGGCCGCCACTGAAATTAAACTCCTTGACGTTCAACATCTGGAGAGAACATTTTCAGAGCCGGGACCGCTGTTAGCAAAGGCAACGGAGGCAAATGGCACCCCCTCACCGCACTGGGCGCAAGCCTTCCCTCTACTGGAACTGGCCGCGACAACGCTTAAACAACTCCCAGAGAGTACCAGAACAAGTGGCCTGGCAACGCGTTTAGGTAGCGATACAAATAATGCGCTTAATCTGCTTAAAGGGATGATTGCTGCAGGTCCCGACGGGGATAAAAAATATATGGCTGCAAGAGAAAAGGAATATAAGCATCTGCGAGACTTTATCAATTCCATGGCAGGTTATCTGCCTAACGGCGACGTACTCACCAACGCAGTCAAAGAAATCAAACACGAAAATAACTTTAGCAGCAGAACGCTCCGTGAAAGGCTCGCCTAACCGCTCACGTAGCCTGAACGCATAATCACAGGCAGACACTACAGCCTGGAGCTAAAAGAGGGTGACGATGCATCACCCTCTTTTTTATATACGCACATTATTTAGCGGGCAGAATACTGCATTCTTTATCCAGCAACGACTCCACTGACGCGCGGTTACCTTTATCCCATCCTCGCCGGGTGGTTAAAAGGATGAACCCTTTCTGCCCTGACCAATGGGTTGGGATCAGCGCAACGCCCCACTCTGCCATTTGTTCCGGCGATAAATGAAAATAGTCGCTAACGGATTTGACCGGATAAATACCCATCGCGGTAGGTTGCACAACTTTGCGCGCATAATAGGTGTTATTCAGAAGCTTATCCTGCATTGGCGTCCAGCGTTCCTGAATATAGGGCCGCTCGGCCAGCATTTGGCGGCGCACATCTTCACGAAGACAGGTCAGATGAATATGCAGCTGATCCTGGCTACGACCACTCGCAGAATTGACAGCCATACCCAGCATATCGTCCGGGACCTGAGCACCATATTGCCAGGACACCAGGTAGCGCATCAACCAGGCGTAGCCAAAATAATCAACGCTACTTTCCGCAAACAGCTGAGGATCTTCGATGCCCGAGACTTTGATGGTAGGGACCAGGATAAAATGGTAAGGATAACGAGGGTTCTGAATGACGCTAAATCCCCGGGCGTTGCCTTCCGGCACATAAATGCTGTGGCAAGGCGCGGTGTTTTTGGTAAGCGCGTGATTGTTCAGACAAAGTTTGTCGACAACCCCCCAAAGCGCATCTGACCTGGCGCATCCCGTCAACAGAATCGCAGCTGATAGCAATATTCCTGCACGAAGAACGTGACTCATCCTCCTCTTCAACATGCCAGAGCTACGTCCTTTTATCTGTCGGTAATGATTTTGTATTTTACCAGAGAATTTGTCTGACGGTTCTCCCGCTTAACTTTCCGCCCGCAGCAGCAATGAAATAATAAACGCCCCCCCAAGGCCTGCGGTGATAATACCGATAGGCAGCTCCTGATTAGGGATCAGGCTACGGCTCAGCATATCGCCACCGGTCAACAGCAACGCACCGAGCAATCCGCACATCGGTACCGCCAGACGATGTCTCACCCCCACCAGGCGGCGGGAAAGATAAGGGATCATGAGCCCGACAAAGCCAATCACCCCGGTCAGCGAAACCAGAAATGCCGTTGCCAGTGCGCAGCAAAAAAAGGTTTCGGACCGAAGGCGCCCTACGTTGACGCCCATCGACCAGGCGGTCTGTTCACCCGCCAACAGCGCGTCCAGCGCCCGCCAGCGCAGCGCGGTAAACCCCACCAGCATTGCGAAGCTCGCCAGCGGAATGAAGAGGTTATCCCAGCGTGCGAGCCCCAGGCCGCCAAGCGACCAGAACAGTACCGAACCCGCCGCGCGCTGGTCGCCGGAAAATACCAGATAACTGGTAAACGCGCTGAATAAAAACGACACCGCAAGGCCACAGACGATCAGCTGCTCGGCGCGACGCACCCGGCTGACGCGAAACAAAATCATCACCGACAGCGCGGAGAGGATCCCTCCGGCAAACGCCGCGAACGGTAACGTCAGGATACCCAGCGCGTCACCAAAGCGAGTTATGACCAGCACCGCCCCTGCGGACGCGCCGGAGGAAAGCCCGAACAGAAACGGATCGGCCAGCTCATTACGCGTGGTGGTTTGTAACAGCGCCCCCGTCATCGCAAGCCCCGCACCGCATAGCGCGCCGAGAAGTACACGGGGCAAACGAATCTCCAGCACGATAGTTTTCAACATGTCGGGAAGCGGGGCTGAAAATAATCCTACCGCCGACATCACCTGCTGCCATGATAGCGCGACGCTGCCCAACTGCAGACTCCACAGCATCAACACTCCCAACGCGAGCATAAACAGCGGCGCGAACCACATAAATCTTGCGGCCGGTCGCATCATTTGGCTTCGGCCATGTACAGCACCCGAGCCAGTTTCTCAATCGCTCCGATATTTGCCGGGCCTGGCGTCAGCTCGCTGTACTGCAGCTTCAGATAGCGGTGCTGTGAAACGGCGGGGGTTAACTTCATCAATGGATGAGATTCAAGGAAACGTCGCAGGGAATCAGCCCCAGCCCCGGTCTGGTAATCCAGCAGGATAATCACATCGGGTTCCGCCGCCGCCACCGACTCCCAGGAGGTCGTCGTCCAGTTCGCCGGCAAAGACGCCATCACGTTACGGCCGCCCGCAGCCTCAATGATCGCCGTCGGCATGCCGTATCTACCGCTGGTGAAGGGCTTATCTTCCCCGGAATCATAGACAAATACCTTCAGCGGAGCCTGATTTGCAGGACGCGAAGGAAGCGCCGCCAGCCGATGCTTCCAGCCTTCCACCAGCGCCTGTGCCTCTTTTTGCTTGCCAAAAATTTTGCCAAGCTTTAGCTCATCGTCGTAAAGCAGATTCATACTGGCTTTCTGCGGATGCCCACCGGCCTGCACACAGCTCTCGCTCAGCACCAGGGTTTTGATGCCGTATGGCGCCAGCGTCTGCGGCGTGACCTCCCCTCCGACTTTCATCCCATAGTTCCAGCCCGCAAAGAAAAAGTCCGGCTGGGCTGCCAGCAGCGTTTCGAGAGAAGGATATTTAGGGGCCAGTTCGGGGATAGATCCCATCGCGGCTTTAAACGCCGGCGTCAGTTTGTACCAGCCGGTGACTCCCGTCAGCCCGACGATCTTGTCCTGCAGGCCGAGTGCGAAGGCCATTTCGGCCATATTGAGATCGTTGATTACCGCGCGCTGCGGTGCATGATTGAAGGTGAGCGGTTGGCCGCAGCTATCGACGGTAACCGGAAAATCGTTGGCGATGACCGGCAGGCTAATGGAAATCAGCAGCAAAGTAAGCAGGTGTTTATTCATCTTTTCTCTTAATTGTCAGGCAAATTGGGGAACTTCAAAAATACGCAGCTTTTTGCCGCTAACGGGATGCACGGTGTGCAGGCAGGTCATGCCAAACACCGGGAAAATCACCCGGGTCTGCAGCGCGGCGTCCGGAACATCGCAAATCACCTGATGGCTTTCGTTAATCACCAGAATCCGGTCGGCAAACGCTTCTGCAACGGTCAGGTCATGCAGCACGGCGATCACCGCGATGCCCTTACTTTTCACCAGCGATAGCAAGGCGCTGCGCGCGGGGGGATCCAGATGGTTGGTTGGCTCATCAAGCAGCAGCAGTTCTGGTGACTGCGCCAGCGCACGAGCCAGCGCCGCGCGCTGGCGCTGGCCGCCGGAGAGCCTGCCCAACGGACAATGCCTCAACGGGGCAATCCCCGTCTCCCGGATAGCGTCATCCACGATTCGTTGATCTTGAGCGGCACCGCCGTTTTCAACATACGGCAGCCGTCCAAGCGCGACATAATCCTCAAGCGTCAGGCGTAAGTCAGGGACGTCGTTTTGAGAAAGAAAGGCGATGCTTCTGGCGCGTTCGCTAACCGGAACGCCCCGCAGTGGCTTTCCTTTCCAGAAAATGGTCCCTTCGTTTAAGCGCGTTTCACCAATAATCGTCCGCAGCAGGCTTGATTTGCCGCTCCCGTTGGGGCCAATCACCGCCAGCTTCTCGCCGGCGCAAAGCGTGAAATGAATGTCGTCGAGTATCAATTCCCCGGTGCGGGCTCTGAGGCTCGCACCGTCAACGCGGAGGATATCGTGCAATGCATTCACCCTGAATCAATATGTTATAACATAACAATTCTTTTATCATGATTGCCCCTTTATCGCAACGCCAGGCTACTTACGTGAGCAGCAGGCGATATAGTTAAGCTGCTTTCGGTGCTCCCTGAAGAAACGGAACATACCGAGAAAACGCGCCCGATTTTCACGCGTACGTAGACCATTGAACACGATCTGCAGCGCCCGCCCTGGCCCCTCATCTCTTATCAATCCACGAGGAGACATCAGAGACATACCGCCGTGTCGCCAGTCGACCTGACGAAACCCTGCCTGTTGGAATAGCTGCTGCCATGCCGTCTGGCTCATCGGACTGACGTTCGATTTCACGACCTGTTCCAGTTGGTTTTTATCCCCCTCACCGAGCGCATCAGCGGTAAACATGATGTCGTGGGTCAGCAGATACCCGCCAGGTTTCAGCACGCGAAAGTATTCACTCACGAGCTTTGCCTTGGCTTTATCGGCGTACATCGTCAGCATCGCTTCGTTGATGACGACATCAAACGTATCATCAGCAAACGGCAACCGTGTGGCGCTTGCCTCCAGTAAGGTTATTCTTTTGTCCAGCCCTGCGGCCGCCACGTTGCGACGCGCTTTCTCCAGGGCGACTTTATCCATATCAATTGCCGTGACCCGACAACCAAAGCGGCTGGCCAGTTCAACCGCGGTGGTCGCCATGTTGCAGGCAACTTCAAGAACCAGCGTTGTCTCATCGAGCGGAGGCTGCTGCAGCAACCACTCCGTGGCTTCAACGCCGCCCGGGCGCAGGCGGGTTTTGCCAAGACTTGCCAGAAATGTGTGTCCTGCTTTCTGCGTCGCGTCCATCATTTTCACCTCATTAAACAAGCATCACGAAGACAACATATCATGGCGCAACATCAAATGAGAATGATTTTTATTACCATAAAGAACTTTCCCTATCCCACGTAAATTCTGCGGAAATTGAAGCAAAAAAAACCACGCCATAGCGTGGATTTTCTTTCAATATGCGTCATTCCCAATTAGCTAGTGGGTCACCGATTTGGAGAAAAGCTGGATGACCATAATCCCGATAGCAATACACACCATGCCGGCAATCGCCGGGAAGTCGAGTCGCTGCTTATAAATCAGGAACGACATGATGGAGACCAGGAATATCCCCATCCCCGCCCAGATGGCGTAGGCGATACCGATATTCATCGTCTTCACCACCTGTGACAGGCCGTAAAATGAAATGGCATAGCCGACGACCACAACAATACTGGGCAGCAGTCGGCTGAAGCCTTCGGAAGCTTTCATCATCGTGGTGGCGAGGGTTTCGGCGCAAATGGAGATGGCCAGGATAACGTATGTATTCAAAATAATGTCTCTTTGAGCTGGCAGGTGCCGGGTATTATACAAGTCGCAAGTTTCAGAGTCTCAACCTAAATACAACGGCCCGGAGATGCCCGCATTTCCCTCGCCGCTTTGTTTTTCAGCCAATGATTGTTAGCATTAATACTATTCCCATACTCAATTCAGATGCGGCGCCAGCGCCGCGCGTGTGCCAATCAGGAGTTATGACACGGCAATGAAAGCGCTATTTCCCACGTGGCTTCAGCAGTCATTCATCCTCCTGCTTTGGGGGCTGGTTTTTTATTTAGCCGGATTACCCTCGCTCAAGTTTGATGATCCGACGTCTTCGATTGCGATTATCTGGTTTCCGGCAGGCGTAGCGGTTGCCGCTTTTATGAGCGCACGGTGGCGTGATTACCCGGCGCTTATCATTATCTTCACGCTGGCAACCGCGCTGCTGGATGAGCAGTGGGATACGCCGCTCACCTTTGCACTCTCCTTGTTATATGCGTTTCTGTCGATCCCTTCGACGGTGGCTATCGCCTGGACGGTACGCCGTTTTGCACGTATGCACGACGATCTGCATATCATCCTGGTGTGGATAGTCGCCACGCTTGCCATCAGCGCGCTTGATTCTCTGATTGTGGGCAGCGGCTACGCGGTGGCGCAGGGTCTGACACCGCTCGGCCTCTTCTGGCACGGCTTTATTGCCGATGTCACGGGTATTTTCTTTGCAGCCCCCATTGTGATGGGCTTTCTCAACCAGCAGGAACGATTTGCCGCGAACAGCGTTATGTCAAAATGCATTGGCTTTGTCCTCTGGCTGGCGCTGTGTGCAATTGCAGGGATTATTTTTGGCCATGAGCTCCCCTGGGTGGCAAAACACGCTACCGCGCTCTATTTTGGCTTAGCCTGTTTGCCTATTGCTGCGGTGATGTTGCTTTCTCTCTTCTGGGGCAGCCTCGGCGGTTCCGCCGCGCTGCTGACCCTTGGCGCTATCGTGATTTACTATACCGATCAGCATAAAGGGCCGTTCTTCCTGAAAAGCCTCGCCTACACCGAATCCTTACTGCTGGCATTAAGCTACCTTTCCGCCGCCGCGCTGCTGGTCGTCTTCATCCGCGTGGTGCGACGTTTAACCCGCAACCGTGACGCGAGCGGGAATGGCGTGTTCTATCGTCTGGCTCCTGCCTCAGGCGAAATTCTGTGGGAAAACACGCTGTCGGCGCTGCCGGGCAATATGCAGCCAGGCGAATTACACCGCGTTGATGACGTGCTGCAACGTGTACACCCGCGCGACCGCGATAAACTGCGCACACACTGGCTTTCTGCCTCGCACGACCAACACGCGGCATTGATTTTTCGTATTCAGGTGTCCGATGGCCAATGGGTGACGCTGGTCGACCGGAGCAGTATGCATATGGTCGCCGACGGTGAAGATATTATTGTTGGTAACTGGCAGGCCAGCCGGTTCCACCTTGCGCTCTAAGTAGAAATTCGATTACCCGTTCCAGGAGGCGAAAGCCCGTGATCCAGATTGTTCTTTTGTTATTCGGCGTCGAATTTATACGAGATAAAGCAAAATACCTGATGGTTATCGGGATGTTGTGGGGCGTGCTCGGCGTAAGTATTTTTATCGACGGATTAGACGGCGTGACCTGGTTCCCTTTGCGTGCCTTCGGTGCCCTGCTGCTGCTTGAAAGTCTGGTCACGCTGAGCATCGCCTCCGGCGGCGTCGGTGCGCAAAAAGCCGTACTCTACTTCAAGGGGGGGATCTTTTGCTTCGTGGCGATCCTTATCCTCTCGGATAAGCCCTACAGCAACCTGCTGCTGGCCATTGTGTTTGGTTTTGCCTTCTTCGTTATCGGCCTGTTCGTGATCTCCTCCGCGTGGGTGGTCAGGTATCCGCTGTGGAAAAACGCGATCCTGAGCGGCATTGCGCAAATTCTGTTTGCGTTCTTTATGTTCAGCCCGTACCCGACGCACTACAAAGCCACGGTGCCGGTTTTTCTGGGCACGCTGATGTTGATTAGCGGCATCAATACGGTGCGACTGGCGCTCCGGGCGAGACGTGTCAGGGAGGGATTGTCGATATTCGAACTGCTGGCCCCTTCCGATCTGCAGTTTGATCTCAAAAAACGCCCGGCTTCGCGCGACAGTCAGTTTGAGGAAGGGTGTACTGATTTCAGTGGACCATTGACGGTGCATATCTGGACCCCGGAGGGCACCGCCAATACGTCACCGATCCCCCGCCCGGTTATCAACCGCTACATCGCGGCGGTCGACACCGATGGCGTCATTTCTACCGGACATGCTGCGCTTGAGCTGCCTCCGGATGTTTACATCAGTCTGTATCCGGCAGCCGATATTGACCGCTCGCCTTCCGAGTTTCTCAATATCCTGAAAGCGACCCAGGATAATAACGTGCCGGGGGTTTTCCAGCCGGACTACGCCACCGAAGCGGCAAACTGGTGTGAGTCTGACCGCAAGATCCACTTCCATCAGTACAACGGGATGGCGTTGCTGCGTTACTGGCAGGGCTACCGGATGACTACCACCTACAATCTGACCTACCGCAACTGCTCAAGCAGCGTCGCGTATGCGTTAGAGGCCTCGCTGGATGGTGTGCTTTCGGAGCAGAGCAAGAACCTGCGTGCCACCCTGCGAACGCTGTTCATGCCTGAACTGTGGATTGCCGCCCAGGTGCGTAAACGGGCGCTGTCTATGGCCTGGACGCCAGGGCTGGTGATGGACTACGCCCGGGCGCTGCGCAGCATTGTTGACCCGGTACCTGAACCCTGGTATCAGCGGCTCTCCGGCAAATGGCGTGAACGCCAGAGCGCCAGGAAGTCGTAGGCAAAACCTCCCCACCGGCTGTGGGGAGGCCTTCCCGGGGCTAGCGCATGTTAAACGCTGATTTACCCGCGAATACGGCGGCTTCACCAAGTTCATCTTCGATACGCATCAGCTGATTGTACTTTTCAATCCTCTCGCCCCGGCTCGGCGCTCCGGTTTTGAGGTGACCGGCGCGTAAACCCACCGTCATATCAGCGATAAAGCTGTCTACCGTTTCGCCGCTGCGATGCGAGATAAACGCCCCCCAGCCATTGTCGTGGCAGAGCTGTACCGCTGCAATCGTCTCGCTCAGCGTCCCTATCTGGTTAAGTTTAATCAGCGCTGCGTTGGCGAGATGCTCATCAATCCCTCGCTGAATGTACTTCACGTTGGTCACAAACAGATCATCACCAACCAGCTCCACCTTTTTGCCCAGAACGTCGCTGAGAATTTTCCAGCCCGCCCAGTCATCCTCCGCGAGACCGTCTTCAATCAGCACTACCGGGAATTCATTAACCAGTTGCTCATAATAGCGGGTCATCTCTTCGGCGCTAAGCTGAACGCTTTCGCTGTGCAGGTGGTATTTTCCGTTGGAGTAAAATTCACTGGAGGCCGGATCAATGCAGATAACAATATCCTCCCCCGGGGTGTATCCCGCACGTTGAATCGCCTCAACAATCAGCTCCAGTGGCTGACGGTTCGAGCTCACCTTTGGTGCAAAGCCACCTTCATCACCGACGCCGGTAGATAAGTCTTTCGCCAGCAACACCTGACGTAAAGCCTGATAAACCTCACTTCCCCAGCGGATCGCCTCACGAACGGAGGACGCTCCCCACGGGGCAATCATATACTCCTGGAAGTCAGCACCCTGCCAGCGGGCATGAACGCCACCGTTGATAATATTCATGCAAGGCACCGGCAGAAGATTTGCCCCCACCCCGCCCAGGTAACGATAAAGCGGCAGGTCAGAAAGCTGCGCCGCCAGCCGCGCCACCGCAAGAGAGACGCCAAGGATGGCATTAGCGCCAAGACGCCCTTTGTTTTCCGTCCCATCAAGGGCAATCAGACAATTATCGATAGCCTTCTGCTGGCGAACATCGATACCACACAGGGCCGTGTTGATCCCGGTATTGATATTCTCAATCGCCTTCAGCACGCCTTTGCCCCCGAAGCGCTGCGTATCACCATCGCGAAGTTCAACAGCCTCGCGCGAACCGGTGCTGGCCCCGGAAGGAACCGATGCTCTGGCTGTCATGCCCCCCTGAACCGAGACTTCCACCTCAACGGTCGGGTTTCCTCGTGAATCGAGAATCTCTCTTGCGAATACGCGGTTAATTTCATAGCTCATGGAAGTACCCTTCTTTAGTTAACGGGAAAATGTGGAGACAGGAATAGATGCGGCGTGTTGCCTCACCCCGGTTGCACGGCTAAGCAGTCGGTCAGCCACGGCAGAATGTCCTTCTTGCGACTGGTCATTCCCAGCAGTGAGATCTTGCTGGTTTCAATAAAATGGTTTTCAGAGAAATAGAGCGTGGAGTTACGGTGGGTAATATCAGTCAACATCAGCACCACCATATCAAGGCCAGTGGCTTGCCGGGTCTGTTCGGCCTCCTGCAGCAACGCTGGCAAACAGGGGGCAACATCAGCCATATCGCGCAGTTCGAGTTGTGACAACAGGAGGGAGACGCCGTGGATCCGGTACTGCTTGGCATCGCGGTGTAGCAGTTGCGCAGCTGATTGCCCCTGCAGCGACGTTTTCGCCCGCAGAAGGCCGCTGACGAAAGTGTCGTAATCCTGACCAATACTGTCGCGCAGCGTAGCAACGGCCTGTCTGTCCTGAGGCGTGGTGGTGGGGCTGGTGAGTACTACCGTATCACTAAGAATAGCCCCCAGCAGCAGCGTGGCTTGTGCGGTGCTGAGCACCACCCGGCTGTCTGCCATCAGCAGAGACAGGACAATCGTGGCGCAGCATCCTACCGCGCGGATCCAGCAGTCTGGTGGATTTTTGGTGATTAAGGTGCCGATACGGTGGTGATCAATGATGCCCACCACGTCGCTCTGGGCGAGCGTGGAAGGCCCCTGCTCGACGTCGGTGAAATCCACCAGCCAGACTTTTTTATCTGTCAGCGGTTCTGTCAACAGAGCGGGCTGTGGCGCCCCTGCGGCGTTGAGGATATAGCGGGTTTCCGGCGTTAAATCCCCCAGGCGATAAGGACGTGCCGCTCTTCCGGTGGCATTAAGCCAGTCTGCGACCACAAGGGCGCTACAGATGCTGTCGCTGTCCGGGTTGAGGTGCCCAAAAACACGAATGACGTCGTCGCTTTCACCGGAAAGCGCTGAAGAAATAGCGGAAAAAGTAGTTTGATTTTTCATAACGATACCTGACATACATGCCCTGAAGGCAAAATAAACGTTGTATATCAGGCGTCATCATCCGGCTGAATGCCGGCGGTTGGGAAAGGTGGAACACCATCACCTTGTAGAGTAAGCCTAAAGGAACCACGGCGAGAAATCAACACCCGCTTTTCCCGCGCCTGGCAATAAAAAATCCACGCCGTTGCGTGGATTTTTCGTTTTCAGCGCCCGGAATTATGCCCCGACGGGCACATCGTGGGCGGTATTTTGCAGCACCGGTCCGGTGTATTTTTCGATCTGCAGCTGGCTCATCTGCCCGCAGTTTCCCTGCGCCAGGCTCGAGGAGCCAACGTCAAAGGTCAGGCAGTTAACGTTGCCGTTCTTACACAGCGAGCCGGGCTGTGACGGTTCGGCCGGGTCGAACCATGCCCCCTCGCTGATGCGCACGACCCCTTCACGCACGTGGTCGGTGACGACCGCACCCACGAGGATCTGCCCGCGCTCGTTAAACGCCCGCACCAGGTCACCGTTATTAATACCGCGCGCGCTGGCATCTTTCGGATGCACCCAGATGGCCTCTCTGTCCGCCACGGCATACTTCTTACGCAGCGGCGTGTTATCAAGCTGCGAGTGCAGACGGTTGATCGGGTGTCCGGTGTTGAGCGACAGCGGATACTTCTCCGCCTCCGGCCCGCGATACCACTCGTGCGGTGGCATCCAGGTGGGGATCGCCTTACAGTCGTCGTATTGCATTTTGGCAATCGCGTCCGAGTAGATCTCTATTTTACCCGACGGCGTCCCCAGCGGATTAAGCAGCGGGTTTTCACGAAAATCAGCGAAGCGTACCCACTGTTTATTCTCTTCCGGGATCGGGAAACGAATATAGTTATTCGATGCCCAGAACATGTCGAACGGCGGCAGCGCCACCCGGGCGTTACGCGCCTGAGTTTTCATCTCGTCGTACATGCCCTTCAGCCACAGCATCTCATCCTTGCCCTCGGTGAATGCATCGTGAACGCCGAGGATCTCCGAAATACCGGCAAAAACGTCGAAGTCGTTTTTCGCTTCATGCTGCGGCGGCACGCACTGATGCAGCGGGAAAACATACAGCTGCGAATAGTCGCCGCCCATGTCCATGTCGTTGCGCTCATAGGTGGTGGTCACCGGCAGCACAATATCGGCATGCTTCGCCGTCGCCGTCCAATAGGGTTCGTTGACCACCACCGTTTCCGGGCTTTGCCAGGCTTTCACCAGGTTGTTGGTGTCCTGATGCTGGTGGAAGGTGTTGCCCCCCGCCACGTAGACCATTTTGATGTCCGGGTAGGTGACTTTAGTACCGTTGTAGTCGATGGTTTTTCCTGGATTTGCCAGCACATCGGCGATACGCGCCACCGGGAACGGAGCGATCGTTTTGGCTGCGGGCGACGTCGGGCTGCCTGCCGAAATCCCGGCAAGGATACCACCGCGCGCCGTTGGGCTGCCGCCGGACGAGTAGTGATAGCTGAAGCCGAAGCCACCACCGGGTAAACCAATCTGCCCGAGCATCGAGGCCAGGGTAACCATCATCCAGTGCGCCTGCTCGCCGTGGTGCTGGCGCTGAATACCCCAGCCACCCATGATCATGGTGCGGTTTTTCGCCATATCCCGCGCCAGCTGCTGGATAACCGCTGCATCCACGCCGCTGATATCCGCCGCCCAGGCCGCGTCTTTCACCACGCCATCATCCTTGCCGGTCAGATATTCCGCAAACTTATCAAAGCCGACGGTGTAGGTTTTCAGGAAATCGGTGTTGTGCAGCTTCTCGGTCAACAGCGTATGGGCGATCCCCGCCATCAGCGCACAGTCGGTATAGCTGTGCGGACTGATCCACTCGGCGCCCAGCTCGCGGGCGCTGTCGCTATGCACAGGATCGATACAGACCATCCGCGTGCCTTTTTTCTTCAGCGCCTCAAAGCCGGTCTGGCTGACGTGATCGGGCAGGTTCCAGCTGTTTTTCAACGTGATCATCGGGTTGCAGCCAATCATCACCACCAGTTGGGTGTTTTCGATAACGTTCGGCCACGCGGTCTGCTGCTCATACACTTCAACCGAACCGACCACGTGCGGCATAATCACCTGCGCGGCCCCGGTTGAGTAGTCGCCGGAGTAGCCAACAAAGCCGCCCGCAAGGTTCATCATGCGCTGGAGCAACGTGCGCGGGTTGTGGAACATCCCGACGCTCTTCCAGCCGTAAGAACCGGCATAAATCGACGACGGGCCGTGCTCTTTTTGCAGACGGCTGATTTCCGCCGCCACCAGGTGCATGGCCTTGTCCCAGCTCACCCGCACCCATTCATCGCGCCCGCGTAGCTCCGGTTTACTGTCCTTCGCCCCACCCTCCAGCCAGCTTTTACGCACCATCGGGTATTTGATACGGTTGGGCGCATGAACCTGATGCGGCGCCATCGTTATCAGTTCGTTCGGATACGGATCGTCTTTTATCGGCCGCACATCCACCATTTTGCCCTCGCGGACGATGGCCTCGAACGCCCCCCAGTGGGCGCCGGTGAGGATCCCGCTTTCCGCCTGGCGCAGAGCCACAAACTGTGGCAATGCCTGACTGATGGCTTCCGCCAGCGCCGAACGCGGCCACAGCCCAGCCAGTACAGGTGCCGCCAGTAACGCCCCGGCCCCCGCCAGAAAACGGCGGCGGGTGACATTCAGAGCGGATTGCTCATTGACAGCAGCCATGCGGGTTTCGTTATTCTTCTTCATCATGGCTCTCCTTATTGTTGGGTCTGTCCGGCAGCGGCAGGCATGTCGCTGGCATGTTTTTGTACGTATTGCGTCAGCAGGCGCACCTGTTCCTGGGTCAGTGAAGTACGGCCCGACATCCCTTTCACCACCCCGATCCACTGGTTGGCGTTAAAGCGGTTGAGCTCGGTCAGACCGTGGCAGCCGGTACAGTTGTTGGCCATCAGATCGGAAGCGTAACTCCAGATTTTTTGCTGATCGCCAATCAGGTTTTTCGCCGGTAGCCAGACCTGGAGACTCACCTCGTGCCAGACCTGTTTGGTCTCGTCGTCGGTGACGGTGCTGTTAACCTTCAGATTTTTACGTGCCTCTTCGCCAAGCAAGGCGCTCATAATGCGTTTGCCGCGCGCGGCATAGAAGGCTTCGGTCACACCATCCTGCTGCCAGCCCTGCACGTCGGCCTGCACCATGTCGCCTTCGCGTTTAACTACTTTGACTTCCGTTGAGGCCATCAGGTTGCCGTCGTTATGATCGCCGGCCTTGTCGGAGAGCCAGAACGGCTGGGTCTGAATGGTGTAGAGAGTGGTGGCAGATGCCGGGGTCTTCGCCGCAGCATTTGCCAGTTCACTGGCACCGGCCGCCGCCAGGCCGCTCATGTTTGGCAGGATGTGGGCGACGCCTTTGTGGCAGTCAATACAGGTTTGCCCCTCTTTGATAGCCACCGGGTGCTGCTTACGGGCTTCCGGGGTTTGCGCCAGAATATCCATCGCGTTGTAGTTATGGCAGGAGCGGCAGGTCGCCGAATCATTCTTTTTCAAATCTGCCCATACGCTCTGGGCCATCGCCAGCTTATGCGCCTCATATTTTTCCGGTGTATTAATCTTGCCGGTCATTTCCCCCCACACATCTTTTAGTGCACCGATTTTGGTCAGCATATAATCGACGGGCTGATGGGGAACATGACAGTCCGCGCATTCGGCACGAATACCTTTATCATTCTGAAAGTGGACGCTGCCCTGATATTCCGCCAGCGGTTGCTGCATGGTGTGGCAGGAAACACAAAATGCAGTATCGCTGGTTTTGTGCATAATGGTGAAAGTCCCCGCCAGTAGCACCACGCCAAGGATGATGCCCGCCAGCAGCGCAATGAATATAATTTTTCGCCTGCCAGAACGTTCCAGTGAAAGCTTGCTCATTTTATTATTCAACCCTTATCGGTATATAAGACGCAATAATCCCTGCCAGACCGCCATCGCTATATAAATATATTTATAACGATAACAGTCACCTTCTGAATCAATAAATTTCGCGAATACCCGGCGTCATCGGCGGATAATACGGTGTTACCCGCCGATAATGACGGTACGTTAAATTCTCAAAAAGAAATCATTGGCCCTGAGGGCCAATGAACTTATTTCAGTGTAGCGGCTTGTTCTTTTTTCGCCTGCTCAATGCTACGAAGCAGAATGATCCGCTGCGGGTCGTCTGCGGGTAACAATTGCAGCATTAACTGCCAGGCGCCGATCGCTTTGTCATAGTGCTGATGCTCAAAGGCGTTAAACGCCACCAGGCTCAGCACCCGCACATCGTCGTGATTGGTTTTCAGCAGCGAATCGAGCAGCTGCTGCGCCTCACGGTTATCGTTCGGATCGCTGGAATGAAGCAGCGCTTCCACATATCCCAGCTGCGCTTCTGGGTTTTGCGGCGCTAATCCCCTGGCTTTATCAAACGCCTGCAGCGCCTCACCAGGATTGTTCAGCACCATCTGCAGGCGCCCCAGCATTATCCAGCTCACCGTATTTTGCGGATACTGCTGCAGGCGGGTCCGCAGCCCCAGCGCCAGACGGAACAGCTCTTCACGTGAGAGCGGCTTGCCCTGTGAGTCCATCACCCGCTGCACCAGCTGTGGGGTCTGCTCAACCACCTGCTGCCACTCCATCACCCGGGTTACCGACCCGGTGCGCACAAATACCCCTACCGTTAGCAGGGTAAGAGTGGCCGCTCCGAGAATATACACCCAAACCCCACCGCGTTTACCAGCGGTTTCTGCCGATTCGGGCAAATCTTCCAACAGGTTAAGACGTAGTTCATCTACCAGCTTCTGCTGCTGCGTTTCATCAATTGCCGACAGATCCTCGCCGAGCTCCTGCATCCGCACACGGTAGATCATATGGTTCATGGTATTTCGGTCGACGCGCTGCCTGCCGGACCAGGGATAGAACAGCAGCCCTACTGTCGCCAGCAGCAGAACGAACATGACGATGAAAGCGGCCATCATTTTGGCGTCCTTTTATTTTCATCCAGCAGGCGTTGCAGGCGCGCCTGCTCCTGCGGGGTCAGCGCAGTCTTGCGCGGACGACGGCTCAGGCGTATCACCACCGCCACGCCCCCCAGCACGAATAACGACGGCAGCAGCCAGAGAATAATCGTCGACGGCGTAACCGGCGGTTCGTAGGTGACGAAGTTCCCGTAGCGCGCCACCATGTAATCGATAATCTGCTGATTACTCTGGCCTTCCTGCATAAGCTGCCACACCTTTTTGCGCATGTCGGCGGCAATCATCGAATTAGAATCGGCGATGCTGTTGTTCTGGCATTTCGGGCAGCGCAGCTGTCCGGTCAGTTGGCGAAACTGCTGCTCCTGCGCCTCATTTTTAAACGCATAAGTATCAATCGCCGCCAGCGCCTGAAACGACAGCATCCCCGCCAGCAGCATCATTAGCACAACCCTCATGCGCCGCCCTCCTTGCTGTATTTATCCCATAGCGGCTGGATTTCCTGCTGCCAGACCCGGGCGTTGACGTCCCCCGCGTGGCGGTAGCGAATAATGCCTTTTCCGTCGATGAGGAAGGTTTCCGGCGCGCCATAGACGCCGAGATCGAGCCCGAACATCCCGTCGCCATCAAACACGTTCTGCACGTAAGGGTTGCCAAGCGTTTTTAGCCAGGTCACCGCCTTCTGGCGGTCATCTTTGTAATTGATACCAACGATGCGGATACCGTCAGCCGCAAGACTTCGCAGATACTGATGTTCAGCGCGGCAGGTTGGGCACCAGGTGGCCCAGACGTTAATCAGCAACGGTTTACCATTGATAAGCGTCGCGTTATCAAGCATCTGGTCGGGCTGCTCCAGCGATGCCAGGCGAAACGGCGGCAGCGGTTTGCCAATCAGGGCCGACTCCAGCATGCTCGGATCATCGCCGTCGTTGTTGCGCAGCAGCTGCCACATCAGCGCCGCCGCCAGCAGCAGAAAAATCACCAGCGGCAGGAATAACACTTTGCGGTTCATTGAGCACCCTCCGGCAGCGATTTACGTAAACGGTAGCGTGGGTCGAGGATGCACAGCACGCCCCCCAGCGCCATCAGCATCCCGCCAAACCAGATCCAGCGGACGAAAGGTTTATAGTACAGACGCACCGCCCAGCTACCGTCATCCAGCTCTTCTCCCAGCGCCGCGTACAGATCCCGCGCCAGGCCGCCGTCGATAGCCGCTTCGGTCATCTCCATCCGGCTGCTCATGTAAATACGCTTCTCGGCACGCAGGGTGCTGACGTGCTTCCCTGCTTTCGTCACCTCAATAATCCCTGCCCCGCCCATATAGTTGGGGCCGGTAATGTCATGAACGTCACGGAAAACGAAGTGATACTGGTGAATATCGACGCTATCACCCGGTTTCATGCGCACATCGCGCTCGATGCTGTAGTTCTGGCTGAAGGCAATGCCAATGACCGTCACCACCAGCCCAACGTGCCCGGCCACCATTCCCCAGTGGCTGCGGCCAAGACGCGTGAGCCCGCGCCAGAACGTGTGGCGATCGGTCGCCCGCTCCACCACTTCCATCACCGTCAGTACCAGCGCCCATAACGACATCAGGAGCCCGAGTACGGTCATCGCCTTAATACTGTCCTGGAGCAGCCATGGCAGGACGACCGCCAGCACCACCGATACGCCGGCGGCAATCAGCAGCCGTTTACGCAGCTTATGGAACTCATCGCGCCGCCAGCGCACCAGCGGCCCGATACCCAGCAGCAACGCGAACGGGATCATCAGCGCAATAAACATGGAGTTAAAGAACGGTTCGCCGATAGAGATGCTGCCCAGGCCGAGCAGTTTATGCACCAGCGGCAGCAGCGTACCGAGCAGCACCACCAGCATGGCCGCCACCAGCAGAATGTTGTTACCCAGCAGCAGCGACTCCCGCGACCACAGTTCGTGCTGCACCCGCGATCGCACCTTACCGCCCTTGAGGGCAAACAGCAGTAGCGAGCCGCCGATGGTTATCACCAGCAGTGCGAGAATGAACATGCCGCGCGTCGGGTCGGAAGCGAAGGAGTGCACCGAAATCAGCACCCCGGACCGCACGAGGAAGGTGCCGAGCAGGCACAGCGAAAACGCGAGGATCGCCAGCAGTACGGTCCACGACTTGAAGCTGCCGCGCTTTTCAGTCACCGACAGCGAGTGTATCAGCGCCGTGCCCGCCAGCCACGGCATCAGCGAGGCGTTCTCCACCGGATCCCAGAACCACCAGCCGCCCCAGCCCAGCTCGTAGTAAGCCCACGCGGATCCGAGCACGATGCCGACGGTGAGAAAACTCCACGCCGCCAGCGTCCACGGGCGTGACCAGCGCGCCCAGGCGCTGTCCAGCCGCCCGGTCATCAGCGAGGCGATCGCAAACGCAAAGGCGACAGAGAAGCCCACGTAGCCCATATACAGCATCGGCGGATGGAAGATAAGCCCGATATCCTGCAGCATTGGGTTGAGATCTCGACCTTCAATCGGGAAATCCGGCAGCGTGCGTACGAACGGGTTGGAGGTGAGCAGGATAAACGCCAGGAAGCAAAAGGAGATCATGCCCATCACCGCCAGCACCCTTGAGGAGGCTTCCAGCGGGATGTTGCGGCTCAGCGCCGCCACCGCGAAGGTCCAGCCGCTCATCAGCAGCACCCACAGCAGCAACGAACCTTCATGCGCGCCCCAGGTTGCCGCCACCCGATACCAGACCGGCAGCAGCGTGTTCGAGTTGCTGACCACGTACTGGACGGTGAAATCGTTGACCACGAAGGCATACACCAGAATCAAAAACGAACCGAAGATGGCGGCAAACATGGCGCAGGCCAGCGGTTTTGCCAGCGCCATCATCCGCCGATCGTCGCGCATGGCCCCCCATGCCGGGTACAGCCCCAGCAGGCAGGAGATGCCCAGCGCGAGGCATAACAGAAAGTGACCGATCTCCGGGATCATTGGCGGGCGCCCTCGGTGTGATTATCCTGCATGGCCTCTTTTATCTCCGGCGGGGTGTAATTTTCATCGTGTTTGGCGAGCACCTCTTTGGCGCGAATGTGGGTGCCGTCCTGCAACGTCCCCTGGGCAACAACGCCCTGACCTTCGCGGAACAGCGCGGGCAGAATGCCGGTGTAGCTCACCGCCACCACCCCACGGGCATCGTACAGTTTAAAGGTCACATCCAGCGTTCTGGCGTCACGCTGCACGCTGCCGGGCATGACCATTCCCCCTACCCGCAGCCGCTGACCAGGCTCCGGTTTACGCCCGTTCTCGCGTTTACCATAGATGACCTCGCCGGGGGTGTAGAACAGATCGATATTAGAACTGAGCGCATACAGCACCAGCCCGACGGTCAACCCCAGTCCAGCCAGCACGCCGCAGGCGAGCCAAAGACGCGTTTTACGCCGTGGATTCACAGTGATGCTCCTTTTACCCGCGCGGCGGCAACTCGCTGTTCGCGTGCCTGCTGGCGGCGTACCCCGGCCAGCAATGTCCGCCGCTGCCAGCGGGTATGCCACACCAGCAGCACCAGCGACAGCGCCGTCACCGCCACCGCCAGCCAGACATAAAAGGCATAACCGCCCATTTGCCAGAATTCACTCCAGGAGTGAAACGCACTCGTCATGAGTTAACCTCTTTTTTCTTTCCGTTCGCCAGCAGCACCACCCACGGGCGACGGCGCTCCTGGTGCAGAATAATGTTGCGCAGCCGCATCAGGGTCAGGGTAATAAACAGAAACAGGAAGCCGAAAATCGTCAGCCGCAGCGGCATACGCATCGAGGGATCGATGGTCTGCTGCATATTGGTCGAACCCTGATGCAGCGTGTTCCACCACTGCACCGAGAAGTGAATAATCGGCAGGTTCAGCACCCCCACCAGCACCAGCAGCCCGGCGGCGCGCCCGGCCAGGCGGCGGTCATCGAAGGCGTTATACAGGGCAATCACTCCGACATAGAGAAACAGCAGCACCAGCTCCGAGGTGAGGCGCGCATCCCACACCCACCAGGTCCCCCACATCGGCTTTCCCCACACCGAGCCGGTTACCAGGGCGATAAAGGTGTACACCGCACCGGGTAAGGCCATCGCCATCACCGCGTTTTCCGCCATCTTCATCTGCCAGACCAGGCCGATAAACGCGGCTATCGCCATCGAGGCATAAATCCCCATCGACCAGATAGCCGCCGGGACGTGCAGGTACATAATTCGATAGCTTTCGCCCTGCTGATAATCGGCGGGCGCATAGCCAAATCCCCATATACAGCCCACCACCAGCAACAGCGCGCTGAGCAATGCCGCAGGCGCTATGCAGCGGCCGCAGATACCGTACAGGCGCTCAGGAATGGCCAGTTGATGTAACGCTTTCCACATGTTTATCGCCTCTATTGCACGCTGATACGTAATGCCGCCGCGGTGGCGAACGGGCTTAAAGTGGCGCTTGCCGCCAGAAACGCGCCGAGCACCGCCAGATAACCGTCAATCGGCAGCTGCATCTGCGCCGCGTTGACCGCGCCGGTAGCAAAGATAAGCAGCGGGATCGTTAACGGCAGCACCAGCAGGCTCAGCAGGACACCACCGCGCCGCAGGCCAACGGTTAGCCCCACGCCAATAGCGCCGATAAAACTCAGGGTCGGCGTTCCCAGCAGCAGGGTCAGCGCCAGCACCTGCCATTCATCAACCGAAAGGCCAAACAGCATGGCGATGAGCGGCGAGATAATCAGCAGCGGCAGCCCGGAGACCATCCAGTGCGCCGCCACCTTCGCCAGCACCACCATTGATAACGGTACCGGCATCAGCATCATTTGCTGGAGCGAGCCATCCTGCCAGTCATCACGAAACAGCCTGTCCATCGCCAGCAGCGACGCCAGCAGTGCCGCAACCCAGACGATACCGGGCGCAATTTGCCGCAGGAGCTGCGGCTCCGGGCCAATAGCCAGGGGAAATAAAGTGACGATAATCAGAAAAAACCACAGCGGGTTGACCACTTCCGCCAGATGGCGAAACGCGAGGCGCAGGTCGCGCCTGAAAATCTGCCCGATCATACCTCCGCCGCCTCATACTCACGCAGCATCACGGTCCGAAGCGGTACCGAGAGCGGGCGCAGCGGCTGATGGGTGGTGAGTATCAGCGCCCCCCCCTTCGCCACGTGCTGCTCCATGCGCAGAGTCAGGGTGCTGATACCGTCGGGATCCAGGGAGGTGAAAGGCTCATCAAGGATCCAGTAGCAGGCTTCGCTTAGCCACAGACGCGCCAGCGCAACCCGCCGCTGCTGACCGGCGGAAAGTTGCGATGTGGGGAGATCTTCGAATCCCAACAGCCCCACCTGTTCCAGCGCCTGCCAGCGCGCTTCAAGTGAGGCCTGAGGATGATAAAAACGTAAATTTTCGTCCGCGGTTAACGCGCCTTTGATGCCTGGCTGATGGCCAATCCACAACAGTTGACGCTGCCAGTCTTCGCGGATCCGGGGCAACGATTTTCCCTGCCAGCAGATTTGCCCTTCGTTCGGCGCCGACAGCCCGGTTAATAAATGCAGCAACGATGTTTTCCCGGCACCATTACCCCCGGCGATTTGTACCATGTTCCCGGGCAGGACAGAAAATGATAAGCGCTCGAAGAGAGTTCTCTCATCCCGATGGCAGGCGATGTTTTTTATTTCAAGCATTAGCGAACCGATCCAGTAACCGCGCGCAATACATTCAAGAGCTTATACTATAGCGAAAGAACACAGACGGGTTGACTGGTTTGTGGAAAATCATCAATTGTTTATGATCTGCCACACATTGATCACAAGGATGGCGCGGCAGATTGATGCAGTTTGTCCGTCAAAAGTATGGGTTAACCTCGTTATTGTCGTACGAATGCCGCAATACAGGACATAACAATATTAAACAAATTGTCACCAGAGTGTGTTTTTTCCTTTATCTATTTATTTTCCTGGCTATAATACTTTCACTTTCATATCAGGAGTCATACGTTGGACAGTCACCCTTTATTTATTAACAAGGCAAGCTAAGCGACGTATTCCTGCCGCTGCTTGCCAAATCCGGCGGGCAGCAATCTCTCCATACTGACGATTGCCCCACAAACAGGTTACGCGAAGTTGACTTCGTGAGGTGTCGTTATGTTACTGTTTACCAATACATTATTCCCTCCACCCCGGAAAAAACGCTAATCGTCTTCACTGACGAGAAAATCTGGCGTGCTTAAAAAAATCTGGTGTATTCCTGTGGTTCTTAGACCGGAATAAATCAGGTTACGGCCTCCCGTTGTCTTTATTTCAGGGTTGAAGTAATAAGCGCCATTAAATAATAAAAAATATTATGCATGAATTAATGCAGGGTATGTCACGTCCTGAGCGAGGATATTATTATGACTGACATCAACATTGAAAACCGCAAAAATAAGCTGCACAGCGCTGAGCTCGAAAAGCAGCACAAAACCCGTTTCCCGATCGAAAATGAGGCCCGTCATACGCCAGAACAGTCGCTGGCTCGCATGAACAGTAGCCACGAAGGCTTAACCACCTTCGAGGCCATGGAACGCCTGCAGGACTATGGCCGGAACCAGGTTGCCCACGACAAGGCGCCACCGGCTATTATTCAGCTGCTGCAGGCTTTTAATAATCCCTTTATCTATGTGCTGATGGCGCTCGCCGTGGTCAGCTTCTTCACCGACTACTGGCTGCCGCACGAAAGCGGTGACGAAACCGATCTCACCGGAGTCACCATTATTGTGGTGATGGTGAGCCTCAGCGGCCTGCTGCGCTTCTGGCAGGAGTTTCGCACTAACAAAGCGGCGCAGGCGCTGAAATCGATGGTCCGGACGACCGCCACCGTACTGCGCCGCGGCCCGGCCGAAAGCCAGGCGGTGCGCGAAGAGATCCCGATTGAAGAGCTGGTCCCCGGCGACGTCATTCTGCTTTCCGCAGGCGATCTGGTACCCGCAGACGTCCGTCTGCTGGAGTCGCGAGATCTGTTCGTCAGCCAGTCGATCCTCAGCGGCGAATCTCTACCGGTGGAAAAATACGACGTGATGGCGAACGTCAGCGGCAAGGACTGCCAGTCGGTTAGCGACGATGCGAACACAAAGAATCTGCTGGAGCTGGGTAATATCTGCCTGATGGGGACCAACGTCACCAGCGGCACCGCCCGTGCGCTGGTGGTCGCCACCGGTAGTCGTACCTGGTTTGGATCGCTCGCGAAATCTATCGTCGGTACCCGCACGCAAACGGCCTTCGATCGCGGCGTGAACAGCGTCAGCTGGCTCCTGATCCGCTTCATGCTGGTGATGGTGCCGATTGTACTGCTGATTAATGGCCTGACCAAAGGCGACTGGGTGGAAGCCTCTTTGTTTGCGCTGGCGGTAGCCGTGGGTTTAACCCCGGAAATGCTGCCGATGATCGTGAGCTCTAACCTCGCGAAGGGTGCTATCGCGATGTCGCGTCGCAAAGTCATCGTTAAACGCCTGAACGCTATTCAGAACTTTGGCGCGATGAACGTGCTGTGCACCGACAAAACCGGTACGCTGACCCAGGACAACATTATTCTGGCGCATCATCTGAACAGCAACGGCGTGGAGGATCACCGGGTACTGACCCTCGCCTGGCTCAACAGCAACAGCCAGAGCGGTGCACGCAACCTGATGGACAGAGCCATTCTGCGCTACGGTGAAGGCCGCATCTCCCCGGTCGTTCAGAGCCATTTCCGCAAGCTCGACGAACTGCCGTTTGATTTTGTCCGTCGTCGGGTGTCTGTGGCGGTGGAGGATTTCCGCCAGGGCGAGCGCCTGCTGATTTGCAAAGGGGCCGTTGAGGAGATGCTGACCGTCGCCACCCATATGCGCGATGGCAATAACATCATCGAACTGGATGAAATGCGCCGCTGCACGCTGGTTGCCCGCACGCATCAGTACAATGAGCAGGGCTTCCGCGTACTGCTGCTCGCCACCCGCAAGCTCGACGGCGAAACGCCGCTGCAGCCGCTGCACGCGCAGGACGAGAAAGGGCTGGTTATCGAAGGGATGCTCACCTTCCTCGATCCACCGAAGGAGAGCGCCAGCAAAGCTATTACCGCTCTGCGTGATAACGGCGTTGCGGTGAAGGTGCTGACCGGCGATAACCCGGTCGTCACCGCGCGGATCTGTGATGAAGTGGGGATTGATTCACACAGCATTCTCACCGGCCCACAGATTGAAAACCTGAGCGATACCGAGCTCGCCCGCGAAGTGGAAGTGCGTTCGGTGTTTGCCAAACTCACCCCGCTGCAGAAATCGCGGATCCTGAAGATGCTGCAGAAAAACGGCCACACGGTGGGCTTCCTCGGCGATGGTATTAACGATGCGCCCGCGCTGCGTGATGCCGACGTCGGGATCTCGGTCGACAGTGCGGCGGATATCGCCAAGGAGTCTTCCGACATCATTCTGCTGGAAAAAGACCTGATGGTGCTGGAAGAAGGGGTGATTAAAGGCCGTGAAACCTTCGGCAATATCATCAAGTACCTGAACATGACCGCCAGTTCTAACTTCGGCAACGTCTTCTCAGTACTGGTTGCGAGCGCGTTTATCCCGTTCCTGCCGATGCTGGCGATTCATCTGCTGATCCAGAACCTGATGTACGACATCTCTCAGCTGTCGCTGCCGTGGGACAAAATGGACAAAGAGTTCCTGCGCAAACCGCGTAAATGGGATGCGAAGAATATCGGTCGCTTCATGCTGTGGATTGGCCCGACGTCATCGATTTTCGACATCACCACGTTTGCGCTGATGTGGTACGTCTTTGCGGCGAACAGCGCCGAAATGCAGTCGCTGTTCCAGTCGGGCTGGTTTATTGAAGGGCTGCTGTCGCAGACGCTGGTGGTGCACATGCTGAGAACGCAGAAGATCCCGTTCATCCAGAGCCGCGCAACGCTGCCGGTGCTGCTGACCACCTTCTGCATCATGGCTATTGGTATCTACATTCCATTCTCGCCGCTCGGCACGATGGTGGGTCTGGTACCGCTGCCGCTCAGCTACTTCCCGTGGCTGGTGGGTACCCTGCTCTGCTACTGCCTGGTCGCTCAGGGAATGAAGCGCTTTTACATCAAACGTTTTGGCCAATGGTTCTAGGAGGTCGCGATGCAGAATCCCAACGACCCACTCATGTCAGTAATATTTTTGATTGTCGGTATGCTGGTCTTTTTTTTCGGCATGTGGCAAATCGTGCAATAGACAGGAGGCAGCATGCGAAAGAATAACCCAGACAGACTGTTTCTCACGGTCATCCTCTTCGCGGTTGTTATTATTTTGCTGACTATCTGGATACGCTAAACCACGGGGGCACATCTGCCCCCGTTTTTATTACTCTTCTCCCTGAACCCGCGGCGTGACCCGCACACCAAGGAAGACGATAACCATCGCGGTCACCAGCAGCAGCCCGCTGCCGGTAAACACGCCGCTGGCACCGTTGAGGTCGAACACCATTCCACCACCCGCGGCCCCCGCGCTGATGGCAAGCTGAATAGATGCCACCAACAGCCCCCCTGCGCTTTCAGCTTCATCCGGTACCGTTCGGGCAAGCCATGTCGACCAGCCGACCGGCACCAGCCCGAAGGCAAAGCCCCATAGCGCTACCAGCAGGCCGTCGATCGCCGCCAGATGGCCAAACGCCACCAGCATCAAGGCCAGAACGCCCATCACGAACGGCACCAGCGCCAGCGTCATCCGCAGGCTGCGCGACAGCAGGTACCCCGCCACGGAGGTCCCAATAAAGTTTGCCACCCCAAAGCCAAGCAGGATCAGCGATACGCTCTCAACGCTCGCCTGACCGACGGTTTCGAGGAACGGTCGCAGATAGGTGAAGAACGCAAAGTGACCGCTAAAAATCAGGATCGTCGCCAGCATGCCGCCGATCATCCCCGGGCGACGCAGCATCCGGAACAGGGTGCTGAGGCTACCGCTGCTTTCCGGACGCATTGATGGTAATACCCATAGCTGCCACAACAGCGCCAGGATGCTCGGCACGGTACAGAGCAGAAACACATTGCGCCAGCCAATCATTGCGCCGAGATAGCTACCGAGCGGTGCCGCGACCACCGTGGCGACGGAGACGCTGGAGAAAATCACCGCCAGCGCCTTCGGCACTTTATCTGCCGGTACCAGACGCATGGCGGTGGCGGTTGACATCGCCCAGAATCCCCCGATGGCTACCCCCAGAAGCAGCCGACCGAGCAGGAGAACCTGCAATCCAGGCGCAAACGCGACCATCAGGCTTGAGACGATTTGTAGCACTGAAAAGAACATCAGCACCCAGCGCCTGTCGATATTTTTCGTTGCGGCGGCAATCAATAATCCGCTCACCAGGGCGACCAGCGCGGTAGCGGTCACCGCCTGGCCGGCCATGCCTTCGCTCACGCCCAGGCTCGACGCCATCGGGGTCAACAGGCTGGCGGGTAGAAACTCCGCGGTTATCAGGCCGAACACGCCTAAACCCAGCGAGTAGACGGCGCGCCAGGCCGGTTTTGCGGGCGTCATAACTTCACTTTGTGCGACGCAGGAATTCATCTGTTGCTCTCCCGTTAGAAAAATGTGACAACTGTCGCAAAGCATAGAAAGTTACCCGTGGACGATCTATGACATATAATCTTCATTTATTGACTATCCGTCCGGAGTTGCGATGAGCGCTCATCACCATCCCGATTTAATCAGCGAGCTTTTACGCGGCATGCGCTTATCCGGCGTGAAGTACCGCCGTATTGAGGTCAGCCCACCCTTTGGCGTAGGTTTTGAACAGGCTCCCGGGCGGGCGCAGTTTCACTTTGTCAGTCGTGGCCCGGTATTACTGCGCATCGCAGGCGGGAAAACGTGGATGCTTAATACCGGCGATGCGCTGTTTATCCCTAACGGGGACAGCCATATGCTGCTGTCCGACGCGGAGGCCAGCGTCACCCCCATTTCCGCCTGTCCGAGTGAGCCAATCTGCAGCTCGGTCTGCGCCATCCGCCAGTGCGGGATTGAGACCGATGCCACGGACAATGCCGTTATCTTTAGCGGCTGTATGGATTTCGAACTCGGCGGGATGCAGCCGCTGGTCAGAGCGATGCCGGAGGTGATGCTGGTAAGTTCACTGCTGTCGACGTGGCCGGAAATTCACCCGCTGCTGGCGGCGATGGAGCGCGAATCACTGACTCGCCAGGTCGGGTTTGCCGGGATCCTCGCGCGACTGGCTGACGTGGTCGCAGCCCTTATCGTACGCGGTTGGGTCGAATCCGGCTGCGGCAGCGCTACCGGCTGGGTGCAGGTGTTGCGCGATCCGAAGCTGAGCCGCGCCATCTACGCCATGCACCAGCAGCCGGGCGTCAACTGGAGCGTGGAGACGCTGGCGCGCGAAGCCGGGACGTCACGCTCGGTCTTCGCCGAACGTTTTCTTGCTGCCACCGGCAGCACCCCGGCCCGCTACCTGAGCGAGCTCAGAATGCGCCTTGCCGTACAGTACATCAGCCAGGAGCAGCAACCGATTGAAACGGTCGCGCTCCAGTTGGGCTACAGCTCCGTTGCTGCCTTCAGTCGCGCCTTTAAGCGCATCGTCGGGCAGCCCCCCGGCGCTATGCGTGAAGCGGTCAGAAGTAATATTTGAAACGCACGCGGCCACCATAGCGTGAATCTTCGCTACCGTTCCCCTCTTTCGGGTCGGATTCGACCCACGAGGCGTAAGCCCCGAGATAAATATTGAAGTTTTTCATATTCATCACGTTGGGGAACAGGTAAGAGGCATGAATGGTATGAATATCGTAGCTCCCCGGGTCGGTCACCCAGCAGTCACCGCCACAGTCTGCGTCAAAGGTTGCGGAATCAAAGCGGTCGATATTGTTATGTGCGTAAATGTAGCCCAGCTCAACGTTATGCCATAGCGCATTCACCCCGGTGGTAAAGTCGGTTTCGTCGACGGCATCCAGATACGCGGTGCTGAGATTAACGACGACACCGTCCTGCGGATCGGTCTGTTGTCCGTTCCAGGTCATGGTCCAGCCGTATCCAGTGCGATCGGACTGATCGACCCAACGCCCGTTGCTGTCACGGTAGCCATAGGCATTGTTGACAAGGTTGCTTTCCATGGCGATTGCCGTGGAGAAGCGCCCATTCTGCCAGGCAATCACCGGGCGCACATAGGCAACGTTCTTATCGTTCACCAGTTCAGCCCCGTGATACTGCTTATCAACAAACAGTGCGCTGCCGTCTTCCAGCAAGGTGTTCACTTCAAAATACCAGTTCCCGAGGGTTTTACTCATGAGGAAACTCCCCCCGCTGTCGCTGCGTCCGCGCCCCTCTTTCATCATGTAGATATAGCCGTAGCCGTCGCTGTAAAGATCGTTGGCGGTATTACCGGAATACTCAACAAACGTATCCTGATTCAGCGGGAACATATCCCACGCCTCGAAGCGCCCGACTTTCACCTTCCAGTCGTTCTCCTGACCGAAGAAGAACACCGCATCATCAAGGTTCATCGAACCGGTCATATCGGCGAGCGGCTGCGCTGAGAATCCCGCAAAATAGCCGTTATCCATCCGCCGGTAGCCGTCAAATCCCAGCAAAATACGACCGTTGATATCCCAACGCTCATTGCCACCCGATGCCCAGTCGCTGTTAGCCGTGGGGTGTAAAGAGGTAAGGCTGCCGGTCCGGCTGGCGGCGTCCATATTGAATTCGACGTCACCGTAGATTTTCAGGTCTCCATAACCTGAAAGCGTCAGTTTGGGGAGCACGTCCTGCGGCGCCGCTGCCGCCGTTTGTTCCGACTGTACGCTAACCGTCGCAGAAGGTGGGGTCTTTACGCTCTGCTGCTGTAGCGCCTGTATCTGAGCTTCAGCGTTGGCTGCGCGTTGCTCTGCGCTCGCCAGGCGGCTTTCCAGCTCCGCAAGTTTTTGCTCAATTCCGCTGGAGGTATTGGTGGCTAACGCCTGCGCGCAGCAAAGCCCGGCGATAGCCATCGCTATATATTTTATTTTCATACTTTTAGTCCTTGTCATTACTGATAATAAAAAAGAAGCCATCAGTGAAAATGATTAATCCTTGCAAAATTCCCCGTTTCTCAAATCATTCACCACGTTATTCATTACCGATGCTTTCAAGCCGTAGAACTTTATCGCCAGGGCGGTTAATAAATAAAAAAGCGAAGGAATGACAGAAAATAACAGCACCACACCCTGTACTGCCGTAGCCGTTTGTACCGAACTACCCGCCTGGTAATTAAAGCCAGCCAGTACCCATCCCAGAATGGCACCACCGACGGCAACCCCTAATTTAATAACAAAGATATTGGCGGCAATATTCATTCCTGTAATACGCCGCTGCGTTTTCCACTCGCCGTAATTATTGGCATCAGTAATCATTGACCACTGCAGCGCACCGTTACCTCCCTGCACGACCTGAATAATGACGTGTGCCGCCAGCGGTATCACCCACCACTGTACCGGGAGCCAGAAACAGGCGAGCCCGAGTAACGCATTGAAAATATTGACCCAGAAAGAGAGCCTGACCTTGCAAAAACGAGTGCCGAACGGCTTCGCCAGGACAGAGCCAAACATCGAGGCAAACATGCCGCCCAGCATAAACAAGGAGATAATGTCCGCGCCTCTGTTCAGCACCGTATTCACGTAATACACCACCGCCCCGCCGCGAATGACAACCGCCACCAGCATCGTGAAGTTATACACGGAGAGGATCAGCCACTGCTCGTTGCGAAACAGCACCCTGACATCGCGGGCAATATTGAGATTCTCCTCTTTTATCGGCTGCACGCGCTCTGTGGTGGTGAAAAAACAGATGATAAACATCAGGCATCCCAGTGCGCCAAAAATCGCCATCGCCAGCTGGATCCCTGCCGCCCGATCCGCCGGATACAGATAGTCAGCCAGAGGAAGAATAAAGGCGGTACCCAGCGCCCCGCCTACCGGAGTAATGGCAAAACGCCACGACTGTAGCGACAGATTCTCATCCGGATCGGCGGTCAGTGCCGCCCCCAACGAACAATAGGGAATATTGATGGCGGTATACATCAGCGTCATAAAGATATAGGCGACAACGGCATAGGTGACCTTCCCGCTTTCGCTGAAGTCAGGAATGGTGTAGACCAGCACACAGCTGACGGCGAACGGGACGCAGATAGCCAGCAGCCAGGGGCGAAAGCGCCCCCATCGGGTATGGGTGGCATCCGCAATCGCGCCCATCACCGGATCGGTCACCGCATCTAATAAACGTACCAGTAAAAACATGGTGCCCATGACCGCCGGGGGCAAGCCATAAATATCAGTATAAAAATAAGCAAGAATAGCGACTGACGAATCAAATACAATATGGCTGGCGGCATCCCCCAGGCTGTAACCTATTTTCTCCCGAATTGGGATCCGTTGTGCATTTTCCATAACGCCTCCTTTAATTTTCTGGAGAGTAATTTCATACAGAGCACCACGTACGATCCATTATGTTTTTTGATTACTATTTTATGTTTTTTATTTTGTGTGATCGTGCACGTGAAATATCTTGTGTGCAGCTTATGTATTTGCATAACAACCTCACACATCAACTAAGGGATTTCTTATTTATTGAATCCGCTTATTTAGCCAGAGTATTTATACAGGAGTTTTATAATATATTTATTTCCTTGCACTTCCGTTTTCTCACGCAAGGGTAAATTGTCTGGTTCTGCGTAAAATGCGGGGTTCGCCACGCCGGGAAAGAAAAAATCGGCTAAGGTTTTCAGAGGGTTGTTTACAGCGGCACCGCTGTTCAGTTTTACAAGGAGAAGACTCGATGACAAAACCTGTACTGCGCCGCCCTGATGCACTGGCATTAGCGCTGCGAATAGCGCTCTGTGGTGCGCTGCTGAGCGCTGCACCTCTCACCCGGGCTGATGATGCCCCTGCCAGCCCTCCCGCTTCGCCGGATGTTCTGCTCGGGCCGCTGTTTAACGACGTACAAAGCGCCAGGCTATTTCCCGATCAGAAAACCTTTGCCGACGCGATACCCAACAGCGATCCGCTGATGATTCTGGCCGATTATCGGATGCAAAAGAGCCAGAGTAGTTTTGATCTGCGCCATTTTGTTGATGTGAACTTCACGCTGCCGGCAGAGAAAGAGAAGTATGTACCACCAAAAGATCAGACGCTGCGCCAGCATATTGATGGCCTGTGGCCGGTACTGACCCGCTCCACCGAAAGCGTGGCTAAGTGGGATTCGCTGCTGCCGCTGCCAAAACCCTACGTGGTGCCCGGCGGGCGTTTTCGCGAGGTATATTACTGGGACAGTTACTTCACGATGCTGGGTCTCGCAGAAAGCGACCACTGGGATAAAGTCAGCGATATGGTGGCTAACTTTGCCGCTGAGCTCGACAGCTGGGGTCATATCCCAAACGGCAACCGCAGCTACTACCTGAGCCGTTCGCAGCCGCCCTTCTTTGCTCTGATGGTAGAACTTCTGGCCACCCACGAAGGCGACAGTGCCCTGAAAACCTATCTGCCGCAAATGATGAAAGAGCACGACTACTGGATGGAGGGTGTTGATACCCTGCAGCCGGGGCAAAGCCATCATCGGGTCGTCAAGCTGGCCGACGGCGCGGTGCTCAACCGCTACTGGGATGACAACGATACCCCGCGTCCGGAGTCGTGGCTTGACGACGTCAACACCGCGAAGAGCAACCCCAACCGCCCCGCGACGGAGATTTATCGCGATCTGCGCTCGGCTGCCGCCTCGGGCTGGGACTTCAGCTCTCGCTGGATGGATGACCCGCAAAAGCTCGCCACCATTCGCACCACCAGCATCGTTCCGGTCGATTTGAACGCGCTGATGTTCAAAATGGAGAAGACGATCGCCACCGCCAGCAAGGCCGCAGGCGACAGCGCTAACGCCGCGAAATATGAAGCGCTGGCGACGGCCCGTCAGAAAGCGATGGAGAAATACCTGTGGAATGACAAAGAGGGCTGGTACGCCGATTACGATCTGAAAAGCCACAAAGTCCGTAATCAGCTGACCGCCGCGGCGCTGTTCCCGCTGTACGTTAACGCCGCCTCAAGCGAGCGCGCCGCGAAGGTCGCCTCAGCGACCGAACAGCGGCTGCTGAAGCCGGGCGGGATAGCGACAACCACCGTCAACAGCGGCCAGCAATGGGATGCCCCTAACGGCTGGGCGCCGCTGCAGTGGGTCGCAGCAGAGGGCCTGCAGAACTACGGTAAGGAGAAAATCGCGATGGAGGTGAGCTGGCGGTTCCTGACCAACGTCCAGCACACCTATGACCGCGAGCAGAAGCTGGTCGAGAAATATGATGTCACGACCACCGGTACAGGCGGTGGCGGCGGTGAGTACCCGCTGCAGGACGGCTTCGGCTGGACCAACGGCGTGACGTTGAAAATGCTCGACCTCATTTGCCCTAAAGAGAAACCCTGTGACAGCGTGCCGCAGACACGCCCTGCAGCCCCTGCTCCGACCCCAGCCGCCGGGGAGAAAAAACCGGCAGCATAAAAAAAGCGCGTCCAGCGATGGACGCGCTTTTCAGTTCTTCTCCGGCGGCGGTTATTTCAGATATTCGCCGCTGCGCAGTGCTTCAATACGTTTGTCCAGCGGCGGGTGCGTCATGAACAGCTCGCTCATTGACTTCGCTTTGCCGTTGATACAAAACGCCATCATGCTGCTGGCCTCCTGCGGCTCGTAGCTGGTTTTCAGACGCTGCAGCGCAGCAATCATTTTCTCGCGACCCACCAGTTTTGCCGAACCGGCGTCGGCATGGAATTCACGATGACGGGAGAACCACATGGTAATGATGCTCGCCAGAATACCAAACACCAGCTCCAGCACGGTGGCGACCGCGAAGTAGATAAGCGGGTTGCCGTTGCTGGACTCACCTTCATCACGGTTGCCGCCGAGGAAACCTGCCGCAATCTGCGCAATCACGCGCGAGATAAAGATAACGAAGGTGTTAACAATACCCTGAATCAGGGTCATGGTAACCATGTCGCCGTTAGCAATATGGCTGATTTCATGGGCGATAACCGCTTCAGCTTCGTCACGGCTCATGTTTTGCAAAAGCCCGGTGCTGACAGCTACCAGGGAAGCATCACGCCGCGCGCCGGTAGCAAACGCGTTGATATCCGGTGCGTGGTAAATTGCAACCTGTGGCATGGCGATACCCGCCTGGCGAGCCTGCTGTGCCACGGTATTCATCAGCCAGTTTTCAGTTTCATTGCGTGGTTGCTCAATGACTTCACCTCCCACTGATTTCAGCGCCATCCATTTCGACATCATCAGCGAAACGATAGAACCACCGAAACCAAAAAGCAGAGCCATGATTAACAGCCCTGTCATGCTGCTCGACTGAATTCCTGTCAGGCTCAGTACCAGCCCGAACACAACCATAACGGCCAGGTTGGTCAGCAGGAAAAGCGCGATCCGCATCATAATTTTCTTTTAACCTCGTTCTAACAATACGCACTATGCGATTACCCACATCGTAGGGGCATTACGCTTATTTTCAAGTGTTGACGGCGGCTAAGTCACGAGAAAGACACAACTTTACATTTAAAATGCGTGTAACTTACATGTAATAAGAAAGGAAAAAAAACAGGCACAATTGCTTGTGCCTGTTGGGGGATTATTTTGTTGGTGCCGGTTGTTCTGCCGGTCGCGCTTTCTCGGCTTTCGCCAGATCCAGTGCGATTTTCACCGTTTCATCCAGATACGGATCTGGCTCCTGATAATCTTTTGGCAAATCATCAAGTTTCTTGAGCGGTGGTTTACCTTCACGCTTATAGCGATCGTTAATCCGCGCCAGACGAGTCGCATCATCTTCCTCGTTCTCTTTCTCACGCTGAGCGTAATTGAGAGAAGCGATATTGCGTTTTGCCTTCTGGGCATTGAAGCGCGCAATGTCTTTCATGATGTACTGGAATTCTGGATCTTTCGCGATACGGTCATCGTGCAGCTTCAGCAGCTCCGGTTCGAAGGTCTGCATGTCGCCGGTCTTGACGTAGGTCGCCGCATTGATACTGTCCCACGGCAACGCGTTGTCTTCGAACTTCTCGCCGGTTTCCGTCTCTTCGCTGCCGGTTGGCATCATGATGTCCGGTACTACGCCTTTACGCTGAGTACTGCCGCCGTTGATGCGGTAGAACTTCTGAATGGTGTACTGGACAGAGCCCAGCGCCGGCCATTCAGGGCGCAGCATTTGGTCGTAGATACGGTTCAGAGAACGATACTGCTGAACGGTACCTTTACCGAAGGTTGGCTCACCAACAATCAGGGCGCGGCCATAATCCTGCATCGCCGCAGCGAAGATTTCAGACGCCGAGGCGCTGAAACGATCGACCAGTACCACCAGCGGGCCTTTGTAATACACCACGCCGTCGGTGTCGCTGTCTTCACGCACCTTGCCGTTGTTATCACGTACCTGCACCACCGGGCCAGACGGAATAAACAGACCGGAAAGCGATACCGCTTCGGTCAGCGCCCCGCCGCCGTTGCTGCGCAGATCGATGATAATGCCGCTCACGTTCTGCTTCTCAAGCTTCTGTAGCTGAACCTTCACGTCATCGGTCAGGCCAACGTAGAAACCAGGAATATCGAGAACGCCGATTTTCTCTTTGCCGACGGTTTTCACCGACATTTTCACCGCACGGTCTTCCAGACGAATGCGCTCACGCGTCAGGGTCACGATGCGGGTTTTGGTGCCCTTACCAGCAGGCAGGATCTCCAGGCGCACTTTGCTGCCCTTCGGCCCTTTGATAAGCGCGACCACGTCATCCAGACGCCAGCCAATTACATCCACCATGGCTTTGCCGGTCTGACCGACGCCAACAATGCGATCGCCAACGCTGATAGCTTTACTCTTCGCCGCCGGACCGCCTGCGACCATGGAGTTAATCATGGTGTAGTCGTCATCCATCTGCAGCACGGCGCCAATACCTTCCAGAGACAGGCTCATTTCGGTATTAAACTGCTCGGTATTGCGCGGAGAAAGATAGTTAGTATGCGGATCGATTTCGTGCGCGAAGGAGGTCATCGCCAGCGAGAACACATCTTCGCTGTTGGTCTGCGCCAGACGACGGATCGCCGACTTATAGCGACGGGTCAACGTATCACGAATTTCCTGATCGTTTTTCCCGGCCAGTTTCAGACTCAGCTCATCATACTTCACCTTGCCGTCCCACAGGGCATTCAGCTCGGCTTCCGTTGTTGGCCACGGTGCCTTACTGCGGTCAAGATTGAAGGTATCGTTGCCGGTAAAGTCCATCGGACGTTCCAGCACCTTCAACGCATACTGATAGCGTTCGAAGCGACGTTTCTGCGCCAGGTTGAACAGGTCGTAGAAAACATCGAGCTTGCCGGTGCGCAGTTCGTCACCGATTTCGCCTTTTTTCGCCGCATACTGTTCGATATCGCTGGCCAGCAGTACGTTATGACTGTAATCCAGCAGATTAAGGTAACGGTCGAAAATCTTCGCCGAAAAAGCCTTGTCGAGATCGAACTGACGGTAATGGGAACGCGTAAACCGCGAGGTCACACGCTCACTCACCGTCGCGTGCTGAGCTTCTTCCTTAAGAACAGGAATTTGATCAGCGCGCGTAATATCGTCCACGGCGAAGGCGTGGCCTGTTATTGCAAACAGGCCAGCAAGCGCGGTGAGCTTAAAAAATGTGTTCATGCCTGGCCAGGCCTCCGTTTCAGAACACCAGGTGTTCTGCGCGTACAATCATTGACATACCAGAAGTCAGCTGTACACGAACGCCATCTTTGGTGATCTCCAGTACAGTGGCGTCCATAGCATTGTTACCTGCTTTGACTTTCAGAGATTGCCCAACGGACAGCACGGAGAGATCGGAAACCGGCGTCAGTTTCGGCTCTTCACGTGGTGCGCGCTGAGGTTTGGCAGCAGGTTTAGCAGCACGAGGTTTACGCTCAGCACCTTCCGGACGGCGAGTCTGCGGGCGCGGTTTACGCTCACGGCGCGGCGTCTCTTCCTGCTCGCCTGCGGCGGCAGCGGCTTCACGTTTCTTCGCCTGCTGCTCCATACGCTGAGCCTGAACTCGCGCTTTGGCCTCTTCCAGCTGCTGGCGCGCATGCTGCACGTGCTGCTCGTCCAGTTCCCCACATGGGTTACCGTCGAGGTCGACACGCGTTGCGCCTGGCTTGATACCGTACAGGTAACGCCAGCTTGAAGTGTACAGGCGTAAAGCCGAACGGAGTTGGGTTTTGCTGAGGTTCATTTCCCCCTCAACGCGTGCAACGAGATCCTGAAAGATACCAACTTTCAGGGGGCGCGCTTCGCCTTCAGCACTGAAACAGTGCGGAAAACGTTCGGCCAGGAATGCGATTACTTCTTTACTGCTGTTCAACTTAGGTTGATTTTCCATGAAATTTCCTGATTACAACGGACGTAGCCAACTAGCCGCAGGCATGAACAGGCGACATTATAATGACGCCATCGCTAAATGCTACGTTATCCGTTGATTATCCTGCGACCTGCGCAAAGAATTTTTGATAATCGGTGCCTGCAAGCAGCTTTTCAAGGTGCCCGACAAGCTCCCGCAAGCCCTGCTCATCCTCTGCGTTGAAGCGGGAATACGTGACGCTGTCGATATCCAGTACACCAATAATCTGATTGTTCACGCTGATCGGCAATACGATTTCAGCATTACTTGCCGCATCACAAGCAATGTGTCCTGCGAAAGCATGAACATCATCGACACGCTGAATGCGATTTTCTGCCACCGCGGTGCCACAAACTCCGCGGCCAACCGGGATACGTACGCAGGCAATTTTGCCCTGGAACGGCCCCAGCACTAACGTTTCGCCTTCCAGCAGGTAAAAACCGGCCCAGTTAACCTCATCAAGACGCTCGTACAGCAGCGCGCTCAAATTAGAGAGAGTCGCCAGAAAACTGGTTTCGCCTGCCATTAACGCCTGAAAATCGCGGTTCAGATCCGCGTAAAATTCTGTTTTGTTCATTATATAATCACTTGGTTGTCTTACTTCACACCCGGTAGCCTACCGGGCATCGCCCTATAAAATAAGCATTAAATGCGGCCGGGCTCAAGATGAATCCATTCATGAGTTAAGATAGTACTTAGTCTTATACCTCATATTTGCGTATGTAATAAATGGCCCTTAAAACACCACACATAACGCCCGCTAAAAAAATCACCGTTCAGGCGGTCAGCGATCCTCTTCCCAGGGCACATTATCAACGCTGTCCGGAATGCGATACGCTGTTTTTGTTACCTTTGATGAAATCTCATCAGAGCGCGTTCTGCCCACAGTGTAATGCCAAAATCCGCGATGGTCGCGACTGGTCCCTGACAAGGCTTGGCGCGATGGCGCTGGCAATGCTGCTGCTGATGCCATTTGCCTGGGAGGAACCGCTGCTTCGCCTGCACCTGCTCGGAATCCGTATTGACGCTAACCTGCTGCAGGGCATCTGGCAGATGACGAAGCAAGGCGACCCGATTACCGCCAGCATGGTCTTCTTCTGCACCGTTGGCGCACCGGTAGTACTGGTGGTGTCTATCGCCTACCTGTGGCTCGGCAACATTCTCGGCATGAATCTACGGCCGGTGTTGTTAATGCTGGAGAAGCTCAAAGAGTGGGTGATGCTGGATATCTATCTGGTCGGTATCGCCGTTGCCTCAATCAAAGTTCAGGATTACGCCTTCCTGCAGCCGGGCATCGGCCTCGTGGCGTTTATCAGCCTGGTGCTGCTGAGTCTGCTGACGCTTATTCATCTGAACGTCGAACAGCTCTGGGAACGCTTCTACCCCGAGCGCCCGGCCACGCGCTTTAGCTCCGCGCTGCAGGTGTGTGTGCATTGCCATTATACCGGCTTCACGGACAGCCGTGGTCGCTGCCGTCGCTGCCACACGCCGCTGCATTTTCGCCGTAAGAACAGCCTGCAAAAAAGTTGGGCGGCGCTGATTGCCTCTATTGTGTTGCTGATCCCGGCCAACCTGCTGCCCATCTCCATTATCTACGTCAACGGTGCACGTCAGGAGGACACCATCATGTCCGGTATCCTGTCGCTCGCCCACAGTAACGTGGCGGTGGCAGGGATTGTGTTTATCGCCAGTATTCTGGTGCCGTTTACCAAAATCATTGTGTTGTTTACCTTGCTGGTGAGCATCCATTTTAAGTGTGAACAAGGACTAAGAACGCGTATCCTGTTGCTGCGAATCATCACCTGGATTGGCCGTTGGTCAATGCTCGATCTGTTCGTTATTTCGCTGATGACATCGCTGATTAATCGCGACCAGCTTCTCGCTTTTACTATGGGTCCCGCTGCGTTTTATTTCGGCTCGGCGGTAATATTGACTATTCTTGCAGTTGAATGGCTGGACAGCCGATTACTTTGGGATGCACATGAGTCAGGAAACGCCCGCTTCGCCGACTGAAGCGAGAATTAAAACAAAGCGCCGTATCTCACCTTTCTGGCTGCTACCGGTCATCGCGCTGATGATTGCCGGGTGGTTAATCTGGAACAGTTTTGAAGACCGCGGGAATACGATAACCATCGACTTTATGTCTGCAGATGGCATCGTGCCTGGACGTACTCCTGTTCGTTTCCAGGGGGTTGAGGTCGGTACCGTTCAGGACATCAGCCTGAGCAAAGATCTGAATAAAATTTCCGTCAGCGCCAGCATCAAAGGCGATATGAAAGATGCTCTGCGCAAAGATACGCAGTTCTGGCTGGTAACCCCAAAAGCTTCTCTGGCGGGGGTTTCCGGTCTCGATGCGCTGGTCGGCGGTAACTATATCGGCATGATGCCGGGTAAAGGCGACCCGGAAACGCACTTTACCGCTCTCGACACTCAGCCAAAATACCGAATCAATAATGGCGAGCTGATGATTCATCTGCATGCGCCGGATCTGGGTTCACTCAACAGCGGCTCGCTGGTCTACTTCCGCAAAATTCCGGTGGGCCGCGTGTACGACTACGCGATCAACACCGATAAACAGGGCGTCACCATTGACGTACTGATCGATCGCCGCTTCACCAGTCTGGTGAAAAAAGGGAGCCGCTTCTGGAACGTCTCCGGGGTGAAGGCCGATGTCGGCCTGACCGGTGCTAAAGTTCAGCTGGAGAGCCTGGCGGCGCTGGTCAACGGTGCCATCGCCTTTGACTCGCCCGATGACTCCACCGCTGCACAACAAAACGATGAATTTGGTCTGTATGCCGACCTGGCGCACAGCCAGCGCGGGGTTCTCATCACCCTCGCCCTTCCGGACGGTGACGGCCTGAAAGCGGGCTCCACCCCCCTGATGTACCAGGGACTGGAAGTGGGCCAGTTAACCAAACTGACGCTCAACCCAGGTGGCGACGTCACCGGTGAGATGACCGTCGATCCCAGCGTGGTTAACCTGCTGCGTGAAAATACGCGAATTGAACTACGCGCCCCTAAACTCTCGCTGTCCGACGTTAACGTCAGCGCCCTGTTGACCGGCAACACCTTTGAGCTGGTACCGGGCGAAGGCGCCAGCCGCGACCACTTTGCCGTACTCCCTGCCAGCAAAACGCTGCTGCAGGATCCCGGCGTCGCTACCCTGACGCTCTCAGCGCCGGAAAGCTACGGCATTGAGGCCGGACAGCCGGTCATTCTGCACGGTATTCAGGTAGGCCAGGTGCTGGAACGCACCCTGACCGCCAAAGGCGTTTCGTTCGCGGTAGCGATTGAACCGCAGTACCGCGACCTGGTGCACGGCGACAGCAAATTTGTGGTTAACAGCCGGGTTGATGTGAAGGTCGGCCTTGATGGCGTCGAATTTTTAGGTGCCAGCGCCAGCGAGTGGGTTAACGGCGGGATCCGTATTCTTCCCGGCGATAAAGGCCCGCTGAAGCAGGAGTATCCGCTGTTTGCCAATCTGGAAAAGGCGATTGAAAACAGCCTTGGCGATCTGCCTACCACCACCCTGACCCTGACCGCCGAAACGCTGCCGGACGTGCAGGCCGGATCCGTGGTGCTGTACCGTAAGTTCCAGGTTGGGGAAGTTATCACCGTGCGACCGCGCGCTAACGCTTTTGATATCGATCTGCATATCAAGCCGGAGTATCGCAAACTGCTGACCAGCAACAGCGTGTTCTGGGCCGAAGGTGGCGCGAAAGTACAGCTCAACGGCAGCGGCCTGACCGTTCAGGCTTCCCCGCTCTCCCGTGCGCTGAAAGGGGCTATCAGCTTCGATAACCTGACCGGGGCCGGGGCAAACAAAGGCAATAACCGCCTGCTTTATCCGACTGAAACCGCCGCCCGTGCGGTCGGGGGGCAGATTACGCTGCACACCTTTGACGCCGGTAAGCTGGCGGAAGGCATGCCAATTCGCTACCTCGGCATCGACATCGGTCAAATCCAGTCGCTGGAGCTGATTACCGCACGCAATGAAGTGCAGGCGAAGGCGGTGCTGTATCCGGAATACGTCGATACCTTCGCCCGTAGCGGAACGCGTTTCTCGGTTATCACCCCGCAGATCTCAGCGGCCGGCGTGGAGCATCTCGACACGATCCTCCAGCCCTACGTCAACGTTGAGCCTGGTAAGGGTAGCCTGCGTCGTGAATTCGAACTTCAGGAAGCCACCATTACCGACTCTCGCTACCTTGATGGCCTGAGCATTGTGGTTGAAGCCTCGGAAGCCGGCGCTCTTGGCGTGGGTACGCCGGTGCTGTTCCGCGGGATTGAAGTCGGTACGGTCACCGGCCTGCGTCTGGGTTCACTCTCAGACCGCGTGATGATTGAGATGCGTATCAGCCAGCGTTATCAGCACCTGGTGCGTAATAACTCGGTCTTCTGGCTGGCCTCCGGCTACAGCCTGGACTTCGGCCTGACCGGCGGCGTGGTGAAAACCGGTACCTTCAACCAGTTTATCCGCGGGGGAATCGCCTTTGCGACGCCGCCGGGGATCCCGCTGGCGCCGAAGGCGCAGGCAGGCAAACACTTCCTGCTGCTGGAGGCTGAACCTAAAGAGTGGCGCGAGTGGGGCACCGCCCTGCCGCGTTAATTCCGCAAACGCTCCGGTATTTTTGGCCGGAGCGTTTGTGCTAAACTGCGCACCCGTTTTTCTTCGTGGTGCGCCCCGTGGCTCAAAATTCCGTATTCCTTCCTGATGATTTTCTCCTCCAGATGCGTGCAGCCATGCCCGCGGAACTCTCCTTCGACGATTTTCTGGCCGCCTGTCAGCGTCCGTTGCGCCGCAGCATTCGCGTCAATACGCTGAAAATCACCGTCGCCGATTTTCTGGCGCTGGTAGCCCCTTATGGTTGGCAGTTAACGCCGGTCCCCTGGTGTGCGGAAGGTTTCTGGATTGAGCGTGAAGACGAAGACGCACTGCCGCTCGGCAGCACCGCCGAGCACCTGAGCGGTCTGTTCTATATTCAGGAGGCAAGCTCAATGCTGCCGGTAGCGGCACTGTTTGCCGATGGCAATCAGCCGCAGCGGGTGATGGACGTCGCCGCGGCGCCAGGCTCCAAAACCACGCAGATTGCCGCACGGATGGACAACGAAGGCGCGATTCTCGCCAACGAATTTTCCGCCAGCCGGGTGAAGGTATTGCATGCCAATATCAGCCGCTGCGGGATCCGCAACGTCGCCCTGACCCATTTCGATGGCAGGGTGTTTGGCGCCGCGCTGCCGGAAGCCTTCGATGCCATTCTGCTCGACGCCCCCTGCTCCGGTGAAGGCGTGGTGCGCAAAGATCCCGACGCGCTGAAAAACTGGTCGGTCGCCAGCAATCTTGACATTGCCGCTACCCAGCGCGAGCTCATCGACAGCGCCTTTCACGCCCTACGCCCGGGCGGTACGCTGGTGTATTCCACCTGTACCCTGAACCGTGATGAAAATGAAGCGGTCGTGGCGTGGCTTTTAGCCCAGTATCCGCAGGCGGTGGAGGTTGTCTCACTACAAACGCTGTTTGCCGAAGCCGGACAGGCGTTAACGCCGGAAGGTTATCTGCACGTGTTCCCGCAGATTTTCGATTGCGAAGGCTTTTTCGTTGCCCGCCTGCGTAAGACGGCCAGTATCCCACCGCTACCCGCGCCAGGTTACAAGGTAGGTAAATTCCCGTTCACGCCGATGAAGACTCGGGAAAGTACCGCCGTTACCGAAGCCGCCGCCCGTTCCGGACTTCGCTGGGACCGCACACTGACGTTATGGCAGCGTGACAAAGAAATCTGGCTCTTCCCGGCAGAGATTGAACCCCTCATCGGCAAAGTACGTTTCTCACGCCTCGGCCTGCGCCTTGCAGAAACGCATAACAAAGGCTTTCGCTGGCAGCATGAGGCCATAATAGCGCTGGCTGAAAGCCACACCTCCGGCTTCGCGCTCACCCTCGGCGAAGCGGAAGAGTGGTATCGCGGGCGCGATGTCTATCCGGAAAATCCGCCAAAAGAAGATGAGGTTATCGTGACCTTCCAGGGTTTCCCGCTGGGGATAGCCAAAAAAGTCGGTTCGCGTCTCAAAAACAGCTACCCGCGCGAGCTGGTGCGCGACGGAAGGCTTTTTGCCAGCAATGCGTGACGGCGCACAACTTTTCCGCATTTTCTGACTGGCAATCTGCTCTGCGTTGACTACGCTGAAAAATGGGCGACCTAACTGGTCGTACCACAATCCCGCAGTTCAACGGAGAGCATTATGACCAAAACCAGCGTACGTATCGGTGCCTTTGAAATTGATGATGCCGAGCTGCATGGCGAGCAGCAAGGTGAACGAACGTTAAGCATTCCCTGCAAATCTGACCCGGATTTATGCATGCAGCTTGATGCCTGGGATGCTGAAACCAGCGTGCCGGCGTTTCTTGATGGTGAACATTCCGTCCTGTTCCGTAAACATTACGACCGTAAGTCCGATGCCTGGGTCATGCGCCTTGCCTGACTCAAAAAGAACCCGTCGCTAAGACGGGTTATTTGTTCCTGCTATTTTCCCTCACCCACATCATCAGCTACCCTTATCTCGGGTTACGCATAATGAGGATGTGATGTACGCACTGGTCTTGTTTATCTGTTATCTCGACGGTGGCTGCGAGGATTTACTGGCGGACGTGTATGCCACGGAGGCACAGTGTCTGGTTGCGATGAGCGATCAGCGAATTCGTCACGGAGGCTGCTATCCGGTCGAGGACTATATCGACAGTTTCTGGCACCCGGCACAGCAGTACAGCGATTTCTGACTACTGGAGTTGCACCAGCGTAAGCTCTCCTCCGAATACCGCGCCGGTATCAATATAATGCTGATTCTCAATATCATAGCGAGCATTTAGCGGCGTATGGCCGAACCAGAAATGGTCGGCGCCACGAATAGGCTGATGACGCCCGGCTAAATGTGCGGCCAGTCGTTCACGGTTCCACAATACCTGCTCACGATCGACAGGCTGGTGCCAGACGTATACTGTGGCAGGGTAGTCAGCATGCGCAATAATATGCACTTCGTTTTCGCATTGTAGTTCAATAATATAGGGGAGTTCACGACAGAGCTGAAATAACGCTTTTACTTTGAGTTGCTCCTCATAAGTTAATTGCTGATACCAGTAGCCGCCATTAGAAAACCACAGCGACATATCGTTATTGTCGAGCGCATCCAGAGCCATTTGCTCATGATTGCCGCGAATGGCTCTGAACCAGGGGTGTGGCAGCAGCGACAGGCAGCGGAAACTCTCACTCCCACGGTCAATCAGGTCACCGACGGAAATAATCAGATCTTCATAGGGGTGAAATTTCAGCAATTTAAGTTTGGTCATCAATAAATGATGACAACCGTGTAAATCGCCCACCAGCCAGATATGTCGCCAGTGTTGACCCAATATTCGCTGATACATAATCAACTCCCCTCCTAAATTTGAGTATAGAAATAAATATCTAATTACGATAAGCAAAAAGCGGACGTGATCTTTTTACCTCAACAGCGGTTAAACAAAAGCGGAATATAATCAGCGCACAGGACAATTCAGAGGCCGTTCCCCTTTACAATATTCTCAGAATGATAAAGGGGTATTTACCGTGACAGATAACAGCCTGCACAGCGCTCAGGCGCCACTCCAGCACCAGAACCTGGTTTCTGCGCTGGTGACCGGGAAGCTCGCACCCGCGCCCATCTGGAAAAAAACCGAGTATCGGCTGAAATTTTTGCTGCGTACGCTGCTTTTCTATCGCCCGACGCACCGGATGCTGGATAGCCTGTCGCAGCGCCCGAATTTCATGCAACTGCTTAATGCGCAGGTCACCCTGCCGAGCAAACCGCACCGCCAGTATTTAACGCTCGGCATGAGTGCGGCACAGCGTGCGGACGCCGTCATTAGCCACTATCAGTTTGTCGATTCGCTGGGCAACACCCGTCTCGCCGATGCGATGACCGCGCCTGACGAAGTGCCGTTGCTTCAGCTGCAGGGTAAGGACGATGCGGTATTTACGCTCTCCGCCTCCTGCGCCCGCAAAGCCGAACGCGAAGGTGAAACCACGCTGTGGCTGCACGATAACAGCCGGACGCTGCTCGCCAGCGTGACGTTCAGCGTGGCCCGTGATGCCGCGGGCTGGCAGCTGGTGATTGGTGGTCTGCAGGGGCCGCGCCGTGATGTGCCACATGAAGTCATTAAGCACGCCACCCGCGCCTGCTACGGCCTGTTCCCGAAACGTCTGCTGATGGAGTTCATCTGGCTGTTGGCATCCCGCACCAACATGACGGCGGTCTATGGCGTAAGCGACAACGGTCACGTGTTCCGTGCGCTGCGCTATCGCCTGAGTAAGGGCCGTCATTTCCATGCCAGTTACGATGAGTTCTGGTCGTCTGTCGAAGGCGTTAAAGAAACGAAATGGCGCTGGCGTTTGCCGCTGCAGCTTGAACGTAAATCGATTGAAGAGATTGCCAGCAAGAAACGTTCAGAATACCGTCGCCGCTTCCAGCTCCTGGATTCACTGGCTGAACAGGTGGATAGCCTGCTGCGCTAACCCTATCAACCCTGCTTCATACCCCGGAAGCAGGGTTTCCCTCTCCCCGCACGCCCGCTTGCCGTAAAAATAATCCTCCGGCACAATGAACTAATCTTGTCCATTGCACACAAACTATGCATGGCCGTTTGCACCCCCGCAATCGCCTGTCATGTTCAGGCTCGACACGACGTACATTCTTAAAGATTCAGGTTGCTGCGGTTATGAGTAAAACGGAAATTGCGCTGCTGCTACTGTTAGTAGCCGTTCTGGCGTTTGGGTTGTGGTTTATTTTCAGCGACCAGGTGTGGATTGTATCCAGCTGGATTGAAACCTGGCTGTATCCAGCAATTGAAGCGCCTGAGTAAACGCTCAGGCGCAGGGAAGCGTTAGTACAACGATGTGCCGCCCGCCGGGCGCGTTTTAAAGCGACGATGCACCCACAGATATTGGTCGGGTGCCCGCAGGATTTCCTTCTCAATAATCCGATTCATAAAGCACGCCGCTTTCAATTCATCCTCTGACGGATAATCATTGATGGCCTCGCTGATATACAGGCGATAACCGTCTTTCGTCGCTTTGCGCACCATGGTGATGGTCAACAGTGCCGAGCCAGAGAGCTTCGACAGCACGTAGGTCCCGTTAGTTGTGGCGGCATCCGGCACGGAAAAGAACGGAGCGAACACGCTGCCTTTCGGGCCGTAATCCTGATCGGGGGCGAACCATACAGCTTCTCCTGATTTCAGTGCCTGAACCAGACCACGCAGGTTACGTCTGTCGATCATCGCTTTATTGGAACGTAAACGCCCTTTGGTTTGCACATATTCCATCAGCGGGCTGTTGTGCTGGCGATAGGTCGCCATCATCGGACGACATAGCCCCATCACCCGGCCACCGAGTTCAAGCGACATAAAATGGATCCCCACCACCATCACACCTTTTTTAGCTTCCAGTGCACGGGTCAGGTTTTCATATCCTTCAACATCAAACCACTTTTTAACGCGCGCATCGCTCCAGAACCATGCCATCCCTGTCTCTATCAGCCCCATCCCCAACGAGATGAAGTTTTGTTCGACCATTTTGTTGCGCGCACAGGCATCCATGTCAGGAAAGCAAAGCTCAATGTTGCGGGCAGCAATTCGCTCCCGGCGTTTGAGAAAACGGCGAGAAGCATGGCCCAGGGAAGAACCAAGAAGATAGAGCAGCGGGTAAGGAAGCTGAACGATGAGCCAGAGAAGCCCAAGTCCGAACCAGGTCAGCCAGTGACGAGGATGGAGCAGCGATTTATCAAAAGCAACAGACATCAGTGTTTACTCTGAGTGTATAGATTCAGGTAACGCGTAAGGAAAAACGAATCCCTTCATCACTCTTTATGCGGTACATATGGAGCGAGTGACAGTAAAACAGTCGGCGAACTTGACGTCACGGTGACATAAAGTAAACCACGCAAAACCCGGAAACTGAGGCTGTAGCTACGCTGCGCACAGCATGCGCGCTTTTGCGCAAAAATAACAGAGCGCGATTGTAATTTTCAGAAAATATCACCCCTCACCGGAATTGTAGTATTCGCGCGTATTTTGTCGATTTTTTGTGTAAAAGAAATGTTAAGGCCAGATCGGTTGTGGTATAAGAAGAAAAGCCCGAAGCAGCGTCATTTGGAAAATTTCGGATGTTTTAGGCTATCCCCTGCTAACGCCTTGATGCGTAAAGCAGATAAAAAGAGACCGAATACGATTCCTGTATTCGGTCCAGGGAAATGGCTCTTGGGAGAGAGCCGTGCGCTAAAAGTTGGCATTAATGCAGGCTAAGTCGCCTTGCACTATAAGAATAGATGACCGTGCCAGGTTTTCCAGTCCGCGACAAAAGTGGTCAGAAAAAAAACACCGGTAAACGGCAAAGAAATGTTAAAACCGCGGGCTTTCGCAAAGAAAGTCCGCGGTTTTTTATTGGAAATCAGTCAGATATTTTTATGAACTAACAGAGCTTCTCTGCGCGCTCAATAAAGGGGGTGAGGCTCATTTTCTGCCCTTTATGTTGTGGATCTTCGATACGGATCACGTCTAAGGGCTGCGCGTTGACCTGCCCCTTCGCTACCTGATCCTCAGCCACATCATTCAACGGGTACTGCACCAGAGTACTGGGGTTGATAACGAACAACGCCTTGCCGGTACGGCAGGTCAGCATCACCTCTTCACGGTTGAATGCCCATTTATCTTTACCAATTTCAAAACGACTGACGGTAATCACCTGTGGTGCAGCAAACGCCGCAGAGGTTGCCGTCAACAACAGCAGTGAAAGCACTATTTTCTTCATCATCATCGTCATCTTCGTATCAGAAGGGTTCCCAGGTTGCAAACAGACTGACGGCGAGCAGAACCAGCACCCCCAGCAGGATCTCTGCCTGGGTAGTACGGATAAATATCTGCTGCGCGTGTTGCGGGTTTGAGGCAAATCGTGGCACCAGAACATACCGGTTCATTAAAGCAATTACCACCATCAGCGCCACCAGCGCACATTTTACCAACAGCATAGTGCCCCATGCCGAATCACCGATCAGCGATCCCTGAATGAGCAGCGCATTAATGATACCCGTGGCAATCACGCCGCCCACCGCCAGATGGCCGTAGCGCGAAAACCGCATCATGGTGTAGATAGCCTGTTGCCGCCAGCGCCCCTGGGCCAGCCGTAAACAGTAGAGGAAAGGGAGAAGCCCACCAAACCAGGTGGCGGCAAACAGCAGGTGTAATGCATGATTGAGGCGCTGCAGAGTACCGGGTAATCCCTCACGCATGGCCGCATGGCCGATACTGGCCTGAAGGATAAGCTGTATGCACAGCAGAATAAGCAGCACCGGCATCACCCGGTGCGGACGAAGCAGTAATACCGCAATCGACAGCCACGCCAGCGCAATTTGCCAGACCCAAATCGCACCGAAGCGGGTACCCGCCACCGCCAGCCAGATGTCCGGCTGCACAACGTCGCCCCAGCCATCGCCCATCATCCCGCCCTGCACCATCATCATCAGCAGTGCAGAAATCGCGCTTACGAAAAGCGATAAGCGCATCATCCCCTGATAACGATGGCTCAGCAGACGGCGCAAACTCACTGGCGCCCACCACCCGCTGTACAAGGCTCCGCCAAACGCCGCCATCAGGGAGACGAAATGGACAAAGCGCAGGCTAATCCACAGTGAGGTCAGCATGATTATTTCACGCTGAAATGGTACTGCCCTTTGGTTTTATGCCCGTCAACGGACACCACGTGCCAGTCAACACGATAGTCGCCCGCCGCCAGCGGTTGGGTCAGCGCAACGACAAGCTGAGTATTATCGTTGGCATTCACCGTCGCCGTGCCGGTGGCTGTCTTCATCTCTTTTGGACCGATCAGCGTCAGACCGCTAAATTTGGCTTCGATGCCTTCAGAAAAATTCAGCGTCAGGGCCTTTGGCGAGGTGGTCACCACGGCATCCGCAGCGGGCTCCTGATGTTTCAGATGCGCGTGCGCCAGGACGCTGGTGCTGGTGAGCAGTGCCGCCATCAGCGCCGAAGCGCATAAAATTCGCGATGCAGTTGTTCCCATTTTCTTCATTCCTTTTTGTTATGTATGTGATGCAGAGAATAACCTTGTATAATCCGTGCGTCGAGGCTCCCCACCATGGATTTGCCATTCTGCGACACCCTGAGTCATTTTGCGTTATTGAGAGGAGAACGCCATGTACGCCAATCTGGCCAACCTTCCCCAGGAAGAGATGGATAAAGTTAACGTCGATCTTGCCGCCGCCGGAGTGGTCTTCAAAGAACGTTACAATATGCCGGTGGTCGCCGAAGTGGTAGAGCGTGAGCAGCCTGAACATCTTCGCGGCTGGTTTCGCGAGCGCTTAATCGCCCACCGCCTGGCGTCAGTATCTCTTTCTCGCCTGCCCTACGAGCCAAAAAGTAAATAAGCATTACCATCAGTTACACATAATTACATTAACCCTGTTATTCTTATGGGGATCCTCTCAGGATGAGAGTCTGAAATTTGTGTTAAGGATGCCACTATGACTGCATGGACTATTGCTGCTGCTCAGTACGAGCCCCGCAACCGCAGCGTTGCGGAAAATATCGCCCATCATTTACGTTTTATCGACGCTGCCGCCCGCGCAGCATGTGAAATTTTAGTATTTCCTGAACTGTCGCTTACTGGCCCGGCGCTTTGCCCCCCACCGAATGCCGATGAGCTCCAGCCTCTCGCCGCCGCCGCGACGCGCCACCAGATGACCATCATTACCGGCTTACCGCTGCAGCAAAATGATGAGCTTATTAAAGGGCTCGCCATCTTTGTACCGGACAACCCGCAGCCGCTAACCTGCCCGCAGGGAAAAGGCACCTGCCTGGCCCCACTTCCAGGCCAGGTCAGCGTTCTGGCGCACGACGCGGCAGCCGACGATCTCGACCCGCGCGCCTCATTGCTCGCCACCAGCGACTGTCCCGATGAATCACATCAGCAGCTTTCCCGCGCATCACTGCAGCGCTTTGCCCATAAGTACGCGATTGCGGTACTGAAATCCGACTACGCCAACGGCTCGTTGCTCGGGGGCAGTGCTCTGTGGGATGAACAGGGCCAACTGGTGGTTCGTGCCGATGGCGGTGAGCTATTGCTTACCGGACAGCGCAGCGATCGGGGTTGGCAAGGCGACATCATTCCATTACGCTAACCGTTTTACCGGCTGGAGTGAGCCATGCTGCGCGTCATTGATACGGAAACCTGCGACCTGCAAGGAGGGATCGTCGAGATTGCCTCGGTGGACGTCGTCGACGGTCAAATCACCAATCCTATGAGCCATCTGGTTCGCCCGGACAGGCCAATCAGCCCGCAGGCAATGGCCATCCACCGCATCACCGAAGCGATGGTTATCGACAAACCGTGGATTGAAGAAGTGATCCCGGGCTATCAGGGTAGCCCATGGTACGTGGCACATAACGCCAGCTTCGACCGCCGCGTGTTGCCTGAGATGCAGGGGGAGTGGATTTGCACCATGAAGCTCGCCCGCCGCCTGTGGCCAGGCATTAAGTACAGCAATATGGCGTTGTACAAGTCGCGTAAGCTCAACGTCGCGACGCCGCCGGGCCTGCACCATCACCGCGCCCTGTATGACTGCTACATTACCGCCGCGCTGCTGATTGATATTATGAACGTCTCAGGCTGGACGCCGGACGACATGGCAGATGTGACCGGCCGCCCTGCCTTGCTGACCACCTTTAGCTTTGGCAAATATCGCGGCAAGCCGGTGGCGGAAGTGGCGCAAAACGACCCAGGTTATCTGCGCTGGCTATTCAATAATCTGGATCGTATGAGCCCGGAGCTGCGCCTCACGCTGCGCCACTATCTCGGGGAGTAACCTGGTTGCTACCGCTCCGCCTGGCCCGGCAGCGTTTGCTGGGCCAGCGCTATCAGAAACGTGTATTCCAGCGCCACTCCTTCGTAGCTTTTGTAACGCCCGGATTTTCCTCCGTGCCCGGAGTCCATGTCGGTACATAGCATCAGCAGATTGTCGTCGGTTTTGCGCTCCCTCAGTTTCGCCACCCATTTCGCAGGCTCCCAGTACTGCACCTGTGAGTCGTGCAATCCGGTGGTGACCAGCAGATGCGGATACGCTTTGGCTTCGACGTTATCGTACGGGCTGTAGCTTTTCATGTAGAAGTAGTATTCGGCATCCTGCGGGTTGCCCCACTCTTCAAATTCACCGGTGGTTAGCGGGATAGATTCGTCCAGCATCGTCGTCACCACGTCGACGAACGGCACCTGGGCCACCACGCCGCGGAACAGCTCCGGACGCAGGTTTATCACCGTTCCCATCAGCATGCCTCCGGCGCTACCACCCATGCCGAAACATAGCTCGCGGTCGCCATAACCCTGTTCCAGTAAGGCATCGCACACGTCGAGATAATCGTTGAAGGTGTTCATCTTCTGCAGAAACTTACCGTCTTCATACCACTGCTGTCCCAGTTCGCCGCCGCCACGGATGTGGGCGATGGCAAAAACAAAACCACGATCGAGCAGGCTCAGGCGGCTACCGCTAAAATCGGCATCCATGCTGGCGCCGTAGGAGCCGTAGCCGTAAACCAGCAGCGGATTATGCCCTTTGCGGAAATGCTCCCGGTGATACACCAGCGACACCGGCACTTCCACGCCGTCCCGCGCCTTCACCCACAGGTGCTCGCTGCGATACAGGCTGGCATCAAACCCCTTCACCTCCTGCTGCTTAATCACCCGTCGTTCACCGGTATCCATATCCAGTTCGAACAGCGTATCCGGAGTGGTCATCGAAGAGTAGCCGTAGCGCAGACGCGAAGTTTCAGGCTCAGGGTTATAAGCAACCCAGGTCACGTAGGCCGGATCGTCAAACGCTATCCCGGTCGACTCACGGGTATGACGATTGATTTGTCGCAGGCTGGTCAGACCCTGCTGACGCTCTTCCAAGACCAGCCACTCGGTAAAGAGCGTAAACCCTTCCAGCATCACCTCTTCCCGCGCCGGGATCAGCGTTTCCCACTGACTCTCTTCGCGCACCGCAGAGCGGTACAGGCCGAAGTTTTTCCCTTCACGATTTGAGCGAATGTAGAAATGATGCTGATAGTGATCGACGCTGTACTCGTGATCTTTGCGTCGTGGCAGGAACACCGTCGGTTCCGCATCCGGCAGCTCGGCATCCAGCAGCCGCACTTCGCTGGTGGTGGAGCTTGCCAGATAGATCAGCACAAAGTGGCGATCGGTGGTTTTGTGCACGCTGACGTAGAACATGTCATCCTGCTCTTCATACACCAGCGTGTCGGCTGACATCGGTGCACCGAGCGTATGCCGCCAGACCTGATACGGCAGCAGCGTAGTGGGATGTTTGCGCACGTAGTAGAGGGTCTGCGAATCATTACCCCAGACCAGCCCCGGCTCAACGTTGTCCAGCGTTTCCGGATACCAGTTACCGGTCCCGAGATGGCGCAACCGCACCCCGTACTGACGACGAGAGAGATAATCTTCTGCCAGCGCCATGACCTGGTTGTCCGGTGAAATAACCAGCCCGCCAAGGGTGTAGAACTCGCTGCCCGCCGCCCGCTGATTACCATCAACCAGGACATCCCACGCTTCCCACTCCGCCTTTTGTACGGACTGGCGCTGGTAAATCGCATACTCGCTGCCAGGCTGGTATTCATGGCGGTAACGGTAGCCGTTTTTCGTATAGGGCGCAGAGGTTTCCTGCGGCGGAATGCGGTCGATAATCTCCTTCAGCACCCGATCCTGCAGCGCCTGCTGGGAGGCCATCACCTTTTTGCCGTAGTCGTTTTCCTGCTTCAGATAATCGAGCACCTCCGGCTGCGAACGGGTGTCGTCGCGCAGCCAGAAGTAATTATCAACGCGTGTATCACCATGCAAGGTCATGGTGTGGGGGATTTTTTTTGCTTTCGGTAACATATCGCTGTGCTTTTACGTTTTACATTCCCTAAGGGTGGCAAAACTGACAGGCGATGCAAGCGAAACCTGAAGCAAAACGCACTAAAGTGCTTGTTTTTGCCGCTGTATATCCTGTTCTATCTCTTCGCGTACCGTACGGGGAATGTTTAATGCATCGCCCAGGGCATCAAGGTAGCTGCGCTCCATAAAGTGATCGATATCGATAGCCGCGCAGCTCAGGAAATAAAGCTCCAGCGCCTCTTCTTCGCTCTTAACGTCCTGTGCCAGACGTTTAGGATCCAGCGGTTGTGCCATGGCCTGCGCCACCAGCGCCTGCCCCTGCTGCTCTACACCAGCCTCCTGAAGCTGTTGCTCGATAGCTGCACGCTCTTTATCATCAATGTGACCATCACTTTTTGCGGCAAAGACCAGCGCCAGGATCAGACGCTCGGTGCGGGTGTCCAGCGATGTCACCGGTGGCGGTGCGGCCGCCGTTTCTGCCTGCTGCCCGTTCGGCATCTGGGTTTTGTACTTATTCCACAACACCGAGCCTGCAACCGCCCCACCGCCGACCAGCAGTGCACCGGTGCCATATTTCGCCAGAAGCTTACGCGAAGACTTGTTCGCCAGTAACAGACCGGCCAGCCCGCCGATAGCGCCCGGCACCAGTAGTTTATTCAGGCCATCGGTTTTACCACCGGTGACGCTCGCGGCTTTCTGCCCCAGCAGAGACTGCAGTTGATTGAGCCAGTTAGACATTTTCCCCTCCCGAATTGAGTTGACGCTCTCAGAGTAAGCCAGCACCTGTCAGGAAATGTCTGCGCCAGCTAAAGATGCGCAAATGCAGCGGCACACGACAGCGACGAGACAGACGCAAACGTTTTCGTTTATACTGCGCCGAAGATTTTTACGGAGGTTTGCGGTTATGACGTTATTAGGAACTGCGCTGCGCCCGGCGGCCACGCGCGTGATGTTGTTGGGTTCTGGCGAGCTGGGTAAAGAAGTCGCTATCGAGTGCCAACGCCTGGGTGTCGAGGTTATCGCGGTCGATCGCTACGCGGATGCACCCGCCATGCACGTTGCTCATCGCGCACACGTAATTAACATGCTCGACGGCCAGGCACTGAAGGCGCTGGTGGCACAGGAGAAGCCCGATTTTATCGTCCCGGAAATCGAAGCTATTGCCACCGATATGCTGGTTGCGCTTGAGAGTGAAGGCCAGAAGGTGGTGCCCTGCGCCCGGGCCGCACAGCTCACCATGAACCGCGAAGGGATCCGCCGACTGGCAGCAGAAACCCTCTCCCTGCCAACCTCACGCTACCAGTTTGCCGACAGCGAAGCCGCTTTCCGCGATGCCGTGAACGCGATTGGCCTGCCCTGCATCGTCAAGCCGGTGATGAGCTCATCCGGCAAGGGCCAGAGCTTTATCCGCACAGAGTCTCAGCTCGCCGATGCCTGGCAGTATGCCCAACAGGGTGGCCGCGCTGGCGCAGGACGCGTTATCGTGGAAGGCGTCGTCAAATTTGATTTCGAAATCACCCTGCTCACCGTCAGCGCCGTGGATGGCGTACATTTCTGCGCGCCGGTGGGGCATCGTCAGGAAGATGGCGATTACCGCGAATCCTGGCAGCCGCAGCAGATGAGCCCCCTGGCACTGGCACGCGCGCAGGAGATAGCCCGCGAAGTTGTTCTGGCGCTTGGCGGCTATGGCCTGTTTGGCGTAGAGCTTTTCGTCTGCGGTGATGAGGTCGTCTTCAGCGAAGTTTCTCCGCGCCCGCACGATACCGGGATGGTCACGCTGATCTCCCAGGATCTCTCCGAGTTCGCGCTGCACGTACGCGCTTTCCTCGGTTTGCCGGTAGGCGGCATTCGCCAGTACGGCCCCTCAGCCTCAGCGGTCATTCTGCCAGCCCTTAAAAGTGACAATGTCACATTCGGTAATATTGAAGCCGCATCCGGCGCTGGCGTGCAGTTGCGCTTGTTCGGTAAACCGGAGATCGACGGTTCTCGTCGTTTAGGCGTGACGCTGGCCGTTGCAGACTCTGTTGAAGAAGCGGTTGAGCGCGCGAAAGCAGCAGCAGCGGCGGTGGTCGTGAAGGGTTAATATTGATGGGATTGCCCGGTACGAGTACCGGGCAATAATGACACGCTTACTTCGCGCCTTCTACCGCTTCACGGGCAAGCTTAGTGATACGCTCGTAGTCGCCGCTCTCCAGAGCGTCGTTCGGCACCAGCCAGGAGCCACCGATGCACAGCACGCTGTTCAGCGCCAGATAGTCACGATAGTTAGCCGGAGAGATACCGCCGGTCGGGCAGAAACGGATATGGCCGAACGGGCCTGCAATCGCCTGCAGTGCTTTCACACCGCCGTTCGCTTCCGCTGGGAAGAATTTGAACTCTTTCAGACCGTAGTCCATACCCAGCATCAGTTCAGAAACCGTGCTGATACCCGGGATCAGTGGAATGGTCCCTTCTGTTGCCGCTTTCAGCAGCGGCTCGGTCAGCCCTGGGCTAATCGCAAACTGTGCGCCCGCTTCGGTGACGTCCTTCAGCTGCTGTACGTTAGTGACGGTACCCGCCCCGACGATCGCATCCGGCACTTCTTTGGCAATGGCACGAATGGCATCCATTGCACATTCGGTACGCAGGGTCACTTCGAGAACGCGAACGCCACCGGCGACCAGCGCTTTTGCCATCGGTACCGCGTGCTCCAGCTTCTTCACTACGATAACCGGGACCACTGGGCCAGTGGTCAGGATTGCTTCGGCAGTTGTTTTCCAGTTTTTCATCAGAGTTTTTCTCTCACCAGACAGTTAATTCGTGTCGTCTTAAAAAGTGATGCAGGTTGCACCCTGCTCAGCGCCGGACAGTTTTTCGCGCAGCGCACTAAACATTTCGCGGCCGGTACCGACGCGCGACGAGCTCAGGTCAGGAATATGCGGCTCGCGGGCAGCCAGTTCAGCTTCATCCACCAGCAGCGTCAGCTCACCGGTCTGGCCGTTAACGCGGATAATGTCCCCGTCACGGACTTTTGCCAGCAGGCCGCCATCGTAAGCCTCTGGCGTTACATGGATGGCTGACGGGACTTTACCCGACGCGCCGGAGAGTCGTCCATCGGTCACTAACGCAATTTTGAAACGGCGGTCCAATAATACACCTAATGGCGGCATAAGTTTATGTAATTCTGGCATGCCGTTGGCTTTTGGCCCCTGATGGCGCACCACCACCACGCAATCTTTATCGAGCAGACCGGCGTCAAACGCCGGTAACACGTCATGCTGACTCTCAAAAACAATCGCCGGGGCTTCGATAACCTGATTTTCCACCGGCACCGCGGAGGTCTTCATTACCGCACGTCCCAGGTTACCGCTCAGCACTTTGGTTCCACCGTGGCGGGAGAATGGCTTTTCGAAAGTGGCAATTACGTCGGCGTCGAGCGAGGCGCTTGCCCCTTCACGCCAGTCCAGCTCACCGTTGTTGAGCCATGGCTCGAGGGTATAGCGCGACAGTCCGTGTCCGGCGACGGTATCAACATCTTCATGCAGCAAACCGCCTTTCAGCAATTCGCGGATAAGCACCGGCACGCCGCCCGCCGCCTGGAAGTGGTTGATATCGGCCGGGCCGTTTGGATACAGACGGGCCATCAGCGGCACCACGTCGGAAAGCTCAGAGAAGTCGTCCCAGTTGATAATGATCCCAGCAGCGCGGGCCATCGCCACCAGGTGCATGGTGTGGTTGGTCGAGCCGCCGGTTGCCAGCAGCGCCACAATACCGTTGACCACCACTTTTTCATCGAACATCTTGCCAAGCGGCATCCACGCATTCCCGTTTCCGGTCATACGCGTCACCTGGCGCGCCGCCGCGACGGTCAGTGCGTCACGAAGCTCTGCATCCGGATGGACGAACGAAGAGCCTGGCAGCTGCATGCCCATAAATTCAATCACCATCTGATTGGTGTTAGCGGTGCCATAGAAGGTACAGGTACCCGGTGCATGATAGGACGCCGCTTCAGACTCCAGCAACGCCATGCGATCGACCTTGCCTTCCGCATACAGCTGGCGGATACGTACCTTCTCTTTATTTGCAAGACCGCTCGCCATCGGGCCAGACGGAACGAAAATAGACGGCAGATGACCGAACGACAGCGCCGCCATCGCCAGCCCCGGAACAATTTTGTCGCACACCCCAAGGTACAACGCACCATCAAACATGTTGTGCGACAGCCCAACCGCCGCCGACATCGCAATAACTTCTCGACTCAGGAGCGACAGCTCCATCCCATCCTGGCCCTGGGTGACGCCATCACACATTGCCGGTACACCGCCGGCGACCTGGCCTACCGCATTCACGCCGTGCAGCGCTTTACGGATAATATCCGGGTAGCGCTCATACGGCTGATGGGCGGAGAGCATATCGTTATAGGAGGTAATGATGGCGATATTGTTACGCAGCATACTCTTCAGCGAAGCTTTATCGTCGGGCTGGCAGGCCGCAAAACCGTGGGCGAGGTTGCCACAGGCCAGCTGGGAGCGGTGCACAGTTTCGGTTTTCGCTTGGTTGATTCGGGCAAGGTAGGCCGCGCGGGTCTCGCGTGAGCGCTCAATAATTCGCTTTGTTACGCGTAACATTATCGGATTCATAGAAGCTCCTAAAATTGATATGTCCGGGCTTCGGTTATAGTAAGGCGCTTCGCAATGCGTCACACTGCTGAAATGCCTGATGGCCGTCGCTCAGGGGGCAAAATCGCTTCAGCCAGTGTAATAAAAAAAGCTCCGTGGGTGAATCCGCACGGAGCTTAACAGAACAAATATTGATCTGGATTGTGTGTTAGATCATGTTACCGGTAAAATAACCGGTAACAGAGGGCGATTTTCGCTTACTCGAACTCGTTCCAGGAGCGGCCATCGCGGGTGATCATTGCCACCGAGGCGACCGGTCCCCAGGTCCCTGCCTGATACGGTTTTGGCGCATCCTGATCGGCGGCCCAGGCTTCGGTAATGGAGTCGACCCATTTCCACGCTTCTTCAACTTCATCACGACGCACAAACAGCGCCTGAATACCGCGCATGGTTTCCAGCAGCAGACGCTCGTAAGCATCCGCGAGGTGCGTCTGATTGAAGGTCTCAGAGTAGCTCAGGTCAAGCTTGGTGGTTTGCAGGTTATGCTTGTGATCGAGACCCGGCACCTTGTTAAGGATCTGAATGTCCACACCTTCGTCCGGCTGCAAACGAATCGTGAGCTTGTTCTGCGGCAGCTCCTGCCAGGACTCTTTGAACAGGTTCAGTTCCGGGTTCTTGAAGTAGACCACCACTTCAGAACATTTGGTCGGCAGACGTTTGCCGGTGCGCAGGTAGAAAGGTACGCCCGCCCAGCGCCAGTCATCGATATCTACGCGGATAGCCACGAAGGTTTCGGTGTTGCTCTGCTTGTTGGCGCCCTCTTCTTCCAGATAGCCCGGGACTTTTTTGCCCTGCGCGAATCCGGCGGTGTACTGGCCACGCACGGTTTTCTCACGCACGTTAGACCTGTCAATACGGCGCAGAGACTTCAGCACCTTCACTTTGGCATCGCGGATGCTGTCGGCGGTGAGGTCTGACGGCGGGGACATCGCGATCATGCACAGGATCTGCAGCAGGTGGTTCTGGATCATGTCGCGCATCTGACCGGCCTGATCGAAGTAACCCCAGCGACCTTCGATACCCACCTCTTCCGCCACGGTGATTTCCACGTGATCGATAGTGCGGTTGTCCCAGTTATTGACGAACAGGGAGTTAGCAAAGCGCAGCGCCAGCAGGTTCAGTACCGTTTCTTTACCCAGATAGTGGTCGATACGGTAAACCTGGCACTCTTCAAAGTACTGCCCGACCTGGTCGTTAATTTCGCGGGAGGTTGCAAGCGACGTGCCCAGCGGTTTTTCCATTACCACGCGCGCCGGCTTGGCATTCAGTTTCGCCTCACCCAGCCCTTTGCAGATAGCGCCGAAGGTGCTTGGCGGCATGGCGAAGTAGTTGATGGTGACGCGCTCTTTCTGATCCAGCATTTTGCCAAGACGAGAAAAGGATTTGGTATCGTTAACGTCAAGATTGCAGAAATCCAGTCGGCCGCTCAGCGTTTCCCACAAACCTTCATCGATTTTCTCTTTCATGAAGGTTTCCAGGGCTTCCCGCACCACTTTGGTATAAGCGTCTTTATCCCAGTCAGCGCGCCCAACCCCGATGATACGGGTATCTGGGTTGATCTGACCCGCTTTTTCCAGCTGATACAGGGAAGGCAGCAATTTACGACGTGCCAGGTCACCCTTGGCGCCGAAAATAACCAGGTCACACGCCTGGGCTGTTTGCGTTACCGCCATATCGTTCTCCTCAGTTTGATTTCCTGGTGCTCAGGCCAGGTCTTCATTGTAATTTTCTTACGCAGCACTGTACTGTGTTTACGTCATTCCCGAAACCCTAATCCATCGTCCGCGCCGCTAAAGCGCATCCTTTGAAAAATAAAGCCAGATGATTTCGGGCAAGTGGCTAATTTTGTTCGTTCTTTCAGCGTGAAAGCGGTTTCCAAAACACGACTCTGATCATGTAATGAAAAAAAACAACATATTTTGCCATTGTTCTTCGCTTTTCTCCCTTGTGCAGGGGTATATTCTTGCTAATAAGCCCATTGATTTCACCCATTACTGAAATCGTTTCCAATGATGAGCGTCTTGCACCAATGAACATGCTGGAAAAAATCCAGTCTCAACTGGAACACCTTAGCAAATCTGAGCGCAAAGTGGCGGAAGTTATCCTCGCCGCCCCTACTGATGCCATTCATTCGAGCATTGCGGCACTGGCCCTGGCGGCCGCCGTCAGTGAACCAACCGTGAACCGTTTTTGCCGAAGTCTGGGCACCCGTGGGTTCCCCGATTTTAAGCTGCACCTTGCCCAGAGCCTCGCTAACGGCACGCCGTATGTGAATCGCAACGTCGATGAAGACGACAGCGTTGAGGCTTACACCAGCAAGATTTTCGAATCAGCGATGGCAAGCCTCGATCACGTTCGCCAGTCGCTTGATATGAGCGCCGTCAATCGCGCGGTTGACCTGCTGACGCAGGCGAAAAAGATAGCCTTCTTTGGCTTAGGTTCGTCAGCCGCCGTGGCCCACGACGCAATGAACAAATTTTTCCGCTTCAACGTACCGGTGATTTATTCTGAAGACATCGTTTTGCAACGTATGAGCTGTATGAATTGCGCTGACGATGACGTGGTCGTGCTCATTTCCCATACCGGACGCACTAAAAGCCTCGTAGAACTGGCGCAGCTGGCGCGTGAAAACGATGCCATGGTCATTGCGATTACCTCGGCAAATACCCCGCTTGCCCGGGAGGCCTCTCTCGCCATTACCCTCGACGTACCGGAGGATACCGACATTTATATGCCAATGGTTTCGCGTCTGGCGCAATTGACGGTGATCGATGTGCTGGCGACGGGTTTTACTTTACGCCGAGGGGCAAAATTCAGAGATAACTTGAAGCGAGTCAAGGAAGCGCTTCGGGAATCGCGTTTTGATAAGGACTTCCTTGTACACAGCGATAATCAATAAAAGCCGATAACAAAGCATTTTATTTTACATTCGGTACACTTACCTCACCGTGCAATTTAAGGTGAACACCGAATTCCTGTTCACGCAACACCAAAGTTGTCTATTCAACGGAGTATTACATGTCCAGAAGGCTTCGCAGAACCAAAATTGTCACCACATTGGGCCCGGCAACCGACCGCGATAATAACCTTGAAAAGATTATTGCCGCTGGCGCTAACGTAGTCCGGATGAACTTCTCCCACGGCACACCGGAAGACCATATGCTACGTGCCGACAAAGTGCGTGAAATCGCAGCCAAATTGGGACGTCACGTGGCGATCCTGGGCGATCTGCAGGGACCTAAGATCCGTGTTTCTACCTTCAAAGAAGGCAAAGTTTTCCTCAACATCGGCGATAAGTTCCTGCTCGATGCAAGCCTCGGTAAAGGCGAAGGCGATAAAGAGAAAGTGGGCATCGACTACAAAGGTCTGCCTGCCGACGTCGTACCCGGCGATATCCTGCTGCTCGACGACGGTCGCGTACAGCTGAAAGTACTGGAAGTTCAGGGTCTGAAAGTGTTCACGGAAGTGACCGTGGGCGGCCCGCTCTCCAACAATAAAGGTATCAACAAGCTGGGCGGTGGTCTCTCTGCCGAAGCCCTGACCGAAAAAGACAAAGCCGATATCAAAACTGCCGCACAGATTGGCGTGGACTATCTGGCCGTGTCCTTCCCGCGCTGCGGCGAAGACCTCAACTATGCCCGTCGTCTGGCACATGAAGCCGGCTGCGATGCCAAAATCGTGGCTAAAGTTGAGCGTGCGGAAGCCGTTTGCGACCAGGACGCCATGGATGACATCATCCTCGCCTCTGACGTGGTGATGGTGGCGCGCGGTGACCTCGGTGTTGAGATTGGCGACCCTGAGCTGGTTGGTATTCAGAAAGCCCTTATTCGCCGTGCCCGCCAGCTGAACCGTACCGTTATCACCGCCACCCAGATGATGGAGTCGATGATCACCAACCCGATGCCGACGCGTGCGGAAGTTATGGACGTAGCGAACGCCGTGCTTGATGGTACCGATGCCGTGATGCTGTCGGCAGAAACCGCTGCGGGCCAGTATCCGGCAGAAACCGTCGCCGCCATGGCGCGCGTGTGTCTGGGTGCAGAGAAGATCCCCAGCATCAACGTCTCTAAACACCGTCTTGATGTGCAGTTCGACAACGTGGAAGAAGCGATTTCCATGTCGGCCATGTACGCGGCGAACCATCTGAAAGGCGTCACCGCCATTATCACGATGACCGAGTCCGGACGTACCGCGCTGATGACGTCACGTATCAGCTCCGGTCTGCCTATCTTCGCCATGTCTCGTCACGAGCGTACGCTGAACCTGACCGCGCTGTATCGTGGCGTAACGCCGGTGCTGTTCAACAGCCCCAACGACGGCGTAGCCGCCGCGAACGACGCGGTGAACCTGCTGCGCGACAAAGGTTACCTGATGTCTGGCGACATCGTGATTGTGACCCAGGGTGATGTGATGAGCACCATCGGCTCCACCAACACCACCCGCGTGATGACCGTCGAGTAAGACTGAATCGGCTATAACAAAAAGCGCCCTGAGGGCGCTTTTTTTATTTCTTCTTCGGGAACAGCTCTTTTCGCTGGTAGGGCTCCACCTCGCCGGGCTTACGCGTTTTCAGCAGTTTTAAGATCCAGGTGTACTGCTCCGGATGCGGAGTGACAAAAATCTCCACCTCTTCGTTCATCCGGCGGGCGATGGTCGTATCATCGGCGGTCAGCAGATCGTCCATCGGCGGGCGGATCTCGACCGTCAGGCGATGCGTTTTACCGTCATAGACCGGGAACAGCGGCACCACGCGCGCGCGGCACACCTTCATCAGACGACCAATTGCCGGAAGCGTGGCTTTATAGGTACCGAAGAAGTCAACAAATTCGCTGTGCTCCTCGCCGTGATCCTGATCCGGCAGATAGTAGCCCCAGTAGCCCTGACGCACGGACTGGATAAACGGTTTAATACCGTCGTTGCGCGCATGCATACGCCCACCAAAACGGCGACGCACGGTGTTCCAGACGTAGTCGAAGACCGGATTCCCCTGGTTGTGGAACATCGCCGCCATCATCTGCCCTTCAGAGGCCATCAGCATCGCTGGAATGTCCACTCCCCAGCCATGCGGCACGAGGAAGATGACTTTCTCGTTGTTGCGCTGCATCTCTTCGATGATCTCTTTGCCCTGCCAGTCAACGCGCTGCATTACTTTCTTCGGATCGCGCAGGCCAAGCTCGGCCATCATCACCATCGCCTGTGGCGCGGTGGCATACATCGCATCAATCATTGCCTCCCGCTCCTGCTCGCTCTTCTCCGGGAAACAGTACAGCAGGTTAATCTGTGCGCGACGGCGAGAGCTGCGCGCCAGGCGGCCAACCAGCCTGCCGAGCTTGCCGAGAATCGGGTCACGCACCGACGGCGGCGTCAGCGCAATACCGGCGAACGCCACTACGCCCAACCAGGATCCCCAGTAGCGTGGATGTAAAAAGGACTTTTCAAACTTAGGGATAAACTCAATGTTATTTTTTTTCGGTTCCATGCCTGGCCCACAAAGGTGACGCAAAAAATAAAGATAATGAGATAGTTTAGCGAGGTGCGCGCTATCGCACAAAAGAAAAAGCCGGTGCTGATGGCACCGGCCTGAGACTTAATGCTGATTAATCAAAACGCAGCTGCGGTACAACCTCTTTCACCTGCGCCAGATAATCACGACGATCGGCGCCGGTCAGCCCTTCGGTCATTGGCAGTTTCGCCGTTAACGGGTTGACCGCCTGCTGGTTGAGCCATACTTCATAGTGCAGATGCGGGCCGGTAGAACGGCCGGTATTGCCAGAGAGCGCAATGCGATCGCCACGTTTCACCTTCTGACCCGGTTTCACCAGCAGCTTACGCAGATGCATGTAGCGCGTGGTGTAGGTACGACCATGACGCAGCGCGACATAGTACCCGGCAGCGCCGCTACGTTTTGCGACCACCACTTCACCATCACCGACCGCCAGCACTGGCGTCCCCTGAGGCATCGCGAAATCGACGCCACGGTGCGGCGCAACGCGACCCGTTACCGGGTTCAGGCGACGTGGGTTAAAGTTTGACGAGACGCGGAACTGACGCGCGGTTGGGAAACGCAAAAAGCCTTTCGCCAGACCGGTGGCGTTACGATCGTAGAACTTCCCGTCTTCCGCGCGGATAGCGTAGTAATCTTTACCGTCAGAACGCAGACGCACGCCGAGCAGCTGGCTTTGTTCACGTTTGCCGTCGAGCATTTCACGCGACATCAGTACCGAGAATTCGTCGCCTTTTTTCAGCTTACGGAAGTCCATCTGCCACTGCATGGCTTTGATGACAGCGCTAATCTCGTTACTGGTTAATCCGGCATCACGGGCGCTACCAACGAAGCTTGCCCCCACGGTGCCTTTCATGGTGGTGTTAACCCAGTCCCCTTCCTGCGTCTCGCTGTCCATCTTGAAACCGTTGGCAACGCGTTCGTAGGTACGGGTTTCACGGCGCGACATTTCCCAGGTCAGACTCTGCAGATCGCCATCGGCGGTCAGGGTCCAGGAGAGCTGTTGACCAATTTTAAGATTACGCAATTCTTTATCGGCGGCGGCAAGCTGGGTGATATCGCCCATATCAATGCCGTACTGGTTCAGAATACTGCTGAGGGTATCACCGGTAGAAACAACATACTCGTGAACACCATCGTCGCTGGCGGACTTGTCATCCAGCTCATCCTGAGGAATGGCCTCTTCTTCCTGAGGGGCCTGATCGATAGGTTCACTGGCCTCTGGTAAGAGTGAACGGACTTCGCTCTTTTCCAGTTCGATCGTTCTGACGATAGGTGCAGATTCAGGGTGGTAAACGTACGGTCGCCACACGGCGACCGCCAAAGTTAGAACAGTCAGCGACCCCAGCATGACGCGGTGAGGTCGCGGCAAATTATTAAATGCCAGGGCGACAGAGCGGGCTATCTGTTGCACGTATTCACTTCCTCATTAATCTCCCTTCAGGCAGCTCGCGTACTGGTTTGCCAGCTGGGTCAAAAACTGCGTATAGCTCGTTTTACCCAACTGTATGCTTGTTCCAAGAGGATCTAAGGTTCCCATGCGCACGGAAGTCCCCCTGGCAACAGCTTCAACGACGGCTGGCCTGAATTGTGGCTCAGCAAAAACGCATGTCGCTTTTTGCTCAACCAACTGTGTTCTTATTTCATGTAAACGCTGCGCACCAGGCTGGATTTCCGGGTTTACGGTAAAGTGCCCAAGTGGGGTCAGACCGTAGTGTTTTTCGTAGTAGCCATAGGCATCATGAAAAACGAAATACCCTTTTCCTTTCAGCGGTGCCAGCTCGTTGCTGACCTGCTTATCGGTTTGATTCAGACTTTCCTCAAACGCTTTCAGGTTGTCGTCCAGTTTGGCACGACGCTGCGGCATAAGTTCCACTAATTTGTCATGGATTGCAACCGCTGAGAGCCGCGCTATCTCTGGCGAAAGCCACAAATGCATGTTGTAGTCGCCGTGATGGTGATGTGCGTCACTTTTTTCAGAATTGTCGTGATCGTGACCGTGCTCATCGTGGTCGTCATCGGCCCCTTTCATGAGCAACGGTTTCACCGCGTCAAGCTGCGCAATCGTTACCTTTTTTTCAGGCGCAATGCTCTGCGTTGACTTGTCCATGAAGGCTTCCATTTCAGGACCAATCCACACCACTAAGTCTGCGTTTTGTAAGCGTTTTACATCAGATGGGCGTAGTGAATAATCATGCTCTGAAGCCCCGTCTGGCAGTAATACCTGGGTATCGGTGACCCCATCCGCGATGGCTGAAGCGATAAAGCCGAGAGGTTTAAGTGAGGCAACCACGGCGGCATTGACAGGCATAGCCACACTGGTCAAAAGAGCAGCAGAAATGCCAGCGCAAAGAAGCGTATTTTTATGTAACATAATGCGTCAATTAATCGTATTGATGGATGGGAATGTGATATTATAACATCCATCACTGAGTGCAACCCCTTTATTAAAATGACGAATCTGGTAACACTGGATAGTGTGTCGGTTGATTTTGGTCAACGACGCGTGCTCTCCAATATCTCCCTGGCCCTGGCGCCGGGCAAAATTCTTACGCTACTGGGGCCAAACGGCGCCGGTAAGTCGACGCTGGTGCGTATCGTGCTGGGGCTTATCGCCCCCACGGCCGGTACACTCACGCGCGAAAATCATCTACGCATTGGCTATGTTCCGCAGAAGCTGCATCTGGATGCCACCCTGCCCCTCACCGTCAGCCGCTTTATGCGTCTGCGCCCGGGAACCAGGAAATCAGACATTCTGCCCGCCCTGAAACGCGTGCAGGCGGGTCATCTGGTTGATGCCCCCATGCAAAAGCTCTCCGGTGGCGAAACCCAGCGAGTGCTGCTCGCACGGGCGCTGCTTAACAGCCCCCAGCTGCTGGTGCTCGATGAACCGACACAGGGTGTCGACGTCAACGGCCAGGTGGCACTGTATGACCTGATTGACCAGCTGCGCCGCGAGCTCGACTGCGCGGTGCTGATGGTCTCTCACGATTTACATCTGGTGATGGCGAAAACCGATGAAGTGCTGTGTCTTAATCAGCACATCTGTTGTTCCGGCACCCCGGAAGTGGTCTCTATGCATCCGGAGTTTATTTCGATGTTTGGCTCTCGCGGTGCTGAGCAACTGGGGATCTACCGCCATCATCACAACCACCGCCACGATTTACAGGGCCGTATTGTTCTGCGCCGGGGAAATGGTCACTCATGATTGAACTGCTGTTACCCGGCTGGCTGGCCGGGATTATGCTCGCCTGCGCCGCGGGCCCGCTGGGCTCCTTTGTGGTCTGGCGTCGAATGTCCTATTTTGGCGATACCCTCGCCCACGCATCGCTGCTTGGCGTCGCCTTTGGCCTGCTGCTGGATGTGAATCCGTTTTATGCCGTTATTGCGGTGACGCTGCTGCTGGCCGCCGGGCTGGTGTGGCTGGAGCGTCGCCCGCATCTGGCGATAGATACGCTGCTTGGGATTATGGCACACAGTGCCCTGTCACTGGGCCTCGTGGTAGTGAGCCTGATGTCTGGCGTCAGGGTTGACCTGATGGCGTATCTGTTCGGCGATCTGCTAGCGGTGACGCCGCAGGATCTTATCTCCATCGCCCTGGGCGTGGTGGTGGTGGTCGGTATTCTGCTCTGGCAGTGGCGCAACCTGCTCGCGATGACCATCAACGCCGACCTGGCCTTCGTCGATGGCGTGAAGCTGCAGCGCACAAAGTTACTGCTGATGCTGGTGACGGCCCTGACCATCGGCGTGGCGATGAAGTTTGTCGGGGCGCTGATAATCACTTCTCTGCTCATTATCCCGGCGGCAACCGCTCGTCGCTTTGCCCGCACCCCTGAACAGATGGCGGCTATTGCGGTGGTCACAGGTATGATTGCGGTAACAGGAGGATTAACCTTCTCTGCGTTCTACGATACGCCGGCGGGCCCCTCGGTGGTCCTCAGCGCAGCGGTGCTGTTTATTCTCAGTATGATGAAGAAACAGCCCAACGCATAAAAACGAACACCGGCATTGGCCGGTGTTTTTTTATGGGGCTTCCGGTGGCTTAATCCCGAAGTGATCCCAGGCGCGCACCGTCGCCATGCGGCCTCGTGGAGTACGCATCAGAAAACCCTGCTGGATCAGATACGGCTCAAGCACGTCTTCAATCGTTTCGCGCTCCTCCCCGATAGCTGCCGCCAGGTTATCGAGCCCCACCGGGCCACCGAAGAATTTGTCGATCACCGCCAGCAGCAGCTTGCGGTCCATGTAATCAAACCCTTCGGCATCGACGTTGAGCATATCCAGCGCCTGCGCGGCGATATCGGCGGAAATGGTGCCATCATGGCGCACTTCAGAAAAATCACGCACGCGCCTCAGCAGGCGGTTGGCGATACGCGGGGTACCACGTGATCGACGCGCCACTTCCAGCGCCCCTTCTTCGCTCATTTCAAGCCCCATATAGCGCGCGCTGCGCCCCACGATGTGCTGGAGATCGGGCACCTGATAAAACTCAAGACGCTGCACGATACCAAAGCGATCGCGCAGCGGTGAGGTCAGAGAGCCTGCGCGAGTCGTGGCGCCGATGAGGGTAAATGGCGGCAGATCGATTTTTATCGAGCGCGCCGCTGGACCTTCACCAATCATGATATCCAGCTGATAGTCTTCCATCGCCGGATACAGCACCTCTTCCACCACCGGGGAAAGACGGTGGATTTCATCGATGAACAGTACATCATGAGGTTCAAGGTTGGTCAGCATCGCAGCCAGGTCGCCCGCTTTTTCCAGTACCGGGCCGGAGGTCGTGCGCAGGTTAACGCCCATCTCGTTAGCCACAATATTGGCAAGCGTGGTTTTACCCAATCCCGGAGGGCCGAAAATCAGCAGATGATCGAGCGCATCGCCGCGCAGTTTGGCGGCCTGGATGAAAATCTCCATCTGCGAGCGAACCTGCGGCTGGCCGATGTACTCTTCCAGTAATTTCGGGCGAATGGCGCGGTCAGCCACTTCTTCTACATTACTGCTGCCCGCCGAAATCAGCCTGTCTGCTTCAATCATTCTTTACCTCACAACGCGGCGCGGAGCGCTTCACGGATCAGGGTTTCACTGCTGGCATCGGGTTTCGCAATCTTGTTGACCATGCGGCTGGCTTCCTGCGGCTTGTAGCCCAGCGCTACCAGCGCTGCCACGGCTTCCTGCTCGGCGTCGTCTGCGCCAGGACCCGCCGGAGAGGTCAGCACCAGATCGGCCGCCGGGGTGAACAGATCGCCATGCAGACCTTTGAAGCGGTCTTTCATCTCAACGATGAGTCGCTCAGCCGTTTTCTTGCCGATGCCCGGCAGTTTCACCAGCGCGGCGGCCTCTTCGCGTTCCACCGCGTTGACGAACTGCTGCGCCGACATGCCGGAGAGGATCGCCAGCGCCAGTTTTGGCCCAACGCCGTTGGTTTTAATCAATTCACGGAACAGGGTGCGCTCCTGCTTGTTATTAAAACCAAACAGCAGCTGTGCATCTTCACGCACCACAAATTGGGTAAAGATGATGGCTTCCTGCCCGACTTCCGGCAGTTCATAGAAACAGGTCATCGGCATATGGACTTCATAGCCCACCCCACCGGCTTCCAGCAGGACTAACGGGGGTTGTTTTTCAAGAATAATGCCTCTGAGTCTGCCTATCACATGACGCTCCTGCGTAAAAAGTCGGGTTACTGGGGGACATAATAGAAAAAGGCTGGATAGATATCCAGCCTGATTTTAATTAGCGAAGTCTTCCGCGAGCCAGATTGAGCCGCGATTCACTTATCTGCATCGCGTTCTGGCTGACATGACAGTGGGTAATGGCAATCGCCAGCGCATCGGCGGCATCCGCCTGCGGGTTAGCGGGCAATTTAAGCAAGGTGCGCACCATATGCTGTACCTGGCTTTTTTCGGCGCTACCGATACCGACAACCGTCTGCTTCACCTGCCGCGCAGCGTACTCAAATACCGGCAGATCCTGATTCACTGCCGCAACAATGGCCACGCCACGCGCCTGTCCGAGCTTCAGCGCCGAATCGGCGTTTTTGGCCATGAAGACCTGCTCAATGGCAAAGTAGTCTGGCTGGAACTGGGTGATGATTTCCGTCACCCCGGCGTAAATCAGCTTCAGGCGCGAAGGCAGGTCATCCACCTTAGTACGAATACAGCCGCTACCAAGATAGGTCAACTGCCGCCCAACCTGGCGGATCACGCCGTAACCGGTGACGCGTGAACCCGGGTCAATGCCGAGAATAATGGCCATCACGCGTCTCCCGTAAACGGTTTACACGATCTCATCAGAGAGTCGCTGCAACCTCATCAGAGATTTCACCATTGTGGTACACTTCCTGCACGTCGTCGCAGTCTTCGAGCATATCGATAAGACGCAGCAGTTTTGGCGCGGTTTCCGCATCCATGTCCGCTTTGGTCGACGGGATCATAGACACTTCAGCGTTGTCTGCTTTCAGGCCAGCGGCTTCCAGCGCATCACGCACGGCGCCCATCTCTTCCCAGGCGGTGTACACGTCGATTGCGCCATCGTCAAAGGTCACAACGTCTTCAGCACCGGCTTCCAGCGCCGCTTCCATAATCACGTCTTCGTCCCCTTTTTCGAAGGAGATAACGCCTTTTTTGCTGAACAGGTAAGCAACGGAGCCATCGGTGCCCAGGTTGCCACCGGTTTTGGTGAAGGCATGACGCACTTCGGCAACGGTACGGTTACGGTTGTCGGAGAGGCATTCCACCATTACCGCCGTGCCGCCAGGACCATAACCTTCATAAATGATGGTTTCCATGTTCGCATCTTCGTCACCGCCAACGCCGCGCGCGATAGCACGGTTCAGGGTGTCACGCGTCATGTTGTTAGACAGCGCTTTATCGATAGCTGCACGCAGACGCGGGTTAGAAGCCGCATCGCCGCCGCCCAGACGCGCTGCTGTTACCAGCTCGCGAATGATTTTGGTGAAAATTTTACCGCGCTTGGCATCCTGAGCAGCCTTGCGGTGTTTGGTGTTGGCCCATTTACTATGACCTGCCATAAAAATATCTCCAATAAACCGTCTGTCTCAGACGGTATGAATTACAAATTCTTCAATCGCCTGCTGGTTGCTCCACGATTTGGTCATCCCGGCGGCATCGGCCGCGTCCACCCAGCGGTAAGCCAGATGTTCAGTCAGGATCACTTCTCGCTCGTGGGGAAGCGCAAGACAGAACCAGAATTCTGTATTGCGCTCAATGCCCGGCGCATAGCGATGACGTAAATGCGGAAAAATCTCGAACTCCACCGTACGCTGACAGTCAATTAAGGCCAGCGGTTCAGCCGCCACGTCAATGGCGACCTCTTCCTTTACTTCACGCGCGGCGGCAAACGACGCTGACTCCCCTTCCTCCAGGCTGCCGGTTACCGACTGCCAGAATTCAGGATCGTCGCGTCGCTGTAGCATCAGCACCCGTTTCGTGTCCTGGGCATAGATAACGACAAGGATAGAAACGGGACGCTTATATGCCATATCAGTTGTTCTCTGCCTTCTTGACCACATCGATACCCAGCTCAGCCAGCGCCGCCGGATTCGCCACGCTCGGTGCTTCTGTCATCAGACAGGCCGCTGCGGTGGTTTTCGGGAAGGCGATAACGTCACGGATGTTATCGGTGCCGGTCAGCAGCATGGTCAGACGGTCAAGACCGAACGCCAGGCCCGCATGCGGCGGAGTACCGTATTTCAGTGCATCCAGCAGGAAGCCAAACTTCTCGCGCTGCTCTTGCTCATTGATACCCAGAATGCCGAACACCGTCTGCTGCATTTCGCCGCTGTGAATACGGACGGAACCACCGCCCACTTCGTAGCCGTTGATAACCATATCGTAGGCATTCGCCACCGCATCTTCCGGCGCTGCTTTCAGCTCTGCCGCGCTCATGTCTTTTGCGGAGGTGAACGGGTGGTGCATTGCGGTCAGGCCGCCTTCACCGTCGTCTTCAAACATCGGGAAGTCGATAACCCACAGCGGTGCCCACTTGCTTTCGTCGGTGATGCTGAGGTCTTTACCCAGCTTCAGACGCAGTGCGCCCATCGCATCGGCAACCACTTTCTTGTTGTCCGCGCCGAAGAACACCATGTCGCCGTCCTGGGCGCCAGTGCGCTCAAGGATAGCTTCTACGATTTCAGCGTTCAGGAACTTCGCTACCGGGCTGGTAATACCTTCCAGACCTTTTGCACGTTCGTTGACTTTAATATAAGCCAGACCTTTCGCGCCGTAGATCTTGATAAAGTTGCCGTAGTCATCAATCTGCTTACGGCTCAGGCTTGCTCCGCCCGGTACGCGCAGTGCAGCCACGCGGCCTTTCGCGTCGTTTGCCGGGCCCGCGAATACCGCGAACTCAACGTTTTTCAGCAGGTCAGCAACGTCCACCAGCTCCATCGGGTTACGCAGATCCGGCTTATCGGAACCGTAACGACGCTCGGCTTCTGCAAAGGTCATGATCGGGAACTTACCGAGATCAACGCCCTTCACTTCCAGCCACAGCTGATGTACCAGCGCTTCCATCACTTCACGCACCTGCGGCGCGGTCATGAAGGAGGTTTCCACATCGATCTGGGTGAACTCAGGCTGACGGTCAGCACGCAGGTCTTCGTCACGGAAGCATTTAACAATCTGATAGTAGCGGTCAAAACCGGACATCATCAGCAGCTGTTTGAACAGCTGTGGTGACTGCGGCAGCGCGTAGAATTTGCCTTTATGTACGCGAGACGGTACCAGGTAGTCGCGCGCGCCTTCCGGCGTCGCTTTGGTCAGCATCGGGGTTTCGATATCGAGGAACCCGTGATCGTCCATAAAGCGGCGCACGAAGCTGGTGATTTTCGCACGGGTTTTCAGGCGCTGGGCCATTTCCGGGCGACGCAGATCGAGGTAGCGGTACTTCAGACGCGCTTCTTCGGTGTTAACGTGATTCGAGTCGAGCGGCAGCGATTCTGAACGGTTGATGATAGTCAGACTGGAGGCCAGAACCTCGATTTCGCCGGTCGCCATTTCCGCGTTGATGTTCTTTTCGTCACGCGCGCGTACGGTGCCGGTTACCTGAATGCAGAACTCATTACGCAGTTCAGAGGCTAACTTCAACGCATCCGCACGATCCGGATCGAAGAACACCTGTACGATGCCTTCGCGGTCGCGCATGTCGATAAAAATGAGGCTACCGAGATCACGACGGCGGTTGACCCAACCACACAGAGTCACCTGCTGTCCAACGTGGGACTGTCGAAGCTGTCCGCAATATTCTGTACGCATGAGATATCCCTTAACTTAGCCGTCGGCACAACTGTCGCAGCTTTAGCTGATGTCACAACTGGATGAAAAAAGGGGGCTATTATACTGGAAATTCTGCCGCGCGATAAGAGCGATGCATACCAGACGCGCGTTTGCTGTACGCTTATTGCGCCCTCTCACAAAAATTAACAAAATTTGTTACGCTTAGGTGAAGCATCAGGCCGTATTGTTAGCCTCCTAACAATGTGATTACACGGGAATTGACGATGACAGAACTGAACGCCAACACCACCGCGCTGGTGGTTATCGATTTGCAGGAAGGCATTTTACCTTTCGCCGGTGGTCCACATACCGCCTCTGACGTTGTCACTCGTGCGGCGAAACTGGCGGAAAAATGCCGCCAGAAAGGTGCCCCCGTGGTGATGGTACGGGTCGGCTGGTCGGCTGACTACGCCGAAGCGTTGAAGCAGCCGGTTGATGCCCCGGCCCCTGCCCGTGCGCTGCCGGATAACTGGTGGGTTTACCCGCAGGCGCTCGGTAAACAAGACCGCGACATCGAAGTCACTAAACGCCAGTGGGGCGCGTTTTACGGTACCGACCTTGAGCTGCAGCTACGCCGTCGCGGTATCGACACTATTATTCTTTGCGGTATCTCTACCAATATCGGCGTGGAGTCTACCGCCCGCAACGCCTGGGAACTGGGCTTCAATCTGATCGTCGCGGAAGATGCCTGCAGCGCCGCCAGCGCCGAACAGCATCTGGGCAGCATGACCCACATCTTCCCGCGCATTGCGCGAGTCCGCAGCACAGAGGAGATCCTCGCGGCGTTATGATTTACATCGGATTGCCGCAGTGGTCGCACCCGAAATGGGTGCGCCTTGGGATCACCAGCCTCGAAGAGTATGCCCGCCACTTTAACTGCGTGGAGGGCAACACCACGCTCTACGCCCTGCCGAAAGCAGAGATCGTCCAGCGCTGGCACCAGCAGACTACGGATGATTTTCGCTTTTGCTTTAAGTTTCCGGCGACCATTTCTCATCAGGCGGCGCTGCGCCACTGCGGCGAGCTGACCGCGGAGTTCTTCTCCCGTATGGCACCGCTTGAGTCGCGCATCGGCCAGTACTGGCTGCAGCTGCCGGCACGGTTTTCCCCGGAGGATCTCCCCGCCCTGTGGCATTTTCTCGATGGATTGCCGGGCGAATTCCGCTATGGCGTTGAAGTACGCCATCCGCTGTTCTTCGCCAAAGGCGCCGAGGAGAAGGCGCTCAACCAGGGTCTGCACCAGCGCGGCATCAACCGGGTGATCCTCGACAGCCGCCCGGTACACCAGGCGCTGCCGCACAGCGAAGCGATTATTGACGCACAGCGTAAAAAGCCGAAAGTGCCGGTGCATGCCGTCGTGACCGCCGAAAACCCGATGGTGCGCTTTATCGGCAGCGATAACATGCAGCAAAATCGCGAACTGTTTGCAGTATGGCTAAAAACGCTGCCACAGTGGGCAAACAGTACGACGCCTTATCTGTTTTTACATACCCCGGACATCGCTCAGGTACCCGAACTGGTTGATACGCTATGGCCGGATTTACAACGCGCGCTCCCGGAACTTGGCGCTGCGCCCGCTATTCCACAGCAATCTTCATTATTCTGATATATGATAGACAGTGCCATCTGCCAGCTTAAAAGGGAGTTTGTATGGTAAGCGCGCTTTATGCCGTGCTGGGTGCGTTGTTGTTAATTAAGTTTTCTTTCGACGTTGTTCGCCTGCGATTCCAGTACCGGGTATCCTATGGCGACGGCGGTTTTAGCGAACTGCAAAGCGCCATCCGCATTCATGGTAATGCGGTGGAATATATTCCGGTCGGCCTTATTCTGCTGCTGTTCATGGAGATGAACGGGGCGGAAACCTGGATGGTTCACCTCTGTGGGCTCATGCTGATTGTCGGCCGCCTGATGCATTATTATGGCTATCATCATCGCCTGATCCGCTGGCGCCGCTCCGCGATGAGCGCCACCTGGTGCTCACTGGCGCTGATGGTGCTCGCCAATCTCTGGTATATGCCGTGGGAGTTGGTTTTCTCCTTACGTTAGCGCACAATACGCCGTTTTTGTTTTCTCGGATTACACCTTATGTCCAACCGCGATACGCTTTTTTCTGCGCCGATTGCCAGTCTGGGCGACTGGACCTTCGACGAACGGGTCGCTGAAGTCTTCCCTGATATGATCCAGCGCTCTGTGCCGGGTTATTCCAATATTATCTCGATGATCGGCATGCTCGCCGAGCGCTTCGTGCAGCCTGACACTCAGGTCTACGATCTTGGCTGCTCCCTGGGTGCCGCCACGCTCTCCGTGCGCCGCAACATTGCTCATCCGGGCTGCAAAATTATCGCGGTGGATAACTCTCCCGCTATGGTCGAGCGCTGCCGTCGCCATATTGATGCCTATAAAGCGCCAACACCGGTTGAAGTCATTGAAGGCGATATCCGTGATATCACCATCGAAAATGCGTCGATGGTTGTGCTGAACTTCACCCTGCAATTTTTAGAGCCCGCCGAGCGCCTGACGCTGCTGGAAAAAATCTATCAAGGGCTCAACCCGGGCGGCGCGCTGGTGCTGTCCGAAAAATTCAGCTTTGAAGATGCCACCGTCGGCGAACTGCTGTTCAACATGCATCACGATTTCAAGCGCGCCAACGGCTACAGCGAGCTGGAAATCAGCCAGAAGCGCAGCATGCTGGAAAACGTGATGCTGACCGATTCGGTCGAAGCGCACAAAGCCCGTCTGCATAGCGCCGGTTTTGAACACAGCGAGCTGTGGTTCCAGTGCTTTAACTTTGGTTCACTGGTGGCGCTGAAGGCCGGGGAAAGTGCATGATTGAGTTTGGCAATTTTTATCAGCAGATAGCCAAAAGCCCGCTGTCTCACTGGCTGGAAACCCTGCCTGCGCAAATTGGCGCCTGGCAGCGCGAATCTCAGCACGGACTGTTCAAGCAGTGGTCGAATGCGGTGGAATTCCTACCAGAGATCCAGCCGTATAAGCTGGACCTGCTGCACAGCGTCACCGCAGAGAGCGAAACCCCGCTCGGCGAAGGCCAGGTCAAGCGCATCGACACCCTGATGCGTAACCTGATGCCGTGGCGCAAAGGGCCATTCTCGCTCTACGGCGTGAATATCGACACCGAATGGCGCTCCGACTGGAAATGGGAGCGCGTACTGCCGCACCTGTCCGATCTCACCGGTAGAACGATCCTCGACGTTGGCTGCGGAAGCGGTTATCACCTGTGGCGAATGATTGGCGCCGGGGCGCATCTGGCGGTGGGTATCGATCCTACCCAACTGTTCCTCTGTCAGTTTGAAGCGGTGCGTAAACTGCTGGGTAACGATCAGCGCGCACACCTGCTGCCGCTCGGCATCGAGCAGCTTCCTGCGCTAAAAGCGTTTGATACCGTGTTCTCTATGGGCGTGCTGTACCACCGCCGTTCCCCGCTGGAACACCTCTGGCAGTTGAAAGATCAGCTGGTCAGCGAAGGCGAACTGGTACTGGAAACGCTGGTCGTTGAAGGTGACGAGAATACCGTACTGGTGCCGGGCGAACGCTATGCCCAGATGCGCAACGTCTACTTCATTCCTTCTGCTCCGGCATTGAAGAACTGGCTTGAGAAGTGCGGCTTTGTTGACGTGCGGATTGTTGATATGTGCGTCACCAGCACAGAAGAACAGCGTCGCACCGAGTGGATGGTGACCGAATCACTGGCCGATTTCCTCGATCCAAAAGACCCGACGAAAACCATTGAAGGCTACCCCGCCCCGCTGCGCGCGGTGATCGTTGCCAAAAAACCATAAATAAAAAAAGGCCCCTGTTGAAATTGCAGGGGCCTGGTACAAACAAGCATCATATTGGGCGACATGATGCGCGGTAAAACTGGTATCAGCGGGGATAACCGGCAACGATCGCCTTCATCTCCGCCACCGACTCGCCGTTCACGGCGTATCGGGAATATTCATCAGCGTCAGCGTCGGTCGACATTGACAGCCCTGGGTTACGATACTGCATAACCGAAGGCACCCACTGACCCGCAGAGCTGTGCACTTCCTTCACCCCAGCCTCCAGGAACAGCGGTAAATTTCCGGCTCTCACTCCGGCACCCGCCATAATGGTTGGAGCGTTGTCGGTGGCAATTAGTTCCCGAATTAATGAAAGTCCTTTTTCCGCAGACGATTGTTGACCAGAGGTCAGAATGCGTGCGACACCTAATTCCCGCAGGTTTTCAAACGCTTTCAGCGGAAAGGCGCACATATCAAACGCACGATGGAAAGTCACCGCGAGAGGACCTGCGGCCGTCATCACCTCGCGCATGCGCGGCATATCAACATCGCCCTCTGCATTAAGGATACCGATGACCAGTCCCGGGAACCCAAGTTCACGTACCAGCCGCACATCTTCCAGCATTGCGGCAAACTCGCCGTCGGTATAACAGAAATCACCGCCGCGTGGACGAATAATAGGATGAACCGGAATCGACACCTTTTGACGCGCAGATTTCAGCACGCCGAACGAGGGCGTCAGCCCGCCTTCCTGCGGTGCAGCACAAAGCTCGATACGGTCTGCACCCTTAGTCTGCGCTTCAACCGCGCACGCCACGCTGTAACAACAAATTTCCAGCAATGCCATTCCTTTCTCCTGTGTTTAATGCTCATCCTGCAACGACGCAACATCATGCCACGCTTCAGACCGTGCAACATCGTGCCACTTCACATTGTGGTTATGCCTGCTGTTCGCTGGCGACGATTTGCTCGATAGACCACGGGTGAAACTTGATAGTCACTTTGCCGTCGGTGACGGCGAGCGTCGGGTTTGGCAGGCGTTCACGCTCGCCTTTGGGTGAACTGGTTTTGACCACAATACCGGGTTGCGATAACCCTTCGTCCGCCAGCAACGCTAACGCACGGGCATTGAGGGTTTCTGGCTCGCCCGGTAAGACAATTTCAATGTGCTCCCAGCCTTCGTGCGGGTAGCGCTTTTCGCCAGGCCACGGCAGTTCAACCACGGTAAAACGCCAGTGCGCTACGCATACCGGCTCATGAAGTTTGAAAAGACAAATCGGCCGACCGTTGATGATATTCTCAGAAAGCAGCGTTCCGCACTGAGCAAACCCTTCGCGCCAGCGCTCGGCGGTGGCATTCTGATGGCAGCGCAGCGAAATGTGATCGGCATCAAGCGGTGCGATATCCAGCCCGAGCCGGGTGGAAAGTTCTGTTAACGCCTCGGTGAAGCGGGGTAAATCTGCGGAAATATCATGCAGTTCTGCAACGTCTTGCCAGTGGGTCATTTTTGTCTCTGCCTGTATGCCGAAAAGCGCTAATCTACCCTGTTGTGGGTCTGGAACCAACCGTCGATGCGCAATGCCGGGGAATGAATGGTTATTCGTTAATCGTGCGACGAATTTCCGCGCCTGTAGCGGGCTGTGCGGTGCTGACGGCACCCGGCAAATGCAGTATACTCCCGCCTTAATTTATCCACATCACGGCGCGAACCGAATCAGGGTGTTGCGCCATTAACGTAAGGTATTCCGGTGAATATTCAGGCTCTTCTCGCAGAAAAAGTTAGTCAGGCCCTGATTGCGGCAGGCGCACCTGCCGATTGCGAACCGCAGGTTCGTCAGTCAGCAAAAGTACAGTTCGGCGACTATCAGGCCAATGGCGTGATGGCAGTTGCTAAAAAACTGGGCATGGCGCCGCGACAACTGGCAGAGCAGGTTATCACCCACCTCAATCTGGACGGTATCGCCAGCCGAGTGGAAATCGCCGGTCCTGGCTTTATCAATATCTTCCTTGATCCGTCGTTCCTCGCCGAGCACGTGAACGCCGCACTGGCGTCCGAGCGTCTGGGCGTTACCCGTCCGGAACCGCAGACCATCGTTATCGACTACTCTGCCCCGAACGTGGCAAAAGAGATGCACGTTGGTCACCTGCGCTCCACCATCATTGGTGATGCGTCAGTCCGTACCCAGGAATTCCTCGGCCACAAAGTCATTCGCGCCAACCACGTCGGCGACTGGGGTACCCAGTTCGGTATGCTGATTGCTTACCTTGAGAAGCAGCAGCAGGAAAACGCCGGTGATATGGAACTGGCCGATCTCGAAGGCTTCTACCGTGAAGCGAAAAAGCATTACGACGAAGACGAAGCTTTCGCCGAGCGCGCCCGTAGCTACGTGGTAAAACTGCAGGGCGGTGATGAGTACTTCCGCCAGATGTGGCGCAAACTGGTCGACATCACCATGTCGCAAAACCAGCTGACCTACGATCGTCTGAACGTTACCCTGACCCGTGACGATGTGATGGGTGAAAGCCTGTACAACCCAATGCTGCCGGGTATCGTTGCCGATCTGAAAGCCAAAGGGCTGGCGGTGGAGAGCGAAGGCGCAACCGTCGTATTCCTTGATGAATTCAAAAACAAGGAAGGCGAAGCGATGGGCGTTATCATCCAGAAAAAGGATGGCGGCTATCTCTATACCACCACCGATATCGCCTGTGCGAAATATCGCTACGAAACCCTGCACGCCGACCGCGTGCTGTACTACATCGACTCCCGTCAGCACCAGCACCTGATGCAGGCGTGGACCATCGTGCGTAAAGCGGGCTATGTACCGGATTCCGTACCGCTGGAGCACCACATGTTCGGCATGATGCTCGGCAAGGACGGCAAACCGTTCAAAACCCGTGCGGGCGGTACCGTGAAGCTGGCTGACCTGCTGGATGAAGCGCTGGAACGCGCCCGTCGCCTGGTGGCAGAAAAGAATCCGGACATGCCGGCAGACGAGCTGGAGAAACTGGCGAACGCCGTGGGTATCGGCGCCGTGAAGTATGCGGATCTGTCCAAAAACCGGACCACCGACTACGTCTTCGACTGGGACAATATGCTGGCCTTCGAAGGCAACACCGCGCCGTACATGCAGTACGCCTATACCCGCGTGCTGTCGGTGTTCCGTAAAGCCGGTATTGAAGAGCGCGCGCTGACCAACGCTTCGGTGGTTATCAAAGAAGATCGCGAAGCTCAGCTGGCCGCACGCCTGCTGCAGTTTGAAGAGACCCTGAACGTGGTCGCCCGTGAAGGTACACCGCACGTGATGTGTGCTTACCTCTACGACCTGGCCGGTCTGTTCTCAGGCTTCTACGAGCACTGCCCAATCCTCAGCGCGGAAAGCGAAGAAATTCGCAACAGCCGCCTGAAGCTTGCTCTGCTCACCGCAAAAACGCTGAAGCTGGGTCTTGATACTCTGGGTATCGAAACCGTCGAACGTATGTAAGTCAGACTCATAGACGACGAAGGGGAATGTCTCAGGACATTCCCCTTTTTTATTCCCTGAGGATCTGCGCTACATAAAGAACTTCACCGCCTGCTGCAGCGTCGTTCCCATTCCCCACAGCAACGGGATGATGACCGCAAGCCAGCATAACGTCAGCAATACCGGCGCCGGGGTCGGCTCCCAGGTCAGCTGCGCATTCTTATTGATAGTATAAAGTCCCTTCGCCTGCTGCTGCTGATCGGCAGTCATGCCGTATTTATCCGCGACCGGGCGCACCAGCATGTTGCAGATAAAACCAACGATCAGCAAACCGGTCAGCACCAGCAGCGTGATGTCATAGATTCGCTCCGGCGCAACTCCCTGCGCCATCTGATATTCACGCAGATAGTTCACAAGAATTGGCCCACTGATCCCTGCGGCGGACCAGGCGGTCAACAGGCGGCCGTGAATGGCGCCCACCATCTGAGAGCCAAAAACATCCGCCAGGTAAGCCGGAATGGTCGCGAAGCCGCCGCCGTACATGGAAATCACAATACACAATGCGCAGACGAACAGCGCCACATAGCCACTGTGGTTGGTGAGCGGCAGCGTGCCATACAGCACCGCGCCAAGGGCAAAAATTAGCGCGAAGGTCATTTTTCTGCCGCAGACATCCGAGACCGATGCCCAGAAAAAGCGCCCCAGAATATTAAACAGGCTGAGTAACCCGGTGAAGCCCGCCGCCATGGTCGCAATGCGCTTTAGCTGCTCCGCATTCAACTCATGCCAGCTGAGATCTGTTGCCAGCAGCTTTCCGGCGAAGATCTCCTGCAGCATCGGCGAAGCCATTCCCAGAATACCAATCCCGGCGGTCACGTTGAGCCACAGCACCAGCCACAGCAGCCAGAACTGCGGCGTTCTCCACGCCACGCTGACGTGCACCTGAATCGTCGGGTTGTTGCGCAGGATCTTCTCCGCCTTCTCGCCTGACGGATGCCAGCCCATCGGCGGCAAACGATAGCTGAAGGTACCGCACAGCATGAACACCACATAAATAGCCGCCAGTGCCAGAATGCTTTGCCAGACACCGCCGCCCTGCCCGTCGGAGAAGAAGTTCATCAGCCAGTTGCCAAGCGGTGCGCCCACTAACGCCCCGCCGCCAAAGCCCATGATCGCCATCCCGGCGGCCATCCCGCGTTTATCGGGAAACCAGCGTAGCAAGGTGGAGACCGGCGATATGTACCCCAGCCCCAGCCCTATTCCGCCAATCACCCCCGCGCCCAGCCACAGCAGCCACAGCTGATGGAAATAGATAGCGATACTGGCCAGCACCAGGCCACCGCACCAGCAAAGGGTCGCGACGAAGCTCACCAGCCGTGGCCCGACTTTCTCAAGCCAGCTCCCCCATACGGCAGCCGAACAGCCAAGAAACACAAAAAATAGCGTGTAGGTCCAGCCCAGCAGAGATATTTTCCAGTCACAGGTTTGCGTGAACAACTGTTGCCAGAGCGACATCTCAACGGGGCACTGCAGCGGTGCGCTACCGCCAATCAGCTGCGACATCGGCAGCCAGAACACAGAGAAACCGTAGGCCATACCAATACACAAATGCACCGCCAGCGCCGCAGGGGGAACCAGCCAGCGGTTATAACCGGGCGTGGCTATCGTGCCAGATTTGGCAAAAAACCGGCCCAGAGGAGACTCGGGTAAAGCAATTGCATTCTCGTTTATTTGCACCATGTTGCTGTCCTTATAGTTGTAGTTTTCCAGCCGCCGGAGCAGCTGAAGACAGGCATACAAAGCAAGAAAGGCACCAGGTGATTAAAAAACATGCAGAAATGACGACTGAAGCGAGCAAGCGTAGGGTTTCGTCGCCAGAACAGTGAGATCAGGTTAAAACGCAGGGATGCTCGAGGTTTTCACTGCGAAAATGAAAATAATAATGATAGATAATGTGCTCAAAATGATACTGGCGTGTAATACCGCCCGCGTGAGCCACACGAGCGGTACATCCGTTGCGACTTAAAAATACTTCCGCAAATACTCCGTTAAGCACAGGATAGTCATCGCCTGACCATACGGCATAGAGGTAAGCGGGATCTGGCGATAAAACTCGAGGTCGCTCCCCATACCGGTTCCAAACGACGTTTGCAGTAACTCCCCCTCTGGCGATACGTGTTGCACGATGCCGCGAATCGCTTTCTCAGCCACAACGGCATATTCAGCCGGGATATAGCGCATACGCACGGCCTTCAGTACCCCATAAGCAAACCCGGCGGTGGCGGAGGCTTCGAGATAGGATTCAGGATCGTCAAGCAGCGTGTGCCAGAGGCCGCTTTCATGCTGACACTTCGCCAGCGCGGCGACCTGGGCATTCAGCACCTGCAGCAGATAGCGCCGCACCGCGTTATGCTCCGGCAAATCGACCAGCTCGAGGAAATCCGGGATAACCATCGTGAGCCAGCTGTTGCCACGCGCCCAGCGAGCGCGCGCGAAGTTGTGTTTACCGTCGTAGTTCCAGCCGTGGAACCACAGCCCGGTTTCCCGGTCCATCAGATTCTGCACGTGCAGCAGGAACTGATACACCGCCTCCTCCACATATTGCTGGCGGTTCAACAGCTTGCCAATTTTCGCCAGCGGCAGCACGGTCATCATCAACGTGTCGTCCCACATCTGCTGATGGTTTTCTTCCGCGAGGGTCATATGCTGCATCCCGCCGTGTTCGGTGCGCGGCATCTCATGCATCGCCCACTCCGCCCAGCTTTCAAGCCACGGCAGCCACTGCGGGTTGCGCGTCTCTTCATAACGGTATGCCAGGGTCAGGAACGGCGACATAGTGTTGACGTTTTTGGTGGTTGCCCCTTCGGCAAACCGAGCGGTAAACCAGTCGTCAATGATATCGCGCATCCCTTCATCGCCGGTCTGCTGGTAGTACTGGTAGATACCGTACAGCCCGACGCCGTGAGTCCACTCCCAGCCCGCCCAGCCTTTGGTATCGATAACCCGCCCATCGTCCAGCCGCAATAAAAACTCACCGGTTGCATCGTGAATGTTCACCAGATTATGGGTGACATTCTGGATCAGTGCCTTCAGCTCATCCCGGGCGATGAAACGCTCCGGCTGGCATAACAGCGGGCTATGTTTGACAGGCCAAACCTTCATATCGTTAACCTCTGTGCAATGTCGAATTCAGTTGAGTCGTCGTCTTCAGCGTTGCCGCCGGCGCGTTATGACGATTCAGATAACCAATGTTGTTATTCCCCCACAGGGATTCATACGGCATTCCTGCCAGCATCTCGACCGTGGCGCGGGCCTGCGGCGTAATGCTTTCCGGCATCACGCGTCCAGATTCACGCATTTTGATGGTCTCTTCACGCAGTACGCTGTGGGTTTGCATATTCAGTTTGAAACGCAGCGAAACCAGGAAACCGCAGGCCAGCACCACTATGGTGCCAACGCTCAGGACCAGGAGGATGGTATGGCTCACTTCTGCTGGCTGAACTTTTTGCCCGCTCACAAAGCCTGAGAGCTGCATAATGATCCCCACCAGCATCACCGCCCCGGCCTGCGAGGCCTTACGGGTTAAGGTCATGATCCCGGCAAATATGCCTTCCCGGCGTTGGCCGGTGATGACTTCATCCACATCGGCAATATAGGTGTAGGTATTCCACGGTACATAGTTAATGCCTCCACGCCCCAGACCGGCAACGGCAGAAACCATCAGCAGCAGCGAATAGATATCGCTCATCCCGGCGTAATACAGCACTGCATAAGAAAGAGAGGCCAGACCAAACAGCACGACCACCATCCGGTACGACGGAGCCGGTCCAAAGCGGATACACAGCGGCATCATGGCGATCACCGCCACAAACTGGAAGATGGCCATCGTACCCAGCAGGTTCGACGCCATTGACGCCTCCTGCATCAGCACGAACACCACGTAATAGGTGAACACCGCGTTGAACACATCCTGGGCAATATAGCCACCGAGATACATGCCAAGGTGCTGGCGGAAGATTCGTACCCGAAACGTCGAAGTGAGCTCGATTATCAGGCGATTCAGGCTTTGTGCGAGAGTCAGGTTTTTCTTCTCTTCATCGGCGCGCAGCGCGGCTTCGCTCCAGTCTTCACGTGGACGTTCCCAGGTAAAGCACCAGACGAAGGTCAGCATCAGCGCACACAGAACAGAGAAGACCAGGCTTGCATAGAAAAAGGAAATGGCGTTGTCTTTGCCAAAATGGGTGAGCAAAATTCCCGGCAGGAAGGAAGCCAGAATCGCCGACATCTGTGCCATAGAGATACGCGCGCCGGAGAACTTGGTTTTCTGTTTGAAGTCGTCGGTCATCTCCGGTACCAGCGTTTCATATGGCACCAGAATCATGGTGTAGACCACATCAAAAATCAGGTAGGTCAGCAGGTAATACCAGAATCCCATATCGCCGACCCACATAAAGGAGTAGCTGAAGACGCAGGGGATCCCGAGCAGAATAAAGAACTTACGTCTGCCAAAACGTTTACCCGCCCAGGTCGTACCGAAGTTATCGGTCAGAAAACCCATCAACGGGCTTACCACCGCGTCCAGTACCCTAGCGGTGGCAAAAATAAAGGTGGCCTCGATGGGGGATAACCCGCAAAACGTGGTGTAGAAATAAAGCAGCCAGGCGGCGGTCAGCGCAGTGGTTCCCGCCCCCAAAAAATCGCCAGATCCGTAGGCGAGGTAATTCGCTAAGCCAATTTTTCGTGTTTTCATTGCCGTGAACCCTGTTTCTTATTAGGGACCCACTCCGGTAACGTTGCCGGAGGGCATGCTTACAGGGTTACAGTAAGAGCATGCAGCACATGATACCTTTCTGATTTTGCCATCGATGCTCGCTTACTGGCAAAAATACAAAGAGTGGGATTACGCGCATCACTTATTTATAAAACAGCGTTTCTTTTTCATCAAAACCGGGTGGCAAAAATGCGATCGCGTCGGCAGTTTGGCCTGCCGACGGAGGGGAGATGGGGGATCAACGGTAGTTAACGATAACCTCATTGCTGCGCACTTTCAGCGCCGGGATCATACGCCCACCGCCGGGAACCTCCCAGACAAAGCGCAGCGGTTCAGCGGCCGGGACACCGTTCAACCCCTGCGTGGTGCCGCTTTGGCCATCCAGCTCCACGCAGCGTACCTGCGAGCACAGGCGCACAATAAGTCCGGCTGGCGTCGGGCCATTGAGTTCATAGCGCCAGGCAATTAACGTCATCTGCCCGTCAACCGGCTGAGATGAAGAGAGCGGTGACGATGACGCCGCTTCGCCACGATAGTTAAGAGTCACCCCCATGCCGCTCGCCTGCCAGGCGCCCTCGCCTGCAGCATGCACGCACAGCGGCAGAACCAGTAACCATAATAGTTTACGCATTATTTGCCTCCAATCGTTGCGGTCATGCGGATCTGGCGATTCTCCGACAGCTCGAGGTTTGACAGCACCACCAGCTGCGGCAGGCTACGACGCAGGAAGCGAGCCAGCAGCGGACGCAGCGCATGATTCACCAACAGTACCGGCGGCGCGCCGAGCATCTCCTGCCGCGACAATGCCTCCTGAGCCTGTGCCAGCAGTCGGTCAGCCAGACCCGGCTCGAGCCCACCACCGCCCTGCAGCGCCTGCAGCAGCAGGCGTTCCAGTGGTGTATCGAGCCCGATAACCTGCACTTCTCCCGTACCCGGGAACCACTGCTGAGTAATTGCACGTCCAAGCGCCACACGGACCACCGTGGTAAGTTCCTGCGGATCGCTCTGAATCGGGGCGTGTTCGGCCAGTACTTCGAGGATGGTGCGCATATCGCGGATTGGCACTTTCTCATCGAGCAGGTTTTGCAGCACTTTATGCAGCGTGGTTAACGTCACTACGCCCGGCACCAGATCTTCGGTGAGCTTCGGCATCTCCTGAGAAACCCGGTCGAGCAGCTGCTGTGCTTCCTGGCGCCCAAACAGCTCGGCGGAATAGAGGCTAATTAAATGGTTAAGATGCGTTGCCACCACGGTACTGGCTTCCACCACCGTGTAGCCCTGGATTTGCGCCTGCTCTTTCAGCGCGCTTTCAATCCAGATAGCGGCGAGGCCAAACGCCGGATCCACCGTCTGCTCACCTGGCAGAGTCCCCGCGGCCGTGCCCGGGTTAATGGCCAGCCAGCGGCCCGGATACGCATCCCCGGTGCCAATCTCCACCCCTTTCATCAGGATGCGGTAACGTGCTGGCGGCAGATCCATGTTGTCACGGATATGCACCACCGGCGGCAGGAAGCCCATGTCCTGGGCAAACTTTTTACGAATACTGCGGATACGCCCCAAGAGCTCGCCATCCTGCTGGAAATCCACCATCGGGATCAGGCGATAACCTACTTCCATCCCAAGCGAATCTTCCAACTGAACGTCATTCCAGGAGGCTTCTACTGCCTGGGTGTTTTCCGGCGCTTTCAGCGGCGCGACCTCGGCAGGTTGCGTGTTCTCACGCCCACGGAGCCACCAGGCAAGACCCAGCAGCGCAGCGGTGAACAGCAGGAAGACGAAGTTCGGCATCCCCGGAACCAGGCCCAGCAGGCCGAGAACCGCGGCGCTCAGCAGCATAACGCGTGGGTTATTGAAAAGCTGCCCCACCATCTGCTCGCCGACATCCTGCTCGGTGCTGACGCGGGTTACGATAACACCCGCCGCCGTCGAGATAACCAGCGCCGGGATCTGGGCGACCAGGCCATCACCGATGGTCAACAGGGTGTAGGATTCCGCCGCCTTGCCAAGCGGTAGACCATGCTGAAGCACGCCCACCAGCAGACCGCCGACGACGTTAATCACCATAATCAGGATCCCGGCGATGGCATCGCCGCGCACGAACTTACTCGCACCGTCCATCGAGCCGTAGAAGTCCGCTTCCTGCGTAACATCGGAGCGACGCTTCTTGGCTTCATCTTCACCAATAAGGCCGGCGTTGAGATCGGCGTCGATCGCCATCTGTTTACCCGGCATCCCATCGAGCACAAAGCGCGCGCCAACTTCCGCAATACGCCCGGCACCCTTGGTGATAACCATGAAGTTAATGATGACGAGGATGATGAACACCACAATACCGATGGCGAAGTTACCGCCGACCAGGAAGTGACCGAAAGCCTCTACCACGCGCCCTGCCGCCGCCGCGCCCGTATGTCCATCCATCAGGATGATACGCGTCGAGGCCACGTTGAGCGACAATCGCAGCAGCGTGGTAAACAGCAGAATGGTGGGGAACGCCGCGAATTCGAGGGTACGCTGGGTGAACATCGCCACCAGCAATACCATGATCGACAGCGCGATGTTAAAGGTAAACAGCAGGTCGAGGACAAATGCCGGCAACGGCAGAACCATCATCGACAGGATCAGCAGAATCAGCACTGGCCCGGCGAGAACCTGCCATTGCGTCGACTTCATATTCGGGGGTAGACGCAGCATTGCGACCAGATTAGCCATCAGTGTCCTTCTCACTCATAAAATCCAGTGCTTCAGGCACTGGCAGATTTTCAGGTTTCTTCGGTGGTACACCGCCAGCCAGACGCCAGCGTTTCAGTTGCCATACCCAGGCCAGCACTTCCGCCACGGCGGCGTACAGTTGACCGGGAATTTGCTGGCCAATTTCCGCATGCCGGTACAGCGCACGGGCAAGCGGCGGCGCTTCAAGCGTTGGAATGCGGTTTTCCGCAGCCAGCTCACGGATGCGTAACGCCACAAGACCGGCTCCTTTGGCCAGCACTTTTGGCGCACTCATTTTGTTTTCGTCATACTGCAATGCCACCGAGTAGTGCGTCGGGTTGGTGACGATGACGTCAGCTTTTGGCACATCGGCCATCATGCGACGTCGTGCGGCGGCGCGTTGCATCTGACGGATACGCCCTTTTACGTGCGGATCGCCTTCGTTCTGTTTAAATTCATCGCGAATATCCTGGCGCGACATCCGCAGTTTTTTCAGATGGCTGTGGATTTGCCAGAAGACGTCAAACCCCACCATCGGGATCACGCCTATGGCCACCAGCAGCGCGCAGAGCCCCACCATATTGAGCGCATTGCCCATCGCGGTCATCGGTGACTCGCTGATGAGACGCATCATCTCCGGCCAGTGCAGCCAGACGAAAAAGCCCGCGATGCTGCCCACCAGAATGGACTTCAGAATCGCCTTCACCAGCTCCGCCGCCGTCTGGGCGGAAAACATGCGTTTAATCCCCGGCAGCGGGTTAAGTTTGTCCAGCTTCAGGGAAATAGACTTCGGGCTGAAAATAATCCCGCCCAGCAGCATTGGCGCGACGATAGCGATAACCACAACGCCGACAATCAGCGGCAGCAGCGCCAGCATTGCCTCACGGATCAGCAGAATTATCTGTCCAAGGATCAGGTTGGGGTCATTGACGATGCTATGGTCAAAACGCAGCCCACCCGAGAGCAAGGCCGCCAGTCGGCGCGCCAGAGATTCCCCTCCGAGCCAGATGACGCAAACCCCGACCAACAGGATCAGGAAAGAGGTCAGCTCGCGGGAACGGGGGATCTGCCCCTCTTCACGCGCCTTTTCCAGCCGTTGGGGTGTGGGGGCTTCTGTTTTGTCGTCGTTTTCTTCTGACACGGCGCTAACCTGTAGTACTTCCAGTAGTGCACATGATGACAGAGGCAGGCGCACGCAATGGCGGGAAAAAGCAGGAAAAAGGCCGCCTATTGCCTGCTTTGCTGAATCCCACTGCTGAAACACTTTTTACCGATTTAATATATTTCCAGAATGTTTCTCCGATTAAATATTTGCATTAGGGATATATAAACGCCTTATCATATTAAACAGAAGAGAATTGCCATTTTTTGCTAATAATTACCCTGCAGCGAGTCTTTTCACTCCTTATTATCCGTGTATACTCCCCATGATTGTTATTATATAAAAAAATCTTATCGATTTATCTGTCAAGGAGACTGCGTTATGCTGAGAACAAAAAAGATCGTCATCGCGGCATTACTGGGTATAATGAGCGGCAATATATATTCTGCAGAAATGAATGCAGGCACAATTCATTTCACTGGTGAAATCATTGAACCCAGCTGCGAAATTTCTGGTGATGGCGGTACCCATGATATGAACGTCCCGCTGGGGACTTATCCTACCTCTTTATTTGATAACGTAGGTAATGAGTCAACGCTCAAACCTTTTAGAATTACACTGATCAACTGTCCTTTAAAGAGCACCGGGCTTCCTGCTGTGCAGCTCACGTTTACCGGAGATACAAACCTGACCGGTAGCACAAGTTTGTTGGATGTCTCACAGATCACCACCACCGGAGACACCGCCGCTACTGGTGTTGGTATTGCTATCAGTCCGAACGGTAACGACACCAATTTACTTAAGCTCGACGGTAGCGAGGGACAGGTCTCGATCGACTTGCCTGAAGCTGATGATGCCATAATTGCCGACTTTAACGCGCGTTATAAATCTTTTGCTAAAGACGTTACCGCCGGTGCCGCAGACGGTGATCTGGTCGTCAATATTCTTTATCGCTAATACATCATCAATGAATAATTAGTTCATTTATTTAATTCATCACTGCTATACAAAACCAGCCTGCGCTGGTTTTGTTTTTTCATCTATCAGCGCGCGAGTTTTAAAAATGTGCAACCGCATACTACTAATGATAGTCACTGTTTTATTTAGCCAGTACTGTTATTCATCAGGAATACAGATCGGTAGGACTCGTGTTATTTATGAAGCAAATAAAAAGGAAGTCGCACTTCCGCTGACGAATAAAGACAGCCAGTCCCCGTGGTTAATTCAGTCGTGGGTAGATACGGGAGATGGAAAAACCCGCGGTCCTTTCATCATCACCCCGCCGTTATTCCGGTTAGATCCACAAAAAGAGCAGAGCCTGCGCATCGCCTGGAACGGTACACCGCTGCCTGCAGACCGAGAGTCGCTGTTCTATCTCAACGTACGCAGTATCCCCGCCGTCGGTAAAGATGAAGAGGATAAAAACGTGTTGCACCTTATCTACAAAATGCGGATGAAGCTCTTCTGGCGCCCGCAGGGGCTGGACGGAACGCCTGGCGAAGGGTGCAAAAATCTGCACTTTAAAAGCGATGCCGGCACCTTCAGCGTGCTGAATAACAGCCGCTATTTCATTATTTTTGATTCGCTCAAGGTCGGCAGCACCGCGCTGGATGATATTGAGATGGTTCCACCGCTGGGGCAGGTCTCTCATCCGCTCCCGATGGCCGCGGGCAACAGCCAGGTGGTCTGGCACTGCATTACCGATTATGGGAACGCCTCCGCCCGCTATAGCGCTCCAGTGGAGCGTGGCTGATGGGGAAATCAAAGCAGCATCGACTGCGCCCTGCTCGCTCTGCCGTTCACGCCCTGAGCGCCATCTTTTTCATGGCGACGATGACAGCTACTGCCCGGGATTATGTTTTCCCGCCTTCGGCGCTGGAAGGCGACCAGCTCTCATCTCAGGATATTAACCTGTCGCTGTTTTCGAACCCTAATGCGCAGCTACCTGGCAATTACCCCACTTCGGTGTTCATTAACCATCGTAAAGTCACCGACGTCACACTCAGCTATATCAATGGCGCTGATGGCTCACTGCAGCCGCAGCTGACCCCTGCCATACTGCGCGGCTGGAATATTCGCATTGACCGCTACCCTGCCTTTAGTGAACTTGCAGAAAACGGTCCATTAAAAAGCGCCATTGGTGACTATATTCCCGCCGCGGTGGCGAGCTTTGACTTCAACCAGATGGCGCTGAACCTGAGTATTCCGCAGGCCGCGCTCGGTACGCAAAACCGGGGAGAGATAGACCCTTCGCGCTGGGATGACGGCGTACCGGTGCTGTTCAGCGACTACTCCCTTTCAGGGATGCAGCAGCGTGGTGGCGGCGACTCCACCAGCAACCAGTACCTGAGCCTGCGCAACGGCGTCAATCTTGGCGGATGGCGGCTGCGCCATTACGCCACCTGGAATCACACCGACAGCGGCTCGTCATGGCAGAACATCAACACCTGGCTGCAGCACGATATCGATACGCTCAAGGCCCAGTTTACCGCCGGGGAAAGCAGCACCCGCGGCGACGTCTTCGACAGTATCCGCTACAAAGGGGTCAATCTCGCATCTGATGATGAAATGCTGCCCTGGAGCCAGCGCGGGTTTGCCCCCGTGATCCGCGGCATTGCCAGCAGCAATGCGGAAGTCTCCGTCCGCCAGAACGGCTACGTCATTTATCAGGCTAACGTTGCCCCAGGTGCGTTTGAAATCAACGACCTCTACGCCACCACCAACAGCGGCGATCTGGAAGTGACCGTAAAAGAAGCCGACGGCAGCGAACACCAGTTTATCCAGCCCTATTCAAGCGTCGCCGTGATGCAGCGCCCGCAGCATCTGCGTTTCGAGGTCACTGCCGGTCGCTATCGGCCGGACAGCGGACAAAGCGCTGACGATCCGCTGTTTACTCAGGGTAGCGCTATTTATGGCCTCAATAACGCACTGACGCTGTTCGGCGGCAGTACCGTTGCTGAACATTATCTCGCGCTGAATACCGGCGTAGGTCTGATGCTGGGTCAGTTCGGTGCGCTTTCCACCGACGTCACCTGGGCGCAAAGTTCACCTGAATCGCTGGATACCAGGCGCGGTCAGTCCTGGCGCGTGCTTTACTCCGGGAAAATTGAACCGACCAATACCAGCTTTACGCTTGCCAGCTACCGTTATTCGACGCAAGGGTATTACAGCTTTGCCGACGCCACCCTGCGCGGGCACCAGAACGAAGACGACGAATGGCAATTTCAGTACAACAAGCGCAACCGCATTCAGCTCAGCCTGAGCCAGGTGATTGCCGGCAGCAGCATCTACCTCAACGGCTACCAGCAAAACTACTGGCAGACCTCACGTACCGAACGTAGCCTGTCGGCCGGGATCAGCCGCACTTTTGATGGCATTGGCACTCACCTTGCGTATACCTACAGCAAAAACAGCGATGACGGCAGCGATCAGATGCTTTCCGTTGGCATCAGCATCCCGCTCAGCCGCTGGCTACCGAAAAGCTGGGCAAGCTACAACATCAGCAACACCAAAGGTGGCAGCACTAACCAGAACCTGGCGCTAAACGGCACGTTACTTGATGACGACAGACTCAGTTATTCGTTGCAGCAAAGCAGAAGCAACCACGGTGGCGCGGATAGCAGCAGCGTCTACGGCAGCTACCGCTCACAGTACGCCAATCTGAACGCAGGCTATTACTACGCCACGGACAATTCACAGCAGTACAGCTACGGCGCCAGCGGGGCTATCGTGGCTCACCCGCATGGTGTGACACTGTCACAACCGCTCGGTGATCAGTTTGCCGTTGTCCACGCGGAAGGGGCTGAAGGTATCCGTTTCCAGAACCAGCGCGGCATTCGTACCGACTATGCCGGCAACGCTATTATCCCATCGCTGACCGCGTATCAGGAAAACAGCGTACGTATCGATACCACCTCGCTGCCCCTGGACGTTGATACCGATGAAACCGCCATCGTGGTCATTCCCTCTCACGATGCTGCGGTCAGCGCCACTATCAATGCCCACGTGGGCTATCGGACATTAATTAGCCTGCATCTTGCGAATGGTAGTCCTGTACCCTTTGGCGCTTTTGCCACCATCGACAACAGCAGCCTGAGCGGCATTGTTGACGATACCGGTACCCTGTACCTGGCAGGACTTGGGGAGAAGGCCGCCCTCAGCGTTAAATGGGGCACTCATCAGAATCAACAGTGTCACGCTTCCCTGACGTTAAAGGATGACCCACAGGAAACGCCTAACCCTGCAGGTATCCATCTTCTTCACGCCGTGTGTTTCCCGGAGAAAATCAATGATCAGTAATATCTATCGACCCCTGTCGGGTGTCCTGCTTCTGCTAGTAGCGGGCGCGACGCAAGCCAGCGCCCTGAGTGGCTGCTTTTCCGGCCCTGCGGACTACACGGTAAATTATGCCGCTGACTGGACGGCCAGCGACGACGTGGCCGGAAAAACCTATGGTGATAACAATCATCTGCTGGGTAGCGGCTCCTTCGCCGAGGCCAACTGTAATTGTCCCTCCGACATGACAACCGGCTCTACGGTTTATGAAACCACCTGGGCGGGCAGTCCGCTTGCAACCGGAGTAGCAGGTTACGGACAATTGACTGACAGTCTTGATATCGATATCACGGGCTACAGCGACAGTGTCAAAGCTCCTGATGGCAATTACCTACTCTCCTTAAGCATAAATGATTACCCGACAGCTTTATCTTCAATGTCTAGCGTGCAAGAAGTAAGCTTAAACGTGGACGAAGGCACCGCCAGCGTATGCAGTAAAGAAACCCACCCGGGCAGCTCACAAGCCACTAAACGCCAATTCAAGTGGAACGTTATTCGCGCCACGTTCTATATCAAAAAGCCGTTACTCGGCGTTGAAACCATTCCACCGACCATAGTGGCACAAAACTATAGCTGCCTCTCTGTGGAAAGCAGCAGTTGTACCACCGCCGATGCGACGCTGGTTTCAAATATCTGGCTCACCGGCACTATCACGGTCCCGCTCAGCTGTACCATCAACGCCGGCAGCACCATTGAGGTTGAACTTGGCAATATTGTCAGCAGCCAGTTTATCGCTCAGGGCCAGCCGCCAGCTGGCTATACGTTAAAGGATGTCGACATCACCTGGCACTGCGACAACCCGGCCATCGGTAATAGCGATAAAATCAAAATGACGCTAACGGCCGACCAGGGCGTTGCCGACAGCGGTAGCGGCTATATTGCGAAAATGCTTAACCGTGATGACGTTGGTGTCCGAATGTATGATGCCAACAGCAGTAATATCAGTCTTGATGGACAGGTCTCGTTACCCATCGACGTTGATGACCAGGGGAATGGCGCACTGCATCTGCAGGCAGCACCGGTTGCGACGACGGAAAAGCGCCCCGAGCCGGGTAAGTTTGAAGGTAATGTGACGCTTAAGATGGATCTGCGATAAAAATAATGGCCCGTCAGGGCCATTAAGAAGGATCAGAATCCGAGGCTGTCGAGCAGGTCGTCAACCTGGTCCTGGCTTGCGACCACGCCAGCTTTGGTGGCATCCATCTGCGGGCCATTCAACAGGCTGTCATTTTCACGCTTCGACTTTGCTGGCTGTTCCGGCATGTTCTCCAGCAGCACCATCAGCAGCTGACGTTCAATCTCCTGGATAACGTCCATCATGCGCTTGATAACCTGACCGGTAAGGTCCTGGAAATCCTGCGCCATCATGATCTCCAGCAGCTGGGCGTTGGTGAAGCTGGTGTGCTGCGGCACTTCTGCCAGATAGCTGCGGGTATCCGTCACCAGATCACGCGCGTCGGCAAGCTCAATCGGGTTTTCGAACCACTCGTCCCAACGGCCAGACAGCGCTTTTGCCTGCTTCTCCATCTGGTTCTGGTGCGGCTGCGACAGCTCCACGCAGTTCAGCGCACGCTCGGCGGCCTGTGCGGTCATCTGCACCACATAGTCCAGGCGGTCACGGGCATCCGGGATCGCTTCTGCCGCTTCTGCAATCGCCTGATCCAGCCCCAGCTCGCGCAGACTGTCACGCAGCATACGGGTCAGGCTACCAATGCGGACGATGATATCCGCAGCGGAATGTTCATCTCCAGGTTTAATCATGGGTTGCATCATCGTCCTGCCCTCACATGCCAAGTTTCTCGAAGATTTTGTTCAGTTTCTCTTCGAGAGTTGCTGCGGTAAACGGTTTAACGACATAGCCGCTGGCGCCGGCCTGCGCTGCAGCAATGATATTTTCCTTCTTGGCTTCTGCGGTCACCATCAGTACCGGCATAGAGGCCATTCCGCCGTCGGCACGAATGGTTTTCAGCAGCTCAAGGCCGTCCATGTTCGGCATGTTCCAGTCAGAGATAACAAAACCAAATCCACCCGCCTGAAGTTTGTTCAGCGCGTCAACGCCGTCTTCTGCTTCTTCAACGTTGTTAAATCCCAGCTCTTTTAGCAGGTTACGCACGATGCGACGCATGGTGGAAAAGTCATCCACAACCAGAAATCTAAGCTCTTTATCCGCCATAAAACTCCACTCCTCTTAAATACGTATTGCCTGTCCGGCACTGATTTTCGCCAGCATCTGCTGGCTTACCTGGCTAAGATCGACCACTTCGCTGACGCCACCCATATTGATGGCCTCACGCGGCATGCCGAACACCACACAACTTGCTTCATTCTGCGCAATCGTCCAGGCTCCCGCCTGGTGCATTGCCAGCATCCCGGCCGCGCCGTCGTTGCCCATCCCGGTGAGAATGACCCCCACCGCGTTGCGCCCCGCAAACTTAGCGACCGAATGAAACAGCACATCAACCGCCGGGCGATGCCGGTTTACCGGCGGCCCGTCGTGAATTTTGATTTGATAGTTTGCCCCGCTGCGCGACAGCTCCATATGCTTGTCGCCTGGCGCAATGTAGGCGTGCCCCGGCAGCACACGCTCGCCGTCTTCCGCCTCTTTCACCGTAATCTGACACAGCTTGTTCAGACGCTCGGCAAAAGAACGGGTGAAGCCCGGTGGCATATGCTGGGTAATAAGGATCGCCGGGCTGGTGAGCGGCATTGGCTGCAGCACATGGCGAATGGCTTCGGTCCCTCCGGTGGAGGCGCCAATCGCAATCAGCTTCTCCGAACTCAGCAGCGGCCCCGCCTTCAGCGTGGTTGGCGCTACTGCCGGTTTATGCGCATTCACCCGCGCTCTTGAGGCTGCGCGTACCTTCTCGGCGATCATTTCGCTGTAGGCGAGCATGCCTTCACGGATCCCCAACTGCGGTTTGGTCACGAAGTCCACCGCCCCCAGTTCCAGCGCGCGCAGCGTCACTTCGGAGCCTTTCCCGGTGAGCGAAGAAACCATCACTACCGGCATCGGGCGCAAACGCATCAATTTTTCGAGAAAGTCCAGACCGTCCATTCGCGGCATTTCAACGTCCAGCGTCAGCACGTCCGGATTGTATTTTTTGATAAGATCCCGGGCGACCAGAGGGTCCGGCGCTGTCGCAACCATCTCCATGTCACTATGACTATTGATAATTTCCGTCATGATCTGGCGCATCAGCGCTGAGTCATCAACAGACAACACCCTGATTTTACTCATGCTCTTTCCTTACTCAGCGCATAAACCGTCTGGCCACGCAGGCTAAACTCACGCACGAGATTGCTGAAATTCTCTGAGTGGCCGGCAAACAGCAAACCGTCCGGCTTCAGCAGAGGAACAAAACGGCGCAGAATCTCTTGCTGAGTCGTTTTATCAAAATAAATCATTACGTTACGGCAGAAGATGGCGTCAAACGGCCCCGGCACGTTGTAGTGACGGTCAAGCAGGTTTAACGAAGAGAACTCAACGTAATTGGCGAGCTCCTGTCGAACGCGCACCAGCCCGCTGTGTGGGCCGGTCCCACGCATGAAATAGTGCTGAAGCTGCTGCTGCGACAGCGTTTTCAGCTCTTCCTGGCGGTAGATGCCACTTTGCGCTTTCTGCAGCACCTCGGTGTCGATATCGCTCGCGAAGACCTTCCAGCGTCCCGGCGCCGTACCCAGCGTGTCGGCAAGCGTCAGGGCAATCGAATACGGTTCTTCGCCGGTCGAGGCCGCCGCGCTCCACACCCGGAACTCACCGCCACGATGACGACGGGCGTGCTCCGCCAGCACCGGGAAGTGGTGGGCTTCACGGAAAAAGGACGTCAGGTTGGTGGTCAGGGAGTTAATAAACGCCTGCCACTCCGCATTGTCCTGATTCGATTCCAGCATGCCCAGATAGTGACCAAAATCCTCCAGCCCCAGCGTCCGCAAGCGACGCACCAGGCGGTTGTAAACCATATCGCGCTTATGATCGGCCAGCACGATGCCCGCGCGCTGGTAAATCAGTTGGCATATCCGACGAAACTGCGCGTCGGACAGCGCCAGGCGCTGCGTCATCTGCATAAGTAACGACGATTGCCCTGTGGGCAGAGATGATGTCATAGCGCCTTCTTAATTCCACTCAGGAAACAACAGGTACAGGCCCAGCCGTTACGTCATGCTGAGTCACATTTTTTTCTTCAATTTCGAAGACAGACACCAGTGCGGTCAGCCTGTCGGCCTGACCTGCCAGCTGGTCGGTGGCCGCAGCCCCTTCTTCCACCAGCGAGGCGTTTTGTTGGGTTACCTGATCCATCTGGCTTACCGCCAGCGCCACCTGCTCAATACCGCGACGCTGTTCGTCAGAGGCTGAGGCAATTTCGCCCATGATGTCGTTCACCTGGGTCACCGACTGCACGATGTCCTGCATGGTGTTCGCCGCCATGTCGACGCGGGCGGAGCCTTCCTGCACGCGGGCCACGGATTCTTCAATCAGGGTTTTGATCTCTTTGGCCGCCTGGGCACTGCGGCTTGCCAGGTTTCGAACTTCTCCGGCGACAACCGCGAAACCGCGACCCTGTTCACCAGCACGCGCCGCTTCTACCGCCGCGTTCAGTGCCAGAATGTTGGTCTGGAAAGCGATGCCGTCTATCACGCTGATAATGTCGCCAATCTTCTGCGAGCTGGTCGCGATCCCCTGCATCGTCTCCGCCACGTGCGACGCCTGATCGCCACCACGGCGGGCGGTTTCGGCGGCGTTGCTGGCAAGTTTTGATGCCTGACGCGCGTTATCGGCGTTCTGTCCAACGGTTGCGGTAAGCTGTTCCATACTGGCGGCCGTTTCCGCAAGCGACGACGCCTGCTGCTCGGTACGCGAAGAAAGGTCGTTGTTACCGGCCACAATCTCCGAAATCCCGGTATGCATCGCATAGCTGCCGGTACGCACCTGGCTTACCGTATCGCGCAGCGCAGTCTGCATCGCCTTCAGCCCGGCAAAGATGGCAGAGATCTCATTACGTCCGAAAACCGCTATCGGACGCGCCAGATTCCCCTGAGCAATGCTTGCAAAGTGGCTGCTGACGATAGCCAGTGGCTGGACGATCATTTTGCGTGACCACCACAGCGATGCACTGGTGATAAGCGCCGCGAGGATGAGTACAGTGACAAATATGACCGCCGAGCGATGGTAGTTGCTCTGCCCTTCCCGTCCGGCGTTATCGACGAACAAATTAATGTGCTGCTGCCAGGCGCTGAAGTTGTCATCAAACTGCTGTTGTGATTTCTCCACCGGCGCCGACATAAAGTCCGACAGCTGATTATTCTCAAGCCAGGTCAGCTGGTGCGTCAGATCATCGTGCCAGGCGCTGTAGGTTTTTTGCGTCTCGTCCATCAGGCGCTGGCCTTCCGGATTCATCGCCGGAACCGCGACAAACGTCTTCAGCAGACTTTCTGATTCATGCAGCGCAGCGCGCGCATTAGCAATCAATGACTTAACATCATCAGCCGGGTAACTCAGTGCCGTCAGCGTGCCCGCCTTATTCAGCGCCACGCTTGCCTGCAGCAGTACCGAGCGCATCTGAGCCAGCTGTGTGCGCTGTTCATTACTGTGCTCAACCTGCTGCAGACTATGGAACCCATCGCGGAATGCCCAGAACGACAGCCCGTTGCTACCCACCTGCAACAGACCGCAGATAATCAAAATCACAAATAATGTGGTCGAGATTCGAATTCGATTAAACATCCCCATTCCCCGGTTCACGGCACAATGCCAAAATTATTAAAATGTTTCCCAATTAGCGTCGCTGCCCGATGTAGCACCAGGCGAACGTAACGTTATCGGCGCGGCTTCCGGTTGCTGCACCTTATAAGTACTATTTTTTTTGCTTTTCGCATGATTCAGCTGGAAAGCGGCCACGGCCTGAGTGAGACGGCTCGCCTGCTCCTCCAGCGCTGCCGCAGCGGCGGCAGATTCCTGCACCAGCGCGGCGTTCTGCTGGGTGACGCGATCCATTTCCGACACCGCCAGCGCGACCTGATCGATACCGCGACTCTGCTCATCAGAGGCGGACGAAATCTCGCCCATAATATCGGTCACGCGCGTTACCGCATTCACGATCTCGCGCATGGTTTCCCCGGCGCTTTCTACCAGCGTCGAGCCGGTATCGACACGCGACACTGAATCCTCAATCAGGGTTTTGATCTCTTTGGCCGCCTGGGCGCTACGGCTCGCCAGATTACGGACTTCCCCGGCAACGACCGCAAAACCACGCCCCTGCTCGCCGGCGCGGGCGGCTTCAACGGCGGCGTTCAGCGCCAGGATGTTGGTCTGGAATGCAATACCGTCGATAACGCTGATAATGTCGGCGATTTTTTGTGAACTGCCGGCAATCTCGTGCATTGTTTTCACCACGCCATCGACCACCCGGCCACCGCGGTCGGCGGTTTCCGAGGCGCTCTTCGCCAACTGTGACGCCTGACGCGCGTTATCGGCGTTCTGCTTCACGGTGGCGGTAAGCTGCTCCATGCTGGCGGCAGTCTCCTCGAGCGCCGACGCCTGCTGTTCGGTGCGGGAAGAGAGGTCGGTGTTACCGAGCGCAATTTCGCTGGTCCCGGTATAAATAGCGTCGGTACCTTCACGCACCCGGGTCACGGTATCGATAAGCGAATGCTGCATATGGTTCACGGTGCCCGCCAGTTCAGCAATTTCGTTGCGTCCCGGGAGCGACAGCGAGGTGGTCAGATCACCGCTGGCGATCTGGCGCAGCTGATGCATCACTTTCGCGAGCGGATTCAGCAGGATATGCCGTACTCCGGCCCATACGGCGATCAGCACCACCACCAGCACCACGGCAAGAATCGCCAGTTGCCATTGAGCAAAGCGGTAGTCCTGGCCGCTGGCAGTATAGTTTTGCTGATACAGCGCTTCGCTGCGGGCTGCGAACTGGGTCATCGCTTCACCCAGTGCGTTCTGCATTCCCTGCGTCGGTTGGGCAAAATAGGCATCCATGTTGCCGCCGTCGAGGAAGGCAATCAGTTCGCTCAACGCCGCGTGGTATTGCTGATAACGCGAATTCACTACCTGGGTGACTTCATTCATCGATTCCGGCTGCGCCGCTTTGCTGAACGCATCGTAATGTTTTTCGGCTTCGGCAAGCGTCAGTCGGGCGTTTTTCAGCAGTTCTGTTTTAGCGCTGCTCTGCTGATTCGCAGCATCCATCATCATGCGGGCGGACGAGCGGCTCAGGTTAATTCGGGTTTGCAGCATCAGCTCCCAGGTTTTACTTAATTCAGTTTGCTGGGTGCGCAGTTCGTTAGAAAGCACAAAGCTTTGCTGGTTTTGTTGTAGGGAAGAAAATAAAAAACCACCAGATAGCAGTTGAAGGAGTGCGAAGACAACCAGCACCAACATCAACAATGTGACAACTCGGATACGGTTCAACATACAACACCTTTTCTATTATTTATTAACGGTGTTATCGGCATACCGGGAAAGAACTTTAAAGGCGGGAGCAAGGAAAATTGCACTTTGGTACATTGAGGCAGAGACAAAAAGCCCCGCCGAAGCGGGGCGTTGGGTCAGGCAACGTGGGCCGCAGCGTCAATCAGGGCCATCTCATCGCTGTTCAACAGCTTCTCGATGTTAACCAGAATCAGCATACGTTCACCGAGCGCTCCGAGGCCGGTCAGGTACTCGGTGGAAAGGGTGACGGCAAACTCCGGCGCCGGACGGATCTGGTCGGCGGCGAGCGACAGCACGTCAGAAACGCCGTCAACCACGATACCCACCACGCGCTGGCTCAGATTCAACACGATAACGACCGTGTTCTCATCGTAATCCACCTCTTCCTGGCAGAACTTCACGCGCAGGTCGACGATTGGCACGATAACGCCGCGCAGGTTGGTGACCCCTTTGATAAAGCTCGGGGTATTGGCAATACGCGTTACCTGATCGTAGCCACGAATTTCCTGCACTTTCAGGATATCGATACCGTACTCTTCATCGCCAAGCGTGAAGACCAAAAACTCCTGGCCCGATGGCTCGCCTGCCAGTTTTGTTACAGTGCTCATACCGGTCATGTTATTACCTTCTAACTCATTCAGGCGGCTGTGTACGCCACACGTTGTTCACGATTAATGCTCTGCAGCGCGGAGACATCGACGATAAGCGCAACGCTACCGTCACCCAGGATGGTCGCCGCGGAGATACCCGGCACTTTGCGGTAGTTGCTTTCGAGGTTTTTCACTACCACCTGGTGCTGACCAATCAGCTGATCCACCAGCAGCGCGTAGCGACGACCGGCGCTTTGCAGGATAACCACAATCCCCTGCGTCGGTTCAGTATTGGCGCCGTCGACGTCGAATACTTTCCACAGTTCCACCAGCGGCAGATATTCACCGCGCACTTCCAGCACGCGCTCGCCGCCGGCCAGCGGATGCAGATCTTCTTCACGCGGCTGCAGAGATTCCATTACCGCATTGAGCGGCAGAATAAAGACTTCGCCGCTGACCTTCACCGACATACCGTCGAGAATAGCCAGCGTCAGCGGCAGCAGAATGCGAATCGTCGTCCCCTGCCCCTGTCTTGACTGAATTTCGACGTGTCCGCCCATCTCCTGGATGTTTCGTTTCACCACGTCCATACCAACGCCGCGGCCAGAAACGTCGGTCACCTGCTCGGCGGTGGAGAAGCCCGGGGCGAAAATCAGCATCCCGACCTCGTCATCGGTCATGTTTTCGTTAACCGCCATGCCCTGAGAAATTGCTTTCGCCAGAATACGTTCGCGGTTGAGGCCCGCGCCATCGTCGGTCACTTCAATACAGATGTTGCCGCCCTGGTGTTCCGCCGACAGCACCAGATTGCCCACCGCAGATTTCCCGGCAGCCATACGCGCCTCCGGCAGTTCGATGCCGTGGTCAAGACTGTTACGTACCAGGTGCGTTAACGGATCGATAATGCGTTCGATAAGGCTCTTATCAAGTTCCGTCGAGCTGCCCATCTGGGTGAGTTCTACCTGTTTACCCAGCTTGCTGGCCAGGTCTCGCACCAGGCGCGGGAAGCGGCTGAAGACATATTCCATCGGCATCATACGAATCGACATCACCGATTCCTGCAGATCCCGGGCGTTACGTTGCAGCTGGCCCATGCTGGTGATGAGGTCGCCGTGTTGTACCGGATCCAGCTCGTTTGAACGCTGGGCCAGCATCGACTGAGTAATAACCAGTTCGCCGACGAGGTTGATCAGCTGGTCCACTTTTTCTACCGCCACGCGGATACTGGTGGATTCACTGGCGCGGGCCGCCGGTTTTTCACGTGCTGCTGGCGCCTGCTCTTTTGCCGCAGGCTTCAGCATCGGGGCTGTAGCCGCAGGCTCCGCAACCACAACCGCGGTTTCGGCGGCTTTCTCTTCAACCGGCTCGTCAACAACGGCAACGGCCGTCGAGGCGGTTTCGAAAGCAATCTGATCGGCTTCAATAACAAAGCACAGCACCGCGACGATATCGTCCTGGTCGACGCTGCCGTCGAGCGTTGCTGCCAGCGTATCGTCGGTTTTTTCCACCTGGCTCAGCTGTGCAAGGTTACTGAGTTCTTCCTGCAGCATATCCGGCTCACCGGGCTTCAGGCGTGACAGGATAATGCGCAGTTTGCCTTCTCCGGCATCCGCATTAACCGCTGCATCGTCATCGGCGTCGACCACGGTCAGTTTTGCGCCGCTGACTGCCGGCGCAGCGCTTTCTCCTTTGGCCTCGAGCGCCAGCTGGCGCAGGGCATTGCAGATGTATTCAAAGCTGGCAGCATCCGGCTCCTGGGAGCTTTTATAGGCGTCGAGCTGTTCCTGCATAATATCTTTCGTTTCCAAAAACAGGTTGATAATGTCGGTGTTGAGCTGCATCTCACCGCGCCGCGCGTCATCCAGCAGGTTTTCCATCAGGTGCGTGGTCTCCTGCAGGACGGTGAATCCGAAGGTGCCAGCCCCTCCTTTAATGGAGTGTGCCGCGCGGAAAATCGCGTTCATCTGCTCCGAGTCAGGTGCTTCTGGAACCAGATCCAGCAGGTGTTGCTCCATATCCGCCAACAGCTCGTCGGCTTCATCAAAAAACGTCTGGTAAAAATCGCTGATATCCATGCTCACGCTATCACCTCTGAATGGCTTGTGGCGATGTGGGACCGGCTGCCGGCGGGACCGCCGCTGGCTGCTGTAATACGCTTAAAGGTTCGTTCTGGCTTTCCGCATTTTCATGCAAAATCGCCTGTTCGGCCTGCTGGTTAAGCACCAACAAACTAATACGACGGTTGATAGCATCATCGCCGCCGCGATCGCTAAGACGCATGGTGTTCGCCATCCCGACTACGCGCAGCACTTTGCCATCATCAAGCCCCCCGGCGACCAGCTCGCGACGTGACGCATTGGCACGTTCTGCGGACAGTTCCCAGTTGCTGTAACCCCGATCGCCGTTGGCGTACGGGAAGTCATCGGTATGACCCGAGAGGCTAATTTTGTTTGGTATTTCGTTCAGAACCGGCGCAATGGCACGCAGAATATCGCGCATATAGGGCTCAACTTCTGCGCTGCCGGTTTTAAACATGGGCCGGTTCTGGCTATCGATAATCTGAATACGCAGACCTTCCTGCACCAGATCGATCTTCAGGTGTGGACGCAGCGCTTTCAGCTTCGGATCGGATTCAATCAATTGATCGAGTTCGCCACGAATTTTCTGCAGGCGGCTCTGCTCCATGCGTTTTTTCAGGTCATCGATATTCGGCTGTTTATTCACTTCCCCCTGCTGCTGGGTGAAGTCATCACCGCCGCCAGGGATCGGGCTTTCACTGTTGGATACCCGAGGCCCGCCGGTGATCGCCGTCGCCAGCGGGGTACGAAAATACTCAGCAATCTGAATCAGCTCTTTCGGGCTTGAAATAGAGATGAGCCACATCACGAGGAAGAACGCCATCATCGCCGTCATAAAGTCGGCATAAGCAATTTTCCAGGATCCGTGGGCATGATTCGCATGCCCTTTGTGTTTGCGCCGTTTAACAACGACGATAGGATGCGCCTGATTTTTCATGCGTCCTCGGTCGTAGTCTGTTGCTGCGCCGTCGGGTTACGTACTGCACGCACGTGCTCTTCCAGTTCGATGAAGGACGGACGCTCGCTGGAGTACAGGGTTTTACGCCCAAACTCGACGGCAATTGGCGGCGCATAGCCGTTAAGATTCGACAGCAACGTGATTTTGACGCACTGCATCATCTTAGTGGTTTCCGCGCTTTTTTGACGCAGAACGCTTGCCAGCGGGGAGATAAAACCATATGCCAGCAAAATACCGAGGAACGTCCCCACCATCGCATGGGCAATCAGCGAACCCAGCTCTGCGGCCGGACGGTCGGCAGACGCCAGCGCATGAACCACCCCCATGACCGCCGCAACGATACCAAACGCCGGGAGAGAGTCCCCCACCAGCGCCAGGCTGTTCGCCGGCACTTCGGCTTCGCTTTCATGGGTTTCAATTTCTTCATCCATCAGCGCTTCAATTTCGAAGGTGTTCATGTTGCCGCTGATGATGAGACGCAGATAGTCGACGATAAAATCGAGCATAATGCTGTCGGCGAGAATGCGCGGGTAGCTTGCAAAAATCTCGCTCTCTTTCGGGTTTTCAATATCCCGCTCCAGCGAGAACATCCCCTGCTGGCGAGACTTGGCCATCAGGCGATAGAGCAGCGCCAGCAGATCCATGTACATGGACTTGGTGTACTTTGAACGGCGAAACAGCAGCGGCAGCGCCTTCACGGTACCCTTGATAGCTTTACCGTTGTTACCAACGATAAACGCCCCGATCCCCGCACCGCCGATGATAATGAGCTCCGCTGGTTGATAAAGTGCCCCAAGGTGCCCGCCGGTCATGGCATAACCACCGAAAACTGTACCGATAACAACCAGGTAACCTAATAAGATAAGCACGACATCATCCTTCCAGTGTTGACTAAGGCAAGAATGAACAGCGTCAGAGAAAACCTGACAGAGGGGCAAAAAAAAGCAGCGGTAATTGCTTACCGCTGCTGGAGTGTTGTCCACGCCGTCAAGGTCAAACAGCCTGACCTATCTGTTCATCCAGCAGTTGTGGAGTAATATCGGCAAGACTGGCAGAAAGTTTACGTCTTTTTACGGCGCGGGATGGCGGCTGGCACAGACTGCAGACAAAGCTACCGACCGGCTGGTGTGCGTGGGTGATAAAATTCCCCCCACAGGAGTTGCAATGCGACAGTTCTAACATGCCGCTCTCAACAAAACGCACCAGTGTCCAGGCACGAGTCAGAGCCAGTAAAGGCCCCTGTTCCTCTTGCGGGCACTGTTCCAGATAGAGACGATAGGCTTTGATAACGGCGTCAACACCGCTGCACAACCCGGTTTTCAACAGGTACTGCCAGGCATTACAAAACATTGATGAATGTATGTTTTGTTCCCAGGTCATGAACCAGTCGGTGGAGAACGGCAGCATACCTTTCGGCGGCGGGCTACCACGAAGCTCTTTGTACAGGCGAATCAGACGACCACGGCTCAGCTGAGTTTCACTTTCCAGCATCTGCAAGCGAGCGCCGAGCGTAATCAGTTCCATAGCCAACTGAATATCGCGGGCTTCCTGGACAATGCTTTTTTCACTCATCGTCAGGCCCTTTTCTTACGTGCTGATTCGTCAGACTGGCTGGCTTCTTTCAGCAGGCGGGTCGAGAGCAGGATCCCGGTGTGAATTTGCTGCAGGTCGTCAACACGAGACTCTTGTGTCAACTGAGTAATTGTTTGATGACTGTCGAAGCGGAACTGGCAAACCAACTGGTTTGTTTCTGCTAGCTTGACCATTTGCGGGAGTGTAAGCTCACCCAGTGTTGTTGCCATCTCCTCGTTGATGCCGAGACGGAACATGGCGGAAGCTTTATCCTGACTGATAAGACGCTGTGCAAGAAGTAAGTATGACAAATTGATGTCATAAATATGTTTTAGCAACTCGGATGTATGCATTTTTCCCATCCCGAATGACCAACCATTATTTTATGCGGTGTGACCGCACCCCGTGATGTCGCCGGAAAAAACCCGGTAAAAAAAAGAAACGGCCAAAATGCATAGTTGACTTAGGCAATGCGTCCTTGCCTTTTTGTCAGCCTTCCTCATGTAGGGAAGATAACCTGACAATTTTAAACATTTCTTACAAATAACTAAGATTTTTCCTAATTCGACGCAACTCTACTCGTCAGTTCTGACACATACAATGTGGCCTTGTGAAACTTTTGAAAAAAATGTGATCCATGTCACATAATGTAGGTGATTATCCGTCGTAAATCCATCAGATGAGGTTCTCAATTGATGATTAATTAATCATTTGATATCAAAATCTATTCCTTAATGATGAATACTCATTTTGTTACACTGCATCTGTATAACATTCGTACAAAACGATAGCGGAACGCATCCTGATGTAAACGTTTACCCCCGCGTCGAATAAGGGTTAATCGATATCTACAGTAAAAACATAACGTTATCGTTTTAGGTTTTTGCGATGATTGCCTTAAGAAACCATTTAGTCTTTGTTAATTTACTTAAGCAACCAGTTAAAAAATTATTATTAATTTCGTAAATTTTAGATAAGACGATCATTTATCTTAACGAAGTGCTACATAGCCCTATTCTTTCTATAAGAATAATTAATGAATAATAAGAGAGCGCTCACACTTCCGGGTGATCCACTGCTTGCGTGGGCGTGGTAAACAGAGTAAAGAGAGAAAGAGGGCCGGTTCGCTAACCCAGGGAGGTACAATGTCTTACGCACATTTGCTCGTCGCCGTAGCACCCACACCCGAGAGCAGGATACTGATCAATAAAGCCGTCTCTATCGCACGTCCGCTTCAGGCGCGTGTCAGCATCATCACTTTTCTTGCCGATCCTGAAATGTACAACCAGTTCGCCGCACCAATGATGGAAAACCTTCGTGAGTTGATTCAGGAGGAGCGCCAGCAGTTTTTGCAACAGCTGATCGATTTTGCCGATTACCCCATTACGCAAACCCTTATCGCCTCTGGCGAACTGGGCTGCCACGTGAAGCATTTTTGCCAACAAAATCAGGTGGATTTGGTGGTCTGCGGTAACCACAATCAGAGCTTTTTCTCGCGCGCTACCTGCTCCGCGAAAACGGTTGTCGGAACCAGCTGTGTGGATGTGTTGTTGGTTTCACTTGAGGCTGAATAGTGGCTCAACGCGCCCTTTGCGGGCGCGAAGCACAACGGTTATGCCAGTTTAGGAAAGGTCGCTATTTTTTGCCGCTGACGTTCATTACCCGCCCGCACAATACTACTCAGGTCACTGATAAATCGTTTCTGCCACTGGTGAATATCATTATTTTTAATGACCGCCAGCATCTCATGATGCCGGGCAAGCCGCTCTGCAAGCGGCATGCTGAGCGCCCTGTCGAGTGCGGCGGCGACATCATCGCGATCGTAAGGATTCACAATCAGCGCTGCGGTGAGTTCATTCGCCGCCCCGGCAAACTGAGATAGCACCAGCACGCCAGGGTTTTCAGGATCCTGCGCTGCCACAAACTCTTTCGCGACCAGATTCATGCCGTCGCGCAGCGGTGTCACCAGCCCGACGTCGGAATAACGATACACCTTCATCAGAAGTTTACGGTCAAAATGCTGATTGAGATAAAAGAGCGGCGTCCACCCCAGTTGCCCGTACTGCCCGTTGATCCTGCCCGCCGCCGTTTCCAGCTGATGGCGAATATCCTGGTAGGCCTGCACATCCCCGCGGGAGGTCGGTGCAATCTGCGTGTAGCGAATTTTACCGTGGTGCTGGGGATACTTTTCAAGCAACGTCTCATAGGCCTGAAAACGCTCTGGCAATCCTTTCGAATAATCCAGGCGCTCCACCGAAAAAATGTTTTTCAGGTTCTTCAGTTCGGCTTTCAGCTGCGCCAGTTTTGGCGGCAGCGGGCCCTGAGCCTGGCGCGCAATCTCTTGCGGTTCAATCCCTATCGGATACACCGCCGTGCGGAAGATTTTACCCCAGGCCGTGTGCATATCGCCCTGAGTGATGACCTGCGTCTTCCCGGCAACACAATCAAGAAACGCCTGGCAGTCGCTCCCGGTCTGAAAGCCCAGCAGATCGTAGTCAGCCATCTGTTCCAGCAGTTCAGCGTGGGGAGGTAGTGCGGTAAAAATCTCCGGGGTTGGGAACGGGATATGCAGGAAAAAACCGATGCGGTGCTTAACACCGCGCCGACGGAGCTCTGCCGCCAGCGGCAACAGGTGATAATCGTGGATCCAGAGAATATCATCCGCCTCCAGGAGCGGAACGAGCTTGTCCGCTATCAGAGCATTCACGCGCTGATAGCCTTCCCAGGCTTCGCGCTGATAGTTAACCAGGTCGAGCCGATAGTGAAACGCTGGCCATAACACGGCGTTGGAGAATTGATTGTAGTAAAGCTCATGGTCGGCTTCGCTCAGGTTGAACGTCGCCCAACTGATATTGCCCCGGGAGGTCGTCTGTAGCGGCGCATTTTCATCCCCTGTTTCTCCACTCCAGCCGAACCACAGCCCGCCCGTAGACTTCAGTGCCCCCAGAACGCCCACCGCCAGGCCACCGGCGCTGGCGGTTTTGTCGTCAGGAGGCGCCACACGATTCGATACCACGACTAAACGACTCATCGCGCTTCCTCCTTACCGCTGTCATCGGTCAGTGCTTTCAGCCACTCGTGCACTGCCCGAACGTTAGCCACACGATACTGCGCCTGAGTCTCGCCCTCGCCCACTTTCACCGACACCCCGCCAAGGCGGTTAACCACTGCAAAGCCGCTTTCATCGGTCAGATCGTCACCGACAAATAGCGGTCGACGCCCGGAAAACGGTGGCTCCTGCATGAATGCGGCGATCGCCTCACCTTTATTGATGCCTTTCGGCTTCAGCTCAATCACACACTTCCCCGGCTGCAGCGCCAGCTGCGGAAAGCGTTCGACGATGCCCTGCGCCAGTTTCCTGATAGCCGCTTCGTGCTGCGGCGCCTGACGGTAGTGCAGCGCAAAGGCCATCCCTTTGTTCTCCACCTCACTGCCGGGTAAAGATGCCATCGCCCGCTGTAGCGTGGTCTGCACCTCACGGACCAGCGATGCCTGCAGCGTTACCGCATGGCGTTGACCATTGATGTCACGGCGTTCAGCCCCATGGACACCGGCGAGAGGAAACCGCCAGGGGTTAGCGAGCGCGTCAAGCTCGTCCATTGAGCGCCCTGATATCAATGCCACTGCGCCACGATGACGGTCGCTGAGCAGGGTTAGCATCAGCAGCACATCGGGGGGAAGCAGGACCTGATCGGGATGGGGTTTTATCTCAGCAAGCGTTCCATCAAGGTCAAAGAATAAAGCCAAATTACCCGTTAAATGAGGTGGTATGGTGAGTGTCTCAGCCACTCTGTCCCTCCTTTTTGCGCGGCCCGGGACCGCTTGTTAATAAAAAGTTATCAACAATAAGTATAGACAGTGTGACCTTCCTCGCCATTTTCAAATGAAAACGCCAGCGGCATTAGCCACTGGCGGAAAGTAAGCATTAGACTTAAAGGTTGCGGGAAAAATCAGACCGCACGGCGGGATTTTTGCTTATATCTGTCGAAGATAACCGCCGCGAGCAGAATCAAGCCGCGCACCACATATTGCGAAAACGGCGAGATATTCAGCAGGTTCATCGCATTCTCAACGGTACCCAGAATCAGTACCCCGGCGACGACGTAGGAAATCTTGCCAATACCCCCTTTCAGCGACACCCCACCCAGCACGCAGGCCGAGATGACAATCAGCTCATAGCCAATCGAGGTCATCGGTTGGCCGCTGGTCATCCGCGAGGCAAGGATTATCCCGGCGGCAGCGGAAACCAGACCAGAAAGCACAAAGATAATAATCTTGGTACGCACTACCGGCACCCCGGCCAGGCGCGCCGCCTCTTCGTTACCCCCAATCGCCAGCGTGTTGCGGCCAAAAGTGGTTTTATTGAGCAACAGCCCGAAGATAATCAGGCACCCGACCGTCAGCCAGATAGGTGCCGGTAGCCCAAACCAGTTGGCATAGCCGAGCGTAAAGAAGCGCTCATCCTCAATACCGACGGCTTTGCCGTCAGAAATGATATACGCCAGCCCACGGACAATCTGCATGGTTGCCAGGGTCGTTATCAGCGCGTTGATTTTGAGGCGCGCAATCACAAAACCATTGACCAACCCGCATAACGCCCCAAGCAGCAGACCGGCAAATACGCCGAGCCACAGGCTTTCTGAGAGGTTAATGACCACCGCCGTCGTCACCCCGGCACAGGCGATAACCGAAGCCACAGAGAGATCAAAATCGCCGGAGGCAAGGCAAAACAGCATTCCGCAGGCCACCATGCCGGACATTGAGATAGCCAGGCCCAGCCCTTTCATGTTGATGAAACTGGCAAAGTTAGGCACAAAGATCGCACAGCCGATAAACAGCACCGCAAACACCACCAGCATGCCGTATTGATCCCAGACGCGGGCGAAGCTGAGTGCCGGACGAGCCGTGCCAGGTGTAGTAACTGAAGACATCATAAACTCCTTAATCAGGCGATAGCCTGGCTGACTTTAGGCATGGCAAGGCTGAGCGCCTGCTGTTCATTGGCGCTTGTGTGCAGTAGTTCTCCGGCAATTTCCCCTTCACGCATCACGACAATGCGATCGGCAACGCCCAGTACTTCCGGCAGGTCGCTCGAAGCAAAAAGCACCGCAACTCCCGACTTCGCCAGCGCGTAGATGACGTTGTAAATCTCGTGCTTCGCTCCCACGTCGATACCGCGCGTGGGTTCGTCGAGCAAAATGACCTTCATCTCCTCCGACAACCAGCGACCAAGGATCGCTTTCTGCTGATTTCCACCGGAGAGATTCATAATCAATTGTTCCGCACCCGGGGTTTTTATATTCAGGGAATCAATATGATGAGCCGCGTTGCTGGCTTCCCAGCGATTATTGATAACAAATCCGGCGGTGATGTGTTTTCGTCGGGCGCTGATATTGATGTTATCGCGCACCGAATGCACCGGGATAATGCCTTCGGCTTTACGATCCTCCGGGCAGAGCATCATGCCGGCGCGGATGGCCTGCGCCGGTTTGTTTATCTGCACCGGCTGGCCGTCGATCCACACCTGTCCGCCGGTAATGCAGGTACCACCAAACAGCCCCTTCATCAGTTCGCTACGGCCAGCCCCTACCAGGCCAAACAGCCCGACGATCTCACCGCTGCGTACGGTTAAATCAACCGGCACCCGTACCCCCGGGGCTTTAACCTGTTCAAGCCGCAGGCGCTCGACGCCGAATTCACGCGGCTGCCAGCCGTAGATATCGCCGATGTTTCGTCCCACCATCGCCTGCACCAGGCTGTCGTGGCTCACTTCCTGCATATTGGTAAAGGTGCGGACATAGCGCCCGTCTTTAAACACCGTCACCGCATCGCTCAGCGCAAAGATCTCCTCCATACGATGAGAGACATAAAGAATGACGCGCCCTTCGTTGCGCAGCTCGCGGATAACCCGGAACAGGTTGTCTATTTCCCGCGCCGACAGCGAACTGGTCGGCTCATCAAAGGCAATGATTTTGGCGTTCCGCGCCAGCGCCTTAGCGATTTCCACCATCTGCCACTGTCCGATAGAGAGGTACTTGAGCGGTGTCTGCGGGTCGATATCCAGCCCAAGGTGCTGCAGCTGCAGGGAGGCTTCATAGTTCAGCAGCGAGCGGTTCACAATGCCGCCCTTATGCGGCAGTTGCCCGAGATAAATGTTCTCAGCGACCGTCATTTCCGGCACCAGATGAAGTTCCTGATAAATGATGGCTACCCCGGCATTCAGCGCCGCTGTGGTATCAGGGAACGTCATCTCCTGCCCGCGGATGCTGATATGGCCTGCGGTCGGCGTATAGTTACCGCTGAGAATTTTCAACAGCGTGGATTTTCCGGCGCCATTTTCGCCCATCAACGCATGCACCTGTCCGGCATAGCAGTCGAAGCTGATGTCAGAGAGTGCTTTGACGCCCGGGAAGGTTTTGCTGATGCCATGGAAAGAGAGGTACGGTGTAGACTGTTGCATAACGACTCCGCCAGTAGATTCACACGAGTAATACCCCGAGGCACAGGTACCTCGGGGCACTGCGTACGTCGGTTACAACCCTTTCTTCGCCAGCTCTTCTTTGAAGTTGTCGCGGGTAATCAGCACCACATCGGTGACCGCCGTGAATTTTGGTGGCTCGACGTTTTTCTCTACCCAGTTGTACAGCTGTTCACTGGTTTTATAGCCATGCACGTCCGGGCTCGGCAGCAGAGAACCGTAGAAACCGGTGGCCTGCGCCTTCGACAGTTCGTTCACTGCATCCACGCCGTTAATGCCAATGCCAATCACGTCCGCGGCTTTAAAGCTCTGACCTTCCGTCGCCCGCACGCCACCCAGCACGGTGTTATCGTTCATGCCGATAATCAGCCAGTGTTTGACTTCCGGATGCTGGACCAGAAGCGAGTTACCGGCGTCGAAGGCACCCGGGATATCGTTAGATTTTGTCGGAACCTGATAAATCTGTTTTTCCGGGAAGCCCGCAGCCTTCAGCGCATCCATGGAGCCGGTGGTGCGGCGGCGAGCGGTATCGAGTTCGTTGGCGGTAATCACCATCGCGCCGGTGGTTTTCACATCCCAGCCGCGTTTTTGCATCTCTTTATACAGTTCCTGCCCCTGACGGGCGCCGATCTCACTCGCCGCCATCATCACCAGAGGCACCTCCTCCATCGGCTTGCCCTTGGCGTTGACGAACTGATCATCTACCGTTATCACCTTCATATCGTAACTGCGGGCCTTCGCCACAATCGCAGGCCCCAGTTTCGGATCGGGGGTACAAATCACAAATCCTTTTGCGCCGCTGGCGGCCAGGCTGTCGATAGCATTAAGGGTTTTCTCACCGTCAGGCACGGCAATTTTGATGACATCGAATCCCAGATCCTTCCCGGCTTTATCGGCGAAGCGCCACTCGGTCTGGAACCAGGGCTCTTCCGGTTGTTTCACCAGAAAACCAAGTTTTAAATTCTCTGCGATAGCCGATTGTGACATAACCGCGGCAAGACCGATCGCCGCCAGGGCTTTAGTAAATTTGTGCATGGTATACTCCAGCTGTAATGCTCTTTTATGTAGGGAAAATTCAGGCTTTAAATTTTATTCAGACATAAAACAACGCATTAGCAATGAACGAGAAACTCAGTGCTGATGTGAAAACATTAATAGCGGGAAATTAATTATCCATAAGAGAGCGCCATCACACCGCAGAATTACCGTAAGTTCGTACATGGATTTAGCAAAAAATGACATAACAAGGCCAGCACCTGGCAGACAGGCCGCGGCTCGCGTAGCATGATTGTCCATCTCGATAGCTGAATAATGACATCAACCTGTTTTAGAAATAATACATTTGTCTTATCGGTAGTTATAAAATCCTAAAAAAACAGCCGGTGTATGATATATATTTCGGGTTGTTGTAACGAAAGGTAAATACACCAATTTGAGAGTTTTCTTAGCACCATTTGCGCGCTATTCTGAGGTCTGCTGATACGCAATTAAATAAGGATATTTTTATGGCTGTCACTGGAATTGCACAAAAACTCAATGCACAGATGAATCTCGAGTTTTACGCGTCTAATCTGTATCTGCATTTTAGCGACTGGTGCAACAAGCACCACCTGAATGGAACCGCAACCTTTCTCCGTACCCAGGCCCAGGCGAACGTGACTCAGATGATGAGAATGTTCGATTTTATGAAGAAATCTGGCGCATGGCCCATCATCAAAGCCGTCGACGCTCCCTGTGAAGAGTGCTCCACTCTGGAAGATCTTTTCCTTAAATCACTTGAAGATCACCACCAGCGTTGTCATACCCTGTCGGCATTAACGGCGGAAGCCGTTGCCGCCGAAGACTCGCGCACGCTGAGTTTCCTGCACATGCTGGAAAAGGAACAACAGCAGGACGGTATTTTATTACAAACCATCCTTGATGAGGTGCGTAGCGCCCGCAAAGCTGGCCTCTGCCCGGAACAAACCGATCAACATCTGTTGAACGTGGTCAATCACCAGCAGCACTAATCCCCGAGACTTCCCGCCGGGTGCCTGACGCCCGCGGGGAGAAATGTTAAAATAATGTACACAAGCATCTGTTTTTCCTCTTTTTTATAAATCTGACCTATGTCTCACTGATTATTATCACATCATGTAATTATCTGCCCAATTCCCCTTACAAAATGTGCAGGTATCGCATGATTACTCTTGAGTTCGTTGTCATTATTGTTTGTTTGCTGGTAGGGACCCGGTTTGGCGGAATGGGGCTGGGGTTAATCAGTGGCATAGGTTTGTTTGTTCTGTGCTTTATCTTTGGTCTTGAGCCCGGCAAACCGCCGGTTGACGTGATGCTGACGATCCTCGCGGTCATCGGCTGTGCGGCAACGCTGCAAACGGCAGGTGGCCTGAACGTGATGATGCAGTTTGCCGAGCGGCTACTGCGTAAACATCCCCAGCATATTACTCTGCTGGCTCCCTTCACCACCTGGACGCTGACCTTTCTGTGCGGTACCGGCCACGTGGTCTACACCATGTTTCCAATCATCGCCGATATCGCACTAAAAAAAGGTATTCGTCCGGAACGCCCGATGGCCGTCGCCTCTGTGGCATCGCAAATGGCGATCACCGCATCACCGGTTTCGGTGGCGGTCGTGTCGCTGGTTTCTATTCTCGGCGCGCAGCACGGCATTGGCCAGGCATGGGGGATCCTGGAAATCCTCGCCATTTCCGTACCGGCCTCTCTGTTTGGCGTAGCGATTGCTGCGCTGTGGAGCCTGCGTCGCGGCAAAGACCTGGCGGATGACGAAGAGTTTCAGGAAAAACTGCGTGATCCGAAGCAGCGTGAATTTATCTATGGCAGCAGCGAAACGCTGATGAACCAGCGTTTTCCTCGTGAGGCCTACTGGTCAACGTGGATTTTCTTCGCCGGTATTCTGGTGGTGGTGCTTCTGGGGGCCATCCCTGAGCTGCGTCCTTCATTTGAGGTAAAAGGTAAGCTCGCTCCGCTCTCGATGAACCTCGTCATTCAGATGATGATGCTCATCGCCGGTGCGGTCATGCTGGTCGCCTGCAAGGTGAATGCGTCCACCATTTCCAACGGTGCGGTCTTTAAGGCTGGAATGGTCGCCATTTTCTCAGTATTCGGCGTGGCGTGGATGAGCGACACGTTTTTCCAGGCGCATCTCTCCGAGCTGAAACTGGCGCTTGAGGGGGTCGTCAAGAGCCACCCGTGGACCTACGCCATTGTCCTGTTCCTGGTATCAAAACTGGTAAACAGTCAGGCTGCGGCGCTGACGGCGGTTGCACCAATGGGATTGATGCTCGGCGTAGAGCCGAAAATGCTGGTCGCCTTCTTCCCGGCTTCCTATGGCTACTTTGTGCTGCCAACCTACCCAAGTGACCTTGCCTGTATTGGCTTCGATCGCTCCGGCACCACGCGTATCGGGAAGTTCATCATCAACCACAGCTTTATTCTGCCGGGCCTGATTGGTGTGGCCTGCGCCTGCGCGGCCAGCTATCTGCTGGTGCAAACGTTCTTCTGAGGATAACGAGACGGAACCCTGCACCGCGCAGGGTTCCGGAAAAATCAGTGGGCTTCACCCTGCGGAGTAAACTTGAGCTCGATAAGCGCGATAGCTTTCTGGATAGCGCGACGTGTTACCGGATCGACCGCTGCCGGATGGGTAGCGAAATCGATAGTCTTCAACTGAGTGGCCATTTTCTCGCGCACTTCAACCGGGGCGATAACATCGATCACGTCTAGGATCTGTTTGATGACCAGCTGACAAGCGACAACATCAGAAACCAGCTCATCGGTGGTGTTCAGGTTTTGCGACATAATAAACTCCATTATTTTCGATGCGCCATAGTACCGCAAAAGGCCGCGCTGCGCTTTTGCAGGTATAAAAAAACCGGCACCACGGGCACCGGTTTTCTGCTGACGACAGATTACTGCAGAATATTACGTACAAACGCTTCGATAGCCTTGTCCTGGCAGTTCTCGAAGAAACACTGCTGGAAACGCTGGCCTGAAACGGCGGTTTTCACCAGTTGCGGATCAATGGCGCGCAGCGTATCAAGATAATTCTCTTTGACCACCGCCGCTTTCACCTGGTTCAGAATGCCCGCATTGCGCACCTGTGGCTCTTTACGCTCCGGTGGGTAACCCTCGCCGTTACGGCCGGTGAAAGCTTTCTCAAAGATGAAACGGACGTTAAGCTCGGCGCCCCAACCAAAACCTTTGGCAAACGGCAGTGAGAGCGCGTTACCGTTATTGATTTGAGCAAACAGGAAGGCATCTGCCGGATCGATGCAGTAGCCGCAGACCACGCCCGGATGAATGTTCAGCGACATCAGTGCGCCCTGTCCGGTACCGCAGCCGGTGACCACAAAGTCGACCGCTTTTGCGTTCAGAAGAATACTGGCCATGATGCCCAGATGGATGTAGGTCAGATGATGATCGTTTTCGTCGCTCATCCCGACGTTGAAGACCGGGAAGCCTTTCTCATCCGCAACCGTAGTCAGTTCATTGAGAATGACGGCATTTTTGCTCGCCTGGCTGTTTTCCATCATCAGTGCAATTTTCATGTTTCCACTCCTGGTTATCACGCAATCTGCGGCTCACCATACTATTCATTAAACCAACTTTCAAATTAAATGAAAAAGTGTTTTATAAAATTAAAGTCAACTCACACTTTCACTTTGCATTCTGGTGCTTCAGCCTGGATAAAAAAAATCTATCCGCGCCTGGGGCGGTTAGTTAGACTGAAACATTATGACAATGAAAAGCAGGGATCTTTTTTGTGAAACAACGCTGGCGGTCATTGACGAGGTTGTCACTTTACGCCCTTCAACTTGTCATACTTTTATTCACGGTACCGCTGAATGCAGCATCTGCACCCGTTCCGGTATGGCTTTATGATGCTGACAACTTTGAGTTCTGGCGCGATGCTAACGGCCATTATCAGGGGTTTTATCAGGACCTGATAAAGGCGATTAACGAAAAGTACGGCTACCAGCTTGAGCTTCATCCCGTCAGCGGTGCTGAGATTAACCAGCGCTTTCAGGAAAACCAGCATGGTTTGTATGCCGGGGTACTCCGCACAGAGGATCGTGCCAGGCATAACATTCTCTCGGTTCGTATCTTCGATAATGAAGTGGTCGCCGCAAGCCTCACCCGAACGGCCACCGCCCCGGAAGACTTTAACCAGACCCGGGTCATCTTTCGCAGAAACGACGCCACCCGCGAGCAAATCAAACAGCGCTACCCGGGGATTAAGTTTCGCGAGCTTCTGCTGGCTGAATCCAGTGCAGAGGCGTTCCAGATGCTGCGCGATAATAAAGCGGACTTTTACATCAACGACGATGCTGAGATGGATGACACTCAGCATTACTACACCATTTCTCGTCCCTTCACCGATCTGCGTATCCCTGCCACCATCGGCTTCAGCCCGGACCTGGCGGGAATGCGCAATAACATTAACCTGCTGCTGAGCCAGTGGCAGCAGGAAGGCCGCCTGTTTCAACTTCAGGAGCAAAATCAACGCGATTATCTGGTTAGCCGCATCCAGCTTACCCCGCAGGAGCGCGAGTGGATCAAGCACAATACGCTGGTGGTCTGGCTGCCAAAGAATGAAAACTTCGCCCCGCTTATCTGGCGCGACAAGAACGGCTATCACGGCAGCGCCATTAACATGATCAAAGACATGCGCGAGCTGCTGAATATGCAGGTTGATGTTCGTTATGTGGACAACTACGTCCAGCGCATGCGCACGGAAAACTGGCCCGTTCGCCTGGTGGATGTGTTAAACGACCAGAATCCCCAGCACGTTAACGGTATGATTGGCCCTCTGCTGGCGTGGCATAACGCCTGGTACAACCGTATCGATGCCCCTTTTATTCGCGATGAAGAACAGGTTCGCTTCCAGCGTATTGGCGTACTACGCAACTCCTATGCCGCACTGTATTTACGCGAGCGTTTTGGTAACGACATTACTCTGGTTCAGGCCTCGTCGGTAGATGACCTGCTGAGCGCCATCGACAGCCATCGCGTCGATTTTATTCTCGGCGATTTGAGCACGCTCGAGCTGTCTTTACGTGGCAACGAACTGTTTCGCGGCGTGCTGAAAGTGGCGGGTTTCACCCGCTCCAACGATCAGATAGGCGCCTGGGTGGCACCGGATCATCCGCTCCACGCCGTACTCACCGAAATTCATCGGGTTTCGAGCTTCCGCAGTCAGATGGAGCGCCACCGCGAGGTGCCCTCGATGATGGAATTCAGCAAGAATACCCTGAAGGTAATTAGCGTAGTGCTGTTCATCACCGCCCTCTTTAGCCTCTTCCTGGTGCTGTTGATGCGGCGGCAGATGAAACAGAACCGCATGGTCAACCGCAGCATTGTCGAAGCCATGGAAAAGGTGAATCGCGCCCATGACGATGAAACGGGCAGCCACATCCAGCGGGTCTCTGAATATTGTGGTTTGCTGGCGAGAGCGCTGAAACTCCCGCACAAGGTCACCCGCGATATTGAACACTTCGCCTCACTGCATGACGTCGGCAAAATTGCCGTGCCCGAGCAGATCCTGCGTAAGAATGGGCCGCTCACGGAGGAGGAGTTTAAAGAGATGAAACTCCACACGCTGAAAGGCTGGCGCATTATCCAGGGGCTGAGCCTGGGCCCGGTGGCGGAAAATATTATTCATTACCACCACGAAAAATGGGACGGTAGCGGCTACCCGGAAGGATTGAAGGGGAACCAGATCCCCATTGAGGCGCGGATCCTGGCGCTGGCGGACGTCTATGATGCGCTGCGGCAAAAACGCGTTTATAAACCAGGCTACACGCATGAACATGCCTGTGAGGTCATTCTCGCCGGTGGCGGTAAGCATTTTGATCCGCAGCTGATTGCCCTATTCCGCCAGTTGCACCCGAAGTTTAAGGCTATCTACGACTCTCATGCCGATTAATCCGAGCCGTTACGATAACTGAGCCAGGATCGGCGGGCTATTCTGCGGATTGGTTTTTCTTAACAGGTTTACGATACTGAGATAACCGTTGGATCAGAGTAATAACATGCACAAACTTTGTCTTCTTGCCGCCGTAATAGCGCTTTCGGCCTGTACCGTAACCCGTCAGGCTGAGGTCACCGACGTTGATGCCACCAGCGGCATTGTGCGTTTGACCTATGGCCAGGCCATCCTGCAGTCCGCCAGAACCGACGATTACGTCGCCAACGGTACGGCAACGAAGCAGTGCCAGCAGATGGGATACGCCACGGCGGTGCGTTTTGGACAACCGGTGCCTACCTGTTCAACCACCAGCGGAGCGCTGTGCCTGAACAAGACGATAACCATTCAGTATCAGTGCCGCGGCATCGCCTTCACCCCGGCAACGTCCGGCGTATATTGAACCTGAGACAGCCAGCCGTCTGCGCTGGCTTTTTTATTTTAAATTATAACGATTCTCATTTTAATATTATTTATTGAGCGCAATGCGTTTTATTCCCATTCGTATTTTTAATAAAGAAATTTATTATTTTACCTTTTGCAAATAAATAGATAACAAATTATAGTGGCCGCACAATAATCTGAACCGCTTATATTCCGGAGACTTGCGATGCTGAAATCTGAAATGATTGAGAAACTCAACGAGCAGATGAATCTTGAACTCTTTTCTTCTCTGCTTTATCAGCAGATGAGCGCATGGTGCAGCTACCACAGCTTTGAAGGCGCTGCGGCATTCCTGCGTCGCCACGCTCAGGAAGAGATGGGTCACATGCAGCGTCTGTTTGACTACCTGACCGATACCGGCAGCCTGCCACGTATTAACGCGATCCAGTCTCCGTTTGCTGAATATGCGTCCCTGGATGAACTGTTCCGTAAAACCTACGAACACGAACAGCTTATTTCACAGAAAATTAATGAGCTGACCCACGCGGCGATGACCCATCAGGACTATCCAACCTTTAATTTCCTGCAGTGGTACGTGGCTGAACAGCATGAAGAAGAGAAGCTGTTCAAATCTGTTATCGATAAACTGACCCTGGCGGGTAAAAGCGGTGAAGGCCTCTACTTTATCGATAAAGAGCTCTCTACCCTCGACGCGCAAAACTAATCCCTTCGCGGCAGCGCTTTGCTGCCGCTTCTTTTACGCCTCAGTGACGGCAAATTTTACTTTCATCCGTCGTAAAACCCGCGTCCTGCGGAATAAACTTCCCCTTACGCTGCAAAAACGCGACCAGTTCGGCCGCACACATCCCCTCAGCGGAGCAGGTGTGAAAACGCGCTTCCTCACCAAACCGTGCAACGATGGCTGCCGCTAGGCTCTCCGTCGTATAACCTTCGCCGGATTCAATCATCATATTAAGCACTTCGTGACCATGAACTGATGGCATACCTTCCCTCCTGAAAACGTAAACCATAAACTGCATTTCCTTTGCATGTTTTGCGTTAGCGCAGTTTCTCCGCGCTTTTTAGTGTACATTTTTCTGTACATCACCTGTAATCTTGATTTGACGAAACGCTGGATTTCACATACGCTGCGCGGCATATTTTGTTGTCTTGCCGTTCTGTAGTAGAGGAAAGCGTGAAGAACCGCACTCTTGGTAGTATTTTAATCGTGGCTGGCACCACAATTGGCGCAGGGATGCTGGCGATGCCTCTGGCTTCGGCAGGCGTGGGCTTTGGTGTCACACTGGCGTTACTCTTCGGTCTGTGGGGATTGATGTGCTACACCGCCCTGCTGTTGCTGGAGGTTTATCAGCATGTACCCGCCGACACCGGGCTGGGTTCACTCGCGTTCCGCTACCTCGGGCGCTACGGTCAGTGGGTGACCGGGTTCAGCATGCTTTTCCTGATGTACGCGCTGACGGCTGCCTACATCAGCGGCGCAGGTGAGCTTATCGCCTCAAGCTTCAGCGACTGGCTTGACGTCAATATGACCCCAACCCTGGGCGTGCTGTTATTCACCCTCGTGGGTGGCTGCATCATCTGCATTGGCACCTCAATGGTCGATTTCTTCAACCGCTTCCTGTTCAGCGCCAAAATCATCTTTCTGGTAGTGATGCTGGCCCTGCTGATGCCACATATTCATAAGATTAACCTGCTGACTCTTCCGGTGGAAAAAGGACTGGCGCTGTCGGCCATTCCGGTCATTTTCACCTCATTCGGCTTCCACGGTAGCGTACCGAGTATCGTCAGCTATCTGAACGGCGACCTGCGCAAGCTGCGCCGGGTATTTATAATCGGTAGCTTTATTCCGCTGGTGGCCTATATCTTCTGGCAGCTGGCGACGCTCGGCAGTATCGATTCCCCGGTATTTACCGCGCTGCTGGCTAACAGCAGTGGGCTGAACGGCCTGTTACAGGCCATTCGCGAGGTAGTCGCTTCACCGCACGTGGAGCTGGCGGTACACCTGTTCGCCGATCTGGCGCTGGCGACCTCCTTCCTCGGCGTGGCGCTGGGCCTGTTCGACTATCTGGCTGACCTCTTCCAGCGCGAGAACAGCGTTCGTGGGCGTATTCAGACCGGTGCCGTGACCTTCCTGCCCCCGCTGGTGTTTGCGCTGTTCTATCCGCGTGGGTTTGTGATGGCGTTGGGTTATGCCGGTGTGGCGCTGGCGGTGTTGGCCCTGGTGATCCCGGCCCTGCTGGTAATGAAAAGCCGCAAACTTCACCCCACTGCCGCCTGGCGCGTGGCGGGCGGCAGCGTAGTCCCCTGGCTGGTGTTTGCCTGCGGTATCGCCGTCATCGGCATACAGTTCTGCATTGCCACCGGGCTGCTCCCTTCGGTGGGATAAGCCAAAAAAAACGGCCCCTTGGGGCCGTTTCTGCTTTTCATCCTTTCTGCATCGTAAGATAAACCTGCCCGGCAATTTTGGTCGCCAGATCCCCTTTACCTGCAGGCATATTGATTTCTGAGAGATTGGTCAGCACAAAGACGCCGGCCGCTGACGGCGTGCGCCCGGGCGAAGTGCTTGCTGCCATCTGGATGGCGGTATTGGTGCCATCAAGGATGCCGTTCTTCGTCAATACAGATTCGTCAGGCGAGAAGAACCAACCGAGCCCCGTTATTGTTCCTGACTGCGTCCATATCGGAGTTTGCATCCACTGAATCAACTCCTCGCTAAACGGAAACGGCTTCAGCAACCCCATATTGATCTTCAGAAAAGTGAGCATGTCCCGGGCTGATGACATAACGCCGCCACCACCATAGTAGGCACCAAACTTGGGGCTATAGAGGCTAGCTTTAGTGTATTTTTGGGTCGCTTCATCATAGACAAAACCGCATGGGAAACGTGCAGGCCATGGATTACCAGGGATGGGACAGTATCTGGAGTCAGCCATATTCACGTTTTCATTCCTGAATAGATAATCCTGGAGCCAGATATTGAATCCATTTGTGCCACAGGCTCGGGAAATTGCGACCGCGAGCAAGGAAAAACCAAGATTAGAATAGGTAGATATCTCACCATATGGCTCAACCGGGAAACTCGCATCCTGATTAAGGAAGTTGAGCATATCCTGAACTGAGTAAGATTCATCAATATTCAGGGGGGGTAGCGTTCCGGCACTCGAGTTATTGTCTGCCGGCAATCCGCTGGTGTACGCTGCAAGGTTATACAACGGGATCTTTTTTAACGCCGAGCCAACCTCACTATCGCTGAAAAGGATAAAATCTCCGAGGACAGACTCTCTGGTGACCGGGCTGGCGCTATCCAGGCAAGCATAAGCGAAAGCCATAGCAGTGAAGAGTTTACTGCTAGACGCAAGCTTAAATAGTACGCTGTCGTTAAGCACCATGCCGTTACCCGCTTCGTCCTGCAGAGAGCCGCTCAGGTAAACACCCTGGTCACCGTTATCCAGTACCCACCCAATGGCGATGGCAATATTGGCATCAGCCGGTGGCTGGGCAATCAGTGGAAATGAATTAACAATGTTATCGAGTACTTCAGTCGTCGGAGGAATAAATGCCTGCATATGATATACCTCGTTTAATATATAAAATATGTTAAGTTGAATAACTCCTGACAGATAATTTGAAGTTCTTGCGTAAATTTAACAACTACGCTCCACTGGACAAAAGCGCACATAAAAATATTCGCCATGCTGTAGCACTATTTTGTATCAAAAACTAATGTGAAAGCAGGAACACGTTATTGCCCAGCCAGCAGGCACTGATGATCCTGAATCAGTTCGGCGGAAACGCCGGATGCGCTGGTGCCAATTCCAACCAGTAGCATAAATTCCCCCGGGCTACGGTTAACCAGCGCAGCGCCGGTGTAGTCGAGGCTCCCCTTCTCTTGCCGGACCTTTTCAGCAACCACTTTAAATAAATTCTTGTGTATCAGCTCAGCCATAGATACGTGGCGGTAGTGAAAGTGATACGGGGGAATAGTGACCTGGCTTTTCGACCACGCGGTACGAACCTTATCCGTCGGAATGTTTATCAGCGCCACGTTTGCAGCAGCAGACAAACATGAGATATGGATATGGAGTTGATCCTGGCTACGCGCATTGGTCGGGTTTAACGCCAGCGCGATATACTTTTCCTTAATCGGTTTACCTAGCCGCTCGGTCATAAAGGACTTGCATATCCAGGGATACACTGCTTACTCACCAGATCCCATAATATATTTCTGTCTGCCTGCGCGCTTTGACTGGCGAGCAGGAGCAGAGAGAGCGAAGACAATAAACAGAATAATCGGTTCATCGTTCAACCACCAAAAGGATTAGCGTCATGGGAAGCGTTTGCCGAACGGCAGGTATGGTGAATTATAGAACAGCTATTTTTAACTGTTCCTCCTTTTTATCACGCGGTTGAAAAGGTATTAACGCAAAAACGGCCCATGCGGGCCGTTTACTCTATGCCAGAGTGTTATTTCTGACAGCAGTTTTTATACTTCTTTCCGCTGCCGCAAGGGCACGGGTCATTACGACCGATCTTGGCCGCATTAACAATCGGCTGTTGCACCGGTGCCGTTTGCGGGTTTTCCTGCCAGTGCTGAAAGAGCGCCAGCGCCGCCGGTTTGATACCGTCCACGCTCGCCACAAACTCATCCGCCGAGAGCGCATCCAGACGTTCAGCATTCGCTTCACTACCGTGCAGGGCGATAGCGTCCAGCTGAGGTTGCAGGGCTTCAGGTAACGCGGACCAGTTGCTCATTGCAACACCGCGCATGTAACCATAGCACCAGTCATCAACGATGGTCAGCTCCTGCCCCTCTTCTTCACGAGAGCCAAACAGCGGGTCAAACTGCTCCGGATAGTCATGCAGACGTTCAGCGATATCGTCCATGTGCTGCAGGGTCAGATTGACGAAGTGGTCGCGCTCGCGGTCGTTTGCCCAGCGCGGAACATGCTTAGCCCCGCCCCAGAGCGCCAGCAGCCACTCCGCCGGCTCAATTTCAACAGGCGCGGAGACAACCGCGGTGAGCATGCCGTCGAGCTCAGCCATGTCGATGACGGATTCTTCGTTACCGTAGCGGGACAACGTATCGTCCAGCCACTCAATTTCGCTTTCGTTCAGGGGTCCGGTTTTCATAACAGGCTCGTGGTGATGTAAAAATGGCGCATACAGTAGCGGAAATGCCGGGAGAAAACCACCCGGCACAGAAGCGCGTTACATATCCTTGATGATGCCGCTGCGCATCGTTTCGTATTCGGCTTCGCTGATGAGACCTTCATCAAACATTTTTTTCGCCTGCGCCAGGCGCTCACGCACATCATCAGCGTTGTTAGCCGGCGCAGCCTGCATTTCAGGCGCGGCTACCGGTGCCGGGATCAAAGTATCATCACCGAAGCGGTTACTCCCCGCGGTACCTTTCGCAAACAGCATCCACAGCGACATGACGAGCACCGCAATACCGGAAATGCACAGCAGGACGAACCAGCCCGTGGTATTTCCGGATTCGGAGGTCGCCACCAGACCGATAAAGGCCACGATCATCACGGCATACGGCGCCAGCAGCAACCAGCCGGACCGGTTCAGGTCGTGCAGGCGGCGCACAGCAACCGCCAGTCCTGGAATGATAATCACCAGACCGAAGAGCCCGCCGATAACCGGGATAAGCCCCAGCACGAACGACAGGACAAAGTTCGCCACCGTGAATACGGCGTACTCCTGACGAGCAGAGCGACCGCGGAAAGTGGCATATTTTTTAAAACAATCGGTGTAGCTTTCAAGCAACGTTGCCATTGAAGATCCCTTCTCAACTTTATAATTTTGACACTAAACCCAAAGGTGCGGACTCGTACGACTGCATGAATCCGTGGTGTATTTTACCGAAAAATGAAAAGATTGCGCCTGAGAAAACTAAGGGGGAGCCCATGGCAGCGCGAAGGCTCTGTGACTTAGCTTCCCGTTGAGATGATGCCTTTATACAAAATAGGCCCGGTAGGCAATACCCCGGGGGAGCCACCTTTAGGCTCCAGACTCACCGCCAGCAACGCCTGCGAATTGATCTGACTGGCTTGTATGCTCAAAATATTTGAACGCTTATCAAGAAGTCCCAACGATTTGGGTGCAGCGTTACCTTGTATTAACCAGAGCTGAAGGCTGTGATCGTTACCCGTTGTCACATTCAGACCCGTAACGGTGATCGTATGGTTCGTCGGAGAGTAACTAACAACAAACTGACTTGTCCCCGCACTCGGATTCAACACAGCGATAGGATGGCTGGCTGGTTGAGTGGCGGGTTTGAAAATGATAACCCCTGCCAGAGCGGCGGCAACCGCCCAACCGGCCCAGTTTAATAAGCGTTGTGGTTTACGATGACTGGCAGTCTTGTTAAGCGTGGCGTCTATTCGGCGCCAAAGCTGGTCAGAGGGTTTGACGGGTTCAGTTATGCGGTCTAATCCGCACAATACCTCTTGCCAGCGCCACATCACGGCCTTCAGCTCAGGCCGAGTGGCCATTTCATTTTCGAACGCCAGCCGTTCTTCTGCCGATAACAGCCCCAGGACATATTCTGCAGCCTGAAGGTCGTCTTTGGTTTCAAGGCTCATATTCCTATGCACTCCTTAAGATGCTCGAGACCACGACGAATCCAGCTTTTTATTGTTCCCGTCGGCTGATTTAAATACTGGGCAATATCGGTGTGCGACAATCCCTGATACCAGGCAAGCGCAATACTTTGCTGTTGGTTATTGGGAAGATGCTTCATACAATGAAGCAAACGACGGCTTTCATCATCCTGAATTGCGCTATCTGCCGCGCCCGTCAGTTCCGACTGCTGTGCCGTGATTACGTCCTCCGACTGCCACTGATTGTCGCGCGCGCGCAGCCAGTCAATGGCTTTATTACGCGTTAAATGACTCAACCAGGTTTTAGGTGAGCTCAGGTTGTTATCGAATGCATTCGCGGTTAACCACACCTGAACAAATACATCCTGCATAATATCTTCTGCCACTTCGCGTCGTTTAACGATGCGCACTGCAATTGCAAGCATCAGCGGACAATAGCGTTCATACAGATTTTTAAACGCTCGCCGATCGCCGCTGGCAATGTTTTTCATTAAGGAAATATCATTCACGTGGCGGTAGTCCATATTACTCCCGACCTGGTGCAGTAACTTATTGTTACTGCACCAGTATAGGAGACAATTACGGCATCAGTACGGTATCAATAACGTCAATAACCCCATTACTCTGATGTACATCCCAGATAGAGACATTGGCGATGTTCCCTTGTTTGTCTTTAAGTTGCAGGCTATGCGCGCCATTTTTTATCACCCACAGAGGCTCGCCGTTGACCGTCATCAGTTCAGCTTTGCCCCCTCCGGCCTGAACTTTGCTCATCAGCGCTTTCATGTCCAGTTTTCCCGCCACGACATGGTAAGTCAGGACGCTGGTTAGCTTGCCTTTATTCTCTGGTTTCAGCAGTGAATCTACCGTTCCAGCCGGAAGTTTGTTAAAAGCCTCATTGGTGGGTGCAAATACGGTGAAAGGTCCTTTACCCTCAAGAGTCCCTACCAGTCCGGCGGCTTTAACTGCCGCCACCAGCGTCGTATGATCTTTCGATTGCGTAGCGTTTTCGATGATGTTTTTCGACGGGTACATTTCTGCCCCACCGACCATCTTCGTTTGTCCCATACCTGCAGAAAATGCGGCAGAACTGCAGACCAGACCGAGAATCAATGCGGAACCGAGCAGCTTATTCATTATGTAGCCCTCAACGGATGGAAGTTAAATGTACTCGGGAGGCTCCCTTGCTGACATATACGAATGACAAAGCAAACTGGATGCACTTGATAGGAAATTTTTTGCTGCGGATTGCTCATTACGCAATCGCCGAAGGCGGAGAGGCTTATTACAGGCACAAAAAAACCACCCGAAGGTGGTTTCACGACACTGCTTATTGCTTTGATTATTCTGCTTATCCCAATGGTACCCGGAGTGGGACTTGAACCCACACAGCGCGAACGCCGAGGGATTTTAAATCCCTTGTGTCTACCGATTCCACCATCCGGGCTCGGGATGAAAATTGGAGGCGCGTTCCGGAGTCGAACCGGACTAGACGGATTTGCAATCCGCTACATAACCGCTTTGCTAACGCGCCTTTAAATCTTAAGCACCCGCAATTGCCGATGCTTTTAATTTGGAGCGGGAAACGAGACTCGAACTCGCGACCCCGACCTTGGCAAGGTCGTGCTCTACCAACTGAGCTATTCCCGCATAATCATGTGAAGTTAATCACTTGATTTTACTACCGTCTGGCGAGCTGTGCCGCCGTTCGATGCGTTGCATTCTACTTACCTGACGCACTGAGTCAACGATATTTTTCATCACTCAGGATCGTTTGCTGAAATTTGCGGCGAAACGATCACTGATCAAGCAAATCGCCGCGTGCAGCGTTCAGATATTGCAGCATAGACCACAGCGTCAGCACTGCAGCGATGATGAAGAGACCAATCCCGGCCCACTCAACCCAGGCATTCGGACGCCACAGCATCCATACCAGCGCCGCCATCTGCGCCGTGGTTTTCACTTTACCGATCCACGAGACCGCCACGCTGCTGCGTTTACCGAGCTCTGCCATCCACTCACGTAACGCCGAGATGATTATCTCGCGGGCGATCATGGTCGCAGCCGGTAGCGTCACCCACCAGGTGTGATAGTGTTCGGCCACCAGCACCATCGCAATCGCTACCATCACCTTATCGGCAACCGGATCGAGAAATGCACCGAAGCGCGTACTCTGGTTCCAGCGACGAGCCAGAAAACCGTCAAACCAGTCGGTGACGGCGGCAACGAAGAAGATCAGCGCACAGGCGAACGGGGCCCAGGTGAACGGCAAATAAAACGCCAGCACGAAGAAAGGGATCAGAATGACACGGAACAGCGTAAGCAACGTAGGGATATTAAATTGCATGGCGACGGTAACTATCTGTTGTCAGTAAATATTAGCCCTATGGTGCTACAGAGCCCCTAATGTTTCAATGAGTAGTAGATCTTTTCTGCCAGACCGTGCGATATACCCGGCACTTTGGCAATTTCTTCCACGCTCGCCTGCTTCAGGCCTTGTAATCCGCCCATGTACTTCAGCAACATCTGCCGCCGTTTCGGGCCTACGCCTTCGATAGTCTCGAGCGAGCTGGTGCTCTTCACTTTGGCGCGTTTTTTTCGATGCCCGCTAATGGCATGATCGTGCGATTCGTCGCGGATATGCTGGATCACATGCAGCGCCGGGGAATCCGGCGGCAGGCTGAATCCCTCACCTTCCGGTTCGAAAAAGAGCGTTTCCAGCCCGGCTTTACGGTCACTACCTTTAGCGACTCCAAGCAGGATCGGATGCTGCTTGTCCCAGCTTACATCAAGCTCGGCGAACACGGTTTTCGCCTGCCCCAGCTGTCCTTTACCGCCGTCGATAAGAATAACATCGGGAATTTTGCTTTCCTCGATGGCTTTTCCATAGCGGCGGCGCAGCACCTGGTTCATCGCGGCATAGTCATCACCCGGGGTAATACCGGTGATATTATAGCGGCGATATTCCGCACGTAGAGGGCCATTTGTGTCAAATACCACGCAGGAGGCAATCGTCTGCTCGCCCATCGTGTGGCTGATGTCGAAACACTCCATGCGTTTAATGTCGGGCAGTTCAAGCACCGTCGCCAGTGCCTTGAGGCGTTGGGTGATGGTTGACTGCTGCGAGAGTTTGGTGACCAGCGCCGTCGCCGCGTTGGTACGGGCAAGCTTAAGGTAGCGTGCACGGTCGCCGCGCGGTTTGGTCTGCACGTTAATGCGCCGCCCGGCAAATTCAGAAAGCGTATCTGCCAGCAGCGTTTTATCCGCAAGGGCGAAATCGAGCAGAATTTCACTCGGTAGCGTGCGCGACTGACTACCCTGCAGGTAAAACTGCCCCACAAACGTCTCGACGATTTCACCCGGTTCGGTACCGCCCGGCACTTTCGGGTAGTAACTGCGGCTACCGAGCACTTTCCCCTGACGAATGAACAGCACGTGGACACAGGCCATTCCGGCATCAAACGCCACGCCAATGACGTCCATATCGTCGCCGGTGTTAGAGACAAATTGTTTCTCCGTCACCCGACGCACCGCCTGGATCTGGTCGCGAATACGCGCGGCTTCCTCAAATTCCAGCGACTGGCTTGCCTTCTCCATCCGGGAAATCAGCTGCGTCAGTACCTGATCGTCTTTGCCGGAGAGGAACAAACGCACGTAATCCACCTGCTGTGCATACTCTTCTTCACTGACCAGACCCGCGACACAAGGCCCCAGGCAACGGCCAATCTGATACTGAAGACAGGGACGCGAACGGTTACGGTAGACGCTGTTCTCACACTGGCGGATTGGGAAGATTTTTTGCAACAGCGCCAGAGTCTCACGTACGGCATAACCGTTAGGGAACGGGCCGAAATACTCGCCCTTGGCATGTTTAGCCCCCCGATGCGACGCCAGTCGCGGGTGGGTATCTCCGCTCAGAAAGATGAAGGGGTATGATTTATCATCGCGCAGCAGCACGTTATAGCGCGGCTGATAGAGTTTGATGTAGTTATGCTCAAGCAGCAGCGCTTCCGTTTCGGTATGCGTGACGGTCACGTCAATCTGCTGGATGAGCGCCACCAGCGCCTCGGTTTTACGCGAGGCCAGGTTGCTGCGGAAATAGCTGGCAAGACGCTTTTTCAGGTCTTTGGCTTTTCCAACATAAATAACGGTGCCGCCAGCGTCATACATGCGATAAACGCCAGGCTGGCTGGTCACCGTTTTCAGGAAGGCTTTTGAATCAAAAACTTCACTCACTGACTTGCTAACGACTCCGCATTACACAGACCATGACGAAAGCAGTTTATAGATCTGCTCGCTGCTGGTTAACGTCTGAAAGTGCTGCAGCATATCCCGCCGCCATTTGAAAAAGTCGTAATCCCTCATACCTGCCAAATAAACCCCAGAGTAATAAACCCCGCCTGCTTTTGCTATCTGCCGCGTCAGGTTTCATCATTATTATGAATATAAGAAATTAACACATATTACTTATTTATAAGCGCAAAATATCATGCCTGAGCACTTTATTACCCGACGGCCTGATGTAAAGAGAGAAAATGTCCTGCCGCGCTGAATTCATTAGCGCCGCTTAACAAAATTGGTATAGAGACGCGCCACAGGCAGGCTGCGGCGCGCAGAGGTTTACTGCATCAGAAATTTTTCGAGAAACTGACGGGTGCGAGGCTGCTGGGGATTGGCGAATAACGATTTGGCGTTACCCTGCTCAACGATACGCCCCTGATCCATAAAAATGGCCCGGTCGGCTACGTCACGCGCAAAGCTCATTTCATGGGTGACGATAACCATCGTGCGTTTCTCCTGCGCCAACTGGCGGATGGTGTTCAGCACCTCACCGACCAGCTCAGGATCGAGCGCCGACGTCGGTTCATCGAATAAAATCACGTCCGGACGCATCGCCAGCGCGCGGGCAATTGCCACCCGCTGCTGCTGTCCACCGGAAAGACGGCGCGGATAGCTGGTCTCTTTACCCGCTAGTCCGACTTTTGCCAGCAGCGCGCGAGCGCGAGTCTGCGCCTCTTCTTTGTTTTCACCCTTTACAATCACCGGGCCTTCAACAATGTTTTCCAGCACCGTGCGGTGCGGGAACAGGTTAAAGTTCTGGAAGACAAAGCCCACATGCTGGCGAAGACGGCGGATAAGCCCTTTCTGCTGGCTGATAGGTTTGGCGGTATCAATGGTGATATCACCGACGCGAATCGTCCCGCTCTCCGGCTGCTCCAGCAGATTGATACTCCGCAGCAGCGTCGTTTTCCCGGAACCACTGGGGCCGATGATGGCCACCACTTCGCCCTCCTGCACTTCGAGATCGATCCCGTGCAGTACCGTCTGGCCGTGAAATTTCTTCACCAGATTTTTAACGTCAATCGCACTCATTTTGGATCACGCTCCTGACGATTAAGCTGATTTTCAAAGTAGTTCTGCAGCGCCGAGAGCACCGTCGCCATCACCCAGTAAATCAGTGAAGCGGCCAGATACATGGTGAACACCTCCAGCGTACGCGAGGTGATAAGCTGCGCCTGACGGAACAGCTCTGGCACCTGAATGGTGGCAGCAAGCGAGGTATCCTTCACCAGGCTGATAAAGCTGTTCGACAGCGGTGGCAACGCCACGCGAGCGGCCTGCGGCAGGATCGCCCGACGCAGCGTTTGCCACGGCGTCATGCCGATACTGGCCGCCGCTTCCCACTGCCCTTTGTCGATAGACGAAATCGCCGCACGCAGGGTTTCGGACGTATAGGCTGCAGTGTTAAGCGACAGACCAATCATCGCGGCGGGGATCGGATCCAGCTCGATGCCAAACTGCGGCAGACCGTAGTAAATCATAAACAGCTGGGCAATCAGCGGCGTGCCGCGGAAAATAGAGATATAGCAGCGCGCCAGCCAGCGCACCGGCCAGAGAGCCGACATACGCATCAGGGCGAGAATAAAGCCCAGCAGCAGACCAAAAATCATCCCGCCGATGCTGAGCTGTAGCGTAAAGACCGCCCCTTTCAGCAGATAAGGCAGTGATTCCATAACCAGATGAATACTTTCGTGCATTAGCGTAAGTCTGCGTTAAATGTGTGGATGATAGGCGAAGAGCGCCGGTGCGCCGCCCGTATGAACAAACAGGACAGCTCCGTCATCCTTAAAGCGTTTCTGGCTGATACCGTCGATGAGCCCCGCCATGGCTTTACCGGTGTACACCGGGTCGAGAAGAATGCCTTCAAGCTGCGCCAGCAGTTTGACCGCCTCCATCCCCTCTTCCGTTGGCAGACCATACCCCGGAGAAAAGTATTCGTCCCACAGCTGAATATCTGCGCTGGCTTTCATTTCGAGACTGGATGCCAGCGCCTGCTGGAGCGTCACTACCTTCGGTTTTTGTTCAGCCACTTTGCGAGAGACCGTGACGCCAATCAGTTCGATTTCCGGCATCAGGTGTTCAAGCCCTACCGCCAGTCCGGCGTGCGTGCCGGCGCTACCGGATGCCACCACAACGGAGGAAAGGGAGACAATGCCTTCGCACTGCTGGGCAATTTCCATGGCGCATTCCACATAGCCCATCGCCCCCAGCGCGTTTGAACCGCCGACCGGAATAACGTACGGACGGAATCCCTGCGCTTCCAGCCGAGTGGCTAACTCATCGAGCTGCGCCGTCGGGTCAGTGAGTGCATCGCACATTTCAACCTGAGTATTGAACAGGTCGAGCAGCAAACGGTTACCGTTAGTAAGGTAGTTTTCCTCCGTCGTGCCAATCGGGTTTTCCAGCAGCGCCACGCAGTGCAGACCCAGTTTCGCCGCCACCGCCGCCGTCTGGCGCACGTGGTTAGACTGAATGGCTCCCGCGGTGACCAGGGTGTCGGCGCCTTCGCGCAGCGCGTCAGCCGCCAGAAACTCAAGCTTACGCAGCTTATTGCCCCCCATCGCCATCGGGGTGACATCATCGCGTTTAATAAAAATATCGCGACCAAGATGATCGGAGAAGCGCGGCAGATACTCGAGCGGCGTCGGCGCGCCGATGAATTCCAGCCGCGGGAAACGGGTGACATTTTGTAATGACATGGTACCTCCTGACTCGTTTATTTTTATTATGCACTCAGTTGAGCGTAAATAAAAAAAGGCGCTAAGGTTAGCGCCTTTTTTTTACCACAGGAGTTATTTGGTCACGTCAGCGCCAAACCACTTCTCAGAGAGCGCCTTCAGGCTACCGTCTTTCTGCATCTCCGCAATGGCACCGTCTACCGCTTTCAGCAGGTCTTCGTTACCTTTGCGCAATGCCACACCGGATTCCTGACGGGAGAAGGCTTCACCCGTCACCGCCAGTGTATTGTTGGTTTTCTTCACCAGATCCAGCGCGGCCAGACGGTCCACCAGAATGGCGTCGATGCGGCCTACGCGCAGATCCTGATACTTGGTCGGGTCATCATCATAGGTACGAATATCTACGCCCTGGACGTTTTTACGCAGCCACTCTTCGTAGTTCGTCCCCAGACCGACGCCCACTTTTTTACCCTTCAGGTCAGCCGCCGTTTTGATAACGCCTTCGTTACCTTTTTTCACCAGCGCCTGGATCCCGGAAACGGTATACGGGGTGGAGAAATCATACTTCTTCTGACGTTCAGGAGAGATAGTGACCTGGTTAATCACCACATCGATACGCTTAGAATCGAGTGAAGCCAGCATCCCATCCCATTTGGTCGGTTTCAGATCTGCCTTCACGCCCAGATGTTTGGCCAGTTCTTGTGCAAACTCAACCTCAAAACCGGTCAGCTTCCCGTCATCGCCCTGGAAACTGAACGGAGGGTAAGTTCCCTCAAGACCAACACGCAGCGTACCGCGCTCTTTTACCTGATTTAACAGATTTTCAGCTGCGAAGGTTTTTGCCGTAACGCCCGCCATCAGCGCAACCGCCATGACACCCATCACCGCCTGACGACCCAGAAGTGCTAATTTCATAGAGACCCCGTTACCCCAAATGTTTGAATTCTGGTGGTAGTGTAAGGTTTTCACCGCATTCGGCAAAAACCACTACGCTACATCTTATTCAAATTTAATATATATCAGAGGTTGCCGGATAAGCGAAATTCTGCATTTTTAGCGCTGGAAAATGGGTCTGGAACTGAGCATATTTTCGCAGGGCAATACGATAATTATTGGTGCTGGTTGGCGGTAGCCATGGCGCCAGATTTTCATCCAGATAGCCATCGCTCAGCAACTCGCGCGAAACGTTGAGGCTGCTCAGGTGATTTCCCAGGCGACGCAGACGAACCACGTACTCGCGCACGGTGCCCGGACTCATATCGGTCTGCTCGAACAGGTATTGTTTGAAGCCAATGATGTCGAAGTAGTCGCTCTGCTCTTTACAGTACAGATCGCCGCAGAAGCGGCACAGCGCCACCCAGTCGGGGCGCTCCAGCTGCCACTCTTCTTCATTGATGAGGATATCGAGACGTGAAATCGCGATTTTGTTGACTATCTCGCCGCGACGGACCAGCGTGATACGATCAAGCAGTTTGTGGCAATGTGCACAATGTGTTTGGCTGTGTTTAAAGTCTTTTAAATAGCGGCTTAATGGCCGTCTTTTTACTTGCTGCACCGTCATGATAACTCCTGGTTGTCATTGGTTGTGCGGCATTTTTCAGGGGGGATGACATCATCACCACCCTATAACCTACCCAGCTTGGTACGCAGACGTTTAATAGCCTGGCTGTGCAATTGACTCACCCGCGACTCGCCCACTTCCAGTACCGCGCCGATCTCTTTGAGATTCAGCTCTTCCTGGTAATAAAGCGTTAGTACCAGTTGTTCACGTTCCGGAAGCGCTTCAATAGCGTCGATCACGCGCTGGCGTAAATCGCTCTCCAGTAACTGGAATAACGGGTTTTCCTGCTGATTTTCTTCGGTAACCAGCTCGATACTATCGCCATGCTCTTCCCGCCACTCATCGTAGGAGAAAAGCTGGCTATTGTTGGTATCCAGCAGCATCTGCCGATAATCTTCAACAGAAATATCGAGCCGCTGCGCGACCTCAGTTTCCGTCGCGTTGCGCCCCAGTTCTTGCTCCAGCTGCCCCAGCGCCTGCGCCACTTCACGGGCGTTACGCCGAACGCTGCGCGGCACCCAGTCCCGGCTGCGCAGTTCGTCCAGCATTGCCCCACGAATGCGTTGCACTGCGTAAGTGGTAAATGCCGTTCCTTGCAGAGCATCGTAACGTTCGACAGCGTTCAATAACCCGATGCCGCCCGCCTGAAGCAGATCGTCCAGTTCCACGCTCGCCGGCAGCCGCACCTGTAGGCGCAATGCTTCATGGCGCACCAAAGGTACGTAACGCTGCCACAGCGAGTGTTTATCCATTACACCTTCAGCGGTATACAGTGAATTCACGATAAACAGCCCTGCATTAGTTGAGTTATCGGCATGATTATCCGTTTCTACAGGTGTTTTAATCGCTAGAATAGTGGTCTAAATACGCGTTTATTTGCAGGTTATATTTCAATTTATTGAATATTAAGATATTAATTTTTACCAAAGTTAAACATTTATCATGCCGTAGCACCCCGTGCTACGGCAATATGCTCGCTGAAACGACGGTTCCGTTTAGTTAAAAATCCGTTTATTGTTCATACGTTGAATTCGCGCAGGATGACCAAACGCAACGCGGCTATCCGCAATATCATCAAGTACCACCGCGCCCATGCCGATCACCACATCGTCTCCGAGGGTGACTTTCTCTTTCACCACCGCGTTCATCCCAAGGAAATTCCGGGCGCCAATTCGGGTGCGCCCTCCCAGTGAGACCTGGCTGCTGATGACGCTGTGTGGACCAACCTCACAGTCATGACTGATATAAGCGTTCGGCTGAACAAGGACGTTCTCACCGAGGGTAACGTCACAGGAGAGAAAAACGCCCTGAGCCAGGATACTGCCCTGACCAATCAACGAATCCTCCGGGACAAACACCCCAGGGTGTATAAGCGTCGCCAGCGGTGCTTTTGGTGCCACTTTTTCAGCGAGCCTCTGCCGCTGAAAAGGCTCGCCCAACGCAATGCTAATCTCCAGATTACTGAAGTCGAGGTCAGCAAAGCGCACCACATCGGCACCACTGATAACCTTTTCCCCAGTCACATCATCAATAAAGAATATTGCGCTCCAGCGAAATGAAAGCCGGTTAATTTGGCGCGCCAGAACCAACGTCTCCCGGCCCTGCCCGCCCGCACCATAAATACCGAGTCTCATGCCACTTTATCCACCATGGCTAATCCTGCCTGCTCACGGATAATATTCACCACCCGCGCCTGATCGTCGATGCTTAAATAAGGGAAGATCGGCAGACACAATATTTTCTCCGAAATGTCATTGGCGACCGGTAATGTATCCGGCTGCGCCGACGGCAAGTGTCGGTACATTGAGAAGGAACTGATGAGCGGATAGAAATAGCGGCGCGAGTATATTCCCTGCGCTTTCAGCGCGTCATACACCCAATCACGGCTTACCGGAAACTCGCTCTCAATGCGAATCGGGAAATAAGCGTGGTTCCATTCTACGTCATCGGTCACAGAGAACATGCTGATGCCGGGAATATCACTGAGCCATTCGCAGTAACGCTGGTATATCTCCGCCCGGCTCGCCAGTGCGTTATCAATGTGCCCGAGCTGTACCAGGCCAAACGCCGCCTGCACTTCGTTCATTTTGGCGTTAATCCCAGGTGCCACCACGGTAGTTTCGCCGGCAAAACCAAAGTTTTTCAGATAATCGATGCGCTGCTTCATGCGGGCATCCGGGCAGATAATCGCGCCGCCTTCAAAGGTGTTGAACACCTTGGTCGCGTGGAAGCTCAGGATGGAGAGATCGCCGTAGTTCAGCACGCTCTGGTTATTCTTCTTCACCCCAAACGCGTGAGCCGCGTCATATATCACTTTCAGTCCCCAGGCATCGGCAATCGACTGAATTTTATCGACGTCGCACGGAATGCCATAGCAGTGCACCGGCAGAATAGCGGAGGTAGCCGGTGTGATCAGCGCCTCCAGTTTATCCGGATCGATGTTGCAGGTGACCGGGTCGATATCGGCAAATACCGGCGTTAACCCGTTCCACAGCAGCGAATGTGAGGTAGCGACGAACGAGTACGGTGTGGTTATCACTTCGCCGGTGATACGCAGCGCCTGCAGCGCCGTTAACAATGCCAGGGTGCCATTGGCAAACAAGCACAAATGCTCCACGCCCAGATACTCAGCCAGCTCTTTTTCCAGGCGCTGGTGCCACTCCCCCCCGTTGGTGAGATTTTTGTTGTCCCAGATTTTCTCCAGGTACGGAATAAACTCCTCCAGAGGAGGCAGTAGCGGGCTGGTGACGTAGATATCTTTCATCAATGACCTCTGCGAGACGGTGTAGTTGAAACCGAAAATCGCCTGTTTAACCTGTTAACGTACTAGTGGTACTGCGTTGCCTGATTCTTCAATCACAAATGACTGCGCAGGCTGGCCCTTGCAGTACAGCGCCCATGCGTGACGCAGCGCATACTCCAGATGTCCGGCCGCGCTGAATCCGTTTTCAGTTTCCACCGGGATCTGGCTGCGCATGCCACGTCGAATTGCGTTCAGTTCGTCAAAATGATCGCGCCAGTACAGCGCTTTGCTGACGAAATCCGCCTTATCCATGGCGATAAACTGGTGCAATCCATAACTGTTCATATTTTCAACGCCCTGTCTGCAGGCCAGGGTTTCACCGCACAACGTCAGGGTCGGTACGCCCATCCACGCCGCGTGGTTTGTCGTCGTGCCGCCGGTATATGGGAAGGTATCGAGCAAAATATCTACCCGATCGTGGCTTGCCAGATACTCCAGCAGCGGCATACGCCCCTGGAACGAGAGGCGCTCTTCCGCCACGCCAAGCTCGACGAGCTGCCGCGTTATCTGCCGCCTGATACGTTCATCATCCATAAAGCCAATGTGCAGCCGTGATTGCGGATACTGAGTGAGGATCGAAGCCCACAGCTGCAGCACTTCCGGGTTAATTTTCTTTGGTCGGTTGAAGCTACCAAAGGTGATGTAACCCTTACTGAGCGCGGGCAGTTCGCTGATTTCCGGACTGTTCTTCTCGGGTGAAAACAGCTTATCCATCGGTACGTAAATCACTTTTTCGAGGAACTGTTTTTCCAGACCCGGTGGATTAAGACAGCCCATCGACAGCAGGCGATAATCCATCGCCGCAATACCGGAAGTGCCCGGATAACCAATCCACGTCATCTGTACCGGTGCCGGTCGCAGTGCAAACGCCGGAATACGCGTGTAGGTGGTATGCCCCGAGAGATCGATAAGAATATCGATGGCATCAGCGTTAATCTGTTTTGCCAGTTCTACATCGCTCATCAGCTCGACATTGCGCCACAGCACCGCCCCTGCCTGTAACCTGTCGGTCATCCAGTCGTGGGTCGGCGAGGCGTTATAGCCCACCAGTTCAAAGTGCTCGCGGTTAAAGCTGTCCCAGAACGGCAGCAGGAAGTTGCTGACCGGGTGGTTACGCAGATCGCCCGAGACAAAACCAATGCGTAATTTCCGCGTCGGATTTTTATCCACTGGCGCATAGTGCTCGAGCATCTCGCCCGCCGCCCAGGCATCCACCCGGCGGCCGTACTCTTTATGCATCTCCAGCTGCTGCTGCGCGGTCACCGTATGATCGTGGGTCAACACGAACAGCAGGCTGGTGAAGCAGTCAAAATCATTCGGCTTCAGCTCCAGCGCTTTTTCGAGGAAGTATCTGGCTTCATCCAGCTTCTGGTTATCGCTGAGGATCACTCCCAGCGTCCCAAGATAGCGGGCATTATTTGGCTGATGGCGGAAAGCCTCACGGCTGCATTTTTCCGCTAACTGCGCCTGGCCCTGCATCTGGTGTAGCGTAGCCAGCGAGTGCCAGAACCCGGCACTTTTGCTGTCCAGGCGCAGCAAACCATGGATAATTTTCTGCGCATGATGACGATCGCCGGTCTTTTGCAACGCCGTCGCCAGGTCGTAGTAAATATCGAGGCTGGAGCAGAAGTGCCCCATCAGTTGGCAAAGCGCCGACAGCGCTTCCTGCCAGGCGCTGGTCAGGACACAGGTGCGCGAATAGCAGCGCAGAATATGCAGATCGTCGGGTGATTCGTTCAATAACGCGAAGGTATATTCGCGCGCCTGCTGGGATTTCCCCTGACGAATCAGCAAATTGACGTGGCTGTATAATTCATCAATAGCACCATCGTCTTCTGGCGCAGGTAACTCCGGTACGCCGACGTTATCGGCGAGCAGGCCACCCCGTTTCATACCCACGCTCAGTAACAGCAGCGTAGTAATCATCGGCTTCAGGCGGGAAAGTGTTCCTTCGCGTAGGAACCGCTGTATCGCCACTTTCCAGGCCTGAGCAGAACCAATCAGCACACCTTTAGCGCGCAGCGATAAGAAATGCTGCCAGCTCTCATCATCCACCGTCGTCATCGCACCGGCCAGGTACTCCCGCTCCCCGGCGGTGACCTCAACGCCGACGCCCCACAGGTTGGTCAGTTCGCTATCCCCCAGCACCAGCAGCGTGTTTTGGCTATTCGCGTTATACGGCCCCGGCTCGGCGCTCCAGTGCAGCCCTTCCGGGCGGAGCAGAAAAAGTTCGGTTAACGCAGCGAGCACTGGCTCACGGACCTCATCATTTTTTTCCGGCAGCCGTGTGTTGAAGATCAGTTGCTCCACGCTGAGGCTCAGCGGCCACGCCGCGCCCAGCAGATCGAGAATTTGCAGCATGACCGGGTTTTCCGTACTGAGCGGCTGACCGCTGGCGCTGAGATGCCCGTTGGCAATAAACCCTTTGTCGGTCACCATTCGGGTGAAATTACCCGCCCAGTGCAGGTCTTCGAGCCTCGCAAGATTGGGTTCTGCAGGAACGCCACGTTCTGCCTGAGTGGTCAGCAGCGTCACCCGCTCCCCCCGACCTGTTGCAATGTCGAGATACTGCTGGGCAATCGCGTGCGACGTACCGCTGGCGATTGCACTGTGCAACTGATGAATACTCTCCCCACAGGCAATTGCCAGCGAAGCGTGCGGGAGTGCATCGCCCAGCGGGTACAGGCCTTGTCCTGCCAACTGCTGGCAGAATTCGCTATACCAGCGAGCCGGCGCGGGCTCCAGCAGCCACTGAACGGTCAGCGCGTTATCGTCCAGCGCTTCGGCTTCCAGCACCGTTTGTCTGAGGCTCCCCTCAGGCAAAGTCAGCGCCATCCATCCGAGCATGGCTCTGGCGCTCACCAACGGGGAGTCGTTGGCATCGCCACGCTGAATATGAAACGCCAGTGCATCGCGAAGCTGCTGCGCTTCGCTACCTCCGGGTAATACGGCGTGCCGTAGACTGATAATACCGTTAGCAGCCAGGTGCTGTTGGCACCATGCCAGCACCGCCTCACGCTCGGCCTCACCCAGACAGGCAAAGACGCCATGCAAAATGATGTAATCAAGCTCTCCAGGAGAGACGGCCAGCAGATCGTTCAACCCGATGGCATAAGTCGCAACGTTGCTGAGCTCAAGGGCGGCAATGGTGCTACCTGCCTGCGCTATCAGTTGCTCATCAATATCAATGCCAATGCACACGCTCTGTGGCCATGCGCGAGCATGGGCAATGAGCGTTTCTGCGCTGCCACATCCCAGCTCCATGATGCGGGCATGGGCGGAAGGTGCCGTCTCCATGCCGCTCAGCATGGCGCTGGCGCGCAAAGACGCGGGCGTAAGGTATCGATTCTGGTACAACGTTTTCACTGGTCGCTTCCGTATTCAAATCTGTACAGACGGCACAGGGTTAATGTGCCGGGAAATATTTCTCGCAGAGTGCGGTTTTATACTGCTGCCAGTTGCCACCGCCTTTTTTGTAGGTGGTGACCACCCAACTGAACGTCTGGTCATGGTGACGTGTGTCGATAACTAGCGAGGGGTCAACCCGACCAATGCTCATCTGCTCAATGGCAGGCATCGCATCAACGGCAAACGACAACGCCACCTGGTCGAGGAACCAGACCACATTCCCGCGCATCAGGTTGTGATCGATAAAGCGCGCGACGATATCGAGATAGCGCTGTGAAATCGTGTCCGGCTCGGCGTACAGGAAGCCGCCCTGAACACGCTCCCACAGCGGTGCCGATTCGTTGTTGGTCAGGAATAATTTCTGCGCTCCGAGCGCAGTAAGTGTTGCTTGCCATGAATTGCGCACCAGGCAGTCGGCATCGAGCAGCAGGATCGGTGCGGCAAAGACTTCCAGCGCATGGCTCATGAATACGAATCGACGGGAAGCATAGTGGACGTTGATCCCCTGCGTGGTTTTCACCTCTTCATGACTCAGAGAAAGCGCTAACCCCGGGAAGCAGGCAGCAAGTTCATGAACCTGAGCTTCGAGCCCGTCGTCGCAGTTATAAATATGCAGATGCACATTCAGCTCGCAGCCGTTAGTCTCATAGACAGAGGCCACCAGCGCTTTGGCGTGCTGGAGGAAATAGCCTTTGTCGCAGGCAATCAGCACCGTGGTTTTACCATTTTTGCTGTGCGGAATAAGCCACTGATAGCGCGAGGTATCAAGTTCGGTATGCGCGCTCTGTAGCGGCGTAAAATCAATATATGAATCAGGGCAACCGCCCAGCTTATAAATACCGCAGACGATCATCAGCAGCGTGAACGGATCCTCACCAATCAGCTCAGAATCCGCCGTCATATGCTGGATCACTATCTGCAGTTGATTGTCATCTTCTTCCATCAGGCAAATCAGCAGCAGAATTTTAAGCACCGCCGCCTGCTGGCTGAGCGTGGAGAGATTATTAGATATAAGGAATAGCGCGGATTCAATTTCATTGATACGGAATAAAATCTGAATAGCGACAACCAGATTGGTAACCGAATTGTCGCTCTGCAGAGCAGCAACAATATAGTTGGTGATGCTCTCAGCCATTTCCGGCGGAACGGTATAACGCTGCCCTTCGTTCTTCACATCGAAAGCATTGTTCGCCAGGGTTAGCGCATACATCATGGCCTTCAGGGCCGCCTCTTTCTCCGCACTGAGCCCGGTTTCCGTCGCCATGATAATGGGTTTCATCGTATCGAGGTCGGTGTTGCGGAACTGCAAAATTTCAGCAACCGCCTGGGCAGGAAGCCTGTCTGAATCAGGTAAATCGATGACTTTGGTAAATACATCGCGATAGTACTGATGCAACGCACGGGTACGTGAAAACTTATTCATGTTATTAGCTCAATGTTGATGCAAACGGAGCAGCCTTCGCTCAGGCAAAGAGAAGTCATTCTGATTACGGTATCACCGCAGATGCAGGAGTGATGAGGGGATAAAACGCAGGATCAGGGGCTTATTTTGTACATTGTCTCTCAGGCTTCCCTGGAGAGAGACGAAAAAAAAGGTTGCTGTCGCCAGCAACCTTTTGTGCAAAGTGCGTCGATATTAACGCAGCAGGGACAGCATTGCCTGCGGAACCTGGTTTGCCTGAGACAGAACAGAAGTACCAGCCTGCTGCAGGATCTGCGCGCGGGACATGTTGGAAACTTCGGTCGCGTAGTCAGCATCCTGGATACGGGACTGAGCAGCAGACAGGTTGTTGATAGAGTTGTTCAGGTTGTTGATGGTAGATTCGAAACGGTTCTGAATCGCACCCATGTTGGAACGAGCGGTATCGATTTTCGCGATAGCAGCATCGGCCGCAGAGATAACTGCCTGTGCAGAGGAGTTATCAGTGATGGAGGTGCTCAGGCCAGCGTCCAGGGTACCGGAAGTGGCGTTGATCAGCGCAGTGCTGTCGATAGCGATGGTATCGTTAGCAGAAGTACCTGCACCAACCTGAATTTTCAGGGCGCCAGTGACAGAACCGTCCAGCAGTTTTTTACCGTTGAAGTTCGCGAAACCAGCGATACGGTCGATTTCAGCCAGACGCTGAGTGATTTCAGTGTTAACTGATTTCAGGTCGGTTGCGCCGTTGGTGTCGGTTGCTGCCTGTACAGACAGTTCACGGATACGCTGTAAGTTGGTGTTGATTTCGTTCAGGTTACCTTCAGCGGTCTGCACCATGGAGATACCGTCGTTCGCGTTACGAGCGGCCTGGGTCATACCCTTGATCTGAGAGTTCATGCGGTTAGCAATCGCCTGACCAGCAGCGTCATCTTTCGCGCTGTTGATACGCAGACCGGAGGACAGACGCTCGATAGCGGTGCCCAGAGAAGACTGAGATTTGTTCAGGTTGTTCTGAGTGGTCAGGGACAACAGGTTAGTATTGATAACTGCCATGATTCGTTTCCTTCATAAATTAGATTCTAGGGTCGGTGCCTAACACCCACGGCGTCTCTCACCGTCAAAAAGGGTATCGGCGGCAGTTAACAAGACTTTAGAATCAAAATGAAAAAAATCATTAACCATTGATATATAAGGATTTTTAATATTATATTTTTCCTCAGGTAAATATATTGGCGTTATTTAAGGGGAATTTTTACCTGCCTGCCCTTTCTGACTTTCTTCCTTATTATTAATACGCGATCGCCAATGGCGAATTTCTCTACTGCGTTAATTTTATGCACAGGCAATCCCTGCATAAGCCCGCAATCCCCTCGGCTATTCCAGGGATTATTTTTTTCCTCTTTATGTAAACTTTTCCGACACCGCGCCGATAAAAGTCTCAAACGACCAAAATACATAAAGGAAAATTTGTATGGCTTCAATCAGCAACCTTGGTGCGGGAACAAACCTGAACCTTAATGACCTTTACACCCAGTTGGAAACGGCAGAACAAAGCAAGCTGAACATCATCACCCGTCAGCAGAGCACTTATAACGCGCAGCTGAGCGCGTGGGGCAAGCTGCAAAGCTCCCTGCAGAGCCTGCAGACTGCAACCGCCAACCTGGGTAAAGCGGATACCTGGAGCTCCACGACGGTAACCAGTACCAACACCGCGTTTACCGCCACCTCAACCAGCGGCGCGTCAGTGGGTTCGTATACGATTAACGTTGCTCAACTCGCCAAAGCTCAGGCGTTGACCACCGGTAAGCAGGCCAGCAACACCGCGCAGTTGGGTGCCACTACCGGAGGCACGCGAGACATTACGATTACCCAGCCGGGTACCAAAACGCCGTTGAAGGTGACGCTGTCTGACTCCGACACCTCCCTGAACGGTATCGCGAGCGCGATTAACAAATCCGGCGGCAACGTGAATGCCACCGTGATAAAGGCCACCGACGGCGATTACCGCCTGATGCTGACCTCTAAATCCACCGGCGTCAGCGGTGATATGACCGTGACCGTTACGGGTGATGACACCCTGCAGGGTGTGATTGGCTTCGACTCCAGCAGCCAAACCGGTGCCATGACCCTGCAAACAAAGTCGCAGAATGCGAAAGTGACCGTGAACAATATCGACATTGAGCGCGAGTCCAACACCATCTCTGACGTACTGCCGGGTGTGACTCTGTCACTGAAAGCGCAAAGCAAGGCTGATGAAAACCTCGAGTTATCACGCTCAACCGATACAAACAAAAAAGCGATCACCGACTGGGTGGCAGCATACAACTCGCTGCAGTCGACGATTGCCAGCCTGACCAAATACGTCAAAGTTGACCCAGGCAAAGCGCAGTCTACCGACAGCGGCCCGCTGATTGGTGACAGCCAGGTTCGCTCCGTACAAGCCGATTTACGCGGCCTGCTGACTGAAGTTCAGAGCGGCGGCGCTTACAAGCTGATGACCCAGTTGGGTATCACCCAGGATCCGAACATTGGCGCTGACGGCTCGCTCGGTAACCTGAAAATTGATGACAAGAAACTGACCCAGGCATTAACCGATAACCCGGAAGGCGTGCAGAGCTACTTCATGGGCGATGGTAAAACCACCGGTTTCGCCACCATGATGAACAACAAGCTCACCACCATGCTGAGTACCACCACCGGTAAAGAAGGTGTGGTGCAGAACGCCAAAAACGGTATCAACAGCACGCTGAAGAGCCTGGACCAACGCTACGACGATATGCAGGCGTCTATCGATGCCACTATGGCGCGTTACAAAACGCAGTTTACAAACCTGAGTTCGCTGGTGAACAAGTTAACCAACACCTCTAACTATCTGACTCAGCAATTCACCAAAAGCAGTTAAGGAACTGATATGTACAACAATTCTGGTGTTCAGGCCTACCAGAAAGTCGGGTTGGAAAGTGCGGTGCTGAGCGCCAGCCCGCACCAGCTCGTCGTGATGCTGTTTGACGGCGCGCTCAGTGCAATGGTGCGTGCCCGTCTATTTCTGGAGCAAGGTGATATTGTGGCTAAGGGAGAATCACTCTCTAAGGCTATCAATATCATCGATAATGGACTGAAGGCCGGACTGAACATGGACGTTGGTGGAGAACTCCCCCATAACCTGTCAGCGTTGTATGACTATATGGTCAGGCGGTTGCTGCATGCCAACCTGCGTAACGATGTCGCAGCAATTTCAGAAGTGGAAGCACTGCTGAATAATATTGCTGACGCATGGAAACAGATTGGCCCAAGTTCACCTTCACTCCAGGACGTGTTCTGATGACCGACTCCATCCCATCACTTCAGAACTGGCACGCCCTGTTGGCTTTAAGTCATACCCTGCTCAGTCTTGCCCATGAGGGTAAATGGGATGAGCTGGTTGAACATGAGGTCACCTACGTGACGATGGTCGAACGTATTGCCGGGCAGCCCTTGCCCGCCAATAACACGCTGTTTCAGGATAAAGCCCGGATACTGCTGGCACAGATCCTCGACAACGAAGCCCGACTTAAAACGTTGTTGCAGGAAAGGATGAGTGAGCTTCAGGTACTGATAAACCAGACCGGAAAGCAAAAATCCGTGACCACGGCCTATGGCAGTCTCTCAGGTAATATTCTGTTCCCCAACGAATTTAACTCCCAGTAATTCCGGAAACATCCCCTCCAGAGATTCGCTGGCGCGCACTGCGCGCCAGGCATTTTCCCGCTTCGTCAGCCATACTTGAGGCTCCTCATCTTATGGAGCAGCGGAATGCGCAACCCCACCTTACTACAATGCTTTCACTGGTATTACCCTGCGGGCGGTGAATTGTGGCGAGAAGTTGAAGCGCTGGCCCCCAATCTCAACGAAATCGGCGTCAACATGATTTGGCTTCCCCCGGCTTACAAAGGGGCATCGGGCGGTTACTCTGTCGGTTACGACAGCTACGACTTATTCGATCTCGGAGAATTTGACCAGAAAGGCACTATTGCCACCAAATATGGCGACAAGGCGCAGCTACAGGCCGCCATTAACGCACTGAAAAACCATGACATTGCCGTGTTACTCGATGTGGTGGTCAACCACAAAATGGGCGCTGACGAGAAAGAACAGATCCGCGTGCAGCGGGTAAACGAGCAGGATCGCACCCAAATTGACGATGAAATTGTCGAATGCGAGGCATGGACCCGTTACACCTTCCCCGCTCGCGCAGGGCAGTATTCACAGTTTATCTGGGATTTTAAATGCTTCAGCGGCGTCGACCATATCGAGAACCCCGATGAAGACGGGGTGTTTAAAATCGTCAACGACTACACCGGCGACGGCTGGAACGATCAGGTCGATGATGAGATGGGCAACTTCGACTACCTGATGGGCGAAAACATTGATTTTCGCAATCATGCGGTAACTGAAGAGATAAAATACTGGGCACGCTGGGTGATGGAGCAGACCCATTGCGACGGTTTTCGCCTTGATGCGGTCAAACACATTCCGGCCTGGTTTTATAAGGAGTGGATTGAGCACGTTCAGGAAGTCGCCGATAAACCGCTGTTTATTGTTGCGGAATACTGGTCGCACGAGGTCGATAAGCTGCAGAACTACATCGACCAGGTCGACGGGCAAACCATGCTGTTCGACGCGCCGCTACAAATGCATTTCCACGAGGCTTCCCGCCTTGGCCGCGACTACGACATGAGTCAGATCTTTACCAACACGCTGGTCGAAGCAGACCCCTTCCACGCCGTCACGCTGGTTGCCAATCACGATACCCAGCCGCTGCAGGCACTGGAGGCCCCCGTAGAAGCCTGGTTTAAGCCGCTGGCCTACGCGCTTATCCTGCTGCGCGAGAACGGTGTGCCTTCCGTGTTTTACCCGGATCTGTTCGGTGCCAGCTATGAGGACACTGGCCGCGACGGTAACCAGTACAACATCGAGATGCCGGTCATCGAGCAGTTGCACGAGCTTATCGATGCCCGTCAACGTTTCGCCCACGGCGTGCAGACGCTTTACTTCGACCACCCTAACTGTATCGCTTTCAGCCGTAGCGGTACCGACGATGCGCCCGGTTGCGTGGTGGTGATGTCAAACGGCGACGATGGTGAAAAAGCGCTGACGCTTGGCGATAACTACGGCGGCAAACGCTGGAAGGATTTTCTTGGCAATCGTCAGGAAATCATCGAGACCGACGACAACGGCAACGCGACGTTTACCTGCGAAGGCGGCAGCGTCAGCGTGTGGGTAATAGAGGATGTGCTGTAACAAAATCCCCGGCGATAATGCCGGGGAAGCCGATTACTTCAGCGGTTTGATGTTATTTTTCGCCATCGCATCGGCGCATTCCTGCGTCGGACGATCGACACGCTGCAGCTCCATACGATCGTATTCAAGCGTACTACCGTCGAGATCCAGGCTGTAGACATCCGGCTTGCTGGTGACGTTGTAGTAATCGTCACTGCGCTGCATCAGTTTACCCGGCACCGCAATTACCCGCTGCCACTGGCGGCAATCCAGCGTATCGCCATCTTTGGTAATAATCAGGCTGGCTATTGCCTCCGGGCTCACCATCACGCTCTGCGGCCCTTTCGACTGCCAGTAACCCGCAAGTTTCGCCGGTGCGGGCGCCTTCACCACGTTGTGGTAATTATCCACCTGTACGCATCCCGCCAGCGCCAGCAGCGCGCCCGCCATTGCTAATTTTTTCATCACTTTTCCTGCAAACGGAGAAAAAAATATTGTGGCATTAACGGATTAACAGCGCCAGTGTTTCGGGCGGGTTCGTTGGAACTACTTCCGTGCCATCCCATTACACGTCCTTTTACGTGTTCTTAAAGTCCTACTAACTGTTTCCACGCACAAGTTTTTTCTCAATTCATAACTTGTACTCTATATCTGGCTATAATCTCATATCTTTGTCAGTAGATTGCTGGCATCGTCTAAACATTCCGGCTATGGAGCCCCATGATGGCCATTTTGTGACCAAGGTTGCCGTTGGACTTATCTATGCCTCCATGTTAAATTTCGTATAACGTCTGACACAAAGAAAACACCATGGATTACATACTTTCATATATTACACTGTCGGCAATGGCAATTTTTGTATTTTCTTTGATCGTTTTGTTTTCAAAGTATTACGGAAATCCATTTAATCCGGCATCCTACTATCTTGCTTTTGATAGTGGGCTAAGGGTAATTCTTAGCTGCGCAATGCTATTTATTGGTGGCGCTACTGCTTTTAAAGACAGCGATATAACTCACGCACTTCTGCTACATTTCCTATATGTATTTTGTTTTATCGCACCATTTTTCCTTAGATCAGAGCATGCGTATTCTGTATTTAAAGGCTTTATTTATTGCTTCCGACTGAATGATTCTGACCGGGTAATGAAGAAAAGTGGATTATCTGCATTTATGATAATAACATTTATGGCAGTTAACTTCATCATGCTGGCCAAAGTGGGTGGTGGTGGAGAAAAGTGGTTCTTATCCCCAAGGGATGCATATATTGAAAATAAATTTGGAGCTGGCAACTTCTACCTTTTCTGGGTATGGAGCATATCGCTTTTCATGATTTATATTCTTTATACGAGAAAACCGACTTCTTTACGTGAACTGCTTAAGATTTCTCCATATGTGTTGTTTTGTTTAGCCATTAGCTACTTTACCGGTTCAAAACAAAACATCCTAATCATCGTTTTAATTATAATATTTTACTATTCTCATTTTATAAAACAAATAAAGCTCTCAAAATTTGCATTGATTGGCGTATCGCTACTCTCTTTATTCTTAGCAATCCAGCTAATTCAAGGAACTACAAATAATATTTTTGGCGCATTGGCGTACTTCGATTACTTCCAGAAAACAATTGATTTTGTTGGTAACTACGATAAGGTTGGTCCGAAGCTAGGTGAGTCATTCCTGAGTAGCTTCTGGGGATACATTCCACGATTTATAGATCCAGATAAGCCCGTTATTTACGGTCAGTTAATGATCCAGGAAGCTTTATATCCAGGTGCTGCGGATCAAGGTTATTACCCTGCTTTCAGTTCCTGGTCATTCCTGTATCTTGATTTTGAATGGGTTGGTGTGATGCTCTCCGGCCTGTTTGTCGGCTTTATGTCGTGGTCAGCTTATGAATTCTTTAGACGCAACCCTAACAGCGTCTTTGCATTTTCAATGGCGGCGCAGGCCACAATAACGATGTATATGGTTCCGCTTCACGGAGAGTTGTACCTGGTGGCATGGTTCATCATGCAACGAATCATGCTGGCACCAACATTCAGACGAAAAAACAACTTTTCCGAAAATCTGGCTTGAGTAAAAAGGGATATCCAGTTCTAAATGGGTATCCCTTTATTCTGTCTTATTTTTATTTCATCAAGACATCTTGACCAATCTTTCCAAATCGATGTTGGAATTCGGTGAGTATTTTTGACTTAAGCCAATTAGCAAGTGATTGTTCCAAATAACGATGTGAGATTGCTGCAGCAATAATCGACATCAGGACCATTAAGACAAAAAATGGAGCTCCCTCAGGTACCGCACCAATATATCTGAAAACTATATCAAGCGCCCCTTTGACAGGTAAATGTACCAGATAGAGTGAAAATGATATATCACCAAGGTAAGTAAAAACATGAGGTGCAGGGATTCGGATGGTTTTACTAGCGATCGCTAGTGATAATACAAGCGGGACTAGAGATATACCCCACATAAAAATACCATGATCCGCTCTGTACCACGATAAATACTGGTATATTGTAAAAGCTGTAGCCGTTGACACCAGGATCAGACACCAAAACTGACTTTCAACTCTAACTTTTGATTTATATATCAAAGCAATTCCTACTCCGGCAATGAACAGCCAAATAATTGGATTAGAAATGATATTAAGATAAAAAAATGAATAGGCATAATCCGGATAAACGCTTGCAGTTACTGAACCTGTAGTTAAGTATGGCAATACAACTAATGTCATCACTGCAACTGTAGCAAGCGCGATCCAGCGTGCCCGTCCAAGAAGCAAACTGGCACCAAATATGAGATAAAAATACATTTCATAGTTCAGCGTCCATCCAACAAACAATGGTGCAACGCCGTATACAGGTTTAGCAGAAATGTCACCTTGTGGAAGGAAAAGTAACGCTTTGAATAATGAATTAACATTACTCCCCGAATCGAAAAACGCCATCCCACCATGAAGTGTAAAAATGGATATTAATGTTAATGTTGTGTATACGGGAAAGATTCTGGTAAAACGCTTAATATAAAACTCAATGGTATAACGGATAGAGCCGTCCCCACTCCATGTCGTGCATACCATTATGAAACCGCTAATGATAAAAAACAGATCAACTCCGAATCCTGCACCACCCCAGAAAAGCATCCAGGAGATAGCTTTCGTATCATAGACAATGATGCCGGGAATGAACTCTGCAGCATGCCGTAAAACTACAGCGAGCGCAGCGATACCGCGAAGTGCCTGAATAAACTCTATATTACGTTTTTCGTTTTGCATGAACACCTGAACATGACAATTATTGCACGTTTAACGTTTCAGTAGTTGCCGGATTATTACAGGTAGGCGAATAGTGGTCAACAAACCCATGAAGTACCAACAATCGTACTCCAGGTGCAGTCACGCGCCACAATTTATGTCTAATCACCGGCACAAAGTAATCACGTAGTCATCAGGCTCTGAAATAAAGTGGTGATTCTTTGAATTTCAGGCAATTATCTTACGAAGGCGACTGCAGTAATGTTGCCAGGTGAAGGCGGCTAACAGCGCGTTACAGAAATCTTGACTACAGGATTTCATTTGAGCTTCTAATAACGAGCCATCCGGAACAAGGTTTATGTTCAAACTGCATTAAAAGAATGTATTTGAGGAGCAATTTTCAGCGTTTGCCCCATCTATATCGGATGACTGTGGGGCAAACGAATATAACTACCAGGACGATACCTACACCTGCATGGACATCATATGACCATGTATTTTTCATAAATGACAAAGATCGTCCAAGAGCGCATTACACAACAGGCGGTTACAGTCTTGCAAAACACCAGTCGTCTAAACTCACCTTAGAGCGAGTGTTGTTTTGTGTCCCATATATGCCCCAAATCCCCCTACCACCTCCAGTCACCTATACTTTCAGTCTGTCGACTGGAGGTTCTTATGTGCGGACGTTTCTCGCAATTCATGACCCGTGAAGAATACCTCGCAATATTGGCTGACGAAGCCGATCGTGATATCCCATATGACCCTGAACCAATCGGACGCTACAACGTGGCGCCAGGCACCAAAGTTCTACTACTCAGTGAGCGCGACGAAGAGTTGCACCTTGACCCGGTACTGTGGGGTTACGCCCCTGGTTGGTGGGATAAACCGCCACTGATTAACGCGCGCGTCGAGACGGCTGCCACCAGCAGGATGTTTAAGCCTCTCTGGCAGCATGGCCGGGCAATATGTTTTGCTGATGGCTGGTTTGAGTGGAAGAAGGAAGGCAATAAGAAGCAGCCATATTTCATCCATCGCGCTGACGGAAAACCTATCTTCATGGCAGCAATCGGCAGCGCCCCGTTCGAACGCGGTGATGAAGCAGAAGGGTTCCTGATAGTGACGGCAGCTGCCGATAAAGGCCTGGTCGATATTCACGACCGGCGGCCGCTCGTTTTGTTACCAGAAGCCGCACGTGAATGGATGCGCCAGGAAGTCGGCGGGAAAGAGGCGGAGAATATCGCAGTTGATGGCTCAGTGCCGGCCGATATGTTCGTCTGGCATCCGGTTACTCAGGCTGTCGGAAACGTCAAGAACCAGGGACCGGAGCTGATTAAACAGATTTGATTAAACTGTCGGGCTGCTGTCTTCTTTAACCCTGTCGATACTGAACGTCAGGACGCCGATAACCACCAGATCATCAAGCTCCTCGCCTTCTATCGCTTCACCATCTTCAGTGATAAATGCAGATCCCATCCATTTTCCGAAATAGCTGTGACCATCAAGGGACACCAGGAGTATGTCTCCCCTATCAAATCTGGTAGTTCTCTCGATGACTGCATAACCGGATGACGTCTCTATCGTCAGGCTGTTTGCAGACACCCCACAGAGATACTCAGGGGTGAGATTAGGCATTACATAATCGTCCGCTGGTGATGGAAAACCCATTAGTGAACCCTCCCCATGTTGCGAAGGATCCAGTAGCGATTGCTACTGTTGTCCGCCGTTTTATCGCAGAAATCAGGCTGATTGCGCTCTATCCAGGCGTTTGCATCATCTGGCGTAAAATGATGATTAACCAGCCGCAACTGCCTCACGAAGTCATCTGTATGAAGGAACCTGTAACCCTTCTGGCTGAGTTTAACTGCCGCAACAAAGGCTGAGTGAATGTCTGATTTACGTCCCATAGCACCACCAAGAGCACTGTACATAAACACAGTATCAAGCATTGAGACACTATCAATCAAATATGAAGCACCTATCAATAAACCACAATTGATAGGCAGGGTGGCGTAAAATACTAAAATCAATGCCAAGCGTCTGATTTTTCTAAATGACTATCACCAGAAAAAAAATTATAATTTTATACTTTGGCTTACAAAGCGTTCACAATCAGCAAAACGTTGCTGGACTTGAGGGTACAGGATGTTATTCAACTCTTTTGAATACTCGATTTTGTTCTTGCCGATAACGGCATTAATATACTTCTTTCTTAAGAAAGTGAATTTAAATCTTTCTAAGGTTTGGGTTTGTTCGATAAGTGTTTATTTTTACTCATTCTTTACTTATCAGTTCATTCCATTGCTGATAGCGTCAATGGCAATCAACTTCATACTTATTAAACTGATACTCTCGCATGGAAACAAAAAATACATTGTCTTGAATGTGCTTTTTAACGTAATCTCACTTGGTTACTTTAAGTACTGCAACTTTTTCGCATCAAATATTGATTCTATATTTGGATTGAACATTGGACATCTTGATGTCGTTGCACCACTGGCAATCAGTTTTTACACATTCCAGCAGATATCATTATCTGTAAGTGCTCATCGAAAGCAAATTACTGAAGTAACATTATTAGATTATTGCGCATATATATTATTCTTCCCTAAATTGATTTCAGGGCCAATAACTAATTATGAAATTATAACCAAACAGCTAAGCAGCAAAGACAGCTATCTTGGTAAGTATCTGGCTCCAGGATTGTTTGTATTTAGCGTAGGTGTTTTCAAAAAAATCGTTCTTGCATCCTACTTTGGCGCCATAGCAGATCAGGGGTATTCCGTTGTTTCAACATTGAATACTATTGATTCGTGGATAACCAGCCTGTCGTATACTCTACAGTTATATTTCGATTTCTCTGGCTATACAGATATGGCAATCGGGTCCGGGTTACTATTTGGGGTAATACTACCTCTTAACTTTAACTCGCCGTATCTGGCTACAGACCTTCAGGATTTCTGGAGACGCTGGCATATAACCCTGTCAACATGGCTGAGAAACTATGTTTACATTCCTCTCGGAGGAAACAGAAAGGGCGTGCCAAGAACTTATCTCAACCTGTTTCTCACCTTCCTGATCGGCGGTTTTTGGCACGGTGCAGGATGGAACTTCCTTGCCTGGGGGGCATTGCATGGTGCAGGTCTTGTTGTCCATAGATACTGGTCTCAGAATGGCTTAAAGATGCCATCCATCCTTGGCTGGTTTGTCACATTCAACTACGTCAATATCGCATGGATTTTTTTCAGAACAGAAAATATTACCGATGCTGTGACTATCCTTAAGAAGATGTTTGGGATGGTGAGTGGCACTGCAGATCCGGTAAAATTTAATCAGATCTTCTCTGATTCCTTTAGCTTCATATTCCCTGACCTTAATGTTCAAATGTGGCTGGTTTGCGCTGCAGCTATCGCCATCTGTCTTGTCCCATTCAATACAAACTCCATAATCTCAATGGCTAATTCGGACAGAAAAGGGGTCATATGGAACGCGGTGATTCCAGCAGCTAGTGCTTTGGCACTTTGTTTAGCGGTGTATGCATCACTTGGTGGTGGTAGTGCCGGTTCATTCATTTATTTTAATTTCTGAGGGATGTATGCGGTATAAGACTGGATTCGCTATCTTCATCTCAATTATCATACTGGCAGTTTTAGGCTATGGGTATGCTTTTATCAATCAGTACAATAAAGGTATCCCTGCTGAATGGTGGCTTGTAAACACTGTTGACTACAAAAATCTTGTTGCAGAAAAGCATTCAGGCAAAAGAATTATGGTCGTTAGTGGATCTAATAGCCTGTTCTCTGTGAATAGTAACGTTATTAAGGAAAAAACGGGTATTCAAACTATCAATATGGCAATGCATGCCGGCCTTGATATTGACTTTTACAAATATATTATCAAAAAGTACACCCACAAGGGTGATGTGGTAGTTATCCCACTTGAATATGAGTTCTATACTCGCCAAAATGCTTATAATGACTGGTTTGTAAACAACATGGCATCATGGGGAGGAAGCTATCTTAAGTCACTGCCCCCCACATCAGCAGTCAAACTTCTTACTTATCTTTCCCCGAAGAGAATATATGAAGGGATAACAACAGTTGAGCCTGTTAAGTTCGAAGATAAAAGCATCGTTAGCCAGTTCTATGAGCACAATGATGGCATCTTCTACGGCTACAATTTCAGAAGTATGAACGCTACTGGGGACATAAATGCAAACCCCAAAATTTCAGCGCAACAAGAAGCGGCGAAGGAAGCCCCACGGCAATGCCTGGGCAATAACCTGGTTGTGAGTGACTACACAATTAGAGAGTTGAAGGAGATTAAATCCATTGTCGAAAAGTCAGGGGCAACGATGATTTTGACATACCCTGTCTATATGAAAAACGCACAATGCTCGATGGATAACAAAGAGACTTCTGCGTCATTGAAGGTGCTTGCAGATACATTGAGCAAAAACGATATCAGTATCAAATGCTCACCCGGTATGTCTATGCTGGACCCCGTTTTCTTCATGGATCCGCCTTATCATGCTAATGCAATCGGAGCTGAGATAAGAAGCACTTTTCTTGGAGAGTGCTTAAAAGAAATTATTACCACAGGTGATGATAAGAACAGTAGAAAAATTCCTGTTGAAGTTTTAAGAAAAATGGAAGCTGAACTCTCGTCAAAGGTAGCTCATTAAAAAACAGGGCGCGTCAAGCGCCCATTTTTTTTACACTACACCCTTGAAAGATATGCCACCAAGACTCACCCAAGTACCACTTGTCATACCCCAAATTTTAACCTGACCGTTTTTCTCTATAATTACCCTCGCATTAACTGCATCAGCCCACACGACTTGTCGCGTAATAAATCGCGGTGATACGTTTCCTGGCAAAGTATAAATAACATCTCCATTCACAGGTGCCCCCACTCCTGTGAAGTTTAATAACCCATCAAGTGTCACTGTCCCATCAGAGTCTCTTGACCAGCGTGGGGTACTCTCACCACTCCCAAGAGACCAGTTAGTACCAATCGTCCCATTTAGTGGCATATGGGAAGTGTTAAGACTGCCACCGGGAGAAGCAAGACCTAAGATGGAATTGTAAAATGCTCTGGCGAATAGGTACCCAGTGTTAGCTGTTGGATGAATATTATCGTTAACTGTTGAATCCTGGTCAGAGCGGGAAGGGTCTGTAATGTAGTCAGGGAAAACTGGACCAATAACCTGGTTCATCTCAATGAACTTAACCCCAAGTTCGGCACATAGATTACGCAAGCCAGATCGATGGAACTTCCCTAGCCCACTACGAGTTGTTGGTTGACCTTTCCCGCCTACTTGATCTTGTCCATAGTAAATAGTTGGGCAGGCTACGATTACCTGATTACCATTATTAATTGCGTTGTTAATCATATAGCGCATATTTGTTAGGTACGCAGACCCAGTCACTCCACCTTGGATGTCATTCACCCCGACCATCATTAGGCATAAATTATAATTACCTAGGTTTACTCCATCCATAATTGTTCGCTGTGCAGCGGAGTCGTCACCTGGTCTGGAGTAGTTATCAACAGTGGCTAAGCGTATACCGTTCATAGCATCAAAAGATGTCTTCAATACAGAAGGCCATGATGCCCCTAAAGCATCAGAAGATATGCTATCTCCGAAACAGCATACATGAATAAATCGCCCTGTATCTCTTGAGAGATTAAGTCGTCGCGTTGGTGATGAGACAGTAATATTTCCAACCCCACCGCAGCCAAACCCGACATCTTGTATTTCTCCCATAGAGGAAACGTCTACTGTGTCAATGGCAAAACCATTTAGCATTAAAGTGAAACTAGTTGAGGAGTTTCTACGTAAGGTGATGTCACTCATAAAAAAGTTATAAGCTGGCGTGGAGGTCATACCCTGATAAACAAGATCGCCAGTTATAACCGAACCACCTGTTCTGATATTTCTAACTGGATTAGCTGTATCGTTGGCCAAACAGTTATACCAAACTCGACCCAACGTGCAATTAACCATGACTGTGGCTATGGTTGTGGTGCCAGATGATGGTGCATCGAAGTGACAGGAAAACTCTTCATTATCGGCAATTGGAGCAAATCCAATACTCTGTTTGTTGTTATCAGAGTTAGCAATCACATAACCAGTGTTGCTGGTTGCCGTAGGTGTCACTGTTGTTGAAGTGTCTAGCCCTTGGTCAAATTGACGATAGTACATACCCACAGCAAGATCGCTTTGATTTGGAAATATTTGTTTAACCGTTGAAATATCCCTATCTGCAGCGCTTGTCCATACCGGTCTGTCTGCTTTGTCATATCCAAGTGACTGCGGGTAGTAAAAGTAAACATCTTGATTTGTATAGTGGATTTTTACGAGACTTGCATACCGAGCCGTTGAACTGATGTACCCTCCATCAACGGTAGAAAGGATCACATTCTTGTCAGTTTTCAGGATGCGGTTGTTCGTCCATGATGCGCTGGTTCCAGTGCCTAATTTATAATTAAGTCCGCCCAAAGCAGGGAAATAAATAGTCCCCCACTCTCCAACTGCTGCCGCTGCACTCTGTAACGCAGCTGAGTTATCAGTAACTCCGTCTCCATTACCTCCGAAATCCAGGATGTTTACAACGCGCTTGTTTATTTCGTGCTGATTAGTTGCAATGGCCCCAGCATAAGGCTGCTTTACGGTTAAAAGTGAATCACCTAATCCTGTAGAAGGGCTTGCAAGGTCAGACCTCAGGACGGTGTCACCAACACTCAGCCATTTACCAGGACCGATACCACCAGTAGATTCTGGTGTTGAATTTGCCGGAACCACTTTAGGCCCAGAGGCAAAAGAGCCAGTCCACTTGTAATAGGCGTTATCAGCGGTGTTAAACAACACTTCGTTAGGGTTTGCCACCGTAGCACCTGTGGTAAACGTCAGGCCGGTCAGAGTTACATAGCCGAACGCATTCATCACCTGCTGCGCGAGATAGTTGATTCCTTCAATGGTGTAATGTTTACCACCGAAGCGATCGATATACGTCCAACCCTGCGAGGTTACGAACTCATCGATTTTCCCGGCATTGAATTTCAGGTCGCGCGGGGATTCGCTTGGTACCGGCATGTTAGTAGGTTGCGTCGCCATATTTTTTCCATAAAAAAACCCGGCGCAGTGGCCGGGTTGTGCTGTGAAGGAGGTGGTTTATTCGTAGATCTTGTCGCTGTACTCAGCGAGAGTTAGTGCGGTGCTACCCTTTCCATCTGGTTGCTTGGCGGTTACAGTCCATCGCCCGGCGTCCAGCTCCTCTGAGGTAGCAATTGCGTACCGTGAAGGTGACTGAACGTCGACGCCGTCATAGAGATTGAGAGTGATAGCGGGAATTGCTGCGGTGAATCCGAACGGCGTGTCGGCGCGCGGTGATGCAGGATAGCGCGCCGTAGTCGCCCCCATTGAGTCGGTTATCTGAACGAACATCGAGCCGGAGAAAGTGATCCTCTCGCTGGTTTCAAAGTAATTTCCGGTGCGCGACACGATATAGCCAGCCTGCTGATTGGTGTCGTAGGTATCAGGTACCTGGACCATATCCCCGATATTCACCCATTCGCCATCAGCGAGCGCCGTGACAGACATCGTCATGCGGGAATAGATAAGTCGGCGGCACTCACGCAAGGCACGCTCATTAGCCTGGAAGCGGTTCCTGATATACAGCAGCTCGAACTTTTTCGCCTTTGTCGGCTGGCCTTCAACAATGCTGTTTCCATCCACCCGGTACCGCACGTAGTCCTGCTTGTTGGTGTCCGGGTTACGATACTGAACCTCCACGCCGTCAAAGCCGCCGGGAAGCGTCATGTCATAGGACAGTGAATATCCGTCTGGCTTCGTGTTTGATCGGTTGAAGATGGTGGCCGGCGACGTCTTTTTGCCGTCACGCGTGAATGACAGAACGCCATTATCATCGTAAACCGATACGCTGGCCGCATCGCAAATGGACTCCATGCGTGCCCCCAGAGAGATGTCCTCATCATCGAAGGTGTAGTCGAAGTAGCCCAGGCGCGGGTCGATAGCGTCGAGCTCTGCCTGTAACTGATACAGGCCATAAATATCGATGCTACTTTCACCTTGATTACCGACAACCAGCCAGTTGTGCAGCGCGATATCTGCAAACTTACGTGATGGCCTGATAGTGTAATCAACCTGCTGCGTCGCGACGTCGTAGCTGATAACGTGCCGGGTGATAAGCGCGTTATACTTGCGCTCACGCCCGCTGGTCGCGTTCTCGGTGGCCCTCACCTTTACGGTTACGAGCGTATCGTCCGGATACACAACGTTATTACGGATGTTCACCGAATGAATCTCTTCCAGCTGCAGCACGCTCCTGTCGTGACTGTTGTTTGTCCTGGTAAGGGAAATGGAGTACCTGCCAACCCCGGCCGCCGGAATGATTTTATCCGTCTGGTAAAAAGTATCTGACAGATCATCTCGTGGGTTCTGGACGTGGTATACGAACTCCTGCTGCGTACCGGGGAGCTGATTGTTATCGTCGTCAACTTTCCAGATGACCACCTTCCAGTCGGTGTAATCCTCCGGACCAAGCCTGGACTGCGTGTGTATCCATAACTGCTCCGCCGGTAACGGCGAGAAGAACGGCCCGACGGTAACGCCGGAATTCTGCATCAGGATAAATTTGGTCGTGTTTATCGTTGCGGTATCAATCGGGACGCCTGGGCCATTCAGCTGATCAAAGATAAACTCGTAGTATTGAACCGGATTTATCACCGCACCGTCGTCACTTTCTATGCAGTTGATGAGGTTGGCGCTGATAGTCACATCCTGCGTAACAGGTCCCTCAGTCGTCGAATACGTGATGTTGATAATGAATTTAACCGGCGATGGCCGCGGCAGGTCTTTGAAGAAATCGAACTCAGCCTGCTTGACGATCTTCATCGATACCTGGCCACCAGCATAATTACCGCTGACTACTGTATTGGCGGTCGCCGTTTCAACCGGGATATCATCGCTTTCGTTCGGGCCCGGCAACTCCTGACCATCAACGTCATCAAACTGGTACCCCTCCTGAATTGTCGGGATGGTTTCTCCAGGCTGATAAATCGTGTAGCTGGCGCCAGCCATAGAGCCGAGATTCGACTCTGAAAAGCGAACTGACGTGACGTCATACTTACCCAGGCCAAAGCACATCAACTCGGTGACGTATTTCAGGTTGCTCACATACTCAAAAAGCGACTCCTGAATCAGGTCTGGGAAGGCCCTTACCTGACCGAAGTTATCCGGCTTCGCTTCGCCGTTACGCGCGATGTTAGTCTGCCCTTTCAGGCTGTTGTTTGGTGATGTCTTGCTGTTACCGGCGGCAGCGGATCCGGCGTTAGGCTTTGGCATCAGGCCGGACAGAACCTTCTGCGTGAACTTAATCGGGTTGAGGTGCTCGAGTGGGTTAAGGATGGTCCCTATCAAGCCGCCGCCTTTTGGCTGGTCGAAGATGATAACCCGATCAGACTCATGGAGATGGAATGCCAGCTCATCATCCGGCTGCAGCTCCCTACCGTTCACGTTGATTCTGACGTCTTTGTGCAGGCTCTCCTGCATCAGCCAGTCAGAGAATACCGTACCGACCTCTACGACAGCCCTGTCCTTAGGCAGCCCGGGAACTCGCTGGATCTCGATAATCGGCATACTGGTAAAACTCCACTCTGGTGAATAGCTTTTGAATTGTTCTGATGGCGTCAGGCCTGACGTGCCCGTTTTCCCCGCGGCTGTGTAGCGCACGGCCATCAACTATCAGCCCGACGTGAACCGGCTGACTCCCCACCCACGCCACGAAGATACCGTCCTCCGCAAACACGTCGCAGCGCTTCCAGAAGACAACATCAGCGTCATAGCAGGTCAGGAAGTCGTGGCCACACTCGTAGTCAGGGGACTGGTGTATTTCGATGCCAAGAACGTGACGGTAGTAAAGCACCACTAGCCCCCAACAATCTGCCGCCTCGAAGCTACACGCCCGGTTTCGCCACGGAATGCCAGTGACAAGAGACACAAACTCATCTTTAGACATTCTGCAGCCCCGGGAACTCTTCTACGGTATACAGGCGCCCAACGTTGCGGTTGAGCGGGTTTATGCGGGTAAGCGGACAGGTAACGTCCTTGTCATCCATCGAGCAGTCGCTGACATACAGCGTCCACGACTTAATCGCCGTCCCCATATCTGCAGCATCGAACTGCTGATAAGTGGCAGATATTGGTGTGATGCGGTCGAAGGCCTTCCACTGCTTCAGCTTTTGCTTGAAGTCCTGCGCCAGTCGGCTGAATTTTACAGTGCTATCGAGGATCGGCGTATTGCTCTGCTGGCTTTCCGTAAGATCCATGCGGCACGGCGTGTACACCTGTCCGCCGAGGGTCTTCGGAAATATTTGATTATTCACCAGCCTCACATAACCAAAAACCGGACTGTAGAACGTTATCGTTTCGTACAATATCCGGTTCGGTCGCTGACTTTGAAACTCTCTGAGCGTTGGCATTATGGCACCCTAGGCAAACTTTCCGGGTCCCGGTCGTCTGGGTAGCCGGTCACGATAATATCCAGCCATGACGCCCACGGCGGCGGAAGCTCGACAATGATGTCGTCGTAGTCGTCATCAGAGTTAACCAGTTTCCGCGCAACAACGTCACCGCTCCAGGTGAATACTGACCCGGATTGCGACCATGTCGGCCACGAAAGGAAGTGCAGCTCCTGTATCTCAATTCCGGTGTCGCCAGTCCCGGTGCCAATAGGCATCGTGAACCACTGGTTGCCGTTGTCGAGATAGTTGGGGCTGCGCACCCATTGCATGAAGGCCCGGTGTTGGTCACGCGTGAATATCCACGTCAGTGAGAACGTTGTTTTCAGGTCGTCGGTAAGTTTCTGGAATATCGGCGCGCCGACCGTCGGTTGGTCGGTCCGAAAGCCGGTATCGGTGGCCGGTGTTTTTCCTTTTTGCGCCAGCGGGAGCCAGTCAGGGTATGGGATAGCCATTATTAGCTCCTTGCCTTTCGTGGCGCGGTGAAGTTTCTCTGTATTGCCTGACTTGCGAGACCGCCATTATCCATGTCATAGATAAACGCATCGACAGACCATCCACCTTTTCCATCAGGCGTTGCCTGGGCATCAACTGTGGCACCGGTGTAGTTATTGATATTCACAACCACACCGCCTCCTGTAGAACCACTGTTAAGGTCTTTGTTGCTGATGACCTTCCCGTTGTCACCTGGGATCATGTACTGGCTACCATTCGATGCCTGGTAAATTTCAGGCATTCCGCCCTCACCTACCTGGTACATCGAACCTGATGAAACGGGACCACCGTTTTTTCGCTTACCAGCGATTCCACCAGCCATTGCCATTGCAGCTATGACCGCACCGATACCGATGGCCGCCGCCCCACCAAACGAGCCGATAGACGCGACGATGGCCGCCGGTGTCCATGCAGCCGTTGTTGCAGCAGCAGATGATACGCTGGCTGCCGTGGTTGTCGCTGTCCCTGCTACCGCTGCAGATGTCGTAGCGGTAGTAGCAGCAACCTGAGCTGCGCTACCGGTAATGGCAGATTTAACCCACTCAACGCCCATCTGAACAAATCCGTTGATCAGACTGTTAAGCGCATTACTGGCAAGAGAATACATGGCCTCCTGCGCAGACATGCTCCCGGTTACGATTCCGGTAAACGCGTTGGATGCGTTACCAGCAAGCGAATCAAAACCATTTGCAAGCACCTGGTTCCCAAGATTCTGGTTTTTCCAGAGCTCCCACATGGCCGCAGTGCGCTGCTGGTCGTACTCAGCATCAGCGGCTTTGCGTAGTGCTAACGCATCCTGGTGTACAATCAGGCCTTGCTGTTCAAATGCATTGATGAGCGCAAGCTTCCTGGCATTTTCGTTTGCCAGTTGCTGCACAGGATCTACAGCACCAACCGCATCCTGCTGTGGTGTAACGGCTTGCTGTGAGCGGATTTTTGCCAGATTTGCCTGGTGGGTTGCTTCCAGTCGCTCAGCTGTCTGATTGTACTGCTCCTGGCTGATTTTCTTCGCAGCCAGTGCTGTATCCAGATCTTCAACATCCTGCTTGTAACTGGCGTTTTCACGCGCCTCAGGAAGAAGTTTCTCCGCTGCTGCCTGCGCCTTTATGGCGTTGGCAGTGTCCCATTTTGCTGCAGCGTATTGACCAGCCAGCGCGATCTGCTCTTTTGTGGCCCCTTTTCCTAGAGACTGCTGAGCATTCAGAATCGCCTGCTCACGGCTCAGCTTGTTAGTTGAGTCTGCGGCAAGCTCTGATTGTTGCTTCAGGTTCGTCAGCTTCTGAGCAATGGAGTCAGCCTGTGAAGCACCTTTTTTCTGCTCTGATTGAAGCGTTTTCTGCGCCTGCGTATTTTTGTACGTAGCCGCAGCGTCATCTTCCATCTGCTTGGCGTGCGGGTCATCCTTCGCAAACCCGGCATCTTCGGCAGCGTATTGTGCCTGCAGCCGTGCGCGTGCCTCACCCTGCAATTTCGATAGCGCCAGGCTACGCTCTGACTGCTTGATGAGGTTCTTCTGCCCAGCAGTAAGATTATCGGTCGAACGTTTAAGGCTATCGACATTGAATGAAGCGTTTGCAGCCTCTCTGGCGAGCTCAATGATAGGACCAAGCAATGCGTTTATTGCTGCCTGTCCATCATTTGATGCTGGCTTAAGGTTCTGCAATTTAAGCGCCAGATCCTGTAAAGCCTGCGGTGAAGGGTTTTTGCTGAGGTCAGACAATTGCTTCGATAACTCAAAAGCAGCCTGATCGCTAATGCCAAATTTAGAGGCTAACGCGCCAACTGTGTTGGCAATGCTCATTCCTGTAGCGTTCCATTCCATACCAGCAGAGCTTATTTGCTTCAGCGCTTCTGAGTAGTTACTTGTTGTGATATCAAGTGCTGCAAGGCGGTCATTGAACCCCTGAACTGAAGCATAACCTCCAGAGAATGCAGATAACGCTTTATCGCCAAAAGAAATGAATGAATTCGATGCATCGCTAATGGCTTTTGGAATCTTAGCAATCGCCTGGTTATACTCCAGCAACGCCTGGTTACGCATCAGCGTAGCAACTTCAGCATTGGTTTTTGCGAGAAAGGCATATTTGTCTGACAGTGCGGCTACGCCATTGATAGAGACGTTGACGACCTTATCCATTGCCTCTGCAGCGTCTTTCAGCGCATCCATGGCGTTTTTGCCGCCGTTGAGCGAGGTGATCAGCACACCAGCCAATACAGACCCCAGCGCGATGAATGCGCCTACAATTGCGCCACCGGGACCAAATGCTCCAGCCAGTTGCGATCCCTGCTGAGAAAAAGCCACTAGCGCCGACTGTCCACCCTGGACCTGCACGATAAAGTCCTGAACCTGATAACCGGCTTGTTGCATGCTGGATTTCCAACTGCCAGTTCCTTTTGCTCCATTTTCAACACTAGTTTTCATGTCATACAGGCGACCGGTAAGCTCTCCGATCTTCTGCTTCTCTTCGTCGGTAGCCTTCGAACCAGCACGCAACTGAGCCGCCAATATTGCAGCACTTCGGGCCCCGTTATCCTGAGCCTCGTCCAGTATTGCCAGTTGGTTACCAAGTGACTCAATAATTGATTCAGCTCGTGTGAACTCACTATTTGCGCCGCCTGTGCCGCTGCGAGCCTCTTCCATCGCACGTGCGATTCCAGTAACGCTGGTATTAAGCTTGCGCAGCTGGTTATCCATGGAATTGGCATAACCGGCCAGTTCCGTAAACGCAGAGCCGGTTTGCGACGTACTCTGGTCGAGGTTGTCCATTCCCTTGCCGGACTGTTGGGCTGCAGCGTCCAGTTTATCCAGAGCATCAATGGCCTGTTTCCCGCCCTGAAGCAGCGGCTCGACATCGGCGCTGATTTCATAAACGATGCTGCCGGCGTTCTTCTCACCTGCCATGTCATTCTCCGGTTATTGCTTTTGCCCTGCGTGCGGCCTGTTTAGCCAGGTACTCGTCGGCGATACTGTCGTACTCTTCGCGAGTGAAGCCTTTCTGGTCCGGGTATTTTGCCGCCAGCAGCAACTGAAATTCGGTCATTGTTAACTGAGAGGCTTCGGCGCGATTCATGCCGAAGTGGCTTCGCGCCGCGCTAATGTAGTCGAAGGCTTTAAACTCAGTAGTGCGTTCGCTTGTTTCGTGACGCTGCAACTGGCGAACCTTGGCCTTCCCGACGACACCGTGCTGCATGAGGTGCTGCGCCAGCACGATGATGTCGTTCTTCGGCATTTGTCCTGGTCGGTAGACGACGCAATGCCGCCACCCCTTCCATTCACCTATCATTGGTGTCAGGTCGTCCTCGCAACATGCCTGTAGTACCAGCATGCAGGTTGATAACAACTTCTCAGCAGCGCGGTTGAATGAAGGCGATAACCACTCAGGAAAGCGCCCAAGCGTGACAGAACACACCTCAATGAGCTTAGAGACATCATTACCGTGGATTGTGGCGTACGTCTGCACAATCTCTTCCGGGGTGCCGATTCGCGTCATAGCCTCGAATGAAGGCCTAAGTAGATAGTCTTTCCCGCCTTCGCGGCTGTCACTGACAGATAGTTCGCCAATATCGGTTAAAGCAGTCATAGGCCTTCCATTAAACGGCCATTATCAAGGGCAGCACGCCGCCCTTTGGAATATCCGTTAAGTAACGGTCACCGTATGTACGGCCACAAAGTTGCCGTCTTCGGTGTTGATGATGATCTGCGCGCTGCCGGTGGCAACACGAGTAACGGTAACGGTGTTTCCAGACGCAGCAGCTGTTGCTTTGGTCGCGTCTGTAGTCGCTACAGTGAAGCCTTTGTTGGTAGCTCCAGCCGGTGCGATATTCACGGTGAAGGTGCTGGTACCGCCTGCCGTGCCGGTGCTGGTCGTCGGTGTTACCGTTACGCCAGTCACTGCGACTTCGCTGATCTCGTTCACCTCAATGGTGCTGGCATCACCGACTTTGAACTCGGTAGAGAACGTGACGATGTCGTTGGTACCGCCGTCAGAGCTCAGCGCAGTGATGTTCATGTAGCCGATAAATTCGACTGGGCCATATTCCATTCGAACCCAAATACCAGTCTGACGCTTTGCAGCAAGCTCGCCAGAGAAATACTTAATGAACTTGCCGACACCGTACTGATCCAACTTGTCCTTCTTGCGGACCTCACCATCAAAACTGAAAGTTAAGTCACTGTTGGTAATGATGGTTTCGACATAGCCGCCGCCGTCATCTGCATCTGAAGTAACCGTGTTCGGATTGAAGTCGAAGCCTTTGTTCGTGCCAGCCGCCAGAGATTTCCAGTCTGCTTCCTGCGGCTTTGCGTCCGGGCAGCCATCGGCAACTTCCAGCACGACTGCACCGCCGAATAGACGCTCATTAGAGCTTGGGCAATTCCCCATGAGAAACTTCCTCTTTGATGTGTAAAAAAGAAAACCCGCCGAAGAGGGTTATTTGGTTGGGATGGCTATTCGCCGTAAGTGCAGGCGAACTGAAGTCGGAAGACTATTCGCCCTTCTTCTGTGAGCACCGGCGCGGGGATTGCGCCCATGTTCTGGATGTAGCCGACACACTCGTCAGCCATGGGGTTGGCCTGGACGTAATCGACGATGCGCTGCACGGCATTGAGTGCGTCTTTGCGCTTATCTTTTGCGCCTACGACGTCGACCAGGACGTGATACTCAGAGCCGAGGTCAGTTCGAATATTCGACCCGCCATTTGGCCTGAATACCATGATCGCCTTCGACAGGTCGTCCGGGTCGTCGTACATCAGCTGCTGCACCGTGAAACCGGTCGTTAGCCCGGCGTCGCCGAACATTTTTCGCACCCGCTCATGCATCATGGGTGTCATAGCGAAAGCTCCTTGCGCATCACCGCATCAACGTTATCGCGCTCGTCATTTGCACCTTTTGTCAGGAATTGCGGCTCACCATGCGGATCCCAGTAGTTGCCCTTTCCGGTCCCGCCGCCGAACTCTTTCGGTTTCTGCGGACCAAATTCAGACCGATTACTGGTGACGCCGAAGTGAGCACGCGGCTGGCCTTTCAACTTGCCTGACGCCTCATGCACATACGCGGCATAATTGGCCGAATAACCAATGCGTCCGGTAATGAACACCCCGCCAGCGTCAATTTCCCGAAACTGGCTGTTAATCAGCGTTGAGGTGTCGATCGGAGTGTAGTAGGCAGCCCGGGCACCTATGAGAATCATAGCCGACTGCAGCGCACGGATTACCTTGCGCCCCTTGACGTCGTTGATGACATCGTTCAGGTGCTTCTTCGCCTTGCTGATGCCTTTCACTTTTATGCCCATGGTTACACTCCAGTCAGGATGGCGTAATCATCCGCCAGGCGCTCGAACGTGTCGGCATAGCGGATAACCTGTCGCACCTCGTCGGCACCGGCTACAACCGGGTCTGGTTCGGTCGACGCACCAATAAGCAGATAATCACCGGCAGCCGCCAGCGCGAACTCGGTCCAGACGGTGTTCTTCACGACGATTTCAGCGCCCAAACTGGCTAACTTCTTGCTTAGCCCGCCCTCGTAATCACAGAGGATTTGCGCTGGCTCGTCATAGCCCAGTGGGTCGCCGTATTCGTCATTGCCTTCCAACTTGCGCCAGATAGTCGCCGTGGCGGTATAGCTCCAGTTAGCTACAGATGACATCAGCCCTCCTTCCAGCGCAGCACCTTCGCGCCAGTCGCCCGGATGCGCTCGCAGTTAATGAACCACTCACCGTCTGATTTGACGTGACCAGTAGTCTCCCGCCCGGTGTCGGTCATTACCCATACGCGGGTGAACGAGCGAGGAAGCCGTACACTTACGGATGTCCACGTCATCAACAGCCCCCAACAACGAGAAACAGACCGACGCTATTGCCAGCGCTGATTGGCAACTCACTGGTGCAACCACTGGTATCGAGTTTCGCCAGTGAGTCACGCAGCCAGGTAATGCTGTCGGCACCATAATCGAATGAACGGGACGCGCCAGATGGCGCACCCTGTGATTTGATGCGGCGCGCACCGGAAGACGTAGCCATAAGCGCGGCGGCGTACATCAGGATCAGCTTCGCGGTGCACTCGTCATACCCGGCCCCGTCGAGGCAGGGGATGATTTTGTTCACCACGCAGAGGATCGGCTCCAGCAGCGCGCCCGGGATGGAGTAACCCAATTCACCGAGGAACGCCTGCACGTCTGCCGCCGTGATTGGGTCAGCCATGGTTATTTCGCCTTCTTCGATTTAGTGGTTGTATCCGGCTGCTCCGGCTGCTCCGGCTGCTCCGGCTGCTCCGGCTGCTCCGGCTGCTCCGGCTGCTCCGGCTGCTCCGGCTGCTCCGGCTGCTCCGGCTGCTCCGCAGGATTATCGCCTTGCGACGGAATTTCAAGCTCCTGATCGCCGACATCACCGATAACTGATACTCGACCAACAAACGCTGGTGGAACATCAGCAGCAGCAAACTGATGGCCAACAGGAAGCTCCTGGAATACACCGTCAATCGTTCCCCAGCAGCCACGCTTTTCGACTTTTAACTGTTTCATGCTCTCTCCCGAAGAAAAGGGGTCGAAGCCCCTTAACCCTGTGCGTTGAACACTTTAGAACGACCGTTGAAGTCGCGCTTAATCTGCAGACCTACAGCACTCCATACCAGAGTGTTGTAGTTGTCGAACGGGTTCTGACGCGGGATCATGAACGAGCCCACCGGCGCCGCAATACGCGTTTTGATGTACTGCGAGTTGCGCACGTAAGCGACGAAGTGGTTACCTGTCAACTTGAAGGTCTGGTTGATAGACTCGATGCGACCGTAACGCAGGATGTATTCCAGCACAGTGCCTTCCTTGAAACCGGCGGCATTAGAATACGGCTTGTTCAGGTTGCGCATGATGTCGGGAGACACCCACACCTTCACCTTCTCCTGCACGTAGTTATCGTCCAGCAGCTTAGCGAACGGGCCGGTGAAGAAGGTAATACACTGGTCAGGGGTCGCAGTCGTCAGGTCCACATTAAGACCAGATGCGCTCAGGTCTACCTGGTTGGTGTTAGCATGGTTGGTGATACCTGCACCGACATAGCCCTTAACCTTCACTTTCACGTCACCGGAAAGCATGTAGTCGGCCATATCTGCGCGAATTGCAGCAACATGCGCTTCCTGGTCATCGGCCATTGCATCGAGGTTTTCGGACTGCATCCCGTTCCATTCACGCCATTCACGGCCGTAGCCAGTGTTGAAGATCGGGATTGGGTCACCAGCTTCGTCGTAGATGACTTTATCCAGCTCTTCCGGAACGTGGCCAGTCAGTGAGCGATGAACCTTGCCAGCGTCACTGGAAACGCGGTAAAGCGCCGCAGTTTTACCGATGGAGATCGGTGTACCGAGACCGAGCAGATCATCCAACAGGCCGTTGCCCTCGTCATTACGGAAGACTCGGGTGGTGATGTTGTCCACTTCACGCCAGTAGTCTTTGGAGATAAGCGCGGCCTGGTTAGCTTCCAGCGCACCACTGTACTGTGCGGAGATAGTGTTTTGGTTTACGTTGAAGGATTCACGCTGCATCAGCAGCTGATTCCACGCCTGCTTCACCTGGTTGTGCTCGGTGATCAGTTTTTTGTTGAATACGATCATGCTCATGCGGTTGCTTTCCCTGATTTGCGAACTTTCACGAGCTGAGCTTCAGCGCCAACGGTGATTTTCTCGCGTGAATAGAAGAGGACCTGGTCAGTTGCTGGAGTGGTTGACTTAGCCAGAGTGCCGTCACCGGCAGAAACCAGACCTTCGTTTTCCAGCAGCACTTCTCCAGCTTTCACCAGCATGTGGTAATCAACAGCGTCTTCGCACATGATGGCTGCGCCGGTATCACCAGCGGGCACGGCTTCACGGATATCGCCACCGCCGATGTAGTTATGTTGCAGAGCCAGCGCGACGCCAGCGCCACCAGCGGTTGCATGAACAGCCAGTTTTCCTACGCTATCCAGCATTACCAGTGATCCAGGTTTAACTGCGGCTGCCATGATAGCTTCGATGACCTGAGGGTCATTCTTACGGGCCGAGCCCGCGATTACGGTATGGAAACGAGGTGCGAGGGCCATTATTCAGGTGCCTCCATGGTAAGGATTTCGCTTTCGGCGCCGTTACCCTGGAATGCAGGGTAGAGACCAGTACTGGTCTGGCACTGTGAGTACATGTCATTCAACGCATCACCGGAGAGCGAGTTGATCGCCGCCTCGGTCATAAACGAGAATTTCGCTTTAACCGCTTCACGCTTGGCTTTCAGGTCGTTCTCGGCGTTTGCCTGCAGCTGTGATTTCAGCGTGCTGATTTCATCGGTCAGAGGTTTCAATGCAAGATTTACTGCCGCAGTAATCGCATCAGAATTAATCTGAGCCTGGCCCGGGTCGCCACCGCCTTCTTTCTTCTGCATCTGCTGGTTATAGGCATCCCAGACCTGATCGTCGGTCAGCCCCTCGGTTTTAACGCCTGCGGTATTGAGCGCGGCGATCATCTTCTCTTTCATCGGGTTTATTTCTCCGTTGGTTTTGACTTCGTACTCAGTTGGTTTGCGCACGACTTCTACAGGCTCGCCGACCAGCGTCACTTCGCTGTCATCGATGAGATATTTTTGCTGGAAGAGTTCGTTACCCTCTTCGTAGATGAATTTGTCTGGCCAGACGGTCACGACGTAGCGATAGACATCACTGCCGGATGGCGCGCGGATAGCCTCACGCAGCATCTGGTAGATTTCGTCGAATGAGGCGTCTGAGTTGTGGGTGAAGAAGAACTTCACTTTGTTCAGCAGGCCGTCCTTCATGCTGTTGGCGGCATCGATGAGACTCGTCGACTCAATGTCAGCCTCTTGCCCGTCAGCGTTAACGAACATGCCGACACCTTCATCCGGCGTTCCGGCCCCGGGCTCGTCGAGCAGGATCGCAATATGGTCGAACTGCATGTTGTGAGCGACCCAGGAGTATTTCTTCCCTTTCGACTCGCCAGATTTCTGCTCTTTGTTCAGCAGTAGTCCCGTAGACAAATGAATCGGATCGGAATTTGTCCCAGCAATCATCTCGTCGAGTCTGGCTATTAGGCGCTTTCCATCAGGCTTGGTCTCAGCAACAGCCTTGTTGACATAGACGTCATTAACCGTCTTATCTCCGGCCTTGCTGACGTTCTGAGCCCACGCTCCGGCGTAGTAGTCATTGACCGCCTGCGGGTCGTTGGCGCTGACGTATTTGCCGTTCACCATCGGGTGGCCGATCGGCATTAACTTGCGCTCCATCGTCTGGTAGCTGTTGTTAATCTCCTCCGCCGGGTACAGGCCGCCATTCATCACGATGTCATCAACGATCGGGACCGCACCACGAATGACGTAGTGTTCCTGACCGTTGATGGTTGTCGTTGAGATGTTGGAGGCGTTGATGGCGAGGGATTTAACGTGGATGCTGGATAGCTTCACGTTGCGTCCTCATTGGTGGATTTCAGGCAATAAAAAACCCCGCGAGGTGGCGAGGTTGTATTTTTTAGGTTTATTTTAAATCGGTGGTAGCCCTGAATTGATTATCTCTGTAACAACTTGTTTGTTATTAATCCTAGTAAGTGAGGTGTCGATAACAACGTTGTAATTCTCTGTCAGTGATTTAGTTCTATTTACAATACTAATCTGCTCGACAGCAAACTCACCCACCTCTTGCGTCAGTTTATGAGTTAGCTGCAAAGTTAATGCCGCAGGGTTGATCGTATTATATATTTCGCAATCGCCCAAGTCCCAAATGATAAGAATACTAGTCACACATCCTCCTTTTATGGTCAGGATTTATTATCGGCAGATGTGCTCCATTGTTTACGCTCTTTCGCCAACTTATCCGCCAGCCCTTCGTTGAAAATGCTGCCGTCGTCGTTGAGAAGCACCGGTATCTGGCTGCAGTAGCAGTTGTACCGGTTTCCGTTCTCGGCGTAGAAGTCCCTCACCTCTTCGGTGTTGTAGACCTTGCCGTGACGGCTGGCATGCCAGGTGCGCGTCGTTGGCTTGAGCGCAGACAGCCACAGCAGGCTGGTGTTCAGCCCAAGTCTGTCGGCTGCCCAGTCAGTTTCGTTCCACTGTGCCTGGCGCAGTGCGCCGACCTGCTCAGTCTGAGCGATGGTCTTTGCCTTCGACATCGACACATCGAGGCGCTTGCTAATGACGCTGGCCGTCTCGCGAGGATTAACGCCGCGCGCCACTGCATCAGTGATGATGTTGGTCAGATCGCCGCGGGCGGTTTCGCTGATAACCTTCCAGTCACTAAATGTCGTCAGCCTGGCCGCCGCTATCTGATTCAGATACCCAGGACTGTTTAAAAGCTGCTGCAACGAAGTCTGGCTGGCGTACACCTGCGACTGCTGCGACAGGTTGTTAAACGCCTCCAGCGTGCCGCGCTGCGCCTCTGCAACGACGTAATCCATCGCCCAGAGGTTTTGCTCGCCACCATCCAGCAGGTAATCGTCGAGAATCGACTGCACCGTCTCGAGCAGGTCAGCCAGTTCCTGCACCGACATGTCGTAGATGAACTTGCCGGCGTTGACCTGGTATAGCCGCATATCCGCGCCGTTGTCGTGGCAAAGGAAGTGCCAGTTATGGCTGTTTACCTCACGCTCTCGCCCGGTCATGCGCTGGTCGAACAGGGCCTTAAGCGCTCGCTTTATCCCGAGATACCGATCCTCGATATCCCGGAACATCGCGGTGACCTGCTTCGCTGAGCGCGTCGGGTCAACCTTGCTGCGCGGAACTATCGGCAGGCCCACCTTTGCCGTCTGTTCTTGTGTCATCGGCCAGTGGATCATCTGTAGTCACCTTATCGTCCGGGTTCGGCGGTTCTTTTGGCTCCGGCAGCGGGTCAAGCCCAACAATCTCGCGCAACTCATTTGCGGTAAACGGGGCGTCTCCACCATAGTAAGGTGTGGTTTTCTGCACGATGTCGGCAAGCTTAGAGGCGTTCTCGATTTTCTCTTTCTCGCCTGGCGCCAGCAGGTCGCTCCACGAAATAGTGACCTCGCCTTTGGTCGGTGGGTCAATGATGCCAAGCGTCCAGAAGCGCTCAAGCAGCGCGGCAATGCGGTCTGTCAGGAATCCATTGCGGCGCGTGTTTCGTCGGATAGCCCAGTCCGTTTTATCCTCGTCGCTCGCCAGTCGCCCGGTCTGCTGACCGAACAGGATGGTGAACGGGATTTGCACAGAAGCTGCCAACTCGTTCGCCGTAACTGTCCAGGTTGGCGCAGGGTCGCCGGGTGTCACGCTCAGAACGTGCATTTGCCCAGCCTGCATGACGGCTGCAGCGTCGGTACCGCGATTCAGCTTGTTGACCTTATCGCCCATCGCCTCGCCGAGATCGGCATAACCAGCCTTCTTGGCCTGGTCTGCAAGCGTGTTCATGTCGGTCTCTTTGCTGAACTCAACCGCAATCTGACGACTGGCGTTCTTCAGGAAGCCCTCAGCACCACCGCCGGATACCTTCTCAAGGTCGAGGCCTTTGTTGTAGCCAGCCTCAAGTAGCGGGATTCCGGAAAGGACGTTATCGTCCTCAGATCCCTCGCAGAACAGAATCACGCGGCTCGGGTGTACCGGTTCGCCGCGCATCGGACCGACAAATTGCTCATCGCCAACCGGCTGCTCATTGAAGTTGAACATCTTCGGCTGGCCGAACGTTTCAGACTGACGATCGTTATCCCATTCGGCGACGGTTAACTGCGGCTCCCACACCGGGATAAGTTTTACCAGCGCTGACTCGCCGAGACGCTTAACTAAAGCAGTGTCGACTTCCTGGTCCCAGTCTCGATTATCCTTCACCTGAAGAAGCAACGCTGAATAGCGACCCACCATATTTCGGCGGTCGGCGTCTTTCACCTTCGCCCACCACTTCTTCATGAACTTGGTGACTTTCTTTTCCCAGGGATTCGTCTCTTCAGACTCATTCGCCTCGCCACCATCCACGATTACCGGGTAGTCCTGCCAGCATCCATCAAGCAGGCGATGCACCACAGCGAAGCCGGCGGCGTTGCGGCGGTACATGTTGTAGAAGTCGTAGAATGTGATTGTGCGCGGATAGCCGAATTCCTGATAAAGCGTCGGGCGCTTTGTATTGCCGGACAGCCCTAGCGTCTGCAGGTAGTTATTTCGCCTCATTTCAGTGGCGAGGTTGTTCACAGCCAGTTGAAGGCCGTTATCTTGTTCGCTCACTGGCGATGCTCCTTAGAAGAATACTGCGCCGACTTGCGCTTTGTGCTTGATGTACCCGTCCAGACCGTAGCGGACTCCATCCCAGCAGTGGTTATTTTTGTCTTCAATAACCGGTAGGACTTCGCCAGTGATACGGTCTGTTTTGTACGAGTAAAGCCGCGCCTCTTTCGCTGTTTCTTTGCAGCGAGGATGGATGATGATCTTCTTAAACCCACGCAGGCAGGTTATGCCGTCCTCAACGCTACCTTGCCACTTTTGGGCGGAAGAAATATTGAAGCCCTGCCCCTTGATATGGCTGATGGTTTCAGGTCGAGAGTTGTCGGCTTTGATAGGCCATTTACGCGCTTCAGGGATGCCGGGGAATTTAGCCTCGTCGGTAACCTTCCAGTCGACAAGTTGCTTCGGCGTGGCATCGGTTTTCCCTGCGTAGAACTTCCACATGTCGTCGAGCTCTACGCCATTACCGTAGGCCTCGTATTCGATGTAGAGGTTGTTATCCAGAATGAACATGCGGATAAGCGTGCTTGGATCCTTCGCGAATCCGAAATCAGCACCGAACAGCAAGCGTTCTGATTTCTGCCAGAGATCGTCTTCGAAGCTCTGCACGACGTATTTGTTCGCAAGTACCTGCTTGTCGGAGTTTTCGAGGTAAGCGCCTTCCCAGATCCACGCATAGTCGGCGTAATCGAGGTTTGCCAGGTCTTCCTGTCTTTCCTCCTCAAGAACTGCAGGGAACCATGGATTGTCTACATAATTCATCTCGACAATCATCGAGCTTTTTGGCGGGTTCTTTCTGAAAAGCTTATCGGTAGCGCTGCCGTCCTTCTCCGGGTTCCACGTGACCCAAATTTCTGATCCTTCTTCTCGAACCGTCGGGCGAAGCTTTTTCCACGCAGTGGCAGATACCGATTCTGCTTCATCAACCCAGGCTACAAGTATTCGCGCTTTGGATTTGATGCTGTCGAGGTTGTGGCGAAGGCCACAAAATACATAACTTACCCTTCGGTTCTTTGTCCTGATGTATTTCTCGCCAATGTCGAAGTAATCATCAAGCCACGGGACAGAGCGAATAGCCTGCTTTACCTCCTCCATGGAGGACTCTTCAAGCGAGTTCATGTATTCGCGGGCACAGAGGATCACGCCGCTGATATTAGCCTCTGCCGCCTGGTACGCTTTGACGGCGGTCATTAGTGCGAAAGTACGCGTCTTTGCGGAACCTCGCCCACCGTGAGCACCACGATATCGGATGCCTTCTGTCGCGAATACAGGGACTAACTTAGCCGGTATCTGGAGGTCAACTTGGCTTTCCATTTGCTGGGTCAACTCCTACCAGGCGAATTGTCGTCGGTCTCGGTGACATGCTGCCGTCCGGGCTGGTGTGCTCGACCTTCTGTTTGTTGCTGTACGCTTCACCTACCTCTTTCGCCGCCTGCTCCAGCAACTGCGCGGTCATGCCTATGTTTTTCATATTCTCGGCATTCGTAGACATTCGCTGCAGGACGCGCAGACGATAGGCTTTATTGGCGATCGGGATGTCGGATATCTCGTTGAGGAAGCGACCACGGGTGGCATTGAAAAGGTCGACCCATTTTTTAGCCAGACCTTTGCCGCTGACCTTCGTAGGGTCGTGCGATTCGACTTGCTGCGGAGTGACTTTTATCCCGTAATCTTTTTGGATGGCGTCGACCACAATTGACAGAGTGTCATAGCACGCAAGCATTTGAACGATGGCGGCTTTCACCTCTGGTTTTAGTGCAGCCATGAATCACCATCCTTCCAAATCATTCCAAATTTAAGCCAGCCTCAGCATGCAAGTCCCGCACGCCCTGGCAACATCGATATGAGCAACCTCCGCCGGATTGTTTGCCGCATCAACGAGATCCTGTACTTCTTTGCTGGCACCGTATCGACGTACGACACCAGTGAATTCTTCGACATCGTGGCCGCGCAGTGTAAGCACTGGCTGCCCGGTCTCTTTGTTGAACTTAGGCGCGCCGAAATCATCGGTGGCCTGGGAGATGTGGTAAAGCTCATGCTCTACCAGTGCGCAGAACTCGAGGTCGCTGCATTGCGAGCAGTAATCAGCGGCTAGAGTGATGATGAACTTCGGTATGCGCCCGAACCATTCATGCATCTGCTGCTCCATTCTTGCCTTCTGCCACCCACTGGCGCGGAGCATTACCTGCTCGGCCTGACCGAGAACGTAACGCCCTCTCTTCGCGAATGAGTCAGACGCCCACATGAAGCAGAGATCCGCCTCTAAAAGGTGCTCGTGGTCTGGGTTATGGATGCTTCCGGTATCGCTGAGGATTTGTCGGTTTATCCACTCATGCACCTCATTGGCGGGAATCAGCCTGGTGTAAGGCTGCCAATTGTCGGAGGCGATGAAGTTAACTGGCGGGTATGGCCTGCGCTCGTCATCGTTAACCATGGGTTACTCCGTCTTATCTTCTGCTGGCTTCTCGACTACCGGCTCAAATAGAAAATCTTCGATGCTGTCCGGGCTGAAGTAGCGCCACTTACCAGACTCATCAGCGAGCGCAACAAACCCATTGATTATTTCAGGCTGGCTACGATTCATCACACCAGTGAAGGACTCTTTGGATTTTTTGGTAATGGTGATTCGGTAGGTTACTGACATCGATACCCTCTTTATCCGCTACAGCGGTTATTTCGGTTTTATCCGCGCCAGCGGTTAAACATTATCGAAGCCCCTCAGTGAAGAGCTTCTGTAATGCCGCGATCAGCCAATAAGTAATTCCGGCTGTGTTACCTGCATGATGTGCTCATGCTCGATCTCAAGAACGCGCTTCTCCTTCTTCCGCTCGTTCATCAAGCGACTTCCAATTGTGCCTTTCAGCTTTGAGCGCGTTTCTTTAATAGCATAGCGGTGCTGCATTTCTTCGCCCATCGCCATGCGTCTGCTAAGTTGTTCGGCCATCCAGTTGAATGCTGAGATATAGCTCTCTTTGATTGCTGCAGCAGCTCTCCCGGTGAACCCCATCACAACCATGATCCAACCATCTTTTGTCAGGCTGTACATCGGGCGAACCTTACCCTGCTCATCAATATAATTAGCCGACGCAAAATTGCGTTGACTAAACTCACTCGAGCAATCGGCCTTAACCTGCTCGATTTTTCTGAGCACATCGCCGTGTCGCTTGCCGAAATACTCAGCAACTTTTCTGGAAGTGGTAACGACTCCTCCATTTTTGGCCTGCACCATTTCGCGGAAGTCGAAGGCCGGAATAACTGACGGATTATTCATAGCGTGTACCTTTCTTTGAGATGAACCTTTGCCGCACAGGAAATCAGCCCGTCGAGGCTCGCCAGCGCTAACTGACTTCCTCAAAGGCTCATTTCAAAGGGTTCGGTTCGACGTTGGTTATATGCGCGTGCGAAGCGCGTGGAAGTATTTTGAGATGCCTGTAATGAATATCTATTAGCTTCACTAAGGGTTAGTGAGCAGGAACGGGGTGATGAATGTGCACCCCTGTAGCTAACAAAATAATCAAGGAGGCTTTATGCTTGAGCAGATGCTCATTTCAATTACAGTAAATTTAATATGGGCATTAATTGTGTTTATTGCAAAATCAGTGTTCGAATATTGCAAGCGTCACTTTAAGCACTGAGTAATGATGTACTCCTGCAACGTTCTTAATGCCGTCTGATCACTGATGATTCCGGATCGGATACTGAGAACGTTTCGTCCAGCAACGTCAGAGAGCTCGATGGTGGCATCATGGCCCATGCCGGAGGCGCTGGCGGTTTCGGTTGCGGCAGGCACTGAACATCGGCCTTTGACGAGCACCCGACCACCATTATCAAGCTTGCGCTGCAGAGCAGCATTCTCAGCATTCGCATCTGCAAGTTCCTTCGTGTATTTGGCATCCAGATCAGCGACATCACGCTGGCGGGTCTGCATGTCTTTGATGGTGGCTTTCGCGAGGCTGAGCTGCTCAGTGGCTTTATCGCGCTGGTCTTTGTAGGTGATGGAGTTGTTGCGGTAGTGGTTAATCGCCCAGGCCATGGAAACCAGAAGGCAGATAACGACAGCACATAGAATTGCTGTTACGCGGCTCATTTCTGGCCCCACTCGCAGACTTCACGTTCAATCTCGCGCCGGGTAATCAACCCCTTCCACTGTTTTCCACCAGCATACGTCCAGCGCTGTAATTCTTTGCAGGCACCAGGCACATCACCTGAATTCAGCTTCTTCAGCAGCGTTGAGCTGGCGAAAGCACCAGAGCCAACGTTGTAAGTGAAGGAGTAAATCGCGGCGCGGGTAGGCTCAGGGATACGAACCTTGATCAGTGGGTCGATGGCGTTTGCCACCTTTTGCAGATCTGCATTCAGCAGACTGTCGCATTCTTTGTCGGTATAGCGGTGACCACGGCGGATATCGCTCCCGGTATGGCCATCGCACACTGTCCACACACCCACCACATCCTGATACGGGTAGTACCGGCGGCCTTCCAGACCATCAGCGTTGCCCAGCATTACGGCGGCGATGGTAATTGCACCTGAGCCACCGACAATCGCGCTCACCAGTTTATTCCTGAGTGTCGGGTTCATGGTGGCTCCGGTTGCGGCGATTATCTTCGCGGATCTTGAAGTAGAGATTGGTCAGGTATGTCAGCACGGCAATGACAATACCTACGAGTACGCCAATGGCGTTCCACTGCTCAGGACTGTAGGCGTTAAGCATGCCGTTAAGGATGCTACCGGCAGAAGCGCCATAGGCTGCACCAGTGGTTAGTTTTTCCATTCGATACATGCTCTTCACCTCGCGTTGTTTGCGGGTGCTGTGTGTTTTCTGGGAAAGCGCCAGCGCATGCCAAGGCACGTTATCTATGAGTGAGATTGATTGCTGGATGGATGGCGCTAAATATATTGAACCAAACACAACATTTTTGTTGTGTTTTGAATCTTGTGTGTTATTATAATTCCATCATCAACGAACAGGAGGATTCAGTGAAATACAGCGAGTTCCTTCGCTGGTTAAAGTCCCAAGGAGTCACGATTGAAAATGCCCGAGGTGGCGGAAGTCACCGGAAAGCAACAATCAACGGAAGGATGTCAATCTTCCCCTTCCACGGCTCAAAGGAGATACCAGAGGGAACAAGAAAATCGATAATTAAGGATCTGGGGCTTTAGGCCCCACCCTTTTCGACACTGAATCTGGTCATTGAGACCATAACCGGAAAGAGGCATTTATGTTTAAGTACCCTGCATCAGTATCTTTCGATGAAGATACGGGCCAATACGAAATCGCTTATCGTGATTTCAACAATCTTCACTCTGTTGCTTTAACAGAGGATGACATCGAGCTGGAGGCGCGGGACGGCATCACAGCATTCATTGGCGATCTGATCGATTCACGCATACCAATTCCAGAGCCATCGACAGCGCTGGAAGGTGAGATTGTTCTTCACCTACCCGTTCTGACATGCCTCAAAGCCGCGCTTCACAATGCGATGATCAGCACCGGGACTCGCAAGGCAGATCTGGCAAGAAAGCTTAACCAGAAAGGCCCGCAGATTGATCGTCTGCTTGACGTTAGTCACGCATCCAAAGTCGAGACACTGGAACAAGCCTTATATCTTCTCGGATATGAGGTTTCAGTGTCTGTTGCGAGAGTTAATTAACTCATGTATTCAGAGAGCCGTTGATGAAACAGCGGCTCAAATAAAAAAGCCCCGCACGATGGCGAGGCTCTTAATTCTTTGTCGACCTACGAAGCTATGGCGACGATATCAGATTTACATGAAATGTATGCTATTTAATTGACTTTTGCAATACCCTGCTGCGAAAAAGTCGTCTTTTGTTGTGATCGTGTTCTCACAGTGCAAAGAAGAGAATCGCCATCAAGCCGCCTAAAGATGGCACACATTGCCCGCCAGTAGTCGGCGTAGTTATGGCACCAGTTGTCCGGTTTAACGCCACACAGCGCTGCCAGGTCCTGATGTTGATACACATCCTTCCCGGCCAGCTCCGCGTTCACGTCCTGGGCCGCCAGCCAGATAAGTTTCTTCAGCCGCTCCATTGTCTTGCCGGCGACCTTCTTCGCGCCGAGTTGCTCCCGGAACTCTGCCCATGCCCATTGGGTAATCGCTACCTGGTATTCAAAGCAGATATTCTCGCTGTAGTTCCACAGGAGCCACGCTTTCTGCTGCTCCTCCAGCGAAAGTACAGCGCGGCGCCAGGATGCGGTGCCGTACTCTACCGGGCTGACCAGCGCGATGGATGAGCCTTTAGCCCGTGACTGGCTTCCGCTCATCGCCGGGCCGTCAGGATTAACTTTCCGGCCAGTGACCGGGTCGGTGATTTTCTTTCGCCCCCGGCTGCGCGCCGTCGCGGTGAATTGAGCGTTCTCGGCGAAAGCTACCAGTTGCCCTTTCGTCGCCCCGCTCAGATCTGCGGTCGCCACAATGAGCTGCTGACGTACGTACTCGAGGTGCTGATTGTTCATTGTGCGGCTCCTGCTTTGAGATAAATGCGGGCGAAGTTACGAAGGATCCGATAGTCGGTGACTACGGAACCAGGACGGCGGTAAATGCGGAGGCGTTGCCAGTGCATACGGAGTGATTCAATAAGTTCTGGTTTCATGCTGCCTCCTGCTGTTTCAATGCACGAAGATCTGCCCTGGCCTTGGCACGGATGTCATCCAGTTCTTCACGGGTGTATCGGTGGGTTTCGTTGTTGGATTCCAGCGTCAGTACGCGCTCTTCGCCGATAAGCTCGACAAGGGCGGCGCGGTAAGCCTCGATGTTCCCGGATTTGTGAACGTTGCAGGCGGAGCACTGGAGCCAGATATTGTCCGGGTTAAAGCGAAGCTGTGGCGCGGCGGCCGTGGTGCGGTAATGCCCGGCATGCCAGGCAAAAGCAGTCTTGGTTCCGCAGGAGATGCAGCCATGTCCGGCAGCCAGGAGCATCTCACGCCGCCAGTCATTGAAAGCGCGTTGAGTCATCTGCACCCAGTGACGGATCGGCTTCAGTTCATTGCGACGTGCAGCACGCTGCTGTCGGCCTGCCTTCTCGGCCTCTTTCTGCTCCTTGATACGCTTGGCTGCTGCCTTCACCTTCTCTTTGGTGCGTAACTCAATCGCGTAAATGGCGCCATGCTCCGGGCAGCACCAGACGACATTGCTGTAAGCCGGGTGAAACCATTCCCGGCACACCTTGCACTTACGGCGCGGTAATTTAGCCACGTTTCCTCCGTGCCGCGAGACGCAGCCATTTCTTATCGACGAGCCCGGCGGTGTAGCCGAGAAGTGTTGGGATATCTGAAGGGTTTGGCTCCGGCTTGCGTTGGCGGCGTGCCGGGACCTTGTAGATGTGACCGTTCATGACGCGATTAATGAGGTTAGCCATTAAGCCTCCTGTTTTTCGCGCAGCAGCTGATACTCGCAACTCTGCGGAATGGTGAGGTGGCAGCCGATATTCATCGCCCAGGCTTCGACTTTGCACAGGAAAATGAACATGTCGCCTGTTTCCAGATCGGAGGTATGGCGGAGGGATTGTACGGTGGTGACCTCTCCGGTAACGACGTCCACCATGTCTTTGCTTTCGTAACCGAGATAGGTGTGTTTCATCGCATCTTTCGCCCACTCAGGGGTAGCGAATGCTTTTCCGCGGGCAATAAGGTATTCGCTGATTTCGCCGTACCACATGTGGCTGAGCGAGTTCTGCGACAGGCTGCGCTTCTCGCGCCATGGCTTTACCACCAGTCGGAAGCACTGGCCATCATCTAGCAATGGCTGAATCTGCTGGCCGATGGCAGCGAAGTTACCGCGATGGAGTTTGATACCGTCTTGAGGAAGGTTCACGCTTCACCTCCGGAGAGATAAAGCGCTGGATACAAGAAATCGCTGGCGCCGGGTGACGTCAGTGACAGGTGATTGTTGAGATGTCTTTGCGCCATAGTGTCCCCACTTGGCGCCGGATGCATTACCGGAGTTGTTCAGGCTCCGGTTACATAATTATGGCGGGTTGATTATGGAAAATCAATTCACTCAGTTTTTTCTTCGCCCTGTGTATGTTCGGGCAATACAGTTCCAATTGGAACGCCATTTAACTGCCCTTCCTTACCACAATCAGCACAAACCCAGTCACCTGTCTGCGCACCATTAATTCGTTCTTTATACACGCTGCTTGAACCACAGTCAGGGCATCTGGAAGGTCTGCTCATTTTACTTCTTCCTTTCTTTAATTAAACCGGATAGCTACCTTTCGGTAGAGTTATCGACTTCTCATGATAAAACTTCAGCGTTCTTTGCGCATCGCTCCAGATGCTGAGAGGTCAACGTTAACCTTGTCGCGTTCCTCTTGGCTTTTGGCTGCAATATTGAATTCACTCATGGCAGAGACTTTAAGCTGCGCATCACGTCAATACGCTTCCTGATCTCTTCATCTGGAATGGTTACGCCATGCTCGGCGATAAAATAAATCTGGCCTTCAGCATATTCAAACTCACGCACAGAGAACTCTTCATCGTAGTTCACTGGATCTACCTTCCCGCCTACATGATGAGCATCGCGATCCCGAATCCAGTCGCCACGGGTGATTCTTACGGGTGAACTTGCGGACTCAACTTCACGAACAATGCCGTTATGGCCACCACCATAAACCAATACCTTAACCATAATCCTGTCGCCTTTTTTTTATTTGACGACAGGATTATACCCTCAAATATTTGGTTAAGATGCGCACGAAATGTAAAAGATGAGTATAGCTTTACACCTCCTGTCTCGGTGCTGCTGGCAGTGGCATCCAGTGGGTTATTTCGCTGCTCTGGAAATAAGAGTAAGAGTCTGACTTTGTAAACCACACAGGCCCCTGCCGCTTGCATTCACTCCACCATCCCCAATAATTTCCATCCTCTTCTGGCATCCTCTCGCTACAGCTTATCCATCCATCCGGAACCACCGGAGAGTTCAACTCATCACGATTACTTACATGTTCGGCTTTACCCTGAAGCATGGCCGCGCGGCAGGCGTTCCACCATGAGGCTGCACAAATGCATTCGTTTATTGAATATTCATAGCCCTGCGATGCTGTAATTTCCGCGATTTTCTCAAAAGTTATTTCATCAGGCATTACCGGCACTGGCGGGGCGGTGTAGAGGATGCGAGTATTAAGTCCCTCCGCTTTTAATGCCTCGAAAATATCCCCCTTCACATCTCGCCAGCCACCGGAGTTAAGAACCTGATACAGCTGCTCCTGCTGCATGGCAGCCAGCGCGATTTCAGCCAGGCGCAAATCAGCCGCGATATCATTGCGCTCAAACCCATCCCTTATGTGCGCCAAGCACCCGCGCATAATCGTGATGTTACCCTCAGCCTGCGCTATTAGCTGCTCTTTGGTGAATTGCATTATTAAACCTCCCACGTTTTGCCGCAGTCTAAGCAGCGCATTTCACCATCATCACAGTCAACATTGATGTGACCGCATGTTTTCGTTAGCGCCGCCAATGCGATTTCGTTAACAGCCAAAATCTTTTCGTTGTAACTGTTATCCCCTTTCGGGGTTGCCTTTATCTCTCGTTGAATCTGGTCGCTATGGCGAGCAATGTGCTGTATTAACTGCTCTTTGGTGAATGTGGTCATGGGTTAGCCCTCATCCTGCTGTGCTTTCGACTTGATTAGGGAAGCTCAATACTTCCGGGAATGCCGCACCAATCCGTTCCGCTGCGGGAATGAATTCACTACCGTTAGTATCAACCTCATCACAAATATCGTTGTACCGGGCGACATCGAATAGCGTCACATCGCAATCACCGATAGTGGCGAACGCTATGCGATTGCTGGGGCAATTAGCCAATAATGCGTTGAGTTTTTTAACCCAGGCTTTTTCTTCTTTGGTCAGCTTAGCCATCTCAATCACTCCCTTTAAGCATGGCGGCGCGCTGAGATTGGTTATTTAGGCCACGCTTGAGCATGTCAATTACGTGCAGATTCATTACATCACCACTGTCCAGAACAGCACTCAGAGCGTCATGCGCGTTGTCTGTCATGGTCTCCAGCTTCTCTATAGCGGTTCGCTGTTCGGCGATGAGCTTCTCTGCGGCTTCCAACTCATCCAGCAGCGCCAGCACGGCTTCTGGGTTGGCAGAAGCAACGAAATCCCTGACTGGCTTGTGATCAATTTCTGCTATTGGCTGATACGAAGTGATGCCGAGCTGTTTTTTATGGCTACCACTACGGATTACGTAGAAATCACCACTTATTTTCTTTGCTTGCCATTTGTCGCCGCCCGCCTTCTCCGCCGCTTCACGCAGAGCCTGTTTGTCGATGTTGCTCATTGTGCGGCCTCCCGGCGAAGCTGTGCGGCTAATGCGTGTAACATGCCTACCGCATGATTTTACGTAATCAACGATGCGTTGTTTTAAGCTGTCCATCAAAATCCACCTCGCTGTGTAGGTTTCGCTTCTTTGTCGCGACGGCGCTGACTGGCAGCTTCCTGATCGCAGTCATAGATTGAGCCGTGCCGCTGTTCGCAGAAGACAACACCGGTTTCACCGTGTCGGTTAAGGCGCAGGAGCAGTTCTGTTTCACTTTGGTTAGCCGTCTCGTCATATGCACCTTCGCGATAGATGGCCAGCCAGTAGTCGCAGTCCTGCTCGATCTGCCCGGTATCGCGGGAATCGCTCGGGAGTGGGCGTTTGTTGGTACGTTTCTCCAGGTCGCGGTTAAGCTGAGTCAGCAGCACGACAACGCAATCCAGCTCCTTGGCCAACATCTTGAGCCCTTTGGTGATCAAACCGTACGCCAGGTCGTTGCGCTCGGCTTTATCGGCAGTCATCAGCGTCAGGTAGTCGACCAGCACCATGCCAACCTTTCCGCGCTCACGCTTAATGCGGCGTGACTCTGAAACAATGTGAGCCAGTCCAATGCCGGGGGTGTCGTCAATCATCAGGTTATTGGTGTCGATCAGCGCGCTCATCACGCCAGTCGCTTTCTGGATGTCACTATCCCAGTCGCCGCGGTAACCAAAATCTTCTTTGGTCATATCCGGGTAGAACAGGTTCGGTGTCAGCCTGCTTTTCTGAGCCGTGATCTTCTCAACCATCTGCCCTTCTGGCATTTCCAGAGAAAACATTAGAGCTGGCTCGTTTTCTTCAGTAGCGCAGTTCACGGCCATCTGCGTGTACAGTGTGGTTTTACCCATCTTTGGGCGGGCGCCGATAACAAACAGGCTTCCGCGAACGATGCGTTTTACGCCAAGCAGATCATCAAGTGACGGAAGGCCAGTAGACAGACCGCGCGCCCTGCCATTCGGCTTCATGCGTTCATCAAACTCATCAGCCCAGTCAGATACCGCGTCATCAAATGATCGCAGACCGGTCTTTCTTCCAGTGCGTGCGTAATCGCTGATCTCGGTAAACAGGCTCTGGATGGCCTCAAACTTCTCAGCAGTCGTCATGCCGTTTCGGGCATACAGCAGTTCAGTGGCCTTAGTGGTCATGTCGATGCCGTAACGTTCCATAGCTTTCTCGCGAACAACCATGGCGTAGTGAACGATATTCGCCGCACTTGGAGTGTTCTTTGACATCTCTGCCATGTAGGCGAAGCCGCCGGCAAGCTCACCCAATGACTTCGCTTCGAGCGATTCAACCAGGGTGATCAGGTCAACCGGGCGCTGTTTTGCCACCAGCTCGCGCATCTCGGCAAAAATCACCTGGTGCGCTCTCAGGTAGAACGACTCAGGTTTCAGCATGGCAATGGCTTTCTGGCAACGTTCGCTGCCGGTGTCCAGCATGATGCCACCCAAGACACTCTGCTCTGCCTCGAGGTTGTTAGGTACGGTCAGGAATTCAGTACTCACAGTGAACCCTCCCGTGTTTTAACCAGCGTGTCGGAACGTAGCAGGTAGTCAAAACTCGCACGCCAGCCTGTATCGTTGTCACCGAAGTAAAACGGCTTTGCAGAGCGGGAGAACGCTGAAAAATAGTTCTCAACAGCTTCTACCGTTGGCTCCTTCAACTCAGACAGAAGTCGTTTGATACCACGGCGACGTTTGTCGTTAAGGGCTTCTGCCTGCGGCAGTCTGTCTCCCAGGGTGGAGTTGTATGCTAACAACACAGCCTGATAGTCGATTACCGGTTTTTTCTGTGAAATAGTTTTTTCTTCCTGCCAGCCACACTCCCCCTTGGGGGATTTAGGGGGATCTTTTCTTTCTTTCTTTTGAATAGTTTCTTTTGTGTTTAGCTGAGTTGGCTTATGGGTATTAGCTGAGTTGGCTAATGTTTCTTTAGCCATTTCGGCTAATGTTTTGCCATGTTGGCTAATGTTGAAATTCCAGTCAGAAATAACCTTGTTAACCCCGATCGCCAGGCCATTAGTAACGATGATGTTCATTGCAATCATCTCGTTTTTTGCCTTGCAGACATGCGTGTGGTGAATGCCGGTCATTGCTGCAATCTGGGTATTGGTAATGCGGTCAAACTTTTTCCCGAACCCGTAAGTTTTGCGAATCACCGCCAGAACGACCTTCAGCTGGCGAGCCGTTAAATCAGCAGCCATAACCGCTTCCAGCAGCTCGTTAGCGACGCGGGTATACCCATCATCGATATCTGCCACCTGACGCTCCACGACCGATATAGACGGTCTGAAAGGTATTACTTTTGCGAGATTACCCACGATCGCTCTCCTTGCGTTTCAGTTCTTCCAGGATGGCGCGCATCTTTTCGGCCACTTCCGGGTTAACAGAACGGACAAAACGATCACGGGTAATGTTTTTATGTACAGCGGTATGGAAATAGCGTTGTTTTTTTGCCATTATTCCTCCTGCAACTACTCTCGTTTTTGCACCTGAAAGCCGTTGGTGTTCGAGCACCGCGGCTTTCGCCATTTCTGTAGTTCTCACATGACCCCCAGCATCGAAGTGACCATCGTCATTAACGGCCCTACCTGCTCCGGCATGAGGCGGAACAGTGACGCTATACCCTCACTTACCTCTTTCAGCTTCTGATGCTCTGGAGCGTTCAGGAGCACAGCCTGTTTGGCTTCTCCGCACTCTTTGATGGCATCAGCGATAAGCGACATGGTGTCGTTATGAGGTACCAGGCGCCCGCGATACTCGAGAGGGAGAACTGCCATGATTGCCGGAGTCAGTTCGCGCACATTCTCGCGGTACTGGTCGGAGTCAAACCGGTTGTCCAGAAAGCGAAAAAGCTTTTGACGGGCCCGGCTGATGTCTTCTGGGAAGTCGATCTCCGTGCCACCCTGCTCCCTGTACTCAGCGATAATGAGCGCCGATACCACGTCCTGATTGTCGATAGCCGCTGACCATGCGCGAACAGCTGCGCGGATCAAGTCGTGTTTATTGTCTGGTTCCGGTTGAGCGCGATTTATCATCACGCCGCTATGTGTTCCGGTACTCTGTTGATACGCAAGTGATTGCATGTGCATTCCCTTTCGTGGTTTTGGCCGCCGTTAAGCGGCTTTTGGTTTACTGATTTCAAGGATCTGGTTCTCGGTAAATTGACCACCAGATGCGGCTGCGATTTTTGACGCATAGCCTGTTTCACCGGTGTAATCGGTACGCGGCAGGCAACCGCTGTTAATCCACTTATAAATAGCGCGTGGAGTACGCCCACAAGCCTTCGCCACCACCGGTACACGGATTTGCTTGATGATGTCGCCAAGGTTTTTAGGTTGCATTTGTTAACCCTCAAATTGAACTGTAAGTACATATTATGTCGGAACTGATAGTTCACGCAAGTGATATTATGATTGAACCCATGGTTCAAGAAGAAAAAGCGCGTAATGAGTTTTCCCAACGGCTAGCGCTGGCCTGTGATAAAGCTGGTTTACCTGCACATGGTCGTCAGACTGAAATAGCTAAGCGTATGAAGCTGACGCCTAAAGCAGTAAGCAAGTGGTTCAATGGGGAAGCTATACCAAGACGTGGGAAGCTGCAGGAGTTGGCGGCTATAATTGGTACGTCCTCGTCTTACCTATTGGGCGATAGTGCGGCAGATGGAATATCTGAAGGTCATTTGATGATGAGGGATGATTCTTACCGGGTAGACGTATTTGATATTCAGGCTAGTGCTGGGCAGGGAGTTCTCGTGCGCGATGAATTTATCGAAACTATCAGATCCATTGAGTACTCCACTGAAGAGGCTCGAGCTGTTTTTGGCGGGCGCCCTGCTGACCATATAAAAATGATTGCTGTTAACGGCGATTCGATGTCAGGAACGTTCGAGCCGCGCGACCAGATATTCGTCGACGTCAGCATCGACTGTTTTGACGGTGACGGTATATATATTTTCGTTCTGGACAATGATCTCTATATAAAACGCCTCCAGAAACAGCACAAAAAATTAGCTGTGATCTCAGACAATAAAAAATATGAGACTTGGTACATAGAAGATGGTGATTTTTCATCTCTCCGTATCTGCGCAAAGGTCCTGGTAAGCCAGTCCAGAGCATACAGATTTCATAGCTGAGGGAATTAAGCATGGAAGCTAATAGGGTTGCAGATCTGAGTGATGGAAGCGTTTTATACGAGCTTGGAGAGCACCTTATCACGTGCAAATTAAGCCACGATAAACGGTGGCAGTTAGGAGCCTTTAAACGTGATGAAAGCAGGCTCAGGGATGATACGCTGGTAGTTCTGAAGAATGAAAAATTCATGTTTATGGTTAAGCTTGGTGAGAAGCACTCTCCGAAACCTCAATGCATAGCTGTAAACGGGCGTTTTTTATTTTCTGTCCACACCGGTAAAGACAATAACATGGCAGCAGTCATAGCCATGGACAACGCCGGAAAAGAGTTATTCAAGATAGAAACATCTACCCACCTCATTAGTTCGGCCATATCTGAATTTGGCTGCTACATAGCCCTATCTTTTTCCGGAAGCAAAAACAAAGATGACTTTTATGCAAACCGGATTGAGGTTATAAACATCGATACTGGAGAGGTGTTGATGTCTGTTATCAAAACCGATTTCCTTCGGTATGCCGAACTATCAGTTGTGGAGCCAGAAGGCGGACTTTTCGCAACATACAACAGGATCACAAGACTTGTAGATGTGACGAACCTCTAAAATATCCAATCCTCACCTGCGAATAAGCTACCCACTAACAAAAAAACCAAAATTATTTCTCCTTAAAGTTCATAAACATAATCGCATGTGAACTTTGTATTCACATAAAATGTACTTTTGGTACTTTACACTAATGAACTATTAGTACATTATCTACCCATCGCAACAACACAGCGATGCGGCCACCAGAGTTAAGCCGCGCCAGACGCAAGTCAGGCTGCTCATTAAAAATTCAGATAAGCAACAAATCACCCGGAGCGCTCCTGGCAAATTGAAATGGCGCCCAATGGGATTGAGGCAGGTGTGTAACGCGTGGCGGGTATAGCACACGAAGAGGACGCCGCACCGGAATGGTTTGTTGCTCAGTCGCCCTGAACATCGGGGCAGATTTACCAGCAGCTCTTTGCGAGGGGCTGACGGTAAACAAAGAGAGGTGAATATGGGAAGCGAGTTAACGTTTCAGGATCGCACTGTCGTGCCATTTGATAACGGCGACGGGAAAATCTGGTTCACGACAGAAGCGCTGGCCGACCTTCTTGGTTATGCAAACGCCAATAAGGTTTCCAACATCTACAACCGCCACAAAGATGAGTTCACGGATAGTATGACGACCGTGACCAAAGTGAGGAAGGATGGGATAAACAATAGCTTACGTGAAGTTGAGATGCGTATTTTCTCCCCACGAGGTGCGCACCTTATCGGCATGGTATCCCGTACCAAAGTAGCCAAAGACCTGCGTATCTGGATGCTCGACCTGGTAGAAAAAGAATCTGGTATTCAGATTGCCCCGTTAAATGTCTCAGGCCTTGCCAAACTGACCGGGCAGCAGATTCACGATCAGATCGCGTCATTCGACGAGTTGTCTTTCAAACATCGCGGGCAAAAAGGCAGCGGACTGCTCGCCCAGCGTAAAAAAGACAAAAAGCGCGTTAAGGAAGCGACTCTCCTCGCGCTTCAGTTAACACAGTTCAGCATCCCAGATCTTGGTGAATTCTCAGAGGGGCTCCCTGTATGAGCCCGCAGGAATTTATTCATAAAAACATAACGGCGGAACTGGTAAAGCTCGGTTATGACCAGAACGCCGCAATGACTGGTGCTGATATGGCGGTGGATCACTACCGCAGATGCTCTCAGGCAAGCCGTAAAGGCCGAATATTCGACGATTGCCTGTACATCGCCAAACAATGGGCTGGCAAGCAAAAAGCAAAACAGAAATGAGCCGCGTAAATAGCGGCTTTTTTCATACCTGGAGTCATTTTCGAGTGGCTCAAGTTATGAACCGGGCGGCCATCCACCGCCCTATTACGGCAAATGCGCCGGATGCAATGAAACGTTCTGACAGCCGGGAAAGTCCGGGAGGGTAAATGAGCAATAGATACTGGATTAATGTTGCACACAGCAAGCTCACCATCGCCATCTTTCTCTGCGACGGAAAAATGATGCAGCAGGCGATCGATATGTACTGGAAAGCAAAACGTGGAGAGCTTCACTGATGGGCACACTATTCGCACTTGTCCTGACCGTAGCAATGACCAACGGTGAATATCAGGACGTCATCCTTGGCGTTTACGACAGCCAACAGGAATGTAGCCAAGCTGCATACGATCAGAAAGTAGCAGCTGAATGCTGGCCAGTTGACGGCATATTCCGTAACGGCGAAACCCAGGCGCAGGAAGTAGCGCAGCACTAACCACCCTATTCAACCGATCTGCCTGGCATTACGCGGGCGGGATCCGTACGCACTTTTTAAGGAGTCTCTATGCAACCTTATGCACGATTAACAGCAGAGCGACTTGCTGGGTTTCCAGCAGGAACCCGCCTGAAATTGGGAGGGCAAATCGTAAAACTTACTGGCCGTGGTGCCTTCACCACCAGCGCCGGGCGAACCGAAAACATGATCGAGTATGTCGATTCACGCGGTGTGCCAGGCAGTTTTTCAGAAAGCATTTTTCTGGAGTCTGCAACAGAACACCTTCAGTCAGTGATGTGCGCCTGCTGTGGCGCCCGCCGGCATCCGAAAGACTGCGTTGTGCGCAACGTATCGACGTACATGACTACCAGCCAGAGTCATTTTTGCGAAGACAAAGGCTGTGCTGAGAAATTCTTTCGCCTTCATCCTGGCAGATCCCAATCATCACGGAGAAGCAAATGGTAACTCAACACAGCGGTTTGCTGATGGTTGCCATGCTCTGCCTGCTGTACGACCTGCAGCCGGCAGACCTTGAAACAGTCGCCCACCAGCTTGCAGAGTTTGACGCAATTAACGACTCAAAAACGGAGATACCTGAATGTTACGAGTGATTGACACCGAAACCACCAGCCTTGAAGGAAGTGTGCTGGAGATAGCCAGCGTTGACATTGTTGATGGCGTTATCTGCAACCCCATGAGCGACTTTGTGAAGCCCACAGAGGCGATCAGTTTCGAGGCTATGGCTATCCACCACATCACCGAGGATATGGTCGCTGACGCACCACTGATAAGCGAGGTTATCGGTCGCTACATGGGTGCAGATGCATATGTGGCTCACAACGCCAAGTTCGACAAATCGAAATTGCCGCAAATTGATGCTCCATGGATCTGCACCGCTAAGCTGGCCCGCGCCCTTCTCCCTGATCATCCAAGTCACAGTAACCAGTACCTTCGTTACAGTCTGGGCCTCAAGCCTGAACTACCAGAAGGTCTGTATGCGCACCGCGCACTGTATGACTGCTATGTCACCGCTGAGTTGCTTCTGTATATGGGTCGCCTGGCAAAGTGGACGATGGGTGAAATGCGGGCCATATCGAATAGCCCATCACTGATTAAGGCGATCCGCTTTGGCAAGCATAAGGGGCTGACGTTCGAAGAGATTGCCAAAATCGACGTCGGGTATCTGCGTTGGCTGTCCAGCAACAGCGACGACGAAGACATTCTCTTCACCATCAAACACTGGCTTAAGGGGTGATTTATGGCGGTGATGACTCTCATCCTTGCCGACTCCGGGTATGGCAAGACGTTCAGCATCCGCAACGTTAACCCGGAAAATGCCATTCTCGCCCGCTGTATTCGTAAGGCCCTACCGTTTCGCAACACTGGCTGGAAACTTCACGGCAAACGCCTTGCGGATAACTCTATCCAGCGCGGTAACGTGGTTGATATCCGCAATGGCCGGCATCTTCTTGACGTAATCCGTAACGCAGCACAAAGCAGCCGAAAGATGCTGATCATCGATGACTTTCAAGCGGTCATGCAGCACGAGAACATGGACCGGGCCTACGAGACTGGCTACACCAAGTTCACCGAAATGGCGGAGCATGCCTGGCGCATTATTGAGGCCGCCACCCAGCTTCCTGACGACTTCCGCGTCTATTTCCTCGCCCACACCGAAGAGAGCGAAGGAAAAATCAGGATGAAGACCGTCGGCAAGATGCTTAACGAAAAGCTCACCCCCGAAGGCTACTTCCCTATCGTTCTGCGCATCATCAAGCGCGACGGCAAACACCTTTTCCTGTTGAAGGGCGACGACAACGACACCGTGAAATGTCCTCCTGACCTATTCGGTCCGGAAGTGACTGACATGGATAACGACCTGGCGGCGTTCGACAACGCAATTTCTGAATTCACTGACTTATAAGAGAGATAACGATGAACCAACCAATCAGCTTTACCTGGAACCAGCAGTCGGCAGAAGCAGCACTCAAAGCCGGATCCTCCGCTGGCATTTCTGAAACCGGCGCATACGAAGGGCTCATCACCTCAGCGGTGTATGAGTTCGGCAAGGATGGCTCACAGTCACAGGCTCTTACGCTTTCTCTCGATGCCGATGGGCAAAAAGCTAACTTCATTCGCATCAACTTCATCGGCCGAGATGGAAGCCAGACATTTGGCATGGGTCTGATCGCCGCCATTATGTGGGCCGCCCAGGTAAAGGATGCTCAGGCACAGCAGCGACAAGGTCAGAACGGGCCAGAATGGTTCCTACCTGCGCTTGAAGGTAAACGTGTTGGCCTTTTCCTGCAGAAGATCCTCACTACCAAACAAGATGGTAGCGGCGATAGTTACAAACTCGAAGTGCGCCACGTATTCCAGCCAGGTTCACGCCTGACCTACAAAGAATTCACCGACAAAACGCCAGCAGAAGCGATTGCTACGCTTGAGCGCACCATGAAAGACAAAGACGACCGCAAACCTCACGATTCTTCCCGCGGCGGATGGGGTGCGCCATCACATAGCGGTGGCGGATGGGGAGGCAATCAGCAGGATCCGAACTCAGTACCTGATTCACGACTGCAGCAGGCCAATCGCCAGGTATCACAGAGTAATCAGAATCCTCAATTCGATGATGACATTCCCTTTTAACGGTACTTAATAAAATCAGGAGCGCCACGATGGAGTGGACAACCGAAGAACTGGCGCTCCTGTGGCGCCACACTAACGCAGAAGTCGCAGAGATAACCGGCAGAAGTATCGAAGAGGTCGGAGATAAGCGGCTGCAAACCAATATTGAGCGTAATGGCTGGGATGTTAACGATCCGGAGCGGGAGGGTGCATGAGCATATCTCAAGTTGTCAGTTTCTCTGGCGGAAGAACCTCGGCTTATCTCGTTCATTTAATGGAGCAACGGAGGCTGAATGGTGAAGAAGTTCACTATGTCTACATGGACACAGGGGCAGAGCACAAAGGGACCTACGAGTTCATCAAGACGCTGGCGCGCGAATGGTCGATTAAACTGATCTGCCTCCGTGTAAAGGTCAATCCTGAGTTGGGTAAGGCAAACAGTTACTCGGTGGTACCGCTGGATGATATCGGTCCCGATCTTCAGCCATGGAAAGACGTATGCGAAAAGTACGGCACCCCATATGTCCACGGCGCGTTCTGCACCAGGACCATGAAAATGGAAGTTTTCGAAAGATATTGCCGGGACACATTCGGCCAGTATCACACTTGGATCGGTATTCGCGCTGACGAGCAGCGCAGGCTAAAGCCACGAGATGGCGTTAGTTATCTGGCAGATATAAGCGATTTCGAAAAGCAGGACATTCTCGACTGGTGGAAGGATCAGCCGTTTGACCTCGGCATTCCAGAACACCTGGGCAACTGCGTTTTCTGTATCAAAAAAGGAATAAACAAGGTCGCCCTCGCCGCACGCGACGAGCCTGAGCTCGCCGCTGAGTTCTGGAATCTTATTACCAACCCTTCGGTAAGAGTTGTGGAACGACGGCAGCAGGAAAACAAAATCATGTATCGCGGTAACAATTCTCTGGAGAGCGTAATCGCAATGTTCTCTGGCAGTTCGCGCGAAGAAATTGCAGCAACAATAAAAGGCGGCGGCGGATATGACCCTAACTCATGCACTGAAAGCTGCGAAGCACTGACTTGTGAAGTGGATGATAACCCAGAGCCAGAGGAAGAAGAAAGCCAAGTTTCGATCCGCACTGGATATGGAGGAAGCCATACTCCGGCAGAACAGCGCGACCTCTGGCGCACCCCACCAGCCCTTTTCGCTTCCCTTGATGCTGAGTTCTGTTTCCAGCTTGATGCCGCAGCAGCGCCGCATAACGCACTGTGCAGGAAGTTCATCACCGCCGAGCAGAACACGCTGGAAACGCCCTGGGCTGATTACATGAGCATTCCCGGCTACGTCTGGCTGAACCCACCTTACAGCGACATTACTCCGTTCGTTAAGAAGGCCGCTGCCGAGAGCGCCAATCAGATCGGCACGGCCATGCTGGTACCGGCCGACACTTCAGTTGGCTGGTTCAAGGAAGCCATCCAGACCGCCAGCGAGGTTCGCTTCATCACCGCCGGGCGTCTGGCATTTATCAACCCGATCACCGGTAAGCCGGTCAGCGGAAACAACAAAGGGTCGATGCTCATCATATGGCGACCGTACCCGCGTACACACTGCCACTTCGCAACTGTGGACCGGGACGAGCTGATGGCTTTCGGGGTGAAACTTCTCGCCCGCCGGGAGGCCGCATGACGCCAGCAGATGAGAATGCCTCCGCGCCGCCTGCCGCCGCTGCACCGAAGAAATCCAGTAGGCCATGCGCAAGAAGCCAAAGCCTAACTGGAACGAAACGGTGCCTCCCATCATCAACAAGCATCACAAGAAAATAGAAGCTCTGGGAGTTAGCCTCCTGGAGTTCGTCGTATACACAGGGCGGCTTAATCGCCGCTTCGGAGTGGAATCGTGAAGGTTGAAAAAAGCGATGTTCTGGCGTTTACCATTTCAGATGTTGAACGCCTCGACCCGGTCAGGGTGATGATTGAAAACTATGAGCCCGGTAAGGGTCGCATCACCATCACCTGCTTCGGTAAGGCGTGGACCGGGGCTTGGTTTGCTATGGGCGGTGACACTGTTCAGGACTTCATTAAGCGCGTCAGCAATGAGTACCTTATCGGCTATTTCGATCCGCAGCTGCAAAGCACAGTAGATGATGACAATGATGCCAACCTCGCTTTCGTTAAGGGTGAGATTGTCCGGCTGCGTCGTGAGCAGGAAATTGACGGCAATGAAGCCCGCTCAATGTGGGATGAGGCTGAAGATGCTGATGATGTGAAGGCCAGCTGCTGCAATTATCTCGTCGGCGACAAGCTGCTTAACCTGCTAGGCGATGATCCATGGTACGCAAAATGGCCGTCAGTGCCGAACCATCATTATCAGTACCTCGAACGCATCATTGATGCAGTGCGTGGTGGGCTCGCAGAACTGGAGCGCGCCGCATGAAGGCACTAATCACCAGGTCGCTTAGTCGGCCTTTTTTATTGCTGGCGTTCACCTTCAACCGAATTAACCGACAGTTCCGGGAGCATTGACCATGGCCGACATCATCGATACCGCAGCAGAGATTGAAGAGCTTCAGCGTAACGCTGCCCTTTCCGCTCACCGAGTGAACCGTAACGACGTATCAGCTGAGCGTTGTGAAGAATGCGACGAACCGATTCCCGAGCCGCGGCGCGCTGCCGTTCCCGGCTGCCAGACCTGCGCGGAGTGCCAGGGCGTCATCGAATTGAGGAATAAGCAGAGGGGGATCCAGTGAAAGAGCGAGGAATGATTTTTAACGGCGAGATGGTCCGGGCCATTCTCGACGGCAGAAAGACGCAGACACGGCGCATCATGACAATTCAGCCGTCTGATGGCTTCCACCCAACTCATAACGGTTACGATCTGGATTTAAACGCACACTGGTACACGCCTGGCGTGGTCGATAAAAACGGATACCTGCAGCCTGCAAAGAAAGATGTGTTTGGCGTTGCTGATGAGAATGAAGGCTATACCTGCCCGTTCGGTGCCGTCGGCGACCGCATCTGGGTGCGCGAAACGTGGGCAGAAGCTGGTGCTGGCGCGCCGGAGCTAAAGCTATATCGCGCGAATTATCCTGATCACGTTCCATCTCATTACGAGAATGTGCCGCCAGCTTCCGATATTCGCTGGACACCGTCCATCCACATGCCGCGCAATGCCAGCCGTATTCTGTTGGAGATTACCGGCGTGCGAGTGGAACGGTTGAATAGTATCAGCCAGGAGGATGCGCAAGCTGAAGGCATGGAGCTTACCGGATGGCGGCCAACATACTCTGACCCGGATAGCGGCGGTGAAGTATGGACTCCATATGACAACTTTGCGCAGCTGTGGGAATCAATCTACGGCGAGGAGAGTTGGAAGGCCAACCCATGGGTCTGGGTAATCGAATTTAAGGTGGTGCCCAATGTTCAGGATAATCCAGAGGGTTAATTCACATGATTGAGAATTTTTCGGAAGGGGAAAAGCGCTGGCGCCTAACAATGATCGAGCGCCTTCCAAGGGAGAGCGGCAAGAACAGGAAAGGCAGGTTCATCTGCGAATGCGGAAATGAGACCGTCGCAGTTATCAGTAGGGTTAAATCTGGCCTTACTAAATCTTGCGGCTGCCTGAGCCGGGAGGTTTCCGTCAGGCTCAGGACTAAGCATGGCCAGCATGGTTCTGAAACTTATGGAACGTGGTGCGCAATGCTGTCTCGGTGCGAAAACCCCAGCAATGTAAATTACAAAAATTACGGAGGTCGTGGGATTACCGTTTGTTACCGCTGGCATGAATTCAGCGAGTTCTTTGCTGATATGGGTGAAAGGCCACGCGGAATGACCATCGATAGGATTGACAATAATCTTGGGTATTTCCCCGGGAACTGTCGATGGGCCACTCAGTCTGATCAGACCAAGAATCAGAGGAAAAGGAGTGGCTGCACATCAAATTGCAAAGGGGTTAGCCTTACCAAGCATGGTCGTTGGGAGGCGCACATTTCAATCGATGGGAAAAGAACCTCTCTTGGACGTTTCGACACCGAGGAAGAGGCGTCGGCCGCTCATCAATTAGCCCGCGCTAAAAGAGATGAGAAACATGAAGAGTCGACTTTTTAGCTTCCTGATGCTTGGGGAGTATTACTCTGATCGCCACGGCGCGCCCTGCAAAATCCTCCGCGCTACCCACGAAGTAATCCACTACATCCGCAACGGACGCACCTGCATTGCCAGCATGGTCCGCTTTCAACACGAATTTGAACCGCTGACTAAAGCACAGGCTGAGCGGATCGCCGAAGAAATCGAAACAGCAGAACACCTGAAGAAGCTGCGCGCCCAGCGTGCGGCGTGAGGAGAGATATGAAAACCATTCAGGACATCCGGAGCCAACTTTCAACCCTGATCGCTGATGCGCACAAAGTAGCGTGTTCTCTCGATATTGGTGACCAGCGTACAGAGGCTTTCGAGCTATACGAAGCGCTTCGCCGTCTACAGCGCCAGGGTGCAGCCGGAGAAGTTCTTTCCGCAACCAACCCTCTTTTGGCCCCGCCTTATTACGACGAGGACTGGGAGGAAGATGAAGACGACTGACGCAACTGATAGCCAGTTATGAGCTGGCTATTGGGTGCGAAAGCACTGCTCCATTATCCCTTTTCGCCCGGCCCCGCGCCGGGTTCTTTTTTGCCTGGAGATACCTATGAGCGAAATGACATTTATCGTGCCCAATGACTGGGTGACGGAAGATAAGCTCGTCGAAATTACCGGGCTTCGCCCGGGTACCATTGAAGCTGCGCGCAAAAAGTCATGGATGGTTGGTCGGGAATATATTCATGTTTCCCCGGATGGTATACCAAAGCCGAACAGCGAGTGCATGTACAACCGTAAAGCTGTCGACCAATGGGTTGAGAGCATGTCAAAGAAACAGCCGGGTGCGCGCCAATGAAGATCCGTTTATGCTTAACGGGCTCTTGGACGTCAGGAGGGAACAATGGCTAAGTCAGCATACCCAACAGGCGTTGAGAATCATGGCGGGACTCTCCGCATATGGTTCATCTACAAAGGCGCCAGGGTCAGGGAGAACCTTGGCGTACCGGATACACCAAAAAACAGGAAAGTGGCTGGCGAGCTGCGCGCGTCGGTGTGCTTCACCATTAAGACGGGGAGCTTCAACTTTTCAGCTCAGTTCCCTGATTCTCCGAACCTGAAGAAATTCGGTGCAGAAAACCGGGAAATTACGGTCATTGAGCTTTCCAGAAAATGGCTCGAGCTGAAGAAGATGGAGATAAGCACGAATGCCCTTGGCAGGTACAAGTCTATCGTCAGGAATATGGTGCCGCGGATTGGAGAGAGCAGACTTGCATCTTCGGTTACACAGGAAGATCTGCTGTTCATCAGGAAGGACCTGCTAACTGGCTACCAGGTTATGAAGAAAGGACACCGTACGCCGGTGAAGGGAAGAACCGTTCCAACGGTTAACAACTACATGGGCATCATGGCGGTCATGTTTCAGTTTGCCACGGATAGCGGATATATCAGGGCCAACCCTTTTTCTGGGATAACGCCGCTGAAGAAGTCCAGGACGGAACCTGACCCCTTGACGCGTGATGAGTTCGTTCGCCTGATTGATGCTTGCCGGCATCAGCAGTTGAAAAACATGTGGTCGCTGGCAGTCTATACCGGTGTCCGTCATGGTGAGCTCGTTTCACTGGCCTGGGAGGACATCGACCTGAAAGCCGGGACGATGACGATCCGCCGCAACCACACTCTGACGAAGGAATTCACCCTTCCAAAGACGGATGCGGGTACAGACAGGGTGATTAACCTTATCCAGCCTGCGTTAGATGTACTGAAAAACCAGGCCGAAATGACCCGGCTCGGGAAGCAGCATCAGATTGAAGTAAAGCTCAGGGAATATGGAAGAACCGAACAGCATCTCTGCACGTTCGTGTTCAATCCTCAGATCGTAATGCGAAATGGCCTGGCCGGGCATCATTACGCAGTTGGATCTATTAACCAGAGCTGGGAGGCGGCAATGCGGCGCGCCGGGATTCGCTACCGCAAAGCATACCAGTCCAGGCATACGTACGCATGCTGGTCTTTAACGGCTGGCGCCAACCCGAACTTCATCGCTAAGCAAATGGGCCATTCGGATGCTCAGATGGTTTACCGGGTATACGGATCCTGGATGGCGGAAAACAACCAGGACCAGGTAGTCATTCTGAACCAGAAACTATCAGCGTTTGCCCCATCCATGCCCCACGCTGTGGGATCTGATGTAAATAAATAATAATATTCAGTAGGTTACTATACCTACACCTGCATGGACATCATTTCCTGATACGCCGTTACCAGCTTGTTGCGCACCTGAATCCCCATCTGCAGTGAAACAGACGATTTTTGCAGATCGGTCATCACGTCGTTGAGCGCAACGCCGGGTTCACCCAGTGAAAACTTTTCTGCCTGTGCACGTGCCGCGGTTTGCGTGTCGCTGATGCGGTCCAGCGCAGCGGTAAGCTGCCCGGCAAAGCTGACGCCCTGCGGTGCTTCAACGGCCTGATTGCGCGCGACGCTCGCCGTCATCTGCATCTGGCTCAGTACGCCCTCGATACCCTGAACAGCCATGATCTTTCCTCTTTTATGAATTTCTGGGGCTGAGATTACCAGCTTGTCAATGAGATAAAGGCGCTAATTAGCGACAAAAAAACGGGTTATTTGGCCCATCAAAAATTCTGAAGCATCAAATAATGGCATAGCTTTTTTTATGCGTTTGTCGACCCGGGAGTCTGTTTTGTTTCTCAATCTCTTTTTCGCCACTGGCCAGGATTTACGAGGTGCGCAATGAGCGCGACTGCAACGACCACGCCACAAACTAAAATTCCAGAGTGGATCAATCGCCTGCGTGCCAATCCGAAAATTCCGTTAATGGTGGCCAGTGCCGCAGCGGTCGCTATCGTTGTGGCCCTTGTGCTTTGGGCGAAAAGCCCGGACTACCGCACACTATTTTCGAATTTGTCCGATCAGGATGGGGGCGCCATCGTCACCCAACTGCAGCAAATGAATGTGCCTTATCGCTTCGCTGACAGCGGCGGTGCGATTGAGGTTCCGGCAGAAAAAGTTCACGAACTGCGTTTACGCCTCGCTCAGCAGGGGCTGCCGAAAGGCGGCGCCGTTGGCTTTGAGCTGCTGGATCAGGAAAAATTTGGCATCAGCCAGTTCAGCGAGCAGGTTAACTACCAGCGCGCGCTGGAAGGTGAGTTGGCGCGGACCATTGAAACCTTAGGTCCGGTAAAAAGCGCTCGCGTCCACCTGGCAATGCCCAAACCAACACTGTTCGTCCGTGAACAAAAATCCCCTTCTGCCTCCGTCACGCTGAACCTGGAACCAGGCCGCGCGCTCGACGAAGGACAAATCGCAGCCGTCGTTCATCTGGTCTCCAGCGCCGTAGCGGGCCTGCCGCCGGGCAACGTGACGCTGGTCGATCAGGGCGGTCATCTGCTGACCCAGTCCAATACCGGCGATCGTGACCTTAACGACGCACAGCTGAAATACTCTGCCGATGTCGAAGCGCGTATTCAGCGTCGCATTGAATCCATCCTCTTACCTATCGTCGGCAGCGGCAACGTGCATGCGCAGGTTACCGCCCAGATTAACTTCGATAATAAAGAGCAGACCGAAGAGCAGTATCGCCCGAACGGTGATGCAAGCCAGGCCGTCCTTCGTTCCCGTCAGGTGAGCGAGAGCGAGCAGCTCGGTAGCCCGTATCCTGGTGGTGTACCTGGGGCGCTGTCGAACTCCCCGGCGCCAGCACCAAATGCGCCTATCTCTACGCCGCCTGCCAACCAGCAAAATACGCAGACCAACGCTCAGCGCAATACCAGCAACGGCCCAAGCAATACTCAGCGTAACGAAACCAGTAACTACGAAGTCGACCGTACCATTCGCCACACCAAAATGAATGTGGGCGACGTGAAGCGTCTGTCGGTTGCCGTGGTGGTGAACTATCGCAACCTGCCGGACGGCAAACCGCTGCCGCTGACCGCCGATCAGATTAAACAGATTGAAAATCTGACCCGCGAAGCGATGGGCTTTACCGACAGCCGTGGCGATACCCTGAACGTGGTGAACTCGCCGTTCAACAGCACCGAAGACACCAGCGGCGACCTGCCGTTCTGGAAACAGCCGTGGTTTATCGATCAGCTGATGTCCGCCGGACGCTGGCTGCTGGTTGCCCTGGTCGCCTGGCTGCTGTGGCGTAAAGCGGTTCGTCCGCAAATCATCCGCCGCCAGGAGATGGCGAAAGTTGCCGTGGAAGAAGCCCGCGTGCGTCAGGAAACCGAAGACGCCGTGGAAGTTCGCCTCAGCAAAGACGAACAAGTTCAGCAGCGCCGTGCTAACCAGCGCCTGGGTGCCGAGGTGATGAGCCAGCGCATCCGTGAATTGTCAGACAACGATCCGCGCGTGGTGGCGCTGGTCATTCGCCAGTGGATGAATAACGACCATGAGTAATCTTTCCGGAACCGATAAAAGCGTCATCCTGTTGATGACCATTGGCGAAGACCGTGCGGCAGAGGTGTTTAAACACCTCTCCACCCGCGAAGTACAGACGCTGAGTGCCGCAATGGCCAACGTGCGTCAGATCTCCAACAAACAGCTGACCGACGTACTGGCAGAGTTTGAGCAGGAAGCCGAACAGTTTGCGGCGCTGAACGTCAACGCCAACGAATACCTGCGTTCCGTGCTGGTGAAAGCCCTCGGGGAAGAGCGTGCCGCCAGCCTGCTGGAGGATATTCTCGAAACCAACGAGACCACCAGCGGGATTGAAACGCTCAACTTTATGGAGCCACAGAGCGCGGCCGACCTTATCCGCGACGAGCACCCGCAGATCATTGCCACCATCCTCGTGCACCTCAAACGCGGCCAGGCAGCAGATATTCTGGCGCTGTTCGACGAACGTCTGCGTCACGACGTGATGCTGCGTATTGCCACCTTCGGCGGCGTCCAGCCTGCCGCACTGGCGGAACTGACCGAAGTGCTGAACAACCTGCTCGACGGCCAGAACCTCAAGCGCAGCAAAATGGGCGGCGTGAGAACCGCAGCCGAGATTATCAACCTGATGAAAACGCAGCAGGAAGAAGCGGTTATCACCGCCGTGCGCGAATTCGACGGCGAGCTGGCGCAGAAGATTATCGACGAGATGTTCCTGTTCGAAAACCTGGTCGAAGTCGACGATCGCAGTATCCAGCGCCTGCTGCAGGAAGTGGATTCCGAATCGCTGCTTATCGCTCTCAAAGGCGCCGAGCCACCGTTGCGCGAGAAGTTCCTGCGCAACATGTCGCAGCGTGCTGCCGACATCCTGCGCGACGACCTCGCCAACCGTGGTCCGGTCCGTCTGTCGCAGGTCGAGAACGAACAGAAAGCCATCCTGCTTATTGTTCGTCGTCTGGCAGAAACCGGCGAGATGGTGATTGGCAGCGGAGACGACACCTATGTCTGATAATTCGGCATGGAAAGTCTGGCAACCCGACGACCTCGCGCCGCCGATGCCCTCCTTCGCTCCTGCTTTTGAGGAGCCTGAAGAGGTGTTCGACGGCGAAGCGGTGGACGACCTCCGCAAAGAAGAGAAGCTTCAGCAGCAGCTCGCCCAGATGCAGATGCAGGCGCACGAGCAGGGCTATGCGGCCGGTCTTAAAGAAGGCCGCAGCGACGGGCACGCCCAGGGGTATCAGGAAGGTCTGGCGAAAGGCCTTGAGCAAGGTCTGGTACAGGCACAGCAGCAGCAGGCACCGCTCCACGCCCGCATGCAGCAGCTGGTCAGCGAGTTCCAGCACACCCTCGATGCCCTCGACAGCGTGATTGCCTCACGTCTGATGCAGATGGCGCTGGAAGCCGCGCGTCAGGTTATCGGCTATGCGCCGACGGTGGATAACTCAGCGCTGATTAAACAGATCCAGGGTCTTCTGCAGCAGGAGCCGCTGTTCAGCGGCAAACCGCAGCTGCGGGTGCATCCGGACGATCTACAGCGCGTTGAAGAGATGCTCGGCGCAACCCTTAACCTGCACGGCTGGCGACTGCGCGGCGATCCAACGCTGCATCCTGGCGGTTGCAAAGTTTCTGCCGATGAAGGCGATCTTGATGCCAGCGTGGCAACCCGCTGGCAGGAACTGTGCCGCCTGGCGGCACCCGGAGCCTGTTGATGACTGCACGTCTGACCCGCTGGCTCACGACCCTCGACAACTTCGAAACCCGCATGGCGCAGCTGCCTGCGGTTCGTCGCTACGGGCGCTTAACCCGCGCAACCGGGCTGGTGCTCGAAGCCACCGGGCTTCAGCTGCCGCTCGGTGCAACCTGCATTATTGAACGTCAGGATGGTACTGAAACTCAGGAAGTGGAAAGCGAAGTGGTAGGCTTTAATGGCCACCGCCTGTTCCTGATGCCGCTTGAAGAAGTGGAAGGTGTTCTGCCCGGAGCGCGCGTGTATGCCCGCAACAGCACGGGCGACGGCCTGCAAAGCGGCAAACAGCTGCCCCTTGGCCCTGCTCTGCTCGGTCGCGTGCTCGACGGCAGCGGTAAGCCACTGGATGGCCTGCCTGCGCCCGACACTACCGAGACCGGCGCGCTTATCACCCCGCCGTTTAACCCATTGCAGCGTACCGCCATTGAGCACGTGCTGGATACCGGGGTTCGCCCAATTAACGCCCTGCTCACCGTTGGCCGTGGCCAGCGTATGGGCCTGTTCGCCGGTTCCGGCGTGGGTAAAAGCGTGCTGCTTGGCATGATGGCACGCTACACCCAGGCCGACGTTATCGTCGTGGGGCTCATCGGCGAGCGTGGTCGCGAAGTTAAAGACTTTATTGAAAACATTCTCGGTGCCGACGGTCGCGCCCGCTCCGTGGTGGTCGCCGCACCGGCGGACGTTTCTCCCCTGCTGCGTATGCAGGGTGCCGCCTATGCCACGCGCATCGCCGAAGATTTCCGTGATCGCGGACAGCACGTACTGCTGATCATGGATTCCCTGACCCGCTACGCCATGGCCCAGCGTGAAATTGCGCTGGCCATCGGTGAGCCACCGGCCACCAAAGGCTATCCGCCTTCCGTATTTGCCAAACTGCCAGCGCTGGTTGAGCGCGCCGGGAATGGTATCAGCGGCGGTGGCTCGATTACCGCGTTTTATACGGTGCTTACCGAAGGTGACGATCAGCAGGATCCGATCGCCGACTCGGCGCGCGCCATCCTTGACGGTCACGTGGTGCTCTCGCGTCGCCTGGCCGAAGCCGGTCACTATCCGGCGATTGATATAGAAGCCTCGATCAGCCGTGCAATGACATCGCTCATTACCGAAGAGCACTACGCCCGCGTCCGTCACTTCAAGCAGCTGCTCTCCAGTTTCCAGCGTAACCGTGACCTGGTCAGCGTCGGGGCCTATGCCAAGGGCAGCGACCCGATGCTCGACAAAGCGATAACGCTCTGGCCACAGCTGGAAGCTTTCTTACAGCAGGGCATTTTTGAACGTTCGGACTGGGACGATTCGCTGCAGGCGCTGGAACTGATTTTCCCTACGGCGTGATGAAGCAGGAGGTCTGCGATTATGGCGCAACATGGTGCATTAACGACATTAAAAGGTCTGGCCGAAAAAGAAGTGGATAACGCCGCGCTGCGCTTAGGCGAAATGCGTCGCGGGTTTCAGCAAGCGGAAGAGCAGCTGAAAATGCTGATGGATTATCAGCTTGAGTACCAGAACAACCTTGCCGGTGACATGACGCGAGGGATCGGCAGCCTGCGCTGGCAAAACTATCAGCAGTTTATTGCTACGCTTGAAAAGGCCATCGACCAGCACCGCGAACAGCTTTCCCAGTGGGAGAGCCGTGTCAGCCAGGCCCTGACCTTCTGGCGTGAGAAAAAACAGCGTTTACAGGCATGGCAAACGCTGCAGGACAGACAGGCTGCCGCCGAACTGCTGGCAGAAAACCGTCTGGACCAGAAAAAAATGGACGAATTCGCCCAACGAGCAACCTTAAGGAAACCAGAATGATTAGCTTGCCGAAAATTATCCTTAGCGATACCGACGTCTCCGCCGCCGGGCAAACGGCGAAGCTCCCCGGTGACGCGCAGGATTTTCTCTCGCTGCTGGCGGGAGCGCTTTCTGCCAAAACAGGCGGCGATGGTAAAACTGCGCTGACGCTGACCGATTTGCAAAATGCCGCCGCGGGCCTTGCCAAAGGCGACGCCAGGGCCGGTGCCCAGAAGCTCAACCAGCTGTTGGGCCAGGCTCAGGAGCATCCTGAAGCCGCGCTCAGCAAGTCAGACGCCGAAACGCTGAGCGATGCGCAGGCGCTGCTGGCCTCGCTCACCGCACCGCTGGCCAACACGGATGCGGCAAAGACTCTGCCACAGGCTGACGTGAAAACGGGGCTGAAATCTGATGCCCGCGGCCTGCGCGAAGACGACCTTGCAGGCTTAAGCGCGCTGATGGCGATGCTGCCGCAGGCGCAAACATTGAACGTACCGGCAACCACACCATCCGCGCAGGCTAACGTCACCCTGTCCGGACTTGCCAGCACCGCGGCTCAAAGCGGGACATCACTGGCCGCCACAGAGCTCCCGGGTAAAGGTGAAGGCAAAAACGCACCGCTGGCGGCAAAAGCCGGTGAAAATCCAGCACTGACACAAAACTCCCCGCTGGCGGCCACTGCGGCCGTAAAGGCGGAGGCTGAAAGCGCGCCCACGCCCACCGCGTCTACCACGCCCGTCGCACCGATGATGAGTCCTGCCACCGCGCAACCTGCGGCGGTCGCCAGCGTGCCGACCCCAACCATCAGCGCACCACTGGGTAGCCCGGACTGGCAGCAGAACGTTAGCCAGCACATCACGCTGTTTACTCGTCAGGGACAGCAGTCCGCCGAGCTGCGTCTGCACCCGGAAGACCTGGGACAGATCCATATCTCCCTCAAGCTTGACGACAATCAGGCCCAGCTGCAGATGGTTTCATCACACAGCCACGTTCGCGCGGCGCTGGAAGCCGCCCTGCCCACCCTGCGCACGCATCTTGCAGAAAGCGGCATTCAGCTGGGGCAAAGCAACATCAGCAGCGAGAGTTTCTCCGGGCAACAACAGCAGTCGTTCTCGCAGCAGCAGAACGCATCCCGCTCTTCTGCTCAGGGCTCCGCCGCGGCTGAAGAAGACGACACGCTGCTTGCGCCTGCCAGCCTGCAATCTCTCACTCGAGGCACTGGCGCGGTCGATACGTTCGCCTAACGCCAGAGGTAACGTGATTATTCCCGTCTTTTCCACGCTTTGACGCGCGCGGGAGACGGGATAATCACACCATAAGCTGTAAACAGGATGACCGTAACAGATGACAGACTCTGCTCTCAGTAAAAAACGTAAACGCTCAATCTGGATCCCGTTGTTAGTGCTGGTGACGCTCGCCGCCTGCGCCACCGCGGGATATAGTTATTGGCGTTTGCAGCAACACCCCGCCGCGAGCGCGAAACAAGAGGTTCCGCCGCCGCCTGCGCCTGTGTTCTATGCGCTTGATACCTTCACCGTTAACCTTGGCGATGCTGACCGCGTGCTGTACGTCGGGATCACCCTGCGCCTGAAGGATGAAGCCACCCGCCTGCGCCTGAGCGAGTATCTGCCGGAAGTTCGTAGCCGCCTGCTGCTGCTGTTCTCTCGTCAAAATGCGACCGACCTTGCCACCGATACCGGCAAACAAAAACTGGTCGACGCTATCAAGAGCACGCTTGCCCAGCCGCTGGTTGCGGGTCAACCGAAGCAGGAAGTGACTGACGTTCTGTATACAGCTTTCATTCTGCGGTAATCCCATGGGCGATAGTATTCTTTCTCAGGCCGAAATCGACGCACTGCTTAACGGCGACAGTGACAATGCAGACGAACCCAAATCAGGGAAAGTCAGCGACAGCGATATTCGTCCCTACGATCCTAATACCCAGCGTCGCGTGGTGCGTGAGCGCCTGCAGGCGCTGGAAATCATCAACGAACGTTTTGCCCGTCAGTTCCGTATGGGCTTGTTCAACCTGCTGCGTCGTAGCCCGGACATCACCGTCGGTGCGATTCGCATTCAGCCGTATCATGAGTTTGCCCGCAATCTGCCGGTGCCAACCAACCTTAACCTGATCCACCTGAAGCCGCTGCGCGGTACCGGGCTGTTCGTGTTCTCACCAAGCCTGGTGTTCATTGCGGTGGACAACCTGTTTGGTGGTGACGGTCGCTTCCCGACCAAAGTGGAAGGCCGCGAGTTCACCCATACCGAACAGCGCGTGATTAACCGCATGCTGAAGCTGGCGCTCGAAGGTTACAGCGATGCCTGGAAAGCCATCAACCCACTGGAAGTGGAGTATGTGCGTTCCGAAATGCAGGTGAAATTTACCAATATCACCACCTCTCCGAACGACATTGTGGTCAATACGCCGTTCCATGTCGAAATTGGCAACCTGACCGGGGAGTTCAATATTTGCCTGCCGTTCAGCATGATTGAGCCGCTGCGCGAAGTGCTGGTGAACCCGCCACTGGAAAACTCCCGCAGCGAAGACCAGAACTGGCGTGAAAACCTGGTACGCCAGGTGCAGCACTCCGAGCTGGAGCTGGTGGCGAACTTTGCCGATATCTCGATGCGGTTGTCGCAGATCCTGAAGCTGTCACCGGGTGACGTGCTGCCGATCGAAAAACCTGACCGCATTATTGCCCACGTGGATGGTGTACCGGTGTTGACCAGCCAGTACGGCACATTGAACGGTCAATACGCGTTACGCGTAGAGCATTTGATTAATCCGATACTGAATTCGCTGAATGAGGAACAGCCCAAATGAGTGATATGAATACCCCGTCCGATGACAACAGCGGAGCAATGGACGATCTGTGGGCTGATGCACTGAACGAACAGAAAACCACCACCAGCAAGAGCGCTGCCGATGCGGTGTTCCAGCAGCTCGGCGGTGGCGATGCCAGCGGTACGCTGCAAGATATCGATCTCATCATGGATATTCCGGTCAAACTGACCGTTGAGCTGGGTCGTACCCGCATGACCATTAAAGAGCTGCTGCGCCTGACGCAGGGTTCCGTGGTGGCGCTCGACGGTCTGGCCGGTGAGCCGCTGGATATTCTCATCAACGGCTACCTGATTGCGCAGGGTGAAGTCGTGGTCGTTGCCGATAAGTACGGCGTGCGCATCACCGATATCATCACCCCGTCCGAACGTATGCGTCGTCTGAGCCGCTAAGATGAAAACCCAGGCCATCATCAGCCAGCCTGCTACACCCAACTCGTCACCGCTGATTCAGGTCAGCGGTGCCCTGCTGGGCATAATTTTGCTGATCCTGGCGGCGGCCTGGCTTGCCAAACGCGTCGGACTCAGCGGCGTTAAATCCGGCGGTAACCGGGGGCTTAAAGTCAGCGCCAGCGCTTCGCTGGGCCAACGTGAACGGGTGGTCATTGTTGACGTTGAGGACGCCCGCCTGGTGCTTGGCGTGACCTCGGGTCAGGTGACTCTGCTGCATACGCTGCCGCCTGCACCAGCCGCTGCCGAAGAACAGAAAACGGTCCAGCCCGATTTCGCCTCGATAATAAAAAATACTCTCAAGCGTTCCGGGAGATCCTGATGAAGCGCGTGTTATCCCTTTCGCTGACCGCTTTGTGGTTGCTCTCCCCTGCCGCGTTTGCCCAACTGCCGGGTCTGGTTAGCCAACCGCTGCCGGGCGGCGGTCAGAGCTGGTCGCTGCCGGTACAGACGCTGGTTTTTATTACCTCGCTGACCTTTATTCCGGCCATTTTACTGATGATGACCAGCTTCACCCGCATCATCATCGTCTTTGGTCTGCTGCGTAACGCGCTCGGAACCCCTTCGGCACCGCCTAACCAGGTGCTGCTGGGCCTGGCGCTGTTCCTGACTTTTTTCATCATGTCGCCGGTTATCGACAAGATTTATGCCGACGCCTACCAGCCCTTCAGCGAAGATAAGATTTCGATGGAGCAGGCGCTGGACAAAGGCGCCCAGCCGCTGCGTGAGTTTATGCTGCGCCAGACCCGTGAGGCGGATCTCGCGCTGTTCGCCCGCCTGGCCAACACCGCCCCGTTGCAGGGGCCGGAAGCGGTGCCAATGCGTATTCTGCTGCCAGCGTATGTGACCAGCGAACTGAAAACCGCATTCCAGATCGGTTTTACCATTTTCATTCCGTTCCTGATTATTGACCTGGTTATTGCCAGCGTCCTGATGGCACTCGGGATGATGATGGTACCGCCGGCGACTATCGCCTTGCCGTTTAAGCTCATGCTCTTTGTTCTCGTCGACGGTTGGCAGCTGCTGATCGGCTCTCTGGCCCAGAGTTTCTACAGTTAAGGAGTCTGACGATGACACCTGAATCGGTCATGATGATGGGCACCGAGGCGATGAAAATCGCCCTCGCGCTCGCTGCTCCCCTGCTGCTTGTAGCGCTGGTTACCGGTTTGCTTATCAGTATTCTGCAGGCTGCAACCCAGATTAACGAAATGACGCTGTCGTTCATTCCGAAAATCATCGCGGTGTTTATCGCCATTATCGTTGCCGGTCCGTGGATGCTGAATCTGCTGCTCGACTATGTGCGCACGCTGTTTTCCAACCTGCCTTACATCATTGGCTAACCGTCTATGATGCACGTCACCAGCGACCAGTGGCTGCACTGGCTAAGCCTCTATTTCTGGCCGCTGCTGCGCGTGCTGGCGCTGATCTCGACCGCGCCGATCCTCAGTGAAAAAGCCGTGCCTAAGCGGGTGAAGCTGGGGCTCGGTTTTCTGATTACCTTTGTCATCGCCCCGATGCTGCCGCCCACCGACGTCACGCTGTTTTCACCAAACGCCCTGTGGCTGGCGCTGCAGCAGGTGCTGATTGGCATTGCCCTTGGCTTTACCATGCAGTTTGCCTTCGCGGCAATTCGTACCGCCGGGGAAATCATTGGTCTGCAGATGGGGTTGTCGTTTGCCACCTTTGTGGATCCGGGCAGTAACCTCAACATGCCGGTGCTGGCGCGCATCATGGATATGCTGGCGCTGCTGTTGTTCCTGGTCTTTAACGGCCATCTGTGGCTGATTTCTTTACTGGTCGATACCTTCCATACTTTGCCCATTGGCGGCGAGCCGTTAAACAGCAATGCGTTTATGGCGCTTTCCCGCGCTGGCGGGCTCATTTTCCTCAACGGTCTGATGCTGGCATTACCGGTGATTACCCTGCTGCTGACCATCAACCTGGCGCTGGGTATGCTGAACCGAATGGCACCGCAGCTCTCCGTTTTCGTTATCGGTTTTCCGATTACGCTTACCGTCGGTATTTTATTGATGACGGCACTGATGCCGTTGATTGCTCCTTTCTGCGAACGTTTATTTAGTGAGATTTTTGATTTGCTCGCAGATATTATCAGTGAACTGCCGAAAATAAACTCGCCTTAATCCCCTTCTTATCGCACCGTTATTCTAAGGATATTCCTAAAAAAAATTAGAGGAAACATCTACCAGGATATATCTGGCGCGGCTTATTTGCTTTTAAGACATTCACATAACACAACATTTACTTTACTTTGAGAAGATTCCTGGCAAATTATAAGTAACTTTACGGGATAGTTGAGGTCGCCTGATTTCGTTCGCCCTGCTCATTTTAAGTTTAATTCAGGTCGTGGGATTTTGATTGAAGGTGATGGGTTAATTATCGTTACACATCGAGTGGGGGTAAGCCATGTCAACGATTATTATGGATCTGTGCAGTTACACCCGGCTGGGGTTAACCGGGTACCTGACAAGCCGGGGGGTGAAGAAGCGCGACATCTGTGACGTAGACAGCGTCGAAGAGTTCGCAAAAGTGTGTGAAAGCCGTCAACCGTCTGTCGTGTTTATTAATGAAGACTGCTTTATTCATGATCCGCAAAGCAGTCAGCAAATCAAGCAGATCATTAATCAACACACCAGGACAATGTTTATCGTATTTATGGCAATCGCAAACATCCATTTTGATGAATATTTACTGGTCAGAAAAAACTTACTAATTAGCTCTAAATCAATTAAGCCGGAATCACTGGATGACATTTTAGGGGATTATCTCAAAAAAGAATCAAATGGGGTTGGTAATATTAATCTCCCTACACTTTCGTTAAGCCGTACTGAATCCAGTATGCTGAAAATGTGGATGTCGGGACAGGGTACGATCCAGATATCCGACCAGATGAATATAAAGGCAAAAACAGTTTCTTCACATAAAGGTAATATTAAAAAGAAAATAAAAACACATAACAAGCAGGTAATTTACCATGTTGTTCGGTTAACCGACCATGTTACCTCTGGGATCTACGTCAACATGCGTTGATGCCTGTTAGCCGGCGGCCATGCCGCCGGTTTAACGTCAGCGGTTATTCACTCTTTTCCACGAAAATCCCGTCTTCGTGTCCCAGTTCATTAAAGAACCAGATGCCCAGTGGGTAATCCTCAAGCGATACCAGGTACATCGTGCCTTCACTGAACGGCTCAACCGCCAGCACTACGCCCGGCCTGCGTTCACCACCATCGGTTTTCACCGTCACTCGATCGTTGACCTGCATACGCTTCTCTCCACAATGCTTTTCAGCCAGTGTAGAACAAAACGCATTCGCAATCAGCGTGCCTGAGTGTGATCGGTGCTTTTATATACTCTAAATCATTCGAGTTGCAGGAAGGAGGCGACGCAGTGGATCCCCGGGAGCTTACATCAGTCAGTGACTGGGGTGAGCGAGGAAGCCAACGCACATGCAACTTGAAGTATGACGAGTATACGCGTCTATACTAATAGATGAGCCAATGACCCTACGGAGGCAGGGCTTATGAAAGATGGGAAAATGTATGCCGACAGAACCCGGGGCGGGGACGACGTCGATGTCGACGCTCTACTGGCCGCGATTAACGAAATCTGCGAAAGCGAAGTTCACCGTTCCAGCGATGACCCCAGCCACGTCAGCGTGGACGGCCGCGAATATCACACGTGGCGTGAAATGGCCGAGGCGTTCGAGCTGGACATTCACGACTTCAGCGTGACGGAGATGAGTCGTTAAGGCGAAAAAAATCCCGGCGCCGTTCGGCCCGGGATGAAGCTTGCATATGCAAGAAGCACTTAAAATTCGTTACACCAGAAAATCTGATGTGGCTCACACATTATCGCCAAAAATTTTGTGTGACAAGGATTATTCCTGACGTGAATAATTGAATTTGCATAGATTTTTTTGGGCACTACCGCTCCGGCCCTGGTGATAAAGGGATCGGTCCCAATCAGCGGCCACCGATCCCTTGGCAAAAAATTTCAATTATTCCCGCAAGAGGCTCATCTGCCGTTTCAGGAATCGTCGGCGCCACAGGTCTGGTTACGGCCATTCTGCTTCGCCTGATACAGGCGCTTGTCGGCAATCGACTGCAGAACTTCAAAATCGTACTGTCCGGTTTCGTCGCTGCTACTCACCCCAAGCGACGCGCTGATGCGCTGCGTCGCCCCTTTGCCCACCAGCAGTTCCCGGCTATGGATACGCTCACGGATACGCTCTGCCGCCTCCATCGCCGTGCGTAGCGAGGCCCCCGGCAGCACCACGCAGAACTCCTCTCCCCCTACGCGGCCAGCAATGTCCGCCTCGCGGATCTTGCTGGTGATAAGGCTTGCGGCATGCGAGAGCACCCGATCTCCCGCCTGATGACCATACTTGTCGTTGATCTGCTTAAAGTAGTCGAGGTCGAGCTGGATAACCGAAATCGGCAGGAGCTTCTCTTCGCACTCCTGGGTGGCGGTGACCGCACGTTCAAACAGCGCGCCACGGTTATAGAGGCGGGTCAGCGCATCATGCCAGGCGCGCCACTGCAGCGACTCCTGCAACCCGGTCATGTTGGCGACCATGCTGCGGATAAGCCACCAGGAGAACAGCAGCATGCTGGTGAATAGCAGCCATACCAGCGCCAGCGCGATAGTAATGGTGCCAAAGTCACCTCGTATTCCCTCATTCAGGCTGTGAATTCGCAGCAGTACACCGTCGAAGTTACGCAGCTTCTCCCAGCTAATGTAGCGGGTCACCAACCGCAATCCACCGCGGTTGTCATGTTCAAAATCGTTGGCTAACTGCGCCTCTTCCAGTTTGTCGAGGTGGATGATATCCGCCCCCACCGCTGAAGAAGCGATCAGGTTCATCTTGCTGTCGTACAGCTGGTATTCTCCCTCCTCCTCGCCCTCAACGGCACGCAGGAGGAAGTTTTTCATTTCGCTGACGGAGAAGTCCATCGCCAGTACGCCGTACCAGTAGTGCTTAAAATCGAGTGGTAAAGACGCGGTGACGAGGCTTGCCTCAATGCTCTCTCCTTTCGGAGCGGGCTGCGTGTACCAACGGATGCCGCGCGCCGGGTTATTACGCTGTGACTGCTGGGCAAACCACGGGCTGGTAACGAGGCCGTAATAAGCCATAATCACCGATTTCGGGTTTTCGTCCGGGTTGCTTGAGAGAAAGAATCCGGCGCGGGAAACGTACAGCATACGGTCAGCCAGGCGCTGGGAGGGATGAGAAAGACGCAGCAGGTAGCCAAGTTCAAGCGTTGCGGTCAGCTCATTATCGCGCAGCGGGTTGTCGCGATTAAGGATCGACGTCTCATCGACAAATTTATCCGACACGCCATACACCGGCAGCGTGCGGCTTTTATCAATAAGCACGGTCCATTCAGGCTGACGGCGCTTGTGTTCAAAGTCATCTTTCGCATTGCGCAGCACTTCAAACCCGAGAGGGATTTCTACTGCCGAACGCATTCCGTTACGAAAAAAGAACAGACGATCGACGTTGAACTGGAGCTGGGCATCCATCTCATGGGCAACGTTTTCGAGGTTATTACGCTGGCTGGAGATGTAGGCATCTTCCAGTACGACGATCTCGCGCCAGGTGAGCAGCGTGGAACAGAGTAAAACGATGATAAAGCAATAGTTGACGACCCTTCCCGGGTTCGTACGGCGGCTGAGATAGTTCAGCCAGGAGGGCTTTTCCACAGATGTTACGCGGTGCACAAAAACTCCATGATTGCCGTGGCAGGGCACTGTCAGATTGCTCAGTAAAACGCCCGGCAACGTTGCCGGGCGGGGTCGCTACGCCTCGTTCTGAACCGACTGCCGCCACGGCACCAGTTCATCTTCCCGGAACGCCTCACGCTTTACGCCATAACCATCGTACCAGCGGCATTCAACCATCCCGCTGGAAAATCCGGTCACGACCATGCTTGGCCCACCGTTTTTAGGCTTAACTTCATCACTGATCAAAAAGACCATTGTTGCCTCCTGTATCAGGGTGAAACCCTCAAACCTTAGACGAAATCCGTCAAATTTGCGTAATGGCAGGACGAATTTTACGCTTTTGTCTGGCGCAAACGGCTGACGACAGAAACGGCCCCCACCACCACCGCGCCCACCACAAAACCGAGCAGCAGATTGAGTAAGGTTGGCAGCATCCACTGGATGGCAGCGGCCTGGCTCGCGGTAAAATGTTCAATGGCGTGATGCAGCGGCGCAACGCCGTGCACGATAATGCCACCACCGACGAGGAACATCGCCGCCGTCCCGACGACCGACAAAAACTTCATCAGCCACGGTGCGATAAACAGCAGCCCCTTGCCCAGACTCTGTGCCAGCTGGCTGCTTTTTTCCACCAGCCAGTAGCCCATGTCGTCCAGTTTAACGATGATCCCCACCAGGCCATAAACCCCAATTGTTACAAGAATTGCGATGCCGGAAAGGACGAGCACCTGATTCAGCAGCGGCGCTTCGGCAACAATGCCCAGCGTAATCGCCACGATCTCGGCAGAAAGAATGAAGTCGGTGCGCACGGCGCCTTTGATTTTGTCCCGCTCAAAGACCTGGGGGTCCTGGTTCGCCAGGCTCTCCAGCCGCTGCGCCGCCGCTTGTTCATCTTTTTTATGTTTGCGCGACTGCAGGGTATGCAGCACTTTCTCCACGCCTTCAAAACAGAGGAACGCGCCGCCCAGCATCAACAATGGGGTAATAGCCCAGGGCAGAAAAGCGCTTATCAATAGCGCCAGCGGAACCAGGATCACCTTATTAAGAAACGACCCTTTCGCCACGCTCCACACCACCGGCAGTTCCCGGTTGGCGCGTACCCCCGAAACCTGTTGGGCGTTCAGGGATAAATCGTCCCCCAGCACCCCGGCGGTTTTCTTCGCCGCCAGTTTTCCCATCAGTGAAATATCGTCCAGCAAGGTGGCAATATCATCCAGCAGCGTTAACAGACTTGATCCCGCCAAAATAATCGTCCTTCAATTTATCGTTATTAAACATATAGTATGTAGCAAAAGCGCCAACGCGCCCACTCATACAAATTGTCAACAAAATAAAAACATTCACCGACAGTGAAAGCGCTCGCCAGGCGGATAGTTTTCACGTTTACTATACGCGACCTTTCTATCCTGCCGTGAGGAAGTATGCGCTCCAGACCCTTACTCCCCCTGATTGGCGCGCTGTTTGCGCTGTATATTATTTGGGGTTCGACCTATTTTGCTATCAGCATCGGCGTTGAAAGCTGGCCTCCGTTTATGATGGCGGGCGTGCGCTTCTTGTTTGCTGGCGTTTTACTGTTGGGCTTTCTGCTGGCCACCGGGCATAAACTTCCCGCACGGCGCCCGATGCTGAACGCCGCGCTGATTGGCGTTCTGCTGCTGGCGGTTGGCAATGGCTTTGTCACCGTGGCCGAGCATCAGCACGTACCTTCCGGCATCGCCGCCGTGATGGTCGCCACCGTGCCGCTGTTTACGCTCTGTTTCAGCCGCTTTTTTGGCATAGCCACCCGTAAACTCGAGTGGTTAGGTATTGCCATTGGTCTTGTCGGTATTATTCTGCTCAACAGCGGCGGCAACCTCAACGGCAACCCGTGGGGCGCGGTTCTGATCCTGATTGGCTCCATCAGTTGGGCGTTTGGTTCAGTGTACGGCTCGCGCATTGAGCTGCCGAGCGGAATGATGGCGGGCGCCATTGAGATGCTAACCGCCGGGATCGTCCTGATGGCGGCATCGCTTTTAACTGGCGAAAAACTTACGGCAATGCCAACGCTCTCCGGTTTCCTCGCCGTGGGTTATCTGGCAATTTTCGGTTCGCTCATTGCCATCAACGCTTATATGTATCTTATTCGTAACGTCGCGCCTGCGGTCGCCACCAGCTATGCCTACGTGAACCCGGTGGTCGCGGTGCTGCTGGGCACCGGTTTCGGCGGCGAGCACCTTTCTGCCGTGGAGTGGCTGGCACTGGGGGTGATTATTTTCGCGGTGGTTCTGGTAACGCTCGGCAAATATCTGTTTCCGGCACGCGCCAGCGCTACGCCGTGTAAGGATCTGAAGTAGCCGTCAGCGGCGAAATGCCCTGAGTATCTATCTGCGCGGCGGGGCTGCCGCCGTCGCAGATCCACTCCTCGATTCGCTCACGCAGCGCCTCATCCGTTAGCTTTTCCCGCCCACGCAGCGCACACTCCCAGACGACCAGCACCCGCCAGCCCTCAGCGCGCAGCAGGGTAAGATCCCGGCTATCACGTTCAACGTTCTTGCCAATCTTGCCAAGCCAGAACGTGGTACGGGTGGCGGGAACTTTAAACAGATAGCAGTTGTGATGGTGCCAGAAACAGCCGTGGGTAAAAATGATGCAGCGATACTCCGGCACCACGAAGTCCGGCCTTCCCGGCAGAGAAGCATCCTGTACGTTGAAGGTAAACCCGGCCTCCTCAAGCAGCAGAGCCAGGCGTTTTTCGATGGCGGTGTCGCGGGTGCCAATCGCCCGCATATTTTTACTGCGGGTGGCCTTATCGTGAACGTCCGCCATGCAGAGCCTCTTGCTCACGCAGCGCCGCCGCCTGGCGGATGCGCGACTCCAGCAGTTTCGCGACAGCAGCAAACGCCGGGACGACCACCGAGTTACCAAACTGGCGATACGCCTGGGTATCTGACACCGGAATACGGAACTGATAGCCCTGCGGCGCTTCAAACCCCATCAGGCGGGCGCACTCGCGCGGCGTTAACCGACGAGGACGATGCTGCTGATTCGTTGGATCGTCAAAATTCTGTTCACCGAGCGCCTTGTCCCAGCCACGGTCGATAAGGATTTCTGCACCATCTTTGTAGTATCGCGCCGAAAGCGTGCGCGCCACGCTGTGCGGATTGCGCGGGTCTACCAGACCATAACCGAAGCCGTTACCTTTGGCCTGATGCTTTTTGGCATAGCGGTAGAGGTACTTCCACAGAACCGGAGTCAGGATAAATTTGGCATCCACCGTCGGTTCCAGCAGTTCCCCAAAAGTCGTTCGACGCTCCGGGTACAGCGCCGGAATGTCGCGCAGGCTAAAGCCTTCGTGCAGATTAAGATCGCGGCGAAAACCCACCAGCACGATGCGCTCGCGGTGCTGCGGCAGGAAGTGCTGCCCGTCGATAATCTTCGGATCATCGGCCCCCATCTCAGCGGCATCAGCAACCTCGTATCCGAGCCTGTCGAGGGTTTCCATAATAATGCGGAAGGTTTTGCCCTTATCGTGGCTTTTAAGGTTTTTAACGTTCTCAAGCACGAAAATCGCCGGACGGCGGGCATCGATAATCCTGACCACGTCAAAAAACAGCGTTCCCTGGGTATCGCAGGCGAAACCGTGCGCCCGACCCAGCGCATTTTTCTTGGAGACGCCCGCCAATGAGAACGGCTGGCAGGGAAAACCGGCCAACAGCACGTCGTGTTCAGGGATCGTCTCGCGAATATGCTGCGCTGCCTGCGCGTCGCTGACCTCAGGTTGATGACTTAGCGTCACGTCGCGGATATCGGTATTGAACTGATGTTCGTGTGGATCGCAATACCAGTTCGCCTTGTAGGTGCGCACGGCATGCTTATTCCACTCGCTGGTGAACACGCACTGCCCGCCAATCGCCTCAAAGCCATGGCGAATGCCGCCGATCCCGGCAAACAGGTCGATAAAACGAAAACCATAGTGCGGATGGTGTTTCGGCGGTTTCGGCAGCAGTTCATGCAGCCGCGCGTACTCTCCCTCGCTCAGGCGTTTATCGGCTTTAGCAAGGGCGACCACTCTTTTCAGGATCGCCGGGCTCCAGTGCTGCTCGCCCTGCGCGTTCAACTGCGCTACCAGCGTTTTCGCATCATAGATGGTCAGCAAGCGGGTTAATAACGCGTTAGCATCCCGCGCGGGCTCTGTCGTTGCCCCACGGGGGGAGAGTTTGAATGACATGTTTTCCTGCATTGGGGTAACCGGACCAGTCAATTATGGCAAAAGAGTACCATAAAAAACCGGCGCAACAGCCGAAGCTTGCTGAGATTAGTCTTAGAACCTACCCCATCAGGCGTAATCGGCGAAGACAGTTTGGGCACGGACAGCGCGGAAAAACCGGAGCGTACACGAAGTACGTGAGGATTTTGAGCACTGCCCAGGTCCAAACTGACAAGCAAGATAGCCTAAAGGGTAGGTTCCTGGACCTGGAACCCAAAACGCTGGATCACCGCCGCATCTGGCTTACGATAATCACCGCTTAATTCTGCACCGAGCTTGGCCATAAACTGCACCAGGAACTGCGCATTATGTTCCGCCAGCGCTTTGCCTCGTGCGGTTTGCATGGTCTGCGGCAGACGCAGGAGTTTAGTCTGGAAGTGATCGAGCGCAAAGGCACGGTCATCCAGCATTCGCCGTTCGGCAAACGGATCTTTCGCGTCAAACAGCGGGACGTTGAGCTGCCCTGCCACCGCAAAAACCCGGGCGAGGCCGATGGCACCGAGCGCCTCCAGCCGGTCCGCATCCTGAACAATTTTCGCTTCTTTCGTTTCAGGAACGATCGCCGCGCTAAAGCTGTGCGCCGCAATCGCATGTGCCAGCGCCGGGTAAAGGCTGGCTGGATAATCCGGAAAATCACGCGCCAGGATCTGCAGCGTTTCGGCCGCTGCCCGCGTTGATGAAAGATGACGTTCAGGGTGGTTCTTGGGCAGGCTCACGATATCGTGAAAATAGCAGGCCGCGAGAATGACCAGCAGATCCGCCTCCTCCCCTTCCGCCAGCTGGCGGGCCGTTCCCCAGACGCGACGAAAATGCGAGACATCATGAGCCGCGTCCTCCTGGGAGTGGTGCTGTGCCATCCAGTTTTCGAATCGTTCCTGCCACTGTTCAGGGGTCATGGTTATGCCTCATGTTCGCTCTTCTGTGTAGCAAGATTAATTCTTGTTAATGTCATTTACCAAACAAATTATTTAACTTAATTAATTTACGCAATGCATATAAAATTATCCAGTTTCAGACTTCTTTCTGCCGTTAATCTATGAGAGCATTAACTCGTTATTAGCCTGAAGTTGTTTTTACACTGTACTTATTCATACTTTTCTGACTTTGAACATTTACCCAACGCCGTTGGGTATTTTTTTATTCGTCGCCCATATGTAACACCAAAAATCATACACCACTTCAATTTCATTGTATTAATGAATACAAAACCCATTGATATTTATAAGCATAATATTACAGATACAGCAACTTAATACTAACCAACATCATTATTCATTTGAATTATAATGCCCACTTTAGAAACAAAATGAAATATTAGATATAATTTAATTACATTTTTCCTTTAAATTTAAATGAACTTAATAGATAGTATTTCAGCTGTAATCCAGCCCGGCATTACAGATATTCACATTAATTATAAATTCAAGGGAATATATAATGAACAGAAAAGTTCTGGCACTACTTATGCCTGCATTACTCATGGCAGGCGCAGCAAATGCGGCAGAGATTTATAATAAAGACGGCAATAAGCTGGATCTTTACGGCAAGGTCGACGGTCTGCACTACTTCTCTGACAGCAGTAAGAAAGACGGAGATCAAAGCTACATCCGTCTCGGCTTTAAAGGCGAAACCCAGATCAACGATCAGCTCACCGGCTACGGTCAGTGGGAGTACAACGTTCAGGCCAACAGCACCGAGGGTAGTAATAACTCCTGGACCCGTCTGGGCTTTGCGGGCCTCAAGTTCGGCGACTACGGCTCCTTTGACTACGGCCGTAACTACGGCGTGCTGTACGACGTGGAAGGTTGGACCGATATGCTGCCGGAGTTTGGCGGCGATACCTACACCAACGCTGATAACTTTATGACCGGCCGTACCAACGGCGTTGCCACCTACCGCAACAGCAATTTCTTCGGTCTGGTCGACGGCCTGGCTTTTGCTCTGCAGTATCAGGGTAAAAATGAAAATCAGAGCATCAAAGAAAACGTAGGCACCAATAACCGCGGTGACAGCGGAGATATTCGCTATGACAACGGTGACGGCTACGGTATCTCCACCACCTACAACACCGGCATGGGCTTCAGCGCAGGTGCATCATATGCGTCATCCGATCGAACTAACGCACAAGAACACGGTACCACTGCCGGTGGCGATAAGGCTGATGCCTGGACGCTGGGCATGAAGTACGACGCTAACCACATCTACCTGGCAACCATGTACGCCGAAACCCGCAATATGACCCCATATGGTAGCACCGACAGTACGGCAGGTGGTGGCGTTGCCAACAAAACGCAGAACTTCGAAGTGACCGCCCAGTACCAGTTCGATTTCGGTCTGCGCCCGGCCATTTCCTACCTGCAGTCTAAAGGCAAAGACCTGAACACCGCCTGGGGCAACGACAAAGACCTGGTGAAGTATGTTGATGTGGGTGCGACCTACTACTTCAACAAAAACATGTCTACCTACGTTGATTACAAAATCAACCTGCTGGATGACAACGACGACTTCTATTCCAGCAACGGCATCTCTACTGACGATATCGTCGCGCTGGGCCTGGTTTATCAGTTCTGATGATGTAACTGACCGACGGGAACGCTCAAAAAGCCGCAGACGTCTGCGGCTTTTTCTTTTCTGACCCCGTCGCTATTGAATATCGATATCACTGCAGCTGTAGAACCCTTCCCCCGCCGGGTCGATACGCTGCCAGCGGATGAATAGTACCCTTGGTCCTTTCGCCTCTTTTGCCGGGGCAACAAACTTGTAGTCGGAGCCCACCAGCTGTGGTTTATCCACTTTTGCCAGCAGCGTCAGGTCGCTCCACTTCAGCGCTCTTTCACTGGCTTTATAGTCAGCATTCGAGAGATAGACCTCAAAGAAGCTTGGGTCATGCGTGGCTGAAGCGTGATAGGTAATCTCAATCTCTCCTTTGGCGTTGAGATGAACCTTGCTGGCGGTCCACGGAGCAGGAATATCCATACCTGATTTATCGTTATACAGATAAGGTTTTTTACTGTCTTTCGCCTGGCCTACGTTATTCCCAGAGCACAGCGTCCCGTCCGGGATAGCCGCTTTTACCTTTTCCTGATCGTTATAATCTGGAGCGGGGATCAGGTGCGCAAATTCATTCTTCTGTACAAACGGATAATTCGACTGTTCAATGAGCTTTTGCTCATCTTTAAATTCAGGGTACTTCACGGCGTCTTTATACTTATTATAATTCACCTGATAGGCGGCTTTGCAGGCGGCATTTTTAATATTGCTGCCATCTACGGGCCAGTGATAATCCTGACCGTCAAAGCACAGCTGCTGGCGTGATATGGGCTCGCTTGGCGTACCGTGGCGCGGAGCTTTTTCCTTCTCAGTGCTGGCCGCGCCAGCGCTCGGCAAACTCAAAGTCATAGCGGTAAATACACCGGCACTGATTAAAGACAAACGCAAAACATTCATGTTCATTTGATCACCTTCAATGTGAAAGCCAAAATGGCGTCGTGTTAAGCGTAGTCAGAAACAATATTATCGCCACAACATCGTCACTCACCAGTAAATATAAATAAAAATGCATAATATATATTGCATCATATTCCATTACTTTTCTGGTGCTTTATTTCATCTGATTTTCTGTTTTATTTACGCTGATACCAGCCCCTCCAGCACCACATGCGCCTGGCCGTCGCGGGTGCGTTCGACACGCCCACGTACGCCGTACACTTCCGCAAGCGTCGCGGAGGTGACCACCTCTTCAGGTCTGCCGCAGGCGACCAGCTGCCCGTCTTTGAGCATGACAATGTGGCTCCCATGGCGCAGCGCAATATTCATATCGTGGAGCACAACCACGGTGACTATCCGTCGCGCCCGCGTTTCACGGGCTATCTGCTCCATCACCAGCAGCTGATAGTTAAGATCCAGCGCGCTAAGCGGTTCATCCAGCAGCAGTAGCTCCGGTTGACGTACCAGCGATTGCGCCAGACCAACCAGCTGCTTTTGCCCACCGGAAAGCTGGTCGAGGTAATGCATTGCCAGATGGGCAATCCCCAGTTGGCGCAGTATCGCCTGCGCACGGGCCATTTCGTTCCCCTCCGTTCGACCACCGCCTGCCCGCATGGCGACAATCACCGACTCCAGAACATGAAGATGAACGCCCTGCGGGAGCGACTGAGGCAGAAACACCACCCGCCGGGAACGCTCAGCAAAGGGCATGGTCATCAGATTGTTCCCCGCCAGTAAAACGTCCCCCTGTGCCGGGTTCAGCCCCGCCAGCGCCCGCAGCAGCGTGGACTTTCCACAGCCGTTTGGCCCCAGCAGCACGCTGATCTCTCCCTGGGGCAGCGCCGGTATCTGAAGATTAGTGAATACGCGCGTTTTTCCGTAGCCGCAGCTCAGCTGTTGGATCCGTAATTCACCCATCAATGCCCTCCCCGCTGGCGCAAAATGATGCTTAAAAAGAAAGGAACCCCCACCAGAGAAGTGACGATCCCAACCGGGATGATTATCCCGGGGAAGATGTTCTTCGAGGCCACCGACGCCAGCGACAGCACCAGCCCGCCGGTCAAGATGCTGCCGGGCAGGTAGTAGCGATGATCCTCACCAAACAGCATGCGGGAAATGTGCGGCGCAACCAGGCCGATAAAACCTATCGGTCCGACGAAGGCCACCGACAGCGCTGCCAGCAGGCTGATACGAAGCAATGACGCCAGTCTGAGACGTCGTACGTTAATACCAAAACTCATCGCTCTGTCCTCACCCAAACGCAGCGCCGTGAGCTGCCAGGCGCTTTTCAGCGAGAACGGCATCACCAGCGCGAACGCCACCAGCAGCACGGCCAGCTTTTGCCACGACGCCCGCGCCAGGCTACCCATCGTCCAGAACACCAACCCCTGCAGCGTGTCCTCGTCCGCCACAAACTGCAGGACAGAAACCAGCGCATTGAAGGTGAAAACCAGCGCAATGCCGAACAGCACCACGCCGGAGGTCGCCATTCGCGTCCAGCGGCTGATGGCATCAAGCATCAGCGCCGAAAGCAGCGCAAAAAGAAAGGCGTTTGCCGGAACAAACCAGTGTCCCGGGATACCCGGAAGCCCAATGCCGAGGACAATCGCCAGCGCAGCACCGAACGCCGCCGCCGAAGAAACACCGAGCGTAAACGGGCTGGCAAGGGGATTATTCAGGATGGTCTGCATCTCTGCACCAGCGAGGCCCAGCGCCATCCCCACCAGCAGCGCCATCAGCGCATAGGGCAGACGAATGTCGAGGACGATCACGCGCTGTCCGACAGCGACGCTCTCCGGGCTGAGGAGCGTTTGCCAGAGCTGCGCCACCGTCAGCCCGGAGGGGCCGAGGGTAACGTCAAGCCACAGTGACAAAACGATAGCCAGCAGCATAAGAAGCAGCACCAGCAGCCGTTTTCTCAGCGCCTGCCGGTAGCGTCGGGCAATATCAAGGGTGAGCTCAGTCATTGTGGCGGATTAAGAATGTCGTTGATTTGGGCATCGGTCAGGTTCAGGCCGAAGAAGGTGTGATAAAAGCGCCTGGTCTCCTGCACCATGTCAATATCGGCGAAGCGTTGCGGGTACAGCGTCTTCGCCAGCCACAGGAACTGCAGCGCCTCTTCACTGGTTTCACGGCACCACCAGAACATGCCTTTCGGATTCACCACCACCCGATGATGGATGACCGCATCGATACCCGCCCACTGCGCTGAACGGCGGATCTCCACGGCATCTCGCTTGTTCATCGTCACAATCACCTGCGGATTGGCCACCACCAGTTGCTCAAGCGCCACTTCGCCTGCGCTGGTTTTTTTCATACCAAAGCCGTGCTCCGCCACGTTAATTGCACCAGCCAGATCCATCCAGTCCTGATTAAGCGAGGGTCTTCCGGTGGTGGTCAACGGGTTACCCATGCTGTGATAAACACGAACACGCTCAGCGTCCGGTAGCCCTTTCAGACGGGCAGAGACCCGCGCCACGTTGTCGGCAAAATACGCCTCGTAGGCCTGCGCCTTTTGCCGGGCGTCCTCGCCAAGGACATCCGCTGTTTTCTGCACCCGCTCGCGCAGGGCAGCCATAGAGTTCGCCGGGAACGCCAGAATGCGCACCCCCGCCTGCTCGAGCAGCTCAGGCTGCGGCACCTTCATTCCCTTCGGTACAAACAACAGCTGGGTACCCAGAGAGATTATCTGCTCCGGGTTTAGCTCGTTGCCGCTGTTGGCGCTGACCACCGGCACCGTCTCGATACCCGGCAGGCTCTGGCGAAAAAGTGGGATCTGCTTTGCCACCAGCGAGGTGCCCACCAGATTATCGCCGTAGCCCAGCATAGTGATGATGGTATTCTGCGCCGGCCACGGCGAAGCAATACGGACATCATTATGCAGCGGAGCCGCCCACAGGCTGGCACTCAAACACGCGCCGAGGAGCAACATCAGCGCAGCAAAACGTGTTGTTCTCATCGTTATGCCTCTCAGAAGGAGACCGTGACTGAAGCACGGACCTCACGCCCGCCGCCGAGGAATGCGCTTGGTGAGCCGCCGTCGCCGTCGGTACCTGACGGGAAGATGGATGCCCAGTAGTGTTCGTTCGTCACGTTGTTCACCGCCAGACGGAAGGTCGTCGGCACCTGGCTGATGGTGGTGGTGTAGCGCGTCCCCAAATCCAGCGTGGTATAGCTGTCGGCCCAGGAGGTATTGGTATCGTTCGCGGCACGCTTGCCGGTGTAGTGGAGATTCGCACTGTAAACCCACTGCGGCATGGACGGCAGACTATATTCCACCAGCATATTAGCCTGCACCTTCGGTACACCCACCACCCGCTTATTACTGGTACTGTCAGAGACGGTATCCTTCAGCCGCGGGTCGAGGAAGGTCACCCCGCCGAAGATATTAAGCCCTTCATAGACCCGCCCCATTGCCGTCAACTCCAGGCCGTTATTGACCTGATTGCCCTGCTCTTTGAACACCATATCGTTACTGTCAACATAGGCGAAGGGGCGCTCAAGACGGAACAGCGCGGCGCCCAGATTCATTCCTCCGGCATCGGCTTTCAGGCCAATTTCATACTGCTTGCTGCGGTAAGGATCCAGCGTCTGTCCTTCATTTTTGATCCCTTCACCGGTTGGCGCCGTGCTGCCCTGCTCCAGAGAATCGGCATAGCTGATGTAGGTCATCAGCGACGGCGTGATTTTGTACATTAGCGCCGCATTCGGGCTTAACCCATTTTGATCGTTCTGGTTGGTCTTATTGCCTGACTTGTCAAAACTCTGGGTCTGCAGCCAGCTCTGGCTCAGATAAAACATGGCCGACCACTGAGGATTAAAAGTAATCGTGTCACCGAGGGTTATGCTTTGCTGGGTGTTTACCCCAGACTTATAGCGGGCGCCGTTGGTATTGATTTGCCCATTACCCGGCTCATGCATCTGCGACGGATCGTAAATATTGCTGTTATCGAAATCGTAACGCTGACTGGCTCCCTTCGCGCTGAACATCGACCAGACATAGCCGGTCGTCGAGAGCGCGAGATCGTGGCCCAGGCCGCCGGTATCAACGTGGCCGTTAAGGGTGACGGTGTTACTCAACACCCGAAAACGCCCTGCCGCGCTGGAGTCGCTCAGTGAACGCTTGATATCACCTTTATCATTAAGGATGGTGCTGGACACCGAGCGCATGGCGCGATCGGCCTGCTGCCAGCCCACGCCCGCGGTGACGGACCAGTCATCGTTAAGATAATGGATCAGGCGGGTGCTGATGGTGTCGGTGGTGAGATCGTTCCCGGCGGTATTGAGCGCCAGGTTTTTGTTCTGCGGATCGGGGGCTGAAGGCAGTTTCACGTTCGGGCCGTAGCTAAAACCCCCGGGGTAGCCCTTTTGCAAAAATTCATAGTGGCTGGCATCCAGCTGGAGCTGCGTTCCCGGCTGTATATTCCAGTCAAATGCTACCGCCAGCAGCTTACGCCGCCGGGTGCTGTCATCAACATTCCCTTCGCCATCTTCGCTGAGCGCATTGATCCGGTAGCCAAATTTCTTCTCATCATCAATATGCCCGCCCAGGTCTACCTGGCCGTTAATCGCATTACGGCTTTGATAGCCGAGCGTCACCTGGCGTAAGGTCTCTTCGGTGGGCCGTTTGGCGACAAAATTGAACTGCCCCGCCGGACTTGCCGGGCCGTAAAGCGCACCGGTCAGGCTATTTAACACATCCAGCCGCTCCAGCATCTCTACCGGAAACGCCGTGGTAGAGACGATATTCAGACCATCGAGTCGACTGTTCGCCACCACGCTCCCCTGCATCCCGCGGCTCTGCGGCCTGCCAACGTCCATGCCACCCCGCGCCTGCATTTGCGTGCTCGGTGAATATTTCAGCAACTCACTGACGCTTTTTGCCTGTTCATTGGCAATCATCTCCTGAGTCACGGTGGTTGAGGAATAGGGAGTATCCAGCCAGGCTTTATTCCCCAGCGGGCCAATATCGATATCACTGGTTTTGAACCCGGCACCGGCAGCGCTTTCATCTTCAGGCGTTGTGGTCTTTCCGGTGACGACCAGGGTTTCTTCGTTGCTGGTGTGAGTGGAGGCGGCAAGTGGGGCAAAAGAGGTGAACAGCGGCATCAGCGCTGCTATTTTACTTATCGTTTTCATGAAGGTGCTCGATCGCTATATAAAAATATATATTACGATCGATGCATCACTTCAAAATATGATCACGATCATAAGCATTCACATCATGAATAATCTAACCCTTTGTGATAATTAGGATATATCGCAGGCCACGAGGGACCTGCGCGATTATCAGGACCCGACATGCTCATCGCTGGCGGCTTTATTCGCAGATTTCTCGGGGTTCACATAGAGATCGTGCTCGGCATGATATTCATCGCCGTACCCTTCATCTTTCCATATCTTGATGGCGTATTTTTTCCATTCATCCGCCAGCTCATCCAGCTCGTGCGAGAATTTAAAATAGCTGTCAGAGCCGTCGTGCTGCGGTACCGCGCCGTGTTTTTCAATGTGCTCGCGGAATTTGGCCGGGTTATCAATTATCGGGCACGGCTGCATCAGATTGTCATTGAACGGTATCTGCTGCTTATAGCCCTCAAAGAACGGGCTCTTCAGGATATCGACAATACGTTTTTTACGCACATCGTCGGTGGCATAGGGCTGGAAGACGCAGGGTTCGACTCCCCCTTTAGCGTTAACATGGAGGTAGTTCGCCCCGCCGGACATGCAGCCGTTCACCAGGAATCCGTGGTTCCAGAAATCGGCCAGAAAACCGAGACGCCCCGAGGTACGCATCGCCTCAAGGAAGTGAAAACGCTCGTAACGCTGCTCCGCGTTAGGCACCAGCTCCATCGTCGCATCACGACCAATAGGCATGTACTGAAAGATCCAGGCATACTGAATTTCCAGCTTATCCAGCATGAAGTTCCAGAACTCGTTTCCGCAAATTTGCTCGTGGTTTTTCGAGGTTGCCATCACTGACGCCCCGCGCATGACGCCGTAGCGCTGCAGGCGCTCGTAGGCCTCCAGGATTTTTTTCCAGGTACCGTTGCCACGGCGCCAGTCCGTCATCTCCTCAAACCCTTCCACCGAAATAGTGACCGCGACGTTGCCCATTCTGGCGAGTTTTTTCACCCGGCTTTCGGTCAGCATGGTGCCATTGGTGAAGACCATAAAATAGCAATCATCGAAGTGCTCGAAGAGTTTCATCAGCGGCTTATAGACAAAGGGCTCTCCGCCGGTGAAGGTAAAGAAGCGCACGCCCAGATCGTAAAACTGCTGGATAAGATCGAATATTTCTTCTTCGGTGTAATGATAGCGATTGCCATACAGCGCCGAGTAACAGCCTTTACACTCGAGGTTGCACTCATAAGTGGGTGAAATCAGCACCAGGAAGGGAATGTGAGTCGCATATTTTTCACCGGCATCGTCACGCAGATTAGCGCCAGAAACGATATGATTAAATATTAAATTACCAATGAGTTTTTTACGGGCGACAGGATTTAATTTGCGTAGCGTTTCAAGCCACCCCTGGACCTGCGGATCTTTATCACGACACATATCAGCCAACTGCAGTAATTCCTGTTTACTCTCTTTCGCTATTCGGGCTCCTAATCTGAATAGTTTTTCCATTCCGGCTTCATCAACATGGTTGAGAATTGTATTTAGTGCTATCGGCAATGCCTTTCTCGTCAACACATTTAATTTCATCGTGTTACCTTTTTATTTTATGAGCGATAGGTCAAACCCTGGTGGAAACGTATTGTCACTTTAGCTTTTGCAGAATCAGGCAAGTAAGGCCAATTTCAGCAAAACTGTATTGCCTTAATTCAGGTACCCATAGGGGCCGCTTAGCGAGCAGATGCTGATGATCGAAATAGTCATTCAAAATGACAAATTCCCCGCTTTAATATTGATCTCAGTAGCTAAATTTACCATCCACAATGGGTTACGCTGTTTCTCACAGGTGATTCAAGTACCGTCAGGTGCGGATCGCAAACTACCCGCATGTTGATGAATAGCCAGTGCGCACAACTCTGGAGAAATCGTGTCCGCGGCACCTCAAAGGATGAATGAATATTATGAATTACTTTGCTGCGATCAGGACATTCGTTAGCGCGGCGGATTTAGGCAGTTTTAGTGCTGCAGCTAAAGTATTGAATATTGAGACCTCAACGGTATCCCGCCATGTTACGCACCTTGAGGATGATTTACATGTCTCATTATTTAACCGCTCAACCCGGGGTTTAGCGCTGACGGAAGCCGGTATTCTTTTCTATTCTCACGCTACGCTGTTACTGGAGCAGTGGGAACATGCGCGCAGCTCGACCTCAGCGTTAAATCAGCGTCCGGCGGGTTTATTGCGCATTAGCGTACCCTGCGCCTACGGACGTCTGCATATAATTCCTTTCGTTGACGAGTTTCTCCACCGGCACCCGGATATCTCTCTGGATATTATTTTCAACGACGATATTCAGGACCTGATCGAAACGCATATCGATCTTAGCGTGCGCATCGGCACGCTGCCGGATTCCACCATGCATGCCCGCAAGCTGGCGCCGCAGCGCCGTTATGCCTGGGCGAGCCCGGAATGGCTGGCCCGTCATGCGAAGCCACTGCTGGCCGATTGTCAGAAGGAGGACTCGCCTGTCCTGATGTTTTCACGCCTGCACGGCGACGGCTGGTATGCACGCAAAGAGAATTCCGGTGATGACTGGGTGCGGGTACCGGTGAATTTCCGCTTTAGCGCGAACGACGATGAGGCCATGCTTCTTGCCTGCCGGGACGGGGCGGGTATCGCAATATTGCCCGACTGGCTCGCCTGGAAGGATGAAAAAAACCAGCGCCTGCAGCGAGTGATGACAGAGTGGGAATTCAGCATGTTCCACGCGGAAACCGCTGTATGGATTGTTTATCCAAGTAAAAAAATAGTTTCGAGTAAGGTTCGCACCTTTATTGATTTTATCGTTGAGAAGACAGGAATACCGCCCTACTGGTGCCGGTAATTCACAAATACTCAGGTATTAATAAAATGAACCAGCAATATTTTCTGCGGCACAAAAATTATATTTCCATTCTCTTTTACCGAACCCAGCCGGTGGGATGTATTATTCAGCAGAAGGGCCGCTGGGTCAGTAAAATCAAAAACTGCGCCGATGCCACTACCCTGTGTGGTCGACACAGTGACCGCAACGCCGCAACCGCACGCCTGTGGGAGTGCCGCTTCGACGCCTGGCATTCCGGGACGGAGTCATACTGAGACTGTTCTGCTAAATGAGGAAAGCGGATAATACTGATAGGAAATTATCACCAGCAGCGCTTCAATTGTGATGGGTATCGTTGAAACAAAACGGTGTAAGTGATTGAATAGTGGCGGAGAGAGGGGGATTTGAACCCCCGGTAGAGTTGCCCCTACTCCGGTTTTCGAGACCGGTCCATTCAGCCGCTCTGGCATCTCTCCGTTTTGATGGTTGCCATGATGCCAGGTTATTTGGCATTTTAACAGACCCGGTTCCTCCCATTCTGTTCAAGTGACGAGTTTGCGAGCAAAGCGATGATAAAGTGGCCCTGGAAAGCACAAGAAACGTCCCCCAATCCGCAGTTCCCCTGGGAGCAGGCGCTTGCTATTCCTGTTTTAGCTAACCTGACTGATGAAGAACAGGACAAGCTCGTCCAGTTGGCAGAACGTTTCTTGCAGATAAAGCGTCTGGTTCCGCTTCAGGGGCTTGAGCTTGCTGCAGAGCAACAGGCGCGCATTGCCCTGCTGTTTTGCCTGCCGGTGCTCGAGCTGGGTATCGAGTGGCTCGACGGCTTTCACGAAGTGCTTATCTACCCTGCCCCGTTCGTGGTTGACGACGAATGGGAAGACGATATCGGTCTCGTGCACAGCCAGCGGGTGGTGCAGTCCGGGCAGAGCTGGCAACAGGGGCCCATCATCCTCAACTGGCTCGATATCCAGGACTCCTTCGACGCCTCCGGGTTTAACCTGATTGTCCACGAAGTGGCGCACAAGCTCGACACCCGCAACGGCGATCGCGCCAGCGGCGTGCCGCTCATCGCCCTGCGTGAAGTGGCGGGATGGGAGCACGACCTGCATGCGGCAATGAACAATATTCAGGATGAAATCGATATGGTGGGCGAAAGTGCCTCGAGCATCGACGCCTACGCCGCCAGCGACCCGGCGGAGTGCTTCGCGGTTTTATCAGAATACTTCTTCAGCGCCCCGGAGCTGTTTGCCCCCCGCTTCCCGGCGCTGTGGCAGCGTTTCTGCCAATTCTATCGCCAGGATCCGCTGGCGAGATTACGTGACAATGGGCTGTATGAAGATAACGATTCGCCCGTAGTACACTAAAACAGCGCCCTGCGCTAAATTCATGCAATTGAATCAGTATGTTAATTTTAGTGTTGACACAAAAATGGGGAGCCATTAGTATTCGCCCCGTTCACACGATTCCTCTGTAGTTCAGTCGGTAGAACGGCGGACTGTTAATCCGTATGTCACTGGTTCGAGTCCAGTCAGAGGAGCCAAATTTAGAAAAGCCTGCTTTCGAGCAGGCTTTTTGCTTTTCTGCTTCCTGACACTGATATCTTGCTTCGGTTTCTCCTCACTCTCAGCTCAGTATCGCCTCCAGACGGGCCAACACCTCATTAACAACAGCTTCAGGTATACATTCCAGACGCTTACCGTGCCGGGCTTCCATATCGATGGTTCTCGGCTGATCGCAACGAATAACCCCTGTTGTTTTACTGCCTACCCCTTCGAGAGAAACGGTAAAACCCGCTGTACGGGCGAAGCTACCACCGCTGGTAACGGGAACCACAACGGGTAATCGGGTGAGTTGGTTAAACGCGGCGGGAGAAACGATAAGTACCGGGCGCTTCCCGCTTTGCTCATGTCCGCTCGTCGGATCAAGCGTCACGAGCCAGATTTCCCCTCTCTCCATTTACAGGATCTCCTTACCCGCCGCCGGAGCATCAACCCATGCCCGATCCTCTTCATTCAATTCAGCCTGCGGATCGCACTGCGCCAGCAGTTCTTGCAGCGAATAATGAGGCCGCTTCTGAGGTTCAATAATCAGACAGCCGTTATCAATGGTCAGGCTGACCTCACTGTCCGTCGACAGCGACAGCGTTTTTAGTACAGCGGGAGGGACCGCCAGCATGACGGATCCTCCAACCTTTTTCAGACGAGTGGTATACATAGAACACCTCCAGATATTATATTTTAATATAACATCTTGAGGCCTGGGTGTGCAATTTTCAATCAGATGCATGGTGGTAGTTTTCCTTAACGTAGTGAAGCAGGACGAAAGCCCGAACCAGTATGGCCATGGCACCAACAGGCTCGCAGCAGAATGGGTCGATAATAGAAAACCGTCTTTGCGGCTCAAAGGAATATGACAAATCAGATACACAAAATGCGGCGCAGATTCCGTAACTGCTCTGCGCCAAGGGGAAGTCAGCGGTAGCGCATCAATATTCAGGTTTTGCTTTTAAAATGGGTTAAATACAAAAAGCCTGCTCCTCAGCAGGCTTTTCCCTACGAATTTCTCTCTCCCCTACTGCAACAGCGTCTGTGCCGGGCAGTACGGATACCCCAGCGCCTCGGCGACGGCGCCGTAGGTGACAAAACCGTTCAGCGTGTTAATGCCCTTCAGCAACGCCGGGTCGTTCAGGCAGGCCTGCTGATAGCCGTGGTTAGCGATGGTCAGCGCATAGCGGGTAGTGACGTTGGTCAGCGCCTGGGTTGAGGTGCGCGGCACGGCGCCGGGCATGTTTGCGACGGCATAGTGCACAATGCCGAATTTCTCGTAAACCGGCGCATCGTGGGTGGTCACACGGTCGATGGTTTCGAAGATCCCACCCTGATCGATAGCAATATCCACAATCACCGCGCCGGGGCGCATCTGCTGCACCATCTCTGCGGAAACCAGATGCGGCGCCAGCGCACCGTGGATCAGCACCGCGCCGACCACCATGTCTGACTCCGTCACGCATTTACGGATATTCTCTTCATTCGACATCACCGTCGTCACCGAGTCGCCGAAGATATCCACCAGCTCTCTCAGCCGCCGTGGGTTGGTGTCGAGAATATTCACCTTCGCGCCAAGGCCGATGGCGATGCGCGCGGCGTTGGTTCCGGCAAAGCCGCCGCCGATGATGGTTACCGTTCCTTTCTCCACGCCGCTGACGCCACCGAGCAGGATCCCCCGACCCTGCATATGTTTGAACAGGATATTGGCCCCCACCTGCACCGACATCTTGCCGGCAATCTCACTCATCGGCTCAAGCAGCGGCAGGCTATGGTCCGCAAGCTCAATGGTCTCATAGGCAATACCGACAACTTTGTTATCGACCAGCGCTTTGGTTAGCGCTTTCTCGCAGGCCAGGTGCAGATAGGTGAACAGCACCAGCCCTTCACGGAAGTATTTAAACTCATCGGGCTGAGGCTCTTTGACCTTCATCACCATCTCAGCGGCCCAGGCTTTCTCCGCCGTGGCGAGCGATGCGCCCGCGCGCGCATACTCTTCATCCGCAAAGCCAGCGCCAAGGCCAGCCTGCTGTTCGACGATCACGGAATGCCCGTGCTTCACCAGCGTCGCGACGCCCGCAGGCGTCATCGCGACCCGACATTCGTTGTTTTTTATCTCTTTCGGTATGCCAATTAACATATGAGTTTCCTCGTTTGCGCGTAAGAGCCTGTGTTATCAGACTCTCAGGATTAAATTTTCAACTCCGGCCCCCAAAGGCAAGGTTTAAGCCTCAGCCAACATACTTTTTCGCACCCGACGAAGATCGCCTTCCCGCCGGACCCAACCGTCCCGCTCCATTCTGTTGAGCAGAGGGATCAGCTGTTTTCTGGCAAGTCCCGTTCGTTGCCGGACATCGGCAATCGACAGTAGTTCACCAGGATTAGATTCACAGAAAATGTCTTCCAGCAGCGTCTGGTAGTGCTCGCGGGCGATAAACAGCTTGTCGTCCATCGGCACAATGTATTTTTTCTCCATCAACGCTTTGAGCTGTTGCTTCAGGCGCGGGCGCTCGTGCTGCATCGCTGAGAAGCACAGCCTGCCCGCGGTGCTGATTTCGTCCAGCAGCTCCTGTTGTTCGTGGTTAAGCTGGCTGAAGCTCGCGCCATAGAGAGAAACCCCCTCCGGGCTCAACTGCCAGCACTTTGCCGCACACTGTTCGTGGACGAGTGCACTCACCATATCCGGCGGCATATTCCCGCGCACCGCCAGCTCGTCCTGCGTTAACGCCGAAGTGGCATGCTGGAGGATAAGGTTGAGGCGAGCTAAGGCGAGAAGCAGGTAATGTTCCGCCAGCCACCAGCCTTCAAGCACATGACAGGCCGCTGGCGGCGTCAGCGCATCACTGCCGCGCACGTAGCCCTTCACCGCCAGCTGTACGCGGCAGTGCAGACTGGCCAGGTCGCCGTCCGGCGCCCCCCGAAGCGTGGCAATAAGCCGTGGCCGCTGCTCGCGGTTGAGCGCCCCGCTCCACACGACTCGCCCGGCGCCCACCATCCGGCTGCCACCCGGGGTCATCAGCAAAACCGTCTGTCCCCAGAACACCGGCAGCGGCTTTGAAAGCAGCAGGCGGGCGAGCTGACCGTCGGCGAGCGAGTAACAGCGCACCTGCGCATGAGAGGTACCGAGGGCGATTTCCAGTTCACACTGTTTTTTGGGGAGCTGGCTTCCCGGGAGAAGTTGCACCACCCACTCTCGGCTGCCGGAGATCCCGGCCTCCGGTTTTGCCAGGCAATCGCCGCGCGCTACCGACTCTTTTTTCAGCTGTCGAAAACTCATCGCCACCCGGCTGCAGGGCTGTGCCCGCTCGCGGGCGCGGTGGTAGCTCTGAATAGATTTTACTTTCACCAGCTGATTGCCAGGATAGAGGCGCAGCACGTCGCCCACGTCGATACCTTCACCGCGCAGCGTACCGGTCACGGTGGTGCCAATGCCGTTCACGGAAAAAACCCGGTCGATGTACAAATGTGGTCCTGCGGTCAGCGCACTGGCCGTTGCCAGCGTGCGCACCCGCGCCAGCAGCCCCTGGCGCAGCGCTTGCACCCCTTCCCCGCTTCTGGCGCTCACCCGCCAGATATCCGGCAGCATGTCGCACTCGCAGAGAAAGTGTTCGAGGATCTCCTCCTCAACCTCGGCTATCCGCGCCTCATCAACCAGGTCGCATTTGTTAATCGCCACCACGATTTGCCGCAGGCCGAGCGCGCTTATCACCCGCAGGTGCTCCTGGCTCAACGGTGACCACCCCTCATCTGCCGCCACCACGAACAGCACCAGATCCAGCCCCCACAGGCTGCTCAGCATGTTGCGTAAGAAGCGTTCATGCCCGGGAACGTCAATCATGCCAATCTCATCGCCGTCCGGGCTGCGCAGACAGGCAAAGCCTAAATCGATGGTCATGCCGCGGGCGAACTCCTGGGGAAGATGCGAAGGGTGAATACCTGTCAGCGCCTGGATCAGCGCAGATTTACCGTGATCGACGTGTCCGGCGGTACCAATGACTGCGTGCATGATGTGCTTTCCCTCCTGGTCACAGATGAAAGGAATACCAAAATGTGGCGGAAGCGGCAGGAGTCGAACCTGCCTCAGCCGATAAGCTGACGACGGTTTTGAAGACCGTGGGGACCACCGGGCCCCATCAACTTCCATAAGGAAATAGCGTTACCCCTCTGTCAGCGCGTATTTATCCGTGGCCTGCAAAGCCTCACGCAGCAGACTCAAATCAATCAGTTGAAAATCACACTTTATCTGTTCCGACCAGGCCGACAGCGGCCTTCCGGTACCGGAGAAGTGGCGGTAACGCGCCAGCGCGTTTTCAATCATCTCAAGCGAGCGCAGATCCAGCGCCGACGTTTTCCCATCGAGCAGCAGCGAGCGATACGGGGTCTGCCCCGGCTTTACGCTGCCGCTTTCCGGGTGCATCAGCAGCTTCTGCCCCTGATGAATCGCGTCGCGTGCCGCCAGCAGAACCTGCAAATAGTTAGCCTGCCAGCTGAGCGAATGCCCGGCGTAGCGCGCCGCAACCACCGGGTTATTGGTCACAATCAGCCGTTTTGCCATCACCTTTGCCCGCCGTTTTTACGGCGCCGACCCGCAGGCCGGCGCACAGGTTTTAAAACACCGTCTGCTCCGTCACCGGGGTTTGCAGCGCCTGCAGCGCTTTTTCCACCAGTTTACGACGAAGCTGTTTCTCATCCACAGGCTCCAGCAGCGGGTTCCCCAGCGGATGCGGGATTGCCACAGCAGGAACAATACGGTTAGCCCCTACGGTCAGTGAGATCGGTACCACGGTCGCGATATGCACCACCGGCATCACTTTTTCAATTTCCTTCACCATCGTTGCGCCGCAACGAGTACAAGTGCCTCATGTCGAGGTGAGGATGGCGGCGGTCACTCCGGCTTTTTGCAGCTTCATGGCGATATCCGCACCATATTTGCGGGCGTTGGCAACGGACGTGCCGTTACCCACCGTGGCGTAGTAGTGCGAGTACAGTCTGCCAATCACCCCCTCACGTTCGAGGTCGCGCATCACGTCAACCGGTAGCACGCGGTTCGGATCGTCATTACAGGCGACCGGATCGTAACCACCGTGCGCGGTCTGGTGACTTGCGGCGCTCAGCGCGTTAATGCCCTCCAGAGAGTATTCACCGTAGCGGGAAGCGCTCGACGACTCGATGTGATCCGGGTTGCCCTTCGGTACCACCCCGCCCGAGGTCACCAGCGCAATGGTGGCCTGCGACATATCCACCACCGGTGGCTGCGGGTCGACGCGGTCAAACACCGGCATCGGATATTCGGTGCGGAACGCTTCCCCCTTCAACTTGCTGACCAGCATATCGGCGGCACGCTCGGCGCCGGATTGTTTCTCGAAATGGTTGATACGCACACCGCGCGGCAGATAACCGGCTTCTTCCGGCAGTCCGGGGTTGCCGTGGGTCGCGATAAACCGCTTAATCAACGCCACCATCGCCGGCAGTGCGGTACGCATACTGGCGGCGGAGTTGCCGGTTTCGACGGCGTACATCCACGAGCGATACAGCTCATAGCCGGGGTTTTCCGGGTAGATGCCGCTGATAACCGGAATATCCATCTCGGCGGCCACCTGTGCCACCTGGCCACAGGCCATCCCGTAGCGTCCGGCGTTAAAGGCTGGCCCGGCAACGACCATATCCGGGCGTACCTCCTGCAGCACCTCGCGCACGTACTGTTTGCAGGCCTCGTTGTTTTCGTTGAAATAGCTGTCACCGCAGATAATGGTTGAAACGATGCTTCCACCGCCGTCCAGCATCTTCTCCAGCTGTAAACCTACCCCGACGGGGCCCTGATGCGTCTCAGGCAGATAGCCTGCTGCATCTTCCCCGCCCTTTTGACCAAAGAACTGGTTCAGGTAATGCAGGATCCGTAAACTCATTTGCGTGCTCCTTATCCGCTATGCGCCGAGAGGGTATGAACCCCCAGTTCACTGGTGGCGCCAGTGATGGCCTGTAGCTCAACAGTAATGCTGCCGTCTTCATGCAGGCTGCCGTCAAAGCCGCCCGCTATCATGTCGGCATACACCGGATGGCCAATCACCCGCTGCATCGGCGGCAGTGTGATAAGCGCATTGGCGTTTCCGGCCGTCACCACCGCATCCGCCGCCGGATGTGCATCCGCCAGCGACTGACTCTCGCCGCCGCGTCCGGCGTACTCATCGGTGAGCAGCACCGTCCGAATGCCTTTGGCCTCGAGCTTGCAGCAGTTCATCATTAAGTCCGCATCCGGGTTACCGAACCCTTCCTCAGTGATAATCGCCCCTTCGAGCTGCATCTGTTCGGCGAGCTTAGCGACCATATTGGATGAACGCACTTTGTCGCTGAGGGTCACGTTCTCATTGGTGAGGATCACGCCAATAAAGTTGAGATCTTTCCCGTGACGGCGATAGAGCGCCTGAATCACCGGGTTGTTCTGGTGGCTCCAGGTGGTGTTCTTATCGCAGGCAGAAACGCAGTTGCCGCTGACAATCGCCCCGTCCATCGCCTCCGTCGGGAACATCAGCGTCGGCACCATTTTTTTCACATCGATGCCGTAGTACCAGCTATCGTGCAGCAGCCCCTGGCTTTGCAGCATGTAGACGTAGCCTACCGACGGCAGATCCGGGTGCTGCGCCAGCTGTTCGGCAAGCGGCAGGGTTTCAAAATGCGCCACGCTTTCGGCGGGTGTGGTTTTGACCTGGTCTGCCACCCAGCGGGCGGTCATCAGCCCGACCCGGCGCAGCACCTCTTCGTGCTGATACTGGTTGCAGTGTTCGTCCACCTCAATGCGCAGCACCAGGTTACGCAGCGCGGAGTAAGGGCTGTAATCTGCCCCCGGGCCGCTCATATCGATGATCCCCTCCTGGAATCCCACTACTTTCCCGGTGGTCACCACGGCAATTCCCTTCAGAGCAAGGGTTTTACCGCTGCCGACAATCTCTTCTTCACCGGGGTTAAAGCCGGGGAAGCAGCAGCCGCCGTCCAGTTTGCAACGCGGTTCAATCACGTCTTTCACCGGCATAATGCGCACAGAATCGCCGGGATTGACGATCGCTGTCTCTACTTCGGTTATCTGTGGATGAAGCGAGCGAATGTACTGCTCCAGTTCGCTTTTGCTGAGCTGCAGGTGGCCGCCCTTGAGCGACGACACCTCCGCAAACGAGAACCCTTGAATGTGAATTTCGCCAAGTTCCAGTTTCATGGCTGGCTCCTTAGTTCAAATACGATTGCAGGTGCGTCAGTGCTTCGGCACGCTGCTGCTGGTTAATCATCAACACCGGGCCGGTGCACCCCATACCCGTTTCGGCATATATCCCGGCCTGCCACAGGCACAGCTTCGCGTCCTCCAGCTGCAGGATATCGATGCCGTGGATCTCATCGTCGAGCACCGTTTTCGGCGGGCTTACCGCTTCCGTTGGCGCACTCTGCGGCGCAACGCCAGGCGTTCCCTCGCGGAGTATTTCGTCGATGCCGCAGGCGCAGGCCTGCTTCCAGCGATGCTGCCAGCAGCTCATAAGCTGCCGCTTCGCCATCAGCGCACAGAAGCGCAGCGCGTTGCTGATAGTCGCCGGGCCGCTGGCACGGGAAATAATGCCAATCGCCGTTTTCTGATCGGCCCCAAGGCCAATGCCGTAACCGCTGCCGAGCGTCTCCGTCTCACCGCCGCTTTGACCGGCGCTGAAGAGTTTGATCAGCAGGTTGCCGGTCAGCGTGTCGCAGACCATGACGTCCGGCGTCGCGCGGATAAGATCGTTACCGCGCATCAGCGCCCCGCCGTCGGCACGCCCGGAGCTGGCGAAACGAAGCGGGTACCCCGCGTCGCGCAGCCGTTCCAGCAGGCGCTTCGCTGAGGTCGCGCCGTCGGTGTTGAGGATCCCGACGCTCGCCTCACGAATGCCCAGCGCATCCGCCATTGCCAGGCCCGCCACCGCGTTGCGCATCATCGCCACCGGCGGGTGGATATCGCTACTGCCGGTGGTGCTTGCCAGCACCATCTGACGGCCGGTTGCCGCAGAAAACACCTGCGCCACCGTCGCCACGCCGAGCGGGAAGTTGTAGTGCAGCGTAACCGCCCCCTCCACCTCGCCGGACGCCAGCTGTTGCTCCATGATCCGCTGCGCCGCCGCCAGACTCTCCGCCGGAAGATGCGGGTAACCGGGCAGCCCGACGGGGCCGATAATGACCGGGATCAGCGCATCCACCGCCTGCTCTGCCGCCGCCAGCAGCACGTCGACGGGCAGCTCGCTGCCCAGCGCGGTAAAGGCAATTCTCGGTCTCAACGCGGCGTTGCCGAACGCGTTTTCTTCCTGCGATGCAGGTACCTGTTTGCCCGGATTACGCTCGACCAGCACGCTGATGCCATCAAACTGACTGGTCATGCGCCCGAGGAACAGGCTGCCCTTGCCGACCACCATAAAGTTGTTAATCGACTTATCGGCGATGGCGCGCAGACCGTGGCCGATAAACGGTATCCCGGAGGGAATATGTCCCTGCGTGGGTGCAAATCCCGGCATTCCGTGTTTCGCGACAAATGCAGCAAGCTCGCTGCGTTCCAGCCACCCTTCCATCACGCTCAATGCCGCAATCATCTTGTAGTTCGATTCCGGCACGTTGCCCGCCCCGGCGGGTTGGGTGATTTCAGGGTTCTGCAGCTCGACGCTGAACTTATCGACATCGGCGGTCGTCATCCCTGCAGCTTTCAACGGCTGCGAGATAAGCGAGGCCATCACCGCCTGCGGCGAAGAGCCGGTACCCACCGTGTGTCGCCCGGTCACGTGGGTATTCACCAGCGGACTGACGCCATCGTCTTCGCTAATCAGCAGCGCAAAACCGCCGAGCATATCTTCCAGCAGCGGCAGACCGTGCTTGATGTGGTCGCGTCCGTTCATTCCGAGCTTGGCGACGGAGCCACCCGCCAGCACCAGCACGTTCTTATAGACGCCGCTTTGCACCAGCGCCGCCGCATTCACCAGCGCATGCACCGGACCGGCGCAAAAACCGCGCATATCGATGCCCGTCGCCTGGCTGCAGCGCAAACTTTCCGCCACCGCCTTCGCGAGGTTACCGCCGCCGCGTTGGTTAACATCGCCAATCGCCTCTTCGGAGCACTCAATCACGTACTCCACCTGCGCCAGCTGGCTGTCGGAAAACTGCCAGCCCGCCAGTACCGCACTGGCTTTGGTGACCAGATTTTCCAGCATCACATGCGCGGAGAGATTGATATCCAGGTCGTGGGCCGCTTTCACACAGCCCACCAGCCGCTTGCCGATCCATAGCGGTTCAGCATGTTCAGCCACCTGCTGGGCCAGCGCCTCATCGCTCATCGTCACCACCTTCTCCAGCAGCGCGCGCTGCGAGAGCTTCGGATGGTCGCTGAGCTGGTTTTGCATTTCACTGACGAACGACGCCTGCCAGGCGGTTAATTCAAACGCATCCACGTAGCACAGCAGCGCATAGAGGATGGTTTCACTGTAGATTTCCCCCCAGGGGGCGCTGGCGCTGCCACGGTAGTCGGACTGTAGCCAGGGTCTGGGGATAGCCTCGAGCTCGCCGGGGCTGATATTGCCGATGTAACACTGGTTCGGCGGGTAGTTCACCGCCTGGTCAAAGGTCCTGAGGTGGTCAGGAATGGCGGCGAGCCAGGGCTCATCCGGGTGTTGCCGACGGGTTTGCTGTGCGGCTGCACCCTGCCACATCAACACATCCGGGGCATGCGCCAGGACATAGCCTGTCTGCCGTATCACTGCTTTTCCCATAGTTCCTCCTTGAGATACCTCCGGCCATGACTGGCCGGAGACTCAATCACTGATTCAGGTAATGACAGTAGCTCTCACGGTATTGGCGCACTTCCCCGGAAATGGCTTCAACATCCAGCACCATCTCCATCATGCCTACCTGCTGCTGATACACTTCTGCATCAACCGCCTGCTTCATCTCGTCTTCGACGATGTGATAACACTGGAGTCCCAACTGGACTCCGGCCAGAGGTCCTGCGAAAGTCGGATCGCCGTTAGTCACGGTCTCACATGCCAGGCCGGAAGCTTCGGCTTCCGATCCCCCGAGAACCACAATCAGGTCCTTCGGTGGATATTTTTCTGTCAATGCGAGCACGCGGCGCTGATTTTCGAGGTCCATCGCTCCGGCGCTTGTTCAGACAAAACACTCGGTTGTGCTGAACACCACCTCTGCCCCGGCGGAGCGCATGCACTCCTCTATTGCGGGGCCAGGCACACCATCCCTGTCGCCGAGAATGATGATTTTTTTACTGCTGAGATCCATAACGCCCTCCTTAGGGTAAAAAAATGCTTTACGCCACGCTGTGCAGCTGGGCTTCCAGCGCCTCACGAATCTGTTCGCTATCGAGCGTTTCACCGCTCAGGTGCGCCACCCGCTCACCGTTACGCCAGATAACAATCGACGGTAGCCCCATCACCTTTTGCGCCATCGCCAGCCGACGGTTGCCCTGAATATTCAGGCTGCAGAACGTCACTTTTCCGCAATAGGCGTCAGCCAGTTGATGGATTTCCGGCATCAGCTCCATGCAGCGCTCACAGCTTTCGCTCCAGAAATCCACCAGCACCACGCCCTGGGCGATGGCGGCGTCGAAATTGTCTTTATTGAGTTCAATCATCGGTTTTACTCCGCAAAAATGGCCTCAGTTAACGATTCATCGGGCTGCCTGAGTCGCCGCACTTCTGCGCCATCCTGCAGGCACAGCAGCGTCGGCAGCTCGGTCACGCCGTAGCGCACCGCCAGCCGCTGGTTTTTGTAGGAATCGACCGGCACAAAGCGCCAGTCAGGATGCGTGCTGGCTTCGTGCTCAAGCTGGGTCATCAGCTGAACGCTCTGCGGCGCGGTGGGCGACCAGAACAGCACCAGGGTTTTGGCCTCGTTATCAAGCACATGCTGCTGCCAGAAGGCCTCCTGTTCGAGATACTGGCTGGCCGCCACGGCGGCAGAAGCGCCGTCTCCGGCGGCGGTGACCACCTGGCGCAGGAACTTATTGCACACATCGCCTACGGCAAACACGCCGGGAAGCCGCGTCTCCTGCTGAGCGTTCACCTCGATATAGCCCGCGTTGTTGAGCGGCAGCGCGTCTTTCAGCGGCGCCAGCCAGTCGGTTTGCGGTACGGTGCCGACAAACATAAACACCCCATTGGTGGGCAGGCGTGAACATTCGCCGGTTTTGACGTTTTTGATATCGACGGCTTCCACCAGGTCATCGCCAACGATCGCGGTTACGGTGCTGTTCCAGAGGAAAGTGATTTTGTCATTGGCGAAGGCCTGCTCGCGGGCGATCCGGTCGGCATCAAGGTGGCCTTCATCGTGAATAACCACCATGGTGAGCGAGTTGACGTAGCGGGTCAGGAAAACGGACTCTTCCACCGCCGTGTTGCCGGAACCCACCACCACCACGTCAAGCTCGGTATAGAAATCCGCATCGCAGGTCGCGCAGTACGATACCCCGCGCCCGGCAAACTCTTTTTCACCGGTGATACCCAGCACGCGCGGACGGGTGCCTGTCGCAATAATCACGCTTTTCGCCGTGAGCGTTGTGCCGTCTTTCAGTTGCACAGTTTTATGCATCCCGTCATCGCTCAGGGTCAGCGACTGTACGCGGCCGCGGATTATCTCCGCGCCGAAGTGGCAAGCGTGCTCTGCAAATTTATCCATCAGCGCCGAACCGCTGTCTTTTATTATTCCCGGATAGTTTTCCAGCTCAGAGGTGGTTGCACATTGCCCGCCTGGCTTGCGTTTTTCCTCAACCACCGCTGTTTTTAATCTGGCTCGGGCAGAATAAAGCGCGGCGCTTAATCCACCGGGGCCGCCGCCGATAATAAGCACATCGTATTCATTATTATTCATAGCAATGCTCCCTCACGGGAAAGAGGTGAATGAAAAACGTGGGCACGGCGCAGCCAGTCCAGTGACGGACGACGGAAGTAAGCGATGTCATTATTAAATTTTTGGCGTAACTATTTTTCCAGAGAAAAACTCGCCGGAGTAACACTGGATGACATGCTGCGCCGCAGCAGAAAGAGAGAGGTCAACGATAAAGTCTGGCGGCTCTGAATGTGAAGAAATATAACATGGCGTACGCTCCTGAATGAAAGTCGCGGTTAGGTTCAGTCATATTTGGTACGCCATTAAAATAGGTTAATGCGGGTGTGATTTTTGTGATCGCCACACAACTATCGCATTAGAATAAATAATCCGTAAAATCTTGTGAGAGGGATCACGGACAGACGTTGAGAAACCCTGCGGATGTTACACATTGGTGAACAACCGGCCAAATCGACTCTACAAACGGATAACACACTTCAAATTCAAATAATTAGAATGTTGCCAATAATTTCTGATTAAAACTCAGTAATAACCAGTTAGTTGCCAGTAATGATTAATTAAACTTATCCACTTTCTCTCGCGCCGTGGCGAGTAAAAGTATAAATATGAAAACGATCACAGTCGTAACACTTTATCCTGCGCTATGTTTGTTAACACTATTGCCATCTCTTCAAGGGGAAAAACTTTGAATATCACCATTCGGGCGGGCCATATTTACAGCAATAAATGACCGAAATCGACGGACTGTGGAACGGTCCTGATAACACCTGCACTGCTCCGGGTATATTCCCCTGTCATACGCTATTACCTCTCATCGTTAGTCATCCTTCAGCATAAAAAGCATGCGACCTGTTTCCTCAGGATGCAGAGACTCTGCTCTTCGCGCCTGAGAGAAAACGCTGTCAGGAAAAATCGTCTGCATGACTCGTAAACCTGACTCGGAGATTTCCCTATGCACTCGCTTGAAGTCATTGTGAACGTTCTGAATAAAATACTATGGGATTACCTGTTAATTATCCTGCTCTGCGGCATTGGTATCTATTACACCGTGAAGCTGAAATGCATTCAGATCCTGCGCTTTAAAACCGGGATCTTGATGCTATTTCGCGGCGTATCGCTTTCCGGCGAAAAGGCGGGCAAGGCGGGAATGAGTTCTTTCCAGGCGATAGCGACCGCCGTGGCGGGCCAGGTCGGGACCGGTAACCTCGCCGGCCCGGCAACGGCAATTATGGCCGGTGGCCCTGGCGCTATTTTCTGGATGTGGGTATCTTCCTTCCTCGGCATGTCCACCATCTATGCCGAAGCCATTCTGGCGCAAAAATATAAAACCACCGATCGCAACGGCCAGGCCGTTGGCGGCCCGGCTTACTACATTGAGAAAGGGCTCAACTGCAAATGGCTGGCGGCGATTTTCGCGGTGCTAAATATTCTGGCGCTGGGACTGGTCGGCAATATGGTGCAGTCTAACTCCATCGCTAACGCCTTCCACCTGTCGTTCGGTATCAGCAACTGGGTGGTGGGCCTTGCTATCGCCATCCTGGTCGGGCTGGTCGTGATCGGCGGTCTGCACTATATCGCGGCGCTGAACGAGAAGCTGGTTCCGCTGAAGGCCTCGGTGTATATCATCGGCGCGGTGCTGATTCTGGTGATTAACTACGATTACATCTTCCCGGCGCTGCATCTGATTTTTGTCGCCGCGTTTAACCCGCAGGCGGCGCTCGGTGGCGCCGTGGGGGTTTCCATTCAGCAGGCTGCCCGTTTCGGTATTGCCCGTGGTCTCTTTTCCAACGAGGCGGGGATGGGGTCAACGCCGCACGCGCACGCGGTGGCCAAGGTGAAAAACCCGGAAGACCAGGCGCTTATCGCCATGACCGGCGTTTTCACCGTCTGCGTTATCGTGACCCTGACCGGGCTTGCCATCATCAGTACCGGCCTGAAAATGCTCAACCTCAACGGCCTGCCCATCTCGGAGTTTTTAAATTTCATGGGCAAAAACGGCACCGGGATTGCGGTAACGCAGTACGCTTATGAACTCATTTTTGGCTACTGGGGCGGGGTATTTATTTCTATCTCGCTGATGTTCTTCGCCTTCTCAACAATAATAGGCTGGTACTACTACGCCGAAACCAACGTGCGCTACCTGTTCGGCTCGATGCGGGCGCTGCGGATCTTCCAGTTTCTGATGGTTTTTGCCCTCTTTGCCTCCTCCGTTTTCAGGGTCGACCTGATATGGAATATGGCCGATACCTTTAACGGCCTGATGGTGATACCGAACGTGATTGCGCTGGCGATACTGTCGCCGATTGTTATTCAATATACGCGCCAGCATGTGTATCAACAGCATGATGCGGCGCAGGAGTAGCGACAAAAAAGCCTGCTCAACGGCAGGCTTTTGTTTAAATCTGATAATCAATCACCGTCTCATCCGTCTCCATCGCCTGACGTTTAATCTCCTCAAGCGACAGCCCGGCGTTGCACAGTTCGATAAAGCGCCAGACATAGTTACGTTGTAACTGACCGCGTTTTAGCCCCAGCCAGACGGTGTTGGCATCGAATAAATGCCGGGTGTCGAGACGGGTAAACGTGCCGGTTTCCTGCTCGTCGGCGGACTGTTCCGCCACCAGACCAATCCCCAGCCCCAGCTCCACGTAGGTTTTAATCACATCGGAGTCCTGGGCGCTCAGCACGATATCCGCCACCAGCCCTTTACGATTAAAGGCCTCGTCGATGCGCGAACGACCGGTTATCCCCTGGCGGTAGGTAATCAACGGCCAGCGGGCGATGGCTTCAAGCGTCAGCGGATTGGCCTGCGTCAGCGGATGGTGCTCCGGCACCAGCAGGCTGTGCGACCAGCGAAACCACGGGAACGCCGCCAGCAGCGGATCGTTGCTGAGCCGCTCGCTGGCGATGCCGATATCGGCTCCGCCGTTACGCAGCAGGGTTTCAATCTCCTGCGGCGTGCCCTGGATAAGCTCCAGACGCACGTCGCTGTAAAGTTCGCGAAAAGCCTTGATAACCGGCGGCAGACTATAGCGCGCCTGGGTATGGGTAGTGGCGATGGTCAGCACGCCGCTGGCGTCGTTGGTGAACAGATCCGCCAGGCGGCGCACGTTGCTCGCCTCGTTGAGGATACGTTCGGCAATCACCAGCAGCGCTTTACCCGGCTCGGTCATCCCCAGCAGCCGCTTGCCGCGACGGATGAAAATCTCAATCCCCAGCTCCTCTTCCAGCTCGCGGATGTGACGGCTGACGCCGGACTGCGACGTATAGAGCATGTTGGCGACTTCTGTCAGGTTGTAATCCTGCCGCGCTGCCTCGCGGATTATTTTAAGTTGCTGGAAATTCACCTTTCCTCCGGGACCATCAGACATACCGCTATTGTTAAAGTCTGCGCTCCCGGCGAACAAATAATAAAAACCAGCATCTTATTCCGTTGTGGAATATAGCCTAGCTGGCAAGCAGCAGTTCGCGGTTCTCGAGCTGCGGGCGGCTGACCAGCGACAGCAGAATTTCCTTCACCGCCTGCGCCTGCGGCGTTAACTGCCCGCGCGCCGACATATTGAGCGACAGCGGCAGGTTCATCGACGGCGTGGTGATCCGCGCCATCCAGCCGTTAGCGGCGGCACACAGGGCCCGGGCAGCAGACTCCGGAAGTACCGTCACGCCCATTCCGCTGGCAATGGCCGCCGTCAGCGTCGATAGCGATTCAATCTCGCCGGTCACTTTTGCCGTCAGCCGGCGCAGCGAAAACGCCTCGTCAACGCGGGCGCGCACCGCACTGTAGTCGCGCGGCAGGAACAGATTAAGCTCCGCGACCGCCACTAAATCGACGCTCGGTCCCGGGCAATCGCGGGTGCCGACAAGATATAAATCCTCTTTCAGCAGCGGCTGGCTGACGATCCCCGCCATCGGCGCACGGTCGTACAGCACCGCCATATCCAGCTGGCCGCAGAGCAGTTTATCGTTGAGCGCAGCACCGCTGTTTTCATGTAAATAGACCAGTACCTCCGGCAGCTCTTTGCGCACCGCCTGCAGCAGCGGCATGGTGATGGACGAGGCCGCCGTGCCAGGCGCCAGACCAATCGACACCTGCCCGCTGAGGGTCTGACCAACGTTCCCTACCGCCAGCTGCGCCTGCTCGCACTGGCGAAGAATAGTGCGCGCATGGGTGTAGAGGATTTTCCCGGCATCGGTTGGCGTGACGCCGCGCTTGGTACGGATGAGCAACTGCTGGTTCATTTCACCCTCAAGGGTTGCCACCTGCTGGCTCAGCGCAGGCTGCGCGATGTGCAGCACTTCTGCGGCCTGAGTCAGACTACCGATATCGACGATTTTCACGAAGTACTTCAGTCGTCTTAAGTTCATTTTGCCCCCTGTGCGAGTTTGCGGTGCCACCAGAAGCGGTGTGCAGGGGTTTTGCAATATGCTTGCCAGCTTTGCCAACATGCCGCAGGTGCCGGGAATTAGGGATTCTGATGATTTCGGGGTGAAGTATTAGTCTTCCGCTATGCCCCACTGGAGGTATTCCTGCACCAGGCGGGTGCAAAATGGTGAAAAAACCAGCCATTGCATGCTTTTTGCTGAAATAGTCAGCAGTCAGTACAAAAGCGCGCATTCGGCCTTTGACAAAGGGGGGCGTCATCGATAATATGCGCCCCGTTCACACGATTCCTCTGTAGTTCAGTCGGTAGAACGGCGGACTGTTAATCCGTATGTCACTGGTTCGAGTCCAGTCAGAGGAGCCATATTTAGAAAAGCCCGCTTAAGGAAACTTAAGCGGGCTTTTTGCTGTTCTGCGTTCTGTGCCGTCGTCATACAGACTCTCTGCATCAGTTATGAAAGCTTATCCTGCTCACGTAAAACCAGGGTCATAAAACGGCTGTTTGGATCGGGCTGATACTCGGCAAACGGCTCGCAGTCAACGAAACCGTGCTTGAGATAAAGTTGATGGCAGGCAGCAAACCCTGGTTGTGTCCCCGTTTCTAAACTCAGACGCTGCAGGCCGTTAGCATGCGCAACCTGCATGATATGCAATAAAAACTGGTTTGCGACACCACGACGTAAAAAATCTGGCGCGGTACGCATTGATTTCAGCTCACCGTGCCGATCGTCGAGCATCTTCAGTGCACCAATTCCCGCGAGCTGTTCACCTTCCCATGCTGACCAGAATATCACCGCCGGATCGCGCAGTTTTTGAACATCCAGCGCATGACTGCTTTCTGGCGGAGACTGTTCCAGCATGCCGGAAATATGATAGGCCACTAACGCCTGTACTGCCGGATGCGAGAGATCGTCGATTTTAATTGTAAACATGAGGGTTCTCAGAGAAATTGGCGGGCTATGGTTAACATAAAAACAAGCGTCAATTTCTTTGTCTAATATCTATTTCTTATGGCGCCCTTCTCTGTGGCCATTCCATGCCGCCTTATGTGGCTAACGACGTATTGCTCAATGTCTGCTGGATGAAATCAATCAGCGCTCGTGTTTTAGCGGGCAAATAACGCCGATTAGAATAAAGGGCAAACAATTGCAAGGGGGCTGGCGATTGCTCAAACTCAACCTCGATTAACCTTCCATCGTTAATGTAAGGCTGGCAGGCTTGTTTCGATAGAATGGCAAAGCCGACTCCTGCTACCGCCGCTCGCCCCGCCATCTCTCCGCTGTTGACCCGATAATGCCCTTTAACCTTAATCGTCTCGAATCCCCCCTTTTTATTCACAAACTGCCAGGGGGCACCTTTAAGTGCACTGACCGTTGTAATACAGGGTAATTCCTCAAATTGCTGTATACGAGAAGGGATGCCATAGCGCTGAATCACGGAGGGGGCTGCAACGATGGTGCAAGGAATAGTCACCAGATGACGGGCTATGTAGTCACTGTCATCCATCTGACCACGACTAACAATAATAGCTAAATCCAGATCATCTCTCAGGGATTCAAAACCAGACAAATTTGTGACACAGCTTATTTCCAGATCCGGGTACTGGCAGGCGAAATCGGCGAAAACAGAACCCAGCAATGCAGGACCTATTTCACTTGGAATACAAAGACGCAATGGGCCCTTGAGCTGCATTTGCCGCAGCGTTAATTCTGTTTCAGTCTGCTCAAGCGCCTCCAGTAATGGCTTCGCCCGGGTATAGAGCAGGTGTCCCGCCTGGGTGAGTTTCATATGTCGGGTACTGCGCTCTATAAGCTGAAGGTTCAGTTTGTCTTCTAACTGAGCAATACAACGACTCACGTTTGATGTCGGCATTTCAAGGACTTTCGATGCCCCAACAAAACTTTCTCTTTCAACCACAGCAATGAACACTTTCAGGGTATTAAAATCAAGTGCCGGTCGCATGAACTATCCCATAAATGATAATAATAAGTGCCATTTTTACCATCTAATGAACAGCATTGATAGCGGTTAAACTCGGGTATCTTTCATCCACAGGTTGCTTACTATGCCACTGGTCACAACCACGTTTACCCCTAAAGTCCTCATCCGGATAGCCGTTGTCATGGCTTTTATCCAGTTCACAAATGCACTGGAATATATGATGTTCAACCCTGTTTTTGCATTTATGGCAGCAGACTTCGCCGTTCCCGTATCATTCTCAGGCTACGTATCCGGCATGTACACCTCCGGGGCGGTCCTGTCGGGAATTATCGCCTTTTACTGGATTGCTCGTTTCAACAAGAAACGTTTTCTAATCGCCAATATGGCACTACTCGGCCTGCTGACGCTTTTGACGACATTCACTTCCAGCTTTAGCCTTCTGCTTACGCTACGATTCTGTGCGGGATTAGTCGGAGGCACAACAATGGGGGTGGGTATCAGTATATTAATAAACCACGCACCGGCTAACCTGCGCGGAAGAATGCTGGCGACGATCATTGCATCATTTTCGATGGTAAGTATTGTCGGCATGCCCACGATATTATTTTTGTGTGCTCATTACGGCTGGCATGTCGCTTTGTGGTTAATCAGTACCCTGTGCCTTTTGGCATTGCCACTGATTGTTTCCATCATCCCTCAGGACCCGGTCTCTTTCGATACCCCCCACGCACTGCCTCTCGACGTTGATACGTTGCTGTTCGCTTCCGGTAATGCGCTGGTGCAGTTTAGCCCGATGCTGGTCATTCCTGTTCTGGTACCATTAATGACCCAGCAGCTGGGCGCGTCTCAAGAGCTGTTGCCCTGGCTGTTCTTCGCCGGGGGCGTGACGGGGTACCTATCTACAAAAATGACAGGCGCGTTAACTTCCCGTTGCTCTGCTTTGACTCTGGCTACCGGGTCAACCATCGTCTTTATACTGAGTTTGTTAATCCCCATTCTGGGCTATCCGCATGCGGGGCTATTTATTACTGTATTTCTTGCTGCATCTTACAGTCGTCTGGTGTCCTCTTCGGCGCTGATCATTCAGTTTCCTGATGACGGGCAACGGGCGGGATTCTCTTCACTACAGACATCAATCATGTATCTGGTTACAACGGTTGCATTTTTCCTGTCCGCTTTTCTGTTACCTGGACATGTCATTGCACCACAAAATATGAACACGTTGCTGGCGGTATGCGCAATTTCCGCATCAGGGTTCCCCATTATCGTTATCATTCTGCAAAAGAAACTGGCTAAGCGTAAGATCCAGCCGAAGCATCTGATCATCGATTAGCATAACGTCCGCTCCTGATACGGAGCGGACAGAGCAGATTCAGAAGTAGGATGTCCGCTGTAAGCGAGGAGCGGACATGGACATGAGGATGCTGATAATATTTTCCGCAGTGAATTACTGTTTCCAACAGGGGTACGAATGAAATACCAAACGTCATTGCAGAAAATATTGTCAGATGACCCTGTAAGAATGAAGATCCTATATGCAGTTCGAGAACTGGAACTCAATGATGGTTGGATTGGAGCGGGATTTGTACGAGACGCTGTTTGGGATCACTTACATGGGTATGGGTTAAGTCCTGTTTCTGGTGATGTAGATGTCGTCTGGTTTGACTGTGAGCACTGTAGCCCAGACCATGATCGCTACCTGGAAGACAGGCTTAGGCAACAATTACCTTCGTTAGACTGGTCGGTGAAGAATCAAGCCAGAATGCATCAACGTAATGGTGATCATCCCTATACCTCAACGGGAAATGCTCTACTGCACTGGCCTGAAACAGCTACGGCCGTAGCTGTCAGATTGGGGAAGGAAGGTCTCGATATCACTGCACCTTATGGACTTTATGACTTATTTGAACTGCGTTTACGACCGACTCCTGCATTTGAACGTGAAAAGATGGACTCTTTTAAACAACGGGTCACTGCAAAGCAATGGTTGGAACGTTATCCCAGGTTACAGCTCATCATTTCCTTATAACCACAATATACAAATATCTCGTTTCTTGCTGTTCGATTGTATGATTGACAGTCTGCTCCTGGCACGCAACGGACAGGCTACGTGGTCATTGGGTCTGCTTCGAGCGAGGAGCGGACGATAAGCGCAGTTGACGTGGTAAGAAAAGGTATTCTCAATGTGCACTTGTAGACTGCAATCTATGTTTATTGGAAAATCCGAAATGATGACTTAAATTTTATTTAAGAGGGATTACATGCGTACTCGTCCAGCCTCTCGATTGATAGTCCTTTCACCTGAAAATCACGTTCTGCTCTTTAGATTCTGCCATAAAGATGATGCTCTGGAAGGAAAAACATACTGGGCAACGCCAGGGGGAGGACTCGAGCACAAGGAGTCTTTTGAGCAGGCGGCGTTACGTGAATTATTTGAAGAAACGGGCCTGACAAGAAGAACTACAGGACCACAAATAGCCTCCAGAACCTTCCCTATGGTGCTACCAAGTGGTGAGAACGTTCTTGCGGAAGAACGTTTCTTTATTATAACTACGGATAAATCAGAAATTGACCGCTCAGGTTGGAGTAACAACGAAAAAGAAGTCATCAGCGATCACTACTGGTGGAGCTTAGAAGAGCTCAGACAGACCAATGAAATCATCTTCCCACTCGATTTGATAATTAACATACTCGAAGACTTCCCGTGCACTTAACAGTCCGCTCCTGGCACGAAGCGGACAAAACACTGGCGTACGGATGTAACCGGTCATTAACCGCCTAACACACAAGCAGAACCCTCTACCCTCAGCACCACCGCCATATTCACCTGCCATCTTTGCTGGCTGACCGTTTTCACCTGCAGCCCCCCTGGCCACGCCGGGGAGGCGAGTGTCAGCGTTGACAGGTATCCGGTGAAATCGACATCGGTGATGGTCACGGCCTGGGTCGGATCGCCGCCGGGCTTGCAGGGCGCAATCACCACCTGTTCAGGGCGCAGCATGATACGTTTTTCACCCAGGGCGGCAGGGTTATCCACCGGGAGGGTTCCCAGCTCGCAGTTCGCCACCCCACCGCTCACCTGCGCCCGGAAAATCAGCGCATCGCCGAGAAATAGCGCCGTGGCTTCATCCACCGGCTGTGAATAAACCTCCATCGGCGAGCCAACCTGGGCAAAACGTCCTTCACGAATAACCGCAATCTGGCTGGCAAAGGAGAGTGCCTCCTGCTGGTCGTGGGTGACCAGAATCGACGCCACCCCCGCTTCGTCCAGCAAATCTGCCGTGGCTTTGCGCGTGGCGGCGCGCAGCCCGGTGTCCAGCGCAGAGAAGGGTTCATCCAGCAGCATCAGCGCCGGCTCTTGCGCCAGCGCGCGGGCCAGCGCCACGCGTTGCTGCTGACCGCCGGAGATCTCATGCGGCCAGTGACCCGCCAGTTCATGACGCAGGGAGACCAGATCCATCAGCTCCGCCACCCGGCGCTGGTTTTCCTGTTTTGTTCCCTTCAGACCGTAGGCAATGTTGTCGCCCACTTTCATATGCGGGAACAGCCCCCCTTCCTGCGGCACAAAGCCGATCCCACGCTGATGCGCCGGAATAAAGGTGTGCTCGTCAAACAGCGTTCTGCCATTAAGAATGATTTTCCCGCTGTCCGGTGATTCAAACCCGGCGAGGATGCGCAGCAAGGTGGTCTTACCCGAACCGGAAGGCCCGACGATCACCGTGCGGGACGACGGCATCACCGTGAGATTCAGATTTTCCAGCACCGACGTCTGGCCAAATTTTTTGGAAATATTCGTTAATTCAATCATCTTACAGGCCCGCTAATTTTTGCGACTGCACATACAGAAGTCCGGTCAGCGGCAGCGAGATAAGCACCATCAACAGTGCGTAAGGCGCCGCGGCGACATAATCGATTTCACTGGTCAGCGCCCAGAATCCGGTGGAGAGCGTTCTGGTTCCCAGCGGTGAAAGCAGCAGCGTAGCCGTGAGTTCGTTGGTAATGCCGAGGAACACCAGCGCACCGCCGGCGGCCACGCCTGGCGCGGCCAGACGCATCGTGATCCCCCAGATGGCGCCAGCCTGGGTTTTACCCAAACTACGGGCAACATTTTCCAGCTCCAGGGGCGCCTGAGCGATACCTGCGCGCAGATTCACCAGGCCGCGCGGCATAAACATCAGCAGATAGGCCAGAAAGAGGGTGAACTCCGTTTGATAAACCGGACGCAAGTAGTGGATGGTCACCGTCACCAGCGACAGTGCCACCACAATCCCCGGCAGCGAACTGGTGAAGTAGTTACATGCCTCAAGCGCACGGAACAGCGGACGCGGATAACGCACCGTCAGCCAGGTGACCGGGATCCCCGCCAGGATAATCAGCAACGCGCCGCCGGAGGCCAGCATGATGGTCTGGCGCAATGACAGCCAGAGATCGGCATGCGCCCAGTTTGCAACGCCGCCCAGCCATAGCCAGCGACACAGCACCGCCAGCGGCACGACTAATGCCAGCATCAGCACCGCCAGCGAGAAAAGCTGCCCCACCACGCTCAGCGGCAGGTTCAGTTGCAGACGGTGCTGCTCGCGGGGCGACCCCGAGCCCACGCGGGCATAACGCGCTTTACCGCGCGTGGTCCCTTCAAGCGTCAGGAACACCAGGCAACAGAGCGCCAGTACGCCCGCCAGCATATTCGCCGCCGGGCCGCTGAAGGTTGACTGGAACTGATCGTAAATAGCGGTGGTGAAAGTATCAAAGCGGATCATCGCATACAGGCCGTATTCGGCCAGCAGATGCAGTGTGACCAGCAGGGCACCGCCCCAGACAGCCAGCTTCAGCTGCGGCAGGACGATACGAAAAAAGACCGCCCACGGCGGCGTGCCTAACGACGCAGCGACATCTTCCAGCGTCGGGTCGAGGCGGCGCAATACCGCAGAGACAGGGAGATAAATAAATGGGTAATAGGCCAGTACCGAGAGAAAAACCCCGGCGCCTAAACCGTGAAGGGATGGCACCGCGCTGACCCAGGCATAGCTTTGCACAAAGGCTGGGATCGCCAGCGGCACGACGGCCAGAACCGACCAGACGCGGCGTCCGGCAAGGGTCGTTCTTTCGGTAAGCCAGGCCAGCATAACGCCAACCAGCACACAGAGCGGAACGGAAATAATCACCAACAGCAGCGTGTTGCTGAGAAGCTCAGCAACACGCGGGCGGAAAATGAGTGCCCTGGCCGTTTCCCAGCCGGTGTCAAACCCCATTACCACCACAAAGACGGGTGGGATCAGCGAGAACAGCGAGAACAGTATCGCAAGTAAAATCATCGTCAACGCCGGGCGGCGCTGCACCCCACGCCGCCGAACGCCAGGCGCGTGGGTAATATTGACTACTGACATCAGGCACTCACCACTACATCAATTAAAGAAGGCCAGCTTGCGTCATCAAATCAATGACTTTTTTGTTATTGAGTGTTGAAGGCTCAACTTTTGGCGCGTCCAGGTCCTTCAGTGGAACCAGTTTCGGGTTAGACGCCGCATTCACGCCTACCGCATATTCAAATGCATCGTTGGTACGCAGACTGTCCTGCCCGGCTTTGCTGGTGATGTACTTCACGAAGGCCTGCGCCTGCTGCTGATGCTTGCTGGAAGCCAGCACGCCGCCACCGGAAATGCTGACGAAAGCGCCAGGATCCTGGTGTTTGAAGTAGTGCAGCTGGGTGTTTTTGCTGTTTTCACCGGTTTTCGCCTGGTCAACAAAGCGGTAGTAGTGGTAAATCACCCCGCCATCAATCTGACCCGCGTTCACCGCTTTCATCACCGTGCTGTTGCCTTTATAGGCGACAGAGTTAGTTTTCATCGCTTTCAGCCATTCCAGCGTCGCCTGCTCGCCTTTCAGCGCCAGCATTGCGCTAACGATAGCCTGGAAATCCGCACCGGATGGAGAGGCCGCCCAGCGCCCTTTCCACTCTGGCTTCGCCAGATCCATCAACGATTTTGGCAGCTGAGATTCGTTCAGTTTCGCAGGGTTATAGACGAAGACCGTGCTACGCGCCGCGATACCAATCCAGCGCCCGTGCTGCGGGCGAAATGCCGGAGCCACCTGGTCCAGGGTCGCTTGATCCAGCGGGGCAAACAGTTTTGCATTATCCACCAGCACCATCGCCGGTGAGTTCTCGGTCAGGAAAACGTCAGCGGGTGACGCGCTGCCCTCCTGCACCAGAGCGTTGCCCAGCTCGCTGTCGCCGCCGTTACGCAGCGTCACTTTGATGCCGGTTTCTTTAGTGAAGCCGTCGACCCATGACTTCACCAGATTTTCATGCTGGGCGTTGTAAACCACAAGCCCACCGCTGCTGTCCGCGGCACTCGCGAACGGTGTTAACAAAACAGATGAGGTCAGCACCGCAATGGAGCAAAGGGATGATAAACCAAACTTCATACGTTAATCCTTTATAGAAATGATTACATAACACCTGAATGCGTAGCGAGCGGATTAAAGCACATCGACATGATAGTTATAATGATAATGATTTTAATTTCCACACAACAGTGTGAAATAGGGCGAATGGCAACATTGCTGCAATAAAAATCCTGAACCGCAACCGAGGGGTTCAATAAGATGAAGAAAACCTTAAGATGGCATTATCCGCCGGACAAGAGCGCAGGATCCCAGACTCAGTGAGTTAACACTCTGACCTGAACTGTTTGCGCCAGGCTTGCGGGCTGAGGGTAAATCGTTTCTGGAAGTGATGCCGGAGTGTGCCCGCGGTACCAAACCCGTTTTGTTCTGCAATGTGTTCAATACTCAGGCGGCTACTTCTTAATGCCAGCTGCACACGCTTAAGGCGTTCCTCAAGCAACCATTGGGCTGGGGTCAGCCCCGTAGCTTCCTGAAAACGGCGCTGCAAGGTACGCGGACTCATACCTGCTCGATTCGCCATGGTTTCTAAGGTATGCGGCTCGGCGATATGTGTTTGCAGCCAGTCAAACAATAAACCCAGACGCCGGCTTTCCCGAGCGCGGGCGACAGGATGCGCTATCTGCTGCGACTGATCGCCATCACGATGAAGCTGGATAACCAGTCGGCGCGCCACGTTATTGGCGATTTCCAGGCCGTAGTCACAGCGCACGGCGTGCAGACAAAGGTCGATACCGGCAGCGCTGCCCGCGGATGTCATCAAATTGTCATCACCGACGTACAGCACATCATTCACGACGTCGATTTCCGGGTAACGCTGCTGTAGCGCTTCGGTATACCGCCAGTGTGTTGTTGCCTTTCGTCCGTTCAACAAACCCGCGGCGGCAAGGACAAATACGCCTGAGCAGATAGACATAATGCGGCAACCGCGTTGGTGAGCCTGGCACAGCGCAATACAAAGTGCTTCAGGTACCGGGGTTTGTACTCCGCGCCAACCGGGGACGACCAGCATATCCGCCTGTTCCAGTAACTCATACCCACCATCCACCACCACTCTGATCCCGCCAGTGGCCCGCAATTCGCCTTCATCAATAGAAGCGACAGCGAAGCGATACCAGTTTTCCCTCAGTTCAGGACGTGGCAGACCGAAGATCTCTACGGCAACGCCAAATTCAAAGGTACATAGTCCGTCGTAAGCCAGAACGACGACCAGTGGGCGGGAAGCTGTTGTCACAATCCTGGCGATTTCTGTCATGGTTGGCGGCGGTGGAGTTAGCGGATATCTGGTGAGATAAGACGTAACACACTACACCAGACCACCACGAGAAGGAATACCATGAGTACAGTAACAGCAACCCCTACCGCCAGTGCTTCTGAAGCGATCGACCATTTTTCCCGCCGCCTTAGCACCGAAACAGACTGCTCTGATGTCAACGCCGCCATGAATGCAGGGGAAATGGATTTCGTACTGCTGCATGTTGTTGGCAGCGAGGAAACCTTTACCCGTCGCCATCTTCCCAACGCCATTCATTTACCACACAAAATGATCACCGCAGAGACGATGAATAAATGGCCAAAAGAGACGCTGTTTGTCGTCTACTGCGCCGGGCCACACTGCAACGGCGCTGACCGGGCCGCACTGAAGCTGGCTCAGCTTGGCCTGCCGGTAAAGATAATGATTGGAGGACTGACGGGATGGGAAGATGAAGGACTGGCCTTCGCCGGAAATCATGGCTGACCACTCACGGCAGCGAATGTATTAATGCAATGGGATTTGAACGACGTCCGTTCATAGCGCTTAGCTGTCGGGTAGAAGGACAGCTAAGCCCGCTACGAGCGAAGAGCGGAAGTTATCTACGTTGAACGATGGTCTTACGTTATATTTGTCAGCCTGAAGAATGGGGGCTAAAGCTGTGCAAGTTACAAATGCCGCTCAAATTGAACGGCAGTTTTAAAGCTGAATGTATACAGATGGTTACTCATCGTGTGGCTGATACGCCTTAACTGCATCGGACATCGGTTTGCAAAATCCCATCTCCCCGCCAGGGATTGGGGTTTCGTCCAAAGCCATTATCATTTTTGCTTCATCAGGGCCCGCGCTCAGACTACAAGTTACTCCGTATATTGAAGCTTGTTCAAAGCCAAAACGTGGGTAATAGCCCGGATGCCCAAGAACAGTCATCGTTTTTTCCCCCATCTTCCTGCCGATATCAATGCATGCCTTAATAAGGTCGCAACCAATGCCCTTTCCTTGGTGCTCAGGAAGAACTGCAACAGGTGCGAGCGTCAGGGAAGGATGTGTACCAATGCTTGATCGTGTACACAGTGCGTGTCCGACAATATTGCCCTTTTCATCTTTTGCAACCAAAGAAAGAGCCGGTATCCAGCCAGAATCATCGCGCAATGCGCTGACCAGGTCAGCTTCCTCCCTTGAGCCAAATGCTTCAGTGATAACGTGTTCTACTTGTAGAATGTCTTCAATGTTTTCTTCATTTATATAAATATTCACATTTTTCCTTGTTGTTATTTATTTTATGCTCAGAGGGGCGTTTAGTTAAACGATAAGTTAATAGGAAGTTATTATTACAAAGCAAAAATTGAGAAACGATATTCAAGTGATGAATATTACAATAGTATAAATTAATCATGCAAGTAATGTATGAAATTAGCTGTGAAATATGCCTGCATCTCATATGTAAATACAGCATGATGTAAGCTACTTCTGCTTCGACATGACGCCGAACTGTTGAAGTGTTGTAAGATCACCTGAGAGCGAGAAGCGGACGTGACCTGCCCCCCAGAATTAAATACAAACCTTCCATTGAAATATTTTATTAACTTATTTATAACATTAAGTTCCAGATGCAAACTTGTTCAATTGGATATGTATGGACATTCAAATCACACATCAAGTTACTGAATATGATAAAGAAGAACTATTAACCGGATTAAGAAGCTACAATGCTCAGTTCATCGATTTTAGTAAAAATGGGCAGCTTGGGGTCTACTGCAGAAACGAAAGCGGTGAAATGGTAGGCGGGTTAATTGCTGACAGAAAAGGTCCGTGGCTCTGCATCGACTATCTTTGGGTAAGTGAATCTGCAAGGAGCAGCGGTTTGGGTAGCAAACTTATGGATATGGCTGAAAAAGAAGGTTTGCGGAAAGGATGTGTTCATGGACTTGTAGATACCTTTAGCTTCCAGGCTCTCCCTTTTTATGAAAAACAGGGTTACATACTTCAAATGTCATTACCTGACTTCCCTAAAATAGGCTCACAAAGGCACTATCTAATAAAAACGAATTTATAGTATTGCTGCTTTCGCTTTATCAAAGCTGCCTTCAGGTAGCTTTGACTTTCCACACATAACCAGCATCATTGCCCACGTCTGGCACTAAGCCGACGGCCACAGAAACCCGCTTAGAGAAATTTAAGCGGGATTTTTCTATTCTCGCGTATTTATAAAGCAAAGCCGTAGTGAGAGCCGTCCGGCAACTCCACGTCAAGGCGTAGCTTACCGCCTGCTGCCTCAACGTAGCGTTTGAGCGTAGACAGTTTTAGATCGCGCCCCGGTTTTTCCATGCTGGCGACGGTAGGCTGCCGGATACCTAAGGTTTCCGCCATTTCTACCTGCGTTTTCTGCACTTTCTCTCGCAGTTCGGCAAGATGGATGTTGAGCAGCATGTCCACCGCCATCGCCTGTGCATCGGCCACGACATCCGGTTTTTCATCCACAAGAAGCTGTTCGAGCGTTCTGCCCATTGTGTTACTCCTGGTCAACTAACGTATTCAGATAATCTGTAAATTCCCGGTCGGCAAGCGGGATCATCTGGTCATAAAAACGTTTTTCATTACCGGCCTTGTTACCAGCACAAAGCAAAATACCGGTCCGATAGGGATCGAAGGCAAAAAATACTCGTATCGGATCGCCCCGGCTTTGAACACGCAACTCTTTCATGTTGCCGTAGCGGGAACCTTTGAGCGTATCGGCATAAGGTCTGGGCAATCCAGGTCCCTTTTCGCGCAATACAAGTAATGCCGCCAGTACACAAGTCCGATCGGTTGCACAAAGCGCACTAAACCAACCGTCAAACCAATCCGTAGTTTTAATCTCCCACACAAGCCCTCCCGATAATATAGATCACAAGCTATATAGATGCAAATCGATAGCAGGGATAATGACGACTCGACTGAGGAAATGCATGTGGCATTTTTGGCAAATGGATAGCGCATTCCAGCCATTGATGACAGAAGCTGAAAACGACTCATCGCTTTGCGTGACGGCCCGCATAAACGTGGGGAGGTGGTGACAGGTAACAGGTGCCCTTACCCGCCATGCGGCTTGCTATTAGCCTCCGAAAATGCGCCCTTCGTTACAATTTTCCGCATAATATCCCTGCTATTGATAGTGAATTGAAATTTAACGCCTTATAATCCCTGGCGGTTCTGACGCTGGTTTGCAGCTCAGGTTTACTTCAATGAAAACAATCTCTTTCCGGCATTTCAGGTGCTGAATGGGGCAAGAGGCTACATCTATGTTCATCACTCTCGCGTATATCGCGGTCTTCCTTGTTTGCTGCTACGGCGTTTACAAAATCGACAAGCGCAGCGCGTCTCTCTCAAAAAGCGTTTTTATCGCCATTTTCCTCGGTGCCCTGCTGGGGCTTTCTCTGCATCTGCTGCCGATGGAGCACAACCAGTCGGTTATTGAGTGGTACAGCGTTGTCGGCAACGGCTATGTGAATCTGCTGAAACTGGTCGCGATCCCGCTTATCTTTATTTCGATTCTCTCCGCTATTAACAAGCTCGAAAACAGCGCCGGGATCGGCAAAATGTCGCTGACCATCGTGGGCTGTATGCTGTGCCTGGTGATGGTGGCCGGGTTTATCGGCCTGCTGACCGCCCACACCATCGGCCTTGATGCCAGCGCGTTTGCGCATTTACAGTCAACGCTCACCGCCGATGATGTTGCTAAAACCGGGGCGGTATCGCTGCCGAAGCTGATTACCTCGCTTATCCCGACCAACGTGTTCCTTGATCTGACCGGGGCGCGCAGCGTTTCGGTTATCGGGATCGTCATCTTTACCCTGCTTGCGGGCGTCGCACTGCTGAAGGTGAAAAAAGAGGCGCCGGAAGAAGGGGCCAGACTGAGCGCCGGGATCAACGCGGTGCAGTTCTGGGTGATGAAAATGGTGCGCATCGTCATTGCGTTAACGCCGTACGGGGTAATGGCGCTGATGGCGAAGGTGTTCTCCACCTATCGCCTGGAGCAGTTCGCCAGCCTGCTCGGCTTTATCGGTGCCTGCTACCTGGCGGTGCTGATGATGTTTATTGTCCACGGCATTCTGCTGATCCTCGCCGGGAAGAACCCGGTGCAGTATTACAAAACCGTGTGGCCCGCGCTGACCTTTGCGTTTGTCTCCCGCAGCAGCGCCGCGTCTATTCCGCTGGCGATCGCCGCCCAGGAAAAATGCGGGGTGCCAAATACCATTGCCAATATCGCCGCATCGTTTGGCTCCAGCATGGGGCAGAACGGCTGTGCGGGGATCTATCCGGCGGTGATGGTGGCGATGATTGCGCCGACTATTGGTATCGATCCGCTGTCTCTCACCTTCCTAGCCGCCATGCTGCCCGCCATTGCGCTGGGCTCGATTGGCGTGGCGGGCGTCGGCGGTGGCGGTACTTTTGCCGCGCTGATTGTGCTCTCGACGCTCAACTTCCCGGTGGCGCTGGTGGGGATTTTTATCGCCATTGAACCGGTGGTGGATATGGCGCGTACCGCGCTTAACGTCAACGGCTCGATGATGTCCGGCGTACTGGCTTCACGGCTGCTGGAAAAAGAGAAAACAAACCTGGCAGAAACCGCGCCAGAGCAATAATTCCCACTCACTTTTCAGGCCCGATAACCTCCTCTGTCGGGCTGATTCGCCTTTTCTGATTCTTCCTTCTCTCAGCTTTTGTTTCGCCCGCCGCTGACATACTATCGGTAGAGCAGCACAGCTGAAAACAAGGAGTGAATGATGAACACATTGGGTGCCAGTCTGACCCCTGAGCAAGCGCTGGAACAACTCGAAGCGCTGTATGATAAATCGGTCAGTGCGCTGCGTAGCGCCATCGGCGACTACATTAATCACAGCACCCTGCCGGACGCCGACGCCCGCGCCCGCGGTTTGTTTGTCTACCCTGAGCTCTCCGTCTCCTGGGATGGCTCCGCCGGCAGCGCGCAAAAAACCCGTGCCTTCGCCCGCTTCACCCACGCCGGGTGCTACACCACGACCATCACCCACCCTGCGCTGTTTCGCGCCTATCTCGCTGAGCAGTTAAACCTGCTGTACCAGGACTACGGCGCGCACATTTCCGTCGGACTTTCTCAGCACGAGATCCCCTACCCGTATGTGATTGATGGCTCAACGCTGGCCCTTGACCGCTCGATGAGCGCCGGGCTGACCCGCCATTTCCCGACCACCGAACTCTCACAGATTGGTGATGAAACGGCGGATGGCCTGTTCCATCCAGGTGAGTTCTATCCGTTGTCGCATTTTGATGCCCGCCGCGTTGATTTCTCGCTGGCGCGCCTGCGCCACTATACCGGCACGCCGGTCGAGCATTTCCAGCCGTTCGTACTGTTCACCAACTACACCCGCTACGTCGACGAGTTCGTGCGCTGGGGCTGTAACCAAATCCTCGATCCGGAGAGTCCGTACATTGCGCTTTCCTGCGCCGGAGGGATCTGGATAACCGCTGAAACCGAAGCCCCCGAACAGGCGATTTCCGATCTGGCGTGGAAGAAACACCAGATGCCCGCCTGGCACCTCATCACCAAAGACGGTCAGGGTATCACTCTGGTTAACATCGGCGTGGGTCCGGCGAACGCGAAAACGATCTGTGACCATCTGGCGGTGCTGCGCCCGGACGTCTGGCTGATGATTGGCCACTGCGGCGGCCTGCGTGAGAGCCAGATGATTGGCGATTACGTGCTGGCGCACGCGTATCTGCGCGACGACCACGTACTGGATGCCGTACTGCCGCCGGATATCCCGATTCCGAGCATCGCCGAAGTGCAGCGCGCGCTGTACGACGCCACCAAACAGGTCAGCGGCATGCCGGGCGAAGAGGTCAAACAACGTCTGCGCACCGGCACCGTGGTGACCACCGACGATCGCAACTGGGAGCTGCGCTACTCGGCCTCGGCGCTGCGCTTTAACCTGAGCCGCGCGGTGGCAATCGATATGGAAAGCGCCACCATCGCCGCTCAGGGTTATCGCTTCCGCGTCCCCTACGGCACCCTGCTGTGCGTCTCTGATAAGCCGCTGCACGGGGAGATTAAGCTCCCGGGCCAGGCTAACCGTTTCTATGAAGGCGCGATTTCCGAGCACCTGCAGATTGGCATTCGTGCCATCGATCTGCTGCGCGCCGAGGGTGAACGCCTGCATTCCCGTAAATTACGTACCTTTAACGAACCACCGTTCCGCTGATCCACTGGAGAAATAATGACAACAACGAGCCCGCTCTCCGCCCTGCGTTCTCTGCTACAGGCACAGAATCTGGACGGGATGATTGTTCCCCGCGCCGATGCGTTTCAAAGTGAGTACAGCGCGCCGCACGACGAGTGTCTGGCCTGGCTTACCGGTTTCACCGGCTCTGCCGGGCAGGCGCTGGTGCTGCGCGACAAAGCGCTGATTTTTGTTGATGGCCGCTATCAGGTACAGGTGCGCAATGAGGTGGATTTAAGCGCCTGGGAGATCCACCATCTGCATAATGAGCCGCTGGAAGCGCTTCTCAACACCCTCGTGCCTGCCGGTAGCCGCATTGCCTTTGACCCGATGCTAATGGTCAACAGCCAGTATGAAGGGCTGAAAGAGACCCACTGCGAGCTGGTTCCGCTGGCCGAGTGCCCGTTCAACGCCATCTGGCACGACCGCCCGGCACCGCCAAAGGCCCCATTCCGCCTGATGCCGGACAGCATCAGCGGCGAAAGCAGCAGTGCCAAACGCGCCCGGGTCGCGGTGGAGCTTGAGCAGAGCGGTGCAGACTACCTCGCCATCACCCAGCCGGACAACATTGCCTGGCTGCTGAACATTCGCGGCGCGGATATCACCCATAGCCCGGTGACGCTCTCCTTCGCGCTGCTCGGCCGCAACGGCGACGTGGAGTGGTTCGTCAACGAAGAAAAAACCACGAACCTGCCGCAAAGCCTGCTCGCGTCGCTCACTATCCTGCCGATGGACAACTTTGTGCCGCGCCTCAGCGCCCTCGCCCGTGGTAAACATATCTGCCTTGATACCGACTACTCGCCGGTGGCCCTGCGCTTTGCGGTGGAAGAACACGGCGGCAGCGTTATCTGGCAGCACGACCCGGTGACCTTCATCAAGGCGCACAAAAACGACGTTGAGCTGGAAGGCTATCGCGACAGCCACCGTAAAGACGGCGCGGCGTGGGTGAATTTTCTGGCCTGGCTGGCGCATGAGGTTCCGGCCCGTGAAGCCGCGGGCAACCCGCTGACCGAGCTTGAAGCCCAGGCCAGACAGCTGGCGTTTCGTGAACAGCAGGAAGGGTTTATCGAGCAGAGCTTCGGCACTATTTCCGCCTCCGCGAGCAACGCGGCTATGTGCCACTACCACTCAAGCGAAGCCACCAACGCCGCCATCACCAGCGCTAACTTCTACCTGAACGACTCCGGCGGCCAGTACAGCAACGGCACCACCGACGCCACCCGTACGCTGGCCTATGGCCCGCAGGAGCCGCAGCGCCGTCTGCACTATACCGCGGTGCTGAAGGGCTTCCTGTCGCTCATCACCCTGCAGTTCCCGGACGGTACGCAGGGCCACCAGCTTGACGCCTTCGCCCGCCGCCCGCTGTGGGAGCTGGGTCTCGATTTCGACCACGGTACCGGGCACGGCGTGGGGCATCAGCTGCTTATCCACGAAGGCCCGCAGCGTATTGCGAAGAAGGTCAGTCCGTGGCCGCTCACCGCCGGTAATATCATGACCATCGAACCGGGCTATTACCTGGCAGATCAGTACGGGATCCGCATTGAAAACCAGGTAGAGATTGTCGCCTCACGCCCGGGATTCTGCCGCTTTGCGTCGCTGACGCTTATCCCGATTGACTTAAGCCAGGTTGATTTCAACCTGTTGAACTCTCAGGAGAAGCACTGGATCAACGACTATCACCTGCAGGTGCGGGAAACCCTCTCGCCGCGCGTGGAGAGCAGCGCGCGCCCGTGGCTGTTTGAGGCCACCGCGCCGATTCAGGTGGGATAATCTCACCGCTGGCGGTTACCTTCCGGTTTCCGCCAGCATCGTTTCTGCCATTCGCTTATAGCTTTCCACCAGCGTCTGTCCCTCCTGCGGGCCGGTGCTGACCGCAAGACGCATGGTCGCTTCGCCGAGGTGCATCAGCAGGAAGGCGTCCTGCTCCACCTGTTCGCGGCGGGCCTCAGGCCGCAGGCGCAGGATCGCCGCCGCCAGCAGCGCCCCGTTTAAACGGCTCTCCGCCACCTCTTCTTCCCGCAGTGCCTGGCTGGTCTGGGTTGCCGCCCAGATGTCACGCATCACCGGTTCGGCGATAAACAGCGCGTAATATTCGTCGATGAGAGTATTAAACGCGGCCATCAGCTGCGGCAGCGTTTCGGCCTGCGCCAGCCCCTGCTCAATGCACACCCGTGCTTCCTGGTTATAGCGCTGCGCCAGCATCCGCACGATCGCGGTTTTATCAGGAAAGTACTGATACAGCGCGCCGATGGAGATCCCGGCGTTCTGCGCCACTTCGCTCATGCGCATCGCATCGCTGCCCTGACGCGCAATCAGCGCCACCGCGCATTCGAGAATAAGCTTCACCTTCTCGCGGCTGCGCGTCTGGCTGGGCTTACGCCTCAGCGGCGTAATTTTTTTTTGCTTGTCATTCATCAGCATCCCCTCACCCGGCCAAAAACCACCTTGACAGTAATATGAGTGTTTATCATATTTTAAAAACATGAGCAATGCTCACATCTGGAGAGACGGTATGAACAGTAACGAAAGTGCTTCACCGATTCTGGTTCTGGGTGCCACCGGCAAAACAGGTCGTCGCGTGGTGGAAGGTTTGCAGCAGTCAGGCTTCGCAGTGCGCCCGGGGCATCGTGGCGCCGCCATTCCGTTCGACTGGGAAGACAGCGCCAGCTGGCCTGCCGCCCTCGCGGGAGTCAAAAAGGTGTATCTCAGCTATCAGCCCGACCTGGCGGTGCCGGGGGCGGTGGCCACCGTCGAGGCGTTTTGTCGCCAGGCGGTGGACGGCGGCGTGGAGAAAATCGTGCTGCTGAGCGGGCGCGGAGAAGAGGAAGCACAGCAGGCAGAACAGGTGGTGCAGCAAAGCGGTGCCGACTGGACGGTGCTGCGCGCCAGCTGGTTTATGCAGAACTTCAGCGAGAGTTTTATTCTGGATTCGCTGCTGGAAGGCACCGTAGTGCTGCCGCCGGATGAGATCCCGGAGCCGTTCGTGGATGCGGATGATATTGCCGAAGTGGCGATCGCCGCCCTCACCCAGCCGGGGCATCGCAACGCGCTGTATGAACTGACCGGGCCGGAGCTGCTGACCTTCAGGCAGGCCGTCGCACGTATCGCCGCCGCGAGCGGGCGTGAGATCCACTATCAGCCGGTACCGGTAGAAGATTATGTGGCATACCTGCGTGAAGCGCAGCTGCCTGCAGACCTGGTGGCGCTGCTGGATTATCTCTTCAGCACCGTACTGGACGGGCGCAACGCCCGGCTGACCGACGGCGTGCAGCGTGGGCTTGGCCGCGCACCGCGCGATTTTAATCGCTACACCACCGCAGCCGCCGCGACGGGAGTCTGGCAGGTGCAGTAAACAGGCAGGGGCTGGCTAAACGCCTGCCCCTGACTTACGATTATTTGCAGTCAGCGGTAAGCTTGATAAGCCCCGCTTTCATCACATCTTCTTTTTCAGATGCAAAGACCGCGATACCCTTCACCGGTTTACCTTCCTTCAGCTTACCCTCGGTGAGCGTTTCATCAACGGTATCCAGCTTGAACACTTTGTTATCCGCGGTATACGCTTTCAGGCACAGTCTGGACAGGTCCACCTCTTCGGAGGACAGGTTAGCAATCGTCACATCAAAGGTTTTAGTAAATGCACTTTTCCCTGCAACGAACATCGAGCCGTTGGCTTTCTCGGTCGCATAGACGGCAACGTTATCAATCGCAGACGCATTCGCCGCAAAGCTAAAACCAGCCAGTACAGCAGATGCAACAACAGTAGAAAGTTTCATATAATTCCCTTAATTAACTGAGTGTATTTTCCTGACCGTTCGCCTTCATGGCGACGGAGTGCAATATTATAATGCACCACTCAAAAAGCAATTGATAAGCATTTACACTGGATGTTTTAGGAATGTTTAACATGTTCAACCTGGAATAATAAAAAACCCGGAACATTAAACACATAAATAAAAGCAAAAGCCTGCGTGAAAGCAGGCTCAGACAGGGGTAAATTGCTCGGCTCAATATTACGAGGCTGGCAGACCTTATTTACTTCTTCTTATTCAACATCGCCTGTAAATCGGCAAAGGGATTATAGGTGGCGGCACCCACATCTTTTTGTGCATCTTCACCCGCAACCACGGTTGTACCGTATTGATCCGCCTCGGTGTACTTCGAGTGCTCGTGGTCATGGCAGTACAGGCACAGAAGCTCCCAGTTGCTGCCATCCTCCGGGTTATTGGTATGATCGTGATCGATATGGTGAACGGTTAACTCACGCAGGTTTGAGTACACAAACTCGCGAGCGCAGCGTCCGCATACCCATGGATAGATTTTGAGTGCCTTCTCGCGGTAGCCGCTTTCCAGCCGCGCGTAGTTTTTAGGGATCAGAGCCATTGCCGGGATTACCTGTGAAAAAGTGATTGGCGTAGATTATCACATCATCCCTGCCTGTTAGCAGGCTTTACGGCATCGCCGGTGTTATTCACCAATCGGCTGATACCCCTGCCACTCTGGCTCATCACGCTGCCCTGTTGCACAGGGTGTTAAATGAATGAACAACTCCCCCACCTTTTCCAGCAGCAGGCAGTCGTCAACGTCTTTGAGGTTGTCTTTATGCTGCTGCGAAGTGCCGCACAGCAGGGTTTGTAGCGCTTTTTGCTTCGCCTGCTGCGCGTCTTCTGCCACAAAGAGGTCAAATTCGTGTAACTCTGCCAGCGTATCGGGCCGGTAGCCGCCGACGTTCACAAAAAATAACCGGTTTGCTGATGCAGGTGGTTCCGCTGAGAGCGTAACCGCATGGCCATCAACCCACGTCACGCGGCGGTAGCCATCGATATGAATCTTATCGCTATCGCCGAACCACGCTTCTCTTAGCGCAGGCCAGGCTTCTTGCGGCTCACGGGCCGCCACAAACTGAATGTCATGGACTTCGATGTTAGATTTTCCGGCATTCCCGCCGACATAAAACATATACAGGTTCATAGAGACTCTCTTTCATGCGCCAATTCGTTATGCATTCAACTATATAACGATTGGGACCGCAAGCGCATAAGGAAGGTGCAGTAATGAAGTCTCTTTGGGCGTGGTTTATCCCTTCGGCTCGATGCCGCGAGAGTGCAGCTCTTTGCGCAGGATCCGTTTCAGCCATGTCGCCAGCGTTTTATCGCCATCGATGCGAGCTTGCTCCTCCAGCTGAGCACGGAACTCATGTGACAGTCTGATTTGATACTGATCGGTTTTACTTTTTTCAGTTGACATTGTAATTACAAAATCCGTAGTATGGTCATGTTGTAATTACACCGCATTGACGCAGTGTTATGCAATAAAAAACGAAACCCGGCAGTGCAGCAACACATACCGGGTCTCTGACCACACCATTAAACGAGGTAATGCCATGGCTAACGCCGATACTACCACAGAAGCCTGCCCGGATTTACTCCCTGCTTCAGACATCCACTACTCCATGATGGCGGGCGCACTTGCCGGCATCAGCTTTGATGACATGAGCGATGAAGACTGCCTGACGCTAATGTACTGCTGCGACGAAAGCCGCAACGGCCTGTGCCACTGCCTTTCCGTCCTGAGCAATGTGCTCAGCAACGCAAAAACCACTGCTGAAGTCACCTCACCGCAGGAGATTGCCCATACCCTGAGCGCCATCAGCCATCTGGTCCCTGCCCTCACCGACCTGTCGCGGTATCTGCTAACGGATCTCCAGCAACGGCGCATCGTTGTGAACTGAATGACAGAACCCCGTAAATACGGGGTTCTTTTTTTGAAGTGTATGTCGGCTCTATGCCAGGAGCGGACGTTGAAGGTATCAGCGAAGTACTAAAACTAATGGTGCAGGATGCTGCAGATAATTCTGATGTGAACGACCAGAATTTGTTACAATAAGCATCTAGTTTTAAAAAATCATGAATCTTTAAATGTAGCTTAATTCAGAGGTTATAATGGGTGCCAATGGTTTACTAGCAGTCTTCGCCATACTTATTGCCTGGTACACTCTCTTAACAGATGAGAGACGAGTTGATTTAAAATTACGTCTATCTAAACTTAATATTATATTTATTATTTTTTTTATATCGACAATTTTGGTGGTTATATATTCCAAGGTTTTGCTAAGCATATTCCCGATAAAACCGATCCCATGGGTGCTAGGTTTTAACGAAGATACATTGGCTTTTACTTGCCTTTGCATTATAATTGCAGTTTTTGGGTTTAAGATCCTAGGTAAAAGAATACCAAAAGCAAACCTTACTAATTGGATCCGCGTTTCAGAAAAGTATATGCGCGCAAAAAAAATGGAACAACTTGGATATCTTTTTGATAAATACCATGAGCAGTTGTTCGATATAATTAGTAATAAAAAATGGTATGTTCGCGTGCATAATTTCTTAAACCCTTCGTTATTTTCCATGATAATAGATAAGGAAAAAGTAAAAAAAATACGATTCAAAAAAAGCAGAAGATTTCTGTCAAAGCTTTTCCCTTGTGAAGACAAAAATCAGGAAACCATTCAATTAAATATCTCTAAACTTCTAAAATCAAAACCCTTCGTCCATTATTTAATTGATACTCACCCTCACATAGCAATGAAGGCTACCTGTTTATGGTTTAGGGATAGGGATGAATATAACACAAATTTCTTTACTTATTTAATATGCAACCCAAACAGCATTATGTATAGGGAACTGCGCGATAATCAAAATCGCTCACATACCGGGGAGTATGCACTCGACGAGAGTAACGCCTTGCTTAATTTTTATTTAAATGACATTCGTACGGCGATAAGTATAGGAATATGGAAACCTGTAGGTGATTACGTAGTTAGCTATATAAAGAAGCAGAAAGGAAATTCTAACTTTTACAATCAACCGGATAATTATTTTTCAAGTAGCGATGAGCGCTGGGAATGCCCAATCTTCGTTGGATTGGTGTTTTTCGATGTCATGATATCAACAGCCATATTCAAACGTTCAAAAGATCATATGTGGCTCATGTACTATCGTTATTTTCTTGAGGGAATCATTGAGAGCCATGAAACATCAGAAGATATAGATATAAATAGAGAATTCCCCACGCGATTTGATTATCTAATATATGAATTAATTCATAATTGCAATACATGGGTAGGTGCAACTGAATACCTTTGCTATAATGGCTGGACAACGGATGAAATAAAGCAATCTCCAGAGTATCATGCGTCTATTACCTTGGGGGTAATGATGCGTCTGATTATTACTTCAGACAAATTGCAGAAGAAACAGAAAACATATCTTTTGGAAATTATCATTGAAAGAATGAACTCCCTAGATCAAAATAAGAAGTCTTTTTACTCCGAGGCAATTTTCATCAACCTTACCCAGTCGTATTCTTGGTCAGGGGTTGACACAAACGCAGTAAGTAAATTGCGACAACTATATAAAAGTGTTGACCATGTTCTAAAAATTAAAAGTTCAACTTTTGAAGTTGAACTTTCAAAAATACCTTAGTCAATAAAGTATTGTTAATAATATATTAATTCATCACCTGCAACATTGGCAGGTGGTGACCTGCTTCCAGTTGATCTATTGATCAAAATTTAAGTCATATAGTGCTCAGATGTAAGAATAATGGCAACTTCCGCTCTTCGCTCACTGCGGACCTCCAGCTAAGTTCGCCATGTCATAACAGGAAAGCCCATTATACACGTGTATAATGGGCTTTCCTGTTATGATTCGGCTTGCTTCCCTTCATTATTAAGTGATGCCATCATTGAGAACCTGTTCCATAGGGAAGCATGACAGCTCTTCGCTCACAGTGGACTTTCTGCTCAGTGAATCCGTCCACGCCGTGCCAAGAGCAGACTTTTTGGTAGTTGTCAGCGGGAAGATATTTCAGCAGAATGAGACTGCCTATAAACATGACCATTTTTTATGCAGTCATAAGCTATTGAATCTAGCTCCGGCAGGGGTTACTGACTCACAGAATAATGGATGCACGAGATCGAGTTATGCGTACTCACCAACTGAATAAGTCCCGTAAACTGTATCGCAGCGTCAACACGACTACGCGGCACCATTCTAATAATCCTGGTGCTGAGTATCGCTGGGAACGCAATCGTAAAAAAGTCGGAGATGAGCTACTGGTAAAGCGCGAGACAATGCATAGCAGACAGAAGCGTGGCCGAGACTACACACCATTGTTTTATTTTCTGATCAAAGAGATTGGCAAGCCGTGGAATGAAATATTCAGCGAAGTATGTGGACGTCTTGATACCACCGAGCCGGTATTCTGGTTGGTCGCGCTACATGAGCATCAGCGAAGGGATCTAGTCTGCATTGGTGAAAGCAGTTTTTACCCAGGTCTGTTTGTTGATGAGAATGGAATTCTGCAACAGGTAAACCTTTCAATCACAAGAGATGACGTTAAGGTGACATGTCGTTGCTGCACACACACTTATATTGGTGAACCTGTACCTTGGATAGATTGAGTGACACCAACTATCTTATCTTGGATGCGATCATTGTCAGCAGTAAGAGTGCTTGCAAACATCCGTTACTCACTTACTCCGGGCAGTTAGCCCTTCCGCAATGTGCCAGGAACGGACATTGTTGCCATCTATCTGCATAAATCTGTGGGGAGCTGCTCACTTTTGGGGGAATGAGTTCCTCAACTGTTTGCGTTTATAAACACAATCCCTTAGATTCTCTCCTACTATCTACTAACATTTTATCAAGTGAAAATGCCCAGTAATCATATGTATGCAAGTCTACTGTCTTACAAAAACTTAAAGATGGCACATCAAGGAAGTGACTTACGGTCTATTACTGAGTTTTCTCTCTATTCAGATAGTCAACCAATTGGGGCGGTTGATGATGATTCAGTTTATTGTTTTCTGAATATGTTGCCCAGGATAACCAAACAATCCACTGTTGCATCTTCAATTACAGTGCGCACAAAGTGGTATAGTGACTTAAACAATATGATCCTTTCTAGTTCTCAGAGTCATACAAAGGATTATCATGGTGGGTGGTATAATGATGAAATAGCTGCGCTTTCAAGTTTATTGCTTGGTGTCCGTTTTCATGCTGGGTCAATTACTCGTCACTATGATTACTACACAGGTGATTTCGGAAGGATCCAAGCGGAGAGTTCTTTTCCTCCTGTTTTAGAGTTTAAACATAACAAACCTATAGTTCCTAATGCTATCAAAGAAATTGATATAACTAACCTTAAAGTACTTAACAATTTACATCTCTTAAGTGAAAAGAATTTCAACCATTTAATTAGAGCAGCCAGAAGCTATCAAAATGCATTATGGATCTGCGAGTCATCTCCAAATATGAGTTGGCTATTGATGGTGTCAGCCCTAGAATGCGCGGCCAGTCAATGGGCAAAATCCAATGCGTCTAAAGAAGATAGATTTAAACATGCCAAGCCTGAATTATATGAAAAATTGGATACCAATGAATTTAGACATTTAATCTCTATTATTGCTAATGAGTTTAAAGATTCATTTGGAGCAACAAAGAAGTTTGTGGATTTTTGCCTCTATTTCCTTCCAGATGAACCTCATGTGAGGCCAAAAGCAGGAAGAATTGATTGGGGAAAAGAATCGTTATCAGCAACTTTTAAAAAAATATATAACTACCGTTCTAAGGCATTACATGGAGGACAACCATTTCCTGAGCCGATGTGCTCCCATCCTGAAGTATGGGATGGGTATCCTGCTGAGCGAGCGAGAGCATGTTCAACCTTAGGTGGAACATGGTTGAATGAAGATGTGCCAATTAATTTAAACACATTCAACTTTATGACCCATTCCATTTTGAATAAGTGGTGGCAATCTTTATTACCAAGTTAACACTGTAAGTATCAGTGAAAACTGCACCATGTAATTTATAAATGTACCAGACTGGAGGAAAATGTCCGCTTATCGCTCATTAGGGTCAACCATAATTAAATCCCCCACATTGCAGGAGATTTGAGTATGAACAAGTCACCGTAGAACAAAGACCGCATAATCGGCCAAAAAAGACCACTTCAGATATCTCATATCTGGGGGATAACACAGGCAAATCAGCAATCAGTCCGGGAAGAGCTGCACGGGTTACTCTGGATTTGACCAGAACTGATTTGCCATTGTGGTCAACACCATGAACAGAAAACACATTTTTAGCAAGATCAATACCGATTGTGGCAATGGTCATAACGAATCCCTCCGGGGATATGTTTACCTCATGATTGCACAAGAGTTAATCAGGTGCATATTCAGGGGAAGTCCCTTCCATTCGTTAAGCGCATTCTTTTACCAACGTTGGTGAGTAATTTATTGATCTTGCATCAGCGGTTATCGCATTTAAATTATCGCGCATTCTGTATTGCATTTAGTTTATGACATTGGCTAAAAATGCTAGCCAGGGTTAGTCTATAGCGCGGGAGTAGACCCCATTACGACAGGTAATCTGGTTCAATAAATAAGACAACCGTGAATTATTGCCCGTTTCCCAAACGGATCCATGCGGGATGCTCAACGTAGACTCAATATCATTGCGATGTACATTGAAAATATTGGTATTGAAAATACTCTGTGCATCACTGCTAGGCAGTAGTGATCAAAAAAATGTGTAAAAAATCTCGATTTTTTATAACCATAGGTGTAAGGTTATTGTGGGTTATTTGTGGTGTTTTTTAAATATTATATGGAGATGTGAACCATGAGCAATTCTATAGATAAATTTAAAGCTTTCAGCGATAAAACTCTAACTAAATTCCATGAGTCAGCTACAAATGCTTATGAAAGCGATCGTGGCCTGACATCTACAGAAAAGGAAGCTGCACAGCAGTTTGGTAATGGGTATGCGTATTATGGCACTGATTATTTCTCAGACTGGCCTGTATATGTTGATGAATTGGAGGCAGAGTTAGGTAAAAGGAAAATTAACTTTACCCCCATTACTAAATAGCTTGCTGTCAGTACATCAGAAATAAATACCTCATGGTGAAATTATGTCAGATACCATCAAACGTGAATATGCTGTACCCGATAATCATTCTTTAGTTCAGGTATCTATGGAGTAGAAAGGTGCAAAAAAAGGAAGGGACGATGATGAGTATATTTTTAATCAATTAGATGAAAACGGCAATGTTGTCGCTTCATATACTGAAATTCATTCAACATCAACGTATCCACCGTTTGCAACAACTATTAGTGTCACCAAGAACTAGCTTTCATTAAAATTAGTCCTCTAGCTTGTACCTTGAGGAGGGCTAATTATGATAATGGGTTACGGTAAATCAGTCTTGCTGCAAAAGTGGTCGGTAATTCAGAATGAATCGCTAAGTTCAATTCCGATTGCTCAGAGCCAATGTTAGCAGGGATGCAGAAGGTCTGCTCTTCGCTCGCAGCGGACCTTCTGCTTGTATAACTAGTCCGCTTCGTGCCAGGAGGGGACATTACAGATATGGCCGCGCGGTGTCACTTGCGGGGGTTACATGATTTACCTGTAATCAAGTGCAATAGCAAACGGGCAAATATTCTTGAGGCTGCGGGGAAGTGCAGCCTCAGTGATATGACTGTGGAAAGCGGTTTATTATTTCTTTGCTGCTCGAATCAGGCCGTCAAGCCATTCCTGATGACCATTAAGCATTGGGTTCGGGCGGGTATTTGCCAGATCTTTTGCCGGGACTCCGTTCTGTGTTTCCTGCGTTAGGATACGGACCCTGTGACCGGAAAGGTCCTCCAGTAGCCACGCATGATGGACATCGAGTCGTTGAGCGGTATCTTTTTCACCGGCCCATCCGTGCCATGCCAGACGAGCAGGTTTACCTTCAGAAGGTGGAACAAACTCCACAACCTGAGCTTCAACTGGGAAACCAAACGTGCTGAAGTAGAAGCGAACCCCATTTTCCAATTCTGGACCTTTGTTGTCATAAAAGCGCACATCGGCGGAATTTTTATAGTATTCCGGCCATAGCAATGGCTGACTCAGTAGCGGCCAGACATCATTGACGTTCAGACCTGAGATGATCATTTCATTAGAAACAAAGTTATCGGTAAAACCCGGAACAAAGCCTTCTGGCCAGTTAATCGCGTTCATCAATTTCTCCCATTGCGATAGTGAATTGCACTGCGTGTGCCGTTACGGCAACAACGTGATGGCAGTGATTATTGGCGCAATGGAGTTATAAGACTAATTGTCATTACTTATATTCTTAATAAGATAAATTATATCAGGGGCCAGGGTGTTGGCTAACTTCTACGCATAAAGCACGAATCCACTGATGACCCGGGTCACGATGGGTTCGTTCATGCCAGGCCATGCTCTTGGTAAAACCAGGTACTTTCAGGGGCAAAGGGAGAATGATGAGATCGTTGTTAGTCAGGACCATGCGGTGAGGCACAACGGCAATCATGTCGGTCAATCGCAATATATCCGGTATCACTTGAAAACTATTAACCGACATGCCCACTCGTCGTGTCAGATTGAGCTGAGCCAGTGCTTCATCTGTTACACCGGTAAAGTGACCTTCTGTCGACACCAGAATATGTTCCTGCTTGCAGAATTGTTCGAGCGTCATTTCCGAATTCGCTGCCAGAGGATGATGACTTCGCGCTACGCAGACATACGCTTCTTCATAGAGCGATCTTCCGTGCAGGTCATCGGGGGTTGTTTGCGGAGTAACCAAAGCAAGATCCACTTCGCCCCGAGACAACTGCTGATACATTCGCTCATTGTCCACAGGCCGCACGGCAATTTTAATATGCGGCGCACGTTGTTTCAGCGCAGCCATCAACGGAACGACAACGGCCTTAAGCGCATAGTCCGTTGCGACGATGGTATAAGTCAGTTCCGCCGTCATGGGATCAAATTGCATTGGTTTCAGCAGGATAGCGATATCGGTGAGGATTTGTTTTACCGGCATAGCAAGTTCGTTGGCCCGCAGAGTGGGGACCATACCGTGACTGGTGCGAACAAAGAGTGGATCGCCAAAATAATCACGCAAGCGGGTAAGCATACCACTGACGGCAGGCTGCGTCAGGGAGAGCCGCTGTGCAGCCCGAGTCACGCTTCCCTCATCCAGTAACGCATTAAGTGCCTTAAGAAGGTTAAGGTCGAGGGTTCTGATATCATTTTTCATAATGAACTAGCCTGACAGATATTAAAATTTTAATTCAGGCTAAATGCTCGGGAAAAGGTTGTCTAGAAGGTTTGCGAGTGTTTTCCTTTTGGGGGAACTTCCATTTCTGGATGGTAAGCCTTGTACGGATAAGTCCGCTGTTCGCTCATAAGGGACAACCATACTCAAATCTCCCACATTGCAGGAGATTTGAGTATGAACACGTCACCGTGGAATAAAGACCGTATCATAGGCCAAAAAAGACCACTTCAGATATCTCATATCTGGGGGATTCGAATCCGGCTTGAACTGGAAGGTAAAACGCGTGATTTAGCTCTGTTCAATATGGCCTTAGACAGTAAGCTACGAGGCTGCGATCTGGTGAGCCTCAAAGTATCTGATGTTGCATATGGTAGCTCGGTTTCAAGCAGAGCTACGGTGCTGCAACAGAAAACCGGTAGCCCTGTGCAATTTGAGATAACCAAAGGGACAAGAGAAGCTGTTGCTGCATTGATAAAGCTTGGCAATTTGCACAGCAAAGACTTCTTGTTTCGGTCTCGGATCGGAACTAACCGGCACATATCAACCCGACAATACAGCCGAATTTTTCATGGGTGGGTAGAAAAGCTTGGTCTCGAAGCTTCGCTTTACAGCACACATTCCATGAGAAGAACAAAACCTTACTTGATATACAAGAAAACCAAGAATCTCCGGGTGATCCAACTTCTGTTGGGCCATAAGAAACTGGAAAGCACAGTCCGTTATCTGGGCATCGAAGTCGATGATGCGTTAGAGATATCTGAATCGATTGAAGTCTAAGGTTGTCAGGGCTGCAACAGCAGCCCTGTGCCAGGAGCGGACGTTTTTGAGCACAATAAGAGAGGACGTTATATTTTGTCCTGATTGACGCGGGATGAAAGCTCCTGATGGCTTTCTTTTCGCTCACTGTAGCGATCGGCAAGATAACCGGTTTGCCCCTTGAGCAGCAGCGTGATTTTAAACAACTCCTCGGTGACATCGACGATACGATCATACCAGGACGAAGGTTTCATCCGCCCGTTTTCATCGAATTCCTGCCAGGCTTTGGCTACTGATGATTGGTTGGGGATAGTGAACATCCTCATCCAGCGCCCAAGAATACGCATCTGGTTCACGGCATTAAAAGACTGCGAGCCGCCACAAACCTGCATTACCGCAAGGGTTTTGCCCTGCGAAGGGCGAACCGCGCCTTCACTTAACGGGATCCAGTCGATCTGTGCCTTCATCACCGCACTCATTGCCCCATGCCGCTCAGGAGAACTCCACACCATTCCATCACACCATCTGACCAGCCCGCGAAGCTCGATGACTTTAGGGTGCGTATCCGGGGCATCATCCGGCAGGGGTAAACCTGAAGGATTAAACAGCCTGACTTCCGCCCCCATCGCCGTCAGCAGACGACCCGCTTCTTCTGCTGCAAAACGACTGTAGGAACGCTCTCTTACCGAGCCATACAGAATCAGAATACGTGGCGGTTCCTGGAGCTGCAGGCGTTCAGCAATCTGCTGATCGAAGCAATCTGCGTTCAGTGCGGGAAAGTGTTCCATTATTACTCCTCCGGGATATCTTGGTGATTTCAAAATTAACATATATGATTTATCATATGTGAATGATAAAGGGAACGGAGTATAAAATGCTACAGCCAGTTCAGCTTTTTAAAATCCTGTCGGATGAAACCCGCCTTGCTATCGTCATGCTTCTCCGGGAGTCCGGTGAACTATGTGTATGCGATATATGCGCGGCCACGACTGAGTCACAGCCCAAAATTTCTCGCCATATGGCTATTTTACGTGAGGCAGAGCTGGTGCTTGACCGCCGGGAAGGCAAATGGATTCACTACCGCCTGTCTCCCCACATGCCAGCGTGGGCGGCTGAGACGATCACAACGTCCTGGCAGTGTCTGAGAGAAGATGTGGGTAAATGGCTGTCACAATCAGCCTGCACATCGTGCTGAGAATTTATATCACATACATATAACCATATGTGAAGGAACCAGTAATGATTTTGGCAGGGAGTATATTTATACTGACGTTGGTTCTGGTCATCTGGCAGCCCAGAGGACTCAGCATTGGCTGGAGCGCCAGTATCGGAGCCGCACTGGCGCTGGGAACGGGGGTTATCCACATTCATGATATCCCCGTAGTCTGGAATATCGTCTGGAACGCAACAGCGGCATTCATTGCGGTGATCATCATCAGCCTGCTGCTCGATGAGTCCGGTTTCTTTGAATGGGCCGCACTGCACGTTTCCCGATGGGGTAACGGGCGCGGTCGTCTGCTGTTTACCTGGATAGTACTGCTTGGTGCTGCTGTTGCTGCGCTGTTTGCTAATGACGGTGCCGCACTGATACTGACGCCGATAGTGATTGCGATGCTGCTCGCACTGGGGTTCAGCCAGGCGACGACTCTGGCCTTTGTCATGGCTGCAGGATTCATCGCTGATACCGCCAGCCTGCCGCTGATAGTTTCCAACCTGGTGAATATTGTCTCGGCGGATTTCTTCGGCCTGGGTTTTACACAGTACGCCTCCGTGATGGTCCCTGTGAACCTTGCGGCCATAACAGCTACGCTGGTCATGCTCCATCTCTTCTTCCGCCGCGATATTCCGGCCAGATATGACGTTTCACTGCTCAGGATACCTGCCAGTGCGATTAAAGATCCTGAAACGTTCAGGGCGGGCTGGGTTGTTTTGCTGTTACTGCTGGTCGGTTTCTTCGTTCTGGAGCCGTTGGGGATCCCTGTTAGCGCGATAGCAGCCGTTGGAGCTACGGTTCTTTTCGTAGTAGCAAAGCGTGGCCATGCCATTAATACCGGGAAAGTGCTGCGCGGAGCGCCCTGGCAGATCGTGATTTTCTCGCTGGGTATGTATCTGGTCGTTTACGGCCTGCGTAACGCAGGACTCACTGAGTATCTTTCTGCCGTACTCAATATGCTGGCAGACAAAGGTTTATGGGTTGCCACGTTCGGTACCGGCTTCCTGACAGCGTTCCTGTCGTCTGTGATGAATAATATGCCAACGGTGCTTATTGGTGCATTGTCCATTGACGGAAGTGCTGCGACCGGCATCGTCAGAGAGGCGATGATTTATGCCAATGTGATTGGCTGTGATTTAGGTCCTAAAATCACCCCGATAGGCAGCCTGGCAACCCTGTTGTGGCTTCATGTGCTGGCACAGAAAAACATGACCATCACCTGGGGATATTACTTCCGCACCGGCATAATCATGACCCTGCCCGTGCTTTTCGTCACTCTGGCCGCGCTGGCGTGGCGGCTCTCTGTCACTTTGTAGTGAGATATTGATATGAGCAATATTACCATCTATCACAACCCGGCCTGTGGCACCTCACGTAACACGCTGGAGATGATCCGTAACAGCGGTAACGAACCAACCATTATTTATTATCTCGATACGCCCCCGACTCGTGATGAGCTTAGCAAACTGATTTCTGATATGGGTATTTCAGTACGTGCATTGCTGCGTAAGAACGTCGAACCTTATGAGCAGTTAGGGCTTGATGAAGACAAATACTCTGATGAGCAGTTGATTGATTTTATGCTTCAGCATCCGATCCTGATTAATCGGCCGATTGTCGTGACGCCGCTTGGCACACGTCTTTGTCGTCCCTCAGAAATTGTGCTGGATATTCTACCTGAAGGTCAGAAAAGCGCTTTTACCAAAGAAGATGGCGAAAAGGTCATTGACGAAACAGGGAAACGGGTTAAGTAATCTTTCCGCGTAATATTAACGGGCGTCTGTTTACTTCATACCGACGTCCGCTCCTCGCTCACAGCGGACCTTCAGGTCTGTCAGATGACCGCTTCGTGCCAAAAGCTGCTCCTGACCGTTTGATAACTACACTTTCAATTGCATGGATTTTCTCTGTACATCAGGATACATTGAGACAGCTATTGAACGGCTAAAACAGTAATAGACATCAAGCTCAGAAAGGGAAAGCGCGGATGCCAATACCTATACTCTATACAGAACGCTTACTGTTAAAACCATTATCCTCAGAAGATGCCTCACAAATTCAGATGCTCTATCCTCGCTGGGAGATTGTTCGGTACATGGTCTCATCAGTACCATGGCCCTACCCGGATAATGGCGCCGAGAATTATGTCAATAACGTTGCTTTGCCTGATATAGCAAATGGAATCGCCTGGTTCTGGACTATCAGACATCGTGAAACGCCTGACAACCTGATAGGTTTAATCTGTCTGTATGATGTTGAGGATAATAACCGAGGGTTTTGGTTAGCTCCGGAGTATCAGGGCAAAGGCTTTATGCGTGAAGCTTGTAATGCAGCTACAGATTATTGGTTTAATTCCTTACATAAGACGGTGTTGCGTGCGCCGAAAGCGGCTCTCAATAACCGTTCCAAACGTATTTCACAGAGCAGTGGCATGCGGCTCATCAGGACTGAAAAGAAAGAGTATGTAAGCGGATTGCTGGATACTGAACTCTGGGAAATCACCCGTGATGAATGGAATGCTCGTCAGGTTAGCTGATAAGATTATGGTACGTCCGCTGTTCGCTCATACCTCCCGATAAAAAGTTTTGCACTGCAGTGCTGTGCTGTACATCAGCAGCGGAGCAACCGGCTAAGGCCTGACTCACTTCAAAGCCCAGTCAGGACAAAAATTAATTTTCCCCCTACATTTGGTGGTAGCTACGTGAAGGTGGTTCATCTATTCTGCCTTCGTCAGGAGCGGACTGGAGTCACTCTTTGTGGTCAATCCCTTACTTCAGAAAACCATCATTATCGTTATTCTCGTCCTGTGGGTAATAGATGTATTCAGGACAAAGAAAAAAAAACAGGATGAACCCGCCATTGAAGAAGCTGATACCAGAGAACGCCATCAATGGCGCTATCTGAGATGGGGGTTTCGGGCAATACAAGCGGCAGCGACGGTGTATATCGTAGTTCAGCTGCTTCAGTTATTACTAAGATAGATACCACAGGCGTGGACAGAGGGAGCAAGACATGGGACCGTCTAAAACAGTAAAGAAAATCGCTATGCTGGCCGTTGTGGGCAGCCTGGTTGCGGGTTGTGCACCGTTATCTCCTTCCGGCTGCCATAAGACCACGGCAACTGGAAGCTGCAGTTCTGGCCGCTGGGACGATCAGGATGAATGGGGGGCGCAGGCGCGTGCAATCAGAGCAGCAATCAATGCCAAAATTGTTGCCCCACAAAACTGGAAGGGGAAGAAATGCAGATTGCATATCGAATTTGAACAGGATGGCACGGCTTCAAACATATCAACCAGTAACGGTAATAAAGCCTATTGCGATGCGTTAAAATCAGCGGCCCGGAATGCCAAATTCCCGGCCTTCGCTAATCCGGAGGTATATCGAGACTTTCAAAAATCAGGCTTCGATATGCAAGGTTAGTCACCTAATGGCCCGCCAGGATGGGCGCTTATATTAAGGCTGGCTGCGATAAGACGAGATTTTCACGATATCAGATTCGTTAAGTTTTTTGAATACCGGTTCAGCTCGTTAATAATGCACTCAGGCTCTTCACTGAGGGGCATATTGTCTGTATCTAAAACTCCATCATTCTTTTGTGGATCATCACTCTGCAGGACTGCAAACAGTGGAGTAAGATCCTGCTGTGCTTCGCCGCGTATCGCCACCAGCTCAAACGTTTTATTTTTGGCCTTGTCGTTGGTCAGGGCACTAACCAGAACCCGGGCGATTTGCGCCCGGGAGATCGCGCCATCTTCCGGCGTACCGGTATGGCGTCGATCGCCCTGCAGCATCACGATTCTGTGCTCATCCTCATTGTTGTAATCAAACCAGCCGGGTCTGACGATGGTATAGGGGTGACCACTCGCTCTGAGCAGACGTTCGGCGCGCCTTTTCCAGTCATGAACCTCAGTGCGTTGATTCCAGCTACCAAGCCGCTCGGTCACGCCAATGGTGGTCATTAAGGCGATGCGAACCGGCGTATCCTTGAATATCTGCAAAATATTACGCACGCCGCCGTAATCTATCGCTCTGGCACCAATACGTCCCTGACCATCGGAACCCAGCGTAAAAATAATGGCATCAATATCTTTCGGTAAATGGGTGAGGGTTTCGGGCATTGCAACATCGCCATAAAAAACATCCGTTCCACAAGGTAGCCATTTTACTTTGTGCTTATTCCTGACCAGCGCTATGGGCTGATGGCCCATTTCGATAGCGGTATTCACAACATGAAGACCAACACTTCCTGTCGCCCCGGCAACGAGTATTTTCATGATAAACCCTCTGATAACTCAGAATTATTTCCGATACCATCAGAATATCAATTGTCATTATTGTCAGTAATGGGGCTAAAATGATTGTGTCTATGAACACCCTTCATAAGTGCGCATTGAAGGGAATGCTTCAATAAGGAAATCGCCGATGCTCAAAGAAAACTTCAACGAACTGCAAATCTTTCTTGTGGTGGCAAGGGAGCGAAGTTTTACCAAAGCAGCGGGCAAACTGGGTGTTTCTCAGTCTACACTCAGCCATGCGATGAAGGCTCTGGAGGAAAGGCTAAACATCCGCCTCCTGACCCGCACGACCCGAAGCGTTGCGCCTACAGAAGCCGGTGAGAGAATTATTGCCTGCCTTGAACCCCGTATCGCCTCCCTCGAGCAGGAGCTGGAATCGCTGGTGCAACTGAACGGCATCGCTTCCGGCAATATCCGTTTATCTGCCGGGGAGCATGCCGCGCGCAGTCTGGTGTGGCCGAAGCTAAAACCCTTCCTCCGGGAATATCCGGAAATTAATCTCGAACTGGTGGTTGATAACGGCTTTGTCAATATTGTTGAGGGGCGCTTTGATGCCGGGGTCCGTCTGGGCGAAAGCGTGGATAAGGATATGATCGCCGTGAAGATTGGGCCGGATATGCGAATGGCCGTGGTGGGCTCACCGTCATATTTTGCCGCGTTCCCCGTTCCTGAAACGCCGCACGAGCTACAGCACCATCGGTGCATCAACATGCGCCTGCCAACCGCCGGTGGACTTTACCACTGGGAGTTTGAGCGGGAAGGAAAACCGTTACGGGTTCGGGTTGAAGGACAGCTGACATTTAATCTGCTGGAAGAAAGGATTGATGCGGTTTTATCCGGCTTTGGTCTCGCCTGCGTGCCTGAAGACAGCGTGCAGGAGGGGGTAAAGTCAGGAGAACTTATTCAGGTTTTGCAGGACTGGTGCCCTTCTTTCCCCGGATATTATCTTTACTACCCCAGCCGTAAGCAGCACCCGCCCGCGTTTGCGCTGATGATCGACGCCCTTCGCTACTCGGAATAACGGGTCCACCCTTCGCCGTGGACCCGTGCCGGTATTAACGGCCCACGCGAGCCTGGTGCTCAGGGGAGTAGCGTTCGCCGACAATGTTAATCGTTTCAAGCGCCCGAGTTATCTGTCGCAAGTCATCCGACGAAAGGATGATGTCGGCAGCCCCCAGGTTTTCCTCCAGCCGGTGTAGTTTCGTGGTGCCAGGGATGGGAGCAATCCACGGTTTTTGTGCCAGCAGCCATGCCAGCGCGATTTGCGCAGACGTCACCCCTTTCCCGGCCGCCAGTTCACCTAACAAAGAAACCAGCTTTTCATTGGCCTCAATTGCCTGTTCGGCGAAGCGCGGCACGGTGCTTCGGTAATCATCCTTGCCAAACGTCGTTCCTGGCTTAATCGCTCCGGTCAGGAAGCCCTTACCTAGTGGGCTGAAGGGCACAAAACCAATGCCCAGCTCCTCCAGCAACGGCAGGATCTCCCGCTCAGGCTCGCGCCACCACATCGAGTATTCGCTTTGCAGGGCAGTGACCGGTTGTACCGCATGCGCCCGACGTATGGTCTGCGCACCCGCTTCGGACAGACCGAAATGTTTAACCTTGCCTTCCGCTATCAGGTCTTTGACGGTTCCCGCAACGTCTTCAACAGGGACATCAGGGTCGACGCGGTGTTGATACAGCAGATCAATGACATCTGTCTTAAGGCGGCGTAATGATCCTTCCACAGCTTCACGGATATGCTCAGGACGGCTGTTTAAAACCTGCTGCTTGTTGTCCGTACCAAAGGTAAAACCAAACTTGGTGGCAATGACCACACGGTCACGAAACGGTTTTAAAGCTTCACCAACCACCTCTTCATTAATGAAAGGGCCATAGACTTCGGCGGTATCGAAGAATGTCACGCCACGTTCAACCGCAGCGCGAATGAGCTCGATCGCCTGACGAGTATCGGTCGCCGGGCCGTAGCCGTGGCTTAAGCCCATGCAACCGAACCCAAGCGCGGAGACTTCGAGTCCGGATTTACCCAAATAACGTTTTTGCATTGAATGAATACCTCTTTTATCGCGGCTTAAACTTCAGGTTTGCGTTCAGATGTTGTCCCGAAAAAGCATAACGTAAAGTGATTTATTCGATTAGATAGGGTAATGAGCTAGGGTTTATTAGATGGGTTCATTAATTTAAACGTGTCTGACGGTCGGCTGAACATCAGGATGTACGCGTTGTCCCCATAACCCAAAGTGCATACAAATTAAAAAAAACGCGTTACCGGGCCGTGGTAGAGTGTGGGTTACCCTGAGAATAACAAGAGATTTCCGCTATGCAGCACATTGATTTTTACATGGTAGATGCCTTTGCCGACAGGTCTTTTGCAGGTAACGCCGCCGCGGTATGCCCGCTGACAGACTGGTTACCTGATGAGACATTATTGAAAATGGCGCAGCAGCATAACCAGTCAGAGACCGCGTTTTTCGTCATCACTGATGATGGCTTTGAGCTGCGCTGGTTCACTACGCTCGGTGAAATCAATCTGTGTGGGCATGCCACACTGGCGGCCGCGCACGTTATCTTTGAGCATCTTGATTATCCGAACACGGTTATCCATTTCGATACCCGTTTTGTCGGCCCGCTGACGGTAACGCGCAACGGTGAATGGTTGACGCTGGATTTCCCGGCCTGGGAGACCGAACCCACCGAGCCCCCCGCGCTATTGCTGGAAGGGTTAGGCATCACGGAATACAAAGAAGTGCGCGTAGCGCGTGATTACCTGGTGGTGCTGGAAACTCAACGGCAGGTTGAGGAATTACGCCCGGATATCCACGCCATGATCCCGCTGGATAAAATGGTGTGCGTCACGGCGCCTGGCGAAGGGGAATACGATTTTGTCAGCCGTTTCTTCTGCCCGGGAGAGGCCGTCGCGGAAGATCCGGTCACCGGTTCGGCGCATACCATGCTCATCCCTTACTGGGCGGAAAAACTGCAAAAGACACAGATGTTTGCCCATCAGGGCGCTGAGCGCGGCGGGGATTTACGCTGCCAGCTCGCGGGCTCCCGCGTTTACATCGGCGGCCAGGCAACCACTTATTTGATCGGCAAAGTGCTGTTGCGCCAGAACGGCTGAATGTTGCCCGGCATATTTGTGCCTTTAGCCGCAAAACGTGTCAGGATACCCGACAATCAACACGATTCAGGTCTTACCCCAGGAGGGAGCTATGTCGAAGAAATTACTGCAGCTGCACTTCGCTTTTCACGGTCCGTTTGGTGCCGAGATGTCGGAGCAACTGGTTGAACTTGCCGAGTCTATTAACCATGAGCCGGGATTCATCTGGAAAGTCTGGACAGAGAGCGCAGCAAATCAGGAGGCCGGTGGTATCTACCTGTTTGAGGATGAAAACACCGCGATGGCGTATGTCAAAAAACACACCGCCCGCCTGAAACCGCTGGGCGTGGAGGAAGTTATCTTCAAGATTTTCGATGTCAACGAGCCATTGACCACGCTCAACCACGGTAAGCTCAGTTAATCCTTAATGATAGCGGGCTAAAAATCTTAGTCCGCTCCCCACCTATAGCTGAAACTCAGAGATAACCGCAGGATAGTACATCTGCAAACGTTTAATAAACAGAAACAACTCAAGGTCATTGCGCAATTTAAACTTCTCCATGATCGTCCGTTTATGCGCAGATACCGTTTTATGGCACAACGACATTTCACTGGCGATCATGTTTACGTTCTGGCCTTCCAGGAGCGACTGAGCGATGATTTTCTGCTGCGGAGAAAAAGTCCGGTGCCGGCAACCGCAGCAAACATTTTCACTCAGCGCCGGAGCCACCTCATCGGTATTATCGAGGGCATATTTAATCTTTTCTACGGTACGGTTAATCTTGTCAGTTTTCTGCACAAAAACCATATTCCTCAGGCATGACGGTAATATGTCTCTTCGTTCCCGACGCACCTCATCCATCAGACCAATAAGTAGCGCTGGCCGACACGATAAAAACTCCGGGTGGCAGATAAACTCTTCGCCGGGAGCAAAATTTACAACAACGATATCCGCGACGGCAAGTTTATCCATCCCATGTACAGCAATCAGTTGCCCATTCAGCATCGATTCCTGAAATATACTCTGGAGTAAAAAACGCAACCCAACACGGGAAAAATAATCATTACATTCAACATAGACGCATATCATGGCATTACCTTTAAACATCACATCGAGAAAATATCCAGAGGTATCCAGATAAAAGTAGGCAGCAGAACAATAATCAGCGCAGTATGTCTAAATACCATACAGAGAGATTCTCACAGCGGCTTATTGCCATGTAAATGTGACCGTGACAACCGCATTCACTGTACCAGGAGTAACCCGTCCTTCCTGGCTATAGGCTCTTGCCCGTAAATGGTAACGGTATCCATCATTAATAATGACTCCGGTAAGGGATTTACCATTACCCAGAGGTTGCCCTGCTATTGTCTGCAGCTGGATTGCAATATTTCCCGCATTTCCGCTGTTTTGGTATAAATCATCGGGGCCGGCACTATCCGCAGCGCCTGAGAATAACATCGTCGCCTGAACGGTCCCTGCCGGACAGCGCTCAATGTTAAAATCAAATGCCACCCAGTCCGTCGCCGAACCTGGCGTATACATAGCCGATGCCCGCACTCCCTGGGCTCCCGTCAACAACACGGTTTTTTCTACACTGTCGCTGCTTATCTGGCACGGAGCCGCAACAATCTTTCCTTTGACGTTCAACGTCAGCGGATCGCCAGCAAACAGCGATCCGGATATAAAAAACATTGCAAGCGGCAACCCGTTAATTCTCTTTTTCATACTGCATCACCCGATTATTGATAGGTAATATCCAGAGTCGCGGTCGCATTCGCTTCACCGGCGGTCACTATCGTTTTAGTTTGATAATATCGCGCGGTGACGGGAAACATCTCCTGGCCGCCTGGGGATTGCTTCAATAGCATTCGGTTATTCATTTTTAGCGGTATATCGTTGTATAACAGCTGCACCCCTACGCCGTCCGCCGTGTTTTCACCCCCTTGCCCGGTCAATGCCAGAACGCTGCCCTCACCTGCGGCATCCGGGTTCGGTGTGCCTTTTAACTCAATATTAATGTTGGCGCCGGGGTTACAGTAGAGTCCTATATTTTGCGTTGCTGTCCGCTGCGGACTAAATCCCACGGCATGGCTAAACTCTGACGCACTGAGCGTCCCCAAATCAAAGGTAATCACCTGACTGGAGAGCGAACAGCTTAAGACACTGACCCGGGAAGTCGCATCAAGGGATATCTGCGTAAAATAATTCCCTGGAGAGCCAAACCAGGCCTGGGCGATTAACCCAGGGGCCAACACACCAGAGGTCATCTCACCTGTTTTCACCAGAGATATAATGTAATAGCCAAGATTGTAGAAGCCTGAGTTTTGATAAACTGGCAGAGTAAAATTACCCGGCATACCAGACACTTTGATACCAACGCCATCCAGATTTGTTTTAAAAACCCCGCTAACTGGCGACTCAATAGCGGATAAGTAGGTGATAGCGTAATTTCCCGGACAAACTTCTCCGCTGTCGGAAAGCGTCTGTACCTGCGCATAACCTGTCGATACCGTCGTGGCGAGCGTTGCCCCCACCGGCGTATCTCGTTGCACATTCACCTGACCAAAACCAACCGTATTTATTTTGGTGGCCAGAATATTACATGTCACTGCAGCCGCAGGTTGCGCGACGAGGACTAATATTAATGCCAGCCATTTAATCATGTCATACATAATAAATACTCTTTGTATTTTCCACGATGCAGGATCACAAGCAGGTGTAGTGAGAAATATTAATGCCGCTCACCTGATCATGGGTATTTAAAACATAATTCACCCGACAGTGTTGGGTATTTTCTGCCCCCCAGCGCACATCAAGCGTGCCCTGCGGCGCGAGCCCGGTCAGATACACCTGCCCGCCTTCATCCACAATCGCACTTCGCCCTTCTCCCCCAGCGAGGTTGACCAGCGATCCGAAAGGGACCCGCTGTTGATTCGCCAGAGTGAGGGTCAACAGGGCACGGTTACCGACATTAGCGACATAGTTCGCCCGTACCACGGCACCGCGCGTTGGGATCACGGTTAGGTTCGTTAGCTCCAGCTCTACGTCATCCGGCAGTGTGGCGGTATTAAGACCGATGTCGTTCTTACGATACGGTGATAAGTTACTGGTCACGGTGTAGCCACGAAAATCGGTTTTAGCCCCGTTCTGGTTATTAACGCCGATGCCAGCGGCTCCCGGCGCTTTTACCAGCACGTTGGTTTCCCCCAGCGGCTGGGAAAACGTGACGCCATCTGCATGAGCGAGAATGCCGCCAGCAAGACCATAATTCACACGCGCACCGTGGGTGTCATAGCTGTAGCCTGCCGTCACTTCAGCCAGGGTACCGCGGTAATCAGCGTTGGCGCTGCCGGTATAGCCGACGTTGTCGGTGCCGTACCCCTGCTGCACGCTCCAGTTCAGTGCATTGCCCTCCAGCGCCATCCCATTAAGACCTGTGCTATGAGTGGTCCCGCCGTGGCGGCTGGCATTCATCGCATAATTTGCCCAGCTATTATTAAGAAATCGATGTAGTGGAACGCTGAAACTCAGTGAAATCAGCCGGTCGGAACCCTGTGTATTACCGCTCTGCCCCCCCGATGTGCCACCGTTTGTGCTCCATGTTCCATTGACTCCATAACTGATCCCCCGCCAGGAGTTGTTATAACCTGCGCTGAGCGATGACGCGGAACGGTTGCTTATCCAGTAGTCTTCCCGTACCGCGCTTAAGGCCAATGAACCTGCGTTATCGCCTAACGACTGGCTGAGCGTCATTTCCATTCGATTGCGCCGCCGGTCGACGGGCACACGGCTGTCTCCCCAGGAGTCGAGCACCTCCTGCATGCTGTAATAACCACGGGTCGAATAACGATACCCGGCAATCGCCACATTGGTACCGGTCGCGATAACGTTTTTGCTATAGCGTAACCGCCACGACTGACCGGACTGCTTTTCCGCGCCCTGAGGGTGTGACCAGGCCTGGATAACGTCGCTTGAAATAGCCCCCGCTTCCCCCAGGTTCTTTCCTGCTCCGCCTGCGATCGACTGATATTTAGTCGACTCCTGAAATCCGCCATACACAGTAAATCCCGCCGGCAGCCCGAGGATCCCCGTCATCTGAGCAAAGGGGGTTTTATCGACCCGGCTGTCCCACGAACGATACTGTCCGCCGCTGATGGCATATTTCACCCGCCCTTCACGCTGCAGTACCGGCAGTGAGGCATAAGGTACGGTGAAATTCTGCTCGCTACCGTCCGCTTCTTTAATCGTGACAGACAGATCCCCGGAACCTCCGGTGGAATACATATCACTGATTTCGAATGCGCCAGGCGCGACATAGTTCTGGTAAATGATATAGCCATTCTGACGGATAACGACCTGCGCACGGGTGCGCGCAATACCACGGACTACCGGCGCGTACCCTTTCATTGACTCCGGTAACATATCGTCGTCAGAAGCCACCTGGCCGCCGCGAAATGGCATGCTGTCAAACACATCGGCCGGTGCGGAGCCATCCCCCAGCGTGAGCTGCGCCTTAAGGGGAATAATGTCGCGCTGGAGATAGCTATAAACCGTATCCCACTGCTCGTGTCCCTGCTCATCGCGATTCCATGTTGTATAGTTGCGCAGGCGCCATGGTCCAATATTGACGCCGGGGCGCAGGTTCGCGTATTCGCTGTCTCCGCCACGTTGTTCGTGCCCCCTGGTGTTGGCACCGCTGAGCATATAGTTCAGCATGGCAGCGTTGATTCCTTCATCCCAAAGTTCCGGGGCAACGTATCCGCGAGCGACGGGCGCCAGCGCCGCCTGTGGAATGCTCAACTGCAGTTTCAGGGTATTGAATAAAAAATCGAATGACGCACCAGGTATTGCCGATAACTGTGCGCAATGTCCCTCGACGGACAATCCCGGGTACTGATCTATTTTTACCCCGTAGCTTTGTAACAGCGCAGTGGATAAACACGGTGTCAGCACCGCTTCGCCATCTGAGGCTGCCACGCTATAAAACGTGATATCGCGGGTATCAACCTGCTTCTCGTTAATAATCACATCGACATGATAGCTACCGGGGGCCTGAGACCCGCTTTCAAACACCGAAAGATCGGCACCTTTCATCCTGGGATCATCCAGTTCAAGGAGCGCAGGGTTAAAAAACTCGCGCCCTTCAGCCCCCGGGAGCAATGACGTTAAGGCTAAGGTCACCCCAACAGCAAGACATTGCGGAATGGGTATAAATGTTCGTTTTAATATATTCATGAGCCTTCACTCCATTGCGATAGCTTTTATATTTTTTATTTCAGCTATCGTCTGTGGCGCGACTATTTACAACCGGGCAGCATGCACTTCTCCTATTCCGCCATAGTCATTAATAATTTTAAACGCCAGCTGTGATGATGTATTCCCGGTCGGCAAAGTGAACATAGCGGTTGAGCCAGGCGCAACATAGGTCGCCTCCTCCAGTTTTATCCCGCCGACTTTAATTTCATTGAAGTTGATATAATACGGCGTTGGGTTATGTACCTGCACATGAGCGCCATTTCTGCTCCATATTAGCTTCCCGGCCTGTTCCTCTGGCCCTGAACCGGCTAACGCCTGCGGTCGATAAATCAGTTTGATTCTGGTTTTCACGGCCACCTGTAGGGTGTTATCACGGGGTGTAACAGAGGGAATTGACTTAATATTTAGCCAGAACAATGATTCCTTCTCCTGCGATAATCTCCCCACCAGAACAATACGCATCATATTCTGCTGGCCTTTATCAAGCCGATACAGCGGTGGTGTAATAATAAATGGAGGTTTGCTTCCTCCCGGTACTGACGCTTCAACCCAGGATTGAATTAAATAGGGTAACGCGTCCGGATTGGTGATGCTTAACGATGTCTCTTTTTTATCGCCGGTATAAACCACGCGGGTTCCACCGATAATCACACCCGCTTTGGCCTGGGAAAATGCAGATGTTATTAACAGCGCCCCTACCATCACACCAGTGAAAAACTTCATTTGCTTGTCCAGTTAAAAGGGCCGAAGACCGGCCCCGCTTATCGCTTAACCAACTTAGTTATAGTTGACCGTAAAATTAGCTACCGCGTTCGCCGTTCCCGCTGACACGCTGGCGGCTGTCGATTTATACGCCGCATAGAAATCAAGATTGTTATCCGCTGTCGTCACCAGCGGATAGCTGTAGCTGTTGACCTGATTAAGGCCGAGCAGCGATTTATCTGCGGTCATCAATTTAATCGCTACCCCGCCTGCGGCGGCAGAGCCTGAGGTAATGGCTAACAGATCGCTATTGTTTGAATCATTGGCACCATCAAATTTCACCTGTGCTGATGTCACGGTAGATGGGCAGTTGATTAATTTAATGGTGAATTTTGTTGAGTCAGACTCATCACCTGTATTCTGAAAAGCCGTACGCGCGACACGCCCCAGGTCAACGGTCATGGTATTATTGCTACCAATATCAACCGTACAGGCCTGATCGATAATTTCTCCTGTAAAGTTAACCGTACCATCGGCCGCGTTTGCATTTACCGCGGTCAGTACCGCGCCGGTTGCCAAAGCAACCAGTATCATCTTTTTGTTAATCATATTATTTCCTTGATTATATTTTTATATTTTCCTGCAGGAACGACGTATTTATTCTCGTGTCAGAAAAAACAGTTCCCTGCAGCATTCCAGTGCTACATCATTAAGATTGTAATAACCACGATAATACCAGAGAAAACAACATCCTTACCTTGCACTATAAGGTGCCAGTCATTACCGCCACATGAAGCGTTATCGAAGCACATCAACAATCAGTATTTTTTCTACTTAGATAAATATTGATATAGATACACTCATTATCTCAAGTTATTTTTCGGTGTAATTTTACACCACGCCTGATATTCACTCGAAGAAGACAACTGGCAGATAATTCATCTATCGGAGAACACACCTGTTTCTGATTCCATTGTAGTGTTGGAGTATATTTGGATGCCAGAAATAAAAAAACCAATCAAAACAAGTATGTATAACGCATCAATCTGTAAACCTGATCAACATATAGCAAATCTGATCTATCACCTCTCCCCGGAGGCTAACATAATTGAAACAAAAATAAGGCAAAAAATTAACTATTCAAATGATGGAGCACGCAAATGTTATTTGCTTCTTGAAGGGAGTATTGCACTTTGTCGTACCCGAGATAGTTTTATGATGAACTCAGAATCGGCGCCCTATGTGTTTGGCTTAAGCAACCAACTCTCTGTGAGTGACTATCTGCATATGCAGACGCTGGAACCTTCACGCATCGCGTGTCTTTCACTCTCAGCGGCCAATATCATTATTGCCGAGAAAGACTTGTGGGAAAGTTTAGCCCACCTGCTCATTTACACTGCCGGGCGCGTCTATGAGCATTGCACTCGTATTTCTGCGCCATCGTCTTACGCCATTATTCGCTCTCAGCTGTATGAACTGATGCAGGAGTCAGAGGAGCTTCGCAGCAGTATTACGGCCGCTAATTATATTCAGTCGCGAACTTTTCTTTCCCGCAGCAGCATTATGAAAATCCTTGCTGAATTAAAAAAAGGAAGCTATATCACTACCGAGCGAGGGCTCCTTATGCAGATTAAGCAGGGCATCCCGCTGAAATACTAGCCTGCGGGCGCTAGCGGTTCCCGGATTGCCCCCGAAGGCAGGTTTGTCGCAGATGAAACCCCATTGCCTTGCAGGTCGTAGCCCGCCATGACAACACGCGAACGCCATATTGATGTCAAAGCCCTTTCACCGCACCTGCAGCGCCTGCTCAGTATATTGACTCGCGACGAAGACTACCGAACGGTGCCAAAAGGCAGCAAACTGTTTTTCCGCCAACAAGGGGTTGCTACCTGCCATTTCATACGCCAGGGTTCAGTTTTACTTGCGCGTCGCGACGATGCCTTTTCGCTTGGGATCCTCTCCGCCCCGATAGCGTTAGGCTTCACGCTTCCTCTGAGCGAACATATCTATCTTCACACCCTGGCCCAATGCGAAATAGCCACATTGCCGTACAACACAGTGATGGCGCTGATTGAAGAACAGAAAGCCTGGGATCTGATAGCCCGCCATATTATGTTTATCACGAATAAGCTATTTATTTATAACGAGATGCTGACGGCTCCCACCAGTTTCGAAATTCTGCGCTATCAGCTGTTGATGCTTATTCAGGAGCCAGATAGCGTCCGCGAGAACACCTCGGTGTATCGATATATTCTCGATCGTACAAGACTCTCGCGCAGCAGCATTATGAAAATGCTCTCCGAGCTTAAAAAAGGGAATTACATCAAACTGGAGAATGGTAAATTGCTTTCCATTCATCACTTGCCCAATCGATTTTAATAAGTCCTCCCGGCTAAGCCGCCACCACAGAGCCCAGGCGGCTCTGAGTCCTGATCCGACCTTCATTATCCCCCTCTGACGTTCCATTAAGTTCTTACTAATCGTTGCAATTAGTAAATGATATTGGTAATTATTATCATTCTCATTGGTGATTTACCTGGTTCGAGACGTGGAGAGGGATTTTCTCATGCGTATTCTGTTTGTAGGCCCACCGTTGTACGGGCTGCTGTATCCGGTGCTGTCTCTGGCACAGGCTTTTCGTGTGAATGGTCACGAAGTCCTGATTGCCAGCGGCGGGAAATTCGCACAAAAAGCGGCAGAGGCAGGGCTTGTGGTGTTTGATGCCGCGCCAGGCTTCGATTCAGAAGCCGACTATCGCCGCCGGGAAGCATTGCGGAAGGAAAGTAACATCGGAACCAAAATGGGGAATTTCTCGTTCTTTAGCGAAGAGATGGCCGACCAGCTGGTGGAGTTTGCCGGGCACTGGCGTCCCGACCTCATTGTCTACCCTCCCCTTGGGGTTGTCGGGCCGCTGATTGCCGCGAAGTACGGCATTCCGGTAGTGATGCAAACCGTCGGCTTCGGCCACACGCCCTGGCACATCAAAGGGGTCACAAAATCGCTCTCTGATGCCTATCGCCGCCACGGGGTCAGCGCCCCGCCGCAGGATCTGGCGTGGATAGATGTCACCCCGCCGAGCATGAGCATACTGCAAAACGACGGCGAGCCGGTCATTTCGATGCAATACGTCCCCTATAACGGCGGTGCCGTCTGGGAATCATGGTGGGAGCGCACGCCGGGCCGCAAGCGGCTGCTGGTGAGCCTCGGCACCGTTAAACCGATGGTCGATGGTCTGGATCTCATCTCCTGGGTGATGGATTCCGCCAGCGAGGTCGACGCCGAAATCATCCTGCACCTCTCGGCAAACGCCCGGTCGGATTTACGCACCCTGCCCCCGAACGTTCGCCTGGTCGACTGGATCCCGATGGGGGCCTTCCTCAACGGCGCCGACGGTTTTATCCACCACGGTGGCGCCGGGAACACCCTGACGGCGCTGCATGCCGGTATTCCACAAATCGTCTTTGGCGAGGGCGCCGACAGGCCGGTGAACGCCCGCGCCGTGGTCGAGCGCGGGTGCGGCATCATCCCCGGCGACGGCGGGCTGACGAGCGGCATGATCAACAACTTCCTGAACGATCGATCGCTTCGCGACGCATCGCTGGAGGTGGCGGCGGAAATGGCCGCGCAGCCGTGCCCGACCGAGGTGGCGAAACGTCTTATCGCCGCGCTGCAAAAAGGCTCATCGCAGTAGTTAAGTCACGCGATGGCGGCCGCGGCCGTCGTCGCCAATCGTTCAAAAATGAAGGAGGCGTAATGCCTGCGACTCACTCCCCCATGCCCGCTCGCGCCTGGATAGTTCGCCTTGCCCGCGTGTGTTGGGAACGCAAAAAACTGAGCACCATTGTCATTGTGGCATCGGTATCAACCATTCTGCTGGCCGCCCTGACGCCGCTGCTGACGCGTCAGGCGGTCAACGATGCCATGGCCGGCGATCCGACGCGCCTGCCGTGGCTCGCCTGCGGCCTGCTGCTGATTGCCCTGTTTGATTTTATCGGTAACTACGTGCGCCGCGGCTATGCCGGAGAGCTGTCGCTGTGGGTGCAGCACACGCTACGCAGCCGCGCGTTCGACAGTATTCAGAAGCTCGATGGCGCGGGCCAGGACGCACTGCGCACCGGGCAGGTTATATCGCGGACCAACAGCGATCTGCAGCAGGTACACACCCTGCTGCAGATGTCCCCGGTGCCGCTTGCGGTGTTCACCTATTACATCGCCGGGATAGCGGTGATGCTGTGGATGTCGCCGTCGATGACCCTCATCGTCGTCGGCGTGCTGGCAGCCCTTGCCGTCACCGCCCTGCGCGCCCGCCGTCGCGTGTTTGCACAAACCGGGCTTGCCTCAGACCGGCTGGCGCAGATGACAGAGCATATGCGTGAGGTGCTGGAACAAATCTCGGTGGTGAAGTCCTGCGTGGCGGAGCTGCGCGAAACGCGCTGGCTCGACCGCCAGTCGCGGCAGATGGTGCGCGTGCGCATCGGCGCGGCGATTTCGCAGGCGATGCCGGGTGCGACGATGCTGGCGCTGCCGGTGCTGGGGCAGATAGTCCTGCTGTGCTACGGCGGCTGGTCGGTGATGAACGGGCGTATCGATCTCGGGACCTTCGTTGCTTTTGCCAGCTTCCTCGCCATGCTGACCGGCCCGACCCGCGTGCTGGCCTCGTTCCTGGTGATCGCCCAGCGCACCCAGGCGTCGGTGGAGCGGGTCTTCGCGCTTATCGATACCCGTTCGCTGATGGAAGACGGTACGGAACCGGTCGACGGCCAGGTTATCGGCCTGGAGGTGGAGAAGATGAGCTTCCACTATGGCAGCGGACGCCGCATCCTTGATGATGTCTCGTTTTCCATTCACGCGGGTGAAACCGTGGCGGTGGTGGGTGCCTCTGGATCCGGGAAATCGACGTTGTTGATGCTGCTCGCACGGTTTTACGATCCCAGCGCCGGCGGGGTATGGCTTAACACCACCGGCGGGCAGCAAAATATTCGCGACCTGCAGCTGACGGCGCTCCGCCGCCGGGTCGGCGTGGTGTTTGAAGATGCCTTTCTGTTTGCCGGGACGGTGGCGGAAAACATCGCCTACGGGCATCCGCAGGCAAGCCAGGACGATATCCGCCGCGCCGCCGATGCCGCAGGTGCCAGCGGGTTTATCAACGCTCTGCCGCAGGGGTTCAACACCCGGCTTACCGAACGCGGGACCAACCTTTCCGGGGGGCAACGCCAGCGTATTGCGCTGGCCCGGGCGCTGATCACCACGCCGGAAGTGCTCATTCTCGATGATACCACGTCGGCGGTCGATGCCGGTACCGAAGCGGAGATCAACACCGCCCTTGGGCGCTATGCCGATGCTCAACATATGCTGCTGGTGATTGCCCGCCGCCGCTCTACGCTGCAGCTTGCCAGCCGGATTGTGGTGCTGGATAAAGGCCGGGTGGTGGATAGCGGCACCCAGGCTGAACTGGAGGCGCGCTGCCCGGCGTTCCGCGCGCTGATGAGCGGCAGCAGCGATTTTCTCGAACCCACGTCGGCGGAACCGCGCGAACTGTGGCCAGCATCCAGTGCTTCACACACTGAAGACCCGGATGCGCGCCAGACGCCTGCCGGCAAGGGCTTTGTCGACCGGATGACCCGCGTCCCAGAAAGCGCCGTTGAGATGGCGCTTTCCGGTAAAGGACGCCGCGTTTCGTCGCTGCTGACGCCGGTTGCCTGGATGTTCATCATCGCTGCGCTGCTTATTGCGCTCGACTCTGCGGCGGGCGTTGGTGTGCTGGTGCTTTTACAGCGCGGCATCGACTCCGGCGTCGCCGCCGGGGATATGGCAACCATCGGCATTTGCGCCCTGCTCGCCCTGTGCCTGGTGGTCATTAGCTGGTGCTGTTATGCGCTACAGACGGTCTTCGCCGCCCGTGCGGCAGAGTCGGTGCAGCATACGGTGCGCCTGCGCAGCTTCGGACACCTGCTGCGCCTGGGTCTGCCCTGGCACGAAAAGCACGTCGATTCACGCCTGACCCGCATGACCGTCGACGTCGACTCCCTCGCCCGCTTTTTACAAAACGGCCTTGCCGGAGCGGCCACCAGCATCGTGACGATGGTGGCTATCGCCGCCGCCATGTTCTGGCTCGATCCGGTCCTTGCGCTTACCGCGCTCAGCGCCGTGCCGGTGGTGGTGCTGGCAACGTGGATCTATCGCCGCCTCAGCTCCCCGGCCTACGCACAGGCGCGCCTTGAGATTGGTAAGGTCAACAGCACGCTGCAGGAGAAAGTTTCCGGCCTGCGGGTAGTGCAGTCTCATGGTCAGCAGGAACAAGAGGCTGCCAGGCTGCGGGCGTTGTCCGATAAATTCCGCGCCACCCGCGTGCGGGCGCAGAAATACCTGGCCGTCTACTTCCCGTTCCTCACCTTCTGCACCGAGGCCGCCTATGCTGCCGTGCTTCTGGTGGGGGCGTCCCGGGTCGCCGAAGGCGAGATGACCGCCGGGGTGCTGGCGGCGTTCTTCCTGCTGCTGGGGCAGTTCTATGGCCCGGTGCAGCAGCTGTCGGGCATTGTTGACTCCTGGCAGCAGGCGACCGCCAGCGGCAAACATATTAATGAACTGCTGGCGACGGAAGGTGCGGAAAATGTCGAACCCTCCTCCGCCGCTCCGGCCAGCGGCGCGCTGCACCTCGAGGCGCTGACCTTCCGCTACCCTGAAAGCCAGCAGCCCGCGCTCGATAATCTGTCGCTCACCATCCCTGAAGGAACGGTGGTCGCCGTGGTCGGGCGCAGCGGGGCAGGTAAATCGACGCTTATCAAGCTGCTGGCGGGGCTCTACTCCCCCACCGGTGGGCAAACCCGCGTCGGCAAACGGGTGATTGATGCGGCGTCGCTTACCGATTACCGCCGCCAGACGGGGCTGGTCTCCCAGGATGTGGCGCTGTTCAGCAGCGATATTGCGGAAAACATCCGCTATGCGCGGCCCGCCAGCAGCGACACGGAGGTGGAAACCGCGGCGCGGCAGGCCGGATTGTTTGAGACCGTACAGCATCTGCCGCAGGGTTTCCGCACCCCGGTGAGTAACGGCGGTGCTTCGCTGTCCGCCGGTCAGCGTCAGCTGATTGCCCTTGCCCGCGCTCAGCTGGCCCAGGCGCACGTGCTGCTGCTCGACGAAGCCACCGCCCGACTTGACCGCACGACAGAAGAGCGGCTAATGACCTCGCTGACTGAAGTGGCTCACAATGAGAAACGCACCGCGCTTATCGTCGCCCACCGGCTGACGACCGCCCGCCGCTGCGATCGCATTGCCGTGGTCGACAACGGGCGACTCGCCGAATACGGTAGTCATGACGAATTAATGGCCGCGGGTGGCCTCTACGCCCGTCTGTGGCAGGACAGCGTCGGCACAGCCAGCCACGCCCAGGATACGCAAGGAGAGCTCGTGGGATAGTTTTCATCAGCATCACTGACGATTAACAAAGCCCGCAGGCGGCTGTTCCCCCGAACAGCCGCTTTAGCTATTTATACTGATGACCAAATGATGAATGAGATGGAATGCCGATAATGAGACTGAGCCCGCCCGTAGCAGCCGCTGCGCTTCAGACCACCGCGCGCCTTCGCCGCCAGCTTGCGGCCGGAACCCCGATTGACGCCACGCGTTTCTGGCAGGAGGCGCAGTCGCTTGCGCTACCGCTGGTGAGCACGATGGACGGCATGGATGGCGAGCGGGAAGTCACCTTCCTGTGGCGCGCCGCTCACCCACTGCAGGGGATGTACCTGCGCCTCAATCGCGTCACCGATAAAGACAGCCTGGCAAAAGGCATGATGCAGCCACTCCCCGGAACGGATATCTGGCACCTGACGCTGCGCTTACCCGCCTCCTACTGCGGCTCCTACACGATGGTGGAAATCCCACCGGGCACCGACGAAGACACGGTTTCTCAACTGGGAACCCGCTTTGCCACCCTGGCCGGACGGGCAGATCCGCTAAACCACACGCCGGGAATGAACGTCCGCGGCGATAAGCTGGAGTCGGTGCTGGCACTGGATAACGCCCCCGCGCAGGATGAGTGGGCGGGCAGCCACGCCAGTCGCGGGCAACTTTTTACCTCAGAGCATCGGCTCGCCGGGCAATTACGCCGGGTACGGCTGTACCTTCCCGCGGTTCCCGCCTCGCAGCCGCTGGGGTTACTGGTGCTGACGGATGGCGAAATCTGGTTCGGGAGCGTTGGCGTAAGCGCCGCCATCGATGCCGCTATCGCGCACGGGCGCATTCCGCCGCTGGCGGCGATCGGCGTCGATAACCTCGATGAACGCGAGCGCACTGCAATACTCGGCGGCCGTCGCGAACTGGTGCGCGATATCGCCGACCGGTTACTGCCGGCCATTCGTGCCGAACACCCGGAACGCCAGTGGGCGGGTCGTTCGCAGACGGTGCTCGCCGGACAAAGCCTGGGCGGCGTGACCGCGCTGATGGCCGCCCGCCATGCGCCGGAGAGCTTTGGCCTGGTGCTGAGCCACTCGCCGTCGATGTGGTGGACGCCGGACAGCCGCAGCCGACCGGGCCACTTTGCCGCAAGCGATGTCTCCTGGGTGAGCGAACATGTGCTTTCCGCCCCCTCGCCAGCCGTGCGAACCCACCTGTGCGTCGGATCGCTGGAAGGCTCCACCGTCCCGCAGGTGCATCAGCTGCATGAACAACTGCTTGCCGCCGGGGTGGAAAGCCACTGCAGCGTCTATACCGGCGGCCACGATTATGCGTGGTGGCGCGGCGCGCTGATTGACGGTCTGAGCCTGCTGAATCAATAAAAACATCACCTGCGAACAAGGAAAAATTATCCGATGTCTGGTCGTGAGCAACACCCTAAGCGCCACCGCATGGCGTTATTTACCGCGAGTTTTTGCTTCGCACTCGGCTATAGCGCGCCGGGTTTTGCGAAGCCGGATATGCAGCCATTAGGGCCGAATATCGCCGATAAAGGCTCTGAATATTACAATTTCAAGGTCAATGACTTTGATTCTGCCGATGGCGCAAGACACTACCGGGTATGGACCGCCATCCCCAGGAAAGCTGCGCCAGCGTCGGGGTACCCGGTTCTGTATATGCTGGACGGTAATGCGGTGATGGACCGCCTGCCGGAAACGCTACTCAAACAGTTATCCGGGGACTCGCCGCCGGTGATTGTGGCGGTGGGCTATCAGACCAGCCTGCCGTTCGATCTCAACGGCAGAGCCTATGACTACACGCCGGTGCTCGGGACGGTGAGCGCAGGCAATGCAAACACCCCTCGCTTTCAACGTAAAACCGGCGGCGGGCCTGAATTCCGCCAGCTACTGGAAACCCGCATCGCCCCGCAGGTAGAGCAAGGTGTACGTATCAACCCCGAACGGCGCGGGATCTGGGGGCACTCCTACGGCGGTCTGTTTGTCCTCGGATCGTGGTTATCGTCATCGTTCTTTCATCAGTACTACAGCGCCAGCCCGTCGCTCAGCAGGGATAATTTTGCCCTGTTAAACCGCCTTACGACGGTCAACCCGGCGCAGTACTGCCATAAGAATCTGATAATTATGGAAGGCTCGGCCTCAACCGGAGACAGCAGACAAAATCAGATGGTCGAGATCCTGCAAAAAGTCCACGCCACCGTCACCACCCTTGAGAGCAAGGGGGTTAACACCGCGTACGTGGATTACCCGGGACTCGGTCACGGGCCAATGTTTAACGTCTCTTTCCAGCGTGCGCTGCTCGATATCAGCCGCGAACCGGCGACTCAAAAAGCCGCCTGTCTTTAATTCTGCTCCAGGAAAGATGCCCGCCACCGGCGGGCATCAGCCATCAGAACGACGCCGTCACCCCGGCATAATAAGCCCGGCCCGGTTCGTTATAGGTATTTGCCCCTTCGGTGGAGCGATAGATCTGTTTATCGAAGATATTACTGATACCCACGTTAAGACGCAGGTTCTTATTAATATCGTAATTCACGTTGGTGCCCACCAGCGAATACGCACCTAACTCTTTGCCGGAAAGCCCCCCGGTATCTTCACTACGCGATTCCGCATGAGTACGCGGTTTTTGTTTGCCGTACAGCGTCCAGTTAACGCCAGCGGAAAGCGCGCTGGTGATATTCCAGTCGAGAGAGGTATTCACTGTATATTTCGGAATGATGGATAACGGGTTCCCGGTGTCCTTTTGCTCGGAGGTTATCATATAGGTGGCGTTGGTATTCCAGCTCAGACGATCCTCCACCAGCGGAATGGCCATGCTGGCTTCAAGCCCTTCAATCAGCGCTTTCCCGCCGTTCTGCCACTGCAGGATATAAGCCCCGGAGGAGGTTTTACCAATAACGTTGTCACCGGCGACAATCTTATTCTGATAGTCGTTGCGGAAATAGGTCAGGCTGGCGTGGTAATCGTCTACGGCTAATTCCAGTCCGATCTCTTTGTTGATACTGATTTCCGGATCGAGGTTTTTATTGCCGAGAAGGTAGCAGCCACCCGACGTGATATCTTTCGGGCATCCGTTGCCTTTTGAGAAGAGCAGATACCCCTCGCTGGTCTGATACAGGTTCGGCGCTTTAAAGGCCCGGGCGATCCCCGCCTTCACTTTGACGTATTCCCCCAGCTCCTGAGACAGGTTGAGGCTCGGGCTGAAGTTGCCGCCGGATTCGCTCAGATAATCAAAGCGCAGGCCCGGAATAATGTTGCTCCCGGCAACGGGCTCGATGTTGTCTTCAACGTACAGCGCGCTGATTTCCGACTTATTCTTGCTGCTACGATTGGCCGCCGAGCCGGAGATCCCGCCAATGTTATTATCCTTCACCGTCAGGCCCGTCGAGGACGGATCGTCGAGCTCATCGCGGTTCCACTCGGCACCGACGGTGAGCGTTTGCTCGAACAGCAGTCTCATCGGGAAGTTCAGCTCACCGCTGGTGCGATACGAGGTCAGGCGGTTGGTGGTGAACTGCTGGTCGTTGGTAATGCGCCCCTCGCCGCCGCCGGAAAGCCCCTCGTCCATGCGGGTATTGTTCGTTTTTTCATAGTAGAACCCCAGGCGGCTCTGGCCCCAGTCCCAGATCCCGTTATGGGTAAGACCATAATTCTGCCGATACAGACGGTTGGTTTCCTGCCCGGACTGCGCCAGATTTTTGGTCACCGCGCTGGAAGAACTGTTCTGCGTATCACCCGCGTAGATATTTCCCTGCCGACTGTATCCCGCTTCAAAATCGAGGATCTGCTGCGGGGTCATTTTCCATGAAAAGACGCCGTTAATATCTTTGTTGGTCACCCCTTCCCGCCCGGCGGCGTTTTTGCTTCCGGCGGAGGAGTTGATGTCCCAGCTGTCGGCATCGGTTCTGTTCAGGTTACCGTACAGGCGCATCGTCAGCGCATCGCCGGCCAGCGGGCCGCTGAGGCTGAAGTTCCCGCGTCGGGTATCGCCCTCTTTGCTGTTTTCCGGCTGGTTGGTGTAAAGCGACAGCGAGCCGTGCCAGTCGTTGGTCGGGCGTTTGGTGATGATATTCACCACCCCGCCTGCGGCACCAGATCCGTAGCGCGCGGCGGCAGGCCCACGGATAACTTCAATGCGTTCCACCTGCTCGGGCGGCACCCAGTTGGTGTCACCGCGGGTGTCACGCTCGCCACGCCAGCTGTAGCGTACCGAGTTGCGCGACGTGACCGGCACGCCGTCAATCAGCACTAAGGTGTTTTCTGGCCCCATGCCACGAATATCAATCTGGCGGTTATTACCGCGCGTGCCCGAGGCGCTGTTGCCGGTGAGGTTAACCCCCGGCATCTTGCGAATGATCTCAGAGAGATCGTTGACCGGCGGGTTCTTTTCAATATCTTCGCGAGTAATAATCGAAACGCCTGGCTGTTGTTTTAATACTTGCTCGGCGGTGGATTCAACTACCATGGTTTCGCTGCTGTCGTCGGAGGATTTCGCCACGGAAAGCGGGCTATTCAGCCCTACCAGTACCGCAGTTATTGGCCAGAGGATCTTGTTAACTCTCATACCCATTCCCTAAAAAATGCCTAACGTTAAGCTGTTGTCGTTAAGCCCACATCCTTGCCAGATTGTTTTTATATAATAATAATTGTTATTTGCTAATGATAATTAATATCATTTGAAATGGGAAGGGGTAATTCCTGGAAAGCAAAAAGCCCGCTTAAGTTTCCTTAAGCGGGCTTCTTAAATATGGCTCCTCTGACTGGACTCGAACCAGTGACATACGGATTAACAGTCCGCCGTTCTACCGACTGAACTACAGAGGAATCGTGTGAACGGGGCGCATATTATCGACGCGCCCCCGGCTTGTCAAAGCCTGTTTTCACATTTTCTGTCGTTTGCCGCTTTATTCTCCACAATGCACAATTATTGGCAAAATGTGGTGAAAATCCCGACGCTTACGACTCCCAGGCCTGCTCCGCTTTCGTGCGATCGAACTGCGGCGGCGGCTTACGGAAGCGCTGAGTCAACCAGCCAAGGTAGACAATCCCGACACCGGCCCACACGAGGCCAAGGGTCAGCGACGTCACTTCGAGGTTAATCCACAGCACCGCGACGGTAGCAGCACCGATAAGCGGCAGCACAAAGTAGTGCAGCTTATCAAGCCAGGTCTTGTTACGCCCTTCACGACGCCAGAAGTGGTTGAACACCGACAGGTTCACGAAGGTAAACGCCACCAGCGCACCGAAGTTAATCAGTGCCGTTGCGGTCACCAGATCGAAGAACAGCGCCGACAGTGCCACAATCCCGACCATAATCACGTTCAGCGCCGGGGTGCGCCACTTCGGATGCACGTAGCCGAAGTACTTCTCCGGGAAGACGTTATCACGCCCCATCACGTACAGCAGACGCGAGACGCTGGCGTGCGACGCCAGGCCCGAGGCCAGCGTGTTGACGAAGGTGGTGCACAGGAAGATAGACTGGAACAGCTTCCCGCCGACGTACAGAGCAATCTCCGGCAGCGCGGCATCAGGATCTTTAAAGCGGCTGATATCCGGGAAGAACAACTGCATAAAGAACGAGGCGGCGATGAAGATAAGCCCACCGTACAGCGCGGTCAGGAAAATCGCCTTCGGGATAGTCCGTGCAGCATCCGGCGTCTCTTCCGAGAGCGTCGTTACCGCATCAAAGCCGAGGAACGAGAAGCAGACTATCGTCGCCCCGGTGATGATGGGGATGAGATGCGCGTTCTGGCTGATAAACGGCTGCAGCGACCACACGGTGCCGACGCCCTCGCCTTTATGCAGGCCATCCACCACCAGATAGATAAACACCACGATAATCGCGACCTGCACCAACACAAACAGCGCGTTGAAGTTGGCCACCAGGTTAACGCTTTTCAGGTTCGCGGCGGTCAGAATGGCCACAAAACCCACGACCCAGACCCACGGCGGAACGCCCGGGAACAGCGCGGAGAGATAGATTTTTGCCAACAGGACGTTAATCATCGGCAGGAACAGATAATCCAGCAGCGACGACCAGCCGACCATAAAGCCTACGTGGGGGTTGATTGCTTTTTGTGCATAGGTGTAGGCAGAACCCGCCTGCGGGAACTGACGCACCAGCTTGCCGTAGCTGATAGCGGTAAATAACACGCCCGCCAGTGCCAGCAAGTAAGAAGCCGGAACGTGACCATTGCTCACGCCGGAAACAATACCGAAAGTATCAAACACCGTCATCGGGGTCAGATAGGCGAGGCCCATCACCACCACCTGCCAGAGTTTTAACGATTTTCGCAGCTGCGGTTTTCCCGCCTGCTCGTTGAGGGAGAGATTAGACGCCATGACGCGACCCCCCTTTGCCACTACTGATTTGCGTTCGGAACTTCCTGGTCGCAAACCTGCTTAGCAAAGGGGTTAATCGCATAATGTCAGAAGAAGGGGTACATTCACGTTCACAGAGAGGCCAGCAGCCTCCCCCGCGCAGGCTCGCGCCCTCGCCATGTGGGTATTTAAACATCTGCATCATCTCATTTCCTCGTCACAAAATCGTCGTTATTCTGAAGACCCGCTGCCGCCTGCGCTCCATTACGCGACATACGGGAAATGGCAGGAAATCCTGCAAAGTGTGACCGTCTGGCTCCGCGCAGACGGTATGATGCTAATACACGTTACTACTGTGCCCGTTTCCGGGCCGGAAAAAACCGGAGGAACGGGTCCGGCATCAAGCGTTCTTCAACATCCACTCAATCTCAGTGTCAGTAATAAGACGCTCGAACTGGATCAGTTCATCGTTCTTACACGCGTGGTACACGTGGCAGAAGCGCTCACCTAACAGCTTGCGCAGCGCATCGTTCTCAGCAAACTCCCACAGCGCATCGCTCTGGCGGATAGGGAACGGCAGCCCTTCCTGCTCCAGACCGTTGCCTTCCACCTCTTCCTGCAACGGCAAATCGTTATCCAGACCATGTAAAATGCCCGCAAGAATAGTCGCCATCACCAGGTATGGGTTGGCATCTGCACCTGCAACACGGTATTCAACACGATGGTTATCACGATCGCCGCACGGGATACGTAACGCGACGGTGCGGTTATTGTGGCCCCACGACGCCTGCGTTGGCACGTACATGCCAGGCTGGAAACGACGGTAAGAGTTTACGTTGGGCGCTAACAGTGCCATAGATGAGGGCATCAGGTCTATCATTCCTGCAAGCGCGCGCTTCAGAGTGGTCGAATCTTCGCCATCGTCCTCTGCCAGCACGTTCTGGCCCTTATTATTCAGCACACTAATATGAATGTGCATACCGCTGCCGGCGTGCTCTTCATAAGGCTTCGCCATAAAGGTGGCGTGCATCTTGTGCTTCTCTGCCACCAGGCGCACCAGGCGTTTCAGCGCCAGCGCATCGTCACAGGCTTCGAGGACGTTATCGGTATGATGCAGGTTGATTTCAAACTGGCCCGGAGAGGCTTCCGCCACCGCGCCGTCGGCCGGGATCAGCTGCAGCTGCGCCAAATCGTCGATATCCGTTAAGACATCCGCGAAATGGTTCAGGTTATCGACGGAGTACACCTGGCTCTGGGTATTACGATCTTCAGTACCCGGGGCACACGGCGGCTGCAGATAGCCTTCGGAGTCACGCTGCCGGTCCAGTAAATAGAACTCCAGCTCTACCGCTACCACGGGGTTCAGCCCGCGCTGGCGTAGCTGCTGCCAGAGTCGGTTCAGAACGTTACGCGGCTCAACGTCAAAGGGAGCGCCATCTTCATCCAGCATGGTCAGCAGCATCTGACCGACAAATTCCGGGTCTGCCGCCGAAGGCGTTAACGTACCAAGCACCGGCACGCAGGTCAGATCCGGCTCGCCGAGCTCCTGGCCGAGGCCCGCTTCTTCTACTACGTTACCGAGAATATCCATCGCAAAGACGGAAGCCGGGAAGTAACAACCTTTCTCAATCTTGCGCAGGCTGTTTACCGGAATGCGTTTGCCGCGGAAGCAACCGTTCAGGTCAGTTAACAGAACATCGACATACTGCGTTTGCGGATAGCGTTCCAGATAGTGCTTCACTTCGCGGGCAAACGCGCTACTTCGCCTCTCTTCTGAATGCTGAACAAAGTTCTCTACTTCTACGATATTGGTTTCCATGATTCACCGCCGTTGCTATGAGGTACAGTCACTGGGTCGGACCGTTAAATATAATGTCCACCCTTCGACTTTGCATGCAAACAAATTGTTTGTCAAATGTTAAATGTAGTTTGCAAACAAGTTATCTCGCTGCTAGATTGATAAAATATTGAACGGAAACGGGCCACATGGAAGAGTTTGGCAATAATTTATTCCAGTATGTGAGGGCGATCATGGGTAATATATTTGACAGGCCGTTAATTGGCGTAGTGATGTGCAGGAACAGTATAAAGGGTCATTGGACCCAGACCGTGCAAGAGAAGTACCTGAATGCAGTATTGAACGCCGGTGGCCTGCCCATCGCCCTGCCCCACGCGCTGGCCGAGCCAGAACTTCTTAACACCCTTCTGCCAAAACTCGACGGCATTTTCCTGCCGGGAAGCCCCAGCAATATGCAGCCGCACCACTATGGTGAAAACGGCGATGAGCCTGACGCCGATCCCGGGCGTGATGAACTAAGCCTGGCGCTAATCAACGCCGCGCTTGAAAGGCGCATCCCCCTTTTCGCCATCTGCCGGGGATTGCAGGAATTGGTTGTCGCCACCGGCGGGACTCTGTATCGTCGCCTGTGCGAACACCCTCAGTTCCTGGAACATCGTGAAGATGCCGAGTTACCGGTGGAGCAGCAGTATGCGCCATCGCACGAAGTTCAGGTGCAGGAAGGAGGATTGCTTTCGAAGCTTATACCCGGTTGCAACACGTTTTGGGTGAACTCTTTACATGGCCAGGGCGCCAGAACGCTCGGGCCGCTGCTGCGTGTTGAAGCGCGCGCGCAGGATGGCCTGGTGGAGGCGGTCAGCGTCCACGATCATCCGTATGCGCTCGGTGTGCAGTGGCATCCGGAGTGGAACAGTAGCGAATACGCCCTGTCGCGTTTGTTGCTTGAAGGATTTATCACCGCCTGTCAGCACTACATCGCTGAAAAAAAGCGACTCTGACAACTTACTGTTAAGGAAATAGAAATATGAGCGATGACGGCCTGGCTCCGGGGAAACGACTGGCAGAGATTCGACAACAACTGGGTCTTTCTCAGCGTCGCGCAGCCGAACTGTCTGGATTAACACACAGTGCAATCAGCACCATAGAACAAGATAAGGTCAGCCCGGCAATCAGTTCTCTACAAAAATTACTGAAAGTATACGGGTTATCGCTCTCTGAGTTCTTTGCCGAACCGGAAAAACCCGACGAGCCGCAGGTGGTCATTAATGAAGACGACCTGATTGAAATCGGCAGCCAGGGTGTATCCATGAGGCTGATTCACAACGGAAATCCTAATCGCACACTGGCGATGATCCTCGAGACTTACCAGCCTGGCACCACGACCGGCGAGCGGATCAAACACCAGGGTGAGGAGATTGGCACAATACTGGAAGGTGAAGTGGTACTGACGATTAACGGTCAAACGTATCACTTAGTTGCAGGACAAAGTTATGCCATTAACACCGGCATTCCGCATAGTTTCAGCAACACCTCGGCAGGCATCTGCCGCATCATCAGCGCCCACACTCCCACCACGTTCTGATTTTTTTGGCCTGAATTTCTCAGGCCGCTTTTAACACAGGCTGCCACAGGAAATAACTCCTGCGGCACTCTGCGGCCAAATTTCGCCGAAACAAAAACGTATCCGATTGAATTACGAGGTTTTTATGGATTTTCACTCTCTGAACTACTGGCAGGAAAAAGTGAATAACCTGGTCCCGGAAAGCCGCTTATTTATTAACGGCGAATACTGTGAGGCCCAGGATAACAGCACTTTTGCCACCCTCGACCCGGCCGCTCAGCGCCCGATCTCCGCCATTGCCCGCGGCAAGCAGGAAGACGTCAACATCGCCGTGCGCGGTGCCCGCGAGGTCTTTGAAAACGGCGACTGGTCGCAGGCCTCCCCGGCAAAACGTAAAGCGGTGCTGAACAAGCTCGCGGATTTGATGGAGCAGCATCACGAGGAGCTGGCGCTACTGGAAACGCTCGACACCGGTAAGCCAATTCGCCATAGCCTGCGTGATGATATTCCCGGCGCGACCCGCGCTATCCGCTGGTATGCCGAAGCCATTGATAAAGTGTATGGCGAAGTGGCGTCCACCTCAGATAACGAACTGGCGATGATCGTCCGCGAGCCGATTGGCGTGGTGGCGGCCGTCGTACCGTGGAACTTCCCGCTGCTGCTGGCCTGCTGGAAGCTTGGCCCGGCGCTTGCGGCCGGTAACAGCGTGATTTTAAAACCCTCGGAGAAATCGCCGCTGACCGCGCTGCGCCTGGCGGGGCTGGCGAAAGAAGCCGGACTGCCGGACGGCGTGCTGAACGTTATCAGCGGCTACGGTCACGAGGCCGGGCAGGCGCTTTCTCAGCACCCGGACGTTGACGTTATCACCTTCACCGGCTCTACCCGCACCGGCAAACAGCTGCTGCGCGACGCCGGCGACAGCAACTTAAAACGCGTCTGGCTCGAAGCCGGTGGGAAGAGCGCCAGCGTCATTTTCGCAGACTGCCCGGATTTAGAAAAAGCCGCCGCCACCACCGCCGCCGGGATCTTCTACAACCAGGGCCAGGTGTGCATTGCCGGTACGCGCCTGCTGCTTGAAGAGAGCATCGCCGACCGCTTCCTCGCGCTGTTAAAAGAGCAGGCGAAAAACTGGCAGCCGGGCAACCCGCTCGATCCGTCCTGCACCATGGGCACGCTGATTGATAACGCCCACGCCGACTCGGTGCAGAGTTTTATCCGCGACGGGGAATCGAACAACACCCTGTTCCTCGATGGACGCAGCAACAAACATCCTGCGGCTATCGGCCCGACCATTTTTGTCGACGTGGACCCCACTTCGCACATCGCCCGCGACGAAATCTTCGGCCCGGTGCTGGTGGTTAACCGCTTCACCAGCGAAGAAGAAGCCCTGCGAATGGCCAACGACAGCGACTACGGCCTGGGCGCCGCGGTGTGGACCAGCTCGCTCAACCGCGCGCACCGCATGAGCCGCCGTCTGAAAGCTGGCTCCGTATTTGTGAACAACTACAACGACGGGGATATGACCGTGCCGTTCGGCGGTTACAAGCAAAGCGGCAACGGCCGCGATAAATCCCTGCATGCCCTTGAGAAGTTTAGTGAACTGAAAACCATCTGGATTGCCCTGGAGCCTTCATCATGACCGAACATACCACAAGCTATTACGCCGCCAGCGCCAACAAGTACGCGCCGTTTGACACGCTGACGGAATCCATCACCTGCGACGTGTGCGTAGTGGGCGGCGGCTATACCGGCCTCTCTTCCGCTCTGCACCTGGCAGAGCTCGGTTATGACGTGGTGGTTCTGGAATCAGCCCGCATCGGCTTCGGCGCCAGCGGACGCAACGGCGGCCAGCTGGTGAACTCCTACAGCCGTGACATCGACGTGATTGAGAACAGCTACGGCCCGGAAGCCGCCAAAATGCTCGGCAGCATGATGTTCGAAGGCGGCGAGATCATCCGCGAACGCATCAAGCGCTACCAGATCGACTGCGACTACCGCCCGGGCGGCCTGTTCGTGGCGCTGAACCACAAGCAGCTGGCAACGCTTGAAGAGCAAAAAGAGAACTGGGAGCGTTACGGTAACACCCAACTGGAAATGCTGGACGCCGATGCCATCGCCAAAGAAGTGAGCAGCGACCGCTACGTTGGCGCCCTGCTCGACCACAGCGGCGGCCATATTCACCCGCTGAACCTGGCGATTGGTGAAGCCGATGCTATCCGCCTTAACGGAGGCCGCGTGTATGAGCAGTCTCCGGTAACCAAAATTCAGCACACCAGCCCGGCGGTGGTCAGCACTGAGAAAGGTCAGGTGACCGCGCGCTACGTGATCGTGGCCGGTAACGCCTACCTGGGTGACAAAGTGGAGCCGGAGCTGGCGAAACGCAGCATGCCGTGCGGCACGCAGGTGGTCACCACCGAACCGCTGTCGGCGGAGGTCGCTAAATCGCTCATTCCGAACAACTACTGCGTGGAAGACTGCAACTATCTGCTGGATTACTACCGCCTGACCGGCGACAACCGTCTGCTGTACGGCGGCGGCGTGGTGTACGGCGCACGCGATCCGGATGACGTTGAGCGCCTGATCATGCCAAAACTGCTCAAAACCTTCCCGCAGCTGAAGGGCGTGAAGATTGACTACCGCTGGACCGGCAACTTCCTGCTGACCCTGTCGCGCATGCCGCAGTTTGGTCGTCTGGCGAACAACATTTATTACATGCAGGGTTACAGCGGCCACGGCGTCACCTGTACGCACCTTGCTGGCCGTCTGGTTTCAGAAGCATTACGCGGTGATGCGGAGCGTTTCGACTCCTTCGCTAAACTGCCGCACTACCCGTTCCCTGGCGGGCGCAACCTGCGCATTCCGTTCACCGCCATGGGTGCCGCGTACTACAGTCTCCGCGATCGCCTTGGGGTTTGATGGGCACGCCCATCGCTCGCATCCTTCGACACTGAAGAATGACGATTAATACCCACGCACAGGGGAGGATCCCCTCCTGTGCGTTTTTTTATTCGCTTTTGACTTTGGGATATTTCCACAGCCAGCGCCCGCTGACCATCCGCCAGTAGAACAGCGCCCCGCGCACCGCCCAGTCGAGGAACATCCCGAGCCATACGCCGACGACACCCATGCCGAGCCAGATCCCGAGCACATAGCCCGCCACCACCCGACAGCCCCACATGCTGAACATTGAGACCCACATCGCAAAACGTGCATCTCGTGCCCCTTTAAGCCCGGCAGGCAGCACCCAGGAGGCCGCCCAGACAGGCATAAACGCCGCGTTCAGCCACAGCAGCACCTTCGCCACCTCTTTGACCTCCGGCTCGTGGGTATAGAAGGAGGCGAACAGCCCGGCGAGCGGCGCGGTGCCCCACGCGATGGCGGTAAGGCCGATGGTTGAGAGCCAGAACACGTGGCGCAGCTGGCGCTCGGCCTGGGCTATCTGCCCTTTTCCCAGCCGTCTGCCGGTGATAATGGTGGAAGCCGAGCCGAGGGCGTTCCCCGGCAGGTTAATCAGCGAGGCCACCGAGAAGGCAATAAAGTTACCGGCGATAACGTCCGTCCCCATGCCGGCAACGAACATCTGCGTCAGCAGCTTACCGCTGTTAAACAGCACCGACTCAATACTTGCCGGTATACCGATCCCCATCACTTCCCAGATAACCGCCAGATTCAGCGGCTTCAGGTAACTTTTCAGCGGTATTCGCAGCGCCTTCACCCCGCGCATCAGCACCCCCACGATGATGATGGCGCCGATCCAGCGCGAGATAGTCAGCCCCAGCCCCGCGCCGGCGAACCCCAGCCCGTGCCAGGAGAAGATACCGTAGATAAGGATGCTGCTAATGATGATGTTGAGGATGTTCATCCCACCGTTAATCAGCAGCGGGATTTTGGTATTACCCGCCCCGCGCAGCGCGCCGCTGCCGATAAGCGCTATCGCCGCCGCCGGGTAGCTGAGCACGGTGAGTTCCAGATAGGTCAGCGCCAGCGCCTTCACCGGCGGCGTGGCGGCCCCGGCGATAAAATCGATAATCTCACGACCAAAATAGTGCACCACCGCCGCCAGCACGGTGGAGAATATCGCCATGATCACCAGCGACTGCCGCGCCGCCGAGCGGGCGCGCTTTTTATCGAGCCTGCCGAGGCTGAAGGCGACCACCACCGTGGTGCCGAGATCGATGGCGGCAAAGAACGCCATTATCACCATGTTGAAGCTGTCTGCCAGCCCCACCCCCGCCATGGATTCCGCGCCCAGCCAGCTGACGAGGAAGGTACTCAGTACCCCCATTAACAGCACGCAGGTGTTTTCGAGGAAAATGGGCACCGCCAGAGGGGTGATTTCACGCCAGAAGAGAACCCGATAACTTTTGCGTTTTTTGAACCAGGGCGTGCGCACGACGGCCTGGCGAACTGCTGCGGTGACGTTCAAGGTGAACCTTAGTGAGAAAGTTGAAACTACATTTCAAATAATGACGGAGGATCCCGAAAGCTGCAAAAGGTTTTTGTGATAAAAAGTGCTGCAAATGACGACAAATTGTAGACAGAAGAAGCAGTTGAACATAAACGCGGGAATTGGGGTTTGACAAAGTTTTTTTCGCCGCTAAGATATGCCTCCACAACGATTCCTCTGTAGTTCAGTCGGTAGAACGGCGGACTGTTAATCCGTATGTCACTGGTTCGAGTCCAGTCAGAGGAGCCATATTTAAGAAGCCCGCTTAAGGAAACTTAAGCGGGCTTCTTGTTTTTCGCCCAAACGCATCAGCATGGGAACGGGATAACGCTCTGAATATGCTGGTCAATCACCGAGCCCGGGAAGGTCTGGTTTTCATAGGGCGTGGTGCAGTTAGCTTTTTGCGCCAGCGCCAGCAGCGCCTCTTTGTCTGTTTCACTTAATCCATCCCACCAGCTCAGCGGGAAGTAGACGTTCTCGTTCCAGGCAAAAACCGCCCAGCTCAGGATATCCATGATTTCACGATGGCTGCGGCTGAATAATTGCTCAAGAAAACGGACCACAATACGCTGCTCGGGCAGGCAGGCGACAATCCACGCCGCTTTCCCCTCATACATTACGGTGGAAATCGCAAAATGCTCTACATGTTGAGTCGCTTCCCCACCCTGAATAAGCTGCCCGTCTAACGAATAAAATGGTGAGAAGGTGCCGCTCACAGCCAGCTTCGGCGGGCCGTTAAACGTCACCAGCCATCCCAGCAGCTTCCCCTGCGGATCTGCGGAGATCTGTTCAAAACGCTGCTTGATGGTGCCGATAAATTCCAGGCCAAGGCGCAGTTGCGCCTGTGAGTTTCTGATTTCTGCCTGCATCATCAGCTGCCACGGTAGTGGCAGACCATTGTCGGCAAAATCCCGCTGTGCCTTCGTGCCCTCAATGGCGGCCATTTTTTGATAGTGCTCATGGCACACGGCGCGATACGAAGAGGCCCACAGGCATTCAGCATTTAAAACAACCGGCCGTTTCTCCAGGCATTCAAAAAGATCGTTGTCATGTTTGCGACAGAAACCATAAAACACGGAGGCGATGTTCGTCACCCCACGCTTAAGATTGACGTCTGACACCTCTCCCACCTGCTGATACAAGCTGCCGACATGGCCCTCTTCAGCCATCGCCTCCAGTACGGCACTTTTCTGGATGGTATGCGCCCCAACGATGTTTTTCGTCTCACAGTTAGCGCTGTCGTAAGTCGCGCTGCAGAACTTCTTGCGCTTAAAAATGCCCACCCGCACGCCAACCTGGTGCCCCACGCTCACCGGGCGGGCGTCCTGCCGCTTCCAGTGACAGCTGGACACCGTTTTTTCGCTCCCACACCAGCACGGATCGTCTTCCTGCATACGTCTGATTGCGAAAACCTGGTTCACAAAATCGATTCTTTGCTGCCGGTCTTCAATATATCCGAGGACTTCCCTTATTGATTTTTCTAAATCCTGCACCGTTCTCGCTCCTGCTGGTTTCAGAACTGCCCGGCCTTTACCGAGCCGGTGTTAATCGGCACCGGCATACCAGAACGACGCGTCAGCGTAGCGCTCACCACGCTTGCATCCACGCCCGCCCCTTCGGTGGCGTTACGCAGCTGCGTGGTCATCGGCAGCGGGACTTTGCGGTCAGATTCGAACTCGGCGCGGTTACGCGACAGCGGCTCGTGCACTTCGAGCCAGCGCTGTCCGTCCGGTTCAAGGGTGGTTTTCACTGGCTGATCGATAAACTGCACACGCGTACCGACCGGCACATTATCAAACAGATATTTGATATCGTCTTTCCGCAGGCGGATACAGCCCTGGCTCACCCGCAGGCCGATACCAAAGTTGGCATTGGTACCGTGAATGGCATACAGCTTGCCGATGTAAATGGCGTACAGCCCCATCGGGTTATCTTCCCCTGGCGGTACGAACGCGGGCAGGGTTCTCCCCTCGCGGGCGTACTCTTTGCGGGTGTTCGCCGTCGGTGTCCAGGCCGGAGCCTCCTGTTTGCGTTCCACGTGAGTTACCCAGTTACGCGGCGTTTCCCGCCCGGCCTGACCGATACCAATCGGCAGAACCTGCACCGTGTTGCTCCCTTCCGGGTAGTAGTAAAGGCGCATCTCCGCAACGTTAATCACAATGCCCTGGCGCGCGGTATCCGGCAAAATCAGCTGCTGCGGAATGGTCAGCTGCGTTCCGGCACGCGGCAGGAACGGATCCACGCCGGGGTTGGCCTCGGTCATATTGCTGAACCCCTGATCGTATTGAGCAGCAAAATACTCCAGCGGCCGGGTGTTCCCCTCCGGTACGGTGATAACAAACGATTTACCGACCAGACGGCTCCCTTCCGGCGGCAGAGGATAGGTAACCGCCAGTGCGCTGTGGGTCACGGCGGCCAGCACGAAGGCCAGCGAGGTTAAACGAATCATCATTTCCCTGTTCTCGAACATGATTAAGATACGTTAAATATAACGCGCCAGCGCGGATTTTGTGAGGAAAGTCTAAGAATTTGAGGGGGAAATGCCTGGTGGATTGAGGCATTGGTGTAGGGCTCGTTTCGGCAGCTACTGGCAGCTATGAGTGAGAAGCGGATGTCGCGGAACCATTAGAATACCGGGCTGCTATGCTATGGGGGGTTATGCTTTTACTCCAACCCCATTTCTTTGTAGGTCTTACTATCCTGTTCGGGAAAATCAGTTTGATATTCTCCACCGTTATGGAACGTGTAATATCTTTTCGTTGCTTCAAGGTGGGAATTTGCATCACATGTCCATACCAATCTGTAGTCCGGATCCAACAATTTACGAGCAGGATATCCCTGTGGACCGGCAAAGCAAAACAAATCTAAACCATCATCATTTGTTCATAGCTCATGCATCATAATTTTGTTCTCATAACAAATACCTAGCAGGGCAGAAATTTCTGCCCTAAGTCAAAGCCATTGAATTACTTGACTAAAAAGCTCGCGCTGAATTTCTCATCGTGAACATTCGCTACAAGCATTAGTCCGAATCTGGATCAGTAATTAAAAATTTGGGTTGATACGAGCTGATACCCCAGCATGCTCTTTCAGGAGGTAAAGAAGCCCGCCTCCATCAATGAGTTCGATTGGTTTGTCTTCGCAGAAACGATATGCGTCTTTACCGTATTGACTTGTACATACCAGAATTCCTTTGTTAGCACCTTCATTCATCATTGTTCCATAAAGATCTCTAACAGAACTGACACCGACAGTATCTTTATATCTTTTAGCCTGAATCACCACTTTGCCACCGAGGATCGGACGAGTGTCGAATGCCACCGCATCAACGCCGCCGTCTTTTGTACCTCTGGTGAGTTTGGTGTCCAGTCCCATTTGAGTGAAAAGATTTGATACTAACACCTCAAATTCTGACGGTGAAAGTTCCATAAGGTTTGGTCGTGTTTCAAGGGCAGACAAAGCATCACCTTGTTCAATGAAGCGTTTATCAACCATGTTGAATTCGATAATAGGCTTTACTGCCTGGAGTTCATCTGGCCGCCCTGAAACTTGTGCACCTAAACTTCTAAGGCATGCACTCTTTTCGACCCTTTCCAGTTTTATTTGCATGAAATCATCCTTGTGAGCACGGGCAGATACTAATGTGACTTTGGTGTCATGCCCGCTCGTAGGATCGATAGTTTCGATTACACCGTTAAACAGAACTGACGTTAAAGCAGATGCCTTGTCAGCTTCGAAAAGCTCATGCATTGTGCGGAGTGTGATCGCGGCGATTATATTCTGATAGAGTTCTTTGATCTCGCTAATCTTTCGCGCCTTGGCATCAATGGCATCTCTTGTTTTGACATATCTGTATTCCAACTCGCGTGGTACTACTGCAATTTCAGGTAAGTTGTATTCAACCACCAACTCCTTGCTGTCAGGTAAATAGGCCAACCTAAAGGTTTGGGGAAAGTAATTCTCAGGATATTCAGACCGTGTCAACACCATTTCGCAATAAGCTAATATGCTGTCAGGATCGCAGTTGAGATAGTCTTGCTCAAACTGGTCAACTTCGTCGTGCTGACTTTTTATTTCTTCGAGGTAAGCAGTTCTTCGGGTCTGATAATCAGCAACTAAAGCATCAAGCTCAACTTTCTGACTTGAAAGTTTAACTGAATGATCTTCCTTACTTTTACTGAAAGACTCTTCTGCACTCTGCAATTCTCGATAATATTTGTTCTTTACCCATGGGAAAATAGTCTTCCATGCAGCCGGAGCGTTCACGACTTTCATCTCTGGCTCAGGGTCTGGTAAGAGATGTTTGGGTGTTTTGAAGTCTTCGAATTTTGGGAGTTTTTTCAATGCCGAAAAATCAATCGAATCGTCAAATTCGAGGGTGTGTTCCAGAAGTGTAGAAAGCGCGGTAATATTCTCGTTCAGCTCAGCATTTAGATCGGAAACTTCATCTTGACGCCCCTCCAGATACATGGCTTTTGCTAACTTATCAGCCTCTTTTTGGCCGCGAATTCTCTGAGCATTATCACGTTTTATTTCGCGTTCTATACGGCGAACTTCGGCAAGATGATGACGTTCTGACCTCTTTCGCTCACGCTCTGCTGCTGCAACGGCTCTGCCTGTAGCACGTATAAAACCTTCAAACCCTGATCTCCGTCCCATCCCAGTCCCCACAGCCTCCAACCGAAAAGTTCAATTTGTAACAAGTGAAGTTGCCTCAAGCAACCGTCTACTTTACTAAACTGCACTTAATTTACTCCATTAGCATCGAGCCAATCTATAACATTTGAGAAAAGCAATCAGCTTATATCTCAAAATACGTAGGTTTGTTACCTCCTGATGAGTCTGATTGACCTGCTCCCCATTGATTAACACAGACAAATGTAGCAACGTCTGTTTTGGCACGAAAAGGTCTGTCAAACTAACCTCATCGGCAACCAAAATAACCTGAGCCTCTAATATAAAGAGCCTGCCTGCGGCAGGCATCTTACATCCTAACTCCTAAGAGCAAGCTCTTACCCCTTCAAACCCTACTCATCCCCGCCTTTAACCCTTTCAGTACCTCTTTGTACTGCTTCAGTTGCTGTCGCAGATCCTGGGTTTCGTTGTTATCCGGGATCAACACAATGCAATCGCCCGCGATCTTCACCGTCAGGCCATTACCGGTTTCAAACCCGGCTTCGCGTAGCCATTTGCCGGAAAGATTGATTGCAGGGGTGCTGGTGTCGCCACGATTTGGCAGGTAGCCAACGGTGTAGCGGCGCTGTGTTTTGCTAGAAGCAGATTCGGTAGTTGCCTGGTCTTGGGATGAGACAGTAGTCATGCGGTTATCTCCAGTGTAGGTCTTAAATTCCGCCACAGGAGGTTCCAATCTCGTAGGTGGCGGACTGAACAGGGTTGGAACTACCGGCTACACTGAAACCAGCGCACCTGACGGTGCCCCTGCTCAGCCCACCATAATTTGGCATAACTAAGCGCACGACACAAAAAAAGACGCAGCGCGTCTTGTGTCGCCAGTGTATCTCGCAGGGTTCCAATCCTGGTTCCTGATTGTGCAGGAACGGGAAAAAGATACGCCGCTAAATCGTTTTCAACAATACCTTGTTCCGGAATGGCGATCGCATATTAAGAAAACAGCCTCACTATTTATTCAAGCCAGAAATGACACTCCATAAATAATCATCAATATGTATACCACTCCCCTAAAGCCCCTGCCCTTGCCCCTGCCACCCAGATCGCAAAATCATCACCCCACATCGCTATATCTTTAGTTATATAACGATGAAATGACCCGCATCAAAAAACGGTTCACGGTTTTCCCTTTAACTGTGCTCGCTGTACCTCATAACTCTAACACTATAAATATAAAGGTTTTCTTAATGCGCACTGCTTTCTCGCCTCTGGCACTTTACCTCTTTACCCCGCTCTCTCTCGCCGCAGTTTCGGATGTCGAAGACGTCATCGTGGTGACCGGCGACAACCGTAACGCACAGCAACAGGCATCGTCCTCGGTCTCAGTGAGTCGCGAAACGATGGAACAACAGGGTAGCCTGACGGTGGTCGATGCCCTGCAGCATGTGTCGGGCATTCAGCTTCGCTACGGCGGTCAGGGCGTTCCGCAGCTTGATATCCGTGGCTATAAGTCGAGGGATATCACCTTTCTGGTCAACGGCGTGCCGCAGAACAGCGCGTGGGATAGCCAGTTCGATCCGCAGCTGATTCCGGTGGGACTGATTGAACGCATCGATATCACCAAAGGCGGCTCCGGATCGCTGCTGTACGGGTCCGGCGGCTTCGGCGGCGTGATTAATGTCATCACCCGTCAGAGCGATGGCGAACCGCACAGCGCACTCGCGGTCGGCGCGGGCAACGGCGGGCACTACACCGCAAACGCCAGCACCAGCGGAGCCGCCGGGGCGCTGGATTATGCCGCAAGCTACGCCTACGACGGCAAAGACGGCTTTCCGATGGCGGCAGATTTTACCCCCAGCGGGCAGCAGGGCGACGGGCGGCGCAACAACAGCGATAACCGCAACCACGCCCTCGCCACCTCCCTCAACTGGCAGGTCAGCGAAGACACCCGCCTGGGGCTGAACCTCAACTATCGCCACGACAGCTGGGGCGTTCCCGATAAGCTGGGCGGCAGCGGCGGTGGCGGTGGTGGCAGCGGCGGTGGCGGAAAAGGTAACGCAAAAGCCGGAGGGAGTGCAGGCGGCGGTAATGGTCCGGCGTGGAGCGATATGCGGGTCGAGCCGCTGGAGCACTACGATGTGCAGACCACCTTCTCCCACCAGCTGACGGGCAGCAACACCATGCGCGGCTACGCGTGGTACAGCCACGAAACCCGCGATAACCAGTACCGCGAGAAATCTGCCGATCGCCAGCAACGCACCCGTACTGAGAGCTACGGCAGCAATCTGCAGTGGATAAACCAGCTGAGCCGCCAGCACACGCTCACCAACGGTATCACGCTCGCGGAAGACCGCTGGCGCTGCAACGGCGACGACTGCGACGCGCAGCAAAACCGCCAGAGTATCGCCCAACAGGACTGGGTGGCGGAATACCAGTTCCAGCCCGACGATACCCTTGGCCTGACGCTCAGCGGCGCGCTTTACCACAACGATCGCGCCGGGGGCACCGACTACGCCGCGCAGGCTGCTGGCTACTGGTATCCCTGGCACGACACGCGCCTCTTCACTACCGCCGCGCGGCGCATCCGCTTCCCGGATCTCAGCCAGCTTTACGACATCGAGTACGGCAACAGTACGCTGGTGCCTGAGACCTCGCACTACTTCGAGGCCGGCGTCGAGCAGGCTCTGTTTAACCGTGTGCAGCTTCGGCTCAGCGCCTGGGTCAGCGACGTCTATCACCATATCGAAAAATCAGCGCTGACCGATCGCTTCACTAATTTTGACCATTACCGCTTCTGGGGCATTGAGCCCGGTGTTCACTATTTTATTTCTGAAGATACCGACTTAAGCCTCGGCTACGCGTGGCTTAAGGCGGAGAACAAGGGCGATGACTCCACCCGTTCGGCGTTGCAGGGCCGCCCCACCCACAGCGCATGGCTTGCGCTGAACACCCGTCTGCCGCTGGATCTCTCGGCTTCGGTCAGGGTGGAGAGCTTCCGGGACTCGGTGCAGTACCAGGGCCAGAGTGAGACGCCAGTGAAGCTCGACAACTATACCCTCGTGGGTCTCAGCCTCTCCGGGCCGTCGCCGTGGGCGCCGCTCTCCTGGCAGTTCACCGTCAATAACCTGTTCGACGAAAACTATGCCCAGGCGCTGAACTTCCCGCGCCCCGGCCGCGAGTACCTGTTGCAGCTAAAAATGAATTTTTAAAGGAACGGACCATGTTGAATCATCGAAAGCACCTCTGCGGCGCGCTGCTGCTGACCAGCCTGCTCATCCCCTCGTTTGCCAGCGCCCGGCAGACTTCGCCTGCACCCATTCGGGTGGCGGTGATCGGTGGGATGATGTACTCGAATCTGTGGCAGACGCTCAGCGCCCGCTTCGAGCAGCAGCACCCGGAATACCGTATTGAGGTGGTGGCGAAAGGCCAGCGGCCAAAACTGGCGAAGGCGATGGAGGAAGGCAAAGTTGACCTGCTGACCATGCACTCCGGCGATATCACGACCGATCTGGTTGCTAACGGCCACGGTATACATATGCGCCCGTGGACGCGTAACGATCTGGTTATTTGGGGGCCGAAAGAGGATCCGGCGGGGATTCGCGGGATGAAAGACGGTGCACAGGCGCTGGCGAAAATTGCCGCCAGCCGCAGCCCGTGGGTAGATTTTCAGGGCGTCGGGCCGCGCGAAATGGCGCACAGCCTGTGGGCCCGCGCCGGGGTAAGACCGGTGGGTGACTGGGTGCTGAAAGACGATTTACCCGGCGGGCGCGGGATCCTGAGCCAGGTTGCTGATCGCCACGCTTACATCATCACCGGGCGGATGCCGGTGCTGCTGGGCAAGTGGACGCCGGATCCGCGTATCGAGATCCTCGTTGACGGTGACCCGACGATGCGCCGCCCGTATATCGTGATGGAAACCAATCCGCATCGCCATCCGGGGGTGAACAGCGCCGGAGCCCGGGCGCTGGCAGATTTTCTGCTAAGCTCCGACACCCAGCGCTTTTTGCTGAGCTATGACGGCAGCGTGAAAGACGGCAGGCCGCTGTTTTACCCGGTCTGGCCGCAGTGTAAAAGCCGCCAGACCGCGTGGTGCCACTAAGCCTTACGCCGTGGGCAGCACAATGTTGCTGCCCGCCAGGGTGCCCATGTTGTTGTGCATGTTGCAGGCGGCCTCGACGATATGCATCGCCAGCGCCGCCCCGCTCCCTTCGCCAAGGCGCATCTCCATGTTGAGATACGGCTCCAGCTGCAGCGCGTTGAGCGCAATACGCGCGCCCTTCTCGGCAGAAAAATGTGAAGGAATGAGGTACGGCTTCACCGCCGGAGCGATCCGGCACGCCGCCAGCGCCGAGGCGTAGGAAAGGAAGCCGTCAAGCACCACCGGCAAGCCGCAGGAGGCGGCACCCAGCATCACCCCGGTCATTCCCAGCAGATCAAAACCGCCCACCTTCGCCAGCACGTCGAGGCCGTCTGCGGCGTTCGGCTGGTTGTGGGCAATGGCTCGACGCACCACCGCTACCTTGTTGGAGATCTGGCTCTGCGGCAGGTTGGCGCCAATGCCCACCACCTCCTGCGGATCGTGGTCGGTCAGCACGCTCACCACCGCCGCCGCCGGGGTGGTGTTCGCCATCCCCAGTTCGCCCACGCCAAACAGCGTGACGCCGCTGGCGGCCAGGTCGCGGGTGTAGTTGATGGTAGAGCGCAGCAAAGACTCCGCCTGTTCGCAGGTCATTGCCGGTTCGCGGGCGATGTTGCCGCAGCCCCGTGCCATCTTCATGTCGATGACGCCGGGAATAGGATCGGCGTTGATACCCACATCAATCACATGCACCTTTGCGCCCGCCTGGGCCGCCAGTACGCACACGCCGGTGCTGTGTCGCAGCATGTTGGCGGTCTGAATGGCCGTGACCACCTGTGGTGAAATGGCAACGCCTTCATCCCACACGCCGTGGTCGGCGCACATTACCAGAATGGCCTTGTTATCAACCTGCGGTTTGCCGCCAAGCCCCGGCATTCCCGCCAGCTGTACCGCCAGCGACTCCAGCCGCCCAAGGCTGCCGGGGGGCTTCAACAGGCCATCAATATGCTGCTGCGCGCGGGCCATGGCGTCATGGTCCGGAGTGGGTATCGAGTTCAGTAAGGTGTGCAAATCTTGCATCGACAGGATCCTTTGTTAGAGCAGCGCCAGCAGGAAAACGATTTCACCCACTTCAATGGCTGCACCGAGAGTATCGCCCGTTTGTCCGCCCAGAATACGTTTGAGCCACTGGCCGAACAGCCAGACCACCACGAAGGTGAACAACAGCGCGGTCAGACCGTTAATCCCCAGCAGCGCGATGACGACAACGGCGGCAAGGGCCAGCGTGATGGCCGTCTGTTTAAAGCTGATTTTGTTGATGAACAGGTTGCCCATGCCCTCTTCTCGGGCATAACGCTGGCCGTACATCAGAAGTACCGACATGCCGCGCCCGCAGGCACAGGCCGCCGCCAGCGCCGCCAGCATATTCTCGCCGCGCAGGGCAAGCTCGCTTACCACCAGCACTTTCGCCAGCAGGACAAACACCAGCGCCAGCCCGCCGTGGGTGCCAAGGCGGCTGTCGCGCATGATCTCAAGCATCCGCTCGCGCGGACGCGCGGAGAACACGCCGTCGCAGGTATCCGCCAGCCCGTCGAGGTGCAGGCCGCCGGTCAGCAGCGCCAGCGCCAGCACGGCAAACAGCGCTGCCAGCGGGGTGCCGCACCAGTGGTTCAGCAGCACAAACACCACCCCACTCAGGCCGCCCAGCAGCAGGCCGATAACCGGAAAGGTGACGATGCCGCGCACGTAATCCGGCGTGTCCAGCCCCTGTGACCAGCGCTGTGGCACCGGCAGACGGCTCATAAAGGACAGCATGGCGAAGAAAACCCTGTTCATTTTATTTTGACTCCCAGTCCTGATACCACCAGCCAGACGTCGTCTGCCGCCTGCGCCAGTTTTTGATTCATCCGCCCGGCGATATCGCGAAAATGCCGCGCCAGGCGATTCTCCGGCACAATGCCCATTCCCACTTCATTCGTCACCAGCACCACCTGCGCCGGACACTGCCGGCACAGCGCGATAAGCGTGTCTATTTCATTCCCCACGGCTTTCTCCAGGGCGTCATAATCCCAGTGCTGCGGATCGCCGTCGCCACCTTCGGCAAACAGAATATTGGTGATAAGCGTGGTGACGCATTCCAGCAGGATGGCGTCATCCGCAGAGCGCTGTGGGGTGATAATCGTGTCGAGGTGCTGCCAGCGCTCTTCGGTGTGCCAGTGCGCCGGGCGGCGCTCGCGGTGATGCTCCACCCGCTGCGCCATTTCATCATCGTAAATCTGCGAGGTGGCGATGTAGATCACTTCTCGTGCGTCATGCAGCAGCGATTCCGCGTGCTGGCTTTTGCCGCTGCGCGCTCCGCCGGTTATAAGGATCATGCTGTGGGTTCCTGATGTTCGCGCATTATCTGATAGATTCGCTGAATATCGATATTCTCGCGCATTCCCGCCGCCAGCACATCAAATTGCTGTGCTTTATAATCGGCATAGCTCTGCACTACCGTCTGCTGAGGCAGGCCTTTGCGGGCCCGCAGGCTGTTGACCACCCCACCGGTAAAGGCGTCGTTGTCAAAAAGGCCGTGCAGATAAGTGCCGAATGCCAGCCCGCTGTCGTCCACCGCCCCGAGCGCGGTGTCGTACTGCATCGCCTTCTGGCAACCCGGCTGAAGAGTGGTTTGCCCCATGTGAATTTCATAACCGTTCAGGAAAAGCCCTGACAGCGGCGCCAGCCAGCCCGGCAGGTTATCGCTGAGCTGAACGGTGGTCTGCACCGTCGTTTTCACCGCTTCAAAGCGGGTGGTGGCATTGAGCAGCCCAAGCCCGGACTGGCGCCCCATCCCGGACTCTATTTCATCGAAAATCACATCACCCATCATCTGATAGCCGCCGCAGACGCCGATCACCGGTACACCGCAGCGGTGCGCTTCCAGCACCGCCTGCGCCATTGCCGTCTGACGCAGCCAGTCGAGATCGCCGAGCGTGTTTTTACTGCCGGGCAGGATAATCAGGTCGCAGTCCGCCAGCGCCTCCGGGTGGCGCACGTAGTGAACGTTAACGCCCGGCTGGGCGCTGAGCGGGTTGAAATCGGTGAAGTTGGCGATATGCGGGAATTCAACCACCGCGATATTCACCGAGGCCTCCGGCGACAGCCGCGCCCGGCGATACTGCAGCGCCACGCCGTCCTCTTCTTCAAGATCGACGTTAAGCCACGGCATGACCCCCAGCACCGGGACACCGGTGAGTAATTCAATCTGCTCAAGGCCCGGCTGCAGCAGCGACACGTCACCGCGGAATTTGTTGATGATGACGCCCTTCACCCGCCAGCGCTCGCTCTCCTGCAGCAGCGCCAGGGTGCCGTAAATCGAGGCAAACACCCCGCCCTTATCGATGTCGGCGACGAGGATAACCGGGCATTCGGCCATCTCCGCCATGCCCATATTGACGATATCGCGATCGCGCAGGTTGATTTCCGCCGGGCTGCCCGCGCCTTCCAGCACCAGCACGTCAAACGCTTCCGCCAGGCTGCGCCATGCGCCGAGGATCGTTTCACGCAGCTGCGGTTTGTAGTGATGGTAGCTGACCGCGTCCATCGACTGTGCCACTTCACCCATCAGAACCACCTGCGCCTGACGGTCGGTGGTTGGTTTCAGCAAAATAGGGTTCATCCGCACGTCGGGGCGAATACCCGCCGCTTCAGCCTGAAAGATTTGTGCTCGGCCCATCTCTTTTCCGTCATCGGTAATGCCGGAGTTGAGCGCCATGTTTTGTGATTTGAAAGGAGCTGATTTGAGACCGTCCTGGTGAAAGATCCGGCAAAGCCCGGCGACCAGAACGCTTTTTCCGACATCCGATGCCGTGCCCTGCAGCATGACGGATAACACCTGTGGTTTTTGTTTCACCGTATTGACCCACCGAATCGAAAGCGCATGAATGAGCGCTATGATAAATAAGCGGAAACGGTATTCCTATGATTTGTGCAGGATTTTGACAAGAAAGGTAACAAGAAAAAAAGAAAACGGTGAGAGGGAGACTCTCACCGCCGTCATGCATTATTCAGCTTTGTTTTCGCCCATCACTTTCAGCTTTTTAGAGATGTCGCGACGCTCTTTGGAGAGCTCGGCGTTTTTGATGATGTAGTCATCAACGCGGTCTTCGTAGTCGGTCTTCATGCTGGCGATGATGCCCTGAATGGCTTCAACGCTCATGCCCGGCTTGATGTAATCACTCAGGTTGTCGAGCAGCAGAACGCGTTTCTGGTTGTCACGGATCTTTTTCTCAACGTCCTGAATTTCACGCTGCAGCTTGTTTTTGCGGCGGAACAGACGAACAAACTCCAGTACGTCCTGGAACGACGGCTTAGTTGTTTCCATTTTTACACCCCTGATTTTTGAGCTTCGGATTCGTTAAAGCGGCTGCTATCGGGCTACATTACGCATAGCAATCGCTGATGACAATGGTTTTTGCTTTGGGCCCATCATAACCCTAAATGCTGCTGAATCGAAACAACCTGGCGTAAAAGCCAGCTCATTAGTCTTTTATTTGCGCAATGCCCGGCAAATCAGATGCGACAGCAGCTCAAGCTGGCGTGCCAGCTCCATGCTGAGCCACACGTAGCCGTGAATAGGCGTCTCCGACAGTTTCTCTCCCTGGTACTCCTGCATCAGCTGGCGCAGCTCGGCGACGATGTCGTTAAGCTTTTCGGTATTCGCAAGGATCGGCTGCGGGTTGCCCTCGTACAGCGCATGAGCGATGGTCAGCAGGGTTTGCTGAGTCATCTGCTGCGTGTCGCGCAGCGTGTGGGCGTTCAGCATCACGAAGTGGCTGGCGCGCGAGGCCCAGTGGGCGTTGATTTGCAGCTCGAGCATGCACACCAGGTTACGGCTGACGGTCTGAATACCTTCGAAAATGGCCTTCTGGATATGCGTTTCTTTGCTGGCGGGCGTAATAAAGCCGCGCATCTTCACCACTTCACCGAGCATTTTTTGCAGGTGTTTGTCGATACGCGGGCGCTCGACCAGGTTGGGCGACACGCTCGCCTGATAGAGGCGGTTGTACTGGGTGACGAAGCTCGCCATCTGAATGCGCCAGTGCAGGAACGCGCGCTGCGGAAAGACCCCGGTGAACAGCATGGCCAGCAGCGAGCCGAAGATAACGTCACCGCTTCGCCACAGCGCGGTGGTTAAATCCCCCGGCGGTGCGCCGACCACTACTGCGAGGGTGATACCGATAAGCAGCGCCTGATAGGGCTTCTTCCCGAGCGCCAGCCAGCCGCAGAGGAACATGGCGGCGGCGCACCAGATAAGCATCAGCGGTAAAGACATCAGCTCCAGCTTCAGCGCCACCAGGCCCAGCGCGGAGCCGAGGATGGTGCCGCCAATGCGTTCGAACGCACGCGGCACCACGTTGCCCCAGAAGGAGATAGGCCCCATCACCACCACCAGGGTAATGAGCGGCCAGGTGCCTTCCGGGATATCGAACCAGCGGACAAGAAGAAAGGTCAGTATAAACGCCAGGGCTATCCGCACCCCGTGAACCACACGGTAATGGCGGTATAGCCGAATCTCAAAAGGACTCAGGGATTTGTCAGCACGCACACCCGCACTCCGGCAAGCTGTAGAAAGCACAATTGTAACGGGTTTTCTGCTGAACGCATCACATGACTGCCAAAAACCTTGCCCATTGCAGGGTCAAAAAATGCTACCCGGCCTTGCGCTCTACGGCGACGTACATTTCAATGTCCCAGAAGCCATCCTGGTTGCCGTCGTTCAGGTACACTTCAAAGCAGGGTTTCGGCGCGCACTGCCAGTCTTCGTCTTTCAGCAGGCTTTCGAAGAACTGGTACCACGGGGTGGAGAAATCAAAGTTGGTGACCCGCGCTTTCGCCACGGCGTACTCTCCCCCTTCCACTTCGGTTTTGATCACGCCTTCGCTGTTCGCAGGAATAACGAAATCTTCATGCACCGCCACAACGGTCGCACAGCGCAGCTTTTCTGCCGGAACGACTTCAGGGTTATCGTAATACACCGCCAGCCACTCGAGCGCCGGGATCTGCCTGCCATCCACCCATTTCATCAGCTGCTCAAACCCCTCTTTGACCTTCTCCTCCCAGGGGCCAACCATGTGAAAACCGGCGATCGTACGCTTGTCATGTTCTCTGATGCTGTAGTTCATTGTGCCTCCACCCATGTTGAGATACTGGATAAATATACATATAAAATGTAGCCAGGGTCTGAGCAGAAGTATGTGCGATATTTCACAGAATTGAGAACCGCGGGAAGGAACCAGGTGGCGCGATGGCCACCTGGTGGTTATCAGGATCAGGACTTGTGCTTCAGCCAGTCGCTAAAGCGGGAGAAAATACCCCCTTTTTCAACGCTTTCCAGCGTCACCAGCGGCCAGCGGGCCACGATTTTATCGCGATCGTAAAGCTCGATTTCCCCCACGCGCTGATTCGCGGCAATCGGCGCTTCCAGCTCTTTACGGTCGAGCACGTATTTCGCTTTAATGTTCTGAATTTCCGCCTTCGGCAGCGCCAGCCAGTAGTCCTGGTCGGTGCCTAACGAAATCTTCTCTTTATCGCCGTACCAGATACGCTCCAGGCCCACCTGCTTACCTTTAGTCAGGATCTGCACGGTTGAAAAGTTCTGCTGGCCCCACTGCAGGAGCTTACGCGCCTGCTCTTCACGCCCTTTCGGGCTTTCGGCGCCCATCACTACCGCAATCAGGCGACGGTTGCCGTCTACGGCTGAGGCAATCAGGTTGAAGCCCGCGCCGGAAGTGTGCCCGGTTTTCAGACCATCGACGTTCATGGTTTTATCCCACAGCAGCCCGTTTCGGTTCTGCTGGGTGATGCCGTTCCACGTCAGGCTCTTTTCGCTGTACATCTTATAGACTTCCGGCTCGCCGTGGATAATGGCGCGGGAAAGCACCGCCAGGTCGTAGGCGGAGCTGTGCTGGCCCGGCGCATCCAGACCATGCACGGTTTCGAAATTGGTGTCGGTCAGACCCAGCTTCTTCACGTAGTCGTTCATCATCTTCACGAACTGCGGCTGGCCACCGGCGATGTAGTCCGCCAGCGCTACGCAGGCGTCGTTGCCGGAATCGATAATCATCCCACGGCTCAGGTCACGCACCGTCAGACGGTCGCCCGGCTTCAGGAACATCAGCGAGGAACCTTCGAAGACCGGATTGCCTTTGGCCCACGCATCGCGGCCCACGGTGACCATGTCATTGGATGAAATACGGCCGCTGTCGATAGCGCGGTCGACGACATAGGCCGTCATCAGCTTAGTCAGGCTGGCGGGGTTGCGCTGCTGGTGTTCGTTGCCGGCGTTTAAAATTTGGCCCGTGGTGTAATCCATTAATACCCACGATCCGGCCTGAATCGCCGGCGCTGCAGGAGTGAACTCAATAGGGTCGGCGGCCTGCGCAGACGAGATACCGATCGCAAATACAGATGCGACAATAAACAAACGGCGTTTCAACAGCATATCCTCAATGTCGTTTTAAAATCGTTGACCTTTTTACGGAAGTTCGCGCCGCTTCGCAGCAATTAATTGCAAAAAAGTGTGACAGCCCCCACTACCCGCGCGTGCTTTTTTGTGCATTTACTCGAGAAAGCCCGCCTTTTACTTCGGATGTGATGGCCGGATGGTTTACCATAGCGGGTCAATCTCATTCAGGATGGAGCTTCGGGTGTCTGATTCTGCAACGCAGCCAACTTTTCTCTTTCACGACTACGAAACCTTCGGTATCAGCCCGTCGCTGGACCGGCCGGCGCAGTTTGCGGCAATCCGTACCGATGCCGATTTCAACATCATCGGCGAGCCAGAGGTGTTTTACTGCAAGCCCGCTGACGACTATCTGCCGCAGCCGCAGGCGGTGATGGTCACCGGCATTACGCCGCAGGAAGCGCTGGCAAAAGGCGAGAACGAAGCCGCCTTCGCCCGCCGTATTCACGACCTCTTTACCGTGCCGAAAACCTGCGTAGTGGGCTACAACAACGTCCGCTTTGATGACGAAGTCACGCGCAATATTTTCTATCGCAACTTTTACGATCCCTATGCCTGGAGCTGGCAGAACGATAACTCCCGTTGGGATCTGCTCGACGTGATGCGCGCCTGCTACGCCCTGCGCCCGGAAGGCATCAACTGGCCGGAGAACGATGACGGTCTGCCGAGCTTCCGCCTTGAGCATCTGACCAAAGCCAACGGCATTGAGCACAGCAACGCCCACGACGCGATGGCCGACGTCTATGCCACCATCGCGATGGCGAAGCTGGTGAAAACCCAGCAGCCGCGGCTGTTCGACTACCTGTGGTCGCATCGCGGTAAGCATAAGCTGACGGCGCTGATTGACGTGCCGCAGATGAAACCGTTGGTGCATATCTCCGGCATGTTTGGCGCGTGGCGCGGCAACACCAGCTGGGTCGCTCCGCTGGCCTGGCACCCGGAAAATCGTAACGCCGTCATCATGGTTGATCTCGCGGGCGACGTCACCCCGCTGCTGGAGCTCGACAGCGATGCGCTGCGCGAGCGCCTGTACACCGCCAAAGCCGACCTGGGTGACGATGCCGCCGTACCGGTAAAACTGGTACACCTCAACAAGTGCCCGGTGCTGGCGCAGGGCAATACCCTGCGTCCGGAAGATGCCGACCGTCTGGGCATTAACCGCCAGCACTGCCTTGATAACCTGAAGCTGCTGCGCGATAACCCGCAGGTGCGCGATAAGGTGGTGGCCATTTTTGCCGACGCCGAGCCGTTTGTGCCGTCAGAGAACGTCGACGCCCAGCTGTATAACGGCTTTTTCAGCGACGCCGATCGCGCCGCGATGCGTATCGTGCTGGAGACCGAGCCGCGCAACCTGCCGGCGCTGGACATCACCTTCGCCGATAAACGCATCGAACGTCTGCTGTTTAACTACCGGGCGCGCAACTTCCCGGGCACGCTGGACGAAGCCGAGCAGCAGCGCTGGCTGGAGCATCGTCGCAATGTGTTTACCCCGGAATTCCTGCAGGCCTACGCCCAGGAGCTCGAGATGCTGTACGGTCAGTATGAAGGGAATAACGAGAAGCTGGGGCAGCTGAAAGCGCTCTGGCAGTATGCACAGGACATTGTCTGAGGCATAAAAAAACCGGAGACTCAGTCTCCGGTTTTTTTTAACTGATGCGATGCTGCGATTACGCTACATCTTCGTACTGCGGAACCGGGTTGCGGAAGCTTTTAGTCACGCAGGCCAGGTAAATCAGGCCGATACCCGCCCAGATAAGACCCAGTACCATCGAGCTCTCTTCCAGGTTCACCCACAGCGCGCCCACGGTCAGGGCACCACACATCGGCAGGAACAGATACTGGAAGTGGTCTTTCAGCGTTTTGTTGCGCTTCTCACGGATCCAGAACTGCGAGATAACCGACAGGTTCACGAAGGTAAACGCCACCAGCGCACCAAAGTTAATCAGCGCCGTCGCCATCACCAGATCGAAGTTAATCGCCAGCAGGGCAATAGCCCCCACCAGAACAATGTTCATCGCCGGAGTACGCCATTTCGGGTGTACATAGCCGAAGAAGCTTTTCGGGAACACGCCGTCACGACCCATCACGTACATCAGACGTGCCACACCGGCGTGCGCTGCCATGCCGGAAGCCAGAACGGTGATGGTGGAGAAGATCAGCGCCCCAACCTGGAAGGTTTTACCCGCCACGTACAGCATGATTTCCGGTTGAGATGCATCCGGATCTTTAAAGCGAGAGATATCCGGGAAGTACAGCTGCAACAGGTAGGTGGAAACGATAAAGATAAGACCACCAATCAGCGCCGTCAGGAAAATCGCCCGCGGGATCACGCGCTCTGCGTCTTTGGTTTCTTCAGACAGGTTACTGATCCCATCAAAACCAGTGAACGAGAAGCACAGGATAGTCGCCCCGGTAATCATCGGGATCACGTGCGCATCGCCGGACCAGAACGGACGGGTGCTGGTCAGCGTACCGGCACCTTCACCGCCGAACACACCGAAGATAACCATGCCGAGGATCACCGCAATCAGCACCACCTGCAGCACCACGATAACGGTGTTGAAGTTGGCAACCGATTTCAGGCTACGCAGGTTAAAGGCGGTCATGAAGGCGACCAGCGCCACGACGAACATCCACGAGGGTATCGACGGCACCAGGGCTTCAAAATAGATTTTCGCCAGCAGAATGTTGATCATCGGCGCGAACAGGTAGTCGAGCAGAGAGGACCAACCCACCATGAAGCCAACGGTCGGGCTAATGGATTTCTGGGCATAGGTATAGGCTGAGCCCGCAGACGGATAGCGGCGAACCAGCTTCCCGTAGCTCAGTGCGGTAAACAGAATCGCGATCAGCGCGAAGGCGTAAGCCGTCGGCACGTGACCGTCTGTTAAACCAGAGACGATACCAAATGTATCGAACAGCGTCATCGGCTGCATATAGGCAAGGCCCATCATGACAACCGGAACCAGCGTAAGCGTTTTACGTAATTCTACGCGAGAGGTGTTTGGAGTAACGTTAAGCGACATGGAAATCTCCTTTCACGGTGATAACCGTCGCGTAAGCAAAAAATTGCCCCATTTTTGTGGAATCCTCGGCGACAACAACTGTCGATTTTTAGTAAATATCTATCCGGTACGAAGCCCGGCCTCTTGGTTTTTTTGAATGACTTTGCTCGATGCAAAAAAATAACCGACGCGTTTAATTTCGTCGGTTTATCTCTGATTTTGCAGGCGGCGTATTGTGCCCTCAACATTTAGCAAAAACAAGACAATGAGTGCATGCTCACGCAAAAGTTTTGCCTAAATGGCTGATTTTCAATCACCCGATTTCTGGTAAACCTTGGCGATAGCACTATTTGCTAAAATAGACTCCCGCCACCAGGCGCTGGCGAGGCCGGCGGCCTGCTCATTCCAGCCTATCCATGCAGGGTCAAGAACCTGTTCCGGTGAGACTTTTTTCGCCACCAGCGCACCGGTTTCCAGTAGCCGATGCGCCATATAGCGCGGTATATAGCCGCACGCCAGACCGCTCAACTGCAGCTCAAGTTTAGTCTTATAATCGAAAACCGTGATGGCTTGTTGATCGTCCAGCCGTTGGCGATGCGCCGAAGTGGCTGAAGCGTGTGGCTCCCCCACAACCACGGCGCGATGACGCTTCAGGATCCGGCGGCTCAGCGGTTCCGGTTCCTGCGCCAGCGGATGCTGCGGTGCCACCACAAACACCTGCTCCAGTTCGCCAAGCGGAGCGAAGGCATAACCACTCAGCGAGGGGGGCGTTCCGAGCGCGCCTACGACGATATCGGCACTGCCCTGCATCAGCCGCTCCCAGGGGTTCTCCGGCTCGCCGCGCACAAAGGTCAACCGCGTCACGCCATACTGCTGGCAGAAGGTATCAATCAGCGGCGTTAGCAGCGAAAACGGGAACGTATCATCGACGCTAATCACCAGCGCGTTCTCCCAGCCTTCGTTGAGTTTTACCGCCTGCTGTTCCAGTTCGCGCACGCTGTGCAGCACTTCACGCCCTTTCTCGAGCAGCATTTGTCCTGTTCGGGTGAACTTTGCACGATGGCCGCTGCGGTCAAGCAGTTGAATATTGAGGTCGCTTTCGAGTTTATGAATGGTGTAGCTGAGGGCGGAAGGCGTTTTATAGAGCTTTGCCGACGCCGCGGCAAAGCTCCCTTCTTTTTCAAGAGCATCAAGAATAATGAGGACATCCAGTAGTGGCTTCATCGTCGCCTCCCCTGCAAAAGGCTACTCCCGCCACACGAATGTCACTCCATCGGCATTACCAGCGGGTCCGGGTACTGATATTCAAATCCCAGTTCGTTGCAGATCCGGTTGCCATCAATAATTTTGCCTTTATCGTTCTTGTCACCCACGCCGAACGTCGGGGGTTCAAGCCCCAGCTCGCGGGCCATCTGCGGGTAGAACTCCGCACGCGTTGGATGCTTAGGTGCACATATATTATAGATGTGTCCGCCGCTCGGAGCCTGTAACAGCAGCGTAATCGCGGAGACAACGTCTTCCAGATGCACCAGATTGACCCCATGCTGGCCGTCCGGCGCTGATTTTCCGGCGAAGAAACGGCCCGGATGACGCCCCGGCCCTACCAGCCCGGCGAGACGTACAATATCCACCGAAGTGCCCGGCAGGTTATGCAACCAGTCTTCCAGCTCTTTCAACACCCTACCGCTGAGCGTCGTCGGTTCGCGCCGGGTGTTCTCTTTCACCGTACCGCTGACGTTGCCATACACGGAGGTGGAACTGGTAAAGATGATGCGAGGAATTTGATGCGCCAGCGCAGAGTCGACAATCTCCTGCACCGCCTGCAGATAGAAATCATCGCCCGGCCCGCTGCGGCGTGCCGGAAGCGTAATCACCAGGGCATCAACGTTCATCAGCGCATCCAGGTCATCGGCTTCGCAGACCAGCTGCGGCTCCAGACGTAAAGGATAGCTGTCGATACCGCACATCCTTGCCGCTTCCACTCCGTCCTGAGTGGTTTTGCTGCCGGTGACCTGCCAACCCCGCGCCGTCAATGACAGCGCCAGCGGCATACCCAGCCAGCCTAATCCGACAATCGCGACCTTTTTCATGCGTTATCTCCTGAGGTGTTCACTCCAGTTAACAGGCTACGCCAGCGTGCCCCTGCTGACAATTTATAGCATCAATATGAAATCAATTAATCATAGAAAAAAGCCCTTGCTTTCGGTAGACGAACTGGTTTAGGTTAAAAGACATCTAGTGAATAAGCATTCAACGAGAAAATTATGATCTGCGTTCAATTCAAAAACCATCATCATCACCATCATCCTGACTAGTCTTTCAGGCGATGTGTGCTGGAAGACATTCAGATCTTCCAGTGGTGCATGAACGCAAGAGAGAGCCCCCGGAAGAGAATACTTCCGGGGGCTTTTTTATTGGGTCGGATCCAGAAGATTTAGACAGGTTAACGAGGAAACCACAATGTCAGACAACAATCGTTTACGCATAGCTATGCAGAAATCCGGGCGTCTTAGCGACGATTCACGCGAATTACTGGCCCGCTGCGGCATAAAAATCAACCTGCACACCCAGCGTCTGATTGCGCTGGCGGAAAATATGCCGATCGATATTCTGCGCGTACGTGATGACGACATCCCGGGTCTGGTGATGGATGGCGTGGTCGACCTCGGCATTATCGGCGAAAACGTGCTGGAAGAAGAGCTGCTGAACCGCCGCGCCCAGGGCGAAGACCCTCGCTATTTCACCCTGCGTCGCCTCGATTTCGGCGGCTGCCGCCTGTCGCTTGCCACCCCGGTGGATGAATCCTGGAATGGCCCTGCCGCCCTCGACGGCAAACGTATTGCCACCTCTTACCCGCACCTGCTGAAGCGCTACCTCGATCAGAAAGGCATCGCTTTTAAATCCTGCCTGCTGAACGGCTCTGTCGAAGTGGCTCCGCGCGCCGGGCTTGCTGACGCTATCTGCGACCTCGTCTCCACCGGAGCCACCCTCGAAGCCAACGGTCTGCGTGAAGTGGAAGTGATTTACCGCTCTAAAGCCTGCCTGATCCAGCGCGACGGCGAAATGTCGGACGTGAAGCAGCAGCTCATCGATAAGCTGCTGACCCGTATTCAGGGCGTTATCCAGGCCCGTGAATCGAAATACATCATGCTGCACGCCCCAACCGAGCGTCTGGACGAAGTGATTGCCCTGCTCCCGGGCGCCGAGCGTCCGACCATTCTGCCGCTGGCAGGCGATCAGCAGCGCGTGGCGATGCACATGGTCAGCAGCGAAACTCTGTTCTGGGAAACCATGGAAAAACTGAAGGTGCTGGGCGCCAGCTCCATTCTGGTTCTGCCAATTGAGAAGATGATGGAGTAACGCCAATGAGCTTCAACACGATTATCGACTGGAACCAGTGCAGCGCAGAGCAGCAAAACGCTCTGCTGATGCGCCCGGCGGTGGCGGCCTCAGAGAGCATTACCCGCACCGTAGCGGAGATCCTGGAAAACGTTAAAACCAACGGCGACGCGGCCCTGCGCGAGTATGGCGCAAAGTTCGACAAAACCACCGTCACCGCCCTAAAGGTCAGCGCGGCAGACATCGCCGCCGCCGGTGAACGCCTGAGCCCGGAGTTGAAACAAGCGATGGCGGTTGCGGTGCGCAATATTGAGCGCTTCCACACCGCTCAGCTGCTGCCCGCGGTTGATATCGAAACCCAGCCCGGCGTGCGCTGTCAGCAGGTGACGCGCCCGATGGCCTCCGTCGGCCTTTATATACCCGGCGGCAGTGCCCCGCTCTTTTCGACCGTTTTAATGCTCGCCACCCCGGCGCGCATTGCCGGCTGTCCGCGCGTGGTGCTGTGCTCACCGCCGCCGATTGCCGATGAAATTCTCTATGCCGCGCAGCTCTGCGGCGTGCAGGACGTGTTCAACGTCGGTGGCGCCCAGGCCATCGCCGCGCTGGCGTTTGGCAGCGAGAGTATTCCGGCGGTGGATAAGATTTTTGGCCCGGGCAACGCGTATGTGACCGAAGCGAAGCGCCAGGCCAGCCAGCGTCTGGACGGTGCGGCCATCGACATGCCCGCCGGCCCTTCGGAAGTGCTGGTGATCGCCGACAGCGGTGCCACCCCGGACTTCGTGGCTTCTGACCTGCTTTCTCAGGCCGAACACGGCCCGGACTCGCAGGTTCTCCTTCTGACGCCGGATGCCGGGATGGCGACCCTGGTCGCACAGGCCGTAGAGCGTCAGCTCGCCGACCTGCCGCGCGCCGAAACCGCGCGTCAGGCGCTGGCGGCAAGCCGCCTGATTGTTGCTGAAAGCCTGGCCCAGTGTGTGCAAATCTCCAACCTGTATGGCCCGGAGCACCTGATTATTCAGACCCGCAATGCCCGCAGCCTGGTGGATGACATTACCAGCGCCGGCTCGGTATTCCTCGGCGACTGGTCGCCGGAATCCGCCGGTGATTACGCCTCCGGTACCAACCACGTGCTGCCGACCTACGGCTATACCGCCACCTGTTCAAGCCTTGGGCTGGCGGATTTCCAGAAACGGATGACGGTGCAGGAGCTGTCCCGCGACGGCTTTGCAAGCCTCGCCAGCACTATCGAAACCCTGGCCGCCGCTGAGCGTCTGATGGCCCACAAAAACGCCGTAACGCTGCGCGTTGCCGCCCTCAAGGAGCAAGCATGAGCATCGAAGAGTTAGCCCGTGAGAATGTCCGTAATCTGACGCCATACCAGTCTGCGCGCCGCCTGGGGGGTAAAGGTGACGTCTGGCTCAATGCCAACGAATTCCCGACGGCGGTGCCGTTTGGCCTGACCCAGCAGACGCTGAACCGCTATCCGGAGTGTCAGCCAAAAGCGGTGATTGAGAACTACGCCCAGTACGCCGGGCTGAAGCCGGAGCAGGTTCTGGTAAGCCGTGGGGCGGATGAAGGGATTGAGCTGTTGATTCGTGCTTTCTGCGAGCCGGGCAAAGATGCCATTCTGTTCTGCCCGCCAACCTACGGGATGTACAGCGTCAGCGCCGAAACCTTCGGCGTGGAGTATCGCACCGTGCAGGCTCTGGACGACTGGCAGCTCAACCTCCCGGCCATCGCAGAGCAGCTCGACGGCGTGAAGGTGGTTTATGTGTGCAGCCCGAACAACCCGACCGGGCAGATTATCAATCCGCAGGATCTGCGCGTGCTGCTGGAGATGACCCGCGGTAAAGCGCTGGTCGTCGCCGACGAAGCGTACATTGAGTTTTGCCCGCAGGCGACGCTCGCTGGCTGGATCGCCGATTACCCGCACCTCGTGGTGCTGCGCACGCTGTCGAAAGCCTTTGCGCTGGCAGGCCTGCGCTGCGGCTTCACCCTCGCCAGCGAGCAGGTGATTAATTTGCTGCTGAAGGTGATTGCGCCGTACCCGCTCTCAACCCCGGTTGCTGATATCGCCGCCCAGGCGTTAACGCCGCTGGGCATTACCCAGATGCGCGAGCGAGTGGCGCAGATCCTGAGCGAGCGCCAGTATCTGGTGAGCCAGCTTCAGGAGACAGCGTGCGTCGAGCAGGTTTTCGATTCAAAAACTAACTACATTCTGGTGCGCATTACCGCCTCAAGTGCCGTATTTAAATCTTTGTGGGATCAGGGCATTATCTTACGAGATCAGAACAAACAACCGTCATTGAGCGGCTGCCTGCGGATAACCATCGGGACCCGTGCAGAGAGCCAGCGTGTGATTGATGCCCTGAGAGCGGAGAGTGTATGACCCAGAAGTTTCTTTTTATTGACCGTGACGGCACGCTGATTGCCGAGCCGCCGAGCGACTATCAGGTCGACCGCTTCGATAAACTCGCCTTCGAGCCGGAGGTGATCCCGACGCTGCTCAAGCTGCAGAAAGCCGGGTATCGCCTGGTGATGATTACTAATCAGGACGGGCTGGGGACCGACAGCTTCCCGCAGGCAGACTTCGATGGACCGCACGACCTGATGATGCAGGTGCTGACCTCTCAGGGCGTGACCTTCGACGAAGTGCTTATTTGCCCGCACCTGCCAGCGGATAACTGCGACTGTCGTAAGCCGAAAACCACCCTCGTGCGCCGCTGGCTTGAGCCGGGGATGATGGACGTTGCCAACAGCTATGTGATTGGCGATCGCGCCACCGATATTACGCTTGCCGACAACATGGGCATCGGCGGTCTGCGCTATGCGCGCGACACGCTGGGCTGGAACGCCATTGGGGAGCAGCTCACCGCCCGTGACCGCTACTCTCACGTTGAGCGTAATACTAAAGAAACGCAGATCGACGTGAAAATCTGGCTCGATCGCGAAGGGGGCAGCAAGATTAACACCGGCGTCGGTTTCTTCGACCATATGCTGGATCAAATTGCCACCCACGGCGGCTTCCGCACGGAGATAACCGTCAAAGGTGACCTGTATATTGACGATCACCACACCGTGGAAGATACCGGTCTGGCGCTGGGTGAGGCGCTGAAGCTGGCGCTCGGCGACAAGCGCGGCATCAATCGCTTCGGCTTTGTGCTGCCGATGGACGAGTGTCTCGCGCGCTGCGCGCTGGATATCTCCGGACGTCCACACCTCGAATATAAAGCCGAGTTCACCTACCAGCGCGTGGGCGATCTCAGCACCGAGATGATCGAGCACTTCTTCCGCTCGCTCTCCTACACCATGGGCGTGACCCTGCACCTGAAAACCAAAGGCAAAAACGATCACCACCGCGTGGAGAGCCTGTTCAAAGCCTTTGGCCGTACGCTGCGCCAGGCCATTCGCGTTGAGGGTGATACGCTACCGTCGTCTAAAGGGGTGCTGTGATGAACGTCGTTATCCTCGATACCGGCTGCGCCAACCTCAACTCGGTGAAATCAGCCATCGGCCGCCACGGCTATACGCCAACGGTCAGCCGCGAGCCCGACGTGGTGCTGCGCGCCGATAAGCTCTTTTTACCCGGCGTCGGTACCGCGCAGGCGGCGATGGACCAGCTGCGCGAACGCGAGCTGGTTGAGCTGATTAAGGTGTGCACCCAGCCGGTGCTCGGCATTTGCCTGGGTATGCAATTATTAGCCCGCCGCAGCGAAGAGACGCGCGGCGTGGACATGCTGGGCATTATCAATGCGGATGTGCCGAAGATGCTCGACCGTGGTCTTCCCCTGCCCCACATGGGCTGGAACCGCGTCTCGGCAAAAGCCGGGAACCCGCTGTTCCGCGGTATCGACGACGGCGCGTGGTTCTACTTTGTGCACAGCTACGCCATGCCGGTGAACGCGTGGACCATCGCCCAGTGCGAATATGGTGACCCCTTTACCGCCGCGGTGCAGAAAGATAATTTCTTCGGCGTGCAGTTTCACCCGGAACGTTCCGGTGCCGCCGGCGCGCAGCTGCTGAAAAATTTCCTGGAGATGTGATGATTATTCCGGCTTTAGATTTAATTGATGGCACGGTCGTGCGTCTCCACCAGGGGGATTACGCCCGGCAGCGCGACTACGGTAACGATCCGCTGCCGCGCCTGCAGGAGTATGCCGCCCAGGGTGCGGAAGTGCTGCACCTGGTTGATTTGACCGGCGCAAAAGACCCGAGCCAGCGGCAAATCCCGTTGCTGAAAAATCTCGTTGCCGGAGTCAGTGTGCCGGTGCAGGTTGGCGGCGGCGTGCGGACCGAAGATGACGTGGCCGCCCTGCTCAACGCGGGGGTCGCGCGGGTGGTGATTGGCTCAACGGCGGTAAAATCCCCGGACATCGTTCAGGGCTGGTTTAAACGCTTTGGTGCCGACAAATTAGTGCTGGCGCTGGACGTGCGTATAGATGAAAACGGTGTGAAGCAGGTGGCGGTCAGCGGCTGGCAGGAGAACTCCGGCGTGACGCTGGAGACGCTTATCGCAATCTATCAGTCGGTTGGGCTACAGCACGTGCTGTGTACCGATATTTCTCGCGATGGCACCCTCGCAGGCTCCAACGTGGCGCTGTATGAAGAAATCTGCGCCCGTTATCCGCAGGTGGCGTTTCAGTCCTCGGGCGGGATCGGCGGGCTTGGCGATATCGCCGCCCTGCGTGGGACCGGCGTGCGTGGCGTGATCGTCGGACGCGCGCTGCTGGAAGGTAAATTCAACGTGACGGAGGCCATCCTATGCTGGCAAAACGGATAATCCCCTGCCTGGACGTGCGTGATGGTCAGGTCGTAAAAGGCGTGCAGTTCCGCAATCACGAAATCATCGGCGACATCGTCCCGCTGGCAAAACGTTACGCAGAAGAAGGCGCCGATGAGCTGGTGTTCTACGATATCACCGCCTCAAGCGATGGCCGGGTGGTAGATAAAAGCTGGATTGAGCGCGTGGCGGAAGTTATCGATATTCCGTTTTGCGTGGCAGGCGGGATCAAATCTCTCGACGACGCCGCCAGAATTCTCTCATTTGGTGCCGACAAAATTTCGGTGAACTCCCCGGCGCTGGCGGACCCGTTGCTTATCACTCGTCTGGCGGACCGCTTCGGCGTGCAGTGTATTGTCGTGGGTATCGATACCTGGTTTGATAGCGACACCGGCAAATACCACGTCAATCAGTATACCGGTGATGAAAGCCGTACCCGCGTTACGCAATGGGAAACCCTCGACTGGGTGCAGGAAGTGCAAAAACGCGGCGCGGGTGAGATAGTCCTGAACATGATGAACCAGGACGGCGTGCGTAACGGTTACGATCTTGAACAACTGCGTAAGGTCCGCGAGGTGTGCCACGTGCCGCTTATTGCCTCCGGCGGCGCCGGGACCATGGAGCACTTCCTCGACGCCTTTCGGGTGGCGAACGTCGACGGGGCGCTGGCGGCCTCGGTGTTCCACAAGCAGATTATTAATATTGGTGAACTAAAAGCGTACCTGGCCGCACAGGGCGTGGAGATAAGGGTATGTTAACAGAGCAACTGGACTGGCAAAAAACCGACGGACTGATGCCCGCCATTATTCAACACGCGGTTTCTGGTGAAGTGCTGATGCTGGGCTATATGAACCAGGAAGCGCTGGCGAAGACCCAGGCCACCGGCAAGGTGACGTTCTTCTCACGCACCAAACAGCGTCTGTGGACCAAGGGGGAAACCTCAGGCAATTTCCTCAGCGTGGTCAGTATCGCCCCGGACTGCGATAACGACACCCTGCTGGTGCTGGTCAACCCGACTGGCCCAACCTGCCACAAAGGCACCTCCAGCTGCTTTGGCGAGAACAGCCACCAGTGGCTGTTCCTCTGGCAGCTCGAACAGCTGCTGGCAGAACGTAAATCTGCCGACCCGGCAAGTTCATACACCGCGAAGCTTTACGCCAGCGGTACCAAGCGGATTGCCCAGAAGGTAGGTGAAGAAGGTGTGGAAACCGCCCTCGCCGCCACGGTCAACGATCGTCACGAGCTGACCAACGAGGCCTCAGATCTGATCTATCACCTGCTGGTGCTGCTGCAGGACCAGGAGCTCGATTTAACCACCGTGATTGAGAACCTTAGAGCACGGCACAAATAAAAAAAAGGCCCGGCAGCCGTTGCGCCGGGCCTTTTTCATTTCATCTGTATTTAGCGGCGTTCTGCCTGATAGGTCCGCAGTGCGTTTCGGCCCAACACGAGCCCTGCTCCGACCATTAAGCCAAGCAGTACGGCGAGAACCACCACGAGCCCACGTTTCGGGCTGTCACGATGAATCGGCAGGCTTGGTTTCATCACGTAGCGATAGGCGTGAATGGTTTTCGGATCCACCTGCAGGCTCTGGATATCAAGCAGGTTACGCTTGGTCTGATAGTAGCTGCTGGCAAAAAGTAGCGGACGGGTGGCTTCGTTTTGCACCATCGAGCTCAACCCTTCGCTGCCGAGCAGGAACAGAGTGTCCTGGTTAACGTCCTGAGTCTGTTGCACCTGCGGCTTGGTAACATTGGATTGCTCGGCGTATTTCAGCGCTTCTTTGATTTGCTTGATACGCAGATCTTTCTGCTCCTGAGCCACCTTCTCCTGAGTTTGCAACGAAGTCTGCAGCGTAGCGGTCTGCTGCTTAATGTTATCGTTCAGGTCAGTATCCAGCTCTTTGGCGATTTGCTCATCAACCTGCTGAATATACTGGGTCAGCTGTTTCTGCGCCGCTTCAGCAGAAGAGCCGACGTAAGAGATCTTAATCGGGAGGTCCTGGCCTTTTACCGCCTGCTCGACCGTCAGTTTTTCAGGGATGGTCTGATTATCCAGCGATTCAGCCAAAGCTGACATCGCCGCGTTATAACGACCAATCACCCGTACCTGGACATCGTTGATGTTAGGTGAGGTGGTGGGATAAAGAATATTCAGCGCGGTATTGTACGAAGCAATTTGTGCCGCATCCGGCTGGGAGATGATCGCGGTAGACGTCCATTTTTCTTTTGCAACAAACAGATAGACGACGGCGAGAAGAACAGCAACGACAACACAGATTGCAATCGTCATTTTCCCACGCCAGACCTGCACAACTAAATCAATAAGATCGATTTGCTCAGCTTCCGGGCGAAATCCGTTCGACCCATTATTGGTTTCTTGCGTCATACAAACCTTAACATTAAATGAAAAAAGGAGACCCATAAACTTTGGTAGTTTACTCATCCGCTTTGGAATTACTATCGGATTTTATCCGATTCCAGACTTTGTTTACCTGCCGTAGCGGCAACGCTAATTGTAGATTACGATTATCTTTTTTGGCGCCCGGCGGGTATGATTTCGCCTTTCGTTACAGCCGAAGGTGTGGTTGCCTTCCTGAACGCGTGTACTGAGGAATTCTATGAAATATCTGGTTACAGGAGCTGCCGGTTTTATCGGCTATCACATCTGCAAACGCCTGCTGGATGCGGGCCATCAGGTCGTCGGTATCGACAATCTTAACGATTACTACGATGTCAGCCTCAAACAGGCACGCCTTGACCTGCTGCAGTCGCCCCTGTTCAGCTTCCATAAAATCGATCTGGCCGACCGCAAAGCGATGGAAACGCTGTTTGCTGACGAGAAATTCAACCGCGTTATCCACCTCGCCGCACAGGCCGGTGTGCGCTATTCGCTGGAAAATCCGCACATCTACGCGGAGTCCAACATGATGGGTCATCTGAACGTGCTTGAGGGCTGCCGCCATAATAAGGTGCAGCATCTGGTGTATGCTTCCTCTAGTTCGGTATACGGTCTGAACCGCAAAATGCCGTTCTCTACCGACGACGCCGTCGATCACCCGGTATCGCTGTACGCGGCAACTAAAAAAGCCAACGAGCTGATGTCGCACACCTACTCACACCTGTACGGCCTGCCGACCACCGGTCTGCGATTCTTTACGGTCTATGGTCCGTGGGGTCGTCCGGATATGGCATTGTTCAAATTTACCAAAGCGATGCTCGAGGGTAAAAGCATCGACGTATACAACTACGGCAAGATGAAGCGCGATTTCACCTACATCGACGACATCGCTGAAGCGGTGATGCGCCTGCAGGACGTGGTTCCGGTTGCCAACCCGGAGTGGACGGTTGAAACCGGCTCCCCCGCCAGCAGCTCTGCGCCTTATCAGGTGTATAACGTCGGCAACAGTTCGCCGGTGGAGCTGATGGACTACATTACCGCGCTGGAAGAAGCTATTGGCACCCCGGCGCAGAAAAATATGATGCCGGTACAGCCGGGTGACGTCCTGGAGACCAGCGCCGACACCACCCCACTCTTCGATGTCACCGGCTTTAAGCCGCAGACCTCGGTGAAGGAAGGGGTTAAAAACTTTGTTGACTGGTACCGTGAGTTTTATAAGGTGTAAAAAAAAGCCCTCTGATGAGGGCTTTTTTATCGCAGCGATTTTATTGTAACTTAGTCATTACCAAACAGATCGCGGGTATACACTTTATCCGCAACGTCTTCCAGTTCTTCGGCCATACGGTTAGAAATAATCACATCGGCCTCCTGCTTAAACGCTTCAAGATCTCGCACCACGCGGGAGTGGAAGAACTCATCTTCCGGCATCACCGGTTCATAAATAATGACCGTAACACCCTTCGCCTTGATACGCTTCATGATCCCCTGAATGGAAGATGCACGGAAGTTATCAGACCCGCTTTTCATAATCAGACGGTATACCCCGACCACCTTCGGATGGCGCGCGAGAATCGAATCAGCGATGAAGTCTTTACGCGTCCGGTTAGCATCAACAATGGCGGAAATCAGGTTGTTTGGCACCTGGTCATAGTTAGCCAGCAGCTGCTTGGTATCTTTCGGCAGACAGTAGCCACCGTAGCCGAAGGACGGGTTGTTGTAGTGGTTGCCGATGCGCGGATCCAGGCACACGCCTTCGATGATCTGCTTTGAGTTCAGTCCCAGGCTTTCGGCATAGCTGTCGAGTTCATTGAAGTAGGCCACACGCATTGCAAGATAGGTGTTTGCGAACAGCTTAATGGCTTCGGCTTCGGTGGAGTCTGTGAACAGCGTCGGGATGTTTTGCTTAATGGCGCCTTCCTGCAGCAGCGCGGCAAAGCGTTCAGCACGCTCGGAGCGTTCGCCGATCACGATGCGTGACGGATGCAGGTTATCGTACAGGGCGCGGCCTTCACGCAGGAACTCCGGCGAGAAGAAAATGTTATCAATACCCAGCTGTGCTTTGATTGACTGGGTAAAGCCTACCGGGATGGTCGACTTGATAATCATCACCGCGTTCGGATTGATTTCGGTGACATCACGGATCACCGCTTCAACCGAAGAGGTGTTGAAGTAGTTGGTTTTCGGATCGTAATCGGTCGGGGTAGCAATAATCACATAGTCCGCATTGCGGTAGGCATCGTGCTTGTCGGTGGTCGCGCGGAAGTTCAGCGGCTTAGTGGTCAGGTATTCCTGAATCTCTTTATCAACAATCGGCGACTGCTTTTTGTTAAGCATGTCTACCTTCGCCTGCACGATGTCCAGTGCCACCACTTCATGGTGTTGGGCGATCAGGATGCCGTTGGATAAGCCGACGTAACCAGTACCGGAAATTGTTATTTTCATTCGATAGCAACTTATGTGAGTTAAACCGTAAGGATGGCCGCTTCGCCATCACAAGAATCAGGGATTTTTACCTCTTACAACGAGGTACTGTCAAGGCAGAGCGCCCTTCCCGGGCACGACGTTGAGCCTCGATTGACGAAAAGCAATTTCAGCGATATTGCCAGACCCCAGCAATAGCGGGCACAAAAAAGCCCGAAGACAAGCTTCGGGCTTAGTAAGTGACGGAGATTAAATCAGATTAATCCAGCCACTCTGTGTGGAAGACACCTTCTTTATCCGTACGCTTATAGGTATGCGCACCGAAATAGTCGCGCTGAGCCTGAATCAGGTTCGCTGGCAGTACCGCAGAGCGGTAGCTGTCATAGTAGGCAACGGCTGCCGAGAAGGTCGGTACCGGAATACCGTTCTGTACTGCATAAGCCACGACATCACGCAGCGCCTGCTGATATTCGTCAGCAATTTTCTTGAAGTACGGTGCCAGCAGCAGGTTAGCGATGTCTTTGTTTTCCGCATACGCGTCGGTGATTTTCTGCAGGAACTGGGCGCGGATGATGCAGCCAGCGCGGAAGATCTTCGCGATTTCGCCGTAGTTCAGATCCCAGCTATGCTCGTCGGAAGCGGCGCGCAGCTGAGAGAAGCCCTGTGCGTAAGAGACGATTTTACCGAGGTACAGTGCACGGCGAACTTTCTCAACGAACTCTGCTTTGTCGCCTGCTGGCTGCGCTTTCGGGCCAGACAGCACTTTGGAAGCGGCAACACGCTGATCTTTCAGAGATGAGATGTAACGCGCGAATACGGATTCGGTGATAAGAGACAGCGGCTCGCCAAGATCCAGAGAGCTCTGGCTGGTCCACTTACCGGTGCCTTTGTTTGCGGCTTCATCAAGAATGACGTCGACCAGGTATTTACCCTCTTCGTCTTTCTTAGTGAAAATGTCTTTGGTGATGTCGATGAGGTAGCTGTTCAGCTCGCCGTTGTTCCACTCGGTGAAGACCTGGGCCAGTTCTTCGTTAGAGAGGTTCAGGCCACCTTTCAACAGAGAATAGGCTTCAGCAATCAGCTGCATATCGCCATATTCGATACCGTTGTGCACCATTTTCACATAGTGACCCGCTCCGTCCGGACCAATATAAGTCACGCACGGCTCACCGTCTTCGGCTACAGCAGCGATTTTGGTCAGGATTGGCGCAACCAGCTCGTAGGCGTGTTTCTGACCGCCTGGCATGATGGATGGGCCCTTCAGTGCCCCCTCTTCGCCACCGGAAACGCCGGTACCGATGAAGTTAAAACCGTCTTCAGACAGTTCGCGGTTACGACGGATGGTGTCCTGGAAGAAGGTATTACCGCCATCAATGATGATGTCACCTTTATCAAGGAACGGCTTCAGGGAGTCGATTGCAGCATCGGTACCCGCACCCGCTTTCACCATTAACAGGATACGACGCGGCGTTTCCAGAGATTCGACAAACTCTTTTACCGTGTAGTAAGGAACCAGCTTCTTGCCGGGATTCTCGGCAACAACTTCTTCAGTCTTCTCACGGGAGCGGTTGAAGATGGAGACGGTGTAACCACGGCTTTCGATGTTGAGCGCCAGGTTGCGCCCCATCACTGCCATACCGACGACGCCGATCTGTTGTTTGGACATTACATACTCCTGTCAGGTGTGGTCACTGTCGGGGTCGGGTAACCCCGACAGATATAATTTGCAAGAATCTTAACTCATAAATCAGGGTCAGAGATAGGCATTTGTGGCCCTGATCACAGTAAAAACAATAGCCACTGCAGGGTTTAAAGTATCGCTGCAATTAGGAATTTCCAGAAACCGGATCAGCCTTCTGAATATAAAATATGAGTTGGGTTCAGCATGGAATTTGATTATTGGTTTTTAACCAAATTCAGTAAGTATTGACCATAATTAGTTTTCGCCATGTCATTGCCATGGGCGATAACCTCTTCTACAGTCAGCCAGCCTTTGCGATAGGCAATTTCCTCAAGACACGCGATTTTGAAACCCTGACGTTTCTCAATAGTGTGAATAAACTGGGAGGCTTCAATGAGGCTGTCATGGGTGCCGGTGTCGAGCCACGCGAATCCTCGGCCTAGCAACTCAACCTGCAGATCGCCTTTCTCAAGGTACATCTGGTTCAGTGTTGTTATCTCCAGCTCACCACGCTCAGACGGTTTAACCTGTTTGGCCATCTCAACAACGTTTTCATCATAGAAATATAAGCCAGTCACAGCCCAGCTGGATTTAGGTTTCAATGGTTTTTCTTCAATGCTAAGGGCTTTGAACTTGTCATCAAATTCAACAACGCCGAAACGTTCCGGATCCATCACCTGATAGCCAAAGACCGTTGCTCCAGCGTCACTGGCAACCACTGACTCGAGTTTACGGCCAAAGCTCTGACCAAAGAAAATATTATCGCCTAACACCAGAGCACACTTATCACCTGCAATGAATTCCTCACCGATAATAAAAGCTTGTGCCAGGCCATCCGGTGAAGGTTGCACTTCATAAGAGAGATTAATGCCAAAGCGACTTCCATCTCCCAGCAGGCGCTGGAATGAAGGGAGATCTTCCGGAGTGGTAATCAATAAAATGTCACGAATGCCGGCAAGCATCAGCACTGACATTGGGTAATAAACCATTGGTTTATCATAAATAGGTAAAAGTTGTTTGGACACACCACGTGTAATAGGATGCAAGCGTGTTCCTGAACCGCCAGCAAGAATAATACCCTTCATTCCACTACCTCAATACTCTATACTTCCAAAAAAGATAACGTTAAAACTCTGCTTTTTCAGCTTTAACAGAACAGAGTGTTCTTACCCAAGAGTCCACACTGTATTTATCGATAACAGCAGCATGCTCATCGTTATACGGGATACTGAAAAATGAAGCATCAATCTTAACATCTGAACGATCTATAAAATAAAAGTTATTTACCGAGTAAAAATCATAACCCTTAACATTAGCATTAGTGGTAATGAATTTACGTTTCAACGGTAAGCACTCAATGGTTCGCATCGTCAAACCAGACTGCCTGGGATGCTGTATATCAAGAACGGCATCTGCATCAGAGAAAAATTTTGCGATCTGAGCTTTATTCCGGGAACGGATGGTAAAGTTGCAAAGTCTGTATTTCATAACATCTTTAATATTTGCAACTAAGAAACCTGACAACACAACGATGGAAGGGAAAAACAGAATGAAATTCAAATTATAATCATTCTTGTGTTTTTGATATATTTCACCCAGTAATTTATATCTGTCGCTGTGTACAGTACCAAGGAAAGCAATGGTTGGTTTTTTCCCTTCCGATGAAGGCCGCTGATGGTGATTAACAAAATCCGGTGAGAAGAATAATGGCAAATGCGTCATATAATGATATGCTTTTGCATCGTTATCATCGAACGTAAACACACTGTCAAACAGATTCAAATATTCCTGGATATGAGGGTAGTTTTTAATTGAGTCCCAGGCGTAATAAATAAACTTTGCACTCTTGTATTTCTCTTTAAATTTTAAAAGACTTTTTCTGTCAAGAGACTCGCCTTTCAATACTATCACATAATCGTATTGCTCGTTCGCTTGTGAAAGGATCTTCTCAAAGTAGGTATCTGAGATTCGGCGAATGAAATTACTGTTTTTCCACAACCTTAAAATTATTTTAAAGAAAACATTGTTAAATGGTTTTTCATCAAAATAATCGACAGTCGCACCGGCGCGTCTTAACGCATCAGAAATTTCGTTTTCATAGTTAAAAAAGCGAGGACACAGGAACAACACTTTCATTTCAAATACTCTTCTTAACTACAGCCGGGATCCCTACCAAAAGCACGTTGTTATCACAAGATTGCATTACAACGGCATTAGCAGCAACGATAACGTTGTCACCAATACGTATTCCACCGAGAATCTTAGCACCGGAGGCAACAACAACGTTATCTCCAAGCACCGGGCGGTTAGCATGGTTGAAAGGAATATCGATGTTCTTAGCGCCCAGGGTAACCTGCTGATATATCGTTGCATTTTTGCCAATCTCAGAGGCACCAATGACGATACCCTGTGAGTGAGGAATAAAGAATCCCCCGCCAATTTTGCAGTTCGCCGCAATTTCAACACCGAACACGATAAAGTTAACTAATGCAAAGATCTTCCCAACAACAGGAATTCTTTTCTTAAAGCAAAAATGACTCATTCGATACAGAATAACCGGCGTCATTTTCATTCCCAAAAATGCGCCGACGATACCGCCGAAAGAAACTGTTGATTTATTACGCCCGGTTAATTGGTAATAACGAAGAATGTCGGATTTTACCAGATCAAACATGAGAACAACTCCAACTTGTTATGGTTGATAGTAAAATCAGACCGCAGTCATGCTCTTTTTAAAATTATCAATCATTATTTCGATATCAGCCAGCACGTTCCGATAAGTGTGGCTATATTCAGTGACTGTTCTCGAGTTATCCGTAGGAGGGAAATATTCGCCCTTAAAACCGTCATGCCATTTGATGGTGCAATCAGTTTTATTTGAAATAAGCTCCGCAATATCTGCAGCCGTGGTGTTCACACCAGAAGCAATGTTGTAAATCTTATGCTGACTGTGACGACTGATTTGGTAAATCACCTCAGCAACATCGCTAACAGCAACATAGTCTTTTGCATATTCAGGAGCTACATACATATCAATATGATGGTTAGAGATGGCATTTCTGATAATGCTTGGCAGGAATAATTTACTCTTTAACGCAAGTCCGTAGACGTTACTAGGTCTGACAATAATTGTTTCACGTGCACTTTTTAGACACAGCTCTTCACTCACCAGTTTAGTAAGATTGAATAATCTTCTGTTGTCATTGGTGCATACAGTCAAATCATCCGACTCACTCGCTCCTTCTTGCTCCATATAAAGACGAGTTGAGGAAATATAGATGAGCTTATCAAAGCTGGCTTTTTCTAAAAGAGCTGCCAGCAGTTCGGTATTGGATTTATAAACATCAAACGGGGTATTAGCACAATCACCATTACCCGCAGCATAGATGACGATACCCAGTTCGCTATTGAATAATGAATCGTCATCACGTGGTGGCACCACCACAGTTTCACCTTTCGCCTTCAGGTTTTCGACGATCTCACTGCCGATAAATCCTCGTCCACCAATTACCGTATAATGCGATTTCATAATGAATTTCCGTATTCAGCAAGAGTCATTAATTTAATATCCTTATCAGACAGCAGCGGCGACGTAACAGGCCATTCAATACCAATATCAGGATCGTTCCAGATAATGCCGCCTTCGTCTGACGGATCGTAGAAATCAGTACATTTGTAATGAAAATCAGCATATTCGCTCAATACACAGAAGCCATGCGCAAAGCCAGGCGGAACGTAAAGCTGGTTGTTCTTCTCACCAGAAAGAATAACGCCAACATATTGCCCAAAGGTTTCGGAGCCCGGGCGAAGATCCACAGCAACGTCATAAACTTCACCACTAATCACGCTCACTAACTTACCCTGTGGTTTAGTGCGCTGAAAGTGCAATCCGCGCAGTACGTTACGGCTCGAGCGAGAGCGGTTGTCCTGAACAAAGTTACCTGTAATTCCGGCCTGCTCATATTTTTCTTTATGCCATGCTTCCAGGAAAAAGCCCCGGGAGTCGCCAAAAACTTTTGGCTCGATAATAACGCAGTCTTTTAAAGGTGTTTTAATGACGTTCATTTTTGTTCCTTCGGTTGGAAAGCTCGTCTTTCCAACCTGAATAAAGAGTTAACACTCAACGCTGCAAAAGTGATTAGTGGGTAGAAACCGTTTTTTCTTTCCAGAGTAAGTCACAGATGCCATCAGTAGGGTTAAATGCTGTTGGTGCCTTCAGCAAGATCTCACGCACCCGCTCGTAGTCAAATTCACGACAGGCACTGTCCAGATCCGCAAGAATAGCGCTCATCTCGCTCCACGGTAACATCACTTCGTTAGCAGTCTTAATACGCGGGTGTTGCGTCGTGGACACATTGTCGCCAATAAGCAACTCTTCATAAAGTTTTTCACCCGGACGCAAACCCGTCGTTTTAACCGCAATATCGCCGTACGGATTTTTGTCATCGCGAACGGAGAGCCCCTGTAGCGCAATCATACGGTGCGCAAGGTCGATAATTTTCACCGGCTCACCCATATCGAGAACAAAAACATCGCCACCGGTTCCCATCGCTCCTGCCTGAATCACTAATTGCGCCGCCTCAGGGATAGTCATGAAGTAACGCGTGATATCCTGGTGAGTCAACGTGACCGGACCACCAGAGGCAATCTGTTTTTCAAACAGCGGCACAACTGAGCCCGAAGAACCCAGCACGTTGCCAAAACGAACCATGCTAAAGCAGGTCTTGCTGTATTCCTTCGCTAATGCCTGCAGCACCAACTCCGCCATACGTTTGGTCGCACCCATTGTATTTGTAGGTCGTACCGCTTTATCGGTGGAAATTAAAACAAAGTTTTCCACACCGCAGGTCGCCGCCGCCTGGGCACAGCACAAAGTACCGAAGATATTATTGCGAACGCCATCAAGGACGTTGAACTCAACAAGAGGCACATGTTTATACGCCGCGGCGTGATAAATCGTGTCGATGTTGAATGCTTTAATTAATCTTTCGAGATGCTCTTTATCCTGCACGTTGCCAAGAATTGGGTAAATCTTAACCTGCAAATCCTGGCTGAGATTCAGATTACGCAGTTCAGAATCAATGGAGTACAGTGAGAACTCTGACAGCTCGAACAGAATAAGCTGATCGGGCTTATTTTTGATTATCTGCCGGCACAGTTCAGAACCAATGGAACCGCCTGCACCTGTAACCATAACCGTTTTCCCGTTGATATTACGGGATACTAATTCCGGAATTGGCGAAACAGGGTCACGCCCCAGGAGATCGGTGATGACCACTTTGCGTAACGCATCGATACGCGCTTTACCTTCTACCAGGTCGACCATCCCAGGAATAGAAAGCACCTCACAAGGTAAACCTTCCAGTGTCTTAATCACTTCATTTTTTCTGGCACGACTGGCACTTGGCATCGCCAGCAAAATTTTCTTCGCTTCGTATTTCTCAACCAGCCAGGCCAGTTTTTCTGGTGCAAAAACGCTGACGCCGTGAATAACCTGTCCCTGCAGGGCACGGTTGTCATCGACAAATGCAACCGGATAATACTCATCCATCTGGCTCAACGCTGGCAGCAACTGACGACCAGACGCCCCAGCACCGTAAATGACGACTCGGGTGCCCCGCTTCATGCCGCGGTTTACCAGCATACGCATTCCGAGTCTTGAACCGGCGATAAGCAGTAAGCCAAATGAGAAGTAAATGAATGGAATCGTTCTCGGCAGATAAAGATTGGTATAGAACGCCGCAATAATCAGCAATATGGACGATATACACATACCAACTGCCACAACCAGCAGAATCTTAGCCGTAATATAGCGAATAACTGCACGGTACAGCCCCAGCCTGACAAATATTGCCAAAGTGACGACGATTATTGAAAATATCAATAGCCAATGTGGCGTACTATATAACGGTGTCAGTGAATCTATACGTACCCAAAACGCAAACCAGAACGCGCATAAGAGCAGTACAACATCGATAGATAACGTAATGATTCGTTTTATTGGTCTTGGTAAAGATATTAAATAAGTTAGCATACTAAAAACTAGTCGCCTCGTTAAAGCTTGCCTTCAGTTTATAAAATAGAACCAGCAGGGCACACTGAGTCATCGTCCACTTTTGCATTATAACCACCCACTGTACCAGCCTGCAGAAAAGCTGATTTCCCAATGTCAGCACTTCCTGCAAGATGAACACCAACACCTAAGTGAGCAAAATCACCGAGAATGGAATCATGGTCTACTGTCGAATGGCTATTTACAATCGTGCATATACCTAATGTTGCGTTAGCACCCACCACAGCCATCGCTAATACCACTGAGCCATCAGCTATTGTTGCCGACGAGCTGACAAATGCCGATGGATGTATAAGCGTGACAGGTTGGATACCTAAGCTGATAACCTGCTGATAGAGTTGTTCTCTGACTTTATTATTTCCAATGCCAATAACGATGTTATTAGCCTTTTTGATATGTAACGGTAGCTCTGAAATTTTACCAATAATGAGTTTGTTGGTCTCATGGCAAAGGGATGCATTCTCATCGAGAAACACAATATCCGCATAGCCCAGTAGTCTGGCCATTTCGCATAGCGTGCGTCCATGGCCACCAGCCCCCAAAATCATCAGGTCATGCATTGACGTTGCTCTCTTTGTCTTTCACGCCAGCACCACATTTGAATGCCACAAAGAACAGCGGTAACCAGGCGATAATCAGACCCACGATGCCATCAATTTTGGCTGCTGCAATCAGATAAGCAATTGGCAAGAGCCAGAGCAGGTTAACGGCAATCGCCATCAGCGTCACCGGAACATGACTGCCATATTTCCGGGCAAGGATCTGATAACCATGGCTCGCATGCGCTTCGTAGACTTTCTTACCGGCAACCACTCTGCGCAGCAGCGTGGTGGTGGCGTCGACGATGAAAACACCCAGCAAACATAGCTCTGCAATAAAGAAGTGTGAATCAACTTTCGCAATATGGAGGATCATCAGCCCGATGGTTATTCCGAGGAAACCGCTTCCGGCATCCCCCATAAAGATTTTGGCAGCCGGGAAGTTCCAGACAATAAAACCGGCAGCAGCACCAACAAGGGCAAGTGTCAGTGGATAGATGCTACCAGGAGCAAGCGTATACTGGTTAACGACCATTAACATCGCACTGCTTGCCGCAAAGGTGATCGCTTCCGAACTGGCTAAACCGTTAATCCCATCCATGAAATTGTATAAATTCAACATCCAGACCAAATAGAAGCAGCCCAGAATCATCCCAATCCATGATAATGAGAGATCGTAACCAAACAGAGTAATAATCGGGAAAGAACCTAAGAAATACAGGCCAATTGCCGCTGCCAGGAAATGCATCAGCAGACGCCAGCGTGCCGCAATATGACCATGGTCATCCAGGAACCCGATTACGGCAACAATTAACCCCGGAATGAATAAACCTAAGAAACCATCTACCGTCAGCGCGTTGCTGAAATAAAACCACACCAGTGCGGCTAAAAGCGTCAGGACAATAGCCACCCCACCCCCACGCGGCGTTGGCACAGAATGCGAGCTTCTCTGGTTTGGTCGGTCAATCACGTTATGTTTAATCGCATAACCGCGTAACCCCCAGGTCAGTGCACATGACACTAAAAATGCGAATATTACGATCCCTAAATCCAACATTATTTATTACCTTCGATATAATATTTCGCCGTTTTTTTCATAGTTTCATGCAGCGTTATCGGCGGTGTCCAGTGCAGTTGCTCTCTCGATTTACTGGCATCAACTTCAAGATCGCCGAATAACTGATCGTAAATTCCAGCTTTACCCACGGCCGAAAGCAATAATTTCAGGACGCTCTTCGGGAAATAGATAATTTTTGCGTGAATACCCATTCCAGTCGCAAAGGCGTTAATCATATCCTCGGTTGAGGGTCGCTCTGCATCGGCGAGCAGGTAGAGTTGATTTTTCGACTTATCATTCACGACGCATTCATTAATAAAGCTGACAACGTTGTCCAGCGACACCAGCGCACGCTTGTTATTCACGTTTTTAAACGGTAACGGCAGATTTTTCGACACCAGTTTTAACAGGCGCTGGATATTACCTGGCGCATTTTCACCACAGATCAGCGCCGGACGGACGATGGTTACCGCCATTTCGCTATTGGTAAAGGTTTGCCGCAGACTTTGCTCAGCCTCAAGTTTAGAAATGGCGTAGTCAGAAGTTGGCCGCGGTTCTGATGCTTCAGTAAAGGGGGTTCCTGAGGTAGCATTGCCGTTCACACCAATCGAGCTGATGAAAATGAAATGCTTTACGCCGCAGTTGGCGGCATCTTTAGCCAATTTCAAGGTCGCGTCGTGATTAACACGGCGAAATTCAGCTAATGCATCCTGAGCATTATCATTCAGGATATGTGCCCTTCCCGCAGTATGAATGACGGTATCGCATCCTTGCAGAAGGTTTACCCAGTTGGTTTCCGCTGAAATATCACCCAGGTTGTAAATTCCCTGTTCAATATCTTCCTGCCGACGCGTTGTTAATATCACCTGATGCCCTGATGATTTCAACGCCTGGACTAACGCAGTACCAAGAAACCCGGTTCCGCCAGTCACCAATACTTTCATTGCCATCCCCTGTCAGCTAAAAACGCATACATCACTATCTAAAATAAATCGAGCCGCTGTTAGCGATTCTGGTAATTTTCTTCAATCCACGACTTGTAGCTGCCGCTTTTCACGTTCTCTACCCACTGGGTGTTGGTCAGATACCATTCCACCGTTTTGCGGATCCCGCTTTCGAAGGTTTCCCGCGGTTTCCAGCCCAATTCCAGACCAATTTTCTCGGCATCAATGGCGTAGCGGCGATCGTGTCCCGGGCGGTCAGCAACGTAAGTTATCTGGTCGCGATAGGAGCCTTCTTTCGGAACGATTTCATCCAGCAGGGAGCAGATAGTGTGCACCACATCCAGATTTTGCTTCTCGTTGTGGCCGCCGATGTTGTAGGTTTCACCAATTTTACCCTGTGTCACCACGGTATAAAGCGCGCGCGCGTGGTCTTCAACGTACAACCAGTCGCGGATCTGATCGCCTTTACCGTAAACCGGCAGGGATTTGCCTTCCAGGGCGTTGAGGATAACCAATGGGATCAGTTTTTCCGGGAAGTGGTAAGGACCGTAGTTGTTAGAACAGTTGGTCACAATGGTCGGGAAACCGTAGGTACGCAGCCAGGCGCGAACCAGATGGTCACTGGAGGCTTTTGATGCAGAGTAAGGACTACTCGGTGCGTAGGCTGTTTTTTCGGTAAACAGCGGCAGTTCACTGCCCTTCGCTACTTCATCTGGGTGAGGAAGGTCACCATACACTTCATCAGTTGAGATATGGTGGAAACGGAATGCGGTTTTCTTCTCAGCACTTAATGATGACCAGTACTGGCGACTGGCTTCCAGCAGTACGTAGGTACCCACAATATTGGTTTCGATAAAAGCTGCCGGGCCAGTGATCGAACGATCAACGTGGCTCTCTGCCGCCAGATGCATCACGGCATCCGGCTGGTGCTTTGCAAAAATACGCGCCATCGCATCACTGTCGCAGATGTCGGCATGTTCAAAACGATAGCGATCGCTGTGCGCGACGTCGGCCAGCGATTCAAGATTGCCTGCATAAGTCAGCTTATCGACATTGACCACGGAATCCTGCGTATCATTGATAATATGTCGTACCACTGCAGACCCAATAAAGCCTGCCCCACCAGTGACCAGAATTTTCACGTTTATTTCGCTCTTAAGATATTCAGAAACAATGAGTTATGCTTATTCGCTAATGCGAGATACGCTACCGCCCCTGGCTCAATAGCTACCAGTGCACTAAACGCATAGAAAGTCTGCTGCCCTGCCGCGTTTTTACGCAGTCAGAACATGTTAAAATTTGATGACGCATTGTGGTCCTAATCGCACTTTATGACAAGGACAATTCCTACGTACAATCATCAAAAATAAATGCAACTGCTTTTTTTAGTGATTGATTTAAATGACAAAACGGCAGCGGCATTCTAAAAACCCGTTTGGTTTTTAAATACCCAACTGCCGTTCATAGGTATACATTTAATCAATGTATAGCATCGCTGCGGGCCTTACTCAGCCAGCAGTTTTTCGATGCTTTTGCGGAACTTCGCCCCTTCTTTCAGGTTGCGCAGCCCGTACTGTACGAAAGCCTGCATGTAGCCCATTTTCTTGCCACAATCGTAGGCGTCACCGGTCATCAGCATGGCATCCACAGACTGTTTTTTCGCCAGCTCGGCGATAGCATCCGTCAACTGAATACGCTCCCAGGCACCCGGCTCGGTACGTTCCAGCTCAGGCCAGATATCCGCAGAAAGCACATAGCGACCAACGGCCATCAGGTCAGAATCCAGAGTCTGCGGCTGATCCGGTTTTTCAACGAACTCGACGATACGGCTGACTTTACCTTCGCTGTCCAGCGGCTCTTTGGTCTCAATGACCGAGTACTCGCTGAGATCGCCTGCCATATGCTTCGCCAGTACCTGGCTACGACCAGTTTCATTGAAACGAGCCACCATTGCGGCAAGGTTATAGCGCAGCGGATCGGCGGTAGCATCATCGATGATGATATCCGGCAGTACCACGACAAACGGGTTATCGCCCACGATTGGGCGCGCGCACAAAATAGAGTGGCCAAGCCCCAGAGGCTGCGCCTGGCGGACGTTCATGATGGTCACGCCTGGCGGACAAATAGACTTCACCTCAGCCAGCAGCTGGCGCTTCACGCGCTGTTCAAGCAGTGACTCAAGTTCGTAGGAGGTGTCGAAGTGGTTTTCCACCGCATTCTTGGAGGCATGGGTGACCAGGACGATTTCTTTGATTCCTGCAGCAACAACTTCATCGACAATGTATTGAATCATTGGTTTGTCGACAATCGGCAGCATCTCTTTCGGAATGGCTTTTGTGGCGGGCAACATATGCATGCCCAAACCTGCTACCGGAATGACTGCTTTCAAATTAACCATTAGCGTATCCACCTGTAAATCGTTGAAGAATTATAGCCTTTAAAGCCGTTTTATCCAGTAGGTTTTGTGATTGTACCTGGCTTGCGGCGGTAAAATATCCGCTTTGTTCCGAGAGTTAACCAGTGTTTCCAGGAATCGTCGGAAATCAGCGCCCTGGCAAGTGAAAATTCAGCTGCTCTGCGTTCACCACGTGTTGGTCTATCCGGTCAATGTCCACCGACGGCTGACCGTTTTCATTCACAGCAGTAATGTTTGTCAGCGCCAGCAGGGTGTCGTCCTTCGCCATAAACCGGCCCCTCACGTCGCGACGCATGTCGAAGTTGAGCTTCAAAGCCGGGCCACGGCTGGCCTCCTGCATCACATGGATATTGCGCATAAAGAGGTGCTGCGGCTTGTTGAGTATCTCAAGCGAGGCGTGTTTAAGATTGAGGTTGGTGACAGAGACGAACGACGGCGCATTCCCCGCCGAGATCTGAATGCCACGCACCTTATAGGGCAGCGTACTGTTATCCAGTTGCACGTTGTTGAGGCGGAAATTCTGCGGAATAGAGAGATAAGCGCCACGGATAACGCCGTAGCCAATCAGCATCCCGGCGCTGTTCACCATCTGCACGTCATCAATCACGAAGTTATTGCAGCCGTAAATCGCCACCGTCGCGTTATCAAGCCCCGCCTGTTTGCTGAACTCGGGCAGGATATTCGTCGCTTTAATATTACGAATAATAAAATGCTTGCCGTTTTCCACATGGACGAGCTGGCGGCAGTTGCTGCCGGTGATGTTTGCCACCACGAAGTTTTTCACGCTCTGATGTTCGGGGTAGTCGTTATCGTAGGTACTGCCCGCAAGCCCAATCCCGATCCCCCAGCTGGTATTGCCGTTAGTGCAGTTGATGTTGTTGATGACGTGGTCAGAGATCAGGATGTTCTTATCATTGATGGCCACGTTCCATTCGATGGCATCGCCCTGCAGATCGCTGAAGTGACAGTTGACGATTTTGACCCCTTCCATCTGGTTCTGAAAACCCTGCCGCAGAATGCCGTAGTTGGCCTGGGTGATCGTCAGCGCTTTGATTATCAGATTACGCATCACGGCAGGCTGGTTCTGCTTCCCGCCGATGAAAATCTGCGATACCGGGCCAAAACCACTCATCTTCAGCCCCTCGATAAGCACGTTAGATCCGCGCACGTCGAGGTTAACGTTGTGCAGGCTCCCGCCGGCACTCCCGATGATGTTGCAGTTATCCTGCAGCGCGATACGTCCTTTACCGCTTCCTTTTAGTTCACCCGCCACCCGCAGCGTTTTGCCCGGTGGCATATCGATGCGGGTATTGATGGTATCGCACACCACCCCGGCGGGTACGGAAACCACATCATGCTGGTCGAAGGCCTGGCGGAAAGCGGCGACCCAGTCGTTGTTACGCACAAAGGTACGGATATCCGCTCCGTCATCAGCGGTCGCGGCGCGAGCCAGTGAGCTGTGAAGCAAAGGGAGTGCGGCAAGCGCCGAGCCCGCGGCAAGAAAGCGGCGTCGGGTCAGCGTGAGAACGTTGTTAGCCATAATGTCTCTCTCTTACAGCGTGCCCAGCAGCGAGGCCAGCTGCTGATTAATGCGCTGTTGATTAAATTCGGTTTCTACTTTCTCCCTTGCGCGCTGCACCACCGGGCGCAGCGTTTGCGTATCCATATGGCAAAATGTGCACAGGCGTTCGGCGAGCGCCGTGGCGTCATTCTCAGGCACCAGCCAGCCCGACTGGTTAGCATCAATCAGCTCCGGAATGCCGCTATGCAGCGTGGATACCACCGGAATACCCACCGCCATCGCCTCCATCAATGCCACCGGAATACCTTCCATATCGCCATCCGCACCGGTGATGGAGGGCAGCAGGAATACGTCGGCGGCATCCAGCATCGCTTTCACCTCGTGGCTCGGTTTAAAACCGGGCATCTCGACCACTCCCTCAAGCTGGTGCTGTTCGATAAGCGTCCGCAGACGGCGCTCCCACGGGCCAATCCCCAGGATCCGGTAATGGAAGTTCACCCCCATATCCCTGAGCTGACGACAGGCATCAATCGCCACGTGCAGCCCTTTTTTCTCGGTGAGCCGCGCCACGGAGATAATCTGCAGCGTTTCGCCAGGCGTTTTCAGCGGCCGCAGCGCGAAGTTGCCCATATCGACCCCCATTCTGGAGACCGCTATTTTGCTGCTCGGGCAGCCCATTCCCTGCAGACGCTCTGACCACAGATTGCTTATCGGCAGCATCAGGTCACCCCGGCGAAACAGCTGCTGGTATTCCGGGGTGTAATGCCTGAGCACCGCGCGGCTTGAGACATCAATGCCGTGAAACACGGTAGCAATTTTGCCTTTCACTACCCCAAGCTCACGCAGCTTTGCTGCCGTTACCCCCGCCGGACCAAAGTGTGCAATAAACACGTCGGCCTCCAGCGGCTGCGGGTTCAGCCCGCAGATAGCCGGGAGGATCAGGTTACGTGACTCATCGCCATAGCGGCGGACGTTGAGCGCCTTCCAGGTGGAAGCGCGCAGCAACCCGCGCATCGTGCTGAGCGCGCGGTGTTTAAGCTTTCCGGCTTTACCATCAGGCTCTTCCATCAGCCAACGGGTTTTCTCCGCCAGTTGGTACTGGCGCCAGGCCGCGTGAGTATTGGTGGTATCCCCTTTCTGCAGCGCGATTATCTCCACCTCGTAGCCCATCTCGATAAACGCCACAATCTGGTTGAGTACGAAGGTCTCGGAGGAGAGCGGGAATTTCAGTAAGAAGAAACCAACCTTCATGCCTGCTCCTTAATGCGTTTTAGTACCGACTGCACCATCTGCATGCCGTGCTCGCGCTCGATGGCAACCGCCTGCGCCAGACGGCTGTTGATGGCCGGAAGCTGGCCCAGCGTGTCGCTCACCATCGCGCATAAACTACCGTCCAGCAGATGCCTGATGTCGATTGCCATCTCCGGCATCCCCAACTGCTGCATGATGCCCGCCGACTTGTGCTCATAGTTAATGGCGATAGCCGGGGTACCAAAGTTCATCGAGATAATGCCGGAATGCAGGCGCGTGCCGACGGTCAGGTCGCAGGCGCCAAGGAGTTTGCCCATTTCCAGATCGTTAAGTTCATCCATCACCACGTGATAGCGCTCCGGGTGACGCAGATGTTTTTGCACCTTCAGCGCGACCATCCGGTCATCTTTGTTGTAGCTGTCGATACCGGTACAGGTCGACAGCGCAACGACCTGACATCCCTCTTCGGTGATGCGGTTAACCACCTCAGCAAACGCTTTTTCATACGCTTCCTGAGTGGTGCCAAGACGTTTATCGAACGGAGCCAGCTCGCGTAGCGTAATGGCCACGGTTTTCTTCGCCTGAATCAGATCGAGCCAGTGCTGCACGGCGTAGCTCGGCACAAACGCCTGCTCCTGATGCGCCACCAGCCAAGCGGTATCGACGCCCATCTCCACCTTACGGGTATCGATGCTGCTGCGCTTCATCAACTCAAGACTGACGGACTCGCGCAGCACCAGCGCATTGCAGTTGCCGAAGACATAGTTCGCCAGTTGGTTGAACTGCGACTCCTGGAACGGCCCTACGCTGTGGCCAATCATGTACAGCGGCTTTTTCGCCATGAACGTACAAAGCGCATGCTCGAACTGCGATACGCCGTACAAATCAACGAAGAACGACCCACCAACCTGAACAATGGCGTCATAGCCCGAAAGCAGGCGGATGAAATCAGTAAAACCCTGGGCAATCGCAATGTTGCGCAGCTTGCCGCTGTCGGTCACCCGCGAAAGCAGCACCTGGTGCTGATAGCGCCGACGCAGCACTTTACGGATCCGCCCCATCACCCCGGCGGCATTGTTGTGCTGTTTCATCTGGGAATAGAGCGGATCCCCCATCACCGGGCGGTCAAGCAGCCACGACGAGCTCACCGGGTAGCGGCTCATCACATCGACTTCCGCTTCGGGCTCCAGCGTCATCACGGCATCAAGCAGGCCGCGAAGAATAGCGCTGTCGCCGCGATTGCCGCAGGTATGGTTGCCAAGAATGAGTAATTTCATAGTTTTCTCTTTATTAGCCTGCACGGAGCAGCGTTTTCATTTTTTCGTTACGGCACAGCTGACGCTTGATTTCCACAACCAGCGGGTGGCGCGAGACCACCAGCATGGCGAGAAACGCCGCAATACCGCCTGCAATTTGCACGGCCAGCAGCACGCCCAGCGGCAGATGCTGATCGAGTGCGACGCCTAGCCCATAGCTCACTACAAGCGTGGGTATCGAGAGCCAGAACGGCAGCCACAGGCTCAGGATGTAATCCCGGTAGCTGGAGCCCAGCACCGGTTTTATCATCACGAAGTAGCTCAGAATGGTGTTGATGATTTGTACCAGCAGGAAGCCTGTCGTCACGCCGAGCGCCCCGGCGAGATGCCCGCCGACAATAATTGCCGGAATAAACAGGAACGTTTTAAAGACGTTGAATTTGAAACTGATATCCACCCGCGCTTTGGCCATCAGCAGCGAGCCAATGGGATTCCCCACCGAGCGTAACAGCCCAACCACGCACAGCAATTGCAGGACAGGCACGATGCTGCCCCACTTTTCCCCAAACACCAGCGGCACAAAGTTATTGCTGACCACCATCAGACCAAGCAGCGCCGGGAAGTTAAGAATGCCCACTATCGACAGCAGCTTGTAAAAATTGACGCGCAGCTTGTCGGTATCGTCCTGAATTTTGGCGAAGGCCGGGAACAGCACTCGGGTAATAATCGGGTTTAGCTTCATCGGCGGCACGACCGCCACGTTCCAGGCGAGGTTATACCCCCCGGCCGCCCCCGCCCCCAGGATGCGCGCCAGCACCAGCGTTGAGAGGTTGGTGTTCACGTAGTTAATGATGCTGTCGGCGGTCAGCCAGGCACCAAAACGCAGATTAGAAGCCACCGAGGCCAGCGAGAAATGCAGGCCCGGACGATAAATCTTGCGCCCGTACCAGCCAAACAGCAGCGTTCGTACCGCCGTATTCACCAGATACCCCAGAATCGCGGTCATCGCCCACGGCCAGAACCAGGCGCTCACCACCGTCACGCTAAAGCCCGCCATTACCGAGCTGGTTTCAATCAGGCCAATCTTGTTGAACTCCAGCTCCTTTTGCATCAGCGCGCGGAACTGCTGCCCGTGCGGGATCATCACAAAAGCCAGAGACAGCGTTTTGATAAGCGGCGCGAGATCCGGGTTATGCAGTACCCGAGCAATGGTGTCGCTCAGGGCAAACACCAGCGCAAACACCACAATCCCGAGCCCCACGTTCAGCCAGTAGAGCGTGGTCAGTTCAAGGCGACTTATCGCTTTACGCTGAATGATAGAGTTGGCAATGCCGAAGTCAGACAGCGTATCGGCGAGAGCAATAATCACCAGCGATACGGTCAAAAGACCAAACTGGTGGCTATCAAAAATGCGCGCCAGCCACGTCATCTGCACCAGCCCCAGGCCGATAATGGCAACCGTCGCCATCGCCGACCACTTTGCCCCGCTGATGGTTTTCTCTCTCAGGCTCATCCTGCTACCTCAATACGCCGTTTTGCCAATAAAGCCTTTGAAAATCGTCAGAAAAACAATCTTGATGTCAAACCACAAGCTCCACTCACGGATGTACTCAAGGTCGAACTCCACGCGTTTTTCCATCTTCTCGAGGGTGTCGGTTTCGCCACGCCAGCCGTTGATCTGCGCCCAGCCGGTAATTCCTGGCTTCACTTTGTGGCGCAGCATGTAGCCTGCAATGAGCGGTCGATACTGTTCGTTATGCGCCACGGCGTGCGGCCGCGGGCCAACTATCGACATCCCACCGGTCAGCACATTGATGAACTGCGGCAGTTCATCAAGCGAAGTACGGCGCAGAAAACTACCAACGCTTGTGACGCGCGGATCGTTCTGCGTCGCCTGCTTCACCACCTTGTCGTTCTCCATCACTTTCATGGAGCGAAATTTCCACACTTTGATGGGCTTGCCGTCGATACCGTATCGGGTCTGGCGGAAAATGACCGGACCCGGCGAGTTGAGTTTCACCGCCAGCGCAATCGCACAGAGCACCGGAGATATCAGCAGCAAAATCAGCGAGGAGAGCACGATGTCTTCCAGGCGTTTAATCACCCGGTTAATGCCCGATAGCGGGGTGTCATACAACGGCACCACTGGTACGCCGTTCACCTCTTCGGTGCGCGAATGGAGAATATTGAAGGTAAAAACATCGGGGATCAGCAGTACCGAACAGGTGGTATCGGCGAGGTCACTCACCAGGCGTTTGATGCAGGTTTCTTCGCGCATCGCCATCGCGATATAGACGTTATGGATCTTGCCGCCACGGGCGTCGTCGAGCAGTTGTTGATAATCCCCCGCCCACTGCGCCTGGGCGTGTGCTGGCGGTTCATCGTGATAGGTCCCCATCACTTCGTAGCCAAGCCACGGCTGGTTGCGAAAGCTGTCGAGCAGCGCCTGCCCGGCGGGTAAATCTCCGGCTACCGCCACGCGGCGAGTGTTGTAACCCTGATTACGCAGCCAGCCGGCGAGCGAACGGATCAACGAACGGCTGGCAACCATGCCGACGCTCGACACCAGATACCACATCAACCAGAGCAGCGCGCTGTCGTTAAAATCATCGTTGAACGCCAGCAGTCCGGCGCTGAAAACCAGGCTCAGGGTCCAGTTCTGCAACAGCAGCTGCAGCTCCGTTGCCATACGCACTCCACGCCAGGAGCGGTAAAAATCGGTCAGCCCGCCAATCATCTGAAACACCACCAGCGTTATCAGCGCCATCAGCAGATGCAGGTACAAAAAAGGTAAGCCAACGCTCCGGCACACCAGCCACATGCCGCCCAGCATGATGGTGATGTCGGAGAACCGTTGCACTATTGAGATTAACGATGCATTCGTTTTGGCTCGTTCGCGCTTTCTTAGAGTCGTCATCGTTGTTCCTGTGTTAGTTGACTTCCCCTCGCCTCACGGAGAGGGGAAAGGTATTACTGATTCAGCAGTGCCAGAATGTCCCGGGTGCGCGCTTCCATCAGCGCCGGGTCGCCGCGAGACTCCACGTTCAGGCGCACCACCGGCTCGGTATTCGACGAGCGCAGGTTAAAGCGCCAGTCGGCCCAGGCCATGCTGATACCATCGGTGTTGTCGACCTCCAGCGCGTGGCTGGCAAAATGTTCCGCCACCCGGGCGATGGCGGTCGCCGGTTCCGCTAGCTTGCTGTTGATTTCGCCGCTCGCCGGGAAGGCGGCCATGCGGTCACACACCAGCTCACCCAGCGTTTTACCGCGCAGGCACAGCAGTTCAGCCACCAGCAGCCACGGGATCATCCCGCTGTCGCAGTAAGCAAAATCGCGGAAGTAGTGATGAGCGCTCATCTCGCCGCCGTAAATCGCATCTTCCTGACGCATGCGCTCCTTAATGAAAGCGTGACCGGTTTTCGACATCACCGGCGTACCGCCTGCGGCGCTCACCACGTCCACGGTGTTCCACGATAAACGCGGGTCATGAATAATTTTCGCCCCCGGGTTGCGCTCGAGGAACGCCTCCGCCAGCAGACCAACGATGTAGTAGCCTTCGATGAACTGTCCGGTTTCATCGAACAGGAAGCAGCGGTCGAAATCGCCGTCGAAGGCAATCCCCATGTCGGCGCCGTGTTCAATGACCGCATGGCGGGTGTCGGCCCGGCACTCCGGCAGCAGCGGGTTTGGAATACCGTTCGGGAAGTTGCCGTCAGGGGTGTTGTGCACTTTGATGAAGGTGACCGGCACGTTCAGCGCCTTAAAACGCGCTTCCAGCGCATCCACCACCGGGCCCGCCGCGCCGTTACCGGAGTTGATAACCAACTTCAGCGGCCTGAGGTTTTTCACGTCGATGTAGCCAAGCAGATGGTCGAGATACGCCTCGCGCAGGTCGATTTTCTGATAACCGCCGCGCTGCGACGGCTCCACAGCCGGGAAGTCATTGGCCTCCGCCAGACGCTGTACGTCGCGCAGCCCGGTGTCGCCGCTTATCGGGCGGGCGCCTTCTCGCACCAGCTTCATGCCGTTGTAGTCCATCGGATTGTGGCTGGCGGTCACTTCAATGCCGCCGTCCACGCCGAGGTGGAAGGTGGCGAAGTAAATCTCCTCCGTACCGGAGAGTCCGATATCCAGCACATCAACGCCCGCGTCGCGCAGGCCCTTCGCCAGCGCCATCTTCAGCGCTTCGCTGGTGAGGCGCACGTCGCCGCCCAGGACGATGGTCTTCGGTTTCAGGTATTCGCCATAGGCCCGGCCAATGCGCCAGGCAATATCTTCATTCAGCTCGTCGCCCAGTCGACCGCGAATGTCATACGCTTTAAAACAGGTCAGTTTTGTCATGATTTACCCTTTTTCAGGCAACAGGAGGCCCTGACCATGCAAGGCCATTTTTTGTTGGTTGTTTTTTTACCCGGGTAGTGCTTACACGCGTCCGTATCTGTCGGCAAAGCGCACGACATCGTCCTCTTCGAGATAGGAGCCGGAGCGTACCTCAATCAGGTCGAGCGGGATCTTGCCGGGGTTTTCCAGGCAGTGGGTGGCGCCAAGCGGGATATACACCGACTCGTTTTCACCGAGCAGCGTAATATCGTCGTTGATGGTGACTTTGGCGGTGCCCGCCACCACAATCCAGTGCTCCGCACGATGGTGGTGCATCTGCAGCGAAAGCCCTTCGCCAGGCTTCACGGTGATGCGCTTCACCTGGTAGCGGTCACCGGCGTCGATGGAGTCATACTTGCCCCACGGGCGATATACTTCGCGGTGAATATGGTGCTCATGGCGACCATCAGCTTTGATGCGCTCAACCACTTTTTTTACGTCCTGAACGGCGTGTCGGTCGGCAATCAGCACCGCGTCTTTGGTCTGGACGACGACCAGATCCTTAACCCCGACGGTGGTCACCAGTCCCGATTCCGCGTACACGTAGCTGTTCTCGGTTTTATGGCTGATAACGTCGCCGTGGTGCACATTGCCCTCCGCGGTGTGATGGCTGATTTCCCACAGAGAAGACCAGGAGCCAACGTCGCTCCAGCCCGCATCCATCGGCACCACCACCGCGTCGGCGGTACGCTCCATCACCGCATAGTCCACGGACTCCTCCGGGCAGGCGAGAAACGCCGCTTCATCAACGCGAATGAAGTCGAGATCCGGGTCAACCACCGCCATCGCCTGTTCACAGGCACCGTAGATGTCCGGACGGAATTTATTCAGCTCTTCAAGGTAGCGTCCGGCGCGGAACAGGAACATGCCGCTGTTCCAGTAGTATTCACCGCTGGCAACGTACGCCTGGGCGGTATCAAGGTTCGGTTTCTCAACAAACTGCGCCACCTGGAAGGCCTGCGTATCCTGTGCAGTGGAGACGGCCTCACCACGGCGAATGTAGCCGTAGCCGGTTTCCGGAAGCGTCGGCACAATGCCGAACGTCACCAGCTTGCCGTTTTCGGCGTGGGGGATGGCGTCAAGCACCGCGCGGCGAAACGCTTCTTCATCCTGAATCACGTGGTCGGCCGCCAGCACCAGCATCAGCGGATCGGTATCCGGCGACTGACGCACCGCCGCCATAGCCGCCAGCGCGATAGCCGGCGCGGTGTTACGCCCGGCGGGCTCCAGGATAATATTCTCGGTCAGTTTATTAAGCTTGCGCAGCTGCTCCGCCACGATAAAACGGTGCTGCTCATTGCAGATAACCACCGGGCTTTCGCACTGCACGCCGTTCAGACGATGAATGGTCGCCTGCAGCATGGTAAGGTCGCCCTTCAGGCAGAGAAATTGTTTCGGATAGAGCACCCGGGACAGCGGCCACAAACGGCTGCCGGAGCCACCGGCCATCACTACCGGGTAAAGTTGCGCTTGACTCATGTTGTTAACCCCGACTCGTTGTGTGAAGAAATAGCGGTAATAAACTGACTCAGCACGTTCTCTTTCTCGAGCGTTCGCTCGGCATATTCGCGTGCCTGACGGTTCTCTTTGGGCATCGCCAGGACGGCGCTAATCCCTTCGCTCAGCGCCGGAACCGATTCCGGCTCGACGCACACGGCGATGCCCGGCACCTCGCGGCACAGCTGGCCTAATTCGGTATTGGCTTCGGCGGTGATAAGCGCATTTCCCCCCACCGCCAGAATATTGGTGAGCTTTGAGGGCAGCACCGCATCCGCGGCACCGCGTTTCTGGATAACCAGATGGCAGTCAGCCATTCTGAGCAGCGCCGGCAGCGCTTCATAAGGCTGCAGCGGCAGAAAGCGGACGTTGGTTAATTCGTAGCTGGCGGCCAGTTTTTCCAGCCGCGCTTTGCCACCGCCCTGGCCGACGATGACGAACAGCCACGGCTCATTCTGGTGCAGCTTCGCCACTTCAATCACATTCTCCAGCCCCTGCTTTTCGCCGATGTTACCGGAGTAAAGCAGCAGCTTTTTATCCGCAGGCAACCCCAGCTGTTCGCGCAGCACCACCGTCTGGGTCGCACTGACGTCGCGAAAACGTTCTGTCTCCGACCAGTTGGGGAAGAAAATCACCTTCTCCGCTGCCACGCCTTTCTCCCGCGCTTTGTTCATCATCGAGCGCGAAATCGTGGAGACGTTATCGACGTTCAGCAAACCGCTGCGCTCAAAGGCGCTGGCGAGCTTCGCCACTTTTCCGCCCTTGCCCTGCCCCGCCATCCCCAGGCCGAGCATGGCGTCCACTTCATAATCCTGAATATGCAGCAGCGTGCGGGCACCGGAGAGCTTCGCGAGCAGGCGCATACCCGGCGTGCAGAACAGCGTCGGCACCACGCCAATGATGGTGTCCGGCTTCCAGCGGCGCTGGGCCATCAGCGGGAAGAAACTACTGAGCGCAAAACTGCCAAGATGCAATAAGCGCTTCAGCGTAGAAGGCTGTTTTGGAACATACAGCGGGCATCGCCAGACGGTGGCATCGCCCTCTTCCCGGCAGTAGCGCCAGGAGGAGTAACGTTCCCCCACCTTCCACTCCGGGTAGTACGGCGGTGCGGTAATAACCCGCACTTCGTGCCCCTGGCGCGCCATCCACTCCACCATCTCACCGGTGTATTTGCCGATGCCGGTCAGCTCCGGCGAGTAGTTAATGCCATAGACCAGAATTTTCATAAGCCTGGTACTCCAGCGAAACGCTCCCGAAGAAAGTAAGCGCGGCTGTTGTCGTGGACGTTATCGGTCGCCAACAGCTGCTCAGGCGTCAGCCAGCGATAATCGTTGTGCTGACTATCCGGAAGCGCAAGCTGTTGTTCATCGACCTGCAGGCGAAAGCCCAGCACCACATAGTGAGTACTGAAATCGTCGCCCGAGAAGTTATCGTCGTAAAAATGCTGCCAGACGCCATAGAATGCGCCAGCAGAAAGCGGTAGCGACAGGCCGAGCTCGGCCTGCGTCAGTCGTACAAAGGCGTCCGCCAGCGTTTCGTCCTTCTGCACGCGTCCGCCCGGCACAAACCAGTAGCCCTGCGCCGGACGGTTGTTGCGTTTCCCGAGCAGAAATTCTCCACGCGCGTTCTCGACGATGAGATCCAGGGAGATCAGCGGCGTTGAACGTACTACGGTGGCAAAATCTTCATGCTTCAGAAACATGGTTACCCCCGGAAACGCTGCTGATTGGCGAGGAACCACTGGTAGGTGCTGGCAAGCCCGGCCTCCAGCGTCACTTCGTGGTACCAGCCGAGCTGATGCAGGCGAGAGACGTCAAGCAGCTTACGCGGAGTGCCATCCGGTTTACTGGCGTCAAACACCACTTCCCCCTGGAAACCCACCACTTTTGCCAGGGTGTGCGCCAGTTCGCGGATGGTGCAATCCACCCCGGTACCGACGTTAATGTGCGACAGCATCGGCTGGGTGAATTCCTGCCAGATATCGCGGTCCAGCTCCATCACGTGGATGCTGGCGGCCGCCATGTCGTCTACGTGGAGGAACTCACGCATCGGCGTACCGCTGCCCCACACCACCACCTCTGGTGCGTTGCTCTGGGCCGCCTCGTGAAAGCGACGCAGCAGCGCCGGGATCACGTGCGAGTTGCTCGGGTGAAAATTATCGTTCGGGCCGTACAGGTTGGTCGGCATGACCGAGCGGTAATCACGACCATACTGGCGGTTGTAAGACTCACACAGTTTGATACCGGCAATCTTGGCGATGGCGTACGGCTCGTTGGTCGGTTCGAGGCTGCCCTGCAGCAGCTCGCTTTCCGCCATCGGCTGCTTCGCCATTTTCGGATAGATGCAGGATGAACCGAGGAACAGCAGCTTGTTCACGTTGTGCACATGTGCCGCGTGAATGATGTTGCTCTCAATCATCATGTTCTCGAAGATGAATTCCGCCGGGAAGCTGTTGTTGGCGACAATACCGCCCACTTTCGCCGCCGCCAGATACACCTGATCGATACGCTCGGCGGCAAAGAAATCATTCACCGCCCGGCTGTCCAGCAGGTTGAGCTGGTCGCGGGTACGCAGTACCAGCTCCACGTTTTCACGCGGCTCCAGTTGCCGAACAATGGCTGAGCCCACCATTCCCCGGTGGCCCGCCACGAAAATACGCTGTTTTTTCATGGTTCAGGACTCCAGCGCGATGGCCACCTCGTAACCGTGGGACTTCAGCAGCGAGTGCTTCTTCGCGGCTTCCAGATCTTTGGCGACCATTTCAGAGACCATCTCCTGCAGGGTGATTTCCGGCTTCCAGCCCAGCTTCTCATGGGCACGGGAAGGATCGCCCAACAGGGTTTCCACTTCTGCCGGACGGAAGTAGCGCGGGTCAACTTCCACAATAACGTCGCCGGGTTTCACCCCAGGTGCATCGTGACCGGTGACGGAGACCACAATCCCCTTCTCTTCCACGCCGGTGCCTTCAAAGCGCAGCTTGATGCCCAGCTGTGCTGCCGCCATTTCAACGAACTGACGCACCGAGTACTGCACGCCGGTGGCAATCACGAAGTCTTCCGGCTGCTCCTGCTGCAGCATCATCCACTGCATTTTGACGTAGTCTTTGGCATGGCCCCAGTCGCGCAGAGAGTCCATGTTGCCGAGGTGCAGGCAGGATTCCAGGCCCTGGGCGATGTTAGCAATAGCGCGGGTAATTTTGCGGGTCACGAAGGTTTCACCACGGCGCGGCGACTCGTGGTTGAACAGAATGCCGTTACAGGCGTACATACCGTAGGATTCGCGGTAGTTAACGGTTATCCAGTAGGCGTACAGCTTCGCCACCGCATACGGTGAACGCGGGTAGAACGGGGTGGTCTCTTTCTGCGGGATTTCCTGCACCAGACCATACAGCTCAGAGGTCGATGCCTGATAGAAACGGGTTTTCTTCTCAAGGCCGAGGAAGCGAATGGCTTCCAGCAAACGCAGCGTGCCCATGGCATCAACGTCGGCGGTATATTCCGGGGATTCGAAGGAGACGGCCACGTGGCTCATTGCGCCCAGGTTGTACACCTCATCCGGCTGCACTTCCTGCAGAATACGGGTCAGGTTGGAGGTGTCCGTCAGGTCGCCGTAGTGCAGGTGGAATTTCGGGTTGCTGCTGTGCGGATCCTGATAAATGTGATCCACACGCTCGGTGTTGAAGGAAGAGGCACGACGCTTAATGCCGTGAACTTCATAGCCTTTTTCCAGCAGCAGTTCTGCCAGGTATGAACCATCCTGCCCGGTTACGCCGGTGATGAGAGCGACTTTTGACATGTTTATATTCCTCTGTTTTATAACGCTGTTTCAACGCGCTCGCGCGTTACCACTGCCGGGTTGCCACGACAAATTGTATTTGCCGGTAGCGACTTAAATACGCTGCTGCGGGCGCCAACGACGGTGCCATCACCGATAGTCACGCCCGGGGCGACGAAAACATCCGTCGCCAGCCAGCATTTTTCCCCCACCACAACAGGCGTGGCGTTAATATCAAAATGCGCACTCTGATAATCATGACTACCGGTACACAAATAACACTTCTGTGATACGACGGCGTTCGCCCCAATATGAATTTCACCCAGGGTATACAGCACGGCGTCATCGCCGACCCAGGCGTAATCCCCGATGGTTAATTTCCACGGATAGGTAATTTTTACCGAAGGCCGAATAACTACGTTTTTTCCTATTTTTGCGCCAAACAGGCGTAATAAAAAGGCACGCCAGCGGTAGAGAATTTGTGGCGACCAGGCAAATAACGTGGCCTGCACCGCCCACCATAACTGCACCTTAATACCGTTAGCGCCCCGGAACCCTTTTGGCACCGAGAATCCGTTTAATTCCTGCATGGTGTTTCCTTATATTCAGGATTTGTTATATAAGGACTTCGTTTTGCCGGTGGTGCGCAGGCGAAATAAATAAGACAATTCCGTCACCAGCTTCGGCAGACGTAAAATATTGCGCTGCACGTTTTTTGCATCCCGGCATAACTCCAGATTATTCGTCGTCGATACACCGCCCATCGAAAATTCGGATACCAGACCATTGATACGCTTAAACGTGAAACCGGCCTTAAATAAACGCGCCGCCAGGGCATAATCCGAGGACACGCGATATTGCAGATCATACGGATGTTGCTTCAGTCCTTGTAATGGAAAGAAGATAGCCTGATGGCTTGCCGGCAGGCTATGGTAAATATACCAGCCGGGCTTGGCGGTGCGGCGGGCTTTATTGCCATCGCCAAAGTCCAGCAGTGCATCACCGATATACATCGCGTTATCCGGTTTTTCTGCCAGCTGACGAACAAACTGCGCCACGTCCTGATGAAAAACATCGCCGGAGTTCAGGAAGATGGCAAAGCGTCCGCGCGCCATGTTGATGCCTTTATTCATCGCATCATACAGGCCGCTGTCCGGCTCGCTGACGTAGCGTAACTGGTGCTCTCCGTTCAGTTTTTGCAGATACTCCGCCGTCCCGTCCTGTGAGCCACCATCCACCACAATCCATTCAAACTCCAGCCCGGGATCGCCTGCCAGATGCGCCAGTGAGGCTTTTGTTTTCACCACACCGTCATAATTGCGAAATGCAACGGTAATAATGCTTAACAACATATTCATCCCCACTTGATACTTAGTGTACGATATTCAACGCCTTGCGCAGAATAAACGGACAGACAATTAAGAACGCATATTCCGGACTAAATATTGAGCCGGTAAAAAAGAGCGACACGGGTGTAAAAAGGTACAACTGCACACCGTAGTTCTGGTTATTACCAAACGCATGAACCATCATTCGACCAATTTTGGCCATGAACCATATCGTTCCGAATACCGCGAACCATGAAAAATAAATAATCAGCAGATACAAACCATTATCTATTGTTTTACCGACATCAGCACCGTTAAAGATTCCGAATGATGCAACATATTCGTAAAGCGAACCAAAACGCACAACGCCGTCTACGTGGCTTAAAGAACTCCAGACCATGACCAACGGACCGATAATTCGGTAATAGGATGACGAGCCTTCCTCACCCAAATCGCCCAGCCGCGCTGAGATATAAGGGAAAGCGAAGATCATTCCCACCATAAATACCGCAAGAGAAATAATCGCTAACGGCAACTTTTTGCGGATGGCTTCTTTGTTCAGATACTGAAATGCCCACTCCAGTAAATAAAACAGGATAAACGTCATCACCCCGGAAAACGATCCTGAGAGAACTATCCCTGCCAGAATCATAACATCTGTTTTTGGGGTTTTGATACCAAACTGTTTGATACAAAGCCAAATTGAGATTAATGCCAGAGCAAAGAAAGCAGGCTCGAAATAAAGTGCAGTGGTTCGCCTTCCGCCGAACTTGATAAAGTTCAGAACATAGCTGTTACTGTATATGAGATATTTCGAAATTATCTCCATTAAGCTACTGCCGCCGCTGAGGATAATCTGCGCCATTTCTGCCGCCGCCAGCAGTACCACAATCCCGACCACCAGATTAAACGCACACATCAGCTTGCGATAGTTATGCGGTGATACGGTCTTAAAGCGAATGCTCCACACCATGCCGAGAATAATCACGATGTAGATAAAAAGCATGGTGGAGGTGACGTACTTACTGGCATCCAGCGACTGGCCGAACAGATAGTTATACGCCGTCAGACCCGCCCCAACCCCCAGCGCTATCATCAGCTTCTTGACGCTAATTCTGTCGACATAGAGCAGCAGTAACAGGGGTAAAAACGTCACGATGGAAATCGGGAAGCTCTCCCCCAGCTGTGCCAGCTTGACGTTAACCAGCAGATAAATCAGCGGCAGCAGCAGATAGCTACAGACTTTGATAGAACGAGACATACTCCTCCAGCATTTGTTGCCCGCTGTAGGCCACGCGGCTTCGCTCACGGAAGGCCTGCAGCGAGTCGCCAAATACCGCCTGCGCCAGCGCCGCTTTCGGCAGCATCACCAGCTGCATCACTTCGTCGGTTGAAAAGGTTTTTCCGCCCGATTTTTGCAGCACTTCCTGCGCGGCGTCGCTGTGTGTGGCAATCACCGGCAGACCGATCGACAGCGCTTCGCAGAGGATCAGCGGGTAGTTATCCACCCTTGAGGTGAACAACAGGGCGTCGAGCGGATTCAGCTCATTCATCAACTGGCGCTTGTCGGTGAGATAACCGTGGTTAATCACGTTGTCGCCGCTAAACGGTGAGAACTTACCGAAAGTGTGTACTTCTACCGCATCGCCGAGGGCGATGATGTTTTGCACCAGCTGCTGATTGGTTTTACCGTCGTAGCGCAGGTCATGCGCCACCACGGCGATCTTTGGTTTACCCTCAGCCGGCACCGCCGGAACCAGTGCCTGAAGAATTTCTTCGGTCGCCACATCGATGCCGTTGTTGATTATCCGGCAGCGCCCTTCCCCATACAGGCTGTTGAAATCGCTGGCAACGTGCTGGCTGGGGGAAATAAACTGGCATCCCAGCGCCAGCATACTGCGAAAAAGTTGACGTTTTTCCGCCACCAGCGAGCGGGCGCGATCCACCTTCACCGGCGGGTAGTTCGTGAGCGTCGGGCACTTCCGGCAGCCGGTTTTCCAGCCGTCGCAGCCGTCGAGAAACGCGCAGCGCCCGGTGATGCTCCAGTGATCGTGCAGCGTCCAGACGAAGGTGACATCTGGCTTGTGCGCCTTCACTCTCTCACAGAACGTCACCACCTCTTCGAGGTTAAGCCAGTAGCTGTGCAGCACATGAAAATGCAACACCACCGGCTCAGGAATACGAGTAATAGTGTGATACAGCCCGTTCAGGTTGCCGAAAACATCCCGGTTAAAGAGACGAAACAGCGCCAGATTCGCCATCGACGTGGCGCGGGCCGTATGCTTAATCACATTAGGGTAGCGTTCATGGCTGACGCTCTTCTTCCCGCCTTTGCCATAGCCATAGACAAAGCGCGAGTTGAGCCCCTGCTGCAGCGCGCGCTGGTGCAGATCCAGCGCGACACCTGCCGCCCCCCCCTCCGCGAGGCGAACGTTAAATTGCAGAATATTCATGCCCGCCCCCGCAGCGCGTCGATCATGCGCTTACCATTTCGCAACGACAGCAGCGTCATCTGCGTACGCCATGACATTTTCTTATTGCGAATGACGTACAGCGAAAACAGCTGATACTTCTGGCTTGCGCGATCGAACCTGGCTTTATGCTTACGGTAGAAACGGTAATAGCCCGAGAATTTGCGCGTCGACTGAGTGATACGCACCCCGCCATGGTTGACGTGCAGCACCTGCGTGGCATCTTCCACCTTCCACGGATCGCCCCATGTCTCCACCATGCGCAGAAAGACGTCATAGTCCTGAGCCGCAGCAAGATTGGGGTCGAACAGGCAGTTTTTGAAGCACTCCGCCCGCGAGAAGACCTGATTACCCACGATGTTCTTTTTATAGAATCGCTCACGGGTAAACGGGCGTTTGGGGTACAGCGGCAGGCTTGAAGGCTGCGCGTACACCTGCCCTTCACACACGTAGTCGTTGGCGTAGAGGAACGAGTGGTCGGCAAGTTTCGCACGGTGTGCCAGAAACGACGACAGGCGGTTGGGCGTCCACTCGTCGTCATCATCGATTCCGGTAATAAATTCGCCCCGTGCCTGGCCGATTGCCTGATTACGCACGGTGCAGGCACCGGAATTCACCGCGTTGCGCGTATAGCTAACACGCGCATCTCCCAGACTTTGTACATACTGCATCAGCTCTTCAAAGGCCGGCGAGCAATCGTCTACAATCAGCATTTCCCAGTGCGGGTAATCCTGACGCAGCACCGATTTTATCGCACGAATGGCCAGCTGCTGCCGGTTCCATGTCGGCATATAGATGGAAATAAGCGGACGATCGTTGGTCATGATTTTCACCGAACTCATTATTTACTGTCTGACTTGTAGTGGTACTCGTAGTAACCGAAGTCCTGGTACCCGTTGGCGCGGCGGAAGATGGAGTTAAGAATGACCCCACGCACGTCGATGCCGTTCTGTTCGAACCGGCTGAGGCTCGCTTCCACTTCATTCATGGTGTTCACCCCGTAGCGCACCACCATCAACGTCGTACCCGCCATGCGGCCCACGATGGCAGCATCGGTCACCGCCAGAATTGGCGGGGTATCAATCAGTACCAGGTCATAGCGGCTGCTGGCCCAGTTAACCAGCTCGCCGAAGCGTTCGCCCATCAGCAGTTCCGACGGGTTTGGCGGTACCTGACCGCGCGGCACCAGGTCGAAATTCTCGATGGTCGTTTTCTTGGCGCAGTTTTCAATCTCCGCTTTTCCGACCAGGATGTCTGACAGACCGTTTTCGTTGTTGGTCCCCAGCAGCTCATGGGTGTACCCCTTACGCATATCGCAGTCGATAAGCAGTACACGCTTGTGGGTCTGACTCACCACCGCCGCCAGGTTGGCACAGACAAACGTCTTACCGATCGACGGGCTCACGCCCGAGAGCATCAGCACGTTGTTTTGTGCCTGCATCATGGCGAAGTGCAGACTGGTACGCAGGCTGCGTATCGCTTCGATGGCAAGGTCAGCCGGGTTACCCAGCGCCAGCAGCTGACTTTGCTTGAAGCGTTTGACGCCGCGGACGCTTTTGATGTTGTCGCTGGCTTTTTGCCATTCGGAAAGCGGAATGCTGGCGTAAACGCTGATGCCTCTGTCTTCCAGCGCCTGCGGGGTTTCGATACCACGGTTAAGCAGCGAGCGCAGCAGTACACCAACAATGGCGAGCATCAGGCCAAGGATCAGACCGCCGAGAATGATCAGCGCTCGCTTCGGCTTCAGCACGCCTGGCTGCGAGATGGCGTGGTCGACGATACGCACGTTACCGACGGTGCTCGCCTGCTGGATTTTCAGCTCCTGTTGGCGGTTCAGCAGCTGCATATACACCTGCTGGCCGGACTCTACGTCACGGGTCAGACGTACCACTTCCTGCTGGGTTTTCGGCATCGCGGTGACGCGCTTGTTGAGGTTGCTCTTCTCGTCCTCCAGCGCCTGGCGTTTTTCCAGCAGCGTGCGGTAGGCCGGGTGACGTTTGGTGAAGAGTTTGGAGATCTCCGCCTCTTTGAAGGTCAGTTCGTTCAGCTGGGCGTCAATGTTAACCATGGAGTCGAGCACCGATTTCGCTTCCAGCTGCAGGTCAACGGAGTCTTTCTGCTGACGATAGCTGTTGAGCTTGTTCTCTGCGGTATCGAGGGTGCTACGGACCTGCGGCAACTGCTGAGCGAGAAACGCCAGGCTTTTCGCCGCCTCTTCCGATTTACGCGCCACGTTCTGCGCCAGGTAGTTTTGCGTGATGCTGTTGAGGATCAGCCGAATTTTGTTACGGTCTTCTCCGGTAAAGGTCAGGCTCAGTACGCCAGTGTCTTTGCCATTCTCGGTCACCATCAGGTTATCCTGCAGGCGATTGATCATCGCAAGCGTCGAATATTTGGTGACGGTGAAGGCATCTCCGGTTTGGGCATGAATGCTGTGAACCATCATGCTGACGCCGCCTCGGCTTAGCAGTTTCCCGGTTTCACCACGGGCGCTGAAGCCGTCGTCGGTGGTCAGGCGATAGGATTTCGGCCCCAGCACCTCAAGGGTAAACTCCTGCTCCTTCATGCTCTCGGGACGATTGAACGTTTCAATCCGCACATAGTCGTCTTTACGACCCATCAGGCGATCCCACCCTGCCCCCAGGATCGGGAAGGTGTTTTTATTCACCGCGATATCCAGGTTCAGGTCTTCGACGGTTTTGCCTAACACCATGCGCGACTGAATGAGCTGAATTTCCGAGGCCGAGGCGGGAGGTTTGCTGTTAAGGGCAGAATTCAGATCCTGCACCAAAGAACTGCCGCTGTTTTGTTCAATTTGCACCAGCGCATCGGCGCTGTAGATGGGGGTTGCGAACAGGGCATAGATTACTGCCGCAAGACCGAATACGGCGGTGACGCCCAGCACCAGCCATTTGGCCTCCACGACGGTGCCGATGAGACGGCCGATATCAATCTCATCGCTCCCGGTCGCCTGCGATGCAGAAGGTTTCATTTTCTCTGTCATTATTATCCCTGCTGAGCGTTGAGAGCCTTTGCCCACTGGCGGGCAGACCGTTCAATTAACTGATACACCGCTTCAAAAGCGTCCCGGCTTTTGCGGTACGGATCGGGGATCTCTCGCTCGTTATCCCAGTGACCAAACAGCATCACTTTGCCCCGCATCTCCGGGGCAATTTCACACAGTCGGGAGATATGACGCCTTTCCATCGCGAGGATAAGGTCGTAATCCCGGCACATGCTGCCCGAGATCTGCCGCGCACAATGCCCGTCGAGCGAAATGTTGTGCTCCGCCGCAACGCGGGCGGCGGCGTCATCGGCGCCTTTACCGACCAGCGCCCCAAGACCTGCAGACTCCACGGTAAGATCCGGATGGTAGTTTTTCAGCAAACGCTCAGCGGTTGGGGAGCGACATACGTTCCCCACACAGACCACAAGAATTTTGTTAAACATGCGCATCACCACGTATGGATGTCTTTTGCCGTATCCGTCATGTAACGCACGCTACTGATGGTTGGCAGAAGTTGGTTAATCAGACGGTTCCAGCGCGTGACTGGCGCGGTTGTCACATACACCACGTCGTACGGCTGCAGCTCGAAGTTGGTCGCCATCACAAGCGAAGTCGCATCAGACATATCAAGCTGATAAACGCTGGCAATCTTGCCGGACTTGTCTTTCTGCAGCGGACGGATAACGAAAATGCCGCTGGCGTTCGACGAAGTCAGGTCGAGACCTTCCGCCTGGCCCAGCGCTTCGGTCAGCGTCATACCGCTGAAGTCCATTTTGAGGGTGCTCTGCTTCTTCACTTCACCCATCACGAAGACTTTCAGGTCGTCATTGCGCGGCACAAAGAGGATATCGCCCGGATAGAGCAGACGGTTCTGGCTGAGATCGCCGTTTTGCATCAGCGCCTGCAGAGAAACCCGCTGCTCGCGACCGTTGTGCGTCAGCACCACGTTGCGCCAGTCGGCAGCATCGGTCATGCCACCTGCGGCATTTATCGCATCAAGAATGGTCAGCGGTACGTTGGTGATCGCCTGTTGCCCGGATTTGTTGACCTGTCCGGAAACGTAGGCTTTCTGTGAGCGGAACGCGGCCACGTTCACATCGACCTGCGGATCGCTAATATAGGCCGCCAGCCGTGAGGTAATGTCAGAACGAATTTCCGACAGGGTTTTGCCGACCACTTTCACTTTGCCGACATAGGGGTAGAAAATAGTGCCGTCTGGCTGGACCCAGTTCCCGGTATCACTGGAGCTACGATACTGCCCCGCCGGCGTCGTCAGTTCCGGGTGATCCCAGACCGTAACGTTCAGAACATCTCCCGGGCCAACCCGATACTGGTAATTGTTTAACTCCTGATCCAGCGAGGCATTGGGTTGCGCCACATTCGGCCGTGGCCGTAATTGCTCAACCAGTCGCGGGGTCAGCGGATAAACATTCACCATTCGGTCGATATCAAAGTCTGCATCTTGCTGCTTGATAACGTCTTTACCGAAGGTCGACATATTACTGCCCGGAAAGACCGTGCAACCGCTCATAAGGGTTACCGACACCAGCAAAGGTATCAATTTTGGTTTGCAATTCATCATTGATTATTTATCACTATGGCAGAAAAAATTATCCTGTTCGAATTAAATAAAACGTCCCAGCCCATTATCCCGAACCGCAGGATGCATTTAATCGAAACGTAATATAATTGGCATCTATCCTAAAAGAGAGCCTGTTTACTCGCAGGCTATTGACAGAATAATCTCAGCCATTCACCGCACCGTCAGGCACGCTACCGCCCCTGGCTTCCGACCCAGACTTCTAAAAAAAGAAAATAAAATAATGATCCCGATATTGCGTCTGGAATTGTTACAGCTAAGCCAATAGCAGGCAAGGCAACAATTCCGACAAATTAAATTTTAAGAATAATATTAACCGCTAATTTCTGAGTTTTTAGGATTATATTTATATTGACAAAGAGACGTTATCTAACCTAATACAGATAATTCCTGGCTATTATCCTAAAGAAAATAAACGTTAACCCCGAAAATAATAAGATTATATTTTCGGATTATCGCCATCCGCTATTAAGAATAATCGTAAGAAGAGATTGCAATTTGCGCCGCTATTATCCATGATCTACTACTGATAATAATGGTCAGACATAAGGCATTAATCCACATATGGAATGGGTAGCAGATCCCTCAATCTGGGCTGGTCTGGTGACGCTTATTGTCATCGAACTGGTGTTAGGTATAGACAACCTGGTGTTTATCGCCATCCTCGCGGAAAAACTGCCCCCCGCCCAGCGGGACCGCGCACGCGTCACGGGCCTGATGCTGGCAATGCTGATGCGCCTGCTGCTGCTGGCCTCCATTTCCTGGCTGGTGACATTAACGCAACCGCTGTTCAGCGTCGGGGACTTTAGCTTCAGCGCCCGCGATCTCATTATGCTGTTCGGTGGCCTGTTCCTGTTGTTCAAAGCAACCGTAGAGCTTAACGAACGGCTCGAAGGAAAAGACAGCGAGAACCCCACCCAGCGGCGTGGGGCTAAATTCTGGGCCGTGGTGGCACAGATTGTGGTGCTGGACGCGGTATTTTCACTGGATTCGGTGATCACCGCCGTCGGGATGGTTGACCATCTGGCGGTGATGATGGCGGCGGTCATCATCGCTATTGCCCTGATGCTGCTTGCCAGCAAAGCGCTGACCCGCTTCGTCAACAGCCACCCGACGATTGTAATCCTGTGCCTGAGCTTCCTGCTGATGATTGGCTTTAGCCTGATTGCTGACGGCTTCGGCTTCCACATTCCGAAGGGGTACCTGTACGCCGCCATTGGTTTCTCGGTGATGATAGAAGCATTGAACCAGCTTGCCATGTTCAACCGCCGCCGTTTCCTCTCCGCCAATCAGTCGCTGCGCAGCCGTACGACCGAAGCCGTGATGCGGCTGTTAAGCGGGCAAAAAGAGGACGCCGAGCTGGATGCGCAAACCGCTTCGCTGATTGCCGACCACGATGACAGCGAACTGTTTGACCCACGAGAGCGGCAAATGATTGAGCGGGTGCTGAACCTCAACCAGCGTACGGTCAGCAGCATTATGACCTCGAGGCATGATATTGAGCATATCGATCTCAGCGCGCCGGAAAGTGAGATCCGTGCACTGCTTGAGAAGAACCAGCACACCCGTCTGGTGGTAACCGGCGGCGAGCATGATGAAGAGCTGGTTGGTGTGGTGCACGTTAACGACCTGCTGCAGCAATCGCTGCGCCACGAGCCTCTCAATCTGCGGGTACTGTTACGCCAGCCGCTGGTATTCCCGGAAACGCTGCCATTGCTGCCCGCACTCGAGCAGTTCCGTAACGCCCGCACCCACTTCGCCTTTGTGGTGGATGAGTTTGGGTCTGTGGAAGGGATTGTCACCCTGAGCGACGTCATGGAAACCATCGCCGGCAATTTGCCTAACGAAGCACAGGAGACCGATGCCCGCCACGATATCCAGAAAAATGCAGACGGCAGCTGGACGGCCAACGGCCATATGCCGCTTGAAGATCTGGTGCAGTACGTCCCGGTACCGCTCGATGAAAAACGGGAATACCACACCATTGCCGGTCTGTTGATGGAGTATCTGCAGCGCGTCCCGACACCGGGCGAAAGCGTCAACGTCGGTGGCTATGTGCTGAAAACGTTAGCGGTTGAGAACCACCGCGTGCAGCGGGTGCAGATATTCCCGCCGGCCGAAGATGCGCTGGATTACCAGGTCTGAAACAAAAAGGGCGGCCAGTGGCCGCCCTTTTATCTGGTCTGCTGATTAAAGCTTATCGAGCAACTTCTTCACGTCTTTGCCGCCCTGGCTCTCCTGATTACGCTCTGCCCAGTCGTTAAGACGACGCTTCATCTCATCCTGCAGCTGCTTACGCAGCACCTGATCGACCTGCAGACTGTAGCTCAGCTGTTGCCATGGGCCATAAACACGCAGCGGAACGGCGGTTTTCTTCAGCGTTTCCACAAGCTTACTGTCGCCTTTCCAGCCATCGGTAACGCGCACGTTAAACTGCATGTCGCCCTGCTCTTTCACCAGATCCAGGGTGCCTCCACCGGTGACAGCCAGCAGCGAGGACTGACCGTCCATGTTGCTCATCGTCAGCTGACCGTTGTCGAGTTCGAGGTCGACGGAGGTTTTATCAAGCGTCGTGGCGGTATCCAGGTTTTCCATCGCCTGCACGTTGGTGCTGCGTTCAACCGCCTGCTGCACCAGCTGCTGGAAGTTCAGCCCTTCCGCCCGGGAGTTCAGCAGCTCGATGTGGGCGTTGCCCTGCCAGTGGCGACGGAAATCGTCGGCGTCAATTTTGCTGCCGCTGAAGTCGCCCGCCAGGCTGAGTTTGCCGCTGAGCTGGATCGGATAATCGAAGGCTTTGAGGATGGTTCCAATCTCAATATTATCGATTTTCGGCTGGAAATCCGCCTGTGGGGTATCCTTACGTGCGTCCAGCGTGCCGGGCAGTGACATTTTACCGCCACCGAGCTCGCCCTGCAGTGCAGACACGGTCAGCAGCCCGGCCTGATTGCTGAGGTTGCCGGTGACGTTGGTAAAGTTCATTCCACGCCACAACACCTGGTTTGCTTTCAGGTTCAGCATCGCCTGGTAGCCCTTCAGCGCACTGTACGGCGACTGCTGATTGCTGTCGGCAATCACCGGTCGCGGCTGAGTGCTCTGGCTCTGCGCCTGCTGGCTCGTCCCGTTATTATTTTCCGGAGCCCCCTGCGACAGCAGGTTATCCAGATCCAGTTTGTCGAACTGCAGATTGAACAGCCACTCGGGCTTATCGGCCAGTACGACGCTGGCATCTCCGGCGACGGCGCTGTCGTTAGCGGTCAGCTTCAGATTGCTGAAGCTGAGCTTCTTCTCATCTTCCAGCCACTGCGCTTGCATGCTTCCCTGCCCGCTGATCCCCTGGGTAGGAAGGTCCGCGCCCTGCATCTGCCAGTTCAGCTTCGTCAGATTCGCGGTCAGTGAATGGGGGTAATCGCTGCCATCAATGTCAGCGCTAAAAGAGAGCGAGGTATCCTGCTGATCGCGGGTAATGCGACCGGAGAAATCGAGGGTGCCCTTGTGCTGCCGGTCCTGATCCATCTCCAGACGGATATCACGCACGGTAATCAGTTCATCGTTAGCGCGCTGGAACACCAGCAGGCTGTCAGCCACCTGCAGGCTGGCAATATCAAACGACCAGCCGCGATCTTCGGCGACATCGGGCAGCGAGTTGTCCTTCGGCCCGACGGGCGCATCCTGGCCCCGCACGGCTTCCGTCGCCGGGGTCAGCTGTACCACTGCGCCCTTGAGCATCACCTGCTTCACCTGCAGCTGGTGCGACAAAAGCGGCATCAGCGCGACATCAAGACGCATATTCTCAGCACGAACCAGCGGCTGGCTGGCACCCGGCGCGGTGAGTGACATACGTCCGGAGAGAATGCTGAGCTGCGGCCAGACGTGCCAGCGCAGTGGACCATCAAGGTTCAGTTGATAACCGCTGCGCGTTTCGACCTGCCGCACCATATAGGCGCGGAAATCGTTAGGGTTGACCAACAGCACCAACGCGGTGAGGCCGGCGACGACCACCACCAGCAGGATCATCAGCGTTGTCAGAACTCGTCTCATGGCATCCTCAATCCGACTGAATCGACTTAGTCTTTATCAATACGACTGGCAACAGCACCGTGCTGGTTGCGATATTTGGCGTCTTCACGGCGGTTGTACGGACGCGCCGCCGGGCCGGAAAGCGGTTCAAAACTCAGTGCCCCAATGAGCATCCCCGGACGCAGCGCCAGCGGCAGCTTACCGGAGTTGTAGAACTCCAGCACGATACAGCCGGACCAGCCCGGATCGATACGATGTGCCGTCACGTGAACCATCAGGCCAAGACGCGCGAGCGAGGAGCGACCATCGAGCCAGCCCACCAGATCCGCCGGTAAGGTGACAGATTCATAGGTTACCGCCAGCGCCAGTTCGCCCGGATGCAGATAGAATGCTTCGCCTTCGGCCAGCACAATCTCTTCGCTCATCACGCGCTCAAGCGCTGCGCTCACCTCGGCTTTCGGTCCGCTGAGATCGATAAACGCCGCCGTATGGCCGCTAAAGGTACGGAATTTGTTGCCGAGGCGAACATCGACCGTCGCACCGTTGATGCGTTCTACCGGCGGACGCGGGTTAATCGACAGGCGGCCTTCATCCAGCCAGGCTTCTATATCTCGGTCACACAGACGCATGCGCGGTCTCCTTTCGGCGTCAGCCCTTGCGCTTTTCGCGCAGAAGGGCTCAACAGATTATCTTTGAACGTTACACAATTCGCGGGGGTTATTCAAAAAACTGACTTATCTTTGCCTTCAGAATATCAATGGCAATACGGTTTTTCCCACCGCGCGGCACAATAATATCGGCATACTGTTTGGAAGGTTCGATAAATTGCAGGAACATCGGGCGCACGGTTTTCTGATATTGTGCCATGACCGAGTCCATTGAACGTCCACGTTCGTTGACGTCACGCTTAATGCGGCGCATCAGGCAAATATCAAGCGGCGTGTCGACGAAGATAGAGAAGTTCATCTCTTCACGCAGGCGCGCGTCGGTAAGCAGCAGAATACCTTCAAGGATGATGACTTTTTTCGGCTCAACGTGCACGGTTTGCTGAGTGCGGGTATGTTCCACGTAGCTGTAAACCGGCAGTTCAATCGGGTTACCGCGTTTGAGCATCTGCAAATGCTGGAACAGCAGGTTGTGATCCATCGCGTTCGGATGGTCATAGTTGGTTTTAACGCGTTCTTCCATCGACAGATGGCTTTGGTCTTTGTAGTAACTGTCTTCCGGAATGACGCCGATGTGCTCATCGCCAACCTGTTCACGTAATTCGCGGTAAAGCGTGCTGGCTATTAAACTTTTACCGGATGCAGATGCGCCTGCGATACCTACGATGACGCACTGATGAGACTTATCAGTCATAAATTTTTGCGACCTGATTAACCTGGAAATTTGGAAGGGCGACGCCTGAGGCGTCAAACGCGGCAATTATAGGGATTTCAGCGCCGCGATACCAGTGAAGCTTACGGCGAGTCGCACAGGCTGTGCACAAACGCGCAATAACTGACTAATAGCAAATTTTTATGACTACATTTAAAGCAGGCCTGGCGAACTTTCCACGGCGTAAGTGTTTAATATCTTAAGAATGACAAAATATGAGCGCCCACTGCAGGAATTGTAAAGTGTTTGTATTAGAATGGGTAAGATTAACACCACAGACGTCCGGGCTTGCTCCTGGCGAGAAAGCATTGCGGATGAAGCGCTAATGAATAAAACCTACCAGCGTGTATTAGTCGCTCCAAATCGCCCTTTACTGCATCTCGTCAGTCTGGGGTTGATAACCTTTATCTTTACCCTTTTCTCGCTCGAACTGACGCGTTTCGGGGCGACGCTGGCACCGCTGTGGTTCCCAACCTCAGTGATGATGGTGGCGTTCTATCGTCATGCCGGGAAGTTCTGGCCGGGGATCGCGGTGGTGTGTTCGCTCGGCAACGTGCTTGCCTCAAGCATCCTGTTCCCTCCAACAGCCCTGAACCTGGGCTACACCACCATCAATATCATCGAAGCGGTCGTCGGCGCGCTGCTGCTGCGCAAACTGCTGCCGATGTACAATCCGCTGCAAAATTTAAACGACTGGATACGACTCGCGTTTGGCAGCGCCGTTGTGCCGCCGCTGGTAGGTGCCCTGCTGCTGCTGATGTTCTTCCCGGGCGAACGACCGCTGGAGTCGGTCTTTATTTGGGTACTCTCCGAGGCCATCGGCGCGCTGGCCCTGGTGCCGCTGGGGCTGCTGTTTAAGCCCCACTATTTACTGCGTCACCGCGATCCGCGGCTATTACTGGAAACGCTGGTGACCCTTGCCGTCACGCTGGCGCTCAGCTGTCTGTCCATGCTTTGGCTCCCCTGGCCGTTTACCTGCATCATTGTGTTGTTGATGTGGAGCGCCGTGCGTCTGCCGCGCATGGAGGCGTTTTTGATTTTCCTCTCCACGGTCATGATGGTCTCGCTGTTGATCGCCGCCAACCCCGGGATTCTGGAAACCCCGCACCAGTATGCGCTTGATAACGCCGCCTGGATGCCGTTTTTGATGATCCTGTTGCCAGCGAACGTGATGACGATGGTAATGTACGCGTTCCGCTCAGAACGCAAACACATCACCGAGAGCGAAGAGCGTTTTCGCAACGCCATGGAGTATTCCGCTATCGGCATGGCGCTGGTTGGCACCGAAGGGCAGTGGCTTCAGGCGAACAAAGCCCTGTGCCGCTTCCTCGGCTATACCCAGGACGAGCTTCGCGCACTCACTTTCCAGCAGTTGACCTGGCCGGAAGATTTAAACAGCGACCTGGAGCAGCTCGAGCAACTCGTTAACGGCGATATTCAAAGCTATTCGCTGGAAAAACGTTATTACACCCGCAAAGGAGATGTGGTGTGGGCGATGCTGACCGTCTCTCTGGTGCGCCACGCCGACGGTACACCAATCTATTTTATCGCCCAGGTCGAAGATATTAACGATCTTAAACATACCGAGTGGGTCAATAAACGGCTGATGGAGCGCATCACTCTCGCCAATGAGGCCGGGGGCATCGGCATCTGGGAATGGGAGCTCGAACCGGATGTGATCAGCTGGGATAAGCGCATGTTTGAGCTTTACGACGTGCCTTCACATCTCAAGCCGACCTGGGAGCTGTGGTACAACTGCGTGGTGGAAGACGATCGTGACCATGCGGAAAGTACCATCCGTAACGCACTGAGCAACCGCTCGCCGTTTAAGCTCGAGTTCCGTATTCACGCCCGGGACGGCGTACGCCACATTCGTTCACTCGCTAACCGGGTGCTGAATAAGAATGGCGAGGTCGAGCGCCTGCTCGGTATCAATATGGATATGACCGAGGTTAAACAGCTGAACGAGGCCCTGTTCCAGGAAAAAGAGCGTTTACACATCACCCTCGACTCCATCGGCGAAGCGGTGCTTTGTACCGACGTGGAGATGAACGTCACCTTTATGAACCCGGTGGCGGAGAAAATGAGCGGCTGGAGCCAGGAGCAGGCGCTGCGTCAGCCGCTGCTGAACGTACTGCGTATTACCTTCGGTGACGCAGGCCCGATGATGGAGAATATCTACAGCGGCGACTTCTCTCGCTCTGATATTGAACAGGATCTGGTCCTGCACTGCCGCAACGGCGGTAGCTTCGACATTCATTACAGCATTACCCCTCTCAGCACCCTGGACGGGCAAAATATCGGTTCGGTGCTGGTTATCCAGGACGTAAGCGAGTCGCGCAAAATGCTGCGCCAGCTGACCTACAGCGCTTCTCATGATGCGCTGACCCAGCTTGCCAACCGCGTCAGCTTCGAAAGTCATCTGAAACGGCTTCTGCATACGGTTTATGAGAACCACCAGCGGCACGCGCTGGTATTTATCGATCTCGATCGCTTTAAAGCGGTCAACGACACGGCGGGCCACGCCGCCGGTGATGCCCTGCTGCGTGAGCTCTCGGCGCTGATGCTCAACATGCTGCGTACCAGCGATGTATTAGCACGCCTCGGCGGCGATGAGTTCGGTTTGCTGCTGCCAGACTGTAATATTGAGAGTGCCCGCTATATCTCCGGACGCATTATCAAAGCTATCAATGATTATCACTTCCTGTGGGAGGGCCAGCACCACCGTATCGGTGCCAGCGCCGGGATAACCCTCATCGATGAGAATAATAATCTGGCAACAGAAGTGATGTCGCAGGCGGATATAGCCTGCTATGCCTCGAAAAATAACGGCCGCGGCATGGTCACGGTCTATTCGCCTCAGCAGGAAAACCTGGTGCCGCGCAGCATGATGTCGCAGGAAGAGAAGTGGCACATCATCAAAGACAATCACCTGGTCTTCATGGCGCGCAGCGTGGCTTCACCACGTGTGCCGGAGGCGAGTCATTTCTGGCTGTTGTCGCTGCGTCTGTGGACCAGCGAAGGCGATATGGTGGAAGAGCGCGCGTTCCGCCAGGGCCTGACAGAGAGCGAGCAACTGCGGGCGCTTGATAGCCGTGTATTGCAGCTGTTTTTCCACGAGTGGTCAGCCAGAGTGGCGGCAAAAGGCATCAGCGTTGCGCTGTCGCTTTCTACTGCCGGCCTGGCGCGCCCGGCGCTGATTGACGATTTGCTGAACCAGCTGAACCAGCGCCAGATCCCTGCCCGGCTGCTGCATTTTATTATCGACAGCGAAGTGATGCTCAGTGAAGAAACCCTGGTTCGCCAGGGTATTGGCCGCCTGCGCGAAGCAGGATGCAAAATTATCCTCAATCACATAGGGCAGGATCTGGAGGTCTTTAACCAGCTGACGCCGGAAATGGCCGACTATGTCCTGCTGGATCCCGACACCATTCTGAATGTGCATCTCAATCTGATGGATGAGATGCTGGTGACGATCATCCAGGGACACACGCATCGTCTGGGGATGAAAACCATTGCCGGACCAACGAACGAGTCGCTGGTCATGGATACGCTCTCCGGCATTGGCATCGACATGATCTACGGCGACACCATTGCGCAAAATCAGCCGCTGGAGCTGGTGCTCAGCAGCAGCTATTTCGCCATCAACTAGCGTCGGGTACCCAGCCCTCGGTGTACCAGATGTGCAGCAGCGCATAGGAGCGCCAGGGCTGCCAGCGTTCAGCGTAGCGACGGATTTGCGCGGGAGTCATGCCGGGGAAACGCTGCTTGATAAGATAATCATCCGGAAGAAACACATCCTTCGCCTGCCAGCCGCGCAGAGCAAAGTAGTTAGCCGTCCAGCGGCCAATCCCCGGAAAAGTTTGCAGGGTTTTCATCGCCAGCTCCACATCGGCAGGCGCTCGCAAAGGCAGCACACCGGAAATCGCCGCCTGCGCCAGATGGATAAGCGCTTCTGCCCTTTTCACCGGCATCCCGAGCGCCTTTAACGCCAGCGGTTCGGCCTTCACCAACTGTTCCGGCGTGGGGAAGCAGTAAAAACCCGGCGCCTCTTCCAGAGCATCACCGCACAGCTGCACCACTTTACCGGCAAGCTTCGCCGCCATCGCCACGCTCACCAGTTGCCCGAGGATCGCGCGAACGCCCTGTTCAAACGCATCCATTGCCCCAGGCAGGCGCAGACCGGGACGTGCTTCGCCAAGCGTTCCCAGCGCCTGTGCCACCTTCTGCGGCTCACAGTGGAGATCGAACAGCTGCGCAATACGCGCCAGACATTCCGTTGCCACCGGATGCAGCCCTTCGCTCAAGGTCACTCGCAGCAAATGCGCGGCGGCGTCCGGTTCGAGTGTAATTAACCCGCGGTGGCCATCGAGCGAGAAACTGCGCATGTAGCGCCCGTCGCTGAACACCTCAACGCCTTCTACGGCACGCATTTCCAGAAAGCCAAACATCCATGCCCAGTCATAGGGGGGCTGCCAGCGCAATGTGTACATATTCGCTCCTCCGTCAGTCGCTCAAGCATAACGGGCCGCACGGGAAAACGCTTTGCTTTTATATTCACCCTCTCTCACGTTGCAGTTGTCGTGCGTGCCGCAATCCGCTAAAGTCGCCCCCCTTCTTCACTGGCATGGGGATAGTGACATGTTTATTGGTTTTGATTATGGAACAGCCAACTGCTCCGTCGCGGTCATGCGCGATGGTCAACCGCAGCTGTTAACCATGGAAAATGGCAGCACCCTGCTGCCGTCAATGTTGTGCGCTCCCACGCGTGAAGCGATTAGCGAATGGCTGTACCGTCATCACGACGTGCCTGCCACCACCGATGAGACGCAGGCACTGCTGCGCCGGGCTATCAGCTACAACCGCGATGAGGATATCGAGGTACTCAGCAACAGCGTGCAGTTTGGTTTGTCGTCGCTGAAGCAGTATATGGATGACCCGGAAGAGGTCTGGTTCGTTAAATCACCGAAGTCGTTCCTCGGCGCCAGCGGCCTGAAGCCACAGCAGGTAGCTCTGTTTGAAGATCTGGTCTGCGCCATGATGCTGCATATTCGCCAGCAGGCGCAGGCGCAGCTGCCGGAAAGCATTGATCAGGCGGTGATTGGCCGTCCGATCAACTTCCAGGGGCTGGGCGGTGATGAGGCCAACCAGCAGGCTCAGGGGATCCTCGAACGTGCCGCACATCGCGCGGGTTTCCGTGACGTTATCTTCCAGTACGAACCGGTCGCGGCGGGGCTTGATTTCGAGGCCACGCTGATCGAAGAAAAACGCGTACTGGTGGTGGATATCGGCGGTGGTACCACCGACTGCTCGCTGCTGTTGATGGGGCCGCAGTGGCGAAATCGTCGCGACCGTGAGCACAGCCTGCTGGGCCACAGCGGTTGTCGTATCGGCGGTAACGATCTGGATATCGCCCTGGCGTTCAAATGCCTGATGCCGCTGCTCGGTATGGGGGGGGACACCGAAAAAGGGATCGCCCTGCCGGTCCTCCCATGGTGGAACGCGGTCGCAATTAACGACGTACCAGCCCAAAGCGATTTTTACAGCACCGCCAACGGTCGCGCCCTGCGCGATATGATTCGTGACGCGCGGGATGCCGATAAGGTGGCGCATCTGCTGAAGGTCTGGCAGCAGCGTCTTAGCTACCGGCTGGTGCGCAGCGCCGAGGAGAGCAAAATTTCCCTCTCCGGGCGTGAAGCCTGTACCGCCGAGCTCCCGTTCATCAGCGCAGGTCTTGCCACCGATATCAACCAGATGGGGCTTGAGAGCGCGCTGAATCAGCCGCTGGCGCGCATCCTTGAGCAGGTGCAGCTTGCCCTTGATAACGGTAAAGAGCGCCCGGACGTCATTTACCTGACCGGGGGGAGCGCCCGCTCGCCGCTTATTCGTAAAGCGCTCAGCGAACAGCTGCCGGGGATTGAGATTGCGGGTGGTGACGACTTCGGTTCCGTTACCGCCGGTCTTGCCCGCTGGGCTCAGGTCGTGTTTGCCTGAAATCGCGAGCGACCTCGTAAAAGCGGGGATTGACTCCGCTGCTTTTTCGTCCTAACGTGGAAGGTACAAGGGAAAGGGAGGAATTATCCTCCCCCTGGTGTCTTAGTAAGCTGCGAAACTTATGACTAAGAGTATCACCAGTATGATGACTAACTTCATCATATGCCCTTTCCTTCTGTTAGCCCCTTCCTCGGGAGGGGCTTTCCCGTTTCAGCCCTTTGCTGAAATCCTTTCCAGCCCGACCTCCTTGCCGTTACGCACTTTACCGCGCCCCGAATTTATACCGAACGCCTTTCCTTCAGGCTTGCGAACCTCCTCGTAAAAAGCTGTTCTCAGACGATTCCAGACCGTCTTTCATATTTCCTCCATTTTTTCGCTGAGTTAGCTGACTAAACTAGTATCATCGCTGCAACGTTTCAGGATGAGATACGAAAGACTATGAAAGCCAGTCATAAAACCCGCTGGGGAGCCGCCATTGCGGTGATTGCTGTGGTGCTTGCTGCCGTCTGGTACTGGCAGAGCCGTAGCCCTGCGGAAAACACTACTGCCGCGGCGCCTGGGAAAAGTGCGTCTGCCGGTCGTCATGGCGGCCGCTTTGGCGCGGCACTCGCCCCCGTTCAGGCCGCGACGGCCACCAGTGAAGCCGTTCCCCGCTATCTCACCGGCCTTGGCACCATAACCGCTGCCAATACCGTGACGGTGCGCAGTCGCGTCGACGGTCAGCTTATGACTATCAACTTCCAGGAAGGGCAGCAGGTGAAAGCCGGTGCGCTGCTTGCCGAAATCGATCCCAGCCAGTTCAAAGTAGCGCTGGCACAGGCTCAGGGGCAGCTCGCAAAAGATAACGCCACCCTGGCCAACGCCCGTCGCGATCTGGCGCGCTATCAGCAACTGGTGAAAACCAACCTGATTTCACGTCAGGAGCTCGACACCCAACAATCGCTGGTCAGTGAAACCGAAGGCACGATCAAAGCCGATCAGGCAAGCGTTGCCAGCGCGCAGCTGCAGCTCGACTGGACGCGCATTACGGCCCCCATTGATGGCCGCGTCGGCCTGAAGCAGGTAGATATTGGCAACCAGATTTCCACCAGCGATACCACCGGTATTGTGGTGTTGACCCAGACGCATCCCATCGATCTGGTCTTTACGCTTGCAGAGAGCAATATCGCGACCATCGTGAGCGCACAAAAAGCCGGGAAAACCCTGACGGTAGAAGCCTGGGACCGTACCAACAAACAGAAGCTCAGCAGCGGAACGTTGCTGAGTCTTGATAACCAGATTGATACCACTACCGGCACCATCAAGCTGAAAGCTCGCTTTGATAACCAGGACGACGCCCTGTTCCCCAATCAGTTCGTGAACGCCCGCCTGCTGGTAGATACCGAGCAGAATGCGGTCGTCATCCCCACCGCTGCGCTGCAGATGGGTAACGAAGGAAACTTCGTCTGGGTGCTTAACAGCGACAATAAGGTCAGCAAGCACAGCGTGACGCCGGGGATCCAGAATAGCCAGAAGGTGGTGATTAGCGCCGGGCTTTCCGCCGGTGAACGCGTAGTGACCGACGGTATCGATCGTCTGACCGAAGGTGCAAAAGTGGAAGTGGTTGAAGCCCACAGCGCCACGGCAACCCCTGAACAGAAAACGCCAGCGCAGGGAGCAGCGGATAAGGGAGCACGTTCCTGATGCACGTATTACCCCCGGACAGCACCGGCGGCCCGTCCCGCCTGTTCATTCTGCGTCCTGTCGCCACTACGCTTTTGATGGTGGCTATCCTGCTTGCCGGGATCATCGGTTACCGCTTTCTGCCGGTCTCTGCCCTGCCAGAGGTCGATTACCCGACCATTCAGGTCATCACGCTGTACCCTGGTGCCAGCCCGGATGTCATGACCTCCTCGGTGACAGCTCCTCTGGAGCGTCAGTTCGGTCAGATGTCTGGCCTGAAGCAGATGTCTTCCCAAAGCTCCGGTGGAGCCTCGGTGGTGACGCTGCAATTCCAGCTGGCCCTGTCGCTGGACGTTGCCGAACAGGAGGTGCAGGCCGCGATTAACGCCGCCACCAACCTGCTGCCGTCTGACCTGCCGAACCCACCCATCTACAGCAAGGTTAACCCGGCCGATCCGCCTATCATGACGCTCGCGGTCACCTCCACGGCGATCCCGATGACCCAGGTCGAAGACATGGTGGAAACCCGGGTCGCGCAGAAGATTTCCCAGGTCAGCGGCGTGGGTCTGGTGACGCTTGCCGGTGGTCAGCGTCCGGCGGTCCGCGTGAAGCTCAATGCCCAGGCAATTGCCGCCCTCGGCTTAACCAGCGAAACCATCCGCACTGCGATTACTAACGCTAACGTCAACTCGGCGAAAGGTAGCCTCGACGGCCCGGCGCGCGCGGTCACGCTCTCCGCCAACGATCAAATGCAGTCGGCGGAAGACTATCGCAAACTGATTATTGCTTATCAGAACGGCGCACCGGTACGCCTGGGCGACGTCGCAACCATTGAACAAGGGGCAGAAAACAGCTGGCTCGGCGCATGGGCGAACCGCCAACAGGCTATCGTGATGAACGTACAGCGCCAGCCGGGGGCTAACATCATCAACACCGCCGACAGTATTCGTCAGATGCTGCCGCAGCTCACCGAGAGCCTGCCGAAATCGGTGACCGTGAAGGTGCTTTCCGACCGTACCACCAACATTCGCGCGTCGGTTAACGACACCCAGTTCGAGCTGATGCTGGCGATTGCCCTGGTGGTGATGATTATCTATCTGTTCCTGCGCAACGTGCCCGCCACCATTATTCCGGCCGTCGCGGTACCGCTGTCGCTGGTGGGCACCTTCGCGGTGATGGTGTTCCTCGACTTCTCCATCAACAACCTGACGCTGATGGCGCTGACCATCGCCACCGGATTCGTGGTTGACGATGCTATCGTGGTCATCGAGAACATTTCCCGCTATATCGAAAAAGGCGAAAAACCGCTGACGGCGGCGCTGAAAGGTGCCGGAGAGATCGGTTTTACGATTATCTCGCTGACCTTCTCGCTGATTGCGGTACTGATCCCACTGCTGTTTATGGGCGATATTGTGGGCCGTCTGTTCCGCGAATTTGCGGTCACCCTCGCGGTCGCAATCCTCATTTCGGCGATTGTTTCGCTGACCCTGACCCCGATGATGTGTGCCCGCATGCTGAGCCACGAATCGCTGCGTAAACAGAACCGTTTTTCTCAGGCGAGCGAACGTTTCTTTGAACGGGTTATTGCGGGCTATGGTCGCTGGCTCGCGAAGGTACTGAATCACCCGTGGCTGACGCTCGGCGTGGCGCTCAGCACGCTGGCACTGTCCATTCTGCTGTGGGTATTTATTCCGAAAGGCTTTTTCCCGATACAGGACAACGGCATCATTCAGGGCACGCTGCAGGCGCCGCAGTCAGCGTCGTTTGCCAGCATGGCTCAGCGCCAGCAGCAGGTGGCGGATATCATTCTTAAAGATCCCGCGGTGGCCAGCATGACCAGCTTTGTGGGGGTCGATGGCACCAACCCAACGCTCAACAGCGCACGGCTGCAGATAAACCTTAAACCGCTGAGCGATCGCGACGACCGGGTACAGACGGTTATCCGCCGTCTGCAACAGTCGGTTGACCGGGTTCCCGGCGTTGACCTGTATTTGCAGCCAACCCAGGATCTGACCATCGACACCACCGTCAGCCGCACTCAGTATCAGTTCACGCTGCAGGCCAACTCGCTGGATGCGCTGAGTACCTGGGTTCCGCAACTGATGGCGCAGCTACAGGCGCTACCGCAGATCTCCGACGTCAGCAGCGACTGGCAGGATAAAGGACTCGAGGCCTATGTTAACGTCGACCGCGACAGCGCCAGCCGTCTTGGCATCACCATGGCAGACGTCGATAACGCCCTGTATAACGCTTTTGGACAACGCCTTATTTCCACCATCTACACCCAGGCAAACCAGTACCGGGTTGTGCTGGAGCACGACACCCGCGAAACGCCAGGGCTGTCGGCGCTCGATAATATTCGTTTGACCAGCAGCAGCGGCGGTATTGTCCCGCTGAACGCCATTGCTAAAGTGGAGCAGCGCTTTACCCCGCTGTCGATTAACCACCTCGACCAGTTCCCGGTGACCACTATTTCCTTCAACGTCGCGCAGAACGCATCGCTTGGCGAAGCGGTAGATGCCATTCTGAACGCCGAGAAGACCCTGAACCTGCCGGCCGATATTCGTACCGAGTTCCAGGGCAGTTCGCTCGCCTTCCAGTCGGCGCTTGGCAGCACCGTCTGGCTTGTCGTGGCGGCCATTGTGGCGATGTATATCGTGCTCGGCGTGCTGTATGAGAGCTTTATCCATCCGATAACTATTCTCTCGACGCTGCCGACCGCCGGGGTCGGAGCCCTGCTGGCGCTCATGATCTCCGGCAGCGAGCTCGACGTTATCGCCATCATCGGGATAATTTTGCTTATCGGTATCGTTAAGAAAAACGCCATCATGATGATCGACTTCGCGCTTGCCGCCGAACGTGAACAGGGTATGCCGCCGCGTGAGGCCATCTATCAGGCCTGTCTGCTGCGTTTTCGCCCGATCCTGATGACCACGCTTGCCGCCCTCCTCGGTGCGCTGCCGCTGATGCTCAGCACCGGCGTCGGCGCAGAGCTGCGCCGCCCGCTGGGGATCGGCATGGTCGGCGGTCTGCTGGTCAGCCAGGTATTAACACTGTTCACCACGCCGGTGATTTACCTGCTGTTCGACCGTCTGTCGCTGTACCTGAAAAGCCGCTTCCCGAAGCGTGAAGAGGAGGCGTAAGTGAAGTTTTTCGCCCTCTTCATTTACCGCCCGGTGGCGACAATCCTGATCTCACTCGCCATCACCCTCTGCGGCGTGCTGGGGTTCCGGCTGCTGCCGGTCGCCCCGCTCCCGCAGGTGGATTACCCGGTCATCATGATCAGCGCCTCGCTGCCGGGGGCGGCACCAGAGACCATGGCCTCGTCGGTGGCCACACCGCTGGAGCGCTCGCTCGGGCGCATTGCCGGGGTCAATGAAATGACCTCCATGAGCTCGCTTGGCAGCACGCGTATTATTTTGCAGTTCGACCTTACCCGCGACATCAACGGTGCCGCCCGCGACGTGCAGGCGGCGATCAACGCCGCGCAGAGCCTGCTGCCCACCGGTATGCCAAGCCGTCCGACCTATCGTAAGGCCAACCCTTCCGATGCGCCGGTGATGATCCTGACCCTGACGTCCGATACCTACTCCCAGGGCGAGCTGTACGACTTTGCCTCCACCCAGCTGGCGCAGACCATTTCACAGATAAGCGGCGTCGGTGATGTCGATATAGGCGGCAGTTCGCTCCCGGCGGTGCGGGTCGATCTCAATCCACAAGCGCTGTTTAACCAGGGCGTGTCGCTCGACGATGTCCGCACTGCTATTACCAACGCTAACGTGCGTAATCCACAGGGTGCCATCGACGATGCCTCCCAACGCTTCCAGCTCGCCACGAATGATGAGCTGAAAAAAGCCAGTGAGTATCAGCCGCTGATTGTCCACTACAACAACGGAGCGGCCGTTCGCCTGAGCGATGTCGCCACGGTCAGCGACTCGGTGCAGGACGTGCGTAACGCCGGGATGACCAACGCTAAGCCGGCGATCCTACTGATGATCCGCAAATTGCCGGAAGCCAACATCATCCAGACCGTTGACGCCATCCGCGCCCGCCTGCCGGAGCTGAAGGCAACCATTCCCGCAGCCATCGATTTACAGATTGCTCAGGACCGCTCCCCGACCATCCGCGCTTCGCTGGCAGAAGTTGAGCAGACGCTGGTGATTTCGGTGGGGCTGGTCATTCTCGTGGTATTCCTGTTCCTGCGTTCCGGCAGAGCGACGCTCATTCCCGCGGTGGCGGTACCGGTGTCGCTGATTGGCACCTTCGCGGCGATGTATCTGTGCGATTTCAGCCTCAACAATTTGTCGCTGATGGCGCTGACCATTGCCACCGGTTTTGTGGTCGATGATGCCATCGTGGTGCTGGAGAACATCTCCCGCCATATTGAAGCCGGGATGAAGCCGATGCAGGCAGCGCTGCAGGGGAGCCGTGAAGTTGGCTTCACCGTGCTGTCGATGAGCCTGTCGCTGGTGGCCGTGTTCCTGCCGCTGCTGTTGATGAGCGGTCTGCCGGGGCGGTTATTGCGCGAGTTTGCGGTGACCCTTTCCGTTGCCATCGGTATTTCACTTGCCGTATCGCTGACCCTCACACCGATGATGTGCGGCTGGATGCTGAAAGGCCGCAACGCCCACCAGCCGACCCGTAACCGCGGCTTTGGTCGCCTGCTGGTGGCGCTCACCGGCGCTTACGGGCGCTCGCTGAAATGGGTGCTTAACCATACGCGACTGGTTGGCGTGGTGCTGCTTGGCACCATCGCGCTCAACGTGTGGCTGTACATCGCTATCCCAAAAACCTTCTTTCCGGAGCAGGATACCGGGGTACTGATTGGCGGGATCCAGGCCGACCAGAGCATTTCCTTCCAGGCAATGCGCGGCAAGCTGCAGGACTTTATGAAAATCATCCGCGACGATCCGGCGGTGGATAACGTCACCGGCTTTACCGGGGGCTCGCGGGTGAACAGCGGGATGATGTTTATCACCCTCAAGCCGCGCGACCAGCGGCATTTGTCGGCTCAGCAGATTATTGATCGCCTGCGTAAAAAACTGGTGAAAGAGCCGGGCGCCAGCCTGTTTTTAATGGCGGTGCAGGATATTCGCGTGGGCGGACGCCAGGCGAACGCCAGCTACCAGTACACGTTGCTGTCGGATGATTTAAGCGCCCTGCGCGAGTGGGAGCCGAAAATCACCCGGGCGCTGTCGGCCCTGCCGGATCTGGCGGACGTCAGTTCTGACCAGCAGGACAACGGCGCCGAGATGGATCTGGTGTATGACCGTGACACCATGTCGCGGCTCGGCATCAGCGTGGAGGCGGCCAACAGCCTGCTGAATAACGCCTTCGGCCAGCGGCAGATATCCACTATCTATCAGCCACTGAACCAGTACAAAGTGGTGATGGAAGTCGATCCGGTTTATACCCAGGACATCAGCGCCCTGGATAAAATGTTTGTAATTAACAGCGAAGGTAAATCCATTCCGCTTTCCTCGTTTGCCCGCTGGCAACCGGCCAACGCGCCGCTGTCGGTCAACCATCAGGGGCTTTCGGCGGCGTCGACGGTCTCTTTCAACCTGCCGACCGGGAAATCGCTTTCGGATGCGACCACCGCCATTGAACGGACGATGACCCAGCTTGGCGTGCCGTCGAGCGTGCGCGGCAGTTTCGCCGGTACTGCGCAGGTGTTCCAGGACACCATGAAATCTCAGGTGATCTTAATTCTCGCCGCCATTGCCACGGTGTATATCGTGCTTGGGATACTGTATGAAAGCTACGTCCACCCGCTGACTATCCTCTCTACCCTGCCCTCGGCGGGGGTTGGTGCGCTGCTGGCGCTGGAGCTGTTCGGCGCGCCGTTCAGCCTGATTGCGCTTATCGGCATCATGCTGTTGATAGGGATAGTGAAGAAGAACGCGATAATGATGGTGGACTTTGCGCTTGAGGCCCAGCGCACCGGCAACATCACCCCGGAAGAAGCCATCTTCCAGGCCTGCCTGCTGCGTTTTCGTCCGATCATGATGACGACCCTGGCGGCGCTGTTTGGTGCCCTGCCGCTGGTGCTCTCCGCCGGAGATGGCTCAGAGCTGCGTCAACCGCTGGGGATAACCATTGTCGGCGGGCTGGTGATGAGCCAGCTGTTAACGCTCTACACCACCCCGGTGGTGTATCTGTTCTTCGACAGACTCGGGGCGCGTTTCTCCCGTCGTACTCCTGAAACGGTGAACGAATAGTATGGTTAACCTTCCGCGCAGCGTGCGCTGGCAGCTATGGATTGTGGCGTTCGGCTTCTTTATGCAGTCGCTGGACACCACTATCGTGAACACTGCCCTCCCCTCGATGGCGAAAAGCCTTGGGGAAAGCCCGCTGCATATGCATATGGTGGTCGTCTCTTATGTTCTGACGGTCGCCGTCATGCTGCCCGCCAGCGGCTGGCTGGCGGACAGGGTTGGCGTGCGCAATATCTTCTTTACCGCCATTGTGCTGTTCACCCTTGGCTCGCTGTTTTGCGCCCAGGCCAATACGCTCAATGAGCTGGTCATGGCCCGCGTTCTGCAGGGGGTGGGCGGCGCGATGATGGTGCCGGTTGGACGGCTGACGGTGATGAAAATCGTCCCGCGCGATCAGTATATGGCGGCGATGACGTTCGTGACCCTGCCCGGCCAGGTGGGGCCGCTGCTCGGCCCGGCGCTCGGCGGTCTGCTGGTCGAATATGCCTCCTGGCACTGGATCTTCCTGATTAACCTCCCGGTGGGGGTTATCGGCGGCATCGCCACGCTGTGGCTGATGCCGAACTACACACTGCAAACCCGCCGCTTTGACATCTGGGGCTTTGTGCTGCTGGCGCTCGGGATGGCAACGTTAACGCTGGCGCTGGACGGGCAGCGGGGGCTTGGCATCACGCCCTTATTGCTTGCCGGGCTGGTGGTCATTGGCGCGGCGTCGGTTCTGCTGTATCTGTGGCACGCCCGCGACAACGACAGCGCGCTGTTCAGCCTGAAGCTCTTTGGCAACCGCACCTTCTCACTTGGCCTTGCGGGCAGCTTTGCCGGGCGCATCGGCAGCGGGATGCTGCCGTTTATGACGCCGGTGTTTTTGCAGATTGGGATGGGATTTTCGCCGTTTCATGCCGGGCTGATGATGATCCCGATGGTGCTCGGCAGCATGGGCATGAAGCGTATCGTGGTGCAGGTGGTGAACCACTTCGGCTATCGCCGGGTTCTGGTGGCTTCAACGCTTGGGCTTGCGCTCATCAGCCTGCTGTTTATGGCCGTGGCGCTAATGGGCTGGTTCTGGCTACTGCCGGTGGTGCTGTTCCTGCAGGGGATGATTAACTCCAGCCGTTTCTCCTCAATGAATACCCTGACGCTGAAAGATCTGCCCGATGACCTCGCCAGCAGCGGTAACAGCCTGCTGTCAATGATTATGCAACTGGCGATGAGTATTGGCGTGACCGTAGCCGGGCTGCTGCTCGGCCTTTATGGTCAGCAGCATATTGCCGCCGACAGCGGTGCCAGCCACCAGATCTTTATTTATACCTACCTCAGCATGGCGTTGATTATTGCGCTTCCGGCACTCATTTTTGCCCGAGTGCCTGACGATGTGAGCAAAAACGTGGTGATAGCCCGACGTAAAAGGAGTGAATCGTGAAATTCTGGCGCCCCGGGATCACCGGTAAACTGTTTCTTGCCATCCTCGCCACCTGTATTGTGCTGCTGATTTCAATGCACTGGGCGGTACGTTTAAGTTTTGAACGCGGTTTTATCGACTACATTAAGCGCGGCAACGAACAGCGCCTGCAGCTTCTGAGCGAAGCGCTCGGCGAGCAGTATGCCCAGCACGGCAACTGGCGTTTCTTACGCAATAACGACCGCTTCGTGTTTCAGGTTCTGCGCTCGCTGGAGCACGACTCTGGCGACGACAAACCCGGGCCCGGCATGCCGCCACACGGCTGGCGTACTCAGTTCTGGGTGGTCGACCAGGCAGGACGCGTCATGGTCGGCCCACGCTCGCCCGTCCCACCGGATGGGAAACGACGCGAGATAATCGTCAACGGCGTACAGGTGGGCTCGGTGGTTGCTTCACCGGTTGAACGCCTGACGCGCAACACCGACATCAACTTCGACCGCCAGCAGAAGCGCACCAGCTGGCTGATTGTCGCGCTGGCGACGCTGCTCGCCGCACTGGCCACCTTCCCGCTGGCACGCGGTCTGCTGGCACCGGTGAAACGGCTGGTGGAAGGGATCCACCGTCTGGCGGCAGGCGATTTCTCCACCCGGGTGACCGCCACCGGTGGCGATGAGCTGGGCAAACTGGCGCAGGACTTTAACCAGCTGGCCACTACCCTTGAGCGCAACCAGCAGATGCGCCGCGACTTCATGGCGGACATTTCGCACGAGCTGCGTACCCCGCTGGCGGTGCTTCGCGGCGAGCTTGAGGCCATTCAGGACGGTGTGCGGAAATTCACCCCGGAGTCTGTGGCTTCGCTGCAGGCGGAAGTCGGCACGCTGACCAAACTCGTCGACGACCTGCATCAGCTATCGATGTCCGACGAAGGGGCGCTTGCCTATCAGAAATCCTCCGTCGACGTGGTTACGCTGCTGGAGATGGCGGCCGGGGCCTTCCGCGAGCGTTTTGCCAGCCGTGGGCTGACCATCGCTTTCTCGCTCCCGGAGCGCATCGACGTCTTCGGCGATCGTGACCGCCTGATGCAGCTTTTCAACAACCTGCTGGAAAACAGCCTGCGCTATACCGACAGCGGCGGCAAGCTGGTGATTAGCGGTCGCGAACACGGTCAGACCGTGAAGCTCGAATTTGCCGACAGCACGCCCGGCGTCACCGATGAACAACTGGAGCGGCTGTGCGAGCGCTTTTATCGCACCGAAGGTTCGCGCAACCGCGCCAGCGGCGGCTCGGGCCTTGGGCTGGCTATTTGTGTCAATATTGTCGCGGCTCACGGTGGCACGTTGCACGCCAGCCATTCGCCTTTTGGCGGGGTTAGCATTACAGTAGAGTTACCGCTGGACAGAGATTTACCGAGAGACGTATGACGGTTTTACCGATAGATGAAAATGCGCCACGTATTCTTATCGTGGAAGATGAACCGAAGCTGGGTCAGTTGTTGATTGACTACCTGCAGGCCGGGAACTACGCCCCAACGCTGATTAGCCATGGCGATAAGGTGTTGTCTTACGTTCGCCAGACGCCGCCGGACCTCATCCTGCTCGATCTGATGCTGCCCGGCACCGACGGCCTGACGCTGTGTCGGGAGATTCGTCGTTTCTCCGAAGTGCCGATCGTTATGGTTACTGCCAAAATCGAAGAAATTGACCGTCTGCTGGGGCTGGAAATTGGCGCGGATGACTATATCTGCAAGCCCTACAGCCCGCGCGAAGTGGTCGCCCGGGTGAAAACGATTCTGCGCCGCTGTAAGCCGAAGCGTGAACTGCAAACCATGGACGCCGAGAGTCCGCTCATCGTCGATGAAAGCCGCTTCCAGGCAACCTGGCACAACAAACTGCTGGATCTCACTCCCGCAGAGTTCCGCCTGTTGAAAACCCTCTCCAGCGAACCTGGCAAAGTGTTCTCCCGTGAGCAGTTGCTGAATAATCTTTATGATGACTACCGCGTGGTGACCGACCGCACTATCGACAGCCACATCAAGAACCTGCGCCGTAAGCTTGAGGCGCAGGACGCCGAGCAGTCGTTTATTCGCGCGGTATACGGCGTTGGCTACCGCTGGGAGGCTGACGCCTGCCGGATGGCATAACGCGCTATCCGGCACAATACGCGCAAAGGTTTACTCTCCCCGCCTGCGGCGCTACAATTCCCGCCCTTAAAGTATGGGAACTCTCCCTACGGCCTCACACCGTGAGGCTGTCTGACCTGTCATCAGAACGAGAACATCATGTTTAAACCGGAACTCCTTTCCCCGGCGGGAACGCTGAAAAATATGCGTTACGCTTTCGCCTATGGCGCCGATGCCGTGTACGCGGGCCAGCCGCGTTACTCTCTGCGCGTGCGTAATAACGAATTCAACCACGAGAACCTGCAGCTTGGGATCAACGAAGCCCACGCGCTCGGTAAAAAATTCTACGTGGTCGTTAACATTGCGCCGCACAACGCCAAGCTGAAAACGTTTATCCGCGATCTGCAGCCGGTTGTGGAAATGGGTCCCGATGCGCTGATTATGTCCGATCCGGGCCTGATTATGCTGGTGCGCGAGCACTTCCCGCAGATGGATATTCACCTCTCCGTTCAGGCCAACGCCGTGAACTGGGCGACGGTGAAATTCTGGCAGCAGATGGGGCTGACCCGCGTGATCCTCTCCCGCGAACTGTCGCTGGATGAGATTGAAGAGATCCGCCGTCAGGTACCGGAAATGGAGATTGAGATCTTCGTTCACGGCGCGCTGTGCATGGCTTACTCTGGCCGCTGCCTGCTCTCGGGCTACATCAACAAGCGCGACCCGAACCAGGGCACCTGCACCAACGCCTGTCGTTGGGAGTATAACGTGCAGGAAGGTAAAGAGGACGACGTCGGCAACATCGTGCATAAGCACGAACCCATTCCGGTGCAGAACATCGAACCAACCCTCGGCCTCGGTGCCCCTACCGACAGCGTGTTCATGATTGAAGAAGCCAAACGTCCGGGCGAGTATATGACCGCCTTTGAAGACGAGCACGGCACCTACATTATGAACTCGAAAGATCTGCGTGCCATCGCCCACGTTGAGCGTCTGACCCAGATGGGCGTGCACTCGCTGAAAATCGAAGGCCGTACCAAATCGCATTACTACTGCGCCCGTACCGCCCAGGTGTACCGCAAGGCCATTGACGACGCTGCCGCTGGCAAACCGTTCGATACCACCCTGCTGGAAACCCTGGAAAACCTCGCGCACCGTGGCTACACCGAAGGCTTCCTGCGTCGTCACACCCACGATGATTACCAGAACTATGAATACGGCTACTCCGTTTCCGAACGCCAGCAGTTTGTCGGTGAGTTTACCGGCGAGCGCAAAGGCCACCTCGCGGCCGTCGCGGTGAAAAACAAGTTCTGCATAGGGGATAACTTCGAGCTGATGACCCCGCAGGGCAACGTTAACTTCACCCTCGAGCATATGGAAAATGCCAAAGGCGAAGCAATGCCGGTAGCCCCAGGCGATGGCTACACCGTATGGTTGCCTGTTCCGGAAGAGATGAACCTGGATTATGCACTGCTGATGCGCAATTTTACCGGTGAGTCGACCCGTAACCCGCACAGTAAATAGTTCATTTGGGTTATTTTTTCTGTTCGGAAGATTCTTAGAATCGGATCACATACCGCTTCGTTCAATAAGGGTATTATCACTGCGCTGAAAAACATAACCCATAAATGCTAGTTGTACCAGGAACCACCTCCTTGGCCCGTGTAATCTCCCTTACGCGGGCTTATTTTTTGGCACTACCCCACTCCCATCACAAATCAGCCCGTTCCTATCCCGCTTACGCTATCCTGCGGTACACTTGAAAGCAGGTTAAAAAAGAGGCGAAACGGATGACGACAGTTCCAGCCAGTTTATTGATCCTTAACGGGAAAGGCGCCGGTGAACCGTTGCTGCGCGACGCGGTAACGACGCTGCGCGAAGGCGGCGCGACGGTGCACGTGCGCGTAACGTGGGAGAAAGGCGATGCGGAGCGCTATGTGGCAGAGGCGCGAGAGCTGGGCGTGGCGACGGTGGTCGCAGGCGGCGGCGACGGTACGATTAACGAAGTGGCGACCGCGCTGATTGCCTGCCGGGGGGAAGACATTCCGGCGCTGGGCATCCTGCCCCTGGGTACGGCGAACGACTTTGCGACAAGCGTAGGGATCCCGGACGACCTTGCCAACGCGCTCAAGCTTGCCATCGCCGGTAACGCCATCGCCGTCGATATCGCCCGGGTGAATAATGAAACCTGCTTTATCAACATGGCGACGGGGGGTTTTGGTACCCGCATCACCACCGAAACGCCGGAGAAACTGAAAGCCGCGCTCGGCGGCGTGTCGTATCTCATTCACGGCCTGATGCGCATGGATACCCTGAAACCCGACCGCTGCGAAATTCGTGGTGAAGACTTTCACTGGCAGGGGGATGCGCTGGTCATTGGTATCGGCAACGGACGACAGGCGGGCGGCGGCCAGCAGCTCTGCCCCGAGGCATTTATCAACGACGGACTGCTGAACCTGCGCATTTTTACCGGCGAGGAGCTGCTCCCTGCTCTGCTGGGCGCCCTTTCACGCGCGGAGGATAACAGCAATATTATCGAGCACGCCTCCACCCGCTTCAGTATCACCGCGCCACACGACATCACCTTTAATCTCGACGGTGAGCCGCTGTGCGGTCGCGAGTTTCATATTGAGGTGCTGCCCGGCGCGATACGCTGCCGGCTGCCGCCGGACTGCCCGCTGCTGCGTTAACGCTGACAGAATACCGAGGGCGCGCGGCTGGTATAAAATTGCCAGCTGCGGCTGTCCAGCCGGGAGATACTAAGATAAAACGGTTCGTTCGCCAGCAGGTAAAACTCCGGCAGCGCCTTTAGCAGCACCGGGTTAATCTTGTCAGTGCCGGTGCTGGCTGAGACGTTTTCCGAGCGCAAGAAATAGTCGCTACCTTTGCGGGTAAATGAGAACCAGACGTTCTGATTGACTGGCACCCTCGCGCCGTTATCCGGCACCACTTCACCCCGCAATATCGCCACACCACGATCGCCGCTGAAGATATAGCGTATTGTCACATCGCCTTTGCCATCCGAATAATGCGCCAGCATATCGCCGCTGCAGTCAAAATGGGTGCTTTGCCATGCCTGAATAACATTTACTGCAACCACCGTGATAATAACGGCGATGACGGTCAGCCCCAGCCATTTGATATTAAACACCGACATTCTTCTCTTCCCGAAAATAATAATGCGTCACACATTGATTCTCATGCCAGCGGCTATACTGCTGGCGACAGGTCAGTGCTGATATTCGCGCAAAATTGGGATACATCGTCAAATATACCCACGGATAGAGACGACATTCGAAACGCGTGTTATCGACAAAATACTGATGTTTTTCAAAATCAAGCGCGTCCGCATTAGCAAAAAAATGACATTCCTGTTGGCTTTCCAGCGGAATATAGCTAAGCAGGCGGGTATCAAATTCGGATATCCACGTCAGGCTTCCCGCCAGCAGGCACAGTAAAAAAGCCCCAATGGCCCAGACCAGATGCTGCCGTCGGCGGTCGGTTTGTCGTACCAAAGTGGTAGCTGGTGCAGGCTCTGGCGTCTCGGGGACAGATTCCGCCTCCGGGTGTATCGCCATCTCCTGTGCACTCACCTCGAGCGCCGCGTCGAGCTTAATCCCGACCTTTGGGATAGTGACTATCCACTCTTCATTGAGACCCAAATCTTTAAATGCCCGGCGTAACAGCGAAATATTCTGATAAAAGGTATTGTTACTGACTTGCGCACCGTTATTCAGCCACACCTGCTGGAAGAAATAATCCCGCTCAACGACCGCGCCATGTGCCTGAATTAACAAAGACAAACAGCGACTTGCCGGATTACTTAGCGAAATCCGCTTGCTTTGGTCGTTGGCTAAAACTAAAAAATTACGTTCAGGCCAGAAGAAAACACGTCCCCCCAGCAGAAATACTATTTCCATCTTGCTCCCTGATTTTGGATATGCAAAATTAAAACGAAAATGTCTTTTTCGTCATTAATTTACCTCAGCACGAAATCCCCAACGATTTCCGTCATCGTTTATCACGGTGAAGTTTATCGTATTACATCCGGAAACTGCAGTCACTAAGGCCGAAAGTGGGCGTTCTGCCCAGGGTGGCACAACCATTCCACCGGAAGAAAAGGCCCCACATGAAGCCTCTGCCAGTGTGATATTCCACATACTGTCGTTTTTAGCATAAATCACACCAGACTTTCGAATGAAAGTTAGTTGATTGATGGATTTTTCCGTAAGACGCCCCACCGCTTTTGGCCGCCACAGCACCTTGAGCTGGTTTCGTAGCACCAGTCGGACCTTCTCGCCCGCCGTCGCCGACACCGGCAGTGCGGGGATCTGGTAGACATTAAGCCAGTAGAGCGACTCACGATCCTGCGGCAACCCCTGCCCGGTCGTCATCACGCGGATCTCTCGCTGCTGACCGGGCATCAGCTTCATCACCGGCGGCAGCACCACAAACGGTGCGCTGGCCTGCGAGGGGGTATTCTCCGGATTACCATCATCCACCCAGCTTTGCACCACCACCGGGTAGTCACCGTCGTTGCTGAGCGTGACGCTGCGCTGAGTCGCCCCGGCGTTGAACACTACGCGGGTGGTATTCAGATTCACCGCCGCATCTGCGTGGGTAACCAGCCATAACAGGCTACTGAATACGTAAAAGAATTTGCGCATGCGACTGGTAGCTCCCCGCGGTGACATCCTCGCCGCCAAAGCTTGCGAGTCTGGCTTCAAAGGTTTCGTTGTAATAGTTAACCCCGTTCTGGGAGCCGGTGTTTTGGGTGCTGTTTCCCAGCACCGGCATCCAGCCCCCGGCCGTACCGGTACCCGCCACCGTCGTCGTCAGGAAGTTAATCGCCGTACCGTCGCGGTAGACCCGTACCCCCACACCGCGCGCTTTACCGGTCGCGCCGTAGTTTTCATCCAGCAGCCAGCTCACCGCACTGCCGCTGGTCAGGCCAAAGCGCTGGGCGCTGGCAATGCTGCTGTCCGGGGCCAGTAACCCCATCGCCACGTTGCTCTTATTGGTTGCCACGCCGGAAATGACATTCGATTCGCAGGCGAAGCCAATCTGGAACGGCGCGGTAGCGTACTCACCCTGGCGCAGCTGAGCGGCGCTAATCGGCGGAAACTGCACCAGCGGGGTGAAATCCGTCACCTGGCACATCGCCGCGCGTTTGACCGCAATGTTGTTGCTGTAAAGGCTTATCACCGATGGCCAGTCGCTGGCCCACCCGGCCCAGTTTCCCCCCCGGTGCGGTTGCCCGACTTTGATATCCCACGAGGATATACCCGGCCCGCGAAACACCATGTAGGCGTTCGGGTTGATAAACGAGTTGTAGTTTGCCGGAGCATCGACGCCGTAGTAGCGGATATCCAGCGTTTTAATCAGCTCGACGCTGATGGTAGAGAAGTTCTTCGCTTTGATCAGGAAATTGCCGTCTTTATCGGTATCGAGGTTCTCCAGCGGGCGCTGCTGCCAGCTGTCGGTAAAATAGCTGCCGGTCACGTCGTTGGTAAGTCTAAGAGCGATGTTCTTTATTTTGGTCAGGTACGCCCCCGGCACGTCGTTCGCCTCATACCAGCCCGCGTGCGCGTCATCACCGTTAGTGGAGAATGCCTCAAAGAGCTGGCCTGCGGTATCCGGCGTACAGCGGAAGAAGACCTGCTCCGGATCGTAGCCCCCGCCTTTGTGAGCGAAAGTCGTGAACGGGATCCCGCCCGACGAGGTGAGGATTGTCCCTGCCGGCTGGAAGTTCTGGTTGCTGGTCAGGTCGATGGATTTACTGATCCCCGGTAACAGCCCGTTCCAGCCGTCGTTACCACCGCCGGTGCGCCAGTTGTTGGCGATACCGTCGGTATCGGAACTTAACCGGTGGCTACCGATCGCCGAGTTGCTTCCGGACTGCCACGGGTAAATGATGTATTCGCACGCCGCCTGTCCGGCAAGCGGAATGAACAACAGTAATCCTGCGAGTTTCATTTTTTCCCTTCCTGCTGGCAGGCAAGCGTCAGCGCAATCAGCGGTGCCTGCCGTTGTTCATCATCAATCGAATACGGCAACCGGCAGTCGTTCACCTGCAGCGCGCCGCTCTGCGCCGCGACCCGGGCATACAACTGGTTTCCCTGCCCGGTCATGCCGACTACGTTGCCGCGGTCATCCTTCACCACTTCACCCGGCGCAAACGCATCGTTGCCTTTGAGGGTCACCAGCAGCGGATAACCGGAAAGCGTGGCAAAAGAGAGCTTCACCGCTGCCCCGGCCATCGGCACCACCCGCCGCTGGCTCTCCTGCAGCTCGGCGTGTCCGTCCATCTCGCTGCCGTCCAGCGCGATAGTGTTATAGCGATATGGCGTCAGCGACGGTACCAGCGCGTAACCCTGTTCGTTGATCCGGGCTCCCTGTCCGCTGCTTACCCGGGCGCCGGTCGCGCCCGGTGCTTCCACCAGCGCGAAGGTATCGCCGACCCACGGCCCCAGCACGATACCGTGACGATGAGCGACAACTGCGCCGCGCATGCCGGCGGTCCACTGGCGGTACTGCTGCGCCTGGGCATAGCTGCCGCTCAGGCTGCCGTAGGCGGTTGATTTCTGTAGCGTGCCGCTCCAGTCGGTACGATCGCGGCTGCCGTCCTGTCCCTGCTGCCAGCCGCTGGAGAGCGCGTAGTTCAGGGTTTCTTCTTTATCGAGTGCGCCCGCCAGCGCCACCTGGCTGCTGGCGCCGGACTGCTTCGCCTGGCTTGCGGAGAACGACAGCGTATGCTCCCGCTCGCCGAAGCTCAGCGGTACCGAGAGGGTCAGCGTGGCAATATTCTCTTTTTGCACCTGCGAATCCGTACCGTTGTCGTCGCCATAGCGCCAACGGGTGTTTTGTCGGCTCAGCGCCAGCCCAATGCTGGTACGCCCGATGTTGGTGTTGTAACCCGCCTGCAGCTGGGTCGTGCGACCCCGGTTGCCGTAGTAATCCATCATCGATCCCGACAGCCACAGGTTGCCGTAGTCGCCCATGGTCTGGTTCAGGGTGACGGTAAACTGGTTGCGCTGACGCAGCGTGTCGGAGAGCCAGTCTTCGCCGGTGCGGGCCGCCAGGCGCTCCCCGAGCACATCGCCGTAGTCGCGATAGCCCTCGGTGGAATAGCGATATCCTGCCAGCGTCACGTTAGTGCCCGTCGGGCTAAAGCTTTTGCTCCAGTTGGTCTGCAGGCGCCAGCCGTTGAGCGTGTCACCGTTTACCTGCGCATGGGACGCAGTGACGTCCATGCCAAACGCCCCGAGGCGGGTTGCCAGCACGCCACCCACCAGCGCAGCCTGGTAATCGGCACCGATACGCAGTCCGCCGTTCGCCGTCAGGGCGTTGGCGATACCGCGCTCCAGCGTAAAATCAGAGAAATAACTATCTTCAGCGCCGTAGTCGCGGGTCTTCCCCACCACCGCGCCATAGCGCCAGACGCCGGGGCGCAGCGATAACGGCACGCTGGCGAACGGTACCGTAAAACCACTTTGCTTACCGTCGGCCCCGATAATCAGCACCTGCAAATCGCCGTCCCAGGCCGTGTTCGGCAGATCGTCGAGCACAAAAGGTCCCTGCGACACGCTGGTTTCATACAAAGTACGACCGTTCTGCTTCACCACTACCCGTGAAGGCGTGGTGGCCGTGCCGCGAATTTCCGGCGCATAGCCCCGCCGCGACTGCGGCCACATACGCTGGTCGGTCTCAAGTTTGATGCCGGTAAACGCCATGCTGCCAAGAAGATTCCCTGGTGTGTAGCTCTCTCCTGCTGTCAGCATGCTTTCAAGCGGCGCTATGGGGCGCTGCATCCAGGTTTGTAGGGCGTCCCAGCGGTGCGTTTCCCGCGTGTCGTCCCGCCGCCAGTTGGCCGATGACTGTTGACGAAACTGCCAGGCCCCGAGGTTAAAACCGCTGTTCAGCCCAAGCCAGGCGTAGTCGCTTTCACGTCCGGCGTTGGTGTTATGGTAATAATGGGTGTTGTAGTTACTGAACAGTACGTTCTCCCCGCTTTGCCATAAGGCCGGGGGGACATAATCCCGCGGATTGCGCTTCATGGCCGCCTGCGGCACGCTGATATCCAGCCGCAGCGTCGCCTGCTCAAACTGCCAGCTACCGCCGTTGACGCGCTGTGCAGGGGTCAGACACTTCGCCTGCGCGGGTTCGCTGGCCTGCACACCCTGTGCTTCCCAGAATGTCAGCGGCAGACAGGGTTCGGTTTTACCCGCCGCGTTACGGCTAAACGTTACCTCTTCGCGCCCCATCAACTGACCGTTCAGCCACAGGTCAACGCTGTATCGGCCCGGCGGGATCGCATCGGCCTGATTGAACTGCGCCAGCCCTCGCTCGTAGCCGCTCCCCAGCAACAGCGTCTCGTCGAAGGTGTACTCTTCTGACCACGCGTGTCCGGCAAGCGGCAGCAGGCACCAGCCGAAGCGCTTAACGCGCCGCATGGTCCGGAGCTCCTGCTGTTACGCGCGCGGTCATCTCCGCACCCTGATCGTTGATCCAGCTCATCTGGATAGCGTCCGCGGAAGGGATTGTCGCGGCCCACGACACGCTGGACCACGGGGCAATCGTCTGTGAGCGAACCACCTGCTGTCGCCCACCCCCCTTCACCGTCAACACCGACATCGCCAGGTAATAACCACTGTCGTTACGTAAATTCAGTTTGCCATTCGCCAGCCACACGCGGCTGGTTTGCGCCATTTTCAGCGGCGAGCCGCTCAGCCCCGCCGGGCGGTACAGCACCTTCACCCGGCTGCGCAGCATCACCAACAGCTGGTTAGTTTCCCGCTCCTGAGCCTGGACAGGCGGGATCTGAATAAAGTTCAGCCACCACAGCGATTCCCGATCGGCAGGCATTTGACCGCCGGTGTAGCGCAGGCGAACGGTCTGGCCCGCCTTCGCCGCCAGCCGGAAGACCGGTGGCGTGGTGATAAAAGGGGCGCGGGCGGTTTGCGGTGTTGAATGCTCATCGCCCGCGTCCAGCCAGACCTGGACCACGGCCGGGAAATCATCGCGGTTGGTGAGCTGCACGTTCACTTCTGCCGCCCCTACCGGATAAATCACCCGACTACCGGTCATCACTACGCTTGCCTGTGAGCTAAAGCACAGCAGCATCCCTGCCAGGGCACTGGCTATCCCTTTCATCGTTCGACTCGCTTACAGGTAAGAAACGGCGTACTGCACGGAACCCACGACCGTACCAGCACCAGCACCGCCCGCCGCGCTGAAGTAACGCACGCCGTAGTCATGCTCGCCAGAGGTGCTGCCTGCCGGTACGCTGATACCCGCAATACCCGTGGCGTTACGCAGATCGATTGGCGTAGTGCCGGTGCCGTCGGTCATCAGCTGCAGCTCAACGTCTGTAGCGGTACCGGTGTTCGCCAGGTTGCCCAGCGCGGTCATATTGTTAGCAACAAAGATGGTTTTAATATCCAGGGCGCTGGCGGAAGCGGTACAGCCGGTAACGCCGAGGGTGAAGGTGGTAAGACCCGCAAACGAACCTGGCTGAGACAGTTCACTTTTCGATACGGTTGGCAGCAGCACGACCGGGCGCGCATTTACCCCGTTAACGGAAACTTCACAGGTTTGCTCTGTGACTTCGCCTTTGAAGGTGATGGTATTTGCAGAATCCGCAATTGCTACGCTGCTAAATAATAACGGCAGTGTTGCAAAAGCAAAAACACGGGTCTTTATGATATTATTTACGTTCATTCTTACATCCTTTATAGAATAAAAAGCCTGCCCATCCTGATGCGTTTTTTAAATACACCCCACCCGCAGATTGCGGATTATTAATCTGTTAAACGCGCTTGATGGGTTCAGACAAAGTTTAATGAATCACAGGAATAGCCCTATGATTGAAGGTAGTTTAAGAAAATTCTTACGAATGAAAACGTTTGTTTTCTCAAATCGCCTGAGGTGAGTTCTTAAATAAGAAATAAGACTTAACAAAAAATTCGGCAACCATCTGTTATTACATGGATTTTATGGCACTCAGCGTGTTAATAATCACGATAAATGTTGGATTACTAATGTTAAGATAGAGTATTAACCTACGAAGAAAAAACTTATTTAATATTAATTATCGGGTAAAAATGAGATTTTGCACAACGGAAGGGGTTCTCCCTCTCCGGCTGGAGAGGGAGAACCTGGTTCAGGCAATAGTCACTTTAGTATCAAGGTAGACATCCTGCACGGCATTAATTAATTTCACGCCATCGGCCATGGTTTTCTTGAAGGCTTTACGCCCCAGAATAAGCCCCATGCCGCCGGCACGTTTATTAATTACCGCCGTACGTACCGCATCGTTGAGGTCTGTTTCACCGCCAGCCGCACCACCAGAATTAATTAATCCAGCACGGCCCATATAGCAGTTTGCCAGTTGGTAACGCACCAGATCGATTGGGTTATCGGTGGTCAGCTTGCTGTAAACACGGTCATCAGTGTAGCCAAAATTCACCGCTTTATAGCCGCCGTTGTTCTCGGCCATTTTCTGCTTCACGATATCTGCACCAATGGTGGCCGCCAGGTGGTTTGCCTGACCGGTCAGGTCGGCAGAAGCATGGTAGTCAACGCCATCTTTTTTGAACGCCGGGTTACGCAGGTAGGCCCACAGCACGGTCACCAGACCAAGCTCGTGCGCACGTTCAAACGCCGCGGAGATCTCTTCAATCTGGCGACGGGACTCCTCAGAACCAAAGTAAATGGTGGCACCCACGGCGACCGCGCCCATGTTAAATGCCTGCTCGACGCTGGCATACAGGGTCTGGTCGTACTGGGTCGGGTAGCTCAGGGTTTCGTTATGGTTAAGCTTCACCAGGAAAGGAATGCGGTGCGCGTAACGGCGGGATACCGACGCCAGCACACCATAGGTAGAAGCCACACAGTTGCAGCCAGCTTCAATCGCCAGCTCTACAATATTCTTAGGATCAAAATAGAGCGGGTTGGCGGCAAACGATGCCCCGGCGGAATGCTCCACGCCCTGGTCTACGGGTAAAATCGACAAGTAACCCGTTCCTGCCAGACGCCCGGTGTTATACAGAGTCTGCATATTTCGCAGTACGGCTGGCGGACGGTTATTGTCCATCATCACGCGGTCTACGAAGTCATGGCCGGGAAGGTAGAGCTGGTCGGCCGGGATGGTCATACAACGATGCTGTAACAGGCTGTCGGCGTCTTTGCCCAGCAATTGCGCAATATCAGTCATAGCTAACTCCCGTAAGTTCCGACGGGTGTCGGAAGTGGATTGTCCTGGCCCGCTGACTGGCGAGCAGAGATAAGCCTGGTACTCTCAGCCAGGTTTTTCCAGCCTAAACGTGCGCTTTTCGGGGCAATCTGCTGGCACGATTCACGTACGATAAAGTGTTACGGCGATCAAATAACCACCACAAAGGTATTTAAAAGGTATTATTCATTGGTATCGTAAAGGCGTACCTTACCTGTCATGAAGGATTTATCGATGAAAACTACAGTAAAGCTGTCGTTCATGATGTTTGTTGAGTGGTTTATCTGGGGCGCCTGGTTTGTGCCGCTGTGGCTGTGGTTGAGTAAAAACGGCTTCAGCGCCGGTGAGATCGGCTGGTCTTATGCCTGTACCGCCATTGCCGCGATCGTCTCGCCGATCCTCGTTGGTTCACTGACGGACCGCTTCTTCCCGGCGCAGAAAGTGCTCGGCGTACTGATGTTTGCCGGAGCGGTGCTGATGTATTTCGCCGCCCAACAAACAACGTTTGCTGGCTTCTTCCCGCTCCTGCTGGCCTACTCGCTGACCTATATGCCGACCATTGCGCTCACCAACAGCATCGCGTTCTCAAACGTTGATGACGTGGAGCGAGATTTCCCTCGCATCCGCGTGATGGGCACTATCGGCTGGATCGGCTCGGGGCTGGTATGCGGATTTTTGCCAGAGATGCTGGGCTATGCCGATATCTCTCCCACCAGCATACCGCTGCTGATTACCGCGGGTAGCTCTGCGCTGCTCGGCGTGTTCGCCTTCTTCCTGCCTGACACACCGCCGAGAAGCACCGGTAAGCTCAGCCTGAAGGTAATGCTGGGGCTCGATGCGCTGATTCTGCTGCGCGACAAAAACTTTCTCGTCTTTTTCTTCTGCTCGTTTCTGTTCGCGATGCCGCTGGCCTTTTACTACATCTTCGCCAACGGCTACCTGACGGAAGTGGGGATGAAAAACGCCACCGGCTGGATGACCCTCGGGCAGTTCTCCGAAATCTTCTTCATGCTGGCATTGCCGTTCTTCACTAAGCGCTTTGGTATTAAAAAGGTATTATTACTTGGTCTTATCACTGCGGCCATCCGCTACGGCTTCTTCGTCTTCGGCGGTGCTGAACAGTACTTTACCTACGCCCTGCTGTTCCTCGGTATTCTGCTGCACGGCGTAAGCTACGATTTCTACTACGTTACCGCGTATATCTACGTGGATAAAAAAGCACCGGTCTCCATGCGTAACGCCGCGCAGGGGTTGATAACCCTCTGCTGTCAGGGCTTCGGCAGCCTGCTCGGCTACCGCCTCGGCGGGGTGATGATGGAGAAAATGTTCGCATACAAAACGCCGGTCAACGGGCTGACCTTCAACTGGGCGGGAATGTGGACCTTTGGCGCGGTGATGATCGCAGTGATTGCCGTCCTGTTTATGCTGTTCTTCCGTGAGTCGGACAAAGAGATCACCGCCATCAAGGTGAGCGATACCGAAGGCGATATTGGGTTAACACAAGGGGAAGTGAAATGAAATATACGCGTATTCTCGGGGCGCTGTACGGTCAGGCGTTAGGTGATGCGATGGGCATGCCATCAGAACTGTGGCCGCGCAGCCGGGTGAAAGCTCACTTTGGCTGGATAGACCGCTTTCTGCCGGGTCCCGCTGAAAACAACGCCGCCTGCTATTTTAACCAGGCCGAGTTTACCGACGATACGTCAATGGCGCTGTGCCTTGCTGATGCGCTGATCGAATGTCATGGCGTTATCGATCCGGAGGTGATTGGTCGCCATATTCTGCGCTGGGCAAGCGAATTCGACGCATTTAACAAGAACGTCCTCGGGCCGACGTCGAAGATTGCGCTCAGCGCCATTCGCGATGGCAAACCGGTAAGCTCGCTTGAGAATAACGGCGTCACCAACGGCGCGGCCATGCGCGTATCACCGCTGGGCTGTATGCTGCCTGCCGTACACCTCGATGCGTTTATCGATGATATTGCCCTCGCCTCCAGCCCAACGCATAAGTCGGATCTGGCGGTTGCCGGTGCGGTGGTGGTGGCATGGGCCATTTCGCGAGCTATTGACGGCAACAGCTGGTCAAACATTGTGGATTCGCTGCCAGCCATCGCCCGCCACGCGCAGGAGAAACGCACTACCACCTTCAGCGCGTCGCTGGCGGCGCGCCTTGAGCTGGCGCTAAAAACCGTGCGCGAGGCCAACGGCGTTGAGTCCGCCAGCGAGCAGCTTTACCAACTGGTGGGGGCCGGTACCAGCACCATTGAGTCCGTGCCCTGCGCGATTGCGATGGTTGAACTGGCGCAGACCGACCCAAACCGTTGCGCGATGCTGTGCGCCAACCTGGGCGGTGATACCGACACTATCGGTGCGATGGCTACCGCCATCTGCGGCGCGCTGCACGGTATCGACGCTATCGATCCAACCCTGAAAGCGGAGCTGGATACGGTGAATCAGCTTGATTTCACCCGCTACGGCCGTGAACTCCTGGGCTATCGTCAACAGCGGGAGGCACGATGACAAACGCGCAGCTGTATCAACGACTGCTGAACCTGCAACAGCAGCGCCCGGTGACGGTAATAGGCGCTGCCGTTATCGACGTGATCGCCGACGCCTACGCTCTGCCGTGGCGCGGCTGCGATATCGAGCTTAAGCAGCAGAGCGTGAACATCGGCGGCTGCGCGCTGAACATCGCCGTGGCGCTGAAGCGTCTTGGCATAAGCGCTCATAACGCGCTGCCGCTCGGCCAGGGCGTATGGGCGGAGATTGTGCGTAATAACCTTGCACGGGAGGGCGTCACCAGCCTTATCGACAACGCCTCTGGCGACAACGGCTGGTGCCTGGCGCTGGTCGAGCCCGACGGTGAGCGTACCTTTATGTCGTTCAGCGGCGTGGAGAATGCCTGGAGCGAGGAGTGGCTGGCGCGACTGCCGGTGGAGGACCATGCGCTGGTCTCGCTCTCCGGCTACCAGCTCGCGGCTCCCTGCGGGGAACTGCTGGTCAACTGGCTGGAGAACGCCACCGGGGCAACCGCGCTTATCGACTTCGGCCCACGCATTGCCGATATTCCTGAGCCGCTGATGCAGCGGATCATGGCCTGCCGTCCGGTGGTGTCGCTCAATCGCCAGGAGGCGGAGCTGATTGCCGAACGCTGGGCGCTTCCTGATTCGATGCCGGGATTTGGCGAGCAATGGCTGGCGCGCTTTGGCGCACCGGTGATTGTGCGTCAGGACAAAGACGGTGCCTGGTATTTCAGCGAGAACGAGTCGGGGCTTGCGGCCCCCTTCCCGACCACGGTCGTCGATACCATTGGTGCGGGCGACAGCCATGCCGGCGGCATGCTTGCCGGGCTGGCGGCGGGCTGGTCGCTTGCTGAGGCGGTAACGTTGGGCAACGCCGTGGCGTCCTGGGTGGTCGGGCATCGCGGTGGCGACTGTGCCCCCACCCGCGAGGAACTACTCCTCGCAAACAAAAACGTATAGGTCGCTTCGGCAGTAGCTGATGCTGTATTCAATCGGTCGCTGGAGCTGATCCAGCGCCACCTGTTTAATCACCAGCACCGGGATGCGGTCATCCATCCGAATGTGCGACTGAAACTCAGCGTCCGGCATCCGGGCGCTGACCCGCGAGCGGGTGCGCTGGGGGAAGATATTCTGGCTGCGGAAATAGTCGTACAGAGAAATGCCGATAGCGTCGGCGTCGGCAATCAGCGGCACTGGCACGTAAGACTCTTCTATCGACACCGCGTCCTCATCCACATAACGAATACGTTTGAGTAAAAAGACCTCGCTGCGCGGCGTGAGCGACAGCGCCGTTGCCACCTCTTCCGGGCACTCCACGATACGCTTGTTGACCCACAGGGTATCCGGCTTTTTGCCCCGCAGTACCACCTGCTGGGAGAACCCTCGCGCCTCTTTCAGCGAATACTCAAAGATATTGTTAATCTGCGTACCGTAACCCCGCGCCCGGGTTACCACGCCCTCTTCTTCCAGCGTCTGCATCGCCTTGCGCACGGTGATACGCGATACCCCGGTAAGCTGACTGAGGTCGCGCTCGCCCGGCAGGATATTGCCATGCTCAAGCCAGCCGCTGCGCACGGCGTTTTTCACCGTTTCCGCAAACTTGAGGTACAGCGGCATGTTGTCTCCTGCGGCGATTCGCTCATTCAACTGCTCAATAAGTCGGGTATGCGCTTGTTCCATCGGATCTTTTCCTGGCTGTGGGCTACAGCCAGTATATACGCATAACCCTGCCGGTTGCATCAGGATAGCCTGCGCGATTTACCACCACGCGTGAAAGTGATGCACCGGGCCAATACCGTGCCCAACCTCGAGTGAATCCGCCTGCGCCAGCGCTTTTGACAGCCAGGCTTTGGCTTCCGGCACCGTTTCCTGCCAGCTGGAGTGGCGCGGACGCAGCGCCGCCAGCGCCGCCGACAGCGTGCAGCCGGTGCCGTGGGTGTTTTTGGTCACTACGCGCGGGGCGGTAAAGCGGTATTCCCCCAGAGCGGTAAACAACCAGTCCGGGCTTTCGGCATCGTCGAGGTGGCCGCCCTTCATCAGCACCGCCTCGCAGCCGAGCGCCCGCAGCGCCCGACCCTGCTCCAGCATTTCCCGCTCGTTTTGGGCATGAGGCGCATCCAGCAACGCCGCGGCCTCCGGCAGGTTCGGGGTGATAAGAGACACCTGCGGCAACAGATGCTGGCGCAGGCTCTCTACCGCCGACGGCGACAGCAGCGGATCGCCACTTTTCGCCAGCATCACGGTATCCAGCACCACATTCTGAATGGCATAACGCTGCAGGCGCTCCGCGACGGCTTCAACAATATCCGTCTCTGCCAGCATACCGATTTTGGTGGTATCGATGCGCACGTCGCTGAACACGGAATCAAGCTGGGCGGCAACAAAATCGGGTTCGATACGATACACCGACTGTACGCCGCGCGTGTTTTGTGCCACCAGCGCGGTAATCACCGAGCAGCCGTAAGCGCCCAGCGCTGAAAAGGTTTTTAAATCCGCCTGAATCCCCGCTCCGCCGCTTGGGTCGGTGCCAGCAATGGTAAGTGCGTTAATCCGCTTCATGCCCGCACCTCCAGGGTATACAGCGCATCAAGGAACGCCGGCACAAAGCTGCCTGGCCCCTGCCCCTGTCGGGTTGCACGCTCCCCGGCGCGTTTCATTATCATGCAGGCAGCGGCAACGTTTTCCAGATGATTGCCCGGCAGCGCCGTACAAGCCGCCACGACCGCCGACAGCGCACAGCCGGTACCAACGACCCGGGTCATGAGCAACGATCCACCGGCAACCGCCAGCGTGCGCTGACCGTCGGTAACGAAATCGACCTCTCCCGTAACCACGACGATCGCACCGGTCTCTGCGGCCAGCCGTTGCGCCGCCGGTAGCGCCGCCTGCGCCTGTTCGGTGGAGTCCACACCGCGACCGCCACGGCTTTCCTGCGCCAGAGCGAGTATTTCAGAAGCATTCCCGCGAATAACCGTCGGGTGGAGCGTCAGCAACTGCTGGCAGAAGCGGGTGCGCAGCGTTAAGCCGCCTACCGCCACCGGATCCAGCGTCCAGGGTTTTTCGGCGGCCACCGCACTATCTACCGCGGCACGCATGGCACGCGCACGTTTTTCGGTGAGCGTACCGACGTTAATCAACAGCGCATCAGCAACTGCCGCGAATTCGGTAGCTTCAGAAGGGTCAATAACCATCGCCGGAGAAGCCCCCAGCGCCAGCAGCACGTTGGCGGTAAAAGTTTGCACCACGTCATTGGTCATGCAGTGCACCAGCGGAGAGCGGGATTTCAGGTGGTCGATAGTGTGGGCGAGTTGCCCTGGGGAAAGCAGGTCAGGTTGCATAAGCACTCCCGCCAGGCCGTTAAGAAGCGATGACCTGGCAGGCCACTGACTTCCCTACGCTGGCATTATCCAGATCAGGTGGTACGGGTATTTCTCAGCCTTCACAAGGAAGGGCACCCCGAGTCATTTAGTGCAAAATCAAATAGTTATATTTGATTCATTGCGGTAAATAGTGTAGCCGTGTCCAGGGAACCTACGCAAGGAGTTTCCTGGGTTTATCAGCATAAATGATAAAAAAACCACGTTAAATCCCGATTAATTGATAAAAACAAGAATCTCATGCATTTATTTAAATAACCTATAGATAAAACCATTAATTAGATAATTACACCTTTAATTATGGCCACTTACTAGTTAATAAAATCACATATAACACTTTATTTACGCGATTTAATAAATAATTAATACCCTCCGTTATCATCGCTAATAATTTTAGCTAATAATGCTTAATGTGACTTAGATCAATATTTTTACCCTCACCTTCCGGGATAGTTGCTTCGAGTTACGAAAAAAGCAATTAAACGAAAATTGCGCAGACTCAATAATAAAATTAATTAGAATTAACAATAAGTTAAATCTTTCACTACCAGGATAGCGAATCCACTTTTAGTTAATGATGAGAGCTTGTAAATGAATAGTATTAAAACTGTTGTAGGTGTTGTTGCGTCTGGAGTCCTGTTCGCCGGGTTTATAGGCAATACTTATGCTGCTACCATTTCTACAGACGATGTAGTAGATAGTTTAGGCTGGACTCAAACAGAAATTAATCAACAGGCTGCCGATCGTGATGATAATCTCTATCAGACATCTGCAAATAACCACTCTTCGATTATTAACTTGCAACAAGAAAACCTGTTGCGAGATGATCGTATTACAACCACTGAAAAGAAATCAGCTGAAGCTTTGCTGGGCGTAGCTAAAAATGGGACTGATATTATTAACCTGCAAAATGAAACGAACCTGCAGGGGCAAGTGCTGACGAACCACGATCAGCGTATTACCGATCTTGAGAATGCGCCAAAACCAACGAATGGTAAGGATGGCATAAATGGTATCGACGGGATTAATGGTAAGGATGGTGCTCAGGGCATAACCGGTGCTAACGGTTCTGATGGCAAAGACGGAATTAACGGTAAAGACGGCGTTACCACCACCGTTACCCAGCTAGACGCCGTGACACAGGCTAAAGTTGCGAAGAATAGCCAGGCCATTACCACCACCTCAGGTCAGGCGGCAAGCGTGGCTCAGGATCTGAAAGACGCGAAGTCCTTCTTTAGCCAGCAGCAGGCCAGCAATAACGCGCAGTTTAAATCCCTGCACGACGAGGTCGACAGTAATAAGAAAGAGGCCCGTAGCGGTGCAGCAAGCGCGGTGGCTATAGCTTCTATGCCTCAGGTTGAAGCGGGTCAAACCGTTATGTTCTCCGCGGGTGTTGGCTCGTTTAAAGATGAACAAGCGATGAGCGTAGGTGCATCCTTCCATGCCGGAGTGGCGACGGTTAAAGCCGGTATAAGCGATTCAACCAATAATGATTTTGCAATGGGCGCAGGGGTTGGCATTGGTTTTTAAAAACCATGACTAAATACATTTTTCTTTCCGCCGTGCTTTATATTTCTGTTTTCCTGTTGGGTTTCTGGAGTGCACTCCTTTATTTAACCCATACCTGGTTTTGTCCTTAATAAGGTGTCTGGTAATGAAAAAGCTAATAACGCTGGCCGTCGTCGCGTCTTTAACCGCCAGTTGTGCGCTGGCACAGTCTCAGCAAAACACTCCGCAGGAGACCCACTCAGCTGCGGCACCGGGTGTATCCGACCGCCTTCATGCGATTAAGCTTAAAGGGCAGGACGGCATTAATCAGTTTTTCGTGGTTTCAATTGGAAATGGTTATACCAAAGCCATGATTGCCGATAAGCCAGCTAAAATTAAACGGGTGAATAGTAATTTCTATGAAATCACCAATGCAAAATACGTTATTTCTGTTGCCCTGGATGAGAACGGATTGATGTCGGCGTCCTGGAACCGGCATAAAGGCCGGGATAACGGTATGCTGAGTTTGATTAACGAATAACTGTCACACGGCCCCGCAACGCGGGGCTTTTTTTGCAAGCGTTGATCTCGCTGGCAAACTGGCGCAAACTAAGGGTTAAGGTGATGGCGTTCCACCTTCCCCAACCGCCCACAATGATGGGCTGATGACGCCTGGTATATCTTCTTAACATGGAGGTATGTCAGGCTGTCCGCTGTTCGCCGCCTGTGCATACCTCGCTTAACGCCGAGGTTTTTTTATGCCCGTTTATCACCATGCCCTGGTGCTGATTAATAACAGTATCGATGGGATCCCGCTGTTGCAGCATGCCGCCGCGCTGGCGCAGGAAAGCAACATGGAAGTCACCGTAGCCCATATCAGCACCGACTATCGCGCCATGAACTACATCTCCGACAGTCTGATGGATGACGTGGTTTCCGATGAAATTATCCAGGCCAAAGCCCTGTTGAGCGAACTGGCGAGCTCGGTGAGCTATCCGGTGCATACCCTGTCACTGGTGACCGTCCGTCGCTTTGACGATGTCGAGACCTGCGTCCGGGAACGCCGGGTTGACCTGGTGATTGCCGGGCATCATAACCGTCTGCTCGGCGTACTCGCTTCACGCTCCATGGATTACATCAACCACCTGACGGTGGACGTGCTTATCAAACATCTGCCAGCCGGGGAGTAACGATGTACCGTTCTTTATTCGCCGTGATTATTGGCGGCTCTGCCGGATGCGTGATCCGCTGGTGGCTCTCTGCAAGGCTCAACAGCCTGTTCCCCAACCTGCCGCCGGGTACGCTGCTGGTGAATCTGGTGGGCGGTTTTATCATTGGCGCTGCGCTGGCGTTTTTTCTGCGCCAGCCGCAGCTTGATCCGGCGTGGAAGCTACTTATCACCACCGGCCTGTGCGGCGGAATGACCACCTTCTCTACCTTCTCGGCGGAAATTATTACCCTGCTGCAAAACGAGAACTATCTGTGGGCCATAACCTCAGTCTGTGCCCACGTATTTGGCTCACTGGCCATGACCGCTGCCGGGTTCTTTGTCATGACGCTGCTTTAGCGAAGCGTCGTCAGCAGCAGCTGGAAGCACTGCTCAATCAGCGGCGGCAGCGGCTGTGGGCCACGCATCAGCGCAACGGTACGCGTCAGAGCGGGCTGCTGAAGCTGCACCACCTTCAGCGTCGGATCGCACAGATAGGTGGTGTAAAGCGCCGGCAAAATCGCGATGGCCAGACGGGAGCGTACCAGCCCGTACAGCGTTTCGATGTAGTCAACCTGGTAGCTGGCGCGCAGGGTCAGGCGCTGGCTCTCCGCAAGCGCGGCTACCAGCCGTTGGATATTCCCTTTTGAGAACACCGCGATGTCGCGGCTGCTGAGCTGCTTCCAGGTGAGATGCGCCGACGTAGCAAGCGCATCGTCGACGTGCAGTACGGCAACAAAGGGGTCCTCCTGCAGCGGGAAACTTTGCAGCTCTGGCGGTACGGCGTTATCCAGCGCGCCAATACCGAAATCAATCTGCCCGTTCCGCAGGCTGGTCATCAGCTCATCGTTCGTTTTATCGTGAAACTCAACGCTCAGGCGCGGAAACGCCTGGGCAATCTGCTGCGGCAACTCCGGGAACAGCAGTGACCCCACAGAGGGAATGAGCCCAATGCGCACCGTACCATCACCGCCAGCCTCGACAATCTGCTGCATATCGCTGAAGGCCAGCTGAGCCACGCTCAGAATGCGCTCGGCGTGCGGCAAAATCGCCTGCCCCAGCTCGGTTAACGACACCGCCGCCGCGGTGCGGTTAACCAGCTTTCCCCCCAGCACCGCCTCCACCTGACGCAGCGCACTGCTGAGCGCCGGCTGGCTGATGGCGAGCCGGTTGGCGGTATCGGTAAAATGACGCAGTTTCGCAAGGGTGACAAAGTACTGTAACTGCTTGAGTGAGAGCGCGGGCAGGCGCTGCCAGGGTTCATTCATTGTGCTGTTCCGGTGCGAATTTTTTGCAGAATAACGTTTTCTTATCGGCCGATAAATTTATTCAGCTGGGCAAACGTTTGCCAGCCTCCTAGAGTAACCGCATTATTTCTCTGCCGGAAGCTGTTATGCACGCTACTGCCGAAACCCGCCGCCGCGCCGTCCAGGCCGCCCGGGGCGATACCGCCTTTGACCTGTTACTGACCGACACCCACATTGTCGATATGGTCACCGGAGAAATCCGCCGCGCCGATGTCGGTATTGTCGGTGAGATGATAGCCAGCGTGCACCCGGCAGGCAGCCGTACCGATGCCGCGGAAATCCACGCCCTCGATGGCGCATTTCTGTCCCCTGGCCTGATGGATACCCACGTGCATCTCGAAAGTTCGCACCTGCCCCCGGCACGCTACGCCGACATTGTGGTGGCGCAGGGAACCACCGCCGTTTTCTGGGATCCGCATGAGCTGGCCAACGTGCTCGGCGTGGCCGGTGTGCGCTACGCCGTGGAGGCAAGCCGTAATCTGCCGCTGCAAGTGATGGTCGCCGCACCGTCGAGCGTGCCGTCGACCCCCGGGCTTGAGATGTCCGGTGCCGATTTCGCAGGTAAAGAGATGGATACCATGCTCGCCTGGCCGGAGGTTAACGGCGTGGCGGAAGTGATGGACATGCATGGCGTGCTGCACGGCAGTACGCGGATGATGGAAATTCTCGAAGCCGGGTTACGCAGCGGCAAGCTGATTGAGGGCCACGCGCGCGGCCTGCGCGGGGCCGATTTACAGGCTTATCTGGCAGCAGGCGTCACCTCGGATCACGAACTGACCTCCGCCGAAGACGCGCTGGAAAAACTGCGCGCCGGGCTGACCCTCGAAATTCGTGGATCACACCCCTACCTGCTGCCGGATATCGTCGCGGCGCTGAAAACGCTGCCGCATCTGTCATCGCAAATTACCGTCTGCACTGACGATGTTCCCCCCGATATGCTGCTGGAAAAAGGCGGCATCATCGCCCTGCTGAATCTGCTGATCGAGCACGGGATGGCGGCAACCGACGTGCTGCGTTTTGCCACGCTCAACGCCGCAATCCGCCTGCAGCGTAATGATCTGGGACTGATTGCTGCCGGACGTCGCGCTGACCTGGTGGTTTTCGATTCGCTGGAAAAACTGCAGGCCCGCCGCGTCTACGTTGCCGGTAAACTGACAGCCCGCAACGGTAAACTGCTGACCCCTTCCGTTGGCGGCGACGTGCTGCCACCTCGCGATACCATGCAGCTTTCTGCCGTCAGCGCTGACGATTTCGCGCTGAAAATCGGCAACATCACCCACGGCGAAGCGCGTCTGCGCCATATCAGCGGCGCCCGCTTTACCCAGTGGGGCGAAGTGGATGTGCAAATCCGCGACGGCAAAGTACAGATCCCGGACGGTTTTAGCCTGATCTGGGTTCAGCATCGCCATGCCCGCCACGCCGCAGTACCGCAGATTGCCCTGCTCGAAGGCTGGGGAGAACTGCGTGGCGCGATTGCGACCAGCTATTCGCACGACTCGCATAATCTGGTGGTGCTTGGCCGTAACGCTGAAGACATGGCGCTTGCCGCCAATACCCTCATCGCCAGCGGTGGCGGAATGGCGCTGGCGAAAGAACAGCAGATTATCGCCCACGTGGCGATGCCGATCGCCGGAATGCTCTCTGATTTACCTCCAGCAGAACTGGCGGTCGCCTTTCGCGAACTGCGCGATCGCAGCAGCGACATCGCCGACTGGGAGCCGCCATACCGGGTGTTTAAAGCCATTGAAGGGACCTGTCTTGCCTGTAACGCAGGGCCGCATCTGACCGATTTAGGATTGACCGACGGCACCACCCGCCAGATTGTCGATCCGGTGATTAGCTGCCGGGAAACCCCGGTAAATGCACAACATAACAATACCCACAGGAGAGCCGGATAATGGCCGACAATACCCTACAAACGCCCGCACCAGGGAACTGGCTGGAGCGCCGTTTTGCGCTCCGCGCGCGCGGCAGCAATGTGCGCACCGAATGTCTTGCCGGCGTCACCGGCTTTCTCGCCGCCGCCTATCTGCTGGTGGTGATCCCGGGTCTGCTGGCGGTTGGCGGGATGGATCGCGGTGCGGCCACGACCGGCACCATCGTGGTGTTCGTCCTCGGTTCGCTGCTGATGGCGTTTTACGCCAACCTGCCGTTTATCGTCGGACCTGGCATTGGGGGGTCGGTGCTGGTTGGCGTGACGCTTGCCGGGAGCGAAGGCATTGGCTGGCAGATTGGCCTTGGTATCGCCTGCTGGTCCGGCATTCTGTTCTTCCTGTTAACCCGCTTTGGCCTGCGTGAGGTGGTCACCCGCTCGGTGCCGCAGTCAATAAAGCTGGGTCTCACCGCATCGATTGGGCTTTATGTCGCGGTCCTCGGCTTTCGTAACGCGGGCTTAGTGCTGGCTAATGCCAAAACCAACGCCTTAATGCTGGGTGATTTTCTTTCTCCGGGGGCGCTGGTGGCGCTGAGCGGGCTCTTTATGGCCATAGCCCTGCAGGCGCGCCGTATTCCGGGTTCGTTCCTGTGGGCGATTCTGTTCGCCACGCTGGTCGGTATTCCGATGGGGGTCACCCACCTGCCGCAGAACGTGATTTCCGCGCCGCACTCACTGGCACCGGTAATTGGCCACGTCGACATGCTTGGTGCGCTGAATATCGCCTTCCTGCCGTTCCTGTTTGTTTTTTTCGCCTCGGAGTTTTTCTCCACCATGGGCACGACGCTGGCGGTAGGCGGTGAAGCCGGTCTTCTGGATGAGCACGGCAATATGCCGCAGATTAACCGCCCATTCATGGTAGATTCCATTGCCGCAGCGCTTGGGCCATGGGTTGGTATTCCGGCGGCGACGGCGCTGATTGAATCATCCGCCTCTGCCGAGGCCGGGGGGAAGACCGGAATGACGGCGCTTGCCGCCGCGATGATGTTTCTGCTGATGCTGTTGTTCACCCCGATTGCGCTGATGATCCCGAAAGAAGCCACCGCGCCGGCGCTGATCCTGATTGGCCTGAACATGTTCAGCGGCCTGCGCAAAGTGGATCTGGCAAGCTTTACCGACGGCCTACCGGTGCTGATGATGGTGATGATTACGCTGATTGCCAACAGCTTTGGTACCGGGATTGCGGGCGGGCTGCTGTTCTTTATCGTTATTAAAGCGATTGCCGGAAAGTGGCGCGAGATCCCCATTGGCCTTTGGATCCTCGCCGTTCCGCTGGTTTACTACTTCGCGACACTCGTGAAGCACTAACATGATGCCGTCAGGGCATCCGCGCCTGTAGCGCCTCGCAGCGCGCCCTGACGGCGTCATACAATAACCGTACCGCCGGCGAAAGCTGTTTGCGGTGCGGACAAATCATATTCAGCGGCACCCGGTCACCCTGATACCCCGGCAGCAGCAGCTTCAGCCTGCCAACCTGCACATCCTCACTGACGTCCAGCCAGGATTTAGTGGCTATCCCCTCCCCGGCTATCGCCAGGCGACGGATCACCTCGGCGTCATCGCTGGTGATGGTGCTTTGTACCTGCACGTCATGCACCTCTCCGTTGGCGGTAAAGGTCCAGCGGTCGTAGACCCTGCCGCGCAACACGTAGGTCAGACAGTTGAGATGTGCGAGATCGGCGGGGGTCTGCGGTTCACCGTGACGCGCCAGCCACGCCGGAGAAGCCACCAGCACGCGGCGGTTTTCGCTCGCCACGGGAAGGGAAACGTAAGAGGCGTCTTCGATGTGACCGTAGCGAAACGCCACGTCGACCGGATCTTTAAAGACGTCCGCAATCTGGTCGGAAAACAGAATACGCAGCCGCAGCGCCGGATGCTGCTGGCGGAAATCCTGAAACACGTTCAGCAGCAGATTGCGCCCCAGATCGGACGGCACGGCAATTTGCAGCGTACCGCTCAGCGCATCGCCATGGGTCTGAATTTTTTGCAGCCCTGCCTGCAGGGTATCGAGCATCTGCGTGGCGTACGGTAGCCAGCTTTCCCCCTCCGGCGTCAGGCGCAGGCTGCGGGTAGAACGGGCAAAGAGGCGAATATTCAGGCTGGTTTCCAGCCGTTTGATCGCAGAGCTGACCTGCGCCGGGGGGATCCCCGCTTCCCGCGCGGTCTCGCTAAAGCTGCTCAGTGCCGCCGCGCGCACGAACAGGGTTAAATCTTCCAGCCTGAACATTTTTTCCTGCCTTAAGCCTGATAACGTGATGCTTTCAGAATACGTCGATTTCCCAAACGGTACGGCTTGCTTACATTTTTTACCCGCCCGACTCTTGCTATTCTATCCGTGCATCGGGAATCATACGGGGCTAAAAATTTGAGTCCAGATAATTGGAGAAGGTATGCGTAAAACAAAAGTGATGCTTCTGGGCGCTCTGCTGGCAATGGCCGGAGCCGCGTGGGCGGCGCCAACGTCCTCTTCCGGGATCCAGAAATACGAGCTTGATGGCTTCATCGCCGATTTCACTCGCTTCAAAATTGGCGACACCGTGCCGGAGCTGTATCGCACCGACGAGTACAAAATCAAGCAGTGGCAGCAGCGTAACCTGCCTGCACCGGCGGCAGGGACCTACTGGACCTACATGGGCGAGAACTACGTGCTGGTGAACGAGGCGGACGGTAAGATCCTGAAAGCCTACGATGGGGACATTTTCTACCATCGTTAATTTTCGTTAAGAAAACAGGTGCTACGCGGGCGCGCAGCACCTCTGTTTTTTACACCGCGCGGAAGGCGATTTCGCTCGGAATAACTTCCCCCATCCAGTACAGCTGCGCGGCAATACGCCCGGCAAGCTGACGATAGGCTGCGGTAAATTCGCTGTCCGGACGGTGGATAACCGTCGGCGTCCCGTTATCGAGATCTTCACGCAGACTGATGTGCAACGGCATTTGCCCCAGCAGTTGGGTGTGGTACTGCTGCGCCAGCTTCTCGGCGCCACCGGTGCCGAAAATCGGCTCATGGTGACCGCAGTTGCTGCAGATGTGCATGCTCATGTTCTCGACGATGCCGAGTACCGGCACTTCCACTTTCTCAAACATCACGATGCCTTTTTTGGCGTCGATCAGCGCCACGTCCTGCGGCGTGGTAACCACCACAGCGCCGGTTACCGGAATGTTTTGCGCCAGCGTCAGCTGGATATCACCGGTGCCTGGCGGCATGTCCAGTACCAGATAATCCAGATCCGGCCACAGGGTTTCCTGCAGCATCTGCATCAGCGCTTTACTGGCCATCGGGCCGCGCCAGACCATGGCATTATCGTCGGTGACAAGGTAACCGATGGAGTTCGTGGCGAGGCCAAACTTCATGATTGGCGCCATGTGGGTGCCATCGGGTGACGTTGGGCGGCTGCCTTCAGCCCCAATCATCATCGGAATGGACGGACCGTAGATATCGGCATCAAGGATGCCCACTTTTGCCCCTTCTGCCGCCAGCGCCAGCGCCAGGTTCACCGCCGTGGAAGATTTCCCGACGCCGCCCTTGCCGGAGCTCACCGCGATGATGTTCTTAACACCATTGATGCCAGGCTGGTTTTTCACGCGCTTGAGGGTGGCAATGTGGTGCGACAGCTTCCAGTCAATAGCTTTAGCCCCGGTGATACGCAGCAGATCGGCGCTGGTTTGCTCTTTCAGCTCCTCAAAACCGCTGTGCCATGCAAATGGCATCTGGATTTCGATATGCACGGTGTCATCAAGCCACGCCACGTGGTGCAGCGCCTTCAGGGCGGTCAGATTGTGCTTCAGGGTGGGGTGCTGAAAATTAGAAAGCTGACCGGCAACCATCGCGCGCAGACGCTCAGGGGTTCTGGCCTGGGATTGTGAACTCATCCCGACTCCTTTGTTATTGTGTAGAAAAGCCTGTGCGACAAGTTTACCTGAAAGGGTACGGTTTGTGCTTACTTAATAATGGCCCTTTTGGTAATATCGGAAGCCCTTTTCACAACTCAAAGAAGTAAAATCCACTATGACTCAAGTCGCGAAAAAAATTCTGGTAACGTGCGCACTGCCGTACGCCAACGGTTCCATCCACCTCGGCCACATGCTGGAGCATATCCAGGCTGATGTCTGGGTCCGTTACCAGCGAATGCGCGGCCACCAGGTAAACTTCATCTGCGCCGACGATGCTCACGGCACACCTATCATGCTGAAAGCCCAGCAGCTGGGGATCACCCCAGAGCAGATGATTGCCGAAATGAGTCAGGAACATCAGACCGATTTTGCTGGCTTTGATATCAGCTATGACAACTACCACTCGACGCACAGCGACGAGAACCGCGAGCTGTCCGAGCTGATTTATGGTCGCCTGAAAGAGAACGGTTTTATTAAGAACCGCACTATCTCTCAGCTCTACGATCCGGAAAAAGGCATGTTCCTGCCGGATCGTTTTGTCAAAGGCACCTGCCCGAAATGTAAATCTCCGGATCAGTACGGCGATAACTGCGAAGTGTGCGGCGCAACCTACAGCCCAACCGAGCTTATCGACCCGAAATCCGTCGTCTCCGGCGCGACGCCGGTGATGCGTGATTCCGAGCACTTCTTCTTCGACCTGCCGTCGTTCAGCGAAATGCTGCAGGCGTGGACCCGCAGCGGCGCGCTGCAGGAGCAGGTGGCGAATAAGATGCAGGAGTGGTTCGAATCCGGCCTGCAGCAGTGGGATATCTCCCGCGATGCGCCGTACTTCGGCTTCGAAATCCCGAACGCACCGGGCAAATATTTCTACGTCTGGCTGGATGCGCCGATTGGCTACATGGGTTCCTTCAAGAACCTGTGCGACAAGCGCGGCGACACCGTCAGCTTCGACGAATACTGGAAGAAAGACTCTGATGCCGACCTGTATCACTTCATCGGCAAAGACATTGTCTACTTCCACAGCCTGTTCTGGCCTGCCATGCTGGAAGGCAGCGGTTTCCGTAAACCGACCAACCTGTTTGTTCACGGCTACGTAACGGTGAACGGCGCGAAGATGTCCAAATCTCGCGGTACCTTCATCAAGGCCAGCACCTGGCTCAAGCACCTGGATGCCGACAGCCTGCGCTACTACTATACGGCGAAGCTCTCCTCCCGCATTGATGATATCGACCTGAACCTGGAAGATTTCATTCAGCGTGTGAATGCTGACATCGTCAACAAAGTGGTTAACCTGGCCTCGCGTAACGCTGGCTTTATTGCCAAACGCTTTGACGGCGTGCTGGCTGCTGAACTGGCAGACCCGGCGCTGTATCAGACCTTTGTTGATGCCGCGGACACCATTGCCGAAGCCTGGGAAAGCCGTGAGTTCGGTAAAGCGGTACGTGAAATCATGGCGCTTGCCGACGTGGCCAACCGCTATGTCGACGAGCAGGCACCGTGGGTTGTCGCGAAACAGGAAGGCCGCGATGCCGACCTGCAGGCCATCTGCACCATGGGTCTGAATATGTTCCGCGTGCTGATGACCTGGCTCAAGCCGGTACTGCCGCAGCTTGCCGAACGTACTGAAGCATTCCTGAATACCGAACTGACCTGGAACGGCATTCAGCAGCCGCTGCTGGCGCACAAGGTCAACACCTTCAAGGCGCTGTATAACCGTATCGATGTCAAACAGGTCGAAGCGCTGGTTGAAGCCTCAAAAGAAGAAGTGAAAGCCGCAGCAACGCCGGTTACCGGTCCGCTGGCGGACGACCCGATTCAGGAAACCATCACTTTTGATGATTTCGCCAAAGTTGATCTGCGCATCGCGCTGATTGAAAACGCGGAATTCGTCGAAGGTTCTGACAAACTGCTGCGCCTGACGCTGGATATCGGCGGTGAGAAGCGTAACGTCTTCTCCGGTATCCGTTCAGCCTATCCGGATCCGCAGCCGCTGATCGGCCGCCTGACGGTGATGGTCGCCAACCTGGCGCCGCGTAAAATGCGCTTCGGCATCTCTGAAGGGATGGTGATGGCCGCAGGCCCTGGCGGGAAAGATATCTTCCTGTTAAGCCCGGATGACGGTGCGCAGCCGGGTCAGCAGGTGAAGTAAATAAAAAAGCCGGATTAAAATCCGGCTTTTTTTTGCCCGGCGGCGCGACGCTTGCACGGGCCTGCGGGTTTTGTAGGCCGGGTAAGGCGAAGCCGCCACCCGGCAAATACTCAGGGCTTCGCGTTATGCACCCGGTTGGTCAACCCGCGCAGGAAATAACGCATGAACTGGTCGCCGCACTCGCGGAAGTTTTTATGCTCCGGCGCGCGCATCATGGCGGTGATTTCCGGCATTGAGACACGGAATTTCTGCTCGGTGAGAATAGCCAGAATATCGTCAGTTTTGAGCATAAACGCGATACGCAGCTTCTTCAGCACCACGTTGTTATTCACCCGACGCTCCAGCGCCAGCGGCGGTGCGCTTTCGTCTTTACCGCGTTTGTCGTAGATCAGACCGTTCAGCAACGCCGACAGCACGATATCCGGGCAGCGCTGAAACCCCTCTTCCTCTTCTTTCAGCAGCCACGGTGTGAACTGCGCGGCGGTGACGTCGGTATCGCTCAGCGCGCACAGACGTGCCAGCCCTTCGTTGTTGGTTTTCAGTGCATAGCGCAGGGCGCGGATTATATCGTTACTCAGCATGTTGAATTCTGTAAAAGGCCAAAAGCGTAGTTTACCTCATTACCGGGGCATTCACCTCTTTTATTGACATTCATGTTGCAAAAAAGGATTCAAGGTTAATAAAAATAGACTCTGAAATCGGAGGTAACTATTTATAGAAATCATCACCCAAACACATAAAATAAAAACAATCAATATGAACTCGTGTCGTTAATACATCACAAAACAACTCCCATCATAATTTATGCATGGAAATAAAAATGACATTTAATAGTTAACAAATTAGCGGTATTTATCATGGCTATAAACTTCAAAAAAAGCATTATCTCCATCATGGTGTTAAGTGCATTTTCTGCCGTTAATGCGATGGCGGAAGATACCTTCTCCGATGAGATTTTTACTGATACTCAATCCCTTAATGACGATAATGAAGAGTATACTTTTACTGCCGGCACCGTCATTGAAGCCAGCGGCGATGGCATTGGCTTAAAGCGGAAAAATCAGACTCTCACGTTCAATGATGGCTCAGTGATAAATGTGACCGGCAACGGCATTGCGGTAGGTGGAAGCAATGCGCAGGTCACCGTTGACGGTGTTGATACCAAAATAAATGCCGAAGGTAACGGCATATACCTGAATGCTGCTAACAGTGCTCTCGCAATCACTAATGGCGCAAAAATATCAGGAGAAGTCGGTATTGATACCACCAGCAAATCCATTGGCTCAACGATTCTGGTCAGCGGCTCTGGTAGCGTAGTAACCGCTACCGCCGGAGACGGTATTTTGCTCGGCGGGTTAAATCAGACAGTAACGGTTTCTGATGGTGCTACCGTAGCGGTGCTGGATGGTTACGACGGTATATATGCGCTCAATTCAAATACCCATATTACTGTCGACAGCGGAGCTCAAATACTGGGTGGCGGCGAGGGTATCACTGTCACCATGGATAACAATACCGTCAACATTTCTGATGAAGGAACTCTGGTCGCAGGGGGAAATGCCGGTATCACCGCCAATTATTACGGTCACGACTCGACCATTAACGTTTTTAACGGTGCGCATGTCATTAGCCAGGGTTCGGGCATTTATATTAGTGAAGAAAATGTCGGAGATGTTATCGCCATTGACGGTGACGGCACTCTGGTGAGCGGTGAGCAGTATGGCATTAATTTAGCTGGCTCCGATCAAACCGTGTCTATTGCTAACGGTGCCGTGGTTTCAGGTGATACCGCACTCGGGGTGTACGGTTCAAACAATCACATAAGCGCTTCCGGTGCCGTCATTTCTGGTACCACCAATGCGCTCGATATCAGCTCAAGGGATACCGCTTCACTCTCCTTCAGCCAATCCACACTGACCGGCAATATCCATCAGGCGTCTGCGGCTAACCAGAGCGTGAGTATGGATTCCTCCTCATGGCAAGGTGCCGTGACGTATGCCGATGAAGAGACGGGTGCACTCAACCTTAATCTCAGCAACGGCGCCGTCTGGACCACCACCGGTGACTCTGTCGTCAATGACATCACCATGACCAACGGTAGTGCCATTGTCATGGAGGGAGGGAATGTTTCTGTCAATTCACTGGCAAGCGATACGGCTTTCGATGCAGGCCCTGCCAGTATCTATACCACATGGGATCCGAGCACCAGTGCCGCCAGGCTATTGACCGCCGGCAGCGCCACCGGGAGCTTTAGCGTAGGCGTTTCCTCTGCCACCAGCGGCGCTGCCGGTGATATGACCGGGGATGAGGTGATGCACGTCAATGATGCATCAGGCGCCACCTTTAATAGCCTGCAGACGGATGTCGGCGTTTACCGCTATACCACGGCAGCCGTTGCCAATACTGATGGGTCAGTCAGCGTCGTGCTCGACACCATCACACCAGACCCCACGCCTGCCCCGGACCCGGATCCTGATCCAACGCCAGACCCAACCCCAGCACCGGAGCCTGACCCCACTCCGACACCAGATCCGGTACCCGATCCTGACCAGGGCGATGCCACACCGGATAACAACGCTACCCCGCGTCCGACGCTCTCTACCGCTTCACAGGCCGTCGTCGATACCCGCGCCGCCGCGGTTAACCTGTGGTATGACGAAGAAGATGCTCTGCTGCTGCGTATGGATAGCGAACGCCGTAGCGACAGTGAGGGCGTTTGGGGCAGCTACTACGGCAGTAACCACCGTCAGAGTATGAATCAGGCAAGCAGCAGTTTTGATCAAACCACTCAGGGTTTTATGGTCGGCGCCGACAAACGTATTCCGCTGGCCAGCGGGAACCTTCTGTTTGGGGCAGCCGTAATGCGGGGGGACTCCAATAATAACATGCACGATGCAGGCAACTCAGGAACGAATACGAACAGCTACGGCGGGGCTTTGTATGGTTCTTACCGAATGAATAATGGCCTGTTCTTTGATGCCACCCTTAAAGCCGAGCATCTGAACAACAGCATGGACGTTATTTCCACCGATGGAGGTCATTCTCATGGCGATTACAGTAACAACGGCTATGGCGGTACCCTGAAAGCTGGCTGGCACTGGCAGAACGATACGCTTTTTGTTGAACCCTACGCCCGAGTATCCGCTATTCATTACAACGGCGTGAATTACAAGCTGGATAACGGTTTGCATGCTAAAGACAGCCGTTATAAATCATTGCGGGTTGAAGGCGGAGTGAATATGGGTACGACTCTGAACGTTCATAACACCGAGGTTCGCCCTTATCTGCACTTTGCTGTCGCCAATGAAACGGAAAACAGCAATAAAATCAATATCAATGATGTCGGTATTAACGACAGCAATCATGGAAGGAAAGGTATCGTCGGCGTCGGTACTGAAATCAAACTCGCTAAATCACTGCATGTCTGGGCCGGGGCTAACTACGCTAAAGGGGACAATAAAGAAGACCCCTGGCAGGTTAGTGTTGGCGCCTCCTGGAGTTGGTAGACGCGTCATAGCGATAGCGATTACCGGCAAGGAGCCCGCCATTTTTAAGCCTATAATAAATGCCATGTTCATTATCGCCGCAGGTTAACCGCATGTTCAGAAGTAAACGTTCAACAATCTATTCGGTGATAAATGATAAAAAACCAATAGCGTTAATTGAGCAACTTATTCAGATCCTGAGTCCTCAGGGAGTTGCCATGACGGTTCCCGCTAATACCCTGCTCGAAAAAGGTGATATGACCGGGTTTCCAGTCTGGCTAATAACGAAAGGCCACTGCAATATTGTTCGCCGCGACGGGATGGTTATCGCGACCGGGAAAGCCCCGCATATAATCGGGATCACTGAATTTCTGATAAGCACCGAATATCATCTCGCTAAAACGCTGGATGCCTGTGAGGTGATAAGAATCGATCGCGAGAGAATGTCTGGACTCATTACCTCTCTGGGTTTATGGCAGGAAATCGCAACATTTGTCGCCTGGAATGCACAGATGCTTGCCGCCAGAGATGCGCAATTATATGGTGTGAATGCCTACACGATTGTGAGAAACAAAATACTCGAGTACAACAGCTACCCTCGGTATTCTGAACTGAATATCACCATTGCGTCTTTCATTCAAGAGCGTTCACATTTAAGCCCGTCGACTATTCATATGCTGCTGGCCAGCCTTAAAAAAGGGGGCTATATCTCAGTGGTCAACGGTATCCTGACGGAAATAAACCGAGAGCTGCCCCTTGAATACTAATCACAGCTTATAACCCTATCGCCTCTTTCAGGCTTTTCAGATAGCGACGGCTCACCGGCACGGTTTGCCCGGCGCGCAGCAGCAGCTCCGCCTGACCATTTTCCTCAAGCCGGATCTCTTTCAGATGCGCCATATTCACCAGATACTGGCGATGGCAGCGCAGAAGTGGAGTACGACTCTCCAGCGTGCGCAGGGTCAGCTCGGTGAATCCCTCCTTCCCTTCGCTGCTGGTCACATAAACACCGCTCATACGGCTGCTGACGAAGGCTACATCCTCCATTTGCAGCAGCCAGATACGGCTGTGCCCGGAGCAGGGAATAAACTTCAGCGCCTGCTGGTGCTCTTCAAGCAGCGAGATATCCTGCAGGCTGCGCTCCTGGCGCAGTCGGGTCAGGGTTTTCTCCAGACGGCAGGATTCAATGGGTTTCAGCAGGTAATCGAACGCATGCTCCTCAAAGGCTTTCACCGCGTACTCGTCAAAGGCGGTGAGAAACACAATATAGGGGCGGTGTTCAGGATCGAGCATCCCGACCATTTCCAGACCACTGATACGCGGCATCTGGATGTCGAGAAACACCACGTCCGGGCGCAGACGATGCACGGCGCCGATAGCCTCCACGGCGTTAGCACATTCACCGATTATCTCGATGTCGCTCTCCGCCTGGAGCAGGATACGCAAGTTTTCCCGTGCTAATGGCTCATCATCAACAATCAACACTTTCAGCATGCGTGTTCCTCCAGGGGCAGTCGCAGGGTGATTCGGGTAAAGCGTTCGGGCTCACAGGTGACGGTAATGCCGCAGTCATCGCCAAAACGTGCGCGCAGGCGCTTATCCACCAGGTTCATCCCCAGCCCACTGGCATTGGTGGTGGGCTGATATAATCCGGCATTATCTTCAATATCAAGCTGCAGGTAGCGGTCGTGCTGGCTCGCCTGAATGGTAATTTCACCGACCCCAAGGTGCTGCGAAGTTCCGTGCTTGATAGCATTCTCGACGATAGGCTGCAGGGTGAACGCCGGAAGCTGATGATGGGCCAGTGAGTCAGGCACAAAAAGCCGCACCTGCAGCCGCGACTGAAAGCGCGCTTTTTCAATCTGCAAATAGGCATTCACGTGCTCAAGCTCATCCGCCAGCGTCACCACTTCTGAAGGTCGCTTGAGGTTCTTGCGAAAGAAGGTGGAGAGATACTGCACCAGTTGACCCGCCTGCTCGCTGTCGCGGCGGATCACCGCCATCAGGGTATTGAGCGCGTTAAACAGAAAATGTGGGTTCACCTGCGCATGCAGCAGCTTGATCTCCGACTGGGTCAGCAGCGCTTTTTGCCGCTCATACTGCCCGGCGAGAATTTGCGCCGACAGCAGCTGGGCTATCCCCTCGCCCAGCGTACGGTTGATAGAGCTGAACAGCCGATTACGGGCCTCATACAGTTTGATGGTGCCGATAATGCGCTGGTTTTCGCCGCGCAACGGGATAACCAGCGTCGAACCGAGCTTGCAGTTTGGCTGAATCGAACAGCGGTATGGCACTTCGTTACCGTCGGCATAGACCACGTCGCCGCTATCAATCGCCTTTTGCGTCCACTCGGAAGAAATGGGCTTACCCGGCAGGTGGTGATCGTCGCCAATACCGGTAAAGGCCAACAGCTTTTCGCGGTCGGTTATCGCCACCGCACCGATATCCAGCTCTTTAATCAGCACCTGTGCCACCTTCATGCTGTTCTCTTCGTTGAAGCCCTTTCGCAGGATCCCTTCGGTGGACGCCGCCACTTTCAACGCCGTCGCTGAAAATGCCGAAGTGTATTTCTCAAACATCGCGCGCTTATCCAGCAAAATTCGCATAAACAGCGCTGCCCCGACGGTGTTGGTGACCATCATCGGAGCCGCAATGCTTTGCACCAGATTAAACGCATTATCAAACGGGCGGGCGATCAGCAGGATTATCAGCATTTGCACCAGCTCGGCGACGAGCGTAATCGCGCCTGCGGTCCACGGGCTGAACACCTTATCAGGACGCCCGCGACGGATAAGAATACTGTGTACCAGGCCACCGAGTAGTCCTTCGACGATGGTCGAAATCATGCAACTCAGCGCCGTCATCCCCCCCATCGAATAGCGATGCAGACCGCCGGTCAGTCCGACGAGACCGCCCACGACCGGGCCACCCAGCAGACCGCCCATCACCGCACCAATCGCCCGGGTGTTGGCGATAGAGTCTTCAATATGGAGGCCGAAATAGGTGCCGAGGATACAGAAAATGGAGAAGGTGACGTAGCACAGTAATTTGTGCGGCAGGCGCACGGTAACCTGCATCAGCGGTATGAAGAGTCGGGTTTTACTCATCAACCAGGCGATGACCAGAAAGACGCACATCTGCTGGAGAAGCAGCAACACCAGATTAAACTCGTACATACCCGCAAACCAAACAACTTCCGAATGCGCGTAACATACCCTGACAGGCTGTAACTTTCTTTGAAGCGGGGCATAAAAACGCAAAAACGCAGGTAAGATCACGCTTTTTTATTCGATCTTCTCCACTTTTCGAACTAGCAGGCGGCAAAAATCGACAATTTTTCCTGGTTCGCATTTTTCTGGCTACAGTTATTGTGGGTGCATGTGCAAGGGTAAAATCTATGGCGCTTTACACGATCGGTGAAGTGGCTCTGCTCTGTGAAATCAATCCTGTTACCTTACGCGCCTGGCAGCGCCGTTACGGCTTGTTAAAACCGCAGCGTACGGATGGCGGCCATCGATTGTTTAATGAAGACGATATCGACCGGATCCGCGAGATCAAGCGCTGGATAGAAACCGGTGTACAGGTCAGTAAGGTCAAGTCGCTGCTGAATGAAGCGGCAAAGGCACAGCAGTCTGGCTGGCTGGAGCAGCAGGAGATGATGGTGACCTGGCTGCAGAACGGCAATACCAACCGTCTTCGCCTGTGGCTCAAAGAGCGCGGGCGTGAATATCCGGCACAAACCCTCGTTACCCACCTTTTCGTCCCGCTCCGCCGTCGTCTCCAGTGCCAGCAGGCCCCGCTCCAGGTCATGCTGAGCATGCTCGACGGCATGCTCATCAATCATGTGGCTTATTGCCTGAGCGGCGCTCACAAGAAAGGCGGCAAAGACGCGCTGGTGCTCGGCTGGAATATTAACGATACCACCCGGCTGTGGCTTGAGGGCTGGATGGCAACCGAACAGGGCTGGCGGGTGGATGTACTCGCCCATTCGCTCAGTCAACTGAAACCGGAGAACTTCGACGGAAAGACGTTACTGGTGTGGTGCGGTGAATCGCCGTCTGCACAACAAAAACAGCAGATCGGCCAGTGGCGGGAAAACGGTTACCAGATCTATCCGCTCGGTTCGTGAAGAAGGCGTCCTTTTTACCAAATTTTCATAGTACAATAACACCCTTAACATAAGGAGCCTGCTATGAAACCCGCAAAAATCGCTGTAATCACCCTCTTCGCGCTGATGGCTATCGGTGGCATTAGCGGCGTGATGCTCGCGGGCTACTCGTTTATTGTTCGTGGCGGTATCGGCTGAATCGGCGACTAAGACGTTCAAACGCGCGATCGACAATAATTGCCGCAAGCGCCACCAGAATTGCCCCCTGCACCACATAAGCCGTATTAAATCCGCTCAGGCCAATGATTATCGGCGTTCCCAGCGTGCTCGCCCCTACGGTCGACGCGATGGTAGCGGTGCCGATATTGATAATGACCGAGGTCCGTATCCCGGCAAGCATTACCAGCGCTGCAAGCGGTAATTCTACCTTCACCAGCCGCTGCCAGGCATTCATTCCCATCCCTTTTGCCACGCTGGTGACGCTTTCCGGCACCGCCGCAAAACCCGCCAGCGTCCCCTGCAGGACTGGCAGCACGCCGTAAAGAATGAGCGCAATAATCGCAGGCTGTTGACCAAACCCCATCACCGGCACCGCCACCGCCAGCACCGCCACCGGCGGGAAGGTTTGCCCCATCGCGGCAATGGTTTCCACCAGCGTTCGAAATTCACGCCCTGCCGGACGGGTAACGAAGATGCCTGCCCCAACGCCCAGCACCACCGCCACCAGGCTTGAGACGCCGACCAGCCAGAAATGGGACAGCGTCAGCAGGAGAAAACTCTCCTGCTGATACAGCGGGCGCGGCAGCTCCGGGAACAGTGAGTGAAAGAGCGGCTCGCTGTGCGGTAGCCACAGCAGCAGGCCGATAAAAAGAGCCACCAGCCAGGGCAGCGGATCAGCGAATCGCTTCACGCGGATCCTCCTCACACAGCAGATCGGCAAAATGCAGCGTGCCGCTGGGGTTTCCCTCTGCATCCAGCACCGGCAGCGTCAGCCGCTGCTGGGCAACAAACGCTGAGAGCGCGTCTCGCAGGGTCATTCCTTCGCTGAGCGGTTCCCCCTCCGTCCATTCCCCCCGGTGTTGATACTCACCGACGTCACGCAGGGACAGCAACCGCACGCCAAGCTCGCTATGACCAAAGAACGTGCGCACGAATTCATTTTTCGGATGCGTGAGGATTTCCAGCGGCGTGCCCTGCTGCACGACTTCGCCGTTATCCATCAGCACCAGATGGTCCGCCAGCCGCAGGGCCTCGTCGATATCGTGGGTCACAAGGATAATGGTTCGTCCCAGTAAGCGGTGGATGCGGCTCATCTCCTGCTGCAACGCCTGGCGGGTGACGGGATCCAGCGCGCCAAAAGGTTCATCCATCAGCAGCACTTCCGGATTTGCCGCCAGCGCCCGTGCCACTCCCACGCGCTGCTGTTGCCCACCGGAGAGCTGATGAGGATAGCGGTCGCGCAGCGCGCTTTCGAGCCCCAGCAACGCCATCAGTTCATCGATACGCTGGTCTATTTTTCCGCGCGACCATTTTTGCAATTGCGGTACCGTGGCAATATTCTGCGCCACCGTCCAGTGTGGGAACAGACCGATAGACTGAATGGCATAGCCCATGCGCCGCCGCAGCTCGAGCACCGGCTGCTGGCGGATCTCTTCCCCGGCAAAGCGAATAATGCCGCTGTCGTGCTCCACCAGTCGATTGATCATCTTCAGCGTGGTGGACTTTCCGGATCCCGAGGTGCCGATAAGCACCGAGAAGGCCCCCTCTTTCAAATCTAATGAGAGGTTTTTTACCGCGGCCTGCCCGGCAAACGCTTTGCTCACGTTTTCAAATTCAATCACGGCGTTCTCCTTTCAGCAGCGCTATCCACAGGCTAAAAATCGCATCAGTTACCACCGCCAGCGCAATCACCGGGATCACGCCCAGCAGCACCAGATCCAGCGCGCTGCTGAGCAGCCCCTGAAACACTAACGCACCGAACCCACCCGCGCCAATCAGCGCGGCAATCACCGCCATCCCAACGGTTTGCACCGCCACCACCCGCAGGCTGCGCAGGAGTACCGGCAGCGCCAGCGGCAGTTGAACCTGCCAGAAGCGCTGGCGCGGGCTCATGCCCATCGCCACTGCGCTCTCCAGAATATCGCCCGGGACCTGCTGCATACCCGCAACCACCCCTCGCACCAGCGGCAGAAGCGCGTAAAGCACCAGCGCAATCAGCGCCGGCGTCAGCCCGGTACCGGCAATCCCGAATTTTGCGAGCACCGGAAAATGCTGCACCAGCCCGGCGAGCGGCGCGATCAGCAGGCCAAAGAGTGCGACCGAAGGGATGGTCTGAATGATATTGAGCACGGTAAACACCGGCGTTTGCCGCGCGGTTCGCCGATAACACCACAGCCCCAGCGGGATGCCGATAATAAGACCTGGCAGCAACGTACCGAACAGCAGCGTCAGATGCTGCGCCAGTGCGTTATCAAAAATTTCCTGCCGGTTGGCGTACTCTTTTAGCAAAGAGAGCGCGTTGAGTTTGCCCGACCATAGCAGCAAACAGGGAACAATCCACACCTGTGCATTGAGCAGCCAGCGCCACAGCGTGTTGTCGGTCAGCCGGCGAATCGCCTCGTTCCCCAACAGTAAAAGCAATGCCAGCCATAGCCACAGACCACTTCCTGCCGACGTTCGCGCAAGCGGTGTTCCTGACTCTGCAAGCACCTCTGCCGCCTGCCCCGCCCCCCAGAACAGCGCTATAAATAATAGCTCGGCCAGTAGCAGGGTGAGCCCCGTCGCCCAGCGTTCGGCGCTCAGGGTCAACAGCAGGAAAACGATGGGGGCGACCAGCAAAATGACGGGGTTAAAGGAGAAGATATCCCACAGGCTTCTCCCCTCGCCGGACACCAGCCGGTTTGGCGCATAGTTGACGAAGGGCAGCGCGGCGGCGGCGATGGCAATCACCACCAGCAGCACGGCTACCCGGTTATGGCATGAAATCGTCACTGTCCTGTTACTTTACCAGTCCCTTTTGCTTCAGATAATCAGCCGCGACCTTCTTCGCATCACGACCTTCGACGGCAATACTGGCGTTAAGCTGCTGTAGCGTTTTTTCATCGAGGCTGGCAAACACCGGCTTCAGCCATTCGGCCATCTGCGGATACGCCTTCAGTACGGCTTCGCGCACTACCGGAGTGGGAGCATAAATGGGTTGTACCCCTTTCGGGTCGGTCAGCGTTTGCAGGCCAAGCGCCGCCACCGGACCGTCGGTGCCGTAAGCCATCGCCGCATTGACTCCCGACGTTTGCTGGGCCGCCGCCTTGATAGTCACCGCCGTATCACCACCCGCAAGCGAAAGCAGCTGATCCTGGCTGAGCTTGAAGCCATAGGCTTTTTCAAACGCCGGCAGCGCGTCGGTACGCTCGATAAATTCCGCCGAGGCCGCCAGCTTGAACTTGCCGCCCGATTGCAGATAACGGCTGAGATCGGCAAGCGACGTCAGTTTGTTCTTCTGCGCCAGATCCTGGCGTACCGCAATGGTCCAGGTGTTATTTGCCGGCGCGGGCGTCAGCCAGACCAGTTTATTCTGCTCGGCGTCGAGTTTTTTCACTTTTTCGTAGCCCTGCTCGGCATTTTTCCACGCCGGGTCGTTCTCCTGCTTAAAGAAAAACGCACCGTTGCCGGTGTATTCCGGGTAGATATCCAGCTCGCCGGAGGTAATGGCGCCGCGCACTACCGGGGTTGTGCCAAGCTGAACTTTGTTCACCGTTTTCACCCCGTGGCTGTCGAGCACCTGCAAAATGAGATTGCCGAGCAGTGCGCCTTCGGTGTCAATTTTCGAGCCGACTTTCACCGGCTCTGCGGCCTGCAACGGCAGCGTTACCGCTGCCAGAAGTGCGACAGCTGCCGCCAAACCTTTTGCCATCCCCATTCGCTCATCCTCGTGATTTATGCTTCTTTTCATCATCTTGAATGAAAAGCGTAGACGAAAACGCGTCGCTTAACAGGAGTTTGGGGGATTATCTGAATCAGCAAGTGATTTCACCAGCTCCCGTACGGATAAGTTTTACCCTTGATGTACTCCGGCGTTTCAGCAAAATAGGTGTAGCCGTTGGGGTGACTGGTAATACCCTGGCAAAACTTCATCTCTTTGCCGCTGCGGGTGATGATTTTATTCGGCGTGATGGGGATATTGGGATAATCGCCGTACTCCTGCAGCCAGAGACGCACTTTTCCCCCCGGAGCCAGACCAATCAGTATTTTTTTATACAGCGCAATATCTCCCGCCCTGGTGAGATGATCGCCCGGTGTTTTCATCCGCTGCCAGATCTCCGGCGAGAAGACGATGCTGGTTTCGTAGGTTTTTTTGTCGATAACCGAGTCCCAGCAGAACATCATGTACTGCGGTAAGCTTTTTACCTTATTAAAATTCATCATAGGAGCACGATTACGGTCTGGCCATGCCCCTTTCACATTGGGATCATTTTCCGTGGTATCGAGGGTATAAAAGCGGTTGAGATAGCCATCCACATCGATAATTTGAACAACGGTTACATCAGCATACAGCGCAAACGGTGTAAAAAAATAGAAATACCATTCATCATAAGGCAGCTTCCAGCCACCCTCCGCCGCCTCCCTGGACTGCAGCGGCTGCGGTGCCCTGGCCTGACAGCCTGTCAACAACACAACCAGCAGATAAGTGGCTATTTTCAACATGATTACCAGCTCCCATAAGGATAGGTTTTACCCTTGATGTACTCTGGCGTTTCACCGAAGTAACTATAACCGTTGGGGTAATTGGTTATCCCCTGGCAAAACTTCATCTCTTTACCGCTGCGGGTGATGATTTTATTCGGCGTGATGGGGATATTAGGGTGATTGCCCACATCCTGTAGCCAGAGACGCACTTTGCCCTCCGGCGCCAGGCCAATTGCCAGCGTATCGTACCAGACCGTATGACCGTCATAGTCCAGATGTTCCGCCGGTGTTTTCATCCGCCGCCAGATTTCCGGCGAGAAGACGATGCTGGTTTCGTAGGTTTTCTTATCGATAATCGAGTCCCAGCAGAACATCATGTACTGCGGCAGGCTTTTCGCCTTGTTGAAAGCCATCAGCGCACCACGGCTATAGTTACTCCAGGTCCCCTTTACTTTAGGATCGGTATCCGTGGAATCCAGGGTATAAAAACGATTCAGATAGCCATCCACGTCGATAATCTGAACGACGGTCACATCGGCATACAGCGCGAACGGAGTGAAAAACATAAACTGCCAGTATTCATACGGCAGCTTCCAGTCACCCTCAGCAGCCTCCCGGGACTGCAGCGGCTGCGGCGCACTGGCCTGACAGCCTGCCAGCAGCACCAGACACGTTATCGCCAGTAATCCTCTATTTTTCATTACGTTTCCCCTCCATGTTGTAGACCGTCCGCCGCCAGTGCTCATCCGGGCGATTCACAAAGCCGATGGTTTCCGACACCGCCGCACCGCCGCTAATTTCACCGGCCGGGTTAAGCTGAACCGCATTCCAGTTCGCCGAGCAGTGGATATAGCGCGCGGCCAGCATGTCCAGCTCCTCGGGGGTGATGTTAAGCTCCCGTCGCCCGCAGCGAACGGCCCTCCCCTCAGCCAGTACTTTATCAACCAGCGGCCGCATCTCGGCGGGCAGATCCAACCCGAGATGACTGGAGCTGATATCGTTGAACGCCACGCCGGAAGCCTTCGCCGCCTCGAGCATCACCCGCAGAGTGACCTTCGCCCAGTCGTTACGCACCACCCGCTGGCGCAGCGTGAGGGCAGCATAGCTGCGCTGCTGGCGCTGCCCGTGGCTGTCAGGTGCACCGTGCGCGTCCACCCATACCTCCGGAGTTATCTCGTTGTTGCGGATAATGGGCGCGATGACGGGTGACGCTTCCAGCGTACGCAGTTGCGCCATCGCCCGCCGGTACGCCCGGGTCTGTTCGCCGGGCTCGCCGAGGGGCACCGTCTCCACCTCCGGGCGGGTCAGAAACAGGTTCTCCCGCTCCTGTGGCAGGTAGCCGCCGCCGATATCCGAATGGGCACCGGGGAGCACCAGCTCCGGCCACGCCGGGCGCACGCTGTTGGAGGCAAAGTTGAACCGACACTCGTGCCCGGCGGTGATGTGAAAAACCGCCTCCGCTACCCCGGGACGCAGGCGGATATTGACCTCGCCGGTGTCGGCGCTGTGCGGGTTAAGCCCGTTCGCTGGAGTACCGATAGCGGCGACGGTATCAAACAGGCCGATAAAGCGCGTTTTCCCCGCCGGAGCGCCGTGGTAGAGAGTTTGTCCCATCCCCTGACGAATGGCGGCAATGATAGCCTCGTCTTCCCCCTGCACGCGGTTGGCAAAGTGACGGGCAGCGGCGGCTCCGCGGCTGAAGCCGAAGATATCGAACTGCAGGGCGGCTATTTCATACTGTCCATCCAGAGTGTTTCTCACCTTTTGAAGGGCCGAAACGATTTCTTTTACCGCATCATCGGTTTTGGCAATCACTCCGGTATCGGAGATCCCCAGCCCCATCCCTATCTGGCTGTCCGCCTCCCCTGCCCGGGTACCAATCCCTTCAATATAGATAGCTCACTGAGCCACGCGGCTGTCACCAGGAAACTGCTTCATATACAACTCATGCAGCCAGTGAATATTCGTGTAGTAGCCTTTGTAGCTGGTGGCATCGCTGCCGGTCAGGCCGAACTGCAGCTTCGCATTGCGCTCAAGAATGCTGATTGCGTCAGGGTCATCAATTGCAAAATGGCTTGCCGTCGCCGCCGCCAGCATGTTGCGGGTATTCACCGCGTTATTACCGGTGCCGTCAAAAAAGAAGCCTAGCGTCAGCGTGATTTTTCTTTTCTCCGAAAGCGCCTTTTGTACAGGCGCTTTCGGTTTATAATTCACCGGCGTTACCAGCGTCGAATGTTCCGTACCGCCGGTCAGGTGCTGGCAGCGATAATATTTATAAACCACAGTGATATATTCATATTCAATATTATTCTCTCGAATATGACTACCAATATGTTGAATTGAAGCATCACTCAGCTCAATACGATAATATTTTTCCCAGCGGCCGCTGCGGTTAATTCGATAGCAATCAAAATTCAGGCTCAGGCTTTCGTTATTGTTGATCGCCTGAGCCAACAGCGGCGAGCTTTTATCGAGGGTTTTGCAGAAGGTGAGCATCCCCTGCGCACCGTGCCGCTGCTCCTGTTGCAGGCTGAAGACAAAGATCTCATCCGGGTGGCTTTGCTGATAGCGATTGCCAACGGACTCTGCGCTACCACAACCGGCAGAAATAGTTCCCTGCTGCGCGCCGCGCAGGGATAAATAAATAATATCGCCCATTATTACATGTCCATTTAATCATTTCGACTAATAACGCCAACTGTTATTTCGCGTTATTCTGAAATGAGTTAAAACAGATAATGTACAATGACACAATAAAAATAAATAAAGATCGCTTTTTTTGTTTATTCCCTCCGGGACAACCATTATCCCGGAGGGAATATAACATTACTGCAGTTCGAATTCGCCCTGCTTCACGCGGGCGGAGTCAACGCCGATAAAGACGTTAAACTTGCCCGGCTCTGCGGCAAACTTCATTCTCTGGTTCCAGAACTTAAGCGCATTTACGTCAATCGGGAAGCTCACGGTCTGGGTTTCACCCGGTTTCAGGGTGACCTTCTCAAAACCGCGCAGCTGTTTCACCGGGCGGCTCATGGAGGCGGTCACGTCCTGAATATACATCTGGATAACCGTCGCACCTTCGCGTTTGCCGGTATTGGTCACTTCAACGCTGGCGGTCACTTTACCGTCACGCTTCATCACCGGTGCAGACATTTTCACATCTGAAACGGTGAACGTGGTGTAGCTCAGACCGTAACCGAACGGGTACAGCGGTCCGTTTGCCTCGTCGAAGTAGTGTGAAGTGTACTTGTTCGGTTTTTCCGGGTTGTACGGACGGCCGGTATTCAGGTGGCTGTAGTACACCGGGATCTGCCCGACAGAACGCGGGAAGGACATTGGCAGCTTACCGGACGGATTGTAATCACCGAACAGGACATCGGCAATGGCGTTACCGCCTTCGGTGCCGGCGAACCAGGTTTCCAGAATCGCATCGGCCTGCTGGTCTTCTTTCACCAGTGCCAGCGGACGCCCGTTCATCAGCACCAGCACCAGCGGTTTACCTGTCGCTTTCAGCGCGCTAATCAAATCACGCTGGCTCTGCGGAATGGTAATGTCGGTGCGGCTGGAGGCTTCATGCGCCATACCCTGCGCTTCACCAACCACCGCGACGACCACATCAGACTGCTTCGCGGCTTTCACCGCTTCATCAATCATCGCCTGCGGTGAACGCGGGTCGACAACAACGGCAGGTTCATACTGATTCAGGAACTCGACAATACCTTTGTCGTTGGTGACGTTAGCGCCTTTGGCATAGAGAACCTTACCTTCCGTTCCCACCGCGTTTTGGATCCCGGTGAGCAGCGTCACTGACTGCGAGGCAACCCCGGCCGCTGACCAGCTGCCCATCATGTCGCGCTGACTATCCGCCAGCGGCCCCACCACGGCGATGGTCGCGTTTTTCTTCAGCGGCAGCGTCTCCAGACGGTTTTTCAGCAGTACCAGGCTTTCGCGCGCCACTTCACGCGCTTCTTTACGATGCAGACGGCTTTCCGCGTTAGTATCCTGCGGATCGGTCTCTTTCGCGCCAAGGTGGCTGTACGGATCGTTGAACAGACCCATATCATATTTCACGTTCAGCACGTGGCGAGTCGCGTCGTCCAGTTCGGCCATGGTGACCTTGCCAGACTTCACCAGCCCCGGCAGATATTTGCTGTAGTACTCGTCGCTCATACTCATGTTGATGCCGGAGGTTAAAGCGATGCGCACCGCATCTTCCGGATCTGAGGCCGTACCGTGCTTGATGAGTTCTTTAATCGCCCCGTGATCGGAGATAGTGATGCCCTTAAAGCCCCAGTCGTCACGCAGGACATCTTTCAGCAGCCAGGAGTCCGAAGACGCCGGTGTACCGTTGAGCGAGTTCAGGGCGACCATCACCCCACCGCTGCCGGCATCAAGCGCCGCTTTATACGGCGGCAGGTAGTCGTTAAACAGGCGCTGCGGGCTCATATCGACGGTGTTGTACTCTTTACCACCTTCTACGGCCCCGTAGGCAGCAAAGTGCTTCACGCTGGTCATCACCGAGTAGCGGTCTGCCGGGCTCTTACCCTGCATCGATTCGACCATGGTTTTACCCATGATAGCGGTGAGATACGTATCTTCACCGAAACCTTCTGAAACGCGGCCCCAGCGCGGATCGCGCGAGACATCGACCATCGGTGCCCAGGTCATGTTCAGGCCATCGTCTGCTGCTTCATAAGCGGAAACACGCCCGACGGTTTTCACCGCGTCGAGGTTAAAGGAGGAAGCCAGCCCCAGGCTGTTCGGGAAGACGGTGCGCTGACCGTGGATCACATCGTAGGCGAAGAACAGAGGAATTTTCAGGCGACTCAACTGCATCACCTGATCCTGCATGGTTCGAATATCCTGGCGGGTAACGGTATTAAAAATCGCCCCTACCTGCCCGTCTTTAATCATTTCGCGGATAGCGTCTTTCGGGTTATCCGGCCCGACGCTTATCAGGCGCAGCTGACCAATCTTCTCATCCACGGTCATCTTTTTCAGAAGCTCAGTGACGAACGCGTCGCGGGCCTCCGGCGTCAGCGGATGATTGCCAAACAGGGAGTCAGCCAGAGCGGGCTGTATCGCCAGGCTAACGGCAACGCCTACAGAACATAGCCATTTCATTTTTAGTACTCTCTTTTCGAGGCCGGATCAGCGGCGAAAACACTTGAAAAACCGCAGTTTGCCACAAGCCTGGCCGTGTGGCGAACAGAATGCAAAGGATATCTTCTTAATTTTTTTCGCAACATTTCAGCATCAATTTATCATACAAAGCGCTATGCTTAGGGGCGGTAAATTCGCTCACCACAAGGAGTGGGAAGATGTCATCTAACATTCAAACCGATAACAGCGCATTTCTGGCTGAACTCTCACGCCTGGTAGGCCATGCTCACCTGCTTACCGATCCGGCTAAAACTCAGCGCTACCGTAAAGGCTTCCGTTCAGGCCAGGGCGAGGCGCTGGCCGTGGTCTTCCCCGGTTCGCTACTGGAACTCTGGCGGGTACTGAATGCCTGCGTGAATGCTGACAAAATTATCCTGATGCAGGCGGCGAATACCGGTCTGACGGAAGGTTCCACCCCAAGCGGCAACGACTACGACCGCGACATCGTGATTATCAGCACCCTGCGCCTCGATAAACTGCACCTGCTGGATAAAGGCGAACAGGTCCTGGCGTTTCCGGGTACCACGCTCTATTCGCTGGAAAAAGCGCTTAAGCCGTTTGGCCGGGAACCGCATTCGGTCATTGGTTCGTCCTGTATTGGCGCCTCGGTGATTGGCGGTGTATGCAATAACTCCGGTGGCTCGCTGGTGCAGCGCGGCCCGGCGTATACCGAAATGTCGCTGTTTGCACGTATCGACGAACAGGGCAAATTACAGCTGGTTAACCATCTGGGGATTGAACTGGGTGAGACACCGGAACAAATTCTGAGCAAGCTTGACGACGACCGCGTACAGGACAGCAACGTGCTGCACGATGGCCGCCATGCCCACGATCACGATTACGTCACCCGCGTGCGCGACGTGGATGCCGATACCCCGGCGCGCTACAACGCGGACCCGGACCGTCTGTTTGAGTCTTCCGGCTGCGCCGGGAAACTGGCGGTTTTTGCCGCCCGCCTGGACACCTTCCCGGCAGAAAAAAACCAGCAGGTGTTTTACATTGGCACCAACCACCCGGAAGTGCTGACTGAGATCCGCCGTCATATTCTGGCTAACTTCGCTAATTTGCCAGTAGCAGGCGAGTATATGCACCGCGACATCTACGATGTGGCCGAGCAGTACGGCAAAGACACCTTCCTGATGATCGACAAGCTCGGCACCGACAAAATGCCGTTCTTCTTCACCCTGAAGGGGCGCGCGGATGCGATGCTCGAGAAAGTGTCGCTGTTTAAACCCCACTTTACCGATCGGTTCATGCAAAAAGTCGGGCACATCTTCCCGGGGCACCTGCCGCCGCGAATGAAAGAGTACCGTGACAAATATGAGCATCATTTGCTGCTGAAGATGGCCGGTGATGGCATCAGCGAGGCCAAAAACTGGCTGACGGAATTCTTTGGCAGCGCGGAAGGTAATTTCTTCACCTGTACCAGCGAAGAAGGCAGCAAAGCCTTTTTACATCGTTTTGCCGCCGCGGGTGCCGCCATCCGTTACCAGGCCGTACACGCCGACGACGTGGAAGACATTCTGGCACTTGATATCGCCCTGCGTCGTAACGACACCGAGTGGTTTGAGCATCTGCCGCCGGAAATCGACAGCCAACTGGTACACAAGCTCTATTACGGTCACTTTATGTGTCACGTTTTCCATCAGGATTACATCGTGAAAAAAGGCGTCGATGCACATGAGCTGAAGGAGCAAATGCTGGCGCTACTGCGTGCGCGTGGAGCGCAATACCCGGCAGAACACAACGTTGGGCACCTGTATGAAGCCGCAGACAGTTTAAAACACTTTTATCGCGAAAATGACCCAACAAACAGCATGAACCCGGGCATTGGCAAGACCAGCAAGCAAAAATACTGGGGTGAAGGGAAAAAAGCAGAATAAGACGCCTGGTTAACTTAATAAGCACCCCTTAACTTTAAGGGGGAATACTGTATTACTGCTTAACTCCGTATTAGAGTGGGATCAGGTGCCGGAGAAACGTTTCTCCGGCCTCCCACCTGAAGGAGCCTGGTTATGTCCACGGTCGAAGTCCTGCACAAAACTGAAGTGGAGATCCGTGAGGCTCTGCCGGACGATGCACATGCGATTGCAGCGCTGTACGCCTGGCATGTTCTGAACGGACGCGCGTCTTTTGAAGAAGTCCCTCCTTCCGTCGACGAAATGCGCCAGCGCATGAAAAAGGTTCGTGAGCAGGGGTTACCCTGGCTGGTGGCCTTATATCGCGGCATCATTGTCGGCTACTGCTATGCCACCCCTTACCGTCCGCGCCCGGCTTACCGCTTTACCCTCGAAGAATCAATTTACGTCGATGCCAGCATGACCGGACGCAATATCGGCAGCAGCCTGCTGACGCGTTTGATCGATATCTGCGAGCTGGGTCCGTGGCGGCAAATGATTGCGGTTGTGGGTGACGGGCTCAACAACGCCGGTTCGTTACGCTTGCACAAAAAACACGGTTTTGAAGTGGCAGGCCAACTGCGAAGCGTCGGCTATAAGCTGGGAGACTGGCGGGATACGTTGATTATGCAGCGCCCACTCAACGAAGGTGACTGGACGCTGCCGGAGTAAATCAGTCGTTCTGTGCGGTGGTTTGTTCGCCATTCAGCATGGCGTTTGCCATCTGCGCTTCACGCTGCTTTTTGTAGCTCAGCGCGGCTGGCGGTACCGGCATCACTTTGCCGGTTTCTATCCACGTCCTCAGACGGCTGGCGTCAGCAAAGTGGGTAAACTTACCGAACGCATCCATGACCACCAGCGCCACCGGTTTATTGTTGATGACCGTGCGCATAATCAGACAGTGCCCTGCCGCATTGGTAAAGCCGGTTTTGGTTAACTGAATATTCCAGTTATCGCGATACACCAGGTGGTTGGTGTTACGGAACGGCAGCGTATAGGCCGGGCTTGCGAAGGTCGCGGTGTCTTCTTTGGTGGTGCTCAACTGACCAATCAGCGGATACTGTTTGCTGGCAATCAGTAGCTTCGTTAAATCTCTCGCCGTTGATACGTTATGAATCGACAAGCCCGTTGGCTCGACGTAGCGGGTGTGCGTCATGCCCAGCGCTTTGGCTTTTGCATTCATCGCACGAATAAACGCATCGTAACCGCCCGGATAATGGTGGGCGAGGCTCGCCGCCGCGCGGTTCTCCGACGACATCAGCGCCAGCAGCAGCATGTTTTTGCGGCTGATTTCGCTGTTCAAACGCACTCGTGAGTAAATCCCTTTCATTTCAGGCGTATGGCTGATATCTACTTTCAGCATCTCATCAAGCGGTAAGTGCGCGTCCAGCACCACCATGGCCGTCATGACTTTGGTAATGGACGCCATCGGGCGCACCAGATCCGGGTTGCTGGCGTAAATCACTTTGTTGGTATTCAAATCGACGATCATGGCGCTTCCGGAGGCGATCTCCGGCTGAGACGCGGTCGCTGTCGTTACGGTTTTTGCACTCGCCTGTGGCGCAAAGGGCACTGCCAGCATCAGCGCAAGGCTGAGCAGGGATACTCGAAATTTCTGCATGGTGAGTTTCTGGTTAGTCGTTTGGCAAAGGATAACTTCAGGATTTCCTGAAATCGCATCATACCCCGCGCTACCGTCGGCTCGCCAGCAGATAATGATGAAGAAATGCTGCGCCGTCGGTGTCTGCGGCGGCGCGGCATATTTAACCGGTCAGAACAGGCGCAAACCGTAACCCCAGAGGATAACGGTCATCGCCAGCAGGGCCTCCAGCACCAGCACGCCAATGGCGAGCGTCGAACTGGAAAAACTCAGCCCCTCTTCTTTATTGATATTAAGGAAGGTAGGAATACCGAGGTACAGAAGATACCCGGTATAAAACAGCGCTACTGTGCCCACCAGCGCACACAGCCATACCAGCGGATACAGCGCGACAATCCCGCTTAAAAACAGCGGTGTTGCAACGTAACCAGCGAAAACCATGCAATGCCTGAGCGACGGACGCTGCGGGTAGTGACGTGCCATCCACCAGATGACTCGCCCCATTACCGCAACCCCTGCCAGCATCATGGCGTAGAACAATACAGCGATAACGAGACCGGTCATTAGCGACAGCTTCACAACGGTGCCATCGCCAAAATTCCAGCCTAGTTGTGTTGTACCGATGAATGCGCAGATAACCGGCACGGCGGCCATGATCAGCACATGGTGAGTGTAGTGATGCGAAACAGTTTCGTTTTCACTACGAATAACGTGCATTTCTCTATCGGGATGAGAGAACAGTCCCCAGACATGGTTCATATGGCCCCCTTGTCGCGGCTTCGTACAACCACACTTCAAGTATAATTCATCCTGATTGATTAGTTTTCAGCCAGCGAAAAAAGCCGCGCGATCATTCACGAGCCGCAGGGTGTATGATAATTAGTGTGAATTAAACAGGAGCCTGGATGCCGATATGGATTTTAATAGCCTGATTTCCCAGTATGGTTACGCTGCGCTGGTGGTTGGAAGCCTGGCAGAGGGCGAAACGGTAACACTGCTCGGCGGCGTGGCGGCGCATCAGGGTCTGCTCAAATTCTGGCTGGTGGTGGTTTCCGTGGCGTTGGGCGGGATGATGGGCGATCAGGTGCTGTATCTGCTGGGTCGTCACTTTGGCGATCGCATTCTTAAGCGGTTCAGACGCCATAAAGCTAAAATTCGCTCGGCGCAGCGGCTTATCCAGCGTCGCCCTTACCTGTTCGTGATTGGCACCCGTTTTATGTACGGCTTCCGCGTCATCGGGCCGCTGCTGATCGGCGCCAGTCGGTTGCCCCCGAAGATCTTTCTACCGCTGAACATTCTTGGCGCCATTATCTGGTCACTGCTGTTTACCACCCTCGGCTATCTTGGCGGCGAGGTCATCGCTCCGTGGTTACATCACCTCGATCAGCACCTGAAGCATCTGGTGTGGCTCGCACTGGCCATTGCCGTGGTGCTGGCAATCCGCTGGTGGTTTAAGCGCCGCGAACGGAAAAATGCAGCGTCAGACGATGAAGATCCGCATGCCGGGTGAGCGGTCGCCACACCCGGCAACATCTCCCGCTACTGCTGGTGGTAGCCACCGCCCAGCGCTGACGTGAGCTGGATATTTGCATCCAGCCACTGCCCGTGGAGCTGGATCCCCGCCATCCGCTCCCTCAGCGCCGGAAGCCTCGCAAGGCTCACCTTGGTACCGGAGATCATCCCAACCCGCATTCTGGCTTCTGCCAACGCCACAACCCGCGCAGAGTCTTGTTCAACCTTCATCTGCTGCTGGTTTTTGTTCGCGAGGGTTTCCACCTGGCTTGCGCTCTTCGCCACCTGGTTAACCGCATTCACCACCGCTTTATTGTAATTGGCAACCGACAGCCCCTGGGAAGCGCTGGCGATATCGAGGTTGGCATTCAGCCGACCGCTGTCGAAGATAGGCAGCGTTAAGCCTGCGGTAACGCCCATCTGCTGCGCCGAATTGCGGAACAGATCGCTCAGGTGCAGCGCATCCTGTTGTAAAAAGGCCATCAGGTTGATATCCGGATAGAATGCCGCCTTCGCCGCCTCCACTTCACTCATTGAAGCTTCGATATACCAGTGCGCTTCCTGCAGATCCGGACGGCGTGCCAGCAGCTCGTAGCCCAGTACCGCAGGCATACTGGTCTTCACGGCCGGGAGCGTCACCGGGCGTAGCTTAAGCGCAGAAGTCTGGCTGTTGGTTAGCGCCATCAGGCGCGCCTCGGTCTCCTTCATGTCGCCGCTCAGTTCGGCGATCTGCTGCTCGGTCTTGCTGACGTTGATGTCGTTTTCCACACCCTCTACGGAGCTGGTAATACCGTGCTGATAGAGTTCGGTATCCACCGTCACGATGCTGTTTTCTTCTTTTTTCACCTGCTCCAGCACCTGCGCCATTGCCGCCTGGGTCTGCCACTGCCAGTACAGGCGGCTGACGCTGCTCGCCAGCAGTTGACGGGTTTGCGCCATTTCCGCCATTTCTGCCCGCGCTTTACCAATTCGCGCCTGTACTTCGGCGCGGTTTTTGCCCCACAGGTCGAGATCCCAGCCCGCCGTCAGGCCGAACGTGCCGTTGGTGTACCATGGGCCGGTCGTCCCGGCCGCCGGGTCAGTTACCGCAAACGGCCCCATCAGCCCTTCAGCCGACATTTTTTGCCGTTCAATATTCGCGGAAAAATCGACTTCTGGACCCAGAGACGACTGCGCCATCCGCGCCTGAGCTTCAGCCAGCTTGATGCGCTGCTGCGCCACCTGCATATCCGGGGAGTGACGCAAAGCCTGGTCAATCAGGGCATCGAGCTGTGGATCGTGATACTCGCGCCACCATTCACTCTGCGGCCAGCCATTTTGTAATGCCGCAGGCAAGGCGGTATCAACGCGGGACGCTGGCGTCTGCTGTTTTGGCGCAGCACCGATATCATGGGATGGGGCACAACCTGACAGCAACAACAGCAAAGGCAAAATCGCAACGGATGGAACAACGCACGAACGTTTCATAAACGAATTCTGTATGTAAGTAGGAGAGCAAAGCGTAGAGGAAAACCATCAACGCAGCTTAAGTAACGCGTGGCATAAAATCTCTTGAAACAAGATAGTACACGCAGAAATACAATTCCAACCAGCTGATTTTCACCTCATTATTTAATCTGGCACCACGAATCATTGATGCAAACTGGATATACTCCACATGTCATTCACAACATGAATAAAGGAGATGAAATGACGCAAAATATCTACGACGATCCGCAGTTTTTTGCCGGATACGCCACTCTCGATCGTTCAGTCAAGGGGTTGGACGGTGCACCGGAATGGCCGGAACTGCAAAAAATGCTGCCACCTCTCAGTGGTGCCACCGTTATCGACCTTGGCTGCGGCTACGGGTGGTTCTGCCGCTTTGCCAGCGACGCAGGAGCAGCACAAGTGCTTGGGCTTGATGTTTCAGAGAAAATGCTGGAGCGCGCGCGCGAGACGACTTCGCAGGAGAACATTCACTATCAACGTGCCGATCTCGAAACGCTGAGTCTGGAGCCTGAGAGTCTCGATCTCGCCTACAGCTCGCTGGCGCTACATTATCTGCTGGATATCGATACGCTGTTCGCCACGCTCCACCAGGCGCTAAAACCTGGCGGTATGCTGGTGTTCTCGGCAGAACATCCCATCTACACCGCCACCCACAAACAGGGCTGGATACAGGGTAGCGACGGTGACAAGTGCTGGCCGGTGAATCATTATCAGCAGGAAGGTGAGCGCATCAGCAACTGGTTTGCCGAGGGGGTGAAGAAGCAGCACCGAAAACTTTCTACGTGGATAAACGCGTTGATTGCCGCCGGTTTTGAGATAAGTCATCTCAACGAGTGGGGACCCACTGCCGGGCAGATTGCCAGCAATCCGGCGCTTGATGAAGAGAAAGAACGTCCGATGATCTTTTTACTCAGCGCCCGTAAAGCGCGCTAATCGTGAGTTTTTTACATTCCAGATAATGGGGAGGCTACCTCCCCCCATCTTCTCAGGCCATACGTGCCGCATAGCCTTCAATGGCATCCGCGATCGCTGATGAATCCTGTAATGTACGAATACCGGTGAACAGATCCGCTGCCTCCACGTACTCTTTACGTAAGTAACCCAGCCACTGCTTGATTCGCGCCACGTGGTACAGGCCAGTATCGCCCTGCTTTTCCTTGCGGGAATAGGTTTGCAACAGCGCCACGACTTCAGGCCACGGCATCCGCAGCGCATTTTCCTTCACCACACGGCTCAGATTCGGCACGTTCAGCGCACCGCGCCCGATCATAATGGCATCGCAGCCGGTCACTGCCATACACTCCTGCGCGCTTTGCCAGTCCCAGATTTCGCCGTTGGCCACCACCGGTATCGACAGCCGCTTTCGAATTTCACCAATCGCCTGCCAGTTGATACGCTCGGCTTTGTAGCCGTCTTCTTTTGTACGGCCGTGAACGGTCAACTCTGTAGCACCGGCCTGCTGCACCGCATCGGCAATTTCAAACTGCCGCTGGCTGCTGTCCCAGCCCAGTCTTACTTTTACCGTGACCGGCAGGTGAGCGGGCACGGCCTCACGCATGGCTTTCGCCCCGCGATAGATAAGCTCCGGGTCTTTCAGGAGCGTCGCCCCGCCGCCGCTACCGTTCACCACCTTTGACGGGCAACCACAGTTGAGGTCAACGCCCCAGGAGCCCAGCTCAACGGCACGGGCGGCGTTTTCCGCCAGCCACTGCGGGTATTGCCCCAGCAGTTGTACCCTGACGAGCGTCCCCGAGGGGGTTCGGCTCTGGTTGTGAAGTTCCGGGCAAATGCGGTAGAACGACTTTTCCGGCAGCAGTTTATCCACCACCCGCAAAAATTCGGTGATGCAGAGGTCATAATCGTTTACCTCAGTCAGCAGCTCGCGCACCAGCGAATCGAGCACACCTTCCATCGGTGCCAGTAATACACGCATATCGTTACCCGGAGAAAAAGAGGCGCTATCTTAGCGTTATCGGCAGACGGTTTGAAGCCCGTTCTCTGCGCTGCCGACTACACTATCAGGCACAACTTTTTTTCGTGCGATGCGCAGAACCTGCAGTGCCAAAAAGGAATCATGAGTATGCTTATAAATCATGATGTGATCGGTAGCACATTTTTGGCATTAATTGTATGATGAATGCGTTCCATCAAAGGTAATCACCATGAGCAAAATATTGAATACTCTCTGGCAGTACCTGCGCGCATTCGTTCTGATTTACGCCTGCCTGTATGCCGGAATTTTTGTCGCTTCCCTGCTTCCTATCACCATTCCCGGCAGCATTATCGGGATGCTGATCCTGTTTGTGCTATTGGCCCTGCAGGTGCTTCCCGCCAAATGGGTCAACCCCGGCTGCTACATTCTCATCCGCTACATGGCGCTGCTGTTTGTGCCGATTGGCGTTGGAGTGATGCAGTATTTCGACCTGCTGCGCGCGCAGTTTGGCCCGGTGGTGGTTTCCTGCGCCGTGAGTACGCTGGTGGTATTAGTGGTGGTGAGCTGGAGTTCACATCTGGTTCATGGTGAACGCAAAGTGGTTGGGCAGAAAGGAGCCGAAGAAAAATGATGCACTATATCTGGTGGTCACTACCGCTGACGCTGCTGGTGTTTTTTGGTGCTCGCAGGCTCGCTGCCCGTTTTAAAATTCCATTGCTGAACCCGCTTCTGGTGGCGATGGTGGTGATCATTCCGCTGCTGATGGTGACCGGTACGCCGTACGATCACTATTTCGCCGGGAGCAAAATCTTAAACGATCTGCTGCAGCCTGCGGTGGTGGCGCTGGCCTTTCCGCTCTACGAGCAGTTGCACCAGATCCGCGCCCGCTGGAAATCGATCATCCTGATCTGCTTTATTGGTACCGTGGTCGCGATGGTCAGCGGTACGACAATTGCCCTGCTGATGGGAGCAACGCCGCAGATTGCCGCCTCGGTAATGCCGAAATCGGTTACCACGCCTATCGCCATGGCCGTTGGCGGCAGCATTGGCGGTATTCCGGCTATCAGCGCGGTTTGCGTCATTTTTGTTGGGATCCTTGGCGCGGTCTTTGGCCACACCCTGCTGAACCTGATGCGCATTAACACCAAAGCGGCTCGTGGTCTGGCAATGGGGACGGCGTCGCACGCGCTGGGTACCTCACGCTGTGCGGAACTGGACTACCAGGAAGGTGCGTTCAGTTCTCTGGCGCTGGTGATTTGCGGGATAATGACCTCGCTGCTGGCACCTTTTTTGTTCCCGCTGCTGCTGAAGTTAGTGGGCTAAAACGCGACACATCACACATTTTTGACTGCAAGTTACACGCGTTGCATAAGTAGTGGGATTTAGATCACATATACAGGTGTAAAGCACCCGTAGACTACGCTTCCATACATTGTTAAGAGGCAAAGCCATGCATTCACGTTTTCATTCTGCTTTTGCACAGCTTGCGGATAATTTGCAGTCAGCACTGGCCCCGATGCTTGCCGACGAGCATTTTTCGGCACAGTTCACTGCACATCAGGTCGCCACGCTGCGAGCCGCGACCGGGCTTGACGAAGACGGTCTGGCATTTGCGCTTCTGCCGGTAGCGGCGGCCTGCGCGCGTGCCGACCTGTCGCACTTCAATGTTGGCGCTATTGCCCGCGGTATTAGCGGCACCTGGTATCTTGGCGGCAACATGGAGTTCCTCGGCGCGACGATGCAACAAACCGTACACGCCGAACAGAGCGCCATCAGCCACGCCTGGCTCTGTGGCGAGAAGGCTCTTAAAGCCATTACCGTCAACTACACCCCCTGCGGCCACTGCCGTCAGTTTATGAATGAACTGAACAGCGGTCTTGAGCTGCGCATCAACCTGCCGGGCCGCGAGCCTGCCACGCTGAAAGACTATCTGCCGGACGCTTTTGGGCCGAAAGATCTGCAGATCAAAACTCTGCTGATGGATGCTCAGGACCACGGCTACCCGCTGGAAGGCGATGCGCTGGCACAGGCAGCGATTAAGGCCGCCAACCGCAGCCACACACCGTACAGCCAGTCTCCTTCAGGAGTCGCGCTGGAGTGCCGTGACGGTACTATCTTCAGCGGAAGCTACGCGGAAAACGCGGCGTTCAACCCGACGCTGCCACCGCTGCAGGGTGCCCTGAATCTGCTTAGCCTGAACGGTTATAACTACGCGGATATCCAGCGGGCGCTCCTCGCCGAACGCCCGGACGCTCCGCTTATCCAGTGGGATGCTACGGCGGCGACATTGCGCGCACTGGGCTGTCAGAATATTGACCGGGTGCTGCTCGGTTAAGGTTCTTGTGCGGGTTTCGGCCCGCACTGATGAAATTCCCCCCAATTAACCCGGCGTTTATTGCGCTATCCCGGCGAGTACAGTAGCCTGAGTGTCATCGTTTCCACCATCGAGCCAAGTCCATGTTAAAGCGCGTGTCATACAGCCTGTTAGTCCTTCTCGGTCTGCTGCTGTTGACCGTATTAGGACTCGACCGCTGGATGAGCTGGAAAACCGCGCCATACATCTATGACGAACTCCAGGATCTCCCCTACCGCCAGGTTGGCGTCGTCCTTGGTACCGCAAAATATTATCGCACCGGCGTTATCAATCAGTATTACCGCTACCGCATTCAGGGAGCGCTCAACGCCTATAACAGCGGTAAGGTAAACTACCTGTTGCTGAGCGGTGATAACGCGCTGCAGAGCTACAACGAACCGATGACCATGCGTAAAGATTTGATTGCCGCAGGCGTCGATCCGGCCGATATCGTGCTCGACTACGCTGGTTTCCGCACACTTGATTCAATAGTGCGTACGCGAAAAGTGTTCGATACCAATGACTTCATCATCATCACCCAGCGTTTTCACTGCGAGCGCGCGCTGTTTATTGCTCTGCACATGGGCATTCAGGCCCAGTGCTACGCGGTACCTTCACCAAAAGACATGTTAAGCGTGCGCCTGCGTGAGTTCGGTGCCCGCTTCGGTGCGCTGGCAGACCTCTATATCTTCAAACGTGAGCCCCGCTTCTTAGGCCCGCTGGTCCCAATTCCTGCCGAACATGAAGTGCCGGAAGATGCCCAGGGCTACCCTGCCGTCACCCCGGAACAGCTGCTGGAACTGCAGAAAAAGCAATAAAAAAGCCCGGAACGGCGGTTACTGTTCCGGGCTTTTGTACAGAGAAACTATTTCTTACGCGCGTACTTCAGTGAATCCAGCGCAACGGCGAAGATAATGATGGCGCCTTTGATGATGTACTGCCAGTACGGGTTAACCCCGATATAGGTCAGGCCGTAGTTGATGACGGTGAAGATAATCACACCGGTCACCACACCGAAAACGGTACCCACACCGCCGGAGAAGGACACACCGCCCACCACGCAGGCCGCGATAGCATCCAGCTCGTACATAAAGCCGAGGTTGTTGGTCGCAGAACCGATACGCCCCGCTTCCAGCAAACCACCGAAAGCATAGAACACGCCAGAGAGCGCATAGATCATCAGCAGGTTCAGCGCCACGTTGACGCCAGATACTTTCGCGGCTTCCGGGTTACCACCGATGGCGAAAATGTTCTTACCGAAGCGGGTTTTGTTCCACAGCACCCATACGAAGGCAATGGCAATTAGCGCATAGAAGGTGATATACGACAGTCGGAAACTACCGAGCGCGATAAACCCCTGCGCAAACGTCGAGAAGTGCGTATCAAAGCCGGAAATCGGCGAAGCCCCCACGAAGTCGTAATACAGCGAGTTGATACCGTATACGATAATCATCGTGCCGAGGGTGGTGATAAACGGCGTTACGTTCAGGTAGGCAATGATAATCCCGTTGACCAGACCAATTACCGCGCCGATAGCGCAGACGATAAGGATAACCAGCGGAATCGGCATGGTTGCCATTTCCGGGAACACCTTGTTGGCGTTATCAACTGACTGCAGAAGGGTTGCGGCGATAACGGCCGCAAGGCCCACCTGGCGACCGGCGGACAGGTCCGTCCCCTGGGTCACGATAAGCCCGGCAACGCCAAGAGCGATGATAATACGCACCGAGGACTGCGTCAGGATGTTACTCAGGTTAAGCAGACTTAAGAACGTGGGATCCTGGAATATAATAATGGCCAGCAAGACTAAAAGGACGACGTAAATACCGCCTTCTTTCAGATAAGTGAGAAAACTTTTTTTATCTAACGCACTCATGAGGAGCCCCTGATCTTAAAGGTGCAAAGACGCAAGACGGAGTATTTCGTTTTGCGTGGTGGTTTTCGTATCAACAATTCCGGCGACCAGCCCATTGCTCATCACCAGAATACGGTCGGTAATTCCCAGCAGCTCCGGCATTTCGGAAGAGATAATAATGATCCCTTTATTCTTTTTCGCCAGCTCAGCAATAAGTTGATAAATTTCAAATTTGGCACCAACGTCAATACCGCGCGTTGGTTCATCCAGCATTAAAATTTCTGGCTGAGTTAACAACCAGCGACCAATAACAACCTTCTGCTGGTTACCACCAGACAGCGAACCAATCTGGGTACGATGACCCGGTGTTTTAACGCGCATTGAGTCAATAACCCACTGGGTATCACTCTTCATCCGTGAGTTATCCAGCAGACCGACTTTATTTTTGTAGTTGCGAATATTAGAAATCAGCGAGTTAAAGCCGATATCCAGATAAGCGTAAATACCGGTTGAACGACGCTCTTCGGTCACCAGTGCAAAGCCGTGGTTAATCGCTTCGTTAGCGCTGTGGTTATTGATCTTTTTACCGTGCAGCGTAATGGTGCCGGAGGCTTTCTCACGAATACCGAACAGCGTCTCCACGATATCGGTGCGTTTGGCACCAACCAGACCGGCAATTCCGAGAATTTCCCCTTTGTGCAAATCAAAGGAAACATCACGGATAGAAGGCTGGCGCAAAGAGGTGAGTCCACGAACTTCGAGGATAACCTCCCCCGGTTTGTTCTGCTTGTCGGGGAATCGCTGGTTCAGGGAACGGCCAACCATCATGGCGATGATCTTATCCATGTCGAGGCCTTCCAGCGGCTGGGTGGCAATCCACTGGCCATCACGCAGGATAGTAATCTCATCGCACAGCTGGAAGATCTCTTCCATCTTATGCGAAATATAAACAATTCCACAGCCGCGCTCTTTCAGCTTGCGGATGATTTTAAACAGATGATTGACTTCTTTTTCCGTCAGAGAAGAAGTGGGTTCATCCATAATCACGATTTTGGCATCGTAGGAGAACGCTTTCGCGATTTCAATCATCTGCATCTGCGAAACGGATAATGTGCCCACGCGAGCGCGCGGATCAATATCAATATCCAGTTCGTCAAATATATCTTTGGTGTCGCGGTACATTTTGTCCTGATCGACAAACATACCTTTAGTAGGATAACGCCCGAGCCACATGTTATCCATGACCGAACGTTGTAATACCAGGTTAAGCTCCTGGTGAACCATCGAAATACCATTTTCCAGCGCTTCTTTTGCTGAATGGAAGTCGATCTCTTTACCCTGAAAAATAATACTACCGGAATCTTTTTGATAGATCCCAAACAGGCATTTTAATAACGTGGATTTTCCCGCACCGTTTTCCCCCATTAAGGCATGAATGGAATGCGGACGGACTTTTAAATTCACATTATCGAGCGCTTTTACGCCGGGAAACGACTTGTTGATATGACTCATTTCCAACAAGAATTCGCCTGACGATTTTTCGTTATTGCTGACCATAGTTAGCCCTGGCTGCGCGTGATACCCGTACCGGAAAACCGGCACGGGCGTGTTTCAACGAAATCGCATGGTGGGCGCAGAATCTGCGCCCGAACTATCGAATTACTTACCGATGAACTGAACGAGGTTATCCTGGTCCACACCAACATAAGGTACGCGAACGATTTTGTTCTCGATTTTCCAGTTGGTGCCAGCTGCCGGCTCTTTACCTGCGGCCAGGTTTTTCGCCAGATCCAGCGTTGCTTTCGCCTGGTTGTTAGCATCGTTCAGCACGGTACCGGCCATTGCGCCAGATTTCACCAGTGCCAGTGCTTCTGGCAGAGCATCAACGCCAAATACCGGTACGCTGGATTTGTTGTGCGCTTTCAGCGCTTCTACTGCACCCATTGCCATTGCATCGTTGTTGGCGATAACCACTTCGATTTTATTAGCGTTCGGGCCAGAGAGCCAGGCGTCCATCTTGTCTTTAGCCTGCGCGGTATCCCACATAGCGGTATCCAGCGCCAGCTGCTGAGTTTTGATGCCTTTGTCGTTCAGCTCTTTAATCACGTAGGTCGTACGTGCTTCAGCATCCGGGTGACCCGGCTCACCTTTCAGCAGCACAAACTGAATCTGACCATCTTTGTTCAGATCCCAGTTCGGGTTAGCTTTCCAGTGTTTGGCAATCAGGTCGCCCTGAATAATGCCAGACTCTTTGGAATCGGTACCGACGTAGAACGCTTTGTCGTAGCTATCCAGCGCTTTACGGGAAGGCTCTTTGTTGAAGAAGACCACCGGCACGTTCTGACCACGTGCTTTTTCAATCACGGTGCCCGCTGCAGCCGGGTCAACCAGGTTGATCGCCAGCGCTTTAACACCTTTTGCCAGCAGGACGTCAATCTGGTCGTTCTGCTTGGACTGGTCGTTCTGCGAGTCATTCATCAGCAGTTGAATGTCAGGAGATGCTTTAGCATCTTTCTCAATCGCCTTACGGACAACAGACATGAAGTTGTCGTCGTATTTGTAGATGGTCACGCCAATACGGGTGTCCGCAGCATGGGCCGCCGCGCCAAAAAACATGCTTGCCATCAGAACAGACAGGGTTAGGGCCTTCTTATTCATGGTATCTCCGGTTCTCGGTTCTTTTATGCAGGGTATAGACCAGGCGGGCGCAACGTTAATAGAGTGTTACAGACCGCCGAAGTTAATTTATCAAAAATGACTATCTTCCGTGTTCGGTAACGCTCCAGAGTGCGTTTTTTGATTGTTTTGTGCTGCATTGCCAGGCAAAAAGTGAGAAATCACAGTGACTAGCGCTTTCAGCTTTACAAACGCAGCCATCATAGCCAGCGCAATGTTAAGATACTGTGAATTTACTCACAGATTGAAAACGGTTACATCACCGCAGTTTACAAGTTAGTGATCGTCCCCACAGATTGCCGCTGTGCCACAGAATGGCGGCGCACCAGGGTCGGCATAAAGCAGTGTGTCGCTGACGCATCCAGTTTGCCTTCAGCACCCATCAGCGCGAGCTCTGTCGCCAGTTTTGCCATTGAAACAATCGGGTAACGCACGGTGGTCAGCTGCGGGTCCGTGTAACGAGCTATCGGAATGTCATCGAAACCGATGAGCGAAAGCTGCTGCGGCACCGCAATGCCGTTATCTTTCAGCGCCGTCAGCGCCCCGGCAGCCATGCTGTCATTGTAGGCGAAAACGGCACTTAGCCCGAGATTACGCCCGAGGAGCTCAACCATCGCCGCCTCCCCGCCCTGCATATCCGGCGTGCCGGTGCCAATCCAGGCATCGGACGGATTAATCCCCTGCTCCTGCAGCGCCCGCCGCCAGCCTTCGCGGCGAAGCGTGTCATCTTCAATCGCATGGCTTGAGGCCAGATAGCCAATACGCTGATGCCCGTTATTCAGCAGCGTTCGGGTGGCCATCATCGCACCGCTGACGTTGTCGAGCCCGACGCAGCGATGGGCGTAACCCGGCACGGTACGGTTGATAACCACCATTCCGGGAATATGTTTCATAAAATCAATGAGTTCATCGTCGCCAAGCGCTTTGGAATGCACGATCAGCGCGTTACAGCGCTGGCGGATCAGCACCTCAATGGCATTACGCTCTTTTTCCGCCTCGTGGTAGCTGTTACCGATAAGCACGTATTTCTGATGCTGCTGAGCGACAGTATCCACCGCTTTCACCAGCGCGCCGAAGAAGGAGTCGGAGACGTCCATCACTACCACGCCAATGGTTTCACTGCTTTGCGTCGCCAGCGCCTGGGCATTTGCATTGGGGCGATACCCAAGCAGCGATACTGCCTTCATCACCGCATCACGTGTCTCACTACTGACCAGCTGACTGTTGTTCAGCACCCTTGATACGGTCGCCACCGACACGCCAGCCTCGCGGGCAACGTCACGAATGGTGATCATACACACCGCCCTGTTGGAAATTGCAGGAACCCACGGTCACCCCCTGTTTCAGCAAGAACGCTATTTTGTCAGCGCGGGGTTTACGACTACGTGAGAGATGTCACAAGGATGGAAACGGTTACATCCGTTTTGTTAATGATTGTGATCCAGATCGTTATCTGAATGTTTTGCGTAATGAGATGCCTGAGGCGCGAGCGGTAAGCTGTCGCCACAGCCATTCAACCGGCCCCTGACGGAAGTAGCGCAACCAGAAAACGGAGAACAGCAGGTTAAACATCCACACTGGCAGCACAAAACCGAGCAGCTGCAGGCGGTCGAATTTCATAAATAAGCCGAATCGATAGAACAGCGTGGTGCAGATAAGGGTTTGCAGTAGATAGTTCGTGAGGGCCATCCGCCCGACGCAGACGATAGCCGCCACCAGCCGCGAATGACAAATCTGCGGCCAGAAGCCCCAGATAAGCGCAGCATAGCCGATGGTTTGCAGCGGAGCGCCAAGCTCACGCGGCGCCTGGAGCAGGAACGCACACCAGCGGTAATCCCAGTGTAGCCACCACTGGGCGATAATGGCTGGCAGGTTCACCGCCATACCCGCCAGCACCAGCAGTGCGCCGGTACAGCGATAATGACGCAGGCTGAACTGCCCTTTCAGCCAGCCGCTACGCATCAGCGCCCCGCCCATCAGCATCATGCCCGCCAGCTGCCAGCCGTACTGCGCCCCCAGCGCCAGCAGGTTATCTGCCAGCATATCGCTACGATTGCTGAAGGCCTCCATACCACCTTTGAACTTCCAGTACTGTTCATACTGCAAATTCGCCGCATCCGGGATCCAGGAGCGGTTCGTCGACTCGCCGGTCATCATGCCGAGCAGCAGCAGGATCCCCACGCCCATCAGATACAGCACCACACCGGTGTTGAACAGTGATTTGACATGCTGCGCATCGCGAATAAGCCGCCAGCTAATAAGCCCAATCAGCGCATAGGCCAGCAGAATATCGCCGTCCCAAAAGAACAGCGCATGAATAAAACCGAGCAGCGCCAGCAGCGTTAATCGTGACTGGATCCAGCGTTTACCGCGCGGCAGCAGCATCTGCAGCCCGGCACCGAAGAGCAGCGCAAACAGGTTAAGGAATTTGACCTGGGCAAAAAGGTCGAGCAGCGCCCACGTCCAGGCATCGCTGCGGGTGATTTCGCCGTACCAGGCAGGGTTCAGGTAAGCGGCCTTCGGTAGCCCGAAGGCGCTGATATTCAGTAGCAGGATCCCGAGTATGGCAACGCCGCGAACAAAATCGAGCGTGACGTTTCTTTCCATACGCGGTCCTGTCAATCAATCAGTTGTGGTGACGCACAGCGCGCAGGAACTCCTGGCGAGTGTTCTGGCTGGACTTAAACAGGCCGCCGAGTGAGGTGGTGGTGGTTGCGCTGGTGGCATCACGCACGCCGCGCGCTTTCACACAGTAGTGAACCGCATCAATCGACACCGCCACATTGTTAGTACCCAGCAATGTCTGCAGTGCGGTCAGAATCTGCTGGGTCAGACGTTCCTGCACCTGCGGACGCTGGGCAAAGAACTGCACAATACGGTTGATTTTCGACAGACCAATGACCGTATCTTTCGGGATATAGGCCACGGTGGCTTTACCGTCGATGGTCACAAAATGGTGCTCACAGGTGCTGGTCAGGGTGATATCGCGCACGGTCACCATTTCATCTACCTTCATTTTGTTTTCAATGACGGTGATTTTCGGGAAGTTGGCGTAGTCCAGCCCGGAGAAAATCTCATCGACGTACATTTTGGCGATGCGATGCGGCGTTTCCATCAGGCTGTCGTCACTCAGATCAAGATTCAGCAGTTGCATAATCTCGGTCATATGCCCGGAAATGAGACGCTTGCGGGTTTCGTTATCCATCTCGTGCACCGGCGGGCGCAGCGGTGTTTCCAGCCCACGAGCTACCAGCGCTTCATGAACGAGTGCGGCTTCTTTACTCAGTGATGACATCTTTATTCTCCTGCAGGTGTGACAACCTTTACCCTTCGTGGGGTAAAGTGCGCCCTCATTTTGCGTGAGGCGGCGCACATAATCCAGTAGTCGTAACGATAATTATTGTAATTGCTGCCGCCTTTCAACGAGCAGGACGCCAGACCAGCACGCCTGCGATGAGAAGCGCGACGGCGGCAACCCCCAGCGCGGGCTCCAGCTGATGGGTAAGCCACGTTGAAAGCGCCGACGTCATCGGCCCCACCAGCTGCCCCACGGCGTAACCGGTGGTCAGTAGCCCTGCCATATAGCGGGTGTGGTTCGGCGCAAGCTCCCGACCGTAAAGCAGCGAAAGCTGAACCGCACAGAGAAAACCGCCGCCCACCAGCAACGCGCCGGTCACCAGCCCGCCGATACCGGGCAGCAGCCATGCCGCCAGCACTCCAACGCCTTGCAGCCACAGCACGATAGCCAGCCGCTGATAGCTGTGCCCGAGGTGGCGCGTGGCAATACTGACAGCAATCCCCACCACTGCCGCTGCGCCAAAGACCGGCCAGACAAACTGGGCGAACACGCTCCCGGGGAAACGGTGTGCCGCCATTTGTGACAAAAACGTCGCTGGCAGAATGTAGCCAAACCCGGCCAGGCTGTAGCTCCACACCAGCCGTTTTAATGCCGGTGTCAGGTGCAGCGGCGCCGGTTTCTCACCGGATCGATGCAAATCGCCAGGACGCGGCAACCAACGGGCAACCAGCGCGACCAGCAGCAGCGCCAGCAGGCCGTACAGCAGCCAGCCAGCAGCAGCACCCAGGGCCTGTGACTGGATAAACACCGCCAGCAGTCCACTGATGGCAATCCCCGCACCAGGGCCGGCAAACACCGCGGCACTCAGCCCCGGTTTGCCAAAGTGCGCCAGCCGCTCGTTCGTCCACGCGGCGGTGAGCACCATTGCCCAACCGCTCATGCAGCCTATGACCAGCCGCAGCAGGCCGTGAGTCCAGGCGTTATCCAGCCACGCCGAGAGCAGCGTTAGCACCACCGCGCCGAGCAGCCCGCCCCACAGACGCGCCTCAACGCCCCGGTGGGTACGCATTGCATCCCATGCCCCCAGCAGATAGCCGAGATAGTTCATCGCCGCCACCAGCCCGGCGCTGGTAAGCGTCAGCTGACCGTCAGCTATCATCAGTGGAACCTGCGGCGTAAAGGCGAACCGCCCTATTCCCATGACGACAACCAGAACGATAAACCCGCTGAAGGCGATTCGCAGTGCCATGCCTGCCTCCTGCATTGTTAAAATAAAGTTACTTTTATGGTGCAACATAGGGTGAGAATGAGGAAGTGAAAGTTACTCACCACCGGTGAATTATCTGTATGATGGATAACTCCATTTTCGCGAAATCTCCAGGGAGCCCTGCATGGAAATGCTTGAAGAGCACCGCTGTTTCGATGGCTGGCAGCAACGCTGGCGGCACGACTCCACCACTCTGAACTGCGCCATGACGTTTAGCATTTTTCTACCGCCGACGCGAAGCGACGCTCCGCCACCGGTGCTGTACTGGCTCTCGGGCCTGACCTGTAATGACGAAAACTTCACCACCAAAGCCGGAGCGCAGCGGGTCGCCGCCGAGCTCGGTATTGTGCTGGTGATGCCGGATACCAGCCCGCGCGGTGATAACGTTGCCGACGACGCCGGTTACGATCTCGGCAAAGGCGCGGGGTTCTACCTCAACGCCCGTCAGGCGCCGTGGGCTGCCCACTATCGTATGTATGACTACCTGCGCGATGAACTACCGATTCTGATTCAAAGCCAGTTTAAGGTCAGCTCGCGCTGCGCCATCAGCGGCCATTCGATGGGCGGACACGGGGCGCTTATCATGGCGCTGAAAAATCCGGGCAGATTTACCAGCGTGTCGGCATTTGCGCCCATCGTTAACCCGGCAAGCGTCCCCTGGGGACAGAAGGCGTTCAGCGCCTACCTGGGTCAGGATGAAAAAGCGTGGCAGGAATGGGACAGCTGTGCGCTGATGCTGGCAAGCGATAAAGAGAAGGCAATCCCGACGCTCATCGATCAGGGCGACAGCGACCAGTTCCTGGCCGATCAGCTGCAGCCTGCGGTACTCGCAGAGGCCGCACGACAAAAGGCATGGCCGTTAACGCTGCGTATTCAGCCCGGCTACGACCACAGCTACTACTTTATTGCGTCATTTATTGAGGATCATCTCCGCTTCCATGCGGAGCATCTGATGGCGTAGTAGATTATCCCGGTGCGTGCTGCGCACCGGGAAACCCGCTTAAACCACTCAGAAGCGGTAATCGACCGCCATGAAGTAGCGACGACCATCTTCGTTGTAGCTGTAATCGTCACGCTGCAGATCTTTATCCCCAACGTTCAGTACGCCCGCGCGCAGCTTCACGTCTTTCGTTGCCTGCCAGGCACCGCCGATATCCCAGGTGGTGTAGCCGCCCGGCGTTTTAGAGGAAGCGTTGACCGCACGCTGCTTACCGGAGTAGTTCGCCGCCACGTAGAACGACCAGTCCTGCCACGGATTCCAGTCCACGCGACCGTTGGCTGTGTGGAACGGACGCTCTTTCAGCGGTTTGTTGCCACCGTTGCTCAGGTCACGACCATCGGTATAGGTGTAGTTTGTCGTCAACTTCCACTCTTCGCCCAACGGAATTTTCAGCTCGGTTTCCACGCCGTTGATACGTGCTTTATCAACGTTGTAGTAGGAGAAGACCGGGATGCGTTTACCGTTAGAACCCGTGTACCAGCCGACAAAGTTCGGGTAGCCCGGCGCTTCGCTGGCGTCGGAGGTCCGGTTAACGTTGATCATATCTTCCACGTTGTTCTGGAACGCGGTGATGCTGCCCTGTACGCCTTCGAGCCAGCCCTCTTCCCCGCTGTAGTAAAGCCCCAGTTCGAAGCTTTCGCTGGTTTCTGGTTTCAGATCTTTGCTACCAACGATACGGCAGCTACCGCGGCAGGAGTTCGTGGCCCAGTCAGGGCTAAGCTGCAACAGAGACGGAGCTTTAAACGCCGTCGCCCAGCCACCTTTCACGGTCACCGTGTCGGTTGCGGTGTACACCAGATAGGCACGCGGGCTCCAGTGATCGCCGTAGGTGTCGTGGTCATCCATACGGATACCGGTGGTCAGCGCCAGCGGTTCAAAGATCCGCCACTCATCTTCGAGGAACAGCGCATACTGGCTGGCGGAAGTAGATCCCCCACTGTTGCTGGTGAGATTAACCGGATCTTTCAGCTTGTCGTGACGCCACTCGCCACCGAAGGTCACCATCTGGTTGATCATGCCCAGCGGCAGCACATATTTACCGTCAAGAGTGTTGCTTTCAGAGGTGATCTGTCCACTGTTGCCCGGGTTCTTGTTATCGACTTTTTCGCCGTAAACGCGAATTTCGCTGTTACCCACGTCCCAGCGGCCGTTGTGGCTGAGAGAGTAGTTCTGGCGCTCAATACGGTTTTTGTCCAGCGAGTCAGAATCCCTGTCCTGGCGGTCAAAACCATAACCTGCGGTAATGTCGTTGTTCTCATTCGGCGTCCAGGCGAACTCGACGTTGCCGTCGCGGCTGGTGAAGCCTTCAATACGCGGTGTTTCAGTGCCGCTGTTACTCAACTGCTGGTCGTCTTTACCGCGTTTGCTGAAGCTACCGTAGGCTTTCATGCCGAGCAGACCATCAACCAGCGGCCCACTGGTGTAGAACTGGCCGTTCCAGGTGTCACCGCGATCGCGATGTTCCTGAATGGTGGTATCTGCGCTGAGGGTGCTGGTCCATTTGGTGCCCACTTTTTTGGTGATGATGTTCACCACTCCGCCGAGAGCATCAGAGCCGTACAGGGAGGACATCGGGCCGCGCACGACTTCGATGCGTTCGATAGCATCAACCGGGATCCAGTTGAGATCGAAGTCGTTGTGACGGAAGACGACGTTACGGGAGTTAACCCGCTTTCCGTCGACCAGAATCAGGGTATAGCTGCTGTCGAGACCGCGCAGGCTGACGCCTTTACGGTTATCCCCTTCGTTAGTCAGCTGCACGCCCGGGACATCTTTCAGCACGTCTTTCAGGTTATTCACCGGGCGACGCTGCAGATCTTCCTCGGTAATCACGCTGATGCTGGCGGGGGCGTCTTTCACGCTCTGTTCGGTGGCTGATGCAGTCACCACCAGCGTTTCATTTTCATCAGCTGATGCAGCAACAACCGGTAAAGCAAAGGACAGCGCAGAGGCGCAGAGCCCGGCTCGCACGCCAGGATTCAACCTAACCATTACATATCTCCATGAGGTCAACAACAAACGAAAAAGGGGTAACTCACATCGCGCTCTGCTCTGACCGGCAGAGGCGTTTTATTGGCAGATGTGGCTGGTCACCCGTTTACCGTGGTATTCCTCGGTGGGAGATGGGGAGTGGCTTCATCCTGAAATTTTGCGAAGATAATAAAGATAATGATTGCGATTATCAATTGCATTGTTAACAATTATTTCAGGACGTTGCCGAATGGGCAAAAAAAAGCCCCCTCGGCATGGAGGGGGCTTTAATCAGAAGAGGCTTATTTTTTGGGGATTTTTGGGAAATGCATTTCGCTATAGCTTACAAAACGAGTCCCTTTCGCCAGCTTATAACCGAACCAGATAACCAGGAACAGCGGGATACCGATATAGGTTGCCGCAACGCCGCCCCAGTCGATGGTGTCTTTCAGGAAGGCCTCATAGTTCTGACCCAGCGTGATAATAAGACACAGCACGAAAGCGAAGATCGGACCCAGCGGGAAGAAGCCAGAGCGATAAGGCAGATCGTTAATATCATTCCCCTGCATCACGTAGCCGCGACGGAAACGATAGTGGCTGATGGCAATCCCCAGCCAGGCGATGAAGCCGGTCATCCCGGAGGTATTCAGCAGCCACAGGTACACGGTCTGGTTACCAAACATCGAGGTCAGGAAGCACAGCGCCGCAATCACGGTTGTCGCATACAGTGCGTTACGCGGTACACCGCCACGGGACAGCTTCGCGAAGATACGCGGTGCTTTACCGTCCAGCGCCAGGGTATAGAGCATACGGGTGGACGCGTACATGCCGGAGTTACCCGCCGACAGCACCGCCGTCAGGATAACCGCGTTCATGATAGCCGCCGCAGACAGCAGACCAGCATGCTGGAATACCAGGGTGAACGGGCTTACGCTGATGTCTTTCACATCGTTACGCAGCAGGCTCGGGTCGGTATACGGAATAATCAGGCTGATTATCAGGATAGCGAACACATAGAACAGCAGGATACGCCAGAACACCTGACGCACCGCGCGCGGAATGTTCTTCTCCGGGTTCTCAGACTCCCCTGCCGCGATACCAATAAGTTCAGTACCCTGGAAGGAGAAGCCAACAATCATCGCGACGCCAATCATCGCCGCAAAGCCCCCGGCAAACGGCGCATCGCCGGTTGTCCAGTTGCTCCAGCCCACCGGCTGCGAGCCTTTGAAGATGCCGACAATCATCATCACACCGACGATGATAAAGATAATGACGGTGGCGACTTTAATCAGCGAGAACCAGTACTCTGCTTCACCGAAGCCCTTCACCGAGATCCAGTTCAGCAGGAACATGATACCGAGGAACAGCGCACTCCAGATCCAACCAGGAGTTTCCGGGAACCAGTAGTTCATCACCAGCTGTGCGGCCACGAGGTCAACGGCGATAGTCACCGCCCAGTTGTACCAGTAGTTCCAGCCCAGCGCGAAGCCGAAGCCCTCTTCCACATAGTTCTGACCATAGGTCGCAAAAGAGCCAGAAACCGGCATATAAGCCGCCAGCTCGCCCAGACTGGTCATCAGGAAGTACACCATCAGACCGATAAGAATATAAGAAAGCAGCGCGCCGCCTGGGCCTGCCTGCGAAATGGTTGCCCCGGAGGCAACAAATAATCCTGTACCGATGGAACCGCCAATGGCGATCATGGTCAAGTGACGCGCCTTCAGATCGCGGCGTAGCGCGGGCGCTTCTGTGGTTTTAGTTTCAGAAACCATGTGAAAATACTATCCATCCAAAAAATGAGGCGCGATTGTAACAGAGGAAATGGCTTCCTTCCGGCAGAAATGCGCAGTTATAAGAGACCTTCATGATGGGCCGCGAATTATAAGTTAAGTCCTAATGATACCGTTAATCCAGCTCTTTTATCTTCTCGCAGTAGCTAAGAAAGCGGCTTAGCGCGTTAGAGATGTGCTTTTGTCGGTGATGAATGCGCCAGAGCGTGCGTTTAAGCGGCGGCAGCGGCACTTTGACCTCCGCCAGCGTGCCGTTTTCCAGCTGTTCGGCAATCACCCGGCGCGAGAGACAACTGATGCCCAGACCATGACGCACCGCGTGTTTGATGGCCTCGGAATTACCAAGCTCCATCCCCATATGGAATTCCGGTAAATGCGACAATAGCAGATAGTCGACAATCTCCCGGGTACCAGACCCCTTTTCGCGCAGGATCCACGGCGTGGCGGCCAGCTGCGCCAGAGTGGCTTTACCGTTATGCAGCGGTGAATCCGGCGCAGCAAACACCACCAGCTCATCTTCAAGCCAGGGTTCCGCCACCATTTCCGCCGCGTGGCATGGCCCTTCGATAAGACCAATATCAACCCGGAAATCCGCTACCGCATTAATCACATCCTGGCTGTTGCCCACGCTCAGCTCGAGCGGCAGTTCAGGGAAATCGCGGCGGTAGAGGGCAATCACCTCCGGCAAAATATAGTTACCGATGGTGCTGCTCGCATACACCCGGATAGCACCATTATCTTCACGAAACAGCTGCTCAATCTCGGTTGCCTGCTCGAGCAACGCCAGCGCGCGCGGGTACAACAGGCGCCCATGCTCGTTGACCACCAGCCGTTTCCCGACCCTGTCGAAGAGCTGAACGCCGAGCTGACCCTCCAGATCGGTGAGCGCGGCGCTGACCGCTGACTGTGATAACGCCAGCATCTGTGACGCCTGCGTCGTTGAGCCGCTTTTCAGCACCTCAGCAAAAACTTCCAGCTGCCGTAGCGTGATGTGCATAGGGATACCTGTATTAAACGTTGCTTATCGCATATTCCGATTGATTATAAATATATAATCAATTTTATTTTTAAACCAGTGAGGCATACACTTCGAGCCAGATAAAGGAGAAGTAAATGACTGAACTCACCTTAAATACTCATCGCCGCCGCCCACTCTGGCATTTCATTCCTGGGCTGGCGCTTAGTGCTGCAATCACCGCTGTTGCCCTGTGGGGCGGGAGCATTCCGGCCATCGCCGGCGCCGGGTTCAGCGCTCTGACACTGGCCATCCTGTTCGGCATGCTGCTCGGTAACACGGTCTACCCAAAAATCTGGAAACCCTGTGACGGCGGGGTGCTGTTTGCCAAACAACACCTGTTACGCCTTGGGATAATCCTCTACGGTTTCCGCCTGACGTTCTCGCAGATTGCTGACGTCGGCATCGGTGGTATCGTCATCGACGTTTTAACGCTGACCAGTACCTTTATGATTGCCTGCTTCCTTGGGCAGAAAGTGTTCGGTCTTGACCGTCACACCAGCTGGTTAATTGGTGCTGGTAGCAGTATTTGCGGCGCTGCCGCGGTACTTGCAACGGAGCCGGTGGTCAAAGCAGAGGCCAGCAAGGTCACCGTTGCGGTGGCTACGGTAGTTATCTTCGGGACCATCGCCATCTTCCTTTACCCGGCCATTTATCCGCTGGTAGCACACTGGTTCAGCCCGGAAGCTTACGGGATTTATATCGGCTCTACGGTGCATGAAGTCGCGCAGGTTGTTGCTGCCGGTCACGCCATCAGCCCGGATGCTGAAAACGCCGCGGTGATTGCCAAAATGCTGCGCGTCATGATGCTGGCACCGTTCCTGCTGTTTATGGCTGCCCGGGTTAAACAGCTGGCCCCGGCCGGTCACGGTGAGAAAAGTAAAATCACCATTCCGTGGTTCGCTATCCTGTTCATTGTGGTTGCCATCTTCAATTCATTCCACCTGTTGCCGAAAGCTGTGGTGGATGCCCTGGTAACGCTTGATACGGTACTGCTGGCGATGGCGATGGCGGCACTGGGTCTCACCACCCACGTCAGTGCCCTGAAAAAAGCCGGTGCGAAACCGCTGCTGATGGCGCTGATGCTGTTCGCCTGGCTGATTATCGGCGGCGGCGCGATTAACCTGGTGATTCATAGCCTGATGGGTTAATTGATTGATTTAGCGAATATTTATAAATTCTTAAAAGTGTTCGCCCGGGCTACCCAGCACAGAAATAGCGCTCCACTTCCTCTTTAATGCTCATTCTTAAACTCACGGAGAATAAGAATGAGCACTCCTTTTTGCCCATTAAATAACTTTACCCCTTCCCCGCAAACTATCGCTGCCCTGCAGGAAATAGAACAGATCACCCGTACCGCCAATCTGCTGGATATTTTGATTTCAGCCTGCCCACTCTTCCAAATCTTTGCCGGACGAGGGAGTTACACAGGTCTGGCAACAGGAGCCGGAACTTTTAACATCGCGACCTATGATTGGGACACATTGCAAAGGGCATTTAGCAGTGTCCAGAATTTGAAAACCGAAAGGCTGGATCAAATTATCCATGACACTTTATCAATATCTTCAGGTGAAGATAAAAAATTCTGGGAGTGTATGTATCGTGCTTCCAGATAGGAGACATTTCTTCATTGTAGGGGCCTTCTTTTGCGCTGTGCTAAGAGCTGAGGTTCATGATACCTCCTTTACAACATCAGCCGATCAACTTGCCGCAGCAGAAGCCTCATTTGAAAATCGTCTTAGCTTTTGTCGAAAATTCAGGCACATCAAGGCAGAGTACTACGATCTGTGGCTTCAATCACAGCCATTCGAATTAAGGAGATTTTTGCTCAAAGACTTACGTTTGCTGGCCGACGAAAGGTGCTACGGTACGCAAAGAAATGCTTATTCAAATGCATTGATTCGCGATGCGGCGATCACAGGAGATAACACTAAGCTGAACGAGTGGATTGTCCTCTATTTTGACAAACCACAAATAGGAAAGGTTTTGCTACAGCTTCCGAAATCGGAATATCTCAAACAGCTCGACAGGTTGTCTCAGCTTCCGGCTTACTATATGCCATTTGATATAGTCAGTGCCGTGAAAGCAGTCGCCCCGCTTAGTGACTGGGCAATTGAAGATATTGCAGAGCCTGCCTACGGGCGCAATCCCAATCTCACAGGGCTAACCATACCGCACATCCAATAACGTCAAACGCCTGTTAACCCGCTATGATAGAGGTTTTCCTCCAGGGTTTAACAGGAGTCCCTCATGAAATACATTGGAGCGCACGTGAGTGCTTCAGGCGGTGTGGCTAACGCCGCAATCCGCGCCGCAGAAATTGGAGCGACCGCATTCGCCCTGTTTACCAAGAACCAGCGCCAGTGGCGTGCTGCCCCCCTTACTGACGATGTCATCAGCGAGTTCAAAGCCGCCTGTGAAAAATACCAGTTTGGGCCAGGCCAGATCCTCCCTCACGACAGCTACCTGATTAACCTGGGTCACCCGGTTACCGAAGCGCTGGAGAAATCCCGCGAAGCGTTTATCGATGAGCTCTACCGCTGCCAGCAGCTGGGGCTGACGTTGCTGAACTTCCACCCCGGTAGCCACCTGATGCAGATCCCGGAGGAAGAGTGCCTGGCGCGGATTGCACAATCCATCAACATTGCGCTGGCACAAACCGAAGGCGTCACTGCGGTCATTGAAAACACCGCCGGTCAGGGCAGCAACCTCGGTTTTAAATTTGAACACCTGGCAGCCATCATCGACGGAGTCGAAGATAAATCCCGCGTCGGCGTCTGTATCGATACCTGCCATGCCTTTGCTGCCGGGTACGACCTGCGCACCACCGAAGCCTGTGAGGAGACGTTTGCTGAATTCGATCGCATCGTCGGCTTTAAGTATCTGCGTGGGATGCATCTGAACGACGCCAAGAGCACTTTCGGCAGCCGCGTTGACCGCCACCACAGCCTCGGTGAAGGCAACATTGGTCACGATGCGTTTCGCTGGATAATGCAGGACAACCGTTTTGACGGTATTCCGCTGATTCTGGAAACCGTGAATCCGGATATCTGGGCAGAAGAGATTGCGTGGCTGAAAGCGCAGCAGGTCGCCGAAGCGGTGGCATAAAAAAACCGGGGAAAGCCCCGGTTTTTTATTTTCAGGTGTTATCGGCCATATCTGGCCTTTCAACCTTACGCCGTTTTCGCAACCGCTTCAGCTTCCGGGCGTTTCAGCACCGCGTAAGAGAGCCCTGCTACCAGAGTACCGGCGATAATCGCCATCAGGTAACCCAGCACCGGTGTGATAGCACCAGGGATAAGCAGTACGAACAGGCCACCATGTGGTGCCATCAGTTTTGCACCAATGGCCATCGAGATTGCCCCGGTCACCGCGCCGCCAACGATACAGCATGGCAGAACACGCATCGGATCGCGGGCCGCAAACGGAATCGCACCTTCGGTGATGAAGCACAGGCCCAGTACCAGCGCCGCTTTACCGCCTTCCTGCTGGGCTTTATCGAACTTACGACGAGCAACGATAGTCGCAAGGCCAAGCGCCAGCGGTGGCACCATACCCGCCGCCATAATGGCTGCCATAGGTGCATAAGTCTGGGTACTCAGCAGGCCAACGCCGAAAGCGTAAGCCGCTTTGTTCACCGGGCCGCCCATGTCGGTACACATCATGCCACCAAGAATCGCCCCCAGCAGAACCGCGTTCGCGGTGCCCATGGTCTGCAGCCAGTGGGTCAGACCCGCCAGGATGCCAGCAACCGGTTTACCGATAAGATAAATCATCGCCAGACCCACGATCAGGCTGGAGAACAGCGGGATTATCAGAATCGGCTTCAGCGCTTCCATGCTCGGCGGCAGCTTCAGTTTGGTACTGATGGCACGTGCCACGTAACCGGCGAGGAAACCAGCGATGATACCGCCGATGAACCCAGCTCCGGTGCTGACGGCCAGCATACCGCCAATCAGACCCGGTGTAAGACCCGGACGGTCAGCGATGGAGAATGCAATATAACCTGCCAGTACCGGCACCATCAGGGCGAAGGCGGATCCGCCGCCAATCTGCATCAGCGCAGCGGCAAGCGTACCTTCCTCTTTAAAGGCAGTGATACCAAAAGCGAAGGAAAGCGCAATACACAGACCGCCTGCCACCACCATCGGCAGCATGTAAGAAACCCCGGTCAGCAGGTGACGATATGGACCCGCCCCCTCTTTCTTGCCTTCTTTCGCCGCAGACGCGTTACCCGCAGGCTGATACGGTTTGGCCTGGACCAGTGCGTTATCTAACTCCTGCGCAGTTTTCTTCAGCGCCAGTCCGGTGGAAGTGCGATACATCGGCTTACCGGCGAACTTCGCCAGATCCACTTCGATATCCGCCGCTACGATAACCAGATCCGCCTCGGCCACCTCTTCCGGGGTAATGGCATTACCGGCACCCACGGATCCACGAGTTTCAACCTTCACCCACCAGCCGCGTTTTTTCGCTTCGGTTTCAATGGCTTCAGCCGCCATAAAGGTGTGCGCCACGCCGGTTGGACAGGCGGTGACCGCGACAACGCGTTTCATACCCGCCGTCGCGACAGGAGCAACCGTTGTCGGTGCGCTGTACGGTTTTGCATGCCCTTTCGCTTCGCCGAGGAACAGCTCCGGGTGAGCCACCGCACGATTGACATCGCCGAGGAACACCTGTTTTCCGTTCAGCGCGCTGTCAGCAGGCAATGCGCTACCAAGCACAATGACCAGTTCAGCATCGTTGGGGTTATCGATAAATTCCAGATGCGCTTTTTGCGCTGCCGCACGCAGTAGGGTTTTCGCCATGTAGGCGCGGGCCTGTCCGAGTCCAGCATCAATAATCAGCAGCGTTCTCATTATGCCTCTCCTGCTGTTAACTAAAGGGTTGTAAGTCAACTCGCGCCATCATCGCGGCCAACTGGGTACGATCGGTAATACCAACGTTACTCTGACTCACCGCCAGTGCTGCCACGGCCGTTGCCAGACGTAAAGTATGCTCACTGGATTCACGCATCAGCAGGCCATAAATCAGGCCGCCAACCATCGAATCCCCCGCCCCTACGGTGCTCACCACCTCAACTGACGGCGGTTTGGCAATCCACTCCCCGGAGGCGTTAACCCACAGCGCACCTTCCGCGCCCAGGGAAATAACCACGTGGGCAATTCCCTGTTCGCGCAGCGCATGGGCCGCTTCAATTACATCTTTCATTTCCGGCAGTTTACGGCCCGCCCAAATCTCAAGCTCGCGACGGTTCGGCTTCACCAGCCATGGTGCGGCTTTCAGCCCCGCCACCAGCGCTTCACGGCTGCTGTCGAAGATAATGCACGGGCACTGGCTGCGCAGACGCGTCATCCAGTCGGTGAAGGCTTCCGGACTAACGCCGCTCGGCAGACTGCCGCTGACGCAAACCATGTCAAACTGCCCAAGCCAGGTTAACGAATCGTTGACGAAACGCTCCCAGTCCGCTGGCGTTACTTCAAAGCCGGAGAAGTTGAAGTCGGTTACTTCACCGTCTTTTTCTGTCAGTTTCACGTTGATGCGGGTTCGGCCCTGCACCACCTGGAAACGGTTCGCAATCCCCAGTTCGCTGAACAACTGCTGAAATCCATCCTGGTTATCTTTACCAAGGAAACCGCCCACGGTGACGTCGATACCCAGATCTTTCAGCACTTTCGCTACGTTGATGCCTTTGCCCGCGGCGTGCAGACCGGTGGTGCGCACAAGGTTCACTTCGCCACGTTCAATATCCGGGGTAAACCCCACCAGATCGTAAGCCGGGTTTAATGTAATGGTAGCAACACGTCTGCTCATTACGCGCCCTCCCCAAGACCGGAAGCGATAGCATCACCAATGGCGTTAAGCGCGAGCTGCGCATCTTCACCCTGTGCGGTAAAGCGCAGGCGATGGCCCTTCTTCACGCCCAGCGCCACAACTTTCATCAGACTACGGCCATTCGCCGGTTTGCCACTGCCATCCAGATTGGTCACGGTAATTTCACTTTTAAACTGTTTAATGGTATTCACCAGCATGGTTCCAGGACGCGCATGCAAGCCATGCTCGTTGCGCACTACAAATTCAGCATTCAGCACATCTTCAGCCAGCGCATCGTCGCTGGTAAGCATCGCCAGCAGCGTAGCGGCATCTGCGTTCAGCAGACGTTCAGCTTTATTCTCCAGCAGCAGCTGACTTAAACGACTCAGCACCGCCGTCGGCTGCTCATCAACCATCGCGACGGTCAGCAGCAGAGAGACAGGCTGACCTTCATTTTCAAAACGGTGTGCCGCGCGGCTGACGGCGACAGCACTTTTCAGGTTGCCTTCAGCGCTGTCGTTCAGCCAGACGCCCTGTCCGAGGTTCAACGGCTTGTCGTTCACCGCATGAGCCACAAAACCCGCGTCTACTGCACCGACTTCTTTCAGCCGACCGGCGTTCAGCGCCTGCAGAGTGACCAGATCGCTTGCCGCTACGTCGAGCGTCAGCGTTTCCAGATCAAGCTTCAGCCCTTCACTTTGCTTCTCACCCATCAGCAACGCCCGCAGCTCTTCAGCGGTGGTTGCTGATTTCAGCTGTTCAGCAACGCTGTCATCGCTCAGCACGTGCGTCAGCTGACGCAGCAGGCCAAGGTGTTCATCTGAGCTTGCGGCAATACCGATAGCCACATACGCCGTCTGCCCTTCCCCCCAGGCAACTCCCTGTGGGAACTGATAAACCTGAACACCGGTTTTCAGCACCTGCGAGCGGGTGTCGGTAGTGCCATGCGGAATAGCAATGCCGTTGCCGAGGAAAGTGGACGTCTGCTGCTCGCGCGCCAGCATACCGTCGACATAACCGTCGGCGACGTTGCCTGCGCTGACCAGAGCGGAAGCCACCTGACGGATGGCATCCGTTTTATCGCCAGCCTGTTGGCCGGGATGGATATTCTGAACAGATAACTGGAACATGATTCTCCTCTCCTGCTGAAATTGAATCGTTTCAGCTTTTATGAGAAAAAAGGCGCCATCTTGAGACGCTGGCATCGGGCCGATGACGCTGAAACGTTTCAAGGAGTCTGTCCCCTTCCATGGCTTCCTGCAAGTATTCTCGCTGATGAGATAGCAAAATTTAGAGGTACTGCACATTTCACTCGCATTTGCTGAAGCAAAACGTCGTGCTGACGGCGATCTTCAGCACCGTTCAGCAACACACAAATTTAATGTGAAATGCCTTTTTGATTTTTTTGTGCTGAATTTGATTTAAGCCGCTGTTTATTTGCTGAAGCCCGGCGTACACTCGCGCGTCTCTTATCTGATTAAAAATAGCTCATGCATAACAGCACCGCCGCTACGCCCCGACGTGGGTTCGACGTGACGTCGTCGTCTTTCCTTATTGTTGCTTTCCTGACCGGCATCGCCGGGGCGCTGCAAACGCCGACGCTCAGTCTGTTTCTGACCAATGAAGTCCATGTGCGCCCGGCGATGGTGGGGTTCTTCTTTACCGGTAGCGCGGTGATTGGCATTCTGGTCAGCCAGTTCCTTGCCGGTCGTTCCGATCGCAAAGGAGACCGTAAAAGCCTTATCGTCTTTTGCTGCGTATTAGGTGTGCTGGCGTGCGTGCTGTTTGCGTGGAACCGCAACTACTTCATTTTGCTCTTTGTCGGGGTATTCCTGAGCAGCTTTGGCTCCACGGCTAACCCTCAGATGTTTGCCCTCGCCCGCGAACATGCGGATAAAACAGGGCGTGAAGCGGTGATGTTCAGCTCAATCCTGCGTGCGCAGGTGTCGCTGGCGTGGGTGATTGGCCCGCCGCTGGCTTACGCACTGGCGATGGGTTTTGGCTTCACCGTTATGTACCTGAGCGCGGCGGTCGCCTTTATTGTGTGCGGGATTATGGTGATGATTTTCCTGCCCTCCATGCGTAAAGAGCCAAAAGCCGCCGCCGGACACATGGAAGCACCGCGCCGCAATCGCCGCGATGCGCTGCTGTTATTCACCATTTGTACGCTGATGTGGGGCACCAACAGCCTTTATATTATTAATATGCCGCTCTATATCATCAATGAGCTGCATTTACCGGAGAAGCTCGCCGGCGTCATGATGGGCACCGCCGCCGGGCTGGAAATCCCCACCATGCTGATTGCCGGCTATTACGCCAGACGCTTTGGTAAGCGTTTCCTGATGCGCGTGGCCGTCGTCGCGGGGCTCCTCTTTTATCTCGGTATGCTCACCTTTCACTCCCCGGTCTTATTGCTGGCGATGCAGCTGCTGAACGCCATCTATATCGGTATTCTCGCCGGGATCGGTATGCTGTATTTCCAGGATCTGATGCCAGGACAGGCCGGTTCTGCCACCACGCTTTATACCAACACCACCCGCGTGGGCTGGATCATTGCCGGTTCACTCGCCGGGGTAGTGGCAGAAATCTGGAGCTATCACGCCGTTTTCTGGATTGCACTGGTGATGTGCATCCTTGCCGTCGGCTGCCTGATTAAAGTGAAGGATGTCTAAGGCGAGCGCTGCTCGCCTTATGGCTTACCGGTGCATTTGCTCCAGCACTTCCCCTTCTGCCAGCGGCAGATGAATAGGAAGCTGCAACCTTTCCGGGGAGGAATCGACATGATGTCGATAGACGCTCGGGGGCACCCCGTAATGACGACGGAACGCCCGACTAAATGTTGATTGATCCTCATAGCCCAGTAAAACCGCCACGCTGAATGCCGATAATGTGGTGCTCAGCAATATCTCTGCCGCTATCGTCATTTTACGCCGGGAAATATAGTTCGCTAACGTGTACCCCGTCACGAGCGTAAACTTACGTTGAAAATACCATCGAGAGTAGCCCGATTTACGGGCTATATCGTCCACAGATAATTTATTGTCTATATTATTCTCCACCCAGCACAATACGCCATCAATCACTGAGAGGAGGCTGTCGTTAACCACCTGAGATTGTCTTGCCATAATCAAGCCTGTAAATAATAACAATACTGCACGGTATTATTGAAAGATTGTCGTTAACGCGGTACCTGAAGGCCGCCATTTACTCCACGAGTCAGTACAAGTTGCCATAATTGAATATTACGGGCGCGAAATGCGCCAGCGCAGGCATTAAGGTAATAGGTAAACATACGTTTAAAACGTGTAGAATAGTTACTATCTATTTCAGGCCAGGTTGCCAGAAAGCGTTCATACCATGCCATCAGGGTGCGGTCATAATCAGGGCCGAAATTATGCAAATCCTCAATCACAAACCAGGGTTCACTGGCGGTGGCAATGTGTGCAACAGAAGGCAGACAACCATTGGGGAAAATGTATTTATTGATCCACGGATCAACGTTGATATCGGTTTGATTCGAACCGATGGTGTGCAGCAGGAACAGGCCGTTCGGCTTAAGGTTTTTATTCACCACCTCAAAGTATGTCGCGTAGTTTTTCGGACCAACGTGCTCAAACATTCCCACTGAAACAATTCTATCAAACTGCATCTCCAGATCCCGGTAATCCTGCAGCAGGATGGTGACATCCAGCTTTTCGCAGCGCTGCTGCGCCAGCTTCTGCTGCTCCGCCGAGATGGTAATTCCGGTGACTTTCACACCGTAATTTTCCGCGGCAAACGCGGCAAGCCCGCCCCAGCCGCAGCCAATATCGAGCAGCGTCATACCCTCTTTAAGCTGCAGCTTCTCACAAATGAGCCGCAGTTTGTCCTGCTGCGCGGTGAAGAGATCTGTCGCATGGCGCCAGTAACCGCAGGAGTATTGCATCCACGGGTCGAGCATACGAGTAAAGAGATCGTTGCCCAAATCGTAGTGTTCTTTGCCCACAATCCAGGCACGCTTTTTCGATTGCAAATTAATTAGCCGTGCGCCTGCGACTCTCACCAGATCTTTAAATCGTTTCGTCATAACGGATTCAAGGTCAGCTTCTAATAACCGTCTAATAAACTCATCGGGTCTTTCACATTCCCACCAGCCATCCATATAGCTTTCACCCAGACCTAATGAGCCCTGCTGAAGAACGCGCTTGTAGAATTTATTGTTTTTAACCTGAATATCCCAGGGACGATCACCATTTATTTTTACCCCTGCTTCCTGTAACAATTTATAACTAATTTTATACCAGGCATCCTGGGTGTCCGGAGTGATACTATTCTGGTTCATTTGCTTACCTTGCTAAAATCCGAAAATTATTATTTCTTTGCGCTTTAAATAATATTGGCGAGTGAAATCCCTGTTGCGGGGCACAGTGAAATACAGAAAATTATTTAATATATTATTTTTTAAATTAGCGACGAAACGTTAATAAGCCGCGAATCCGGAAAGCAGTATAGCAAACGTAGGGGATTCCAAAAATGAACAATAATCATGCCAGTCATTCCCTGAAGGAATAACTGTTGAGAGCCTCGTCACGCTGTTTACGAAGTACTCTCTTCCAGATACAGCAGGTACGTCATCGCTTCCTCACGATTGGTACAACACATCTCAACGGAAGGTTTTAAACTACTACATACTTTCGGGCGCAGGCTCGAACCAAAGATATTGCACAGGTTCTCGTCGGAGAGCTGTACGCAACGGGTATTCGCCGGCTTGCCGCCAGGCATTCCGGGGATCGGGCTTGATATTGAAGGTGCCGTACAGCAGGCACCGCAGTCGGGGCGGCATTCCATAATGGCGTCTCTCGGGCGTCAGGTTGCGCACCTTATCACCTTTTCACAAAACCCGCGAATTCCGCTTGCCTGGAAGCCCCGGCGCGAGTACTTTGACGCGATATTTTCGACACCCTTGTACACAGGATTACTGCAATGCCAAGAGCGAATGAGATTAAGAAAGGTATGGTGCTGAACTACAACGGCAAGCTGCTGATTGTAAAAGATATTGACATTCAGTCACCGAGCGCCCGCGGCGCCGCAACGCTGTACAAAATGCGTTTTTCTGACGTCCGTACCGGTCTTAAAGTAGAAGAGCGTTTTAAAGGTGATGACATTCTGGATACCGTGACCCTGACCCGTCGCTTCGTCGATTTCTCCTACGTCGACGGCAACGAATACGTGTTCATGGATAAAGAAGACTACACCCCATATACCTTTACCAAAGATCAGATTGAAGAAGAGCTGCTGTTCATTCCGGAAGGCGGTATGCCGGATATGCAGGTGCTGACCTGGGACGGCCAACTGCTGGCGCTGGAGCTGCCGCAGACTGTCGATCTGGAAATCGTTGAGACGGCGCCGGGCATCAAAGGGGCTTCCGCGAGTTCTCGCACCAAGCCTGCTACGTTGACTACCGGTCTGGTGGTACAGGTTCCGGAATATCTCACCACCGGTGAGAAAATCCGAATCCATATCGAAGAGAAGCGCTACATGGGTCGCGCGGACTGATAAAAAAAGGACGGTAATGACCGTCCTTTTTTATTTTCCCTGCGCTTACAGCAGGTCAGGATATTTGGTCATCTTCAGCGCCAGCTCAACGCCGCGTACTTCCGCCATCCCCTTCAGTCGACCAATCGCCGAATAGCCAGGGTTGGTTTTCTTCTTCAGATCGTCAAGCATCTGGTGCCCGTGGTCCGGGCGGAACGGGATTGGTCGCAGATCGCCCGCTTTCTTACGTCGCTGCTCTTCGCCCAGAATCGCATCAACGACCGCCACCATATTGACGTCGCCGTGCAAATGCGCCGCTTCGTGGAAGGTTTTTGGATTCTCTTCCCGGCAGGTGGAACGCAGGTGGGTGAAGTGGATACGATCGCCAAAGGTTTCAATCATCTTCACCAGGTCGTTATCGGCGCGCACGCCATAAGAGCCGGTACACATGGTGAAGCCGTTGTTGATGCTGTCGACGGTCTCTTTCAGCCACTGCATATCTTCAATAGTGGAAACAATGCGCGGCAGACCGAGGATCGGGCGTGGCGGATCGTCAGGGTGAACCGCCAGACGCACGCCCACCTCTTCCGCTACCGGCACAATCGCCCGCAGGAACACGGCCATATTGTCACGCAGCTGAGCTTTGCTGATGTTGTCATACTCCGCCAGACGTGCGCGGAACTGATCGAGGGTATAGCCCTCTTCGGCGCCCGGCAGCCCCGCGATAATATTGCGGGTCAGTTTTTCAATTTCTGCAGCACTCATCGCGTTGAAGTAGGCTTGCGCCTGGCGCTGCTCTTCTTCGCTGTAGTCCGCTTGCGCGCCTTCACGTTTAAGGATATGCAGTTCAAAGGCAGCGAAAGCAATCTGGTCAAAACGCAGCGCACGTGAGCCGTCCGGCAGCTGATACTCGAGGTCGGTACGGGTCCAGTCGAGAATAGGCATGAAGTTGTAGCAGACGGTATCAATACCGCAGGCCGCGAGGTTACGGATGCTCTGCTGATAGTTAGCAATCCAGGTCGCGTATTCGCCGCTGTGGGTTTTGATATCTTCGTGGACCGGGATGCTCTCAACCACCGACCAGGTCAGTCCTTTTTCAGCCAGCATCGCCTGACGCTTCTGAATATCTTCAATCGGCCAGACCTGGCCATTCGGAATGTGGTGCAGTGCGGTCACAACACCGGTGGCGCCCGCCTGGCGCACATCATCAAGCGATACCGGATCGTTCGGTCCATACCAACGCCAGGTTTGCTCCATTGTCTCACCCTCTCAAGTTGTTATACCAATAATGGAAAGCTGAATGACGACTACCATACAGGCTTAAGCAAAATGATCAACATAACGCGCCAGGTTGATTGATCCAGCTCACAATCCACAGAGAAATACGGCACACCAATTTCAATTGCTGTCATATAACTTTACACTGACAATTGTTAACCATTAGTTATCCAGGTGTATATATAATGAAGAACATCGCCACCACCGCCCTGCCTGACAGCGTGCAGCTCCCCACCTATGACCGGCAGGCTCTGCGCTCGCGGATCGTGCACTTTGGCTTTGGTGCCTTCCACCGGGCACACCAGGCGTTACTGACTGACCGGGTGCTTAACGCCCGCGGTGGTGACTGGGGTATTTGCGAAATAAGCCTGTTCAGCGGCGACGTTCTGATGGCACAGCTTCGCGAGCAGGATCACCTTTTTACAGTGCTGGAGAAAGGCGCTGAGGGCAACCAGGCCATTGTTGTTGGCGCGGTACACGAGTGTCTTAACGCACGTCTCGATTCACTGGCCGCGATTATCGAAAAATTCTGCGAGCCGCAGGTGGCGATCGTTTCATTGACCATCACCGAGAAGGGTTACTGCATCGACCCGGCAACCGGCAGCCTTGACGTCAACCAACCGCGTATCATTCACGACCTGGAGAATCCGACGGAACCGCACTCAGCGCCGGGCATTCTGGTGGAAGCGCTCCACCGCCGCCGCGAGCGTGGTCTCTCTCCTTTCACGGTGCTGTCATGTGACAATATTCCCGACAATGGCCACGTGGTGAAGCACGCGGTCCTCGGGATGGCCAGCAAACGCTCACCTGAACTGGCAACCTGGATTGCGGACAACGTGAGTTTCCCCGGTACGATGGTTGACCGCATCGTGCCTGCGGCAACCGATGAATCGCTCGCCGAAATCGAGGCTGTGCTCGGGGTGGCCGATCCTTGCGCCATTAGCTGCGAACCGTTTATCCAGTGGGTGGTGGAGGATAATTTTGTCGCCGGTCGTCCGGAGTGGGAAGCCGCGGGCGTCCAGATGGTGGAAAACGTACTCCCCTGGGAACAGATGAAACTCAGGATGCTCAACGGCAGCCACTCATTCCTCGCCTGGCTGGGCTATCTCGCCGGTTTTCAGCACATCAGCGACTGCATGCAGGATGTGGCATATCGTCATGCCGCCAGACGCCTGATGCTTGCAGAGCAAGCCCCAACGCTCAGCATCACCGGCGTTGATCTGAATGCCTATGCCGACAGCCTGACAGAACGGTTTAGCAATCCGGCGCTGAAGCACCGCACCTGGCAGATAGCGATGGACGGCAGTCAGAAACTACCGCAGCGGATGCTCGACGGTATCCGCATTCATCTGGCCCGCCACACCAACTGGCCGCTGCTGGCGCTGGGCGTTGCCGGCTGGATGCGCTACGTCAGCGGGACGGATGACGCGGGGCAGGCTATCGACGTGCGCGATCCGCTGGCGGATAAAATTCGTACTCTGGTGGACAACTCCACCGAATCAGACCGCGTTTCGGCACTGCTGACCCTCAGCGAAATTTTTGGTGCAGACCTGCCGCGAAATCCTCAGTTTGTCGCCGCCGTGGATCACGCCTGGCAAAAACTCTGTACTCTGGGTGCTCGTCAGGCGCTCATTTCCACCCTGAATCTTTAACAGTTTCTGCTATTTAGCGGGCAGAGAGACAATCTGCCCGCCGCAAACCTTCTCTTTTTGCCTTTTTTTCGTCAGGATAGAACTGTTACAACATTACAATAGTGACCTCCTGGAGCGAACGTGACGAAAACAAACCTCATTACCGGGTTTCTCGGTAGCGGCAAAACCACGTCTATTCTGCACCTGCTGGCGAATAAGCCCGCTGACGAAAAGTGGGCCGTACTGGTTAACGAATTTGGCGAAGTGGGTATAGATGGCGCCCTGCTCGCCGACAGCGGTGCGCTGTTAAAAGAGATCCCTGGTGGCTGCATGTGCTGCGTCAACGGTCTGCCGATGCAGGTGGGGTTGAACACGCTGCTGCGACAGGGAAAACCCGACCGCCTGCTTATTGAGCCCACCGGCCTTGGGCACCCGAAACAAATCCTCGATATTCTGACCGCTCCGGTTTATGAGCCGTGGATAGATTTGCGCGCCACCCTGTGCCTGCTTGACCCTCGTCAGCTCCTGGACGACAAAGTGCTGAACAACGAAAACTTCCGCGACCAGCTGGCGGCGGCGGACGTGGTTATCGCTAACAAAGCTGACCGCGCAACCGTTGAGAGCCAGCAAGCCCTGGAGCAGTGGTGGCAACAACACGGCGAAGGCCGCGAGCGTTATATCGCCACTCAGGGCAATCTGCCGCAAAGATTGCTGGATCTCCCGCGTAGCAACCTTACCCCGCTGCCGGAGAGCGCCGAGCATGCTCACAGTCACGCCTCACGCAAAGGGCTTGCCGCCCTGAGTTTGCCGGAGAACCAGCGCTGGCGGCGCAGCGCGAACAGCGGTCAGGGTTACCACGCCTGCGGCTGGATTTTTGACCCTGACACCGAGTTTGATACCATTGGTTTACTGGAGTGGGCGCGGCTCGCCCCGGTCACCCGCGTAAAAGGGGTAATGCGTATCCCGGAGGGTCTGGTGCGTATCAACCGCCAGGGGCTGGATCTGCATATTGAAACGCAGAGCGTAGCACCTCCCGATAGCCGCATTGAGCTTATCAATGAGTCAGACGCCGACTGGAACAGCCTCCAGAGTGCGCTTTTAAAGCTCCGTATCCGTTAGCGACGTTTTGCTTCTCGTTTTAAATAGTACAGTGATGAATACCCGACTTTCTTTGAATCTGCTCTTAAGCGCTGCAGGTGCGGCGCTGTTTTTATCCTGGTACCTGCCGGTCAGTCATGGCTACTGGTTACCGCTGGACTCCACCATTTTCCACTTCTTTAACCAGGGTCTGGGTGCCAGCCGCACCTGGGCCTGGTTCCTTGCCATCACCAATACCCGCGCCTTTGACGCCTGCTCCCTCCTGGCGATGGGTTGCCTGATGCTCTGTTACTGGTTTTCAAGCGATGCCCACGGCAAACGCCGCATTATCGCCATCGGGCTGACCATGCTGTTGGCGGCAGTGACTATTAACCAGCTGGCACAGCATCTGCTACCGGTTAAGCGCATGAGCCCAACGCTGTGGTTTAAGGATATTTATCGGGTCAGTGACATAATATCTTTCCCCACCAAAGATGCCTCAAAAGCCAGTTTTCCCGGCGATCATGGGATGATGCTGCTCATATTCAGCGGTTTTATGTGGCGTTATTTCGGTGTGAAAGCATTGTTAATTTCCCTGATAATTACCGTGGTTTTTGCCTTCCCACGCGTCATGATTGGCGCCCACTGGTTCAGCGATATTGCCGTCGGATCGCTTTCTGCCGTTCTGATTGGCCTGCCCTGGGTACTGATGACTCCGCTCAGCGACAAGGTCGTTGGCTTTTTTGAACGTTATTTACCCACATGGCCACCGCAAAATAGCCATCACTAATCCGAATTAATTAACGCTCATTATCAAGGATCGTTTTCGATCCTTGATAATTGACTGCCGTTTTTTTATTCAATCTTGTCATCTTCTCGTCACAATAAAGCGCTTATAAATGAGCGAATTGGATAATTTTTATCCGAAATTGCTGCTATTTTGCGCTATGCTATTTTGTCACTTTCTGTATCACATTTTCTTATAAAAAAAGCGGCAAAAGCGCTCGCAATGGTCACCCTGATGAGGTAACCTCAATCTCGTTTTGCTGTACAGACCTCAATTATTCACATTTTGAATAATTTTGTGCGGTAGCCCACAGTTTTGTAGATAAAGAATTGTCTCATTGCCGGCAGGTATTTAGTCTCGACACGTTTGGCATTTTTTATAACGATTTTTTCGTTAAGGACTTCAAGGGAAAATAAACGAAATGGTCAAATCTCAGCCGATTTTGAGATATGTGTTGCGGGCTATCCCCGCCGTAGCAGTCGCGGTCCTTCTCTCCGCATGTAGTACCAGTAATACCGCCAAGAATATGCATCCTGAGACGCGTGCTGTGGGCATAGAAGATGCCTCGTCACTGCAAGCCTCTCAGGATGAATTTGAAACCATGGTGCGTAACCTCGACGTGAAAACCCGTCTGATGGATCAATACGCAAGCTGGAAAGGTGTTCGTTACCGTCTGGGTGGCGAAACCAAACGTGGCGTAGATTGTTCGTCCTTTGTACAGCGTACATTCCGCGAGCAGTTCGGCCTCGAGTTACCTCGCTCCACCTGGGAGCAACAGGAAACCGGTAAATCAATTAAGCGCAATCAGCTGCGCACCGGTGATTTAGTTCTGTTCCGTGCAGGCTCAACGGGTCGTCATGTCGGGATTTATATCGGCAACAACCAGTTTGTTCACGCCTCCACCAGCAGCGGCGTAACTATCTCCAGCATGAACGAGCCATACTGGAATAAACGCTACAACGAAGCGCGCCGGGTTCTGAGCCGTTCGTAAATTCTCTGCATGTCGGTTACCCTTGGCCGGCAGGCATGAACAGGAAAACACTGCTGCGGCAGTGTTTTTTTTTGCTTTTTTGCGCCCTCGCCATGACACGGATGCGGCAAGCGGCCAATATCATATCATCACGCTTTACGCTCAGGGATAATGTCCATCTATGTTCACCCGCTACTTCTCCGTTGGCCGTAAGATCCTGTTCACCAGTATTCTGGTTGGACTGGTTGCCGCTATACTGGCCGGAGGTATTCAGTTTTCGGTGATCCACCACAAACGTTCCGAGCAGTTCGATACGGTCATTAAGGACCTGCAAAACTACCTGAACGGCTACTTCTCCGATCTACGCAGCACCGTCGATTACCTGCAACCGCTAACGATGAGCCCTTGCGAACAGATCCAGCAAGAGCTTACCGCCCGTGCCGCTTTTAGCGTTAACGTTCGAGCCTTTTTACTGGTGACGGATAAGCGCGCCGTGTGCTCGTCGGCCACCGGGCCCATGAACGTCCCCTTCGAAGAGCTGGTCCCGCAGATCGATCTCAGTAAAGCGATGGATATGACTATCCTGCCTGGTACCCCGATGCTGCCGTCAAGCCCAGCCTTTGCGCTGTGGGTACGTAGCCCGTTAATGAAAAACCGTGGGGTCTTTGCCTCTGTTAATGCCAACCTGACGCCGTTTATTCTCTACTCTGGTGAACAGAACAATTTCTCCGGCATCGCACTGGTGGTCAATCACCTGGCGCTGACCTCCTTCACTCAACATCTGATAGACCCGGCTACCCTGCCGCAGAAACCGGTCCGGACCGCCAGCCTCAACGATTTACCGGTGCAAATTTACCTCTATGGACAGTTCTGGACCCGGGATGATGTGCAATACGCCCTGCTGCTGCTGCTGGTGGTAGGCCTGGTGACTGGCCTCTTGTGTTACTACATTCTCAGTATCCGCATCAGCCCCGGTAAAGAGATCCTCTCGGCGATTAAACGTAACCAGTTCTATGTGGTTTACCAGCCGGTAGTCTCCACCGAAGATATGAAAATTCGAGGGGTCGAAGTACTGATGCGCTGGAATCATCCGGTGGCAGGCGAGATCCCACCGGACGCATTCATTAATTTTGCTGAAGCGCAGCAGCTTATCGTCCCCCTCACCCGCCATCTGTTTGAGCTCATTGCCGACGACGCCGCCACGCTGCAAAAACTTCTGCCGCCGGGGGCAAAGCTTGGAATAAATATTGCGCCGGGCCATCTTCATGCCGAGAGCTTCCGCGACGATATGCGCACCTTTAGCGCCTCGCTGCCGCCGAACTACTTCCAGGTGGTACTGGAAATTACCGAGCGCGATACGCTGCACCATAAAAATGCGATGCAGGCCTTTGAATGGCTACACCACGAGGGCTTTGAGGTGGCTATCGACGATTTTGGTACCGGCCACAGCGCGCTGATTTATCTCGAGCGCTACGCTTTTGACTACCTGAAAATCGATCGCGGCTTTATTAACGCTATCGGGACGGAGACCGTCACCTCACCGGTGCTTGATACCGTGCTGACGCTTGCCAGAAAGATGAAACTGGTCACGGTTGCCGAAGGCGTGGAGACGCAGGAGCAGGCGCACTGGCTGCGCGATCATGGGGTGAATTTCCTGCAGGGGTACTGGATTAGCCGACCGCTAACCTTAGAGCAGTTCGTCAAGGCGCACTCGCTCCCGGCAAATTATTTCACAACCGACTAAGGGTCTCTTATTATTCTTCTGAGACAGAACGTTAGCTAACCTGGGAGGACGCCGTCTGGTGATGATTGTACGCCTGTTAATCCTGATGTTGACCCTGTTCTGCATGCAGAGCCACGCCCAAGCTATAAAAGAAAGCTACGCGTTTTCCGTTATCGGTGAACCGAAGTATGCCGTTGATTTTCATCATTTTGACTACGTTAATCCGGCGGCACCAAAAGGGGGGTCCGTTACCCTCGCCGAGCTCGGCACCTTCGATAACTTCAACCGTTATGCCCTGCGCGGCAAAGCAGGCGTGCGCACCGAGTCGCTGTACGACACCCTGTTTACCACCTCCGATGACGAACCGGGAAGCTACTATCCGCTGGTTGCCGACATGGCCCGCTACGCTGCTGACTTCTCGTGGGCTGAAATTACCATTAATCCCCGCGCGCGCTATCACGACGGCTCCCCCATCACCGCTAAGGATGTGGCCTTCACCTTCAACAAATTTATGACCGAAGGGGTGCCACAGTTCCGCCTGATTTATAAGGGCACCACGGTTAAGGCCATTGCACCTCTGACCGTACGCATTGCGCTTGCCAAGCCCGACAAAGAAAACATGCTCAGCCTGCTCTCTTTGCCCATCATGCCGGAGAATTTCTGGCGCAACCATAAGCTCAGCGATCCGCTCTCTACCCCACCTCCGGCAAGCGGTCCCTACAAAATAACCCAGTGGAAAATGGGCCAGTATATTGTTTACTCGCGGGTGAAAGACTACTGGGCGGCAAACCTGCCGGTAAACCGTGGACGCTGGAATTTCGACACCATCCGCTACGATTATTACCTTGATGACAACGTCGCGTTCGAAGCCTTCAAAGCCGGGGCCTTCGATATGCGCGTGGAGAGCAGCGCCAAAAACTGGGCGACCCGCTACATCGGCAAGAACTTCGCCAATCACAACATTGTGAAGGATGAACAGAAGAATACCTCGGCTCAGGATACTCGCTGGCTGGCCTTTAATATTCAGCGTCCGGTGTTTGCCGACCGCCGCGTGCGTGAGGCGGTGACGCTCGCCTTTGACTTTGAATGGATGAATAAAGCGTTGTTTTACTCGGCCTACAGTCGGGCAAACAGCTATTTCCAGAATACCGAATACGCGGCGCGCAACTACCCGGATGCCGACGAGCTCACCCTGCTGGCGCCGATGAAAAATGAGCTGCCGCCGGAGGTGTTTACCTCGATTTATCAACCACCGGTTTCAAACGGCGATGGCTTCGACCGTGAAAATCTGCTGAAAGCCAACCAGCTGCTGGATGCCGCAGGCTGGCCGCTGAAAGGCAAGCAGCGCGTGAATGCACAAACCGGCCAACCCCTGCGCTTTGAGCTGCTGCTGAGCGCCGGAGGCAACAACCAGTGGGTGCTGCCGTTCCAGCACAGTCTCAGCCGTATCGGGGTGACGCTGGATATCCGCCAGATTGATAACGCCCAGTTGAATAACCGTCTGCGCAGCCGCGACTATGACATGATGCCGGTACTCTGGCAGGCAACCCCCTGGCCGAGCTCCAGCCTGCGGATTGCCTGGGCCTCGGAGTACATTGATTCCACCTACAATGCGCCGGGCGTCAAAAACCCGGTTGTCGATAAACTTATCGGCGACATTATCCGCTGGCAGGGCAATAAGCAAAAGCTCCTGCCGCTGGGCAGAGCCCTGGATCGTGTGCTGACGTGGAACTACTACCAGTTACCGATGTGGTATATGGCTGAGGACCGAATAGCCTACTGGGATAAATTCTCTCATCCGGCGGTGCGTCCGGTATATTCCCTCGGGTTCGACACCTGGTGGTATGACGTTAACAAAGCGGCGAAGCTGCCTGCGGACCGACGTTAAGGAGTAGTATGGGTGCGTATCTGATCCGCCGATTATTGCTGGTGATCCCCACGCTGTGGGCCATCATCACCATTAATTTTTTCATTGTACAGATTGCTCCAGGTGGCCCTGTAGATCAGGCGATTGCCGCCATTCAGTTTGGCGATCGCGGCGCGATGCCGGGCGGTGGCGCCGAGGGAATGGGGGCAAGCCATGCCCGTACCGGGGTGAGCAACATCAGCGACAGTCACTATCGCGGTGGCCGCGGCCTGGATCCTGAAGTCATTGCCGAGATAACCCATCGCTACGGCTTCGATAAACCTATTCACGAACGCTATTTCAAGATGCTCGGCGACTATCTGCGTTTCGATTTCGGCAACAGCCTGTTCCGCAGCGCCTCGGTGCTACAGCTCATCAAAGAGAGCCTGCCGGTCTCTGCGTCGCTGGGGCTGTGGAGTACGCTTATTATCTATCTGGTGTCGATCCCGCTTGGGATCCGTAAAGCGGTGCATAACGGCAGCCGTTTTGATACCTGGAGCAGCGCGTTCATCATCATCGGCTACGCCATTCCAGCCTTTCTGTTCGCCATTCTGCTGATTGTGATTTTCGCGGGCGGCACCTGGTACGATCTTTTCCCGCTGCGCGGGCTGACCTCCGCGAATTTCGATAGCCTGCCCTGGTATAAACAGGTGACGGACTACCTGTGGCATATCACCCTGCCGGTGCTGGCGACGGTGATCGGGGGTTTTGCGGCACTGACGATGCTGACCAAAAACTCATTTCTCGATGAGATCCGTAAACAGTACGTAGTGACCGCCAGGGCCAAAGGCGTCAGTGAGAAGAACATTCTGTGGAAGCATATCTTTCGTAACGCCATGCTGCTGGTTATCGCCGGTTTCCCCGCTACCTTCATCAGTATGTTTTTTACCGGCTCGCTGTTGATTGAAGTGATGTTCTCACTTAACGGCCTGGGGCTTTTGGGTTATGAAGCCACTATCTCGCGCGACTACCCGGTGATGTTCGGCACGCTGTATATCTTCACCCTGATTGGCCTGCTGCTGAACATTCTGAGCGACATCAGCTATACGCTGGTGGATCCGCGCATTGATTTTGAGGGCCGCTGATGTTGCGTTTAAACCCCGTCAACGAAGCCCGTTGGGCTCGCTTTCGCCACAACCGTCGCGGTTACTGGTCGCTATGGCTGTTCCTCATCCTGTTTACCTGCAGCCTGTTCTCCGAACTGCTGGCAAACGACAAGCCGCTGCTGGTCGAATACCGCGGTAGCCTGTATGTACCGTTTATTAAAGACTATACCGAAGCCCAGTTTGGCGGTGATTTCGCGACCAACGCCGATTACCAGGATCCCTGGCTGCAAAAGCAGTTAAAAGAGAACGGCTGGGTTATCTGGGCACCGATTCGCTTTGGCGCCAGCAGTATTAACTTTGCCACCGACCAGCCCTTCCCCTCCCCGCCGTCGGCCACCAACTGGCTGGGTACCGATGCCAACGGGGGTGACGTGCTGGCGCGCATTCTCTACGGCACGCGTATTTCGGTGCTGTTCGGCCTGATGCTGACGCTGTGCTCAAGCGTAATGGGCGTATTTGCCGGGGCGATTCAGGGTTATTACGGCGGTAAGATTGACCTGTGGTGCCAGCGTTTTATCGAAGTGTGGTCAGGAATGCCGACGCTGTTTCTCATCATCCTGCTCTCAAGCGTTGTGCAACCCAACTTCTGGTGGCTGCTGGCCATTACCGTTATTTTTGGCTGGATGGCGCTGGTAGGCGTTGTACGCGCGGAGTTTCTGCGCACGCGTAACTTTGACTATATCCGCGCCGCCCAGGCAATGGGCGTTAACGATCGCGGCATTATCTTTCGCCATATGCTGCCAAACGCGATGGTGGCCACCCTCACCTTCCTGCCCTTTATTTTGTGCAGCTCTATCACCACGCTGACCTCGCTGGATTTCCTTGGCTTCGGTCTGCCGCTGGGTTCGCCGTCGCTTGGCGAGCTGTTGCTACAGGGCAAAAACAACCTGCAGGCACCGTGGCTCGGTATCACCGCGTTTCTCTCGGTGGCAGTGCTGCTATCACTGCTGATTTTTATAGGCGAAGCCGTGCGCGATGCCTTCGACCCGAACAAGGCGGTGTAGCATGAGTACGCCCTTACTACAGATTGATAATCTCTCCATCGCCTTCACCGACAGAGGAAAAAGCCGCACGGTGGTCAGCGAGTTGTCGCTGCAGATAGCGGCCGGTGAAACGCTGGCGCTGGTCGGGGAATCCGGTTCCGGAAAAAGCGTCTCGGCGCTGTCGGTACTGCGCCTGCTGCCACAGCCGCCGGTAAGCTACCCCACCGGTGACATCCTGTTTCACAACCAGTCGCTGCTGCATGCCGACGAGCGCACCCTGCGCGGAGTACGCGGTAACCGTATCGCGATGATATTCCAGGAGCCGATGGTCTCGCTCAACCCGCTGCATACTCTCGAGAAACAGCTGTATGAGGTGCTTTCGCTGCATCGGGGGATGCGCAAAATCCCGGCGCGCGCCGAGATCCTCGACTGTCTCGACAGAGTCGGTATTCGCAACGCCGCAAAACGCCTTGCCGACTACCCGCATCAGCTCTCCGGCGGTGAACGCCAGCGGGTGATGATTGCCATGGCGTTACTCACCAAACCTGAGCTGCTGATTGCCGACGAGCCCACTACCGCGCTCGACGTCTCCGTTCAGGCGCAAATTCTGCAACTGCTGCGTGAACTGCGCAACGAGCTCAATATGGGTCTGCTGTTCATCACCCACAACCTGAGCATTGTGCGTAAACTGGCGGATAATGTCGCGGTGATGCAAAACGGTCGCTGCGTCGAGCAAAACCGTGCCGCGGCCCTTTTCCTCGCGCCTCAACACCCCTACACCCGCCGGTTGCTCAACAGCGAGCCTTCCGGTAACCCGGTGCCGCTGCGGGAAGAAAACCGTCCGCTGCTCAGCGTTGAGAACCTCAGCGTGGCTTTCCCGGTGCGAAAAGGCATTCTGCGCAAGGTGGTGGATAACAATCAGGTGGTGCGCAACGTGAGCTTTACGCTGCACGCCGGAGAAACGCTGGGACTGGTGGGGGAATCGGGCTCCGGGAAAAGCACCACCGGGCTGGCGCTGCTGCGTCTTATCGCCTCTGAAGGCAACATCGTCTTTGACGGCCAGCCGCTTCAGGGGCGCAACCGCAAACAGCTCTTACCGCTGCGCCATCGGATTCAGGTGGTGTTCCAGGATCCGAATTCATCGCTTAACCCGCGTTTTAACGTCCAGCAGATCATCGAGGAAGGTTTACGCGTTCACCAGCCCACCCTCAGCGCAGAACAGCGCGAGCAGGAAGTGATCCGGGTGATGCAGGAGGTGGGATTAGAGCCTGACAGCCGCTTGCGTTATCCGGCCGCCTTTTCCGGTGGCCAACGGCAGCGTATCGCCATTGCCCGTGCGCTTATCTTAAAACCAGAGCTTATCGTGCTGGATGAGCCGACGTCGTCGCTCGACAGAACCGTACAGGCGCAAATCCTCACCCTGCTGAAAGCACTGCAGGAGAAGTATCGTCTGGCATACATTTTTATCAGCCACGATCTGCACGTAGTGCGTTCACTGTGCCATCAGGTGATTGTATTGCGTCAGGGAGAAGTCGTGGAGCAGGGAGAATGTCAGCGCGTATTTGCCGCACCGCAGCAGGAATATACCCGCCAGCTATTGTCGCTTAGCTGACGTTCAGAACGGGTTGTTGCCAGAAAAAGGTTCGGCGATAGCCACGCCAAAATTCTTCAGTCGGCAGGTGGCAGCAAATTCGTCCTGTCGTTCGACGAACAGGCACGGCTCACCCTCGCACTCCAGTACGGAACAGGCGACTTCGATATCGGTCAGCGCCTGGCTGAGCGTATGCATTACCGGCCAGGCTTTTTCGCCATCCGGACTCAGCAATTTCAGGCCGACCAGGCAGTTATCGTTCTGTGGGCCGTTTTGCGGAATCGGTTCAACTCTGGAACCTGCAAAACCGGCCGACCAGCGATAGCTCTGGGGCAGGCGGTGGACAATAGAAAGCTGGATAGTATTCACGATATTTCCCCGGAAGCAAAATGCTTCACAATTTATTCACATCAATTTTAACACATCGTTGACATTTAGTCCTGCATACCAAACAGAAACACGGAAACCCGCACCCGGTGCGGCTTAACGACTTATTATCTTGTGTTTTACAAAACGTTCACGAATGCATTTTGGCGCTATATGTACCCGTTTCTGTGATCTAAAACAACCTTTTTGTCTACAACGATGTGACTTTTTACATAAATTGATTTTACATAGAGGAAACATATATCTCTAATCAGAAGCGGATTTCCGTTGATATGCGTCAAAAAAGGGGCTGATTTAGCCCCTGTTTTTAATGATAAATGCTGAATTTTTACCCAGCTTTGCGCGGACGGCTGGCGTAAAGGTAGAAAAGGATAGAAAGCGTTGCGCAAAGCGCGATAGAAATCAGCATCGGCCAGGCGGAAGTAAAGGTCGCCAGCGACAGCAGTGCCCCCACGATTGCCCCAATACCAAAACGGAATGTCCCGGCAAGCGACGATGCGGTTCCCGCCATATGCGGAAACTCATCAAGGATCACCGCCATCGCGTTTGACGAAATCATCGAGATACAGCCAACAAACGCCGCCACGCCGATCACCAGCGACCAGAAGCCAACGCCCAGCAGACCGCACACCACCATCCATATCGCCATCGCGAACTGGATCCAAAGCCCGGCGCGGAACATGTTGAGCGCCCCGATGCGCCGCACAAAGCGGCTATTAATAATCGTCATAATGAACAAAAAGACGATGTTCAGCGCAAAATAATAGCCAAAGTGCTGCGGCGCCACGTGGTTAAGCTCGATGTAAACAAACGGCCCGGCGCTTAAGAAGGAGAACATCCCAGCAAAGCTGAAACCGCTTGCCAGCATGTAGCTCAGCACCCGCTTATGACGGAACAGCGTAGCAAAGTTGCCCAGCGTGGTACGAATGTGGAACTTCTGTCGCCGCTCCACCGGCAGCGTCTCGCTGATGAAAAAGAAGATCATCGTTGAGGCGAGCAGCGCGGCAACGGCGAGGATCCAGAAGATGGTGTGCCAGCTAAACCACACCAGCACCGCGCCCCCCACCATCGGTGCCACCAGCGGCGCAATGGTCGTCACCAGCATGACGAAGGACATCATGCGGGAGAACTCTTCCTTCGGATAAATATCGCGCATCAGGGCGTTGATCACCACGCTCGCCGCCGCGGCCGCCAGGCCATGGAAGAAGCGCATGATAATCAGCTGATCGATAGTCTGCGACAGCGCACAGGCCACCGCCGCCGCCGCGAACACCAGCGTACCGCCGAGGATAACGGGTTTACGCCCGATACTGTCGGCCATCGGACCATACAACAGCTGCCCGACCGCAAAGCCCAGAATATAGGTACTCAGGGTCATCTGCGCACTGCCTGCCGGTACGCCAAACTGCGCGGAGATAACCGGCAGCGCAGGCAAGTACATATCGATAGACAGCGGCATCAGCATGGCCAGCAGGCCAAGGATCAAAATAATGCCCAGCGAAGAGTGTTTCCTGGTCGTCACGCATCACTCCTGAAGTTAACTGGACGGCGCACCGACGGAGGCAATCTCTTCTGCCGTCAACGGGCGGTATTCTCCGGGCTCAAGGCTCGGGTCGAGCGTGATATCGCCAATGCGCTCACGATGCAGTCCGACAACGCGATTCCCCACCGCTGCAAACATACGTTTGACCTGATGATAACGACCTTCGCTAATCGTCAGGCGCACTTCCGTTGGCGTAATCACTTCAAGCACCGCCGGTTTGGTCAGCGATTTTTCATTGTGCAGCTGAACGCCTTTCTCAAACTGTTCAGCGGTATCGTCGCTCACCGGCGATTCCAGGTTCACCAGATAGGTTTTTTCGCAGTGGTGTTTTGGCGACGTAATACGGTGCGACCACTGACCGTCGTCGGTCATCAGTACCAGCCCCGTGGTGTCGATATCCAGACGCCCCGCTGCATGCAGTTTGTGCGCAACAGGTTCATCGAGGAAGTACAGCACCGTTGGATGATCCGGATCATCAGTGGAGCACACGTAGCCCTGCGGCTTATTAAGCATGAAGTAGCGTGGCCCGTTCTGCTGAGTCAGCGCATTACCATCGTATTCAACATGGTGCTCTGGCTCGAGTTTAAACGCGGTGTTTTTAACAATGTCGCCATCCACGGTAACGCGGCTGCCGCGGATCTCGCGCCCGGCAATAGCACGGCTGACGCCGAGTTGCTGAGCGATAAACTTATCAAGTCGCATGAGGTTTTTTTAGCCTGTAATAATGCCGGAGGTCGGGCACAGATCCCGAAAAAAGAAGTAATAACAGAAACCAGTATAACGGGCTCCTTCCGGCACTCAAGGAAAAAGATTCGTGGCATACTATGTGGCTGTTAATGGATATCATTGAGTTATGACTTTTACCCTTCGTCCCTACCAGCAGGAAGCCGTCGACGCCACCCTCGCCCACTTTCGTCGTCACCGCGAACCGGCAGTGATAGTGCTGCCCACCGGTGCCGGAAAAAGCCTCGTCATTGCCGAGCTGGCAAGGCTCGCGCGTGGCCGCGTGCTTGTGCTGGCGCATGTCAAAGAGCTGGTCGCGCAGAACCATGCTAAATATTGTGCCCTTGGCCTCGATGCCGATATTTACGCCGCCGGGCTTAAGCGCAAAGAGAGCCACGGCAAAGTCGTGTTTGGCAGCGTTCAGTCGGTCGCCCGTAATCTTGACCATTTCCAGGCCGAGTTTTCGCTGCTGATTGTCGATGAATGCCACCGCATTGGCGACGACGAAGAGAGCCAGTACCAGCAAATCCTTAATCATCTGACCGGGGTAAACCCGCACCTGCGCCTGCTCGGGCTCACCGCTACGCCTTTTCGTCTGGGTAAAGGCTGGATCTATCAATTCCACTACCACGGCATGGTGCGCGGTACCGAGAAAGCCCTGTTTCGCGACTGCATCTATGAGCTCCCGCTGCGCTATATGATAAAGCACGGTTATCTGACGCCGCCGGAGCGGCTCGATATGCCGGTGGTGCAGTACGATTTCAGCCGTCTGCAGGCGCAGAGCAATGGTCTTTTCAGTGAGGCAGACCTCAACCGCGAGCTGAAAAAACAGCAACGCGTGACGCCGCACATCATCAGCCAGATAATTGAGTTCGCCGAAGCGCGCAAAGGGGTGATGATTTTTGCCGCCACCGTCGAGCACGCACGGGAAATCACCGGCCTGCTGCCCGCAGACGATGCGGCTCTGATTACCGGCGAAACCCCGGGCCCGCAGCGCGATGAGCTGATAACCGCCTTCAAAGCGCAGCAGTTTCGTTTTCTGGTCAACGTCGCGGTACTGACCACCGGATTTGATGCTCCGCATATCGACCTGATTGCGATTCTGCGCCCGACCGAGTCCGTTAGCCTGTATCAGCAGATTGTGGGACGTGGACTGCGCCTCTCCCCGGGGAAGACCGACTGCCTGATCCTCGACTATGCCGGTAATCCACACGACCTTTACACCCCGGAAGTGGGGGCACCAAAAGGGAAAAGTGACAACGTCCCGGTACAGGTTTTCTGCCCAGGATGCGGCTTTGCCAATACCTTCTGGGGGAAAACCACCGCCGACGGTACGCTGATTGAGCACTTCGGTCGTCGCTGCCAGGGGTGGCTTGAGGATGACGACGGCAACCGCGAACAGTGCGATTATCGCTTCCGCTTTAAAAACTGCCCGCAATGTAATGCCGAAAACGATATTGCCGCCCGCCGCTGCCGCGAGTGCGATACCGTGCTGGTTGACCCGGACGATATGCTGAAAGCGGCGCTGAAGCTCAAAGACGCGCTGGTGTTACGCTGCAGCGGCATGCAGCTGCAGCACGGGGCGGATGAGAAAGGCGAATGGCTGAAAATCACCTATTTCGACGAAGACGGCGCGGACGTAAGCGAGCGTTTTCGTCTGCACACCCCTGCCCAGCGTATAGCGTTCGAACAGCTATTTATCCGCCCACACACCCGCACGCCGGGCGTTCCGCTGCGCTGGATAACGGCCGCTGATATCGTGGCGCAGGAGCCTCTGCTGCGCCATCCCGATTTCGTTGTGGCGCGTAAGAAAGGCCAGTTCTGGCAGGTCCGTGAAAAGGTCTTCGACTACGAGGGACGCTTCCGTCGGGCCAATGAGTTGCGCTGAATGTCGCTTTTCCATTGATGCGAAATGCTTTCGCGGCTATAATGCCGCCCGCTTTTGCATTCCATATGCAAAGCAGATCACTTACCTGCTGCTGGGTCGCCTGTAGCAGGAATTACATTAAGTAAGAGAGATATCAATGTTTACTATCAACGTAGAAGCACGTAAAGAGCAGGGTAAGGGTGCGAGCCGCCGCCTGCGCGCAGCTAACAAGTTCCCGGCTATCATCTATGGTGGCGAAGCTGCTCCGGTTGCAATCGAACTGGATCACGACAAACTGTGGAACATGCAGAACAAACCTGAATTCTACAGCGAAGTTCTGACTCTGGTTGTCGACGGCAAAGAAGAAAAAGTGAAGGTTCAGGCTGTACAGCGTCACGCGTTCAAAGCCAAACTGTCTCACATGGACTTCGTTCGCGCGTAATCGTCGCTGACAAGTCAAAAAAAACCCCGCATTGCGGGGTTTTTTTTATGGCTGTCATTTACCGCCGGAAGTACGGCGCTGCAGCTGGTCACGCAGGTTCGGCGGTGTACCTTTGATGGTCAGCGTATCGGTTGCCGGATCCCAGAAGATCCGTTCCCCGAGCAGCATGGCGTCGAAATTAATCGTCAGGCCGCCGCCGCTGCCAGCATATTTAGTCAGCTGGCGCAGGGTACTGCGGTCCGCCGGGAAACTCTCTTCCAGCTCATAGCCTTTCTCCGCGGTGAATTCCTGGAAACTCACTTCGCTAACGCCCGCAAGCTCTTTAGAGAGTGATTCCAGCTCAATCTCTTCTCCCGCCTGCAGTTGTTCGTTGCAGTAGGTGTAGACCTGCTGGCGCACATTCTGACGCTCGGACTTATCGAGCTGCGCTTCTGCCGTAAAATCGTCTACCGCCTGCAGCAGACCTCGGTTTTGCGCTTTCGCATTCAACCCTTCGCTGGCGCCGAGGAAATCCATAAAAAAATCGGCCACTTTGCGACCCACGCGCCCTTTCAGGAATGTCAGGTAGCGGGAAGAGTCCGGATTGGTTTCCCACTCGGTGAGATCGATACGCGCCACGATGTCGGCGTGATTAATATCCAGATAATGCGTCGCGCTGATATCCAGCTGTTCATTTACGCGCATGCTGTTCAGGTTATTCAGCACCGCAACCAGCAGGTACTCTACCGCCAGGTAGCGGTAATGGCAGAACAGGACAATGCCGCCTTCGGCAAACGGGTATTTCACCAGCTCATCGCGCAGGCGACCGGTAGCCGCGCGGCTGAACGCCAGAAAGTCCTCTTCGCCCTGACGATTCAGGCGCAGGGTTTGTGCCAGCTCGCTGTCGTCATTGAACATGCCGTAAGCTTTATTTTTGGCGCTGTAGACGCGATGCAGCTCCGCCATCATCTCTTCGACGGTTGCCGTCGGCTCCAGCAGGGTATCGCGCAACACCAGCTCAAGGTTCTGTTCATCACGCTTGATAAGCTGGTGCAGGGCAATCTGGTTGATGTCCAGACTCATGTTAAACTCTCCTTTTAGACCGGGCGGTATTCAATCACCCCCGGCGCGACTGTGCAAGAGTAGAAAAAAAGCGGAAAAAAAGCTGGTGCTACGTTAATATGTTGCCCTTTCATGAACAAACAGATTTTGATTTATGCCGCAACTCTCCCGCTATAGTGATGAACACGTTGAACAACTGCTGAGTGAACTGCTCAACGTACTGGAAAAACATAAGTCGCCGACCGACCTGTCGCTGATGGTGCTGGGTAATATGGTGACTAACCTGATTAATACCAGCGTCGCTCCGGCCCAGCGTCAGGCGATTGCCCGTTCGTTCGCCCAGGCGCTTCAGTCTTCCGTCAGCGACGACAAGGCTCACTAAGGAACACGTACAACAGCATATGGTGACTTACCGTCAGTCTTACCGAGAAAAAGTCTCCCAGATGGTTAGCTGGGGGCACTGGTTCGCCCTGTTCAACATGCTGTTGGCCATGGTTCTCGGTAGCCGCTATCTTTTTGTCGCCGACTGGCCGACAACGCTTGCCGGGAGACTTTACTCCTGGGTGAGTGTTGTCGGGCACTTTAGCTTTCTGGTGTTTACCACCTACGTACTGATCCTGTTTCCACTGACGTTTATCGTCATGTCGCAGCGGTTGATGCGCTTCCTGTCGGCGATCCTCGCCACCGCCGGAATGACGCTCCTGCTCATCGACACCGAAGTCTTTACCCGCTTCCACCTCCATCTTAATCCCTTCGTCTGGGAACTGGTGATTAACCCGGACCAGAACGAAGTCGCGCGAGACTGGCAGCTGATGTTTATCAGCGTACCGGTTATTTTGCTGCTTGAGATGCTGTTCGCCACCTGGAGCTGGCAAAAGCTGCGCAGCCTTACCCGTCGCCGCCGCTATGCGGTGCCGGTCGCGTGGTTGTTCTTTATCTCCTTTATCTCCTCCCATTTGATGTACATCTGGGCGGATGCCAATTTCTATCGGCCGATCACCATGCAGCGCGCCAACCTGCCCCTCTCCTACCCCATGACCGCCCGTCGGTTTCTGGAGAAGCATGGTCTGCTTGATGCGCAGGACTTCCAGCGTCGTTTGATTGAGCAAGGCGACCCGGAAGCCGTTTCCGTTCAGTATCCACTGAGCGATCTGCACTTCCGTGATATGGGGCCGGGCCAGAACGTCCTGCTGATTACGGTTGATGGGCTGAACTACTCGCGCTACGAGAAGCTGATGCCGGAACTGGCAGGCTTCGCGCAGAAAAACGTGACCTTCACCCAGCACATGAGCTCTGGTAACACCGTCGATGGCGGCATCTTCGGCCTGTTCTACGGTGTTTCCGCAGGCTACATGGACGGCATTCTGTCGACGCGCACGCCAGCGGCGCTGGTGACGGCGCTAAATCAGCAGGGTTACCAGCTGGGGCTGTTCTCGTCTGATGGTTTCCAGAGCCCGATGTATCGCCAGGCGTTGCTCTCCGATTTCTCATTGCCACCGGCAAAAGATCAGAGCGATGAACAAACTGCCAGCCAGTGGATTAACTGGCTCGAGCACGACGCTGAGAACGATAACCGCTGGTTCTCGTGGGTGGCACTGAACGGTACCACCATCGATGACGGCCAGCAGCAGAGCTTTACCCGCCGTTACAGCCAGGCAGCAGGCGACGTTGATGCACAAATTGGCCGCGTGCTGAACGCGCTGCAGGCTTCAGGCAAGATGGACAGCACGGTGGTTATCATCACGGCGGCCCACGGTATTCCGCTGGATGCTCAGCGTAATGGTTTCGACTGGTCACGCCCTGCCCTGCAGGTGCCGCTGGTTATCCACTGGCCGGGCACGCCAGCGCAACGCATTAATACGCTGACCGGTCACAAAGACGTGATGACCACGCTGATGCAGCGTCTGCTACATGTCAGCACCCCGGCGAATGAATATTCTCAGGGTCAGGATCTGTTCAGCGCCACTCGTCGCCAGTATTGGGTGACCTCGGCGGATACCAATACCCTTGCCATCACCGCGCCGGAAATCACCGTGGTACTCGAAAACAACGGTAGATACACTACCTGGGATCGAAAAGGTGACAAGCTGAAGGATCAGAAACCGCAGCTCAGCCTGTTGCTGCAGGTTCTGACGGATGAGAAGCGCTTCATCGCTAACTGATTAATTATGAATCAGTTAGCAGAGGGCTTGCTTGCATTCAAAACAGAAACGGGTAGTATTAGCCCACGTATCGGCACGTAGCGCAGCCTGGTAGCGCACTGTCATGGGGTGTCAGGGGTCGGAGGTTCAAATCCTCTCGTGCCGACCAAAATTCCCAAAGAAAACCAACCCTCGCGGTTGGTTTTTTTATGCCTGCAACAAAGAACATCCTTCGAATATCTCTATAGCAAAATCCAAAAATAACCGGCTGTAACCGCTCAGGTCATTGCGTAAACATGGAATAAGTCACTGTTTTTCATGTGGGTATAAGGATAATCCCAGCAACTCATTCATAAGGAGATTGACGCATGTCCCGTTTGACACTCTCAGCAGTCGCATTGCTCGTTCTTGGCTGCAGCAGCACGGCAATGGCGCTTCCTCAGGTCACGATTCTCGCCACCGGCGGTACCATTGCCGGAGGGGGGGAATCCGCCACGCAGTCCTCCTACACTGCCGGTAAAGTCGGGGTTGAAAGCCTGGTGAAAGCCGTTCCGCAACTCAAGGACATTGCGGTCATCAAAGGCGAGCAGGTAGTGAATATCGGTTCGCAGGATATGAACGATGCGGTATGGCTGACGCTTGCTAAAAAGATCAACGCTGAATGCAGTAAAACCGACGGTTTTGTCATTACCCACGGGACAGACACCATGGAGGAAACCGCCTATTTCCTCGACCTGACGGTAAAATGCGATAAGCCCGTGGTGCTGACCGGCGCCATGCGTCCTTCCACCGCCATGAGTGCCGATGGCCCTTTCAACCTGTATAACGCCGTGGTGACTGCCGCCGATCCGGCATCGGCCCGCCGTGGCGTCTTAGTCACCATGAACGATACGGTGATGGATGCCCGCGACGTTGCGAAAACCAATACGACCGACGTCGCCACCTTTAAGGCGGTGAACTACGGTCCGCTCGGGTATATTCATAACGGCAAAATCGAGTACCAACGCTCTCCTGCCCTGAAGCACACCACCGCCACACCGTTCGACGTCAGCAATCTGACCACGCTGCCAAAAGTGGGTATCGTGTACAACTACGCCAACGCCTCCGATTTACCGGCGAAGGCGCTGATTCAGGATGGTTATCAGGGCATCATCAGCGCCGGGGTGGGTAACGGGAACCTCTATAAAACCATCTTTGATACCCTTGCCACCGCAGCCGAAAAAGGGGTGGTAGTCGTGCGTTCTTCCCGCGTACCAACCGGCGCGACCACCCGTGACGCCGAAGTAGACGACGCTCGCTACGGGTTTGTCGCCTCAGGTACGTTGAACCCGCAAAAAGCGCGCATACTGCTGCAGCTGGCGCTGACGCAAACCCGCGATCCGCAGAAGATTCAGCAGTACTTTAACGAGTATTGATCGTTTTTCCTGCCAGCATTCAAGTCAGCCATTCGGCTGGCTTTTTAGCACATATAGCTGGATGAAATGAAAAAATCAGTAAATTCCGCTTATCATTAGCCGTATCAGTGCTACGCTATTCCGGTATTAAACTGATAAAAAGGATTAACAGTGAAAAATTCTCGTTTACTCATCGCATCCATGCTGGCTGCTGCCTGCGTCTCCGGCAGCGCCTTCGCCGGCGAGCAACCACTGGAAAAAGTTGCCCCTTATCCGAAAGCGGAGAAAGGCATGAAGCGCCAGGTCATTCAGCTGCCAGAGCAGAAGAATGAAGGCGATTACAAAGTCGAGCTGTTGATCGGCAAAACCCTGGAAGTTGACTGCAACCAGCACCGTCTGGGCGGTGAGCTTGAAAGCAAAACGCTGGAAGGCTGGGGCTACGACTACTATGTCTTCGATAAAGTGAACGGACCGATGTCCACCATGATGGCCTGCCCGGACGGTAAGAAAGAGAAGAAATTCATTACCGCAGGCCTGGGTGATAACGGCATGATCCGTTATAACAGTAAACTGCCAATCGTGATTTACACGCCGGATAACGTCGACGTGAAATACCGCATCTGGAAAGCCGAAGAGACCGTCAACAACGCGGTTGTTCGCTAAAACAAACCCCCGGTGATGAGCCGGGGGTTTTTGCTTCAGAGCGCGATATCCGCCATCTCTTTCACCGTAGTGTCCTGCACAACCGGCTGCGCCTTCGGCACCGGATCGAAACCGGCCTGCGGCTCGTAATGTAGCTCAAGCACATCACTGGTATAGGCCAGCGCCTGCTCGATGAGCGCCGGATTATCCTTAAGCTTCATACCCCACGTCGGGGTGATTTCCTTGATCTTTGCCTGCCAGGAAGGCGTTTGCACTCGCGCTTTGAAGACACGTTCCAGCAGTTTGAGCATCTCAGGTGCGGCGGTAGAAGCCCCGGGTGATGCGCCAAGCAGTGCGGCAACGGTCCCTTCATCATCACAAACCACCTCCGTTCCCAGGCGTAGTTCGCCGCCTTTGCTGGCAGAACGTTTGATTATCTGCACCCGCTGACCAGCCTGCCATAGCCGCCAGTCGCCTTTCTCCGCCTGCGGGTAGTAATCAGCCAGCGCCGCATAGCGATCGCCCTCTTTCTGCATCACCTGGCTTATCAGGTATTTGATCAGATCAAAATTATCCAGCCCGACATTGATCATCGGCAGAATATTGGACGTGTTGGTCGAGGCCAGCAGATCCCAGAGCGATCCATTCTTGAGAAACTTTGTCGAGAACGTGGCAAACGGCCCGAACAGCAGTACGCGTTTACCGTCGATGATGCGGGTATCAATATGCGGCACCGACATTGGCGGCGCACCAACAGAAGCCTGGCCGTACACTTTTGCCAGATGCTGGTTCACCACCTCCGGATTCTCGGTCACCAGGAACTGCCCACCGACCGGGAAGCCAGCGTAATCGGCAGCCTGCGGGATCCCGGTTTTTTGCAAAAGCTTGAGCGCAGCCCCGCCGGCACCAATAAAGATAAATTTAGCCCTGATGGTACGTCTGGCATGGCGCTGTTTAGCGTCGCACACCGTCACCGTCCAGCTGTTATCCGTATTGCGTTTAAAACGCTGCACTACCGTTCCGACCTGCAGGGAGAAGTTCTCCTGGCGCTGCAGAGATTTAATCAGCTGACGGGTGATTTCACCGTAATTGACGTCGGTACCCACTTCGGTGCGCGTTGCGGCAACCTTCTGGCCCGGATGGCGTCCCTCCATTACCAGCGGCGCCCAGGCTTTGATCTGCTCGTGATCCTCGGAGTAACGCATACCGCGGAACAGGTCGCACTGCTGCAGCGCACGGTAACGCGCGCGCAGGAAATTCACGTTGTCGTTGCCCCAGACAAAGCTCATGTGCGGTACGGTGTTGATAAAAGATTTTGGCTGACGCAGCGCGCCACGGATAACCTGATGGGCCCAGAACTGGCGGGATATCTGGAAAGATTCGTTAATCGCGATAGCTTTGTCGATGTTGATAGTGCCATCAGCTTTTTGTGGCGTGTAGTTGAGCTCCATCAGCGCGGCGTGACCGGTCCCCGCATTATTCCAGCCGTTAGAACTCTCTTGTGCCACGCCGTCCATCTGTTCAACCATGGTGATTGACCAGTCTGGCTCCAGCTCCTGAAGCCAGGTGCCGAGCGTCGCGCTCATAATGCCACCGCCAATCAGCAATACATCCGTCTCTTGCTCAGTGCGGGTGTGGGTTCGGGCGGCAGTTGCGGCTGCATCGGGAACAGACACCTGTGAGCTGGGTACGGCCAACGTTTTTTTCATCGTATTAGAGCCTTACATGAACTCGCGTTTGTTTTTAGCGCAGGTGAAACGATTCGGTAAGTTCAAGTTATCACTGACGATGAAAAATTTAAATATTGTTTAAACTTTAAGTTTAGTTTTGAGATCTGTTAGAAAATTGCTAAAAAAATGTATCACCAAACTGATGATTAGGGCTGGCAGAGTGTGAGCTGGCGCGCTATTATCACCCGTTTTGTGATGAAGCGCACGGAAGCCAGCGTCTGTACTATCATCATTCTCACGTGCGAAAACTTATGCCCGAATCTCAGATCTCTGCGCCACATCAGGCGACTATTAAGCACATACTGCGCTCTCCCGCGCTGCTCACCCGTGAAACCCTGGCCGGGGTGATAACCGCCCTTGCGTTAATCCCGGAGGTTATCTCATTTTCGGTGATTGCCGGCGTCGACCCTAAGGTCAGCCTGATTGCCTCTGTGGTGCTCTGTCTGGCGATGTCGGTGCTGGGTGGACGTCCTGCCATGGTGACCGCCGCCGCAGGCTCTGTCGCGCTGGTGATTGGCCCTATGGTGCACCAGTACGGCGTAGGCTACATTCTGCCTGCGGTTATCCTGGCCGGATTCATCCAAATCCTGTTCGGTGTGTTTGGTATGGCAAAGCTGATGCGCCATGTTCCGTCATCGGTGATGACCGGCTTTGTCAACGCGCTGGGAGTGCTGATTTTCTTTGCCCAGGTGCCGCATTTCTGGAGCCGTAGCCCGCTCATTGTCGCACTGTTTGTTGCCACGCTCCTTATTGTGCTGTGGGCGCCGAAAGTCATCAAAAGCATCCCTTCCCCACTTATCGCCATCGTGCTGCTCACCCTGTTTACCGTCACCACCGGTCAAATACTGCCTACCGTCGGCGATGCAGGCGAAATGAGCAAAGGGCTTCCGGGCTTTACGCAACTGCAGGTGCCGCTGAATCTCGAAACGCTGGCCATCATCTGGCCCTGTGCGCTAAGTGTGGCGTTTGTTGGCCTGCTCGAATCGCTTTTAACCGCACGGCTGGTCGATGACATTACCGCAACGCCTTCCGGTAAATCGCGGGAAAGCACCGGGCTCGGCATCGCCAATATCCTCGCTGCCAGCTACGGCGGCATTGGCGGTTGCGCGATGATAGGTCAGACGATTGTCAACGTGGAGATGGGCAAAGGTCGCAGCCGGATATCCACACTTGCCGCAGCGCTTGTCCTGCTGCTGTTGGTGACCATACTCAGCGAAGTGATGGCAAAAATACCGATGTCAGTGCTTGCCGGGATCATGGTGATTGTGGCGGTGAAAACCGTCAGTTGGCACAGCATTCAGCCGGCAACGCTTAAAACCACACCGTGGTCTGCCACCCTCGTGATGGTAATAACCGTTGTGGGAACGCTTACCACCAGCAATCTGGCAGTAGGTGTGTTAGCGGGGATGGTGGCGATGTGGCTCATCCCGCGCCACCTTCGCCAGAAGCACGACGTTAAGTCAGAAACAGCGTCGCCAGACCGAGGAAAATAAAGAATCCGCCGGTGTCGGTGATAGCAGTTATCATCACGCTAGAACCGATAGCCGGGTCACGCCCCAGACGAGTCATAATCATCGGGATCAACACCCCCATCAGCGAAGCAACCAGCAGGTTCAGCACCATTGCCAGCATCATTACGCCGCCGAGCTGAGGATCGTCATACAGCCACCAGGTGACGCCCCCCATAATCCCGCCCCACACCAGGCCGTTAATCAGCGCCACGCCCATTTCGCGCAGGATCAGGAACGAGAAGTTACCTGGCTGGATGTGCTGCAGGGCAAGCGCCCGCACAATCATCGTAATCGTCTGGTTACCCGTGTTCCCGCCAATACCGGCGACAATCGGCATCAGTGAAGCCAGCGCCACCAGTTGAGAAATCGTGTGCTCAAAGCCGTCAATCACTCGCGAAGCAATAAACGCGGTGCATAAATTGATAGCAAGCCAGGCCCAGCGGGTTTTTATCGCTTTGCTGACTGGAGCAAAAACGTCCTCGTCGTTGCTAAGACCACTCATCTGACGAATATCGTTGTCGGTCTCTTCGTAAACCACATCAACAATTTCATCGATGGTCAAACGCCCCATCAGCTTGCCGTCGGCATCAACCACCGCGGCACTGACCAGGTTGTCACGTTCGAAGGTGCGTGCCACCTTCTCGGCGTCTTCTTCCGGGTGGAAGGTCACCGGTTCTGCTTCCATCACTTCGGCCACCATACGATGCGCCGGGTTCAGCAGAATAGTTTTCAGCTCCAGTTCGCCGAGCAGATGCTTGTCGCGGGAAATCACGAACAGCTTATCGGTGTTCTCCGGCATTTTGCCGCGAATGCGCAGAAAACGTTGCACCACCCCGAGCGTCACGTCCGGGCGAATGGTGATTATCTCGAACTCCATGATCGCGCCGACGCTGTTGCGGGCGTAATTAATCACTTGTCGTACACGCGCCCGCTCTTCCGCCGGTAGCGAGGCAACCAGACGACCGGTCAGGTTACGCGGCAGGTGCTGGACGAGATAAATCTGTTCGTCGATATCGAGGGTTTCAAGGGCATCGAGCAGCGCGCGGTCGCTCATGCCTTCAATCAGATCTTCCCAGACGTTTTCTGAGGCTTCCAGCAGAACCTTACCGCGCTTGTCGTCCTCCACCACGTTCCACAGAGCATGGCGTTCATCAGTAGGCAGCGCTTCCAGGGTATCTGCGAGATCCGGTGCGGGCAGGTGCGCGGTGAGCGCACCTACTTCGGCGATATCCCGCGCTAAAGTGCCGGTATCGTACTGTTGTTCTGGAGGGATTTTACCGAGCAGGGCCGCCGTTATCGTCTTGTCGGTGGTTAACATCCATATCAGACGCGCACGTTCCTGGTCACGCAGCTGGGCGCTGTTACTACTTATTACGGACATCTGTCAGCAATCCTTGAAAAGGGTAAAAATCATCAGGCGGTTCGCGCCACCGCATCTCGTGAGGCGGCATCACGCTCTTCTCCGACGAGCTCGCTTAACTGGCCGTTGCGCATTTCCAGCAGACGGTCTGCATGAATAAAATAGTGGTCATCGTGGCTTATCGCAAACACCGTTTTGCCCATCTGTTGAATAAGCGGTAGCAGGACCTGGTAAAACTCGCGGCGGAAATGCGGATCCTGATCCGCGGCCCACTCGTCGAGCAGAATAATGTCACGCTCTTCTGCCAGCGCCAGCAGCAGCGCCACGCGTTTTTTCTGTCCTTTCGACAGCTGCAGGTTAAGGATTTTACCGTTTTCCAGCTCAAGCTTATGCGCCATTTTTAGCTGCTGCAGCCATTTCTCCACCAGCTCAGGGGAGGCCTGTTGCCCCTCGGGGCCAAGCAGCCTGTCGAACAGCCAGACGTCGGTAAACACGGCAGAAAAGAGCTTGCGATAATCTTCCGGTTTTTCCGCTGCCAGCGGTTCGCCGTCAAGCAGGATTTGCCCGGAAATCGGTTGATACAACCCCGTCAGCAGCATCGCCAGAGTCGATTTTCCACTGCCGTTACCGCCAATCAGGAACACCATTTCGCCGCGGTTCAGCGTCAGGTTAATTGGCCCGACGGCAAACTTCTGATCCTGATAGTGGAACGTGACGTCGCGCAGCTCAAGGGTCTGCCACTGACGGTTCGCTTCCGGCACCGGGAACTCCGGTCGGTAAGGCGCCAGTTCAAATTGTTTCAGCTTCCTGAATGCTACCTGGGCGCTGAGCAGCGTCGGCAATGCCCCCACCGCCGACAGCAGCGGCGTGCGCAGGAACAACAGCGTCAGAGAATAAGTGGCCGCCACGCTGGTATTCGCCCAACCGAGGCCGTTCGCCATCCAGAACACCAGCCCGATAGCGCCAAGCATCATAATGTTCGACCAGTTTACCGCGCTCAGATGGAAGGTATCGGAGCGGATAATATGGTGGCGGTACTCGCGGGCATCCGGAATATACAGCTGGTTGTAGATGTATTCGGCGCGTTCACGGTTGAGGGTCAGCTCTTTACGCCCTTCCAGCACCGTCTGGTAGTCCTGATAGAGCTTGTCTTCGGTTTCACGCAGCGTCGCCATGTGCGCGTACACCCGCGCCACCAGAATAAAGCCGACCCAGATAGTTATCGCCACCCACACCGCCGTGACCAGCAGCATTTTGCTGGACAACCACGCCAGATAGGCCGCAGAGCCAAAGGTCAGAATAATGCCCTGTACCAGCTCCGGCAGGCGCACGAAAGCGATAGTGATATTGCGCACGTCGCTGGTTAACCCCGCCAGCAGCGAGGCGCTACCGAGCTTCTCAATGCGTTCTATCTGCGTGTCGAGGATACGTTTGATGAATTCGCTACGCAGGCGATAAACGAAGTGATGTCCCAGCACGGTTAACGCCAGCTGAGAGCCGAGCGTGACCGCCATCAACAGCAGCAGTAAGCCCAGGAACTCCGGCAGAACGCTTAACGAGGTATCAACGACGGTGATAAGGCGCATATTGATGTAAGCAATCAGCCCAATGCCAAGCGCGGCACTCAGCAGACTCAACGCCATCACAGCGATAAATGGCCAGCGGTACTGGCGCCAGACAAGCAGGAGAAGTTCCATAACACAACCCGGACGAGAAAAAGCAGCCAGCAGTTTAAACTGCTGTCAGGCTACAGCAAGAATAATTCTTATTTATTCACTAAGTCCGGTGGTACGGAAGGTCAGGTTATAGCGAAACGCATCGGTAAGCGGGTGATGCCCCTCTTTGAGCGGTTGAATACCGTGATAGAAAAGCCGCGACGCCCCACCCCACACCACTACGTCACCGTGTTCCAGCAGTATCCGCTTCAACGGATCATTGCGCCGTAGTCCGCCAAACTGGAAAATGGCCGGAAGCCCAAGCGAGACCGAAACGATAGGCGCCAGCAGCGTGGCTTCGTCTTTGTCCTGATGGAGCGAGAGCTTCGTCGCCGGTGCGTAGCGGTTGATAAGACAGGCATCCGGGCGAAAATCGGGATAACCGGCCGCCAGCGCGGCCCGCACGGCAAAAGCGCGAAATAGCGCAGGCATAGCAGGCCACGGGCTGCCGGTTTGCGGATCCTGCGTGGCGTACAGATAGCCGTGCCGATCGGTGGCCCAGCCCCGCGCGCCACAATTGGTCATCGCCACCGACATGGTATACCCGCCGGGCGTTACCATCTGGCGAAACGGCGACACGCTCGCCACCGCGCTGATGGCAGTGAGAAGTTCCCCGGCCTCGGCGCAGGCAAAGCGGCGCAGGATCACCGCGCCGTCGGCAAGCGCCTCCTGCCAGGGTTCCTCATCGGCGAACAGATCAAGCATTACACCTCTCCGCTTTTCGCTTCGCGCCGCAAAAGCTCGGCTTTACGCGCTACACCCCAGCGATACCCCGACAGGGTACCGTCATCGCGCACCACCCGGTGACACGGGATCACCAGCGCCAGCTTGTTCGCCGCGCAGGCTCCCGCCACGGCGCGCACCGCTTTGGGCTGGCCAATATGTTCCGCAATTTGTCGATAGCTGCGGGTTTCCCCGACCGGGATCTCACGCAGCGCCTGCCAGACGCGCTGCTGGAACGCGGTACCGCGAATATCCAGCGGCAGCGTTGAAGGTACGTGCTGCGCATCGAGGCAGACAATCACTTTGCCAAGGCGCTGCACCAGTGCGTCATCGCCCGGCTGAATGTTCGCCTGCGGGAAAATCTGCTGCAGTTCGGCCACCAGCACGCTGTCGCTGTCGCCAAGCAGCACCGCACAGACGCCCCGCTCGCTCTCGGCAACCAGGCATAATCCGGTGGCGCTATTGCCCAACGCATAATGAATATCGGTATTCTTCCCGCCCTCACGATACTGCCGCGCGGTCATCCCCAAAACCGCATCGGCGCTGCGATAGTAGCTGCTGCTGGTGGGGAACCCGGCGTCCAGCATTGAGGTGGTGACTTTCTCCCCCTGCGTTAACGACTCGCGCAGCCGACGGGCGCGCCAGGCCTGCTGCCAGGCTTTTGGCGTCATTCCGGTAGTGGCTTTGAACAAACGGTGGAGGTGAAACGCGCTTATCCCAACCGCTACGGCCAGTTCATCCAGCGTGAGCGGGGTGTCCTGCTCCAGCAGGCGACAGGCTTTGGCAATTTTCTCTACCCGCTGCTGCCCGGGATCCTGCTTATCAGGCTGGCAGCGTTTGCAGGCACGGAATCCCGCCGCCAGCGCGGCCTGGGCGTCCGGGAAGAACTGCACATTCTGGCGCAACGCATGGCGTGCACGACAGGATGGGCGACAAAAAATACCGGTGGTCTGTACGGCAAACACGAACATACCATCCGCCTGCGGGTCGCGATTCAGCACCGCCTGCCAGCGGGATGCTTCGGTTGTCAGCGTGTTCTGTTTCATCATGGCCTCCTTGGTTAAGGTTAGCCCTACTTTGCCGTACAGTCGGCGAGAAAAAACCCGCAATCTTGCTTTTTAATTTTTGCCGCTGACGAGGAATCCGGCGAACTGCGGCGACATCCAGGTCTTAAAGTTTTCACCTTCTTTGGTGATCATGTAAACCGCCAGCCCCTGTTCCCGCACCACTTCTTTGGCTTTCTCCGGCCCCAGCACCATCAGCCCGGTGTCCCAACCGTCGGCTTCCAGCGCGGTCGGCGCAATCACCGTCACCGACACCAGATTGTGCTGAATCGGCTGCCCGCTCTGCGGATCGATAACGTGAGAGATGCGTTTTCCATCCAGCTCGTAGTAGTTGCGGTAGCTACCCGAGGTACTGATCCCGTGGCCGTTAATATCAACGATAGCCTGCACCGCGTTTTCACGATCGGTCGGTTTCTGGATAGCCACGCGCCAGGGTTTACCCTCGGCGTTCATCCCGCGGCTGACCAGCGCGCCGCCCACGGAGACCAGGTAACGGGAGATCCCTTCCTGCTCCATCAGTCGTGCCAGATGATCCGCGGCATAGCCTTCACCTACCGTCGAAAGATCGACATAAAGATCCGGAATGTCTTTCTGCAAGAATTGCTTGCCCGACTGGTTTACCACCGTCAGATGCTGCAGACCGGTGCGCGCCTTCGCGGCGTCAATCTGCGCCTGGGTTGGCGTTTTCACCGGTTGTTTGTCCGGACCAAAACCCCAAAGATTGACTAACGGCCCGACGGTAATATCCATCGCCCCGTAGGTTTTTGCGCCAATCCGCAGCGACTCGGTAACGATATCGGCCATCGCTTCCGTCACTGGCCAGAGTGTCGTGCTCTGAGAATGATTGAAACGCATCAGCGCGGAGTCACTTTTCCAGGTCGTCAGCAGCTGATCGTCTGCGTCGAGCTGCGCCTGTACCCTTTCACGTAAAGATTTTTGCTGAGCGGCATTCAAATCGATGGCGCTGACACGCCAGTAGGTCCCCATGGTTTTGCCTTCCAGCACCGTGGCGGCAGGTTTTGTCACTTCCGGGGTTTTGCTGGCTGAATCGCAGCCAGACAGGAGCACACAGGTTGTCAGGAAAGCTGTGCGTAAAAAAGTCATGTCCATGTCGTTGTTATCCTCTTGCTGAAGGCGCAAGGGTACACCAGTTTCAGCAAGTTAAGACATTAAAAAAGGGGCCAGAGGCCCCTTTGTATCACTATGCAGTGAGATTAGAACTGGTAAACCAGACCCAGTGCAACAATGTTGTCGGTACCGATACCATTGTTTTTGTAGAAGTCGTCGTTACCGTCCAGCAGGTTGATTTTGTAATCAACGTAGGTGGACATGTTCTTGTTGAAGTAGTAGGTCGCACCCAGATCTACGTATTTAACCAGATCTTTGTCGGAGTCGCCGCCGAAGGTGTTCAGGCCTTTACCTTTAGACTGCAGATAAGAGATCGCCGGACGCAGACCGAAATCGAACTGGTACTGAGCAGTGATTTCGAAGTTCTGAGTTTTGTCAGCGATACCGCCCTGGTTGGCGCTGTCAGTGCTGCCGTACGGAGTCATGTTACGGGTTTCAGCATACATGGTAGCAATGTAGACGTTGTTCGCGTCGTACTTAGCACCAGCAGTCCACGCTTCAGCTTTGTTACCACCAGTGTACTGCTGGTTACCCAGGTTAGCGTTTTTCTGATCGTTGGTACGGTTAGAAGTGGTGTAACCCGCACCTACGCTGAAGCCTTCGCCGATGTCATAGGTAGAAGAAACACCGAAGCCGTCGCCGTTAGCGTTACGGAAGCTACGGTTACCGTTGTTGGTACCTTCGCCAGAACCTGGGTTCTCGTTTTTACCCTGATACTGCAGAGCGAACTTCAGGCCGTCAACCAGACCGAAGAAGTCGTTGTTACGGTAAGTTGCAACACCGTTAGTACGACCAGTCATGAAGTTGTCAGACTTGGTGTAGGAGTCGCCACCGAACTCTGGCAGCATATCGGTCCAGCCTTCTACGTCGTACAGAACGCCGTAGTTACGACCGTAGTCGAATGAGCCGTAGTCGCCGAATTTAACACCAGCGAATGCCAGACGAGTCCATGCGTTGCCGCTGGAGTTTTCGGTGTTGTTCGCTTGAACGTTGTATTCCCACTGGCCGTAACCGGTCAGCTGGTCGTTGATCTGAGTTTCGCCTTTGAAGCCGAAACGAACGTAGGACTGGTCACCGTTGGCGCTGTCATCACTAGAGAAATAGTGCAGGCCATCAACTTTACCGTACAGATCTAATTTGTTGCCGTCTTTGTTATAAATTTCAGCCGCATTCGCTGCGCCCGCTACCAGCAGTGCTGGTACCAGGAGGGACAGTGCTTTAACTTTCATGTTATTAACCCTCTGTTATATGCCTTTTTTATGCCACTGCTTACTGATTAACGTTCTAATCAGTCGGCTAGTTCATTTTGCTGCAAAATGCAGAATAATCCAACAAGAATATGATACTAAAACTTTTAAGGTGTTTCAAATTGCCCACAAGATGTTTCATTTTGTAAATTTCAGGGAACTTTTTTTCGCCACGATTAGCTAACAAATAAAGCACAAATAATCAAAAAAACCATTTTCTACATTAATAAACAACAGGTTAACCGCAAAACAAGTGATAGCACTGAATGACAAAACAAAACCTTCACCCGCAACTAAAATACTCGACGCTATCATCATTAACTTTATTTATTACCGTCATTCAGTTCTGAATGTCTGTTTACCCCTATTTCAACCGGATGCCCTGCATTCGGTTTTTTTTTACCTTTCTTTACGCAAGCTGAATTTTCTTGTGCTACCAGCGGGAAATGATAACGATTATTAACTAATCAACCCGTAACTATCAGTGTTTTCTTAGAGACATACAGAAAATATTCTCTTGATATTTTGTGCTATTCCTTTGCCCCAGGACACAGATATTTGTACAACCGTTCAGGAACTGTACACTTTTAGCCAAATGAGACTGTGCACCAGGAATAAGGAGGAAAATCGGCGGGAATCGTCGTTCGAGTCTGGAATTTGCCGCGTCAGCCTTTATACTGCCAGCAGCATACGGCGCCTTCGCCATTACCTGTTTGATACGACAATGAGTCATTCTGCCACGATGATCCCAAACAAATTCTCCTTAATACCAGGCAACATCACACGCTTCTTCCTGCTGATGATCGTGGTGCTGCTGGTAACCCTGGGTGTTCTGGTACAAAGCGCGGTCAACGCGTGGCTGAAAGATCGTAGCTATCAGATAGTGGATGTGACGCATGCCCTGCATAAGCGTATTGATACCTGGCGCTACGCGACCTGGCAGATTTACGACAATATTGCGGCTTCTGCGGGTACCAGCGGCGAAGGACTGCAGGAAACGCGAGTCAAGCAAGATGTCTACTATCTGGAAAAACCAAGACGCAAAACGGAAGCGCTGATTTTCGGTTCTCACGACAGTGCGACGCTGGACATGACCCAGAAGATGTCGACCTACCTCGACACGCTGTGGGGCGCGGAAACCGTGCCGTGGTCGATGTATTATCTGAACGGCCAGGATAACAGCCTGATTTTGATCTCCACGCTGCCGTTGAAGGACCTCTCTTCCGGCTTTAAAGAATCGACTATCGGCTCTATCGTTGATTCGCGCCGTGCAGAGATGCTCCAGCAGGCCAACACGCTGGATGAGCGTGAAACCTTCTCGTCGCTGCGTAAGCTTGCCTGGCAAAATGGTCACTACTTTACGCTGCGCACCACCTTCAACCAGCCGGGCCATCTGGCGACGGTTGTGGCTTTCGATTTACCGATTAACGACCTTATTCCACCGGGCATGTCGCTTGATAGCTTCCGTCTGGAACAGGACACATCGCCAAACGCCGTGCGTCCATCCGAGAAAGAGGTGGCGGACAGCGTCAGCATCAACTTCAACAGCTCGCGCATCGAAATCTCTTCTTCTATTAACAGCACCGGCATGCGTCTGGTGTGGCAGGTCCCGTTTGGCACCCTGCTGCTCGATACGCTGCAAAACATCCTGCTGCCGTTGCTGTTAAACATTGGCTTACTGGCGCTGGCGCTGTTTGGCTACACCACCTTCCGCCATCAACCAGGCCGTAACCAGAGCGATTCGGTTTCACCAACAGCGGTGAGCAATGAAATTCGTGCACTGCGGGCCATCAATGAAGAAATCGTCTCGGTGTTGCCGCTGGGCCTGCTGGTTCACGATCAGGAATCTAACCGCACGATACTCAGCAATAAAATTGCCGACCATCTGTTGCCGCATCTGAATCTGCAGAACATCACCAGCATGGCCGACCAGCATCAGGGCGTTATTCAGGCCACCATTAACAATGAGCTGTATGAAATTCGCCAGTTCCGTAGCCAGGCGGCACCGCGGACTCAAATCTTCATCATTCGCGATCAGGACCGGGAAGTGCTGGTGAATAAAAAGCTCAAGCAGGCCCAGCGGCTGTATGAGAAAAACCAGCAGGGTCGCGCCGCCTTTATGCAGAATATCGGTGAAGCACTGAAGCAGCCGGTTCGCATGCTGGCCGAAGAAGCCGCTCATGTCGGCGGTGATGAGGCGAAAAAACTCGCCGCCAATGCCGACGTACTGGTACGCCTGATCGATGAAATCCAACTGGCCAACATGCTGGAAAATGACAGCTGGAAAGGCTCCTCTACCCTGTTCTCGATTCAGGATCTGATCGATGAGGTAGTGCCGGAGGTTCTGCCCGTTATCAAACGTAAGGGGCTGCAGCTGCTGATTAACAACCGTCTACCGGCGGGTGATGAACGTCACGGCGACCGCGATGCGCTGCGTCGGGTTCTGCTGCTGCTGATTCAGTACGCCGTCACCACCACGCAAATTGGCAAAATCACCCTTGAGGTGAATACCGATGAGTCGGCCGACGACCGCCTGACGTTGCGCATCCTGGATACGGGTAATGGCGTCAGCAACAGCGAAATCGACAATCTGCATTTCCCGTTCCTGAACGACACTCAGGGCGACCGCTACGGTAAAGCTAACGCCCTGACCTTCTGGCTGTGCGATCAGCTGGCGCGCAAACTCGGTGGACATCTCAACATCAAAGCACGAGATACCCTTGGCACCCGCTACTCGCTGCACGTGAAAATGGCCGCCCGCGCTCAGGATAGCGAGGCCGAAGAGCGTCTGCTGGATGACGTGGTGGCAATGATTGATGTGACGTCAAACGAAATCCGCACTATCGTGGTACGGCTGCTTGAAAACTGGGGGGCGACCTGCATTTCCCCGGACGAAAGGCTAACAAGTCAAGAATATGATCTCTTTTTAACGGATAATCCGTCTAATCTTACTGCCTCGGGCTTGCTTTTAAGCGATGATGAGTCTGGTATCCGCAAAATTGGCCCAGGCCAACTGCGCGTCAACTTTAATATCAGCAACGCAATGCAGGAAGCTGTACTGCAGCTGATCGAAGAGCAACTGGCTCAGGACGAGATCGTGGAAGCGCCGTCTACAGGCGTGAATGAAAACGCCGAGCTCCACGCCAGCGGCTATTACGCGCTGTTTGTCGATACGGTACCCGACGATGTTAAGAGGTTGTATACTGAATCATCAGCGCATGATTTTGCCGCGCTGGCGCAGACAGCACACCGACTTAAAGGGGTGTTTGCCATGCTAAATCTGGTACCCGGCAAGCAGTTATGTGAAACGCTGGAACATCTGATCCGTGAGAAAGATGCTCCAGGAATAGAAAAATATATCAGCGACATTGACGCTTACGTCAAGAGCTTGCTGTAGCAAGGTAGCCTTATACATGAACAATATGAACGTAATTATTGCCGATGACCATCCGATTGTACTGTTCGGTATTCGCAAATCACTTGAGCAAATCGAGTGGGTGAATGTTGTTGGCGAATTTGAAGACTCCACCGCACTGATTAACAATCTGCCGAAACTGGATGCCCACGTCCTCATCACCGATCTCTCCATGCCGGGAGACAAATACGGTGACGGCATTACGCTGATTAAATACATCAAGCGTCACTTCCCGACGCTGTCGATCATCGTTCTGACCATGAACAATAACCCGGCGATCCTGAGCGCGGTGCTGGATCTTGATATCGAAGGGATTGTCCTGAAGCAAGGCGCACCTACTGACCTGCCAAAAGCGCTGGCCGCCCTGCAGAAAGGCAAAAAATTCACGCCAGAAAGCGTGTCTCGTCTGCTGGAAAAAATCAGCGCAGGTGGTTATGGCGACAAACGCCTGTCACCGAAAGAGAGCGAAGTGCTGCGTCTGTTTGCCGAAGGTTTCCTGGTTACCGAGATTGCCAAGAAACTCAACCGCAGCATTAAGACCATCAGCAGCCAGAAGAAATCGGCAATGATGAAGCTGGGTGTCGAAAACGACATCGCCCTGCTGAACTACCTCTCCTCGGTCACCCTGAGCTCCGCCGACAAAGATTAATCCCCGCTTCCCCCGGTAGCCCCGGGGGGAAATCAGGCTGTATCCCTTGCCTTTCTGACTTGCGCGACATAGAACGCCAGCGTCTGTTTCAACACGTCCAGCACCACGGGTTTCGACAGACAACTGTCCATGCCGGATTCAAGGCAGCGCTGCTTCTCTTCCGCCAGCGCGTTCGCGGTCACCCCTACTACCGGGAGCGTCAGCCCCAGCTGGCGGATCCGCTGCGTCAGGCGATAACCATCCATGTTAGGCATGTTCACATCGCTCAGCACGATATCAATGTGATTCTTACTGAGCACGCTCAGCGCATCAACGCCGTCGTTGGCCGTTTTACACTGATAACCAAGCGATCCGAGCTGATCGGCTAGCAACCGGCGGTTTATCGGGTGATCGTCCACAACCAGGATCATCATGTCGTCGTTCATCGTGGCCGAATCCGCTGAGGCCGCGGTGTCAGGCGCATCGGCATTTTCCGATTCAAGCATGTAGATACGACCAAGCAGCGCCACCAGCTCATGAGGCGTTGCCACGCTTTGCAGCCAGACGCCGGGCGAGCGTTCAACCGGGATCCCGATATGGCGACGACAGAAGACCACCGCCGCCCGTCCTGCCCATGGTGTCGTTAGCTCGCCATCGGTGATCAGCGTATCGTCGGCTCCGGGCTGCTGCCCTTCATAGCGTCGGACCTCAATCCCCCGCAGGGCGAGCAACGATTCAAGATACTGGCAGAGGAAATCATTATTCACCGCCAGCCAGCAGCGTTTGTGCATCAGCCCATCGCTTGAAAGCGCCAGCAGATTCTGCGCGCCATACAGCGGAATACGGATAGTAAACTGGCTGCCCATGCCCGGCTCGGTGTCTACGGAGATATCACCATCCATCATGCTGATAAGCTTTTCGCAGATAGCAAGCCCAAGGCCGGTCCCCTGGAAGTTGCGCTGTACGCCGGTGCCAACCTGGAAGAATGGGTCAAACAGACGCACCACTTCTTTCGCCGGAATACCGACGCCGGTATCGCGCACGCTGATGCTGAGATAATCCCCGACGGCGCGCACGTGCAGCACGATACAGCCGATATCGGTAAATTTAATCGCGTTGCTCAGCAGGTTCGAAATAACCTGCTGCAGACGCATCGGGTCACCCATCATCTGCTGCGGCACGTCTGGCTCGATAAAGCAGTACAGCCCCAGCTGTTTGCGAACGACCAGCGGCAGATAGTTTGCCGTGATATGGTTCATCACCTCACGTGGAGAGAACTCGCGCGGTTCTATCTTCAACTGCTCAGACTCAATTTTCGAGAAATCGAGGATGTCGCTGATGATTTTTAAAAGCAGGCTGGAGGAGTTGTTCATCGCCGTCACCAGACGATCCACCCCTTTCGGCAGCTCTTTGGTTTGCAGCAAGTCAAGGTTACCGATGATACCGTAGAGCGGCGTGCGCAGCTCATGGCTGACGGTGGCGAGGAACATCGATTTCGACTGGCTCGCCTGCTCGGCCGCCTGCGCCATCTCCTGCAATGACTCTTCCATTTTGACACGCGAGCTGACGTCAACCAGCACGCAGATAGCCACGTTCTCGTTGCGGTAGCGAGAGTGCACAAAACTTATCTGCAAGTTCGTGTTGTTACTGGTCAGTACGTCAACAAAGTTAACCTGCTGCCCGCAGATAATTTGCGTCAACCGCTGACGGTCTTCATGGGTCAGCATGTTGAGGTAGTTGTGTGCCAGCTCGTTGCTCAGAATGTTAGTGCCATCCTGAGTACGCAAAATACAGATCCCAACCGGCGCCGAGGCAACAATTTTGCGGTTGAACTGCTCATGCTCTTCCAGCCGCTGGGCATCGCTTTCCGCCGGAATAAAGATCCGCCGCTCGTACATCCGCGCGAGCATAAACAGCGCCGCGCCCACCAGCACGTTCAGCAGAATGGCATTGAGGATCAGCATGCGAATACGTTCCAGCACCAGATCGACCGGCACAGAATAGACCACGCTGAGCGACGACGGCGGCAGGTTTTTTTTCAGCACCAGCTCGCGGAAGCCTGAGGTGTAACCAAACCACGAGCGTTCCTGCATCCAGTGTGGTTCAACCTTAATTTTGCTCTCCGGCCCGGCGAGCGAAATCAGCGACTGGCCGTTTTCGTCGAGAATCGTCACCCCCATCGGTAAATTGCCCGGGGTGAAAAAGTTTTCCATCCGTACCGTCTGCTCGACGCCAAGCAGTCCCTGCAGACGATTAGCCAGATATACCGGGGTTAGAGCATAGAAATTCCCTACGCCCGGGCGTGGCCCCTGGCTAATCCAGTACAGGTTGTTACCGCGCTCATCCTGCGGAGCATCGCGGTATTTCATAATGCGTTCATGCAGCAGTTTCAGGGCCTGATCGCGCTCGACGGGAATATCACGCAGGCCGAAATTAGCCATGCACAGATTATCGCTGCTGATCAGGAAGATACGGTTGAGATCGTAGGCTGCGGAGAAATTATCGCGCCAGTAGCGCAGAAACCACGCCAGTGACTCGAGCGAACCGCGCCAGCTGCTGCCGGTTGCGGTGCAGTCTGAGTCGTCAAACAGCGGGACAAACTCCGGTACGTCGGTGTCCTGGCTGCTTCCCCGCGATGCGAGCACGCCGTTAGTGGCGGTGAGTCGGTTTTCCGCAATGTACTTCAGCTCTTTCATCACGTCTGATGTGCGCTGAATATAGCGCTGCGCCTGATCGGAGCTCAGGTTAAATTCCTGGCGGATCTCTGACTCTTTTGTGTGCAGGGCGTTCACGATGTAGAACACCGACGAGAAGGCAATCAGCAGCCAGATTAACAGCGCCAGCGCCCGAAACAGGTAACGGGAGACTTTCAGAGTGGTGCGGAAAGAGACAAGGTATTTCAACGTTTGGCCGTGTGCGTACAGAAAGATGTGCTTAAGGTAGCGGCAAACGACGTTTGCCGCAATGTACACAAGGCTGAAAAGCGCCCGCGCTAATCGACGGTCGGCGTAGTTGGGGTAAAGACGACGGTGAGCGTCCCCTGGTAGTAACCCGCGTTTTTATCGGCAATGCTGAATTTTGCCACGCTTAGCTTTAACGGCGTGGGTGAACACAGTACCGGCGTTGGGATAGCCGGTAATCTGACCGGGCGGACTCTGCCCTGGTTTACCTGGGTCCAGGTGAGCTGTTGATTGTTGACCACGTCCAGCATGCTGTCGTTTTCCGGGTTGTACATACGAACGTGATAATCCACCCGATCGCGAGTCTGGCTGGCGTCGCCGCCGACCCGGTAGATGGAGAAATCGCCGTCGCTTCTGCCGTCGTGCGCTTTTTGCTCATCATGTAGCAGGACGTCGTACTGAGTGCTGTTGGCGTTGTAGCCGTCATACAGACACATATCGAGCGAAACCGTATCTGCCGCCCACGGGTTCTCATTCGGCGAACCGTGCGGATGCAGGTCAAGATCGACACGCGGACTGGCGGTACCGAACTCCGGGAAGTAGATATCAACGTGCGACGGGTCGGTCACCTTGAGGGTGATGTCGGCATTGAAGATTTTCGATGTGTTGGGTGAAGTGCTGGTTCCTGCATAATATGAAGTGAGCTTTAACTTCGCGGTCCATACACCGCCAACAGGTAACTTTGCCAGCTCACTCGCTGGAATATAGACATACAATTCAGAAGCATCTCTCGGCTTACCATCACCGCTACACCCAACATTCGCAAAGGCATCGAGTGAAAACTTGTACCGCATTTGCCCGCACTCACTTCCCTCCTCGACATAGGCATACCTGTAACCCTGTAGCGTCAGCTTAGCCGTCATCGCCGAGCGCTTCTCGGTGAACAGGAGGGTTATCGGCGTGTTACTGCTGGAATTGACCTTCCTCCGACCGGTGGGGCAGGCTCCTGTCGCGGGGTCGGAACTGCTCGCGCAGGATACCGTATTATTGCCATAGGCGTTACTCTGCAACGAATATCCCTCACTAACGCCATTCCACAGCCAGATATCCGCCCCCGGCGGCGACATACGATCGAAGGTGCGGGTTAACGTCAGGTCGTCCCCCGCCAGGGCACTGCCGGTCGCCAGCAGGAGTAACAGTGCAGATAGCATTTTCATTATTCGTCGTTCCGGTTCTGGGAGGTTTGCAGGTTCTGCTGCTCGCGGCGGCGTTTTGCCAGCAGATCTTTATTGACGCTGTCCGGCAGCGCCTCCGGGGTAATGCTCTGGCACAGCGTCTTACCTACGTAACGCACCACGCCACGCTGTTTTTGCACAGTCAATGGACACTGGTAGTAGTGCGTGCCCGAGGTCAGGTAAAGCATCTTCGCTTTGCCCGGCAGCTGGGCGGTAAAACCGCCGTCTTCCGCCAGCAGCAGCATACGGGTATTGAGGCCAATAACCGGGTTGCTGCGCGCTCCGGCGGGCAGTTCGAGGGTACCGACGTAGCCAAAACGCTGCTCGGCGGTGATGGTTTTCATCCGCACTTTACCCGGCAGCAGCATCACGTCGCTGCTGCCCGCACCGTTGACTATCGCCGTGGTCGCGCCTTCGCTCGCCATCCGGCTGTCGGCGATTTCAACATGCGAAGATGCATACGGCGACAGCGGGAACAGCGCTTTGCTGCCGGTTTTTAACGCCACCGGGCGGTTGCCGCTGACCCTGGCATCCACCAGCGCCGCGCTGTCGCCCTCAAAACCGTCAACGTCGTCAACCTTCACCAGCAACGCCGCCGCCGGATCGCTGGTCCCTGCCCCGCCCCAGTCCAGCCCCTGGCGGGAAAGCGCAAACGAGGTGCTCCACGAGCCGGTCGCCGCGGTGGTGTGCTCATTACTCTGGTTGTCGTAGCTGTCGGAGAGCGTTGCACTCATGTCCCCGTAGCGGCCGTCGTAGCGCCCGGTCACTGAGGTATCCAGCGTGTCGGTATTGATCCCGCCCGCCTGCACCGTCAGCTCTTTATGGGCGCTGTCGTCCCAGTACCAGTCGTGCTCTACCTGGTAGGAGGTCTGCGAATCGCCATGCTTGCTGTCGCGGTAATCGGCACTAAGCCGTGTGGACTGACTGCGGAAATGCTCATCCGGCTTCGGCGTTTCATACAGCGAGAGCGAGAGATAGATACCGTTGTCGCGGTCGTCATAGCCCTGGTCGTTGCGGGTAAACGCCCCCAGGGTGCTGCTGAGCATCCAGTTGCCGATGCTCCAGGCGCGTGAGCTGCTGAGCTGCAGCGTGCGGGAAACCGCGTTGGCGGTGGTCTGGCTACCAAGGTTATCGCTAAACGATCGCTCATCGTCCCAGGTGCTGTGGTCATCATGATTCTCAGTACGAATGAAGCTCAGCACGTTGTTCCAGCCCCAGAAGCTGGCGGTCAGCGAGGCGTTCATATTTTCATAACAGCCAATCTGGTTGTAGCTGAGGTCGTCATCATCGTCGTCGTCATTACACTCCTGCCCGCGCGAAGAAGAGCGGTAGAGGCTCAATGACGGCAAATCGGGTACTGACCAGCTCAGCTGCTCGCTGTCACCCCGGCCACCGGCATCATCGTGGTAAAGGTTAGCGGAAAGGGTCGGTCGCCCGGCGGCGCCAAAATCCGGCGAGAAATCGATGCCGCCTTCCACTGAGCGAATGCCGTCGGCTATGGCGGCCCCGCCGGTGAGCGAAAGCATAGTCAACAGCGGAAGCCGAATACCGGCCTGGTAGGCTTCGCTATCCTCACCGCTTATCTGCCCGCCCTGCACAAACCAGTGAATACGCCCATCGCTCATGCCACCGTTTTTGGTAAATGAGGTGCTTTCGGTGCGCGCCAGCTGATTGCTTTCATAGACACGCAGGGTCACGGTATAGCTGCCGTCGGGAAACTGAGAGGTATCAAGAGATTGGTTGCCCGCAGGCAGATAGAAAGAGCCGAGGAGCTGGTTGCCCCGGTAGGCGTCAATACGCGAGCTGCGGGTCAGCAGCACCATCACCGGGGTGCCCTGGCTTGCACGTTCGGGGTTGAGGTAGCTCATGGTGCTCCCCATACGCGCGCCATCAATGGCACCCAGCGGCAGGAAGCTAAAGCTGAAGTTACCACCCTGCGTATTGAACAGGGTGCGGTTATCCATCCTTCCGGCCTGAAAATAGTAGCGACGGGCGATGTCGTAACGGTAATACAGGTTGCTGACGTCAACGTTGTTATCGCTGTCATCGTCGTTTTTCGAGGCGGTGAGCGACCAGTTGCTGCCAATGTAGCTGTTATCGCTGATGCCCAGCGCGTCCGCTCCCTGCAAAAACAGGCTGCTGTAATCATCCTGTTTCAGAACGTTGAGATCCTGCTGATGAACCAGCGCATTTTCAACGCTGTTGGTATCCGCCGCCCGGTACATCGACTGCTGGTTATCTACCGGCATCCAGCCGTCGCGGAAAAAAAGCGTCATGCTCGAGTCGCTGTCGTCATAAATCCCTGCCACGCCGTCCGTTTTCAGGTATCCGCATCCGGACTGAGCGCCATTCGAACCACAGGCCAGCGCGCCGTTGCGCGCCAGCGGTTTGGAAAGCGCCTGGAGAATGGACTGATAATCTGCGCTGTCTGGCTTCACCGGAAGCTCCAGCGCCGCCAGCACGTTTTCAGGATTATCAAACCGGACGCTTTCCAGGCTGACGGTCGCATCGAACAGACCCACATGTTTTCCGGCAAGCACCACGTCCACCCGCTCTTCAACGCCTTCCGCAAGGATCTCAAAACCTTTGGGCACCGTCGGCGCGCAATACGACGCAAAAGACGTCAGGATCAATAAACAAAGCAGACTTTTTTTCATGATTATTTATCGCTGCAGGCGGATAGAAACCCGCATCAGACGATGCGGGTGAATACAAGGGAGGAAATGACTTACTGGGTAGCCGCGTCCTGATACAGATAGATGCTCACCACCCCCTGGTAGTTACCGCTGTCCAGCGCACCCTTGGTGGTCTGAGCGATAGTCAGCGCGCGCGCCACGGAGCCGGTAGTGCTGTCACCGCTCGGGAAAATGTCAGACACGGCGAGATCCACATCCTTATCTGTCGCCAGCGCATCATCACCCCAGGAAACCGTCAGTGGAACGGCGGTACCCTGAGCGCCGGTGGTGTTGACCAGCTGCGCCGTTGAGACCAGCTTCATGTGGATGTCACCGGAGGTTGAGGAAACGTCGTTAGACCAGATTTTACTCTGGACGCTGTACGGGCTGAGGCCGCTTCCCGGGATATACTGCATTTCAACCGCTTTCGGTAAGGCGCTACCGTCAGCCTGGGTCATGTCGAGGGAAGCATCGACGTTGGCGGTTACCGTAATATCTTTCTGTACAGCAAAAGAGGAACCGGCAGCGGCCACTAAACATAATGCCACGAGGGGTTTAATAATGAATTTCATACGTCTTTCCTTAATTTAATAGCATGCTCAGCTTTCACTATGAGAGCATGAGTGAGGTTTCCATTACGGAAGTAAAATTCTTATAGGCAGAAAACTAAAAACAGAATCATGTTGATTAATTGACGACAAACGACTGGCTTCCATTTTTTTTAGCAATCCAGTCCTTGTAAGTAATTTCAATATGCTGAATACCGGAAAGCGAAGGCAGCTGATACTGACCATCGGGGAAAATATTCCGGTTATCCGTTTTATGCTGACAGGTTTTTCCCGACTGGCCCGCGCGACAAAGTGCAACATCCGTAATTTTGACGCGCTGGGTTCCCTGATTAAGCAGCTGGTGCTTATCGCCGGACAGCGTCAGTTTAATCACCGGCTGCTGCGGTGGGACGGAAACCAGAACCCCCCAGACCAGGTTAACCGAGAGCTTTGACGAAATCGCGCTGGTGTTCGCCGTGCTGGCGTCATCAAGAGACGGCACGCTCTGGAACATCACCCGATAGATAGCCTCTTTCTGATCCGGGTCCATCGCTTCCATACGCACTAATTTGCTGGCGCCACCCGGAAGGGCAAACAATGGTGGCATCACGACCAGGCCGGTACCATCGTTCCCGCTAACCTCAACCTCTTTTTCTTCAGGCGTTGCCGGGTTCGTGATTTTAAATACTTTCGTTCTGACGTACTGCACGTCATTACTTTTTGAAATAACACGGACACTCCCTTCACCGTTGGCGCCCATACTGACCGCCATCGGGTAGACGGTCATATTGGCAAATGCAGCCGGGATAAAGAAACATGCCAGGCTTACCGGCAGTACCTTCTTAATAAGTGTTTTCATAATAATGTTATTCAATGTAATGTTTATGTAGCAAATAATACATACAGCGAGGGGTGGGATAAAATTAGATTATCTAAAACAAGAATTAAGTTTGTCTCAGCATAATAAATCTCAATGACTTTTCTTATTTTGCGTGAGGTTAGCGATAACAACCAGGCCTGCCAATAAGCTCGCTCATATTTCAGAATAAATTTAGATTCACAAAACAAATAAAAAAGGGGACACCTTGCGGTATCCCCTTTTTACTAACGTATCGCGTTAATTATTCGTCGGCTTCGTCTTCAGAAGCGTCGTCATCGGCTTCCGTTTCCGGCGCGATGTCGTCGTCGCCTTCTGCGGCGCTGCCGTCGATAGAGTCGAGCTCTTCGTCGTCTACCGGCTCAGCCACACGCTGCAGGCCCACTACGTTCTCATCTTCCGCGGTACGAATGAGGATCACGCCCTGGGTATTACGACCGACAACGCTAATCTCAGACACGCGAGTACGCACCAGCGTACCGGCATCGGTGATCATCATAATCTGATCGCAGTCGTCTACCTGCACCGCGCCCACCACGGAACCGTTACGTTCGGTCACCTTGATGGAGATAACGCCCTGGGTGCCACGGGATTTGGTCGGGTACTCAGTTTCGGCGGTACGTTTGCCGTAGCCGTTCTGGGTCACGGTCAGGATTGCCCCTTCACCGCGTGGAACGATAAGCGACACCACGCTGTCTTCGCCCGCAAGCTTGATCCCGCGCACGCCAGTGGCGGTACGGCCCATCGCACGGACGGCATTCTCTTTAAAGCGCACCACTTTACCGGCCGCAGAGAACAGCATGACTTCGTCGTTACCAGAGGTCAGATCCACACCAATCAGCTCGTCACCCTCGTTGAGGTTAACGGCGATGATGCCCGCAGAGCGCGGACGGCTGAACTCGGTCAGCGCGGTTTTCTTCACGGTACCGCTGGCGGTCGCCATGAAGACGTTTACGCCCTCTTCGTACTCACGAACCGGCAGGATCGCGGTAATACGTTCGTTCGCTTCCAGCGGCAGCAGGTTGACAATTGGACGTCCACGTGCACCACGGCTCGCTTCCGGCAGCTGATAAACCTTCATCCAGTACAGACGACCACGGCTGGAGAAGCAGAGGATCGTATCGTGGGTGTTGGCCACCAGCAGGCGGTCAATAAAGTCTTCTTCTTTAATACGTGCTGCAGATTTGCCTTTACCACCACGACGTTGTGCTTCGTAGTCGGTCAGCGGCTGATACTTCACATAGCCCTGGTGAGACAGGGTAACCACCACATCTTCGCGGTTGATCAGATCTTCGATGTTGATATCAGAGCTGTTAGCGGTGATTTCAGTGCGGCGCTCATCGCCAAACTGATCGCGGACCAGCTCCAGCTCTTCACGGATCACTTCCATCAGACGCTCGGCGCTGCCGAGGATGTGCAGCAGCTCAGCAATCTGCTCCAGCAGCTCTTTGTACTCGTCGAGCAGTTTTTCGTGCTCAAGGCCGGTCAGTTTCTGCAGACGCAGATCCAGAATCGCCTGGGCCTGCTGCTCGGTCAGGTAGTACTGACCGTCGCGCACGCCAAACTCTGGCTCCAGCCACTCCGGACGCGCGGCATCATCACCGGCGCGCTCCAGCATGGCAGCGACGTTACCGAGCTCCCATGAACGGGCAATCAGGCCTGCTTTCGCTTCAGCCGGCGTCGGCGCACGGCGAATAAGCTCGATGATCGGGTCGATGTTAGCCAGCGCAACCGCCAGCGCTTCGAGGATATGGGCACGATCGCGCGCTTTACGCAGTTCGAAGATGGTACGACGAGTCACCACTTCACGGCGATGGCGAACGAAGGCTTCCAGGATCTCTTTCAGGTTCAGGATCTTCGGCTGGCCGTGATGCAGTGCCACCATGTTGATACCGAAGGAGACCTGCAGCTGGGTCTGGGAGTACAGATTGTTCAGTACAACCTCGCCCACCGCGTCACGTTTGATCTCGATGACGATACGCATACCGTCTTTATCGGATTCATCACGCAGCGCGCTGATACCTTCCACGCGTTTGTCTTTTACCAGCTCGGCGATTTTCTCGATCAGGCGAGCTTTGTTCACCTGATACGGAATTTCATGCACGATGATGGTTTCGCGACCGGTTTTCGCATCGGCTTCTACTTCAGCGCGGGCGCGGATGTAGATTTTACCGCGACCGGTGCGATAGGCCTCTTCAATGCCACGACGACCGTTGATGATCGCCGCAGTCGGGAAGTCCGGCCCCGGGATGTGTTCCATCAACCCTTCGACGGTGATGTTTTCATCGTCAATGTACGCCAGGCAGCCGTTGATCACTTCCGTCAGGTTATGCGGCGGAATGTTGGTCGCCATACCTACGGCGATACCGGACGAACCGTTCACCAGCAGGTTAGGAATTTTGGTTGGCATGACGTCCGGAATTTTTTCCGTGCCGTCATAGTTGTCTACGAAATCTACCGTCTCTTTTTCAAGGTCGGCCATCAGCTCATGCGCGATTTTCGACATACGGATTTCCGTATAACGCATCGCCGCCGCGGAGTCGCCATCAACAGAACCGAAGTTACCCTGGCCATCTACCAACATGTAGCGTAGTGAGAACGGCTGGGCCATACGCACGATGGTGTCGTATACCGCAGAGTCGCCGTGGGGGTGGTATTTACCGATAACGTCCCCAACGACACGGGCAGATTTTTTATAGGCTTTGTTCCAGTCATTGCCCAATACGTTCATGGCGTAAAGCACGCGACGGTGTACCGGCTTAAGGCCATCGCGGACATCCGGCAGCGCACGGCCAACAATCACCGACATCGCATAATCCAGATAAGAGTTCTTTAACTCTTCCTCGATGTTAACCGGTGTAATTTCTCTCGCAAGGTCGCTCATCTAACCGCTTTCCCTCTACTTGTGTCCCGGGTTCAAAGGTCGCAAATTATAACACAACCACGTAAAGACAGGTAAACCTATACGCTTTATTCACGCTCACCACCTGATATACTCGCGGGCATGGATAAAAAAGGAGTAAATGCACCCATGAATGCCGAAAAATCGTCGGTGATACACAACGTTGACCATGAAGAGATCGCCAAGTTTGAAGCCGTGGCATCCCGCTGGTGGGATCTTGAGGGTGAGTTTAAACCCCTGCACCGCATCAATCCGCTGCGTCTGGGCTATATCGCCGAGCGTGCCGGTGGTCTGTTCGGCAAGAAGGTGCTCGACGTCGGCTGCGGCGGTGGCATTCTGGCGGAAAGCATGGCGCGGGAAGGCGCAACGGTAACCGGGCTGGATATGGGATTTGAGCCGCTGCAGGTGGCACGTCTGCATGCCCTGGAAAGCGGTATTGAAGTCGAGTACATCCAGAAAACCGTCGAAGAGCACGCGGCACAGAACCCGCAGCAGTACGACGTGGTGACCTGCATGGAAATGCTCGAGCATGTTCCGGACCCGCAGTCGGTGGTTCGTGCTTGTGCACAGCTGGTGAAACCGGGCGGGCACGTTTTCTTCTCAACCATCAACCGTAACGGTAAAGCCTGGCTGATGGCGGTGGTCGGCGCGGAGTACGTGATGCGCATGGTACCGAAGGGGACGCACGACGTGAAAAAATTCATTAAGCCTGCGGAGCTGTTAAGCTGGGTGGATAACACCTGCCTGCAGGAGAAGCACATGACCGGTCTGCACTACAATCCGCTGCTGAACTCCTTCAAGCTGGCCCCCGGCGTCGATGTTAACTATATGTTGCACACAACGGCCAAAAATGACTAACGTCATAAGATAATCTTCTTAAAATTGCGCAAGCCTGGTTTGCGCAATTTTTCCTTCTCGTTGAAGAAATCAGCACTCGATCAAATTTTCATTTTTTTTTGCGAAATATTGACATGACCGCCAGGCCTTACAGTACGAGGACTTAGCGTTTATTACCCTTTCGCAACCTCAATTTAACGTCAAAATCAACCCTTGTACTCAAAAGAATCCTTACTAGAATACTCACCATATAGCGTTAATCTTATCGAACAACCCCTATATCTTGTATTTATCCACAGAGTTAGTCACAACGGAGTTCTGTGGATAAACGGGGGATATTTTTCATTTCACGGACAGGTAAAAACCACATGAATCAGAGTCTGCTGGTGACAAAGCGTGATGGCCGTACTGAGCGCATCGACCTCGACAAACTGCATCGAGTGCTGGATTGGGCGGCAGAAGGGCTGAATAACGTCTCTATTTCTCAGGTGGAACTGCGCTCTCATATCCAGTTTTACGACGGGATCAAAACCGCCGACATCCATGAGACCATCATCAAAGCGGCAGCGGACCTGATCTCCCGCGAAGCACCGGATTACCAGTACCTGGCCGCACGCCTGGCCATTTTCCACCTGCGTAAGAAAGCCTATGGCCAGTTTGAGCCGCCGGCGCTGTACGACCACGTGGTGAAGATGGTTGAGCTTGGCAAATACGACACTCATCTGCTGGAAGACTACACGGAAGAAGAGTTCAAGCAGATGGACGGTTTTATCGACCACTGGCGTGACATGAATTTCTCCTACGCTGCCGTGAAGCAGCTGGAAGGTAAATACCTGGTTCAGAACCGCGTTACCGGTGAAATCTACGAGAGCGCCCAGTTCCTGTACATTCTGGTCGCGGCGTGCCTGTTCTCAAACTACCCGCGTGACACACGTCTCAGCTACGTGAAGCGCTTCTACGACGCGGTCTCTACCTTTAAAATTTCTCTGCCAACACCGATTATGTCCGGCGTGCGTACCCCTACCCGTCAGTTCAGCTCCTGCGTACTGATTGAGTGTGGCGACAGCCTGGACTCCATCAACGCCACCTCCAGCGCAATTGTGAAATACGTTTCCCAGCGCGCCGGTATCGGTATTAACGCCGGTCGCATCCGTGCGCTGGGTAGCCCGATCCGCGGTGGCGAAGCATTCCACACCGGCTGTATCCCGTTCTATAAGCACTTCCAGACTGCGGTAAAATCCTGCTCCCAGGGTGGCGTTCGCGGTGGTGCAGCGACGCTGTTCTACCCGATGTGGCATCTGGAAGTTGAAAGCCTGCTGGTGCTGAAAAACAACCGTGGCGTGGAAGGCAACCGCGTACGTCACATGGACTACGGCGTACAGATCAACAAACTGATGTACACCCGCCTGCTGAAAGGTGAAGACATCACCCTGTTCAGCCCGTCCGACGTCCCGGGCCTGTACGACGCCTTCTTCGCCGATCAGGACGAGTTTGAGCGTCTGTACACCAAATATGAGAAAGACGACAGCATCCGCAAACAGCGCGTGAAAGCGGTTGAACTGTTCTCCCTGATGATGCAGGAACGTGCCTCTACCGGCCGTATTTACATCCAGAACGTTGACCACTGCAACACCCACAGCCCGTTTGACCCGGTGGTTGCCCCGGTGCGCCAGTCTAACCTGTGCCTGGAAATCGCCCTGCCGACCAAACCGCTGGACGACGTTAACGATGAAAACGGTGAAATCGCTCTGTGTACGCTGTCGGCGTTCAACCTCGGTGCGATCGAGAACCTGAGCGAACTGGAAGAGCTGGCCGTACTGGCGGTGCGTGCGCTCGACGCCCTGCTCGACTACCAGGATTACCCGATTAAGGCCGCGCATCGTGGCGCAATGGGTCGTCGTACCCTCGGCATCGGCGTGATTAACTTCGCCTACTGGCTCGCGAAAAACGGTAAGCGCTACTCCGACGGCAGCGCCAACAACCTGACGCACAAAACTTTCGAAGCGATTCAGTACTACCTGCTGAAAGCGTCTAACGAGCTGGCGATTGAGCAAGGTGCCTGCCCGTGGTTCAACGAAACCACCTATTCGCAGGGCATTCTGCCGATCGACACTTATAAGAAAGACCTGGATGCTATCACCAGCGAGCCGCTGCACTTTGACTGGGAAGCGCTTCGCGAGTCTATTAAGACTCACGGTCTGCGTAACTCCACGCTCTCTGCCCTGATGCCGTCTGAGACCTCTTCGCAGATCTCGAACGCCACCAACGGTATCGAGCCACCGCGCGGTCACGTCAGCATCAAAGCGTCTAAAGACGGCATTCTGCGTCAGGTCGTGCCGGACTATGAGCATCTGAAAAACAACTACGAACTGCTGTGGGAAATGCCGAACAACGATGGCTATCTGCAGCTCGTCGGTATCATGCAGAAGTTCATCGATCAGTCTATTTCTGCCAACACCAACTACGACCCGACGCGCTTCCCGTCAGGTAAAGTGCCGATGCAGCAGTTGCTGAAAGACCTGCTCACCGCCTATAAATTTGGCGTGAAAACGCTGTACTATCAGAACACCCGCGACGGTGCGGAAGATGCGCAGGACGATCTGGCGCCATCGATTCAGGATGATGGCTGCGAAAGCGGCGCATGTAAGATTTGATGAATGATGCCGGATGCGGCGTAAAACGCCTTATCCGGCCTACGGCTCCATTCGAGACGATATTGTAGGCCGGATAAGCGAAGCGCATCCGGCATTACACCCCTGACAGGATAGATATTCATGGCATACACCACTTTTTCACAGACGAAAAATGACCAGCTTCTGGAACCGATGTTCTTTGGTCAGCCGGTTAACGTGGCCCGCTACGATCAGCAAAAATACGACATTTTCGAAAAGCTCATCGAAAAGCAGCTGTCCTTCTTCTGGCGCCCGGAAGAGGTTGACGTCTCCCGCGATCGCATCGATTATCAGGCGCTGCCGGAGCACGAAAAACATATCTTCATCAGCAACCTGAAGTATCAGACGCTGCTGGACTCCATCCAGGGCCGTAGCCCGAACGTGGCGCTGCTGCCGCTCATCTCGATTCCTGAGCTGGAAACCTGGGTCGAAACCTGGGCGTTTTCCGAGACCATTCACTCGCGCTCCTACACCCATATCATCCGCAACATCGTCAACGATCCGGCGATTGTGTTTGACGATATCGTGACTAACGAGCAGATCAAAAAGCGCGCCGAGGGCATCTCCTGCTACTACGACGACCTGATCGAGATGACCAACTACTGGCATCTGCTGGGTGAAGGCACGCATACCATCAACGGTAAAACCGTGACCGTTAGCCTGCGCGCGCTGAAAAAGCAGCTGTACCTGTGCCTGATGAGCGTTAACGCGCTGGAAGCCATCCGTTTCTACGTCAGCTTCGCCTGCTCGTTCGCCTTTGCTGAGCGCGAGCTGATGGAAGGTAATGCCAAAATTATCCGCCTTATCGCCCGTGACGAAGCGCTGCACCTGACCGGCACCCAGCACATGCTGAACCTGCTGCGTTCAGGCGTTGACGATCCGGAGATGGCCGAAATTGCCGAAGAGTGCAAACAGCAGTGCTACGACCTGTTTGTTGAAGCGGCCCAGCAGGAGAAAGAGTGGGCAGACTACCTGTTCCGCGACGGCTCGATGATTGGCCTCAACAAAGATATCCTCTGCCAGTATGTTGAGTACATTACCAACATCCGTATGCAGGCGGTCGGTCTCTCTCTGCCATTCCAGACCCGCTCCAACCCGATCCCGTGGATCAACACCTGGCTGGTTTCCGACAACGTTCAGGTGGCACCGCAGGAAGTGGAAGTGAGTTCGTATCTGGTGGGTCAGATTGACTCTGAAGTGGACACTGACGATCTGAGCAGCTTCCAGCTCTGATGAGCCGTATTACCCTGAGCCGTTCTGGCACGCAGCTGGTGTGTCAGGAAGAGCACCCTACTCTGCTGGTTACCCTCGAGTCGCATCGGGTGGAAGTTGAGTATCAGTGTCGTGAAGGTTACTGCGGCTCCTGCCGCTGCCGTTTGCTATCCGGTGATGTCACCTGGGTTACACAGCCGCTGGCGTTTATTCAGGACGGTGAGATCCTACCCTGTTGCTGTAAAGCGCAGGGAGATATCGAGATAGAGATGTAACAAAAAAGGGCCTTACGGCCCTTTTGTTTTACTTCGGTTCTTTACTTAAAAACTGTACGGCTTTGTCCGGGAAGTCGGTGAACAGCCCGTCAACGCCCGCCTTGTTGTACAGAATGTCGTACAGCTGGTTAACGTTGGTGGCGTACTCCGGCAACTGGTCTGCACGTACGGTATACGGATGCACCTGCATATGGCTGGCGTGTGCGTCCTTCACCATCGCGGTCAGCTTGATGTTCCCGGTTTTAGAACCTTCCGCCACCAGCATGTGGTAGTCAGGACCAATCCCGTCAGCGTAAGCCGCAATTTTCTGCATTGCGCCAGGCTTGAACATCCAGTCGTAATCGTAGTTCACCCACTTACCGTCCGGCTGTTTTTGCTGCGTCTCTTTCCAGTCGGTATAGGCAATCAGCTGAACCAGATTCAGGTTCATGCCCATCTTCGGCTCCAGCTCGTTCTTGATGCGTTTGAGTTCGTCGGCATCAAAACACTGCAGATATACTTTATCCTGCTTGCTGGTGTAACCGTATTTCTTCAGCACTTCCAGGGTTTTAGTAGCGATGTCTTTGCCTTCCTGGTGGTGGAACCACGGTGCTTTAATTTCCGGGTAGATACCAATATTTTTGCCGGTAGAGTGGTTCAGCCCCTGCACAAATTCGATCTCTTCTTCGAAGGTGTGCACGCGGAAGTCAGATTTCCCCATCGGGAAACGTCCCGGATAGGTCTGCACTTTTTTACCATCAACGATATCGAAACCTTCGGTGAACTTCAGCGATTTGATTTCCGCAAGCGTGAAGTCGATAGCGTAGTAACGCCCGTCCTTACGGGCGCGATTCGGAAAACGTTCAGCAACATCGGTCACGCGATCCAGGTAGTGGTCATGCAGCACCACCAGATGGTCATCCTTGGTCATGACCAGATCCTGCTCAAGGTAGTCAGCACCCTGCGCGTAGGCCATCGCTTTCGCCGGGAGCGTATGCTCCGGCAGGTAGCCGCTGGCGCCACGGTGGGCAATGACAATTTTTTCCGCGGCTACCGCGTTGAAACTCGCGGCAGCCCCCGCCAGCAACAGGCTGGCGGTTAATACGCTAATCGTTGTTTTCATTTATTTTCCTTGTTATGCGCGTTTAGCCTGCATTTCAGCGTGATGACGTTTTTCACCCAGCATGACCACAATCAGCAGCAGAACAGCCAGTACGCTACCACCAATCATCACCATGAAACCGCCGTCCCAGCCGAAGAAGTCAACGGTGTAACCCACAATGGCGCTGGCCGCGACCGAGCCACCGAGATAACCAAACAGACCGGTGAAGCCCGCCGCTGTCCCCGCCGCTTTCTTCGGTGCCAGTTCAAGCGCATGCAGACCGATAAGCATGACCGGGCCATAAATCAGGAAGCCAATCACAATCATACAAATCATGTCGACGTTCGGATTACCCGGCGGGTTCAGCCAGTACACCACGGTAGCAATCGTCACCAGGGTCATGAAGAACACACCGGTGGCACCACGGTTACCTTTAAACACTTTGTCCGACATCCAGCCACAGAGCAGCGTCCCCGGGATCCCGGCATATTCATACAGGAAATAGGCCCAGGAGGATTTATCCAGCGCGAAGTGCTTCACTTCTTTCAGGTAGGTCGGTGACCAGTCGAGGATGCCGTAACGCAGCAGATAAACGAACACGTTCGCCACCGCGATGTACCACAGCAGTTTGTTCGGCAGGATGTACTGCATGAAGATCTGTTTTGCGGTCAGTTCTTCTTCATTTTTGTCGCTGTAGTCATCCGGGTAGTCGTTTTTGTACTCTTCGATTGGCGGCAGACCGCAGGACTGCGGGGTATCACGCATCAGCGCAAAGGCAATAATCGCCACCAGAATGGCACCGAAGGCCGGCATGTACAGCGCCGCTTTCCAGTCGTTAAACCACGCCATACCGAGCAGGAACAGCAGCGGCGGAATACCACCACCGACGTTGTGCGCGCAGTTCCAGACCGAAACAATCCCACCACGCTCTTTCTGCGACCACCAGTGAACCATGGTACGTCCGCACGGCGGCCACCCCATTCCCTGGAACCAACCACAAAGGAACAGTAAAGCAAACATAATCATGATGCTGGAAGTAGCCCAGGGCACAAAGCCCATCACCAGCATCACCAGCGCGGCCAGAATCAGACCCGCTGGCAGGAAAATGCGCGGATTCGAGCGGTCAGAGACCGACCCCATGATGAATTTCGAAAATCCGTAAGCAATGGAGATACCGGAGAGTGCAAAACCGAGATCGCCACGAGAAAATCCTTGCTCGACCAGGTACGGCATAGCAAGGGCAAAGTTCTTACGCACCAGATAGTACGCGGCATAACCAAAAAATATTCCCAGGAAAATTTGCCAACGCATGCGGCGATAAAGCGGGTCGACCTGTGCATCCGGTACTCGCGCTTTATGCGGTGCGGGTTTAAAAATGCTCAACATACTAGCCTCCGTGGCCATACTTTGTCTGACGTGATAACCCTCTAATAGAAAAGGAAATTTAAGAGGGCTTATTTTGTGGCGGCGATGGTATGAGAAATACGATGTCGTTACTGTGAAACATCGCACATATTGTTACAGAATTATGACAATAAGTTCCTAAATGCGCATGAAATCACGTTCCGTTTTCGTTTTTTGCTCGAATATGCTCGAAATCAAACAATCCATATTTTTTATGTGGCTAAATGGCTAAAACGAAAATGGTGAAGGACGATGATGATGCCCATGACGTGTGAAAACGATGTCATTATTATTGGCGGGGGAGCCACCGGGGCGGGGATTGCTCGCGACTGCGCGCTGCGCGGCTTACGTGCCGTGCTGGTAGAGCGTTTCGATATCGCCACGGGGGCGACCGGACGTAACCACGGCCTGCTGCACAGCGGTGCCCGTTACGCGGTGACCGATAACGAATCTGCCCGCGAATGTATTGCCGAAAACCAGATCCTCAAACGCATCGCCCGCCACTGCGTTGAGCCGACCAACGGTCTGTTTATCACCCTGCCGGAAGATGACCTCGCCTTTCAAAGCACCTTCATCAACGCCTGCCGGGAAGCTGGGATCGATGCCCAGGCGCTGTCCCCGGCCGAAGCCCGCCGCATTGAACCGGCGGTGAACCCGGCGCTCATCGGCGCGGTGAAAGTGCCTGATGGCACCGTCGATCCTTTCCGCCTCACCGCCGCCAACATGCTGGATGCCCGCGAGCACGGCGCCACCATCCTCACCGGCTGCGAAGTGACCGGCCTGATACGCGAAGGCGACCGCGTGTGCGGCGTGCACCTGTGGAACCACCACTCCGGAGAGAAGCTCACCCTGCGCGCGGCGGTGGTGGTTAACGCCGCCGGGATCTGGGGACAGCGCATCGCCGAATATGCCGACCTCAGCATCCGCATGTTCCCGGCGAAAGGCTCGCTGCTGATCCTTGACCATCGTATTAATCAGCACGTCATCAACCGCTGCCGTAAGCCCGCCGACGCCGATATTCTGGTGCCCGGCGATACCATCTCGCTCATCGGCACCACCTCACTGCACATTGATTACAAAGATATCGACGATAACCGGGTATCACCGGAAGAGGTTGATATTCTGCTGCGCGAAGGCGAGAAGCTGGCACCTGTGATGGGGCAAACCCGCGTACTGCGCGCCTATTCCGGCGTGCGTCCGCTGGTGGCAAGCGATGACGACCCAAGCGGTCGTAACGTCAGCCGTGGCATTGTCCTGCTCGATCACGCAAAACGTGACGGCATGGAGGGTTTCATCACCATCACCGGCGGCAAACTGATGACCTATCGTCTGATGGCCGAGTGGGCCACGGACGCCATCAGCCGCAAGCTGGGTAATACCGCCGCCTGCACCACCGCCGAGCGTCCGCTGCCCGGCTCCCAGGAGCCGGCGGAAGCCACGCTGAAGAAAATTATCTCACTGCCTACGCCACTTCGCGGATCGGCGGTATACCGCCATGGCGATCGTACCCCGGCATGGCTGGGGGATACCCGCCAGACCCGCAGCGTTGTCTGCGAGTGCGAAGCGGTGACCGCCGGTGAAGTGCAGTACGCGGTGGAAAATCTGGCGGTGAATAACCTTATCGACCTGCGTCGCCGCACCCGCGTGGGGATGGGCACCTGCCAGGGTGAGCTCTGCGCCTGCCGCGCGGCGGGGCTGCTTCAGCGTTTTAACGTCACCACGCCCGCACAGTCGCTGACGCAGCTTTCGCAATTCCTCAACGAACGCTGGAAAGGTGTGCAGCCGGTCGCCTGGGGCGATGCGCTGCGCGAAAGCGAATTTACTCGCTGGGTATATCTCGGTTTATGCGGCCTGCAGAAGGAACATCAGGATGAAATTTGACACGGTCATTATCGGCGGCGGCCTCGCCGGGTTGCTCTGCGGGCTAACCCTTAACCAGCAAGGCCTGCGCACCGCTATCGTCAGCCGTGGGCAGAGCGCGCTGCACTTCTCTTCTGGCTCGCTCGATTTACTGACCGCATTGCCGGATGGCGAAACGGTCACCGATACTGCCGCCGGGCTTGCTGAGCTCGCCATTCAGATGCCGGACCACCCTTACACCCGCCTCGGCGCTGAAGCGGTGATGCAGTACGCCCATGCCACTGAACAGCTTCTCGCCGAATGCGGTATCGAGATGCACGGCAGCGCGACGCGCGCCCATCAACGCATCACACCGCTTGGTACCACCCGCAGCGCCTGGCTAAGCCCGGCGGAGGTGCCGGTGATGCCGCTGCCTGGCAAGCGTATCGGCGTGATTGGTATTAGCGGTTTTCTCGACTTCCAGCCGCATCTTGCCGCCGCCTCGCTAAGCCGCCACGGCATGCACACGCAAACGCTGGAAATCGATCTGCCGGAGCTCGACGTTCTGCGGGAAAACCCGACCGAATTCCGTGCCGCGAACATCGCCCGGGTGCTGGACGACGAAGCCCAGTGGCCGAAACTGCTGGCGGCTCTGCAACCGCTGGCGGAAAACCACGATCTGCTGCTGATGCCCGCCTGCTTCGGTTTACAAAACGCAGGCTTGTGGCAGTGGCTGAACGCGCAGCTCCCCTGCCCGGTGTGTTTGCTGCCAACCCTGCCACCATCGGTGCCGGGCATGCGTCTGCACGCGGCTATGCAGCGTCAGTTTATCCGCAGCGGCGGCACCTGGCTTGCCGGGGATGAGGTGGTTCGCGTCAGTCATGAAGAGGGGAATATCAGCGCTATCTGGACCCGCAATCATGGTGATATTCCACTGCGCCCGCGCTTTGCCGTGCTGGCTAGCGGCAGCTTCTTCAGCAACGGGCTGGTCGCCGAGCGCACCGGCGTGCGTGAACCGATTATGGGGCTGGACGTGGCGCAGCTGGCGTCCCGTCGTGACTGGTATCAGCAGGATTTCTTCGCCTCCCAGCCCTGGCAGCGCTTTGGCCTGGTGACCGACAACCAGCTTCGCCCATCGCACCAGCAGATTCCGTTCAACAATCTCTTCGCTATTGGCTCACTGATTGGTGGTTTTGACGCCATTCAACTCGGCTGCGGCGGTGGCGTATGCGCCATCACCGCCCAGCATGTCGCCCGACAGATCCTTGCTCTGGCAGGAGGCCAGTCATGAACGATACCGGATTCGAAAGCTGCATTAAATGCACCGTCTGCACCACCGCCTGCCCGGTTAGCCGGGTGAATCCGCGCTACCCGGGGCCAAAACAGGCCGGGCCGGACGGCGAGCGTTTACGCCTGAAAGACGGCGCGCTGTACGACGATGCGCTGAAATATTGCATCAACTGTAAACGTTGCGAGGTGGCCTGTCCGTCGGATGTCAAAATTGGTGACATCATTCAGCGCGCCCGCGCCCAGTACAGCCAGCAAAAGCCCAAACTGCGCGATGCTATTCTGAGCTATACCGATCTCATGGGCTCGCTTTCTACGCCATTTGCCCCGATCATTAACGCCACCACCGGGATGAAACCGGTGCGCCAGCTGCTGGACACCGCCTTAAAAATCGATCATCGCCGACAGTTGCCGAAATACAGCTTCGGCACCTTCCGCCGTTGGTATCGCAGCGTCGCGGCTGAACAAAAACGCTTTGCCGATCAGGTGGCCTTTTTCCATGGCTGCTACGTGAACTACAACCATCCGCAGCTTGGCAAAGACATGATCCGCGTACTCAACGCCATGGGCACCGGGGTGCAGTTGCTGAGTAAAGAGAAGTGCTGCGGCGTTCCGCTGATTGCCAACGGCTTTACCGATAAAGCGCGCAAACAGGCGGTCAGCAACGTCAACTCGCTGAAAGAGGCGATTGTCGATAAGCATCTGCCGGTGATTGCCACTTCTTCCACCTGTACCTTCACGCTGCGCGATGAGTACCCGCACGTGCTGGACGTAGACAATACCGGGCTTCGGGAACACATCGAGCTTGCCACCCGCTGGATCTGGCGCAAGCTCGATGCCGGTCAGACGTTGCCGCTGAAGCCACTGCCGCTGAAAGTGGTTTATCACACGCCGTGTCATATGGAGAAAATGGGCTGGTCGCTGTACACGCTGGAACTGCTGCGGATGATCCCGGGACTGGAGCTAATAGTGCTGGATTCGCAGTGCTGCGGGATTGCGGGTACCTACGGCTTTAAATCGGAAAACTACCCAACCTCACAGGCCATTGGCGCCCCGCTGTTCCGCCAGATTGAGGAGAGCGGAGCCTCCCTGGTTATCACCGACTGCGAAACCTGCAAATGGCAAATCGAGATGTCCACGAGCAAGCGCTGTGAACACCCGATTTCGCTGCTGGCAAAAGCATTAGGCGAGGTATAACGACTCGGTCACGTGGATCCAACCGTGCTCGCTGGCAACGTCTTTACCGTCCAGCCAGCGACGCAGCATGTTCAGCGCCATCATTGCGCACACTTCCTGGCGAGTCTGCAGGCCGTGGCGAGAGGTGCTGAACTTCACCCGCAGCGCGTGAGTGCCATCCGGGGTTGCCAGCGCAACGTTGAGATGGCTCTCCTCAAGCCCCCCTACCGCGAGCGCAAGACCGGCAAAGTGCTTCACCCGACGCTCTGCTATCCAGTGGGCGGTTTGCGCGAGCGTTTCCTGCTGAGGCGGTACCACTTCACTTGCCAGCAGCGGCGCATCAGCCCTTGAGAGCTGTAGCGCGATAAGACCACCGGTAAACTGCTCGCTCAGCGTTAAGCTAAGCTGCCTCTCCTGGAGCTTGCGTACCAGCTGCGCGGGCAACCCTTCGGTACCTTCGAAAATCAGGCTCTCACCGGCGACACTCCGCACCTGCGGCCACAGCGCCCGCATCGCATCCTGCGCGCTGGCAGGCCCGGTCAGCTTGAGTTCAATAATCGGCATCGAGGAGCGATAGCCCATCGTCACACCTTCCGGCAGCACCAGCGGATCCAGAGCCTGAGCCAGGTCGCTTTCGGAACGGCCAAAGGTGGTTAAACGCAGGCACAGCGGCGGCTCCGGCAGCGTGAATCGCTGGCGGATGCGCGGCAGAATTTGCTGCTCGACCATCACCTTAAATTCAGAGGGAACGCCAGGGGTAAAGAACATCAGGCAGCGATTGAGCGTTAAAGCAAAACCACAGGCGGTGCCAACCGGGTTATCAACCAGCTCAGCGCTTGCCGGGATCTCTGCCTGCTTGCGGTTGCTCGGCGCCATTATCCGCCCGCGGTCGCTAAAGAATTTTTCCATCTGCACTAGCCACGCTTCGTGCAGCACCAGCCCTTCCCCTTTGGCGGTGGCGGCGGCCAGCGCACTGAGATCGTCGCTGGTTGGCCCCAGGCCACCGTTGACGATAAGCACATCGGCATATTCACTACGCTCGCGCAGAATGGCGACCAGCGCATCAAGATTGTCGCCCACGGTATTGCGGCGCGACAGCGGTAATCCTTGTTCAAAAAAGAAATCGGCAAGCCAGGCGGCGTTGGTATCAACAATTTGCCCGTGCAGAACTTCATCGCCGGTGGACAGCATCTCCACGTTGATCATTATTATCTCCACAACAAGAGGACGATTAACTATAGCGCAGACGGCTGACTGAAGAACGGGCGCAGCGGAAAGCTGCGCCGCGAGGATTAGAAACCGACGCTGGCACCCACGTACGGACCATCGGCGATGGTGTTATCGCGGTGGCCGTCTTTGCCTGCCAGGTTCAGATAGCGGTAGCCCGCCTCGATGGTGATCGGACGCATAATGGTCCAGCGCGCACCGGCGTTCGCTTCCTGATAGCTGTCGATACCGCTGGAGAGCGAATCCGGAGAGTAGTAGTACTCACCAAAGAGACCAATGCTGTCGGTAATTTTCCACTGCAGCCCGCCGCCCACGGCCGCAGCATAACCTTCGCTGCCGGATTTCGGGTTGGTGTAGATACCTTTACCGCCAACGGTGGCGAGGAACGGGCCCAGCGGCACGTTCAGACCGAGGCCGAGACCTGCGACGTCGCCGTCGTCATCGTTATGAGCCCAGTTACCGGTTAACGCAAGCCCGGTGCTTTCTGTCCCGAAGCCGACTCCCACGTTGGTGTAATCTTTACCCGCCTGACCACTGATGCTGATAGCATTTGCTGATGCAGAAACCAGCATTAATCCCGCAAGCCCAACTAAAGCGCTTTTATTCATTTTTGACAATTCCAGCAAAATTTAAAAGTAAACGTCCCGTTAACGGCAGGATTGTACCGCCAGAGCACGAAGAATCAAGGCACTAAAAAAGCGAAAAATAGCGCAGTTGTTACTTAATGCTACAAAATCATATCACTTATCATGATTGCGGCGGCAGCGTTAGCAACAATCGTAGCTGTACCCGTAACCCACCCAGCGTGTCGCTGCGGGCGAGCTGGGGCATTGAGCGGTGCAGGCGGGCAATGTCATTCACCAGCGCAAGACCAATGCCTGCTCCGGCAACGTTACCGACGTTATCGAGACGATGAAAAGGCTGTAGCGCCTGGTGAACTTGTTCGCTTTCGATTCCCGGCCCGCTGTCTTCTACCGTCAGCACCACGGCCTCACCGTCGCGAACCAGACTTGCCGTCACCATGCCGCCCGTGGGGGTGTACTTCAGCGCATTATCCAGCAGATTGCCACACAGTTCGCCGAGCAGTAGCGCATCGCCCTCCACCCACAGCACCTGCTGTTCGCCTTCATAGCCGAGATCGATAGCTTTGCTGCGCGCTTCGGCAAGCCGGGTGAAACAGCTCTGCTGCACGACGTCGAAAAGGTTTACTGGCACAAACTGTCTTTCGTTCTGCTCCCGGCGCTTCACCGCAGAGAGCTGCAACAGCCGCTCGGTGAGCAGAATCGTGTTATCAATCGTCGTGCTCATCGCCCGCAGGCTTTCATGCCACTGCGCAGGAGAGTCGCTCGCCAGCGCCACCGAGGCCTGCGTCTTCAGCACCGCCAGCGGGGTTTTCAACTGATGTGAAGCGTCGGCACTAAAGCGCTCCTGGCGGGCAATCAGCCCACGCAGGCGGTCAAGATAACGGTTGAAAGCCACGATAAGCAGCCGGGTTTCCGACCACGGCAGCAGCTCCGGCAACGGCGTCAGCAGACCCGGTTCGCGACGAACCATCAGCGTTGAGAGCTGGCGCATCGGGGTCAGCACCCGGCGCAGCAGCCATCCGGTAAGGATAAGCGTCAGCAGCACCAGCAGCCCTTGAGAAACCCACGACGAGAACAACAACTGACCGGCAAGATAGCGCCGCGACTGCAGGGTTTCGGCGACGTAGATCTCCGCCATGCCGACAATCCCGCCTTCATTCACCGGCTGCAGGAGCCTTGCTACGCGAATAGCTTCACCGCGATATTGCGTGTGGTAAAACCACGCCAGCGCCGGATAGAGCGTGGTGCGGGAAGTGGAAGGTGGCATCGCCGGCAGGTCGTCGTAGCCTGAGATAATCCTCCCCGCCGGGTCGACCACCTTGTAGTACAGGCGATCGTTCATGTTGAGCTCGAAGCTGTCGAGCACCACCCAGGGGACGTTAACCTCGAGTTTGCCTTTGCGGACTTCCAGCCGCTCCGACACCGTTCTTGCCGACGAAAGCAGCGTGCGATCGTAAGCCTGGGTTGCCGCCTGGAGCGCGCTGACGTAGCTATTGAATGCCGAAAGCCCCCACAGCAGGAGTAGCGGCAGGCCGAGAAACAACAGCAGTTGAAAGTATAACGACTGCGGTTTAAGTCCCTTCATCGCAGTACTCCAGCACGTAGCCGAGCCCGCGCAGCGTGGTGATCCGCACATCGCTTCCCTGCAATTTTTTTCGTAGCCGGTGAATATAGAGCTCAATACTCTCCGGGCTGACCTCATCGCTGAGGCTAAAAACCTGTTCGAACAGCTGCTGGCGCGGTACCGGGCGCGAACGGCGGTACATCAGCACCGTCAGCAGCGCCTGTTCACGCGGGGTTAACGCCAGCGGCTGCCCGTGCAGTAGAAAGTAGCCTTCGTCGTGGAACGTCAGTGCCCCAAGCTGCTGTAGCTCATGCACCTGGCCTGCGCTACGCCGCAGCAGCGCCCGCAGCCTGGCGTCCAGTTCTTCAAGCTCAAAGGGCTTTGGTAGATAGTCGTCTGCCCCGGCGTTCAGCCCTTTCACCCGATCTGCCACCGCGCTACGCGCCGTCAGCAGCAGTACCGGTAGCGTTTGTCCGCGCTTACGCAGCCGCTGGACGACGTCGAGCCCATCCAGCCCCGGCATGCTGATATCAAGCACCGCCAGCGCGTAGTTTTCGCTGTGCAGCAGGTGATCGGCCGCCAGCCCGTCGGAGACGCAATCCACCGCAAAACCGTTTTGCACCAGCGCTTTTTCCAGCCAGTGAGCCAGCTCACGGTTATCTTCCGCTAATAAGAGACGCATATCACATCCTGTAAAGTTTCTGCGGTGTTGAAAGGGAAATGAAAGGTTAACGTTTTAACAATCACGCAACTGAACTGCTACAAGGTGGTTCACATAATCACAAAAAAGTTGTTCCGAACCTGAAATACCGGTTATCCGGCGTGAGGATAAACAATGAAAAAACAATTACTTTGTACCCTTGCTGCAAGCATCTTACTGATGAATACCTCTGTACTGGCTGAGCAGGCCCCATCGCGTACCGAATGTATTGCCCCCGCCAAACCCGGCGGCGGCTTCGACCTCACCTGTAAGCTGATTCAGGTGAGCATGATGGAAACCGGCGCTATCGAAAAACCGATGCGCGTCACCTATATGCCCGGCGGCGTCGGCGCGGTGGCCTATAACGCCATTGTCGCCCAGCGCCCGGGAGAACCCGGCACCGTGGTGGCCTTCTCCGGCGGCTCGCTGCTGAACCTGTCGCAGGGCAAGTTTGGCCGCTACGGAGTGGACGACGTGCGCTGGCTCGCCAGCGTCGGCACCGATTACGGCATGATTGCGGTGCGCGCCGACTCCCCGTGGAAATCGCTCAAAGATCTGCTGACGGCGATGGAGAAAGATCCTAACAGCGTGGTGATTGGCGCGGGAGCCTCCATCGGTAGTCAGGACTGGATGAAAGCGGCGCTGCTGGCTCAGCAAGCGAAAGTCGACCCGCACAAGATGCGCTACGTGGCGTTCGAGGGCGGCGGTGAGCCAGTTACCGCGCTCTTAGGGAATCACGTACAGGCCGTGTCGGGCGATCTCAGCGAGATGGTGCCCTACCTCACCGGCGATAAAATCCGCGTGCTGGCGGTCTTCTCGGGTGAGCGACTGCCGGGCCAGCTCGCCAATGTCCCCACCGCCAAAGAACAGGGTTATGACCTGGTGTGGCCGATCATTCGCGGCTTCTACGTCGGACCAAAAGTCAGCGACGCCGACTATCAGTGGTGGGTTGAAACCTTCAATAAGCTTCAGCAAACCGACGCCTTCAAAAAGCAGCGCGAGTTGCGCGGTCTGTTTGAGTTCAACATGACCGGCAAGCAGCTCGACGAGTACGTCAAGAAACAGGTCACCGACTATCGCGAACAGGCGAAATCCTTCGGTCTGGCGAAGTAAGCGCGGAGGCGATGATGAGCGATCGTATTTTTGCCGGGATCTGGCTGCTGTTGTGCATCGGGGGACTATTCGTCGCCTGGCAGTTGCACAGCGAATACAGCTATGAACCGGTTGGCCCACGTCCCTTCCCACTGGGAATTATTGGCCTGATGCTGCTGTGCGCCGTGGCCCTGCTGCTGCGCCGCCCGGACGTTGTCGAGTGGCCGCATCGCCGGGTGCTGCAAAAGCTGTTAACGATGGTGATTGTGCTACTGATGTACGCCTGGGGCTTTGAATGGCTGGGCTTCCCCATCGCCACCGCCATTCTCACTCTGGTGATTGGCATGTTGTTTGGCGCCACGATTCCGGCTGCGGGCATCTCCGGCGCCGTACTCGGTATTTTGCTGTGGTACGCCTTCGACCGCCTGCTGGATGTCACCTTACCGCTCGGCACCTGGCTGGGTTAACGGAGCTACGATGGATACCTGGATTTATCTCTCTCAGGGTTTTGCGGTGGCGATGACGCCGGAAAACCTGGTTATCGCCCTGATTGGTTGCTTCGTCGGCACCATTGTTGGCCTGCTGCCGGGGCTTGGGCCGATCAACGGCGTGGCTATTCTGCTGCCGCTGGCGTTTGCCCTGCACCTGCCGGCAGAGTCGGCGCTGATCCTGCTGGCTACGGTCTACATCGGCTGTGAGTACGGCGGCAGGATCTCGTCGATTCTGCTGAACGTACCGGGCGACGCGGCGGCTATCATGACCGCCCTCGACGGCTATCCGATGGCCCAGCAAGGACGCGGCGGCGTGGCGCTGTCTATTTCTGCCGTCAGCTCCTTCTTCGGCTCGCTCATCGCCCTCGGCGGGGTCATTTTGTTTGCTCCGGCGCTGGCGCAGTGGTCGCTGGCGTTTGGTCCGGCAGAGTACTTCGCATTAATGGTATTTGCCATCGCCTGTCTGGGCAGCATGATGGCGCAGAATCCGCTGAAATCGTTTCTGGCAGCGCTGATCGGTCTTGGCCTTGCGACCGTCGGCGTTGATGCCAACACCGGGGTTTACCGTTTTACCTTCGACAGCGTACATCTCTCCGACGGCGTGCAGTTTATCGTCGTGGTGATCGGCCTGTTTTCTGTCTCAGAGATCCTGTTAATGCTGGAACATACCAGCAGCGGTCAGGTTCTGGTGCGCAAAACCGGGCGAATGATGTTTAACGCTAAAGAGGGGGTCCAGTGCATCGGCGCGACGCTGCGCTCGTCGGTTATCGGCTTTTTTGTCGGCGTGTTACCGGGGGCGGGGGCAACCATTGCCAGCGCGATCACCTACATGACCGAGAAGAAAATCAGCGGCAACAGCGACAGCTTTGGTAAAGGGGATATTCGCGGCGTCGCGGCACCGGAGGCGGCAAACAACGCCTCGGCGTGCGGCTCGTTCATCCCGATGCTGACACTTGGCGTACCAGGCTCTGGCACCACCGCGGTGATGATGGGCGCGCTGACGCTCTATAACATTACCCCAGGCCCGACGATGTTCACCGAGCAGCCGGACATCGTCTGGGGACTGATTGCCGCTTTGCTCATCGCCAACGTCATGCTGCTGGTGATGAACATTCCGCTGATTGGTCTGTTCACCCGTATGCTGACCATTCCCCTGTGGTTCCTTGTCCCGGCGATTGCGGCAGTGTCGGCGGTAGGCGTCTACGCGGTGCACAGCACCACCTTTGACCTGGTGCTGATGGTGGGGCTTGGGGTGCTGGGCTATATCCTGCGCAAAATGCACTTCCCGATGTCGCCGCTGATCCTCGGTTTTGTCCTCGGTGAAATGCTGGAGCAAAACCTGCGCCGCGCGCTCTCTATCAGTAACGGCAGCATGTCGATTCTGTGGGAAAGCGGGGTCGCCAAAGGATTGCTGGTGATGGCTGCGGCGGTGATTATCATCCCACCGCTGCTGCGCATCATCCGTAAACGCAGCAGCAAACCGCAGGTGGATGTCGGTTAAGGGTTCAGCTGTTGGTTAACCCAGGTCTGTAACGCACGGCGGGAGATTTTTATCCCGCCGTTTTTCACTTCTTCCGGCAGCGCCAGCCAGTGTTTTGGTTGCTGAAAACCGGCCAGTCGCTCCTTCACCCATTCCGCTAATTGCGTTAATGCGGTGCCATTTTCGCAGTCCACGACCGCCACCGGACGATGACCAAACTCGGCGTCTTTCAGCGGGACCACAAATACCTGGTGAACCTGCGGATGGGCGGCGATAACCCGCTCGACGTCTTCAGGCTGGATCCCTTCCCCACCGCTGAAAAAGAGGTTATCCAGACGACCAACGATGGTCAGCCTGCCGCCGTGCCATTCGCCGCGATCGCGGGTGGCAAACCAGCCCTCGTCGTTTACCAGCGGCAGCAGTTTGCCGTCGCGCCAGTAGCCTGCGGCCATGCTTTCTGCCCGCAGCCACACTTCGCCATCAACGATGCGCACTTCGCGCCCGGGTAGTGGAACTCCAACGTCTGCCGCCCCATCGGCGGCTTTGGCGCATACCGTGGAGGCAAATTCGGTGAGCCCGTAGCCGCAAAAGGTACGAATACCTTTCGTCTGCGCCTGCCGGGTGAGTTCAACCGGGATCGCCGCGCCGCCAAGCAGCACCGCGCTCAGCGTCAACGGAATATCCTCGTTCAACAACCGCCACAGTTGGGTAGGCACCAGCGAGGCGTGGGTACACCCCTGCAGAGCATCCGCCAGGGGACGATCGCTTACCGCTAGCCGCGCTCCGGCTAACAGCCAGCGCCAGAGGATCCCCTGGCCGGAAACATGAAACAGCGGCAGCGACAGCAGCCAACTGTCAGTAGAATGGAAAGGCATCAGCGCCAGTACGCCTTCGGCGCTGGCCAGATGGGCGGCACAGGTATGCACCGCCGCTTTCGGCAGGCCGGTAGATCCGGAGGTGAGCGTCATCGACGCCAGCCGGGCGGGATCCCAGGCAAGCGTCGGTTGCCCGTCGGCTTCACTCAGTTCGAGCGGGATCAGCGAGAACGCCGCGCCATCGCCCTGCAAATCCAGTTGAAAACGCAGGGTCAGGCCCGGGATAAGCTGGGCCAGCAGCGCCTGCGGCAGCTTCGGGTTTACCGGCAGCACCCGGGCACCGCACTGCAGTAGCGCAAGCCAGGCCAGCAGCAGCGAACCGCTGTTACGACCACGCAGCATCACACCATCACCCGCATTGACACCCTGAGCGGCAAATCCGCAGGCCAGACGTTCAACCCGCTGGCACAGCCCGCTCCAGCTCAACGTCGCGTCATCCAGACGCAATGCCGGGGCATCGCCCCGAACATCACGCCAGTGCTGCCACGGCCACTGGGTGAACCTCACAGCAGCGGCTCGAGCATGCTGTTATCAAGGCACGGTAGTTCACTGCCCGGCCAGCAGCGAAGCAGCTGGGTCTGCATCAGGCTCAGCGTGTCGAGGCCCGGGATGGTCTCGGGTGTCAGCCACGCGGCAATCCGCGCCAGCTGGGTCAACCCCAGACTGGATTCGATTGACGAGCTGATAACCACGGTGAGCCCCAGCTGCTGCGCGGCAACGACCTGCGCTTTCACCTTAGCAAGACTGCCGGTGAGCGTCGGCTTGATAACCACCGCCGTAACGCCTTCTTCCGCCACAAAGGCGAAATCGGCTTCGCGCAGGCTTTCGTCCCAGGCGATGGCAATGCCGGTCTCAAGAGCGAACGCACGTGAGTCGTCGCGGGTTTTACAGGGCTCTTCGAGGAAGGCAATACGCGAGCGGTAGTCCGGGTTAACGTACTTCGCGAACTGCTGCGCCTTAAGCGGCGTCCAGGCGCGGTTAGCGTCAAGACGCAGCTTAAGCTCCGGGATAGCCTCCAGCAGCAGGTTCACCACCATTCCGTCGCGAACCGCTTCATATAGCCCAACCTTCACCTTCGCTACTTTCTCGCCAGGCATGTCAGCCAGCTTCAGCACCAGATCGTCCGGATCGCCGGTACACAGCGGAGCCGCACGGTAGTCCGCCGCCTCCGGCAATTCACCGGAAAGTTCCGCCAGCGCACAGCTCAGGCCAAACGCCACTGATGGAATTTCCGGAAGCGGTAAATCCGCGCCATCGCGCCAGGCGTTCACCCAGGCAAGGGTTTCAGCCTGCGCCTCGTCCAGCGACTCGAGACTGAAGCCCGGCAAGGGGGAGATCTCCCCCCAGCCTTCGCGCCCGGCATCCGTTAAGCGCACAAACAGCCCGTCGCGGGTTTTGAGGCGCCGCTCGCGCAGCACCACGCCCGCATCCATCGGGATCTGCCAGCGATAAACCTGTGCGCTACGCATTACGGATTCCGTTTGTATTTGCTGAAGTCAGGCTGGCGTTTTTCGTTAAACGCGTTGCGCCCTTCCTGGCCTTCTTCGGTCATGTAGAACAGCATGGTGGCGTTACCGGCAAGCTCCTGCAGACCCGCCTGACCGTCGCAGTCGGCGTTCAGCGCAGCTTTCAGGCAACGCAGCGCCATCGGGCTGTTTTGCAGCATTTCGCGACACCAGCGGATGGTTTCTTTTTCCAGAGAGGCCAGCGGAACCACGGTGTTAACGAGGCCCATATCCAGCGCCTGTTTCGCATCGTACTGACGGCACAGGAACCAGATTTCACGCGCTTTCTTCTGCCCGACGATGCGCGCCATGTAAGAAGCTCCCCAGCCGCCGTCGAAGGAGCCCACTTTCGGGCCGGTCTGGCCGAAGATGGCGTTTTCTGCCGCAATGGTCAGGTCACACATCATGTGCAGCACGTGGCCGCCGCCGATGGAGTAACCCGCCACCATCGCCACAACCGGTTTCGGGCAGGTGCGGATCTGGCGCTGGAAGTCCAGCACGTTGAGGTGGTGAACGCCGGAGTCGTCCTGGTAGCCGCCGTAGTCGCCGCGCACTTTCTGATCGCCGCCGGCGCAGAATGCTTTATCGCCTTCCCCGGTCAGTACGATAACGCCGATGTTATCGTCGTAGCGCGCGTCTGCCAGCGCCTGAATCATCTCTTTAACCGTCAGTGGACGAAAGGCGTTGCGCACCTGCGGACGGTTGATGGTGATTTTAGCGATGCCGTCTGCCGACTTCTGATAACGAATGTCGGTGAAGCCTTCAGAGCAGTCTTGCCATTCAACCGGCGCGTAAAGCATGGTTTCATCAGGGTAGATCATGGTGAGTCCTTTAGTCAGAGACGCAGTATCTGCGCCAGACAATCAGTGACGCCCTGCGGGTTTTCCCGATGGGCGTTGTGTCCGGCGTTGTGAATAATCTGGCAAGGTACGGTCAGTTCTTCCGCTATCGCGCGGAACTTACCGTCACGCTCACCGCATAAATACCAGAACGGGTAATGACGCTTTGCCAGCATCGGGCGCAGGTCATCCTGCACCGCAAGCGAGGTCGCCAGCAGCATACCCGCAAGCGCTTCACCGTTATTTTGCGCACGAAGCGCCACCAACGCGGCGCGCTGCGGCGCGGTTAACGAGGCGAAAACCGGCTGCTGATACCAGTCGGCAAAGACCTGTTCAAGAGGCTCATGGCGAAAGCGCATGGCCCAGGTCTCGTCATTTTTTTGCCGGGCCGCACGCGCTTCATCATGCAGCAGTCCCGGATGACCGCCTTCCACTACCAGCCCCTGAAGACCGGGGTGGCGGTGCTTACCGGCGAAATTCATCGCCACCCGGCCGCCGAGGGAGTATCCCACCAGCCAGTAGTTTAGTATGTTGTAACTAAGTAACGTATCGTGCAGCAGCGCAGAAACCTGCGCAAAGTTGCTGACCCGAATATCACCCGAACCACCGTGTCCGGGAAGGTCGACGTACAGTCGCGGATAGTCTGCCAGCCCTTCACCCACGGGCTGCCACTCACGGCAGTCGCCGGAGAAGCCGTGGAGAAACACCAGCCACGGGCGAGAGACTTCGCCCTCGGCCACCACCGCATGCAGCGTCATAGCTGACTGACCTGCGCCAGTAACTGCTGCAGGGTATTCGCCCCGTCGGTATCGTTCACCACCAGTTCAACAATGGTCGACACCGGCGCGTGCCAGGCGCTGTTCATGACCTCATCCAGCTCGTCCCAGCTTTGCGGGCGCTGGTAGCGCAGGCCAAACATGGCCGCCGCGTGATCAAAGTGCACGTTCTGCGGCATGCAGTAGAAGCGCTCACGCTCTTCAACCGGGGTTGGCAGCAGCGAGAAGATCTGCCCGCCGTTGTTGTTGACGATAATCAGCACCAGCGGTGCAGACACCTGGCGCAGCAGCGCCAGTGCGTTCATGTCGTACAGTGCGGAAAGATCGCCAATCACCGCGAGGGTTGGCCGTGCGCTGGCGCGCTGAACCCCTGCGGCGGTGGAAACCAGCCCGTCGATGCCGCTGGCACCGCGGTTACTGTAAACCGGGTAGCCCGCAGGCAACTGCCCGAGGGCGTCAATCAGACGCACCACCAGGCTGTTACCAACAAAAAGCTGTCCCTGTTCGGGCAGGTAGTCGCTGATGCGGTGCGCCAGCTGTGCTTCACCGAAGGGCTCGCGTTTAGCATTAACCGCTTCCCAGGCAAGCGCGGAAAGGCGCGGGACTTCGTGACACCACGGCTGGCGTTTTTCCGCCGGGTGCTGTTCAAGCCAGTGCGCAACGGTGCTGACCAGACGGCGACCACGATGATGCGCCGGATCGAGGCGTCCGGTCAGATTATCTACCAGCCAGTATTCGTCTGGCTCGCAGCTTGCCTGCCACTGCAGCAGGCGTTTGCCGGTCAGGCTGCTGCCGAACTGCACCACAATTTGCGCCTGCGCGAGCTCACTCACCGCTTCAGCATTCCCAAGCCAGAGGTCAGCACACGGCAACGGTTGCCCGGTTTGCGACAGCACATCGCTAATCAGCGGCCAGCCGAGGGTTCGCGCCCAGTCAGCCACCAGCCGCCCCTCTTCCGCGCTCATTCGCCCGGCAACCACTACGCCGCGCTTCTGCCGCCAGAAGAACCAGTCACGCTGCTTATCGCTTGCGAGCTGCAGGCTTTCACGCAGCCAGGGTTTATCGCTTTGCCACCAGTCGCCCAGCTGCTGCTGCCACTCAAGCCCGGTGTCGTCCATTTCGCCATACAGCGGTTCGGCAAACGGACAGTTAATGTGTACCCCACCGGCGTGCAGCTGCCCAAGGGCATTATCGATGGAGGAAACCAGCCAGCGCGCAGGAATATCCTGACTCGGGCGCGGTAAGGAAAGGGTCTGCGACGGGTGTGAGGCAAACATACCGGCCTGACGGATAGCCTGGTTTGCCCCGCAGTCAATCAGCTCCGGCGGACGATCCGCCGTCAGCAGGATAAGTTTTTCGCCGGTCAGCCCGGCTTCAATCAGTGCCGGATACAGGTTAGCCACCGCCGTGCCGGAGGTGACGATCACCGCAACGGGCCGTTGGCTCACTTTTGCCAGCCCCAGCGCCAGATGGCCAAGGCCACGCTCGTCAAAATGGGTGTGATGAATAAAGGTTCGGTTTTCCGCTGCCGCGAGCGTCAGTGGCGTTGAGCGCGAGCCGGGTGCTATGCAAATGTGCTGTACACCATGACGCGTGAGTGCTTCCAGAATGACCGCCGCCCAGCGTCGGTTAAATGCGCTTACTGACATGTAATTGTCCGGTATCAATAGTGCGACTCAGTATAGTTAATACAGAAAGCTGGGTTATTGATATGAGTCGTCAATAATAATTATTCGATGAGCAGCGTCTTAAGACCTGCCGCTTTATTTTCAATTTCCTGCCATTCAAGCTCCGGGTCTGAACCCCGGACAATACCGGCTCCGGCATACAGGCGCAGCGTTTCACCGCTGACCATCGCCGAACGCAGCGCCACGCAGAACTCACTCTGCTGACGCGAAAGATAGCCCGCCGACCCGGCGTACCATTCACGGGTAAAGGGCTCATGACGTTCAATCCATTCCCGCGCCATTGCCCGCGGCAAACCGGCTACCGCCGCCGTAGGCTGCAGAAGATGCAGACACTGTGCGTCGTCTGCCACGCTAAGCTCCGTCCAGATACAGCGGCGCAGATGCTGAACTTTACGCAGCGCCACCACCTGCGGCGGCAGCACTTCAAGCGTTTGTACTGCATCCTGCAGACGCTGGCAGATATCCTCCACCACCAGCATGTTTTCACGCTGATTTTTGTCGTCTTTCATCAGCCAGTCGGCGAGCTGTCTGTTTTGCTCGCCGTCAGGATGGCTGGCAACCGTCCCGGCCAGCGCTTCGGTGCGCAGATGATACCCGCGTCGACGCCACAACCGTTCCGGGGAGGAACCAAGAAACGCCGTACTGGCATCAAAGGCCTGATAAAAATGATAGCAGTGATGATTCATACGCCGACTGGCGGCCATCATCGCCCCGGCGTTGAGCGCGGTTGCAAAACGCAGGTCGGTAGCACGCGCGAGGACCACTTTCTCAAGTTCGCTGCGGGCAATGGTCTCCGTTGCCCGGGAGATAAGCGACATCCAGCCCGCTTTATCGGGATAATGCTGCTCTTCACGCAGCACAACATGCAGCGCCGGGAGCGGCTTTACAGGCTGTAGTGCATCGATAAACGCGCGGGCAAGCCCGGCATCTTCCCGCAGTGAATGGTCGCTTTGCAGCACCAGACGCAGTACCGCCTGTCCGCCGCTACGCCGCCACTCCAGGCGCGGCAGGAACAAAGCCCCCTGCTGCGGGTTAAAGGCGTTCAGCCCGCAAATACGCAGATCTTCCGGAATGGCCGACATCTGCAAAAATGCGTTGGCGTCTTCAAGAGAACGGAATGGTTTAACCGCCCCAAGCGCGGCAATCTCTTCATCGCCATTGCGCTGCTGCCAGTAAAACTGCGGCCAGACCGGCTGACTGCAAAGCCAGGGGAGCGAGTCGAATGCATCTTTCAGGGGGAAGGCTACATCAATGGCACGCACGCCAGAAGTGTCTGGAAACTCAGCAGTTAATGCATTCTGCAGGCTTTCCAGCGCAGCGGTAATGGATTGCACACCAACCTCCCTGAACGAAGAACCTGCCTGAGGCAGGTTCAAAAACCACATATTATACAGGGTACTACCGTAAAAAAGCAGTACCTCCGTTTAGGGAGGAACATCGTCTCAGCGACGCGCCAGTAACAGCCCCATGACCAGGCCAACGGCGGCACCCACGCCGATCCCCTGCCATGGCCTTTCGCGAACGTAATCATCGGTGCGATAGATTGCCTGTTTGGCACGGTAGTAATAGCTATCCGAAGCCTGGCTGACGCGATTTTTCACCTCTTCCAGCGCCTGCTCAGCGCGCTCTTTGAGCTCAATGTATTTCTGGTCTGCGGGATCGCCAGAGGAGCGTAGCACCTCTTCCAGCGTGTCGCTCAGCAGAGCCAAATCGTCATCGATACGTGAATCGTAAGCATGATAAGACATTACGTTATCTCCATGTTTTTTAAACCCGTGCGCTAACTATAGTTCAACCTCGCGTGCCATGCCGATGTGCGGAATACCATCTTCATCATAGACATCCGTTACGGTAGCAAAACCAAAGTGCTGATAAAACGCCTGCAGGTGCGCCTGGGCGCCAAGGTATAGGGCCTTCTGCGGCCAGTGTTTGACGCAGCTTGCGAGCGTTTGCTCCATCAACTGGTAGCCGAGTTTTTCCCCGCGGGCAGCCGGGCTTATGATGACGCGGCCAATGACTACCGGATCCAGTTCGTCGGCGCTTTTCAGAATCCTCGCATACGCCACCAGCTCGTCGCCGCGCCAGCCGAGAATATGGCGGTTCTCTCCGATCAGGTCGTCGCCATCGACATCCTGATACGGGCACGTTTGCTCCACGACAAAAACAGCGCAGCGCAATTGCAGTAGTGCATAGAGTTGAGGAACAGAAAGTTGTGAATGATGAAGATCCTGCCACTGAATCATATTGAGCTCCGTTATACTGTCACTTTCGAAAGCGCGGTAAGGGGACCAGGTTTTGGAATTGATTTTTTTGGGGACATCCGCCGGCGTACCGACCCGTACCCGTAATATGACGTCGATACTGCTGAATTTGCAACAACCAACCGTGTCACAGATGTGGCTTTTTGACTGCGGAGAAGGCACGCAGCACCAGTTTTTACGCACCGAATTTCATCCAGGCAAGCTCAATAAGATATTCATTACTCATCTGCATGGTGATCATCTGTTTGGCCTGCCTGGTCTGCTGTGCAGTCGCTCCATGCAGGGCAATACCCTGCCGCTCACGATTTATGGGCCAAAAGGGCTGAAAACGTTTGTGGAAACCGCCTTACAGCTGAGCGGTTCATGGACCGATTATCCGCTGACCATTGAGGAGATTGGTCCTGGTGAGCTGTTCGATGACGGGCATTTCCGCGTAACGGCATATCCGCTGAATCATCCGGTTGAGTGCTATGGCTATCGCATTGAAGAGCATGACAAACCGGGCACGCTGAACGCCGCAGCGCTGAAGGCGGATGGTATCTCTCCTGGCCCGCTGTTCCAGCAGCTTAAACAGGGTTTAACCGTCACGCTGGAAGATGGTCGGATGATTGACGGCAGCCACTATCTCGGCCCGGCAACGCCTGGTAAGACGCTTGCGATTTTTGGCGACACCGCCCCCTGTGAAGGTGCCCTTGCGCTTGCCCGAGACGTTGACCTGATGGTACACGAAGCCACGCTTGAAGATGCCATGGCGGAAAAAGCCAACAGCCGCGGACACTCCACCGCGTTGCAGGCGGCGGCACTCGCCAAAGAAGCGGGAGCGACAAAACTCGTCATCACTCACGTCAGCTCACGCTACGACGCAGAAGGATGCAGACGCCTGCTGGAAGAATCACGTTCCTGCTTTGCGAACTGCGAACTCGCCGAGGATTTCAAGGTCATTTCACTTTAATCACTAAGATCTGCTGCACTTTTGCCCGTCACTGCCGATAACCAGAAAATAGATCTTCTTCTTTCTTCTGAGGGCACGATGGATAATTTCCAGAAAGATATCGATGACAGGGCGAATCTGACCCTGTCCAACCGTTTTGAACTGCTGCTGTTCCGCCTTGGCGAATCCATGCAAGGGGAAAAATCAGAGCTGTTTGGCATCAACGTCTTCAAACTGCGTGAAATCGTGCCAATGCCTGCCTTTACCAAACCGGCGGGCATTAAGCATCCGGTGCTGGGCATGGTGAACATCCGCGATCAAATCATCCCGGTGATTGACCTGCCTTCTGTCGCAGGCTGCAAACCGACTAACGGGCTGAATATTCTGCTCATCACCGAGTATGCCCGCAGCGTGCAGGCCTTTGCGGTGGAGTCGGTCGAAAACATTATTCGTCTCGACTGGACGCAAATTCATACCGCCGAGAAAGCGATTAATGGTCAGTACATCACCAGTATTGCGTGCCTTGATGACGATAAAGACAGCAATAACCTGGCGATGGTTATCGACGTTGAGCAAATCCTTTACGATATTGTTCCAGCCGACCACGATCTGCACGCCACCCACGTTGAAGCGCCGAAGATGAAGATTAAGCCAGGTGCTACAGCTATCGTGGCAGAAGACTCCAAAGTCGCGCGTGCGCTGCTGGAGAAAGGCCTGAAAGCGATGGAAATCCCGGCGCAGATGCACGTGACCGGCAAAGAAGCCTGGGAGAAAATCGAGAAGCTGGCGGAAGAAGCGCAGGCGCAGGGCGTACCTATTAGCGACAAAATCGCGCTGGTGTTGACCGACCTTGAGATGCCGGAGATGGATGGTTTTACCCTGACCCGTAAAATCAAAACTGATGAGCGCTTCAAAAACATCCCGGTTGTTATCCACTCCTCGCTTTCCGGCAATGCTAACGAAGACCATATCCGCAAAGTCCGCGCCGATGGTTACGTCGCCAAGTTTGAAATCAACGAGCTGTCGTCGGTGATTCAGGAAGTGCTGGAGCGCGCAGACAAGAAGGTCGGTGGCCCTCTCATCAGCCGCCAGCAGCGCGCTTAAATTGTTACTCCCATAAAAAAACCGCCTTTCGGCGGTTTTTTTATTTCGGCGTTAGCCCTTACATCATCGGCAGCGCATGCTGCACGATGCTGATAAGCGGCTGTGGCCAGATACCGAGGATCAGCACCAGCAGTGCCGAGATCAGTACCACGATACCACCGGCGCTGTACTGCCAGTTGCTCGGGGCATCACGGTTCAGCTGCTGCGGCGCGCTCAGGTACAGGCTCACCGCTACGCGCAGGTAGTAGTAGAGACCAATCGCGGAGCCGATAACCACCGCCGCAACCAGCCACCACAGGTGCGCTTTCACACCCACTGCCAGCACGTAGAACTTACCAATAAAGCCGAGCGTCATCGGGATACCCGCCAGCGACAGCATCATCACCGTCATCACCGCCGACAGGATCGGACGATGCCAGAACAGACCACGGTAGGAGAACAGTGAGTCTGCATCCGGGCCACGGTACGGGCTGGACATCAGGCTCACCACGCCGAAGGCGCCGAGGCTGCTGAACAGATAACCGGCCAGATACACGCCTACCGCTTCCATCGACATTTCGCCGCTGTGCAGCGCAATCAGCGCCACCAGCAGGTAGCCGAGGTGAGAGATAGAAGAGTAGCCGAGCAGACGCTTGATGTTGGTCTGGCTCAGCGCCATCAGGTTACCGAAGATGATGGAGGCGAAAGCAATCAGGCCCAGCACGATGCGTACTGCTTCGCTGTTACCCACCGGCATGTACAGGAACAGACGCATCACCACGCCAAAGATGGCGATTTTGCTGGCGGTCGCCAGGAAGGTGGAGACCGGCGCAGGCGCACCCTGATACACGTCTGGCGTCCACAGATGGAACGGCACCAGCGAAAGTTTAAAGCCAAGGCCAACGATCATCATGCCAAGACCCGCCAGCAGCAACGGCTCGTGCAGCATGTTGTCTGCCAGCGCCTTGCCCAGCGCAACGAACGACAGGTTGCCAGAGTTCGCGTACACCAGCGCCATACCGAACAGCAGGAATGAAGATGCTGCGGCAGACAGAATGGTGTATTTGATGCTCGCTTCGAGTGAGCGCTTCTGACGGAAGGCGTAACCAATCAGGCCGAACAGCGGCAGCGAGATAAGCTCGATACCGAGGAACAGCGCAGCCAGATGGTTGGCATTTGCCAGCAGGATCCCACCTAGCGCGGCAATCAGCACCAGCAGGTAGAACTCTTCTTTGTTGTCGGTATAGCCTTCAAGCCATGGGTAGGCAAAGGTACAGGTGGCGAGGCTCGCCAACAGTACCAGCCCGGTGTAGAGCATGGCGTAACCGTCAACCCGCATCAGCGGGGTGACGTCCATGCTACCTGCCTGCCCAACAAACCAGAGGGAGACCAGCGCGGCGTTAAGACCGATGACGGACAGCGTGGCATTCAGAAAATGGTTGCGTCGCCACGCAATGGACAGCATCACAACCACCACCGTCAAGCCGACGATCAGCAGCGGTAGCAGCGCAATCAGTTGTTGTGGAGTTATTGTCATGGCGATTTACGGCCTTGTAGTAGAAACAGAATTAACAAACCACTGCTGAATATTGCTCATCGCAGAATGCGACGTATCCAGAATCGGCTGTGGCCAGAAGCCCAACAGCACCAGCAGTACGACCAGCAGCAGGATGATGAACAGCTCACGCAGCGACATCCCTGGCAGCTCTTTGGCTGCGATTTCGCTCTTCGCTTTACCGAAGTACGCGCGGTGCAGCATCGACAGCGAGTACACGGAAGCGAACACCAGGCCGAAGGTGGAAATCACGGTAATGACCGGCACAACCTTGAAGCTGCCGAACAGGATCATGAATTCACCCACGAAGTTACCGGTACCCGGCATACCCAGCGTGGCAACAGCGAAGAACATCGACATCGCTGGCAGCCATTTCATTTTGCCCCACAGGCCGCCCATCATACGCATGTCACGGGTGTGCAGGCGCTCGTACAGCTGACCACAGAGAATGAACAGACCCGCCGCGGACAGACCGTGCGCGATCATCTGAATCACCGCACCCTGGTAGGCGAGCTGGCTGCCGGTGTAGATAGCAATCAGTACGAAGCCCATGTGGGACACGGAGGTGTAAGCAATCAGACGTTTGATATCGTACTGAGCGAAGGCCATCCACGCGCCGTAGAAAATACCAATCACACCGAGCCACATGGCAATCGGGGCGAATTCAGCAGAGGCGTTCGGGAACAGCGGCAGCGCGAAACGCAGCAGACCGTAGGCTGCGGTTTTCAGCAAGATCCCCGCGAGGTCAACGGAACCTGCGGTCGGTGCCTGAGAGTGGGCATCCGGCAGCCAGCCGTGCAGCGGAACCACCGGCATTTTCACCGCGAAGGCGATGAAGAAGCCCAGCATCAGCAGGTATTCAACGCCGTGCGACATCGGGGTTTTCAGCAGCTGTTCGTAGTTGAAGGTCCAGACGCCGGTGGCATTGTAGTGCACGAACACCAGTCCAAGGATGGCAATCAACATCACCAGACCACTTGCCTGGGTATAGATGAAGAACTTGGTGGCCGCGGTGATACGCGTTTTACCGTCAGACGCTTTGTGTCCCCACAGCGCAATCAGGAAGTACATCGGCACCAGCATCATTTCCCAGAAGAAGAAGAACAGGAACATGTCGATGGCAAGGAACACGCCGATAACGCCGCCCAGGATCCACATCAGGTTGAGGTGGAAGAAGCCCTGGTACTTTTCAATTTCACGCCAGGAACAGAGCACCGCCAGCACACCCAGCAGGCCGGTCAGCACCACCATCAGCAGCGACAGACCGTCGATAGCCAGATGGATAGAGATACCAAAGCGTGGGATCCACGGCAGAATGAACTCTGACTGCCATTGCGGAATACCCGCAGATTGCGTCAGAGAGTAACCGCCCTGCAACCACAGTTGCAGACCGAGCGCGAGCGTCAGTCCCATTGTAATCAGCGCGATCCAGCGCGGCATCTTCACGCCGAAGCGTTCGGTCTGCCAGCACAGGAAGCCGCCGATGAACGGGATTAAAATTAACCAAGGTAATAACATAGCTGCGTATGTCCCTTATTTTCTAAATTCTGTACTTACCCGTCATACTTCAGGTTACATCCGAGTTGCTTTGTGCAACCTGAAGCATTTTAGGTTATAAAATCAACGCAATACCATCAACAGCGCCAGAACTACGACGGCACCGATGCTCATGGACGCCACATACCAACGCAGGTAACCGTTCTCGCTCAGCAGCAGACCTTTGCCTGCAAAGCGGGACAGAATCGCCGGGGTGTTCATCATCGAGTTCAGCGGGTCGCGCTTGAGCAGCCAGGCAATGCCGAGGAACGGCTTCACGAAGACTTTGTCATACAACCAGTCGAAGCCCCATGCGTTGTACCACCAGGTACCCAGCAGACGGCCCGGCGCGCTGTTGGCAATCGCGGTAACCAGAGTACGTTTCCCAAGCCACAGCCAGGCCGCAATCAGAATGCCCGCGATAGCAATCACACCGGAGGTGATTTCCAGCGTCATCACCTGACCATGGTCCATTTCGGTCGTAGCCGGCAGTACGCCAGCCAGCGGCGGAACGATCATTGCGCCCACAAAGGTAGACAGAATCAGCAGCACAATCAGCGGCAGGTGATGGGTAATCCCCTTTCCTGCGTGAGCGTGGATCTGCTCTTTACCGTGGAAGACGATGAAGATCATACGGAAGGTATACAGTGAGGTCATGAACGCCCCGACCAGACCCGCAACCATCAGGTTCATATGACCATTCGCCATCGCACCGGCAAGGATTTCGTCCTTACTGAAGAAGCCTGCGGTGATAAGCGGCAGTGCGGAAAGCGCCGCGCCCCCCACCAGGAAGCAGACATACACCAGCGGAATTGATTTACGCAGGCCACCCATTTTGAAGATGTTCTGTTCGTGGTGGCAGGCGAGGATCACCGAGCCGGACGCCAGGAACAGCAGCGCTTTGAAGAACGCATGGGTCATCAGGTGGAAAATCGCCGCATCCCACGCCTGAACGCCGAGCGCCAGGAACATGTAGCCAATCTGGCTCATGGTGGAGTAAGCGAGAACACGTTTGATGTCGGTCTGTACCAGCGCCGCAAAGCCTGCCAGCACCAGCGTTACCGCACCAACGATACCGACCAGATGCAGGATCTCCGGGGTCATCAGGAACAGGCCGTGCGTACGGGCAATCAGGTACACACCGGCGGTTACCATGGTTGCCGCGTGGATCAGTGCAGAAACCGGAGTCGGGCCCGCCATTGCATCCGCAAGCCAGGTCTGCAACGGCAGCTGAGCCGATTTACCGACCGCGCCGCCCAGCAGCATCAGGGTTGCCCACATCAGCATGTTGTTGCCAGCGGCAAAGTGCGCCGGAGCCAGCTCGACCATTTCACGGAAGTTCAGCGTACCCAGCTCGTTGTAGAGGATGAACAGCGCGAAAGCGAGGAACACGTCACCCACACGGGTCACGACAAACGCTTTCATTGCTGCAGCACCGTTCTTCGGATCGGTGTAGTAGAAACCGATCAGCAGATAAGAGCACAGGCCCACGCCTTCCCAGCCGAGGTACATCAGCAGCAGGTTGTCCGCCAGTACCAGCACCACCATGCTCGCGATGAACAGGTTGGTGTAGGCGAAGAAGCGGGAGTAGCCCTCTTCCCCACGCATGTACCAGGAGGCAAACATGTGGATCAGGAAGCCAACGCCGGTCACCACGGAGAGCATGGTCAGCGACAGGCCGTCCAGCACGAGGTTGAAACCGATGTTGAAGTCACCCACTGACATCCAGGTCCACAGCGGAACGCTGAACGCCTGTTTGCCGTTAGCGAAGAAATCAACGCCAACGTAAGCGGTCACCAGTGCAGCAAGACCAATCGAACCGACACCCACCGTGGCGGAGAGGTTCTCCGACCAGCGGCCGCGGGAGAAAGCCAGCAGGATAAAGCCAATCAATGGCAAAATAATGGTTAAGGCAAGCATGTTCATCCACGCAACTCACTTACTGAATCGATGTTCAGATTCTGGCGGCGACGATGGAGCTGCAGCAGCAGCGCCAGACCAATACTCGCTTCCGCAGCCGCAAGGCTAATCGCGAGGATATACATCACCTGGCCGTCAGTCTGGCCCCAGTAGCTGCCGGCAACCACAAAAGCCAGCGCCGCGGCGTTGATCATGATTTCCAGGCTAATCAGCATAAACAGCAGATTGCGGCGGATAACCAGACCGGTCAGACCAAGAACAAACAGGACAGCGGCGAGGATCAGTCCATGTGTTAAGGGGATCATGCGTGTTCCTCCGTTTTTCTTTTCTCACGGTCCTCGGTGCGGTTGCTCAGCACTTCACCCATGCGGTCTTCACGACCGATATGGAAGGCAACCACCAGACCCGCCAGCAGCAGCATAGATGCCAGCTCGACGGCCAGGACATAAGGTCCAAACAGCGTGATACCCACTGCTTTCGCGCTAATTGCCGCACCGTCGATGCCCTGATCGTTCAGGCCGACGATAGCGTAGACGATAACCACCAGCAGTACCGCAGAGAGGATGGCCGGACCAATCCAGATTTGCGGTTTCAGCCACTGGCGCTCCTGCTGGATCTCGGCACCGCCAAGGTTCAGCATCATCACCACGAAGACGAACAGCACCATGATGGCACCGGCGTACACGATGATTTCAAGCGCACCCGCGAAGTAGGCGCCAAGCGAGAAGAACACCCCGGAGATCGCCAGCAGCGAAATAATCAGGTACAGCAATGCGTGCACCGGATTGGTGTGGGTGATAACCCGTAGGGTGGCCAGGATGGCGATCAGGCCACAGATATAAAAAGCGAATTCCATTGCCCCTCTCCTTACGGTAACAGGCTCTTGACGTCGATAGGTTTGGCTTCGTTTTCCGCCTCGCCCTTATCTTTGCCGTCGATTGCCATACCCGCCATCCGGTAGAAGTTATATTCCGGGTATTTGCCCGGACCGGAAATCAGCAGATCCTCTTTTTCGTACACCAGATCCTGACGCTTGTATTCGCCCAGCTCGAAGTCCGGGGTCAACTGAATCGCCGTGGTTGGGCACGCTTCTTCACACAGACCACAGAAAATGCAGCGTGAGAAGTTGATGCGGAAGAACTCCGGGTACCAGCGGCCGTCTTTGGTCTCTGCTTTCTGCAGAGAGATACAGCCAACCGGGCAGGCTACCGCACACAGGTTACAGGCAACGCAGCGCTCGGAACCGTCCGGATCGCGCGTCAGCACGATACGGCCACGGTAGCGCGGCGGCAGATATACCGGTTCTTCCGGGTACATCTGGGTTTCGCGTTTTGCGAACGCGTGCAGGCCGATCATCCAGATACTGCGTACCTGGGTGCCGAAACCTACCAATAATTCTTTTAAGGTCATGGTCTTTTCCCTTATTGCGCCTGCCACAGAATGACAGCCGCCGTACCCAACAAGTTGATAAGCGTCAGCGGCAGGCAAATTTTCCAGCCGAAGGACATCACCTGGTCATAACGCGGACGAGGCAATGAGGCGCGAATCAAAATGAACATCATCATGAAGAATGCGGTTTTCAGCGCAAACCAGATGAACGGAGGTAAGAGCGGACCATTCCAGCCACCGAAGAACAGCGTGACGATCAGCGCCGATACGGTAACAATACCGATGTACTCACCCACGAAGAACAGACCGAACTTCATGCCGGAATATTCGATGTGGTAACCATCGGCCAGTTCCTGCTCCGCTTCCGGCTGGTCAAACGGGTGACGGTGACACACCGCAACGCCCGCGATAGCGAAAGTGACGAAGCCAAAGAACTGCGGAATGACGTTCCACAGATGCGCCTGGTTGTTGACGATGTCGGTCATGTTGAATGAACCGGCCTGCGCCACCACGCCCATCAGGGAGAGACCAAGGAATACTTCGTAGCTCAGGGTTTGCGCAGAAGCACGCATCGCCCCCAGCAGCGAGTATTTGTTGTTGCTTGACCAGCCAGCGAACAGCACCGCGTACACCGCGAGACCCGCCATCATCAGGAAGAACAGGATCCCGATATTAAGGTCGGCAACCACCCAGCTCGGACTGACCGGAACGATAGCAAATGCCAGCAGCAAAGAGGTGAACGCGATCATCGGCGCCAGCGTGAAGATCACGCGGTCGGAGAATTTCGGGATCCAGTCCTCTTTGAAGAACATTTTGATCATGTCCGCAACCAGCTGGAGTGAACCACCCCAGCCCACACGGTTCGGTCCATAACGGTTCTGGAACAGACCCAGCAGACGACGTTCGCCGAAGCTCATGAACGCGCCGCAGGTGACTACCACCAGCAAAATGACAACCGCTTTCAGGATGCTTAACAGAATGTCGATAACATCCGGTGTTAACCAACTCATGCTTTCGCCTCCTGCAGATTATCAATACGCGCGCCGGTCAGTACCGGTGCAATACCCGGCAAGCCCATCGGTAAGCCCACCTGCCCTGCCGCCAGGCCTTCTGAAAGCAGCAGCGGTAAACTCAGGGTCTGACCTTCATAGCTGAATGACACATGCGCACCGGCGTTAACGCCAAGCGCGGCGGCATCTGCCGGGTTGAGTTTGATGTACGGCTGCGGCATGCGGGTCTGGAAGACCGGAGCACGTTGGGACAGTTCATCACTACCAAACAGGTGATAGTACGGCGCGATACGCCACTGACCTTTCTCCGCTTCAAAGCCCGCCGGAACGGTGGTGAAGTAGTCGAGACCAGCCTCAGAGGCTTCAATCAGACGCACGCCCGGATCGCCATGACGCAGTTTGCCACCCACTTCCGCCTGGAACTTGTTCCACGCCTGCGGGGAGTTCCAGCCCGGTGCCCATGCGAACGGAATTTGCGAACGCGGTGCGTTTGGCTGGTTGTTCCCTTCCATAGAGAAGGCAAACATGGTGTCTTTATCCTGCGGCTGACGCGGCTCGTGCACGCTGATGTTCGCGCGCATTGCCGTGCGGCCGCTGTAACGATGCGGTTCACGGGCCAGCTTCTGACCACGAATGCGGAAAGAGGCTTCCGGCGCGGCATCTTTAATACCTGCCAGCTGCGGCAGTTTTTCGATGACGGCGTCGATAACGTGATCGAGCTGAGTCCAGTCCACTTCGCGGCTCTGGACGGTGCTGTACAGCGAGTGCAGCCAGCGCCAGCTTTCGAGCATCACGGTGTTGGAATCGTAGTAAGACGGGTCGTAAACCTGGAAGAAGCGCTGGGCGCGACCTTCGTTGTTGATGACCGTACCGTCGCTTTCGGCAAAGCTTGCTGCCGACAGCACCAGGTGCGCTTTGTCCATAATGGCCGTGCGCTGGTGGTCGATAACCATTACCAACGGCGCTTTCGCCAGCGCGGCGTCAACGCGCGCTGCAGAAGCATGACGATGCAGGTCGTTTTCCAGCACTACAACCGCATCGGCAGCACCGCTTTCCAGTTCGCTCAGCGCCTCTTCAAGAGAGCCACCGCCCATCATGCCGAGGCCAACGCTGTTGACCGCACGGGCAATCATGGTCACGCCAACGTCGGCACCGCGTTTTTTCAACGCTGTCGCCACGTTTGCAGCAGCCTGAAGCATCGCTTCGCTACCGGCGTTAGTACCAGAGATAATCAGCGGTTTCTTCGCGCCGGATAGCGCCTGCACGATAACGTCCACTTTGCCTTTCAGGTCATTGCTGAGACCTTCAACTGCCGGAGCGGTGTTGTCCAGCGCATGGGCAATCGCGAAACCTAAGCGCGCCTGATCTTCAACCGGTGCGCGGTAGGTCCACGCCGCGATGTCGTCCAGACGAGTATCATCAATGTTGGTAACAAACAGCGGATGTTTGGCACGCTGGCCGATGTTAAGGATTGCCGCAATCTGCCAGTCAGCCACTTTCTGTGCTGCTGCCATTTCGCGCGCTTTGCCTTTCACCGCCTGACGCACTGCCAGCGCCACACGAGCACCGGTCTGGGTAATGTCTTCACCCAGCACCAGCACCGCATCGTAAGATTCGATGTCACGCAGCGCCGGAGTGTGTACCCCGCCTTCACGCAGCACTTTCAGCATCAGCTGCAAACGTGCCTGCTCGCCTTTGGCGATACCGGTGTAGAAGTTCTCTGCACCCACCAGTTCACGCAGCGCAAAGTTGCTCTCGATGCTGGCGCGCGGGGAGCCGATACCAATCACCTTCTTCGACTGACGCAGAATATCTGCTGCACCCTGCATCGCCTGCTCGGCGTTGAGGGAGATCAGGTCGTCGCCGCGGCGCTGAACCGGCTGACGCGGACGGTCTTTCAGGTTCACATAGCCATAGCCGAAACGACCACGGTCGCAGAGGAAGTAGTGGTTTACGGTACCGTTGTAACGGTTTTCGATACGACGCAGCTCGCCGTAACGTTCGCCCGGGCTGGTGTTACAGCCAATGGAACACTGCTGGCAGATGCTTGGTGCAAACTGCATGTCCCATTTACGGTTGTAACGCTCAGAGTGGGTTTTGTCGGTGAATACGCCGGTCGGGCAAATCTCTACCAGGTTACCGGAGAATTCGCTTTCCAGCGTACCGTCTTCCGGGCGACCAAAGTAGACGTTGTCGTGAGCGCCATATACGCCCAGATCGGTGCCGTCCGCATAATCTTTGTAATAACGCACACAGCGGTAGCAGGCGATGCAGCGGTTCATCTCGTGAGAGATGAACGGCCCCAGATCCTGATTGCGGTGGGTACGTTTGGTGAAACGGTAGCGACGGAAGCTGTGACCGGTCATCACGGTCATATCCTGAAGGTGGCAGTTACCGCCCTCTTCGCAGACCGGGCAGTCGTGCGGGTGGTTGGTCATCAACCACTCGACAACGCTTTCGCGGAACTGCTTCGCTTCTTCGTCATCAATAGAAATAAAGGTGCCTTCGGTTGCCGGTGTCATACAGGACATCACCAGGCGGCCACGCGTGTCTTCCGCGTTCTGATATTGCTTCACCGCACACTGGCGGCAAGCCCCAACGCTTCCCAGCGCCGGATGCCAGCAAAAATAAGGAATATCAAGACCAAGAGAGAGGCAAGCCTGTAACAGGTTGTCCGCTCCGTTAACCTCGTATTCTTTGCCGTCTACATGAATCGTAGCCATTAGCGTGCTTCCAAAATTAAAATCGTTAACTCACCAGCGCGTCTTGAGCAGGTTCGGCTGAATCCCATTAATCAGATGGGTATTGCTGAACTGTTGCTTGATACCTGCTTCGAACTCGTCACGGAAATATTTAATCGCGCTCTGCAGCGGCTCAACCGCACCTGGCGCATGCGCACAGAAGGTTTTGCCTGGGCCTAAGAAGCGGCACAGCTGCTCCAGCGTTTCGATATCACCCGGCTGGCCTTCGCCACGTTCGATAGCGCGCAGGATCTTGACGCTCCACGGCAGACCATCACGGCACGGCGTACACCAGCCACAGGACTCACGAGCAAAGAACTCTTCCAGGTTACGTACCAGCGATACCATGTTGATCTCGTGGTCGACGGCCATCGCCAGCGCAGTACCCAGACGGCTGCCCGCTTTACCGATGCTTTCAAATTCCATCGGCAGGTCGAGATGCGCCTCGGTGAGGAAGTCAGTACCCGCGCCGCCAGGCTGCCAGGCTTTGAACTTCAGGCCGTCACGCATACCGCCGGCATAATCTTCAAGGATTTCACGCGCGGTGGTACCAAACGGCAGTTCCCACAGGCCCGGATTCTTCACGCGCCCGGAGAAGCCCATCAGCTTGGTACCGGCATCTTTGCTCTTAGAGATGCCCTGATACCATTCCACACCATGCTCAAGGATAGCGGGTACGTTACACAGGGTTTCTACGTTGTTCACGCAGGTCGGCTTACCCCATACACCAGAGCTTGCCGGGAACGGCGGCTTGGAACGCGGGTTAGCACGACGACCTTCGAGGGAGTTAATCAGCGCGGTTTCTTCACCGCAGATATAACGCCCGGCCCCGGTGTGCACGAACAGCTCGAAATCAAAACCGGTGCCGAGAATGTTTTTCCCAAGCAGGCCCGCTTCGGTGGCTTCGGCAATCGCACGACGCAGATGCTGAGCGGCTTCGATGTATTCACCGCGCAGGAAGATGTAGCCACGGTAGGCCTTCAGCGCAAATGCAGAAATCAGCATGCCTTCCACCAGCAGGTGTGGCAGCTGTTCCATCAACAGGCGGTCTTTGTAGGTGCCCGGCTCCATTTCATCGGCGTTACACAGCAGGTAACGGATGTTCATGGATTCGTCTTTCGGCATCAGGCTCCACTTAAGACCCGTGGAAAAGCCCGCACCGCCACGCCCTTTCAGGCCGGCGTCTTTCACGACGTTGACGATTTCATCCGGCGCCATGCCGGTCAGCGCTTTACGCGCACCGGCATAGCCGTTTTTACTTTGGTACTCATCCAGCCAGACCGGCTGCTTGTCTTCACGCAAGCGCCACGTCAGCGGATGGTTCTCAGGAGTCAGAATGATGTTCTTCATTTGTACTGCTCCAGCAGGTCCGGGATGGCATCAGGCGTCAGATGGCTGTGAGTATCCTCATCAATCATCATGGTTGGCCCTTTGTCGCAGTTACCCAGGCAGCAGGTTGGCAGCAGGGTAAAGCGGCCATCAAAGGTGGTCTGGCCCGGCTTGATATTGAGTTTCTTCTCAATCGCAGCCTGAATGCCCTGATAACCCGTGATGTGGCACACCACGCTGTCGCAGTAGCGAATCACGTGACGACCTACCGGCTGGCGGAAGATCTGGCTGTAGAACGTTGCCACACCTTCTACGTCGCTCGCCGGGATCCCCAGAACATCAGCAATCGCGTAAATCGCGCCGTCCGGTACCCATCCGCGCTGCTTCTGAACGATTTTCAGCGCTTCAATGGACGCCGCACGCGGGTCTTCGTAGTGGTGCTTCTCGTGCTCAATGGCATCACGCTCTGCCGCACTCAGCTCAAAAGCCTCGGTTTGTGGTTGTTGATTCTCGTGCATAATTAGCGGTCCACGTCTGACATAACAAAATCGATACTACCCAGATGGACAATCAGGTCGGACACCAGGCTGCCGCGTACCGCTACCGGGATCTGCTGCAGGTGCGCGTAGCTCGGAGTACGGATACGGGTACGGTAGCTCATGGTGCTGCCGTCGCTTGTCAGGTAGTAGCTGTTAATACCCTTGGTTGCTTCCACCATCTGGAAGGACTCCTGCGCCGGCATTACCGGGCCCCAGGAAACCTGCAGGAAGTGAGTAATCAGGGTTTCGATATGCTGCAGCGTGCGCTCTTTCGGCGGCGGAGTCGTCAGCGGGTGATCCGCTTTGAACGGCCCTTCCGGCATGTTCTTGAGGCACTGCTCAAGAATGCGCAGGCTCTGACGCAGCTCTTCCACTTTCAGCATCACGCGGGTATAGCAGTCGGACACGCCGCCGCCAACCGGGACTTCAAAGTCGAAGTTTTCGTAGCCAGAGTATGGACGCGCTTTACGCACGTCGAAGTCGATACCGGTGGCGCGCAGCGCAGCGCCGGTACAACCCCAGTCCAGCGCCTCTTTCTTGCCGTAAGCGGCAACGCCCTGGGAACGACCTTTGAGAATGGTGTTACGCAGCGCGGCTTTCTCGTAAGAGTCCAGACGCTTCGGCATCCAGTCGAGGAAATCACGCAGCAGCTTGTCCCAGCCGCGCGGCAGGTCGTGCGCGACGCCGCCGATACGGAACCAGGCCGGGTGCATACGGAAACCGGTGATCGCTTCCACCACATCATAAATCTTCTGACGGTCGGTAAAGGCGAAGAACACGGGGGTCATCGCGCCGACGTCCTGAATGAACGTGGAGATATACAGCAGGTGGCTGTTGATGCGAAACAGTTCGGAGAGCATCACGCGAATCACGTTAACGCGATCCGGGGTAGTAATACCTGCCAGTTTTTCAACGGCCAGCACGTATGGCATTTCGTTCACGCAGCCGCCGAGGTATTCGATACGGTCGGTATACGGAATGTAGCTGTGCCAGGACTGACGCTCGCCCATCTTCTCAGCGCCACGGTGGTGGTAGCCGATGTCAGGAACGCAGTCGACTATCTCTTCACCGTCGAGCTGAAGAACGATACGGAACGCACCGTGCGAGGACGGGTGGTTCGGGCCGAGGTTAAGGAACATGAAGTCCTCGTTCTCGGTGCTGCGCTTCATGCCCCAGTCTTCCGGCTTGAAGGTCAGCGCTTCCATCTCCAGATCTTGTTTTGCTTTAGTCAGCTCAAACGGATCGAATTCGGTGGCGCGCGCCGGGTAGTCTTTACGCAGCGGGTGGCCTTCCCAGGTCGGCGGCATCAGCAGACGCGTCAGGTGCGGGTGGCCATCGAAGGTAATACCGAACATTTCCCAGGTTTCACGCTCATACCAGTTGGCGTTCGGGAACAGTTTGGTGAGGGTCTGGACGTGCAGATCGTTTTCAGACAACGCCACCTTGAGCATGATGTCGCGGTTGCGGTCTACTGAAATCAGATGGTAGAAAACGGAAAAATCCGCGGCCGGTAAACCGTCGCGGTGGGTGCGCAGGCGCTCGTCCATGCCGTGTAAGTCAAACAGCATCACATAAGGCTTTGGCAACTTCTTCAGGAAATCGACCACTTCGAGCAGCTGTTCGCGTTTAACCCAAACAACGGGTACCCCGGTGCGGGTAGGCTGAACAGTAAAGGCATCCGGCCCAAAACGGTTGCGCAGTTCGCCAATCACTGGATCATCCAGGTGGTCCCGGGTGCTCCATGCTGGTGCGTCGTGCGCGGTTAAATCGGTCATATTGTTCACCATTGCAAAAGGTCTGTGGTGGTTGGGCGTGGCTTCGCGCTATTTATTGTCGTCTGCGAAGAGTGATTCCACGGCCCACAGGCGCAAATTAAATCTCGTCTGGTGTACGCAGATTCGTTACTGCAATACGTTCGCCGCGCTTACGCTCGCGTTCGGACTGCATATTGGCGCGGTACACACCCTGATCGCCAACCACCCACGACAGCGGACGGCGCTCTTTACCGATGGACTCCTGCAGCAGCATCAGCGCTTGCATGTAGGCTTCCGGACGCGGCGGGCAGCCAGGGATGTAAACATCCACTGGAATAAACTTATCCACGCCCTGTACAACAGAATAAATGTCGTACATGCCGCCGGAGTTCGCACAGGCCCCCATGGAAATGACCCACTTAGGCTCCAGCATCTGGTCATACAGACGCTGAATAACCGGCGCCATTTTGGTGAAGCAAGTACCCGCAACCACCATCAGGTCAGCCTGACGCGGGGAAGCACGAAGTACCTCGGCACCAAAACGCGCAACGTCATGCACCGCAGTGAATGACGTCACCATTTCCACGTAGCAGCAAGAAAGGCCGAAGTTATACGGCCAGATTGAGTTCTTACGGCCCCAGTTCACCATGTCATGGAGCTTACCCATGAACACATTTTTATTAACTTCTTGCTCCAGGGGGTCGGTTACGATCTCCTGTTTTTGCAGGGGGTAACGGTCGTTCTCACCGTTAGGATCTATGCGGGTGAGCGTATAATCCATCTTATTGCCTCGCTTTTACTGCATATGACGGTTAGTGGCGCTGTCGGTTTCCTGATTTACCAGCGTGCGGCGTGAACGTGCAGGCGTCCAGTCCAGCGCGCCAATACGAACGAGGTAAACCAGACCAGCCAGCAGCACTAAAATGAAAATAGCTGCTTCTACAAATCCTACCCAGCCGCTTTCACGGATGGAGGTTGACCATGCGTACAGATAGAGCGCTTCCACGTCGAAGATGACGAAGAACATGGCGACCAGATAGAACTTCGCAGAAAGGCGTAAGCGGGCAGAGCCAACGGAGTCGATGCCCGATTCAAATGGGGTGTTTTTACTACGCGCGCGGGCGCGACCGCCAAGGAACCAACCACCAATCAACATGAAACAGCACAAGCCGATGGCGATGATGAGAAATATAGCGAAAGCCCAGTGATGAGCGATGACTTCAGTGGATGTTGACATACGCATTGCTTAACCAAATAGGTAGCGCCAAAATCTCTGCTCTTGCTGGCAGATGAACGCCACAGATTCATGGGGAGGAATAAAAAAGCCTTACAAAGACTGTCTGAAAAAGTGACTTAGACAGCAAAACGCTGTGGCTTTTTACTCCTTTCTATAACCTTTTGTCAACTTTAACAAAAGTTTCCTCACATTAGTTTACACCGGATGCATTTCATTAACATTAAATGCCCTTTAGCGCGATTTTTTCGAAATCACCGTCAGGATTTAACGCTGTTGAATCGTGTCCGTGCCAGGCGTAAACGAGATTTGCCCTTCTATTTTGACAGGATTTGACCGCGATTCCTCCCCCTATTGAGGAGTATTTTCTTGATCTGAGACACGCTTCTGTTAATTGCCCCAAGAAAACAGCAACAAAAAAGCCGTTTTTTTAACATTAGCAGCCCGTTCTGAGCAGGGAGAGAAAATAAACATCACGTCGCGAAAGTGTTCACTAAGTGAATGAAAATCAGCAACAAAGCGGCGAAGATTCCAACAGTTGCTGGTTAAACATGCAAAAAAAAAGCCATCGTGCAGAAAACCAGCGACGACGGCTATTTTTTAAACTTACATTTTGTTACCAGATTTCGGCGAGTTTGTTACCCAAAATCCTCTTCAACCGTACGGGTATCCCCTCCCCCTTCCGGGGTATAATGGCGGAACTGCGACCACGGGTTATGCTGCTCTTCAATCGCCTGAAAAATCACATCAACCAGTTCGTTCTGGCTCTGACCGTTGCGGCTCAACAGATACTCGGTATCGGGTAACACGGGAAGCCCGTCAGATTTTCCCAGTACCCGCAGATCCGGGCTCATCATCTCAACCGGACGCGCAGTTACGCCTAACCCGGCCTTAACGGCAGCACGAACGGCAGCAAGCGTTGAGGCGACATACGCCAGGCGCCACGGAATACGCGCCGCATCAAGCGATTCAAGAATGATGTCGCGAAACGGGCTGGGGTCATCCAGCAGCACCAGCGGTACGGCTTCGCCCGGTTGCATCACATATTCTGCGGCACAGTACCAGAGCGTTGGCGATGTTCTCAGCGTGTGGCTGTCAAACGACGCCAGACGATGAGAGGTCAGCACCAGATCCACTTCGTTACTGTGCAGCATATCCGCCATTTCAGCATGACGTTTCACGCGAACATCCAGCGCTAGCTTAGGGTAAACCGAACTTATCCGATTAAGGAGAAACGGCAGGATAGTATCTGCAGATTCATCAGAAGCACCTATCGTCAGCGTGCCCTGCAGGTTGCTAAACATTAGCGATGTGCATGCTTCATCATTAAAACGGAGAATCTTTCTGGCGTATCCCAACAGCTGGATCCCATGCTCCGTCAACAATTTGTTCCGCCCGTGACGGGCAAATAACTCTTTACCTACGAGTTGTTCCAGTCTCTGCATCTGCTGACTAACGGCGGACTGGGTACGACCTACTGCAGAGGCTGCAGCAGCGAAAGTATTCAGATCAGCGACCGCAACGAAAGTTCTTAGCAGATCGAGGTCGAGATTCAGTATCGGACGATTTGCAGTTATCATATTTATTCACTTACAGGTTGCTGGTGCTTACCTGCCTGGTTAATGCTGTGCTCAAAACTTCAGGCATTACCGTTTGAATCGATTCTTTCAGACACGTGATGCCAGAAGAACACCTGAATGAAGCGTTATTGCACGCAATTTGCCTGTCTGCCGCGCACGGGCAGACCCCTAGCTATATTTTTGTTTATTCTTGCTTTTCTGAAATAATCGAAGTCTTCAAATTAATGTGAAGTCATGCAAGAAATTTGCAGGCACGGCATACTTTCTTTACAGGCCTGGCGCAGCCAGGATAATTCTATCCAGAACAAGAAAAAACAAAAATACTAACAATAACAAATAGTTATATAGTTAATTCACTGTTTATAGGCTGTTTAAACACGCCTTTATAGTAATTAACCTCTGTATCCTAACCCAAAACCATTATATTTATAAGTGTTATTGGGTATAATCTTACACAAAATTTCTGTTAAGAATCAAAGCTCTTTAATCTAAATAACAAAAGAGACAAATATCTTTGCAAATAATAAAATTTATTAATTGTTTAAATATTCTTTCATTAACATTACTTAACAATGCCTTCACAGTTATCAGTATTAAACCGAATCGCTGACTACGCAAAAACCTCCCATATCCCTCCTCCTGCTTTACCCAGTCGGTGAGAAACAACATTTTTTAATCAGCATAAAATTCAACGCAACCGGCATAAAGCCGCAGATATCACCAGACAAAACGCAATTACCTGCAAGATAACGCCACAGTAACAGAGCATTGCAGCGAAAGAGATTAGGTGGAATATTCTAACAACACAAAATCTTCTTCTGTTGACCCTTCAAAATCCCCCCTATGGGGAGTACATTATTCCGTGCTGACTTCCACGGCAGGGAGTCACGACAATAGCTAAAAGGTCAACGATTCATGTCACCCATCGAAAAATCCAGCAAACTTGATAATGTCTGTTACGACATCCGCGGCCCGGTTCTTAAAGAAGCCAAACGTCTTGAAGAAGAAGGCAACAAAGTTCTTAAACTGAACATCGGCAACCCCGCGCCCTTCGGCTTTGACGCCCCGGACGAAATCCTGGTTGACGTGATTCGTAACCTGCCAACCGCGCAGGGCTACTGCGACTCAAAAGGTCTTTACTCCGCCCGTAAAGCTATCATGCAGCATTATCAGGCGCGTGGTATGCGTGATGTGACCGTTGAAGATATCTACATCGGTAACGGCGTTTCCGAGCTTATCGTGCAGGCGATGCAGGCACTGCTGAACAGCGGTGATGAAATGCTGGTCCCAGCCCCGGATTATCCGCTGTGGACCGCAGCGGTATCGCTCTCAAGCGGCAAAGCGGTGCATTACCTGTGCGACGAAGAGTCAGACTGGTTCCCGGACCTCGATGATATTCGCGCTAAAATCACTCCGCGTACCCGCGGTATCGTGATCATTAACCCGAACAACCCAACCGGTGCGGTGTACTCCAAAGAACTGCTGCTGGAGATTGTCGAGATCGCCCGCGAGCACAACCTGATTATTTTCGCCGACGAAATCTACGACAAAATTCTTTACGATGAAGCGCAGCACCACTCCATCGCTGCCCTGGCGCCGGACCTGCTGACCATCACGTTTAACGGCCTGTCGAAAACCTACCGTGTGGCGGGATTCCGTCAGGGGTGGATGGTACTGAACGGCCCGAAAAAACACGCCAAAGGCTACATTGAGGGGCTGGAGATGCTCGCCTCTATGCGCCTTTGCGCCAACGTCCCTGCCCAGCACGCGATTCAGACCGCGCTCGGTGGCTATCAGAGCATCAGCGAATTCATCGTGCCCGGCGGCCGTCTGTACGAGCAGCGCAACCGCGCGTGGGAGCTTATCAACGAGATCCCCGGCGTCTCCTGCGTGAAGCCGAAAGGCGCGCTGTACATGTTCCCGAAAATTGATGCCAAACGCTTTAACATCCACGATGACCAGAAAATGGTGCTCGACTTCCTGCTGCAGGAAAAAGTGCTGCTGGTTCAGGGAACGGCCTTTAACTGGCCGTGGCCGGATCACGTGCGTATCGTGACCCTGCCGCGCATCGACGATCTGGAGATGTCCATCTCCCGCTTCGGTCGCTTCCTTTCCGGATATCATCAGCGATAATCCTCTTGGCCGTCGGATTTGCATCCGGCGGTCAACTCTGCGCACAATGGTTCTGATGTTGTAACGGATATCAGGAAAACTATGAGCCAGAGCCATTTCTTTGCCCATCTCTCCCGTCTGAAGTTAATCAACCGCTGGCCGCTAATGCGCAATGTGCGGACTGAAAACGTCTCTGAACATAGTCTACAGGTCGCCATGGTGGCCCACGCGCTGGCAGCAATTAAGAACCGTAAATTTAATGGCCACGTCAACGCCGAGCGTATTGCTCTGCTGGCGATGTATCACGACGCCTCAGAGGTGCTGACCGGCGATCTCCCAACCCCGGTGAAGTATTTTAATTCGCAGATCGCCCAGGAATATAAAGCCATCGAAAAGATTGCCCAGCAGAAGCTGGTTGATATGGTGCCCGATGAGCTGCGGGATATCTTCGAGCCGCTGATCGACGAAAGCCAGTACAGCGCCGAGGAAAAGTCGATAGTCAAACAGGCCGATGCCCTGTGCGCCTACCTGAAATGTCTGGAGGAACTCTCTGCCGGTAATAACGAGTTCCTGCTGGCGAAATCCCGGCTGGAGAAAACGCTGGAAGAGCGCCGAAGCGATGAGATGGACTATTTTGTACAGGTGTTCGTTCCAAGCTTCCATCTGTCACTGGATGAAATCAGCCAGGATTCACCGCTGTAGGACTAAGTTGCCTGACCCCCTCTCCCGCAGGAGAGGGGATTTCAGAGTGACACTCAGAACGGGAATAACACCGGGATGAACAGCACCGACACCACCATCACCAGCAGGGTGAACGGTACGCCAATTTTTACGAAATCACTAAAGGTGTAGTTACCAGGCCCCAGCACCAGCGTATTCACCGGCGACGATACCGGAGTCATAAAGGCCGCCGAAGCCGCCATGGCCACCACCATTGCAAACGGATACGGCGATACCCCCATCGATTTTGCCGCCGCCAGGGCAATCGGTGCCATTAGCACCGCTGTCGCGGTGTTCGAAATAAAGAGGCCAATCGCGGCACACATCACGAACAGGCAGCCGAGCATCAGGTACGGCCCCTGGTCACCCCCCACGCTCATCAATCCGTGAACAATAAGATCAACCCCACCGGTTTTCTGTAACGCAAGGGCAAAAGGCATCATCCCGACAATCAGAATAATGCTCGGCCAGTGGATCGCCTTGTAAGCGCTCTCGGCATCAACGCAACGAAACTTCGCCATCAGCAGACAGGCTATAATCGCGGCCACCGGGTTCGGGATTTCATCCGTCAGCATCAGCGCCACCATCAGTACCAGGCAGAAAATAGCGTGCGGTGCCTGGCTGTGGGCAGGCGATGCCTCGCTCTCTTCAACCGGGAGATTAAGCACCACAAAATCGCGTCCTTTTTGCGCCAGCTGAGTAATGAGCTTCCAGTTACCCACCACCAGCAGAATGTCACCCAGCTCGATGGGTTCATCCACCACCGTGCCCTCCAGCGCTTCACCGCCGCGCTTTAGGCCAACGATATTAAGACCGTAGCGGGTACGAAAACCAATTTCACGCACCGTTTTCCCTAATAATTCAGAATCCGGTATCAGCGACACTTCCGCCATGCCGACGTCCAGCGCCTGATCGGAGAAATACTCTCCGCGCAGCACCATAGGCTCGAGCATCTGTTCGCTACAGAACTGGCGCAGATCGACCTCCGCCGCCGACATATCAATCAGCAGTACGTCGCGAGCACGGAACTCAGAGACACCGTTCACGTTGACGATAACCCGGCGAAAACGCCGCCAGCGCTCTACCCCGATAACGTTCGCACCGTAACGTTCACGCAGGCGAAGATCGTCGAGCCGCTGGCCAATCATCGGCGAACCGGGGCGGATCGCAAGGCGACGCGCACGGCCGGTGAGCCCGTAGTCACGAATCAGATCGCGGAAGGTGCGCCGACGCCAGCCATCTCGTTGCGCCTGTGGATCCTCTCCTTTGAGCATAAAGCGCATCAGCAGCATATAGATGATGCCCAGTACCAGCACTATCAGCCCGATCGGGGTGACGCTAAAGAAGCTAAAACCGTGCAGCCCTTCGCGGACAAGCTCACTGTTTACCACCAGGTTTGGCGGCGTCGCGACAAGCGTCATCATGCCACTGATAAGCCCGGCGAAGCTGAGCGGCATCATCAACCGGGACGGCGATGTCTGCATCTTCATGGAGACACTCAGCACCACCGGAATAAAAATCGCCACCACCCCGGTAGAGCTCATAAACGCCCCGAGCCCGGCCACGGTCAGCATCAGGTAAATCAACATTTTGGTTTCGCTGCTACCGGCAATCTTCACCAGCCAGGCACCCATTTTGGTAGCCACACCGGTGCGCACCAGTCCGTCGCCGATAATAAACAGCGCGGCGATAAGAATAACGTTGGGATCGCTGAAGCCAGAGAAGGCTTCGCTAAGCGTGAGGGTGTCGCTTAAAACAAATGCGACGATAACCAGCAGCGCCACCGCATCCATGCGGACTTTGCCAGTGGCAAAAAGCACGACGGCAACCGCCAGCAAACACAGCACCCAAATCAGTTCACCATTCACAACATGTCCTTGTCAGATGAGGGGAAAGAAATAGTGCCATAAAAAAGCCCCGGTGAACCGGGGCTAAATCATAGCTTTACGCTTTCAGCGCCACGCTCGCCGTGCCGTCGGCCTGTTTGACGACCTCAAGCGCAGTGAGTGACGTCAGCACCAGGTCCACCTGCGCAAGGCAGGGCGACCCGGCAGGGACATTGACGGCAATAACATGACATCCTGCCGCCAGCCCTGAGATAACGCCCGCCTCGGCATCTTCCACCACCACACACTCCGCGGGTGTCAGGCCGAGCAGTTCAGCCCCCAGCAGGTAAGCGTCCGGCTCCGGCTTACCGCGCGCCACGCGTTCAGCGGTGACAAACACTTCCGGCTTCGGCAAACCTGCGGCCCTGTGACGCGCATGGGCGACCGGTACCGTCCCGGACGTCACAATGGCCCACGGAATGCCCTTGTCGTTAAGGTGGGTCAGTAGCGCCAGTGCCCCAGGCAGCGCAGTAATCCCATCCGTATCAGCGGCTTCCATTTGCTCGAGGAAAGCGAACTCGGCTTTGATTTCCGCCTCGTTTTTTCCCGGCAGGAAGTGGCGCAAAGAGGTAATCGCTTGTTTACCATGAATAAAATCAAGTACTTCTTCATGGCTCAGGCCGTGCCTGTCCGCCCAATGGCACCATGAACGTTCGACTACCGGCAGGGAATCCACCAGCGTGCCATCCAAATCAAACAGGAAACCTTTACACTGCACAAGCGCCTCCGTCAGGCATTAATAATCTGGTTAATCTCGTTGCTGCTCAGGTGATACTGACGTGGGCAGGCGTGCCAGGCGCTCAGCATGCGCTGGTATTTTTCCCACATCGGGGTCTGGGCGTTGAAGCCGTGGGTCCCGGCGTCGAAGTGCGCATAGCGTCCTTCCACGTTGACCATAAAGCGTACATAACCAAGGTAGCGGGCTTCTGTGGCGGCGTCGAAGCCCAGGAACGTCACGCGACGCTCATCAATGGTGCTGGCATCTTTCAGGTTAGTCCACGAAACGTGCAGCGCGTGATACATCTCCATGATGTCGATGATCGTGCGGCAGGTCTCTTCCGTCAGTTGGCCGAACTCACGATCCAGTTCGCGCATCTGTAGCCCATAGCCGCGCTCAATGATCGTTTGCAGACGGCGGTAACGCTCGGCGTTGTCGGGATCGAGCATGGTCATCATTTTGTACTGGTTCGACAAAATGAGGCGTTGAGCGTTAGTCATTTCCATTTTTGACTCCTGTTGCTTTTCGCAGCAAAAAAAAAGACACACATTGTGTGTCTTCTTTTATATGCGTTTTTGCGCGTCAATTACAAATCATCAAGGAAAGTTTTATCCAGTTGTTTGAAGGCGCGCTTAAGCGTGTCAGCTAAAGCCTGGTAATCTGGCTTGCCTTCGACCGGCGCCAGCGCCTGCCCCGCTTCCTGTAATTTCCCGCGAACTTCGTAGAACCAGTTGAGAATGGTCGGTGGTAACGGCGTAACCGAACGCTTACCCAACCACCAGAGTCCCTGCATTGGCAGGCTCAGGGCAAACAGCGCCGTAGCAACCGCCGGGCCGAGTTGTCCCCCCAGCGCAATTTGCCAGCAGAGGGTGAAGACCGCAATCGGCGGCATCAGGCGAATGGCATATTTCGTCATACGAATGGCGCGGTTCTCAACAAACACCGGCGCCAGGCGTTTATCCATTGGCCACGTCTTTGAATAGTGCTGTCCCCGGCGGAACAAGCTAAAAAAACTAACCGGGCGATTTTCGGATGTCGACATGGCGTTACCTCAACTTCACATGCAAAAATTAAAAAAAACTTACAAAACCACAACTGGGTTTGACAACGTTCAAAAGATTTTGTCATTGCCCCCTACGATCGGGTATCCTGTGCCAGCCTGAGATGGGCATAGACCCGTTCTCCTGGCTTGTCAAATTATTGCATATTATGCCACTGGCTGAAAATTGTGCAAAATGACATAGAATCAACAGGTATTTCCTTCATCGTGCCCAAAACAAGAACAAGGCATGATGTTAATCATAAATGTCAGCCTCATCCTGCGCTACGCTTTATGACTCACTGACGTTTTTTTAGCCACGTATCACTAATAGGTACTTCCATGTCGAGTAAGTTAGTACTGGTTCTGAACTGCGGTAGCTCCTCTCTGAAATTCGCCATCATCGATGCGACCAACGGTGAAGAGTATCTCTCTGGTTTGGCCGAATGTTTCCATCTGCCTGAAGCACGCATCAAATGGAAATTAGACGGTAGCAAGCAAGAAGCAGCCCTCGGTGCAGGAGCAGCTCACAGCGAAGCGCTGAACTTTATCGTTAACACTATTCTGGCACAAAAACCAGAACTGTCCGCCCAGCTGACCGCAATTGGTCACCGTATTGTTCACGGCGGCGAAAAATACACCAGCTCCGTGGTTATCGACGAAACCGTCATCCAGGGTATCAAAGACGCGGCGCCGTTTGCACCGCTGCACAACCCGGCTCACCTGATCGGTATCACCGAAGCGCTGAAATCCTTCCCGGGTCTGAAAGATAAGAACGTTGCCGTGTTCGACACCGCGTTCCACCAGACCATGCCGGAAGAATCTTACCTGTACGCCCTGCCGTACAACCTGTACAGAGAGCACGGCGTTCGTCGTTACGGTTTCCACGGCACCAGCCACTACTTCGTGACTCAAGAAGCCGCGAAAATGCTGAACAAGCCGGTTGAAGAACTGAACATCATCACCTGCCACCTGGGCAACGGTGGTTCCGTTTCCGCTATCCGTAACGGCCAGTGTGTCGACACCTCTATGGGTCTGACCCCGCTGGAAGGCCTGGTGATGGGCACCCGTACCGGTGACATCGACCCGGCAATCATTTTCTTCCTGCACGACAACTTAGGGCTGAGCATCGATCAGATCAACAAAATGCTGACCAAAGAATCTGGTCTGCTGGGTCTGACCGAAGTCACCAGCGATTGCCGCTACGTTGAAGACAACTACGCGACGAAAGAAGACGCTAAACGTGCAATGGACGTTTACTGCCACCGTCTGGCGAAGTACATCGGTTCCTACAGTGCACTGATGGACGGTCGCCTGGACGCCGTTGTCTTCACCGGTGGTATCGGTGAAAACGCTGCAATGGTACGCGAGCTGTCCCTGGGCAAACTGGGCGTACTGGGCTTCGAAGTTGATCACGAGCGTAACCTGGCTGCCCGTTTCGGCAAGTCTGGCTTCATCAACAAAGAAGGTACCCGTCCTGCCGTGGTCATCCCGACCAACGAAGAACTGGTTATCGCGCAAGACGCCAGCCGTCTGACCGCCTGATTCCACACCGCCAGCCTACGCTGGCGGTGCTGTTTTTGTCACCCGCCGTCCTGGCGGTTACGAAAGAGGATAAATCGTGTCCCGTACTATTATGCTGATCCCGACAGGTACCAGCGTAGGCCTGACCAGCGTCAGCCTCGGTGTTATCCGCGCGATGGAACGTAAAGGCGTTCGTCTGAGCGTATTCAAACCTATCGCCCAGCCGCGTGCTGGTGGCGATGCGCCAGACCAGACCACCGCTATCGTTCGCGCCAACTCTTCAGTTCCGGCCGCAGAGCCGATGAACATGAACCACGTTGAATCTCTGCTCTCCAGCAACCAGAAAGACGTGCTGATGGAAGAGATCATCGCCAACTACCACGCCAACACTCAGGATGCTGAAGTGGTGCTGGTTGAAGGCCTGGTGCCGACTCGCAAACATCAGTTCGCGCAGTCTCTGAACTACGAAATCGCCAAAACGCTGAACGCGGAAATCGTGTTCGTGATGTCCCAGGGTACTGATACCCAGGAACAGCTGAACGAGCGTATCGAACTGACTCGCAGCAGCTTCGGCGGCGCGAAAAACACCAGCATCACCGGTGTTATCATCAACAAGCTGAACGCTCCGGTTGATGAGCAGGGCCGTACTCGTCCTGACCTGTCCGAAATCTTTGACGATTCTTCCAAAGCGAAAGTCGTGAAGATTGACCCGGCTGCGCTGCAGGCTTCCAGCCCGCTGCCAATTCTGGGCGCGGTGCCGTGGAGCTTCGATCTGATCGCTACCCGTGCTATCGATATGGCGCGTCATCTGAATGCGACCGTGGTTAACGAAGGCGATATCAAAACCCGCCGCGTGAAATCCGTGACCTTCTGCGCGCGCAGCATCCCGCACATGCTGGAACACTTCCGCCCGGGCTCCCTGCTGGTGACCTCCGCTGACCGTCCGGACGTGCTGGTTGCAGCCTGCCTGGCAGCGATGAACGGCGTTGAGATCGGTGCCATCCTGCTGACCGGTGGTTACGACATGGACGCGCGCATCTCCAAGCTGTGCGAGCGTGCATTCGCGACTGGCCTGCCGGTATTCATGGTGAACACCAACACCTGGCAGACCTCTCTGAGCCTGCAGAGCTTCAACCTGGAAGTTCCGGTTGATGACCTCGCACGCATCGAGAAAGTTCAGGAGTACGTCGCTAACTACGTTAACGCCGATTGGGTTGAGTCTCTGACCGCTACCTCCGAGCGCAGCCGTCGTCTGTCTCCGCCAGCCTTCCGCTACCAGCTGACCGAGCTGGCGCGTAAAGCCGGCAAACGTGTTGTTCTGCCAGAAGGCGACGAGCCGCGTACCGTGAAAGCAGCAGCCATCTGTGCTGAACGTGGTATCGCGACCTGCGTACTGCTGGGCAACCCGGACGCTATCAACCGCGTTGCGGCTGACCAGGGCGTTGAGCTGGGCGCTGGCATCGAAATCGTCGATCCAGAAGTAGTTCGCGAGAGCTATGTGGGTCGTCTGGTTGAGCTGCGTAAGAGCAAAGGCATGACTGAAGCCGTTGCCCGCGAACAGCTGGAAGACAACGTGGTGCTGGGCACCCTGATGCTGGAGCAGGATGAAGTTGACGGTCTGGTTTCCGGTGCTGTTCACACCACCGCAAACACCATCCGTCCGCCGCTGCAGCTTATCAAAACTGCGCCAGGCAGCTCGCTGGTTTCTTCCGTGTTCTTCATGCTGCTGCCGGAACAGGTTTACGTTTACGGTGACTGTGCGATCAACCCGGATCCAACCGCAGAACAGCTGGCTGAAATCGCCATCCAGTCTGCTGACTCCGCGATCGCCTTCGGTATCGAACCGCGCGTAGCGATGCTCTCCTACTCCACCGGCACCTCTGGTGCAGGTAGCGACGTAGAGAAAGTTCGTGAAGCAACTCGTATCGCTCAGGAAAAACGTCCTGACCTGATGATCGACGGCCCGCTGCAGTACGATGCCGCCGTGATGGCTGACGTTGCGAAATCCAAAGCGCCGAACTCGCCGGTTGCTGGTCGCGCTACCGTGTTCATCTTCCCGGATCTGAACACCGGTAACACCACCTACAAAGCGGTACAGCGCTCTGCCGACCTGATCTCCATCGGGCCGATGCTGCAGGGTATGCGCAAGCCGGTGAACGACCTGTCTCGTGGCGCGCTGGTAGACGATATTGTCTACACCATCGCACTGACCGCGATCCAGTCTTCACAGCAAGAGAAGTAATTTTTCTTTTTAATCAAAAAGGCCGGTCAGCAATGACCGGCCTTTTTATTTGCGTTCAAACTGAAATGTCCAAAAATAAGGCAACACTGCCTCTCCGCTAGTCAACCTCCGATCTCGAGCTCCAGTAAATTACCATTCTCGAATGTATGGTTCTAAATTATCCCTGACTGGAGTAGAAAAATGAGTACTGAGAATTTAATTATTGACGGCAGCTTTGCAGAAGAACTGGTCCACTGGCGTACCAGTTCACCAGAATACGTGACTATTGTGCATAATCCTCCAGGGGATAACTATGCAAAAATCGCCGTTGGTAATGCAACAGGATTAACCCAAGTCGTGCCCCGTGCAGCAGGTGACTACACGCTGACGTTCCGTAGTTGCTACGTAGGCCCGAATTGTTCCGTTCGAGTCTGGGGACAAAATCAAAGCGGTGGTTGGGAATTTATTATTTTTCCGAATATGCCTGTGAATTATAATCAAAACATCTGGAATACCAACACTTTTAATTTTAACGTAGCTGAAAAATATACTGAATTTAAAGTTGAGTTTTATGCCTCGTACCAAACGACCTTTATGTTCACCAATGTTAGCGTAACGAAACAATAATAATAAACACCCGCCTCTGAAACCTCAGAGGCGGGTTTATTTACTACAGCAGCTCTCTCGCCACCTTCACGATGTCATCCGCCGTCAGGCCATACTCCTGTTGCAGGAAATCCTGCGTTCCCACCTGGCCATAGCGCTCTTTCACCCCCACACGACGCATCGGCACCGGGCAGGTTTCCACCAGCACTTCAGCCACCGCCGACCCAAGCCCGTTGTGAATACTGTGGTTTTCACAGGTGACGATACGCCCGGTTTTCTCGGCATAGTTTTTTACCAGCATGCGATCGATAGGTTTCAGCGTAAACATGTCGATAACCGCGGCGCTGATACCGTCTCGCTCCAGCCGTCGTGCCGCTTCAAGCGCTTCTGCCACCATGATGCCGTTGGCGATGAGCGTGATATCTTCCCCCTCGCGCAGTACATTACCCTTGCCAATCGTGAAGTGTGAACCTTCCTGATAGACCGTCGGGGCCTGCTTGCGGATGGTGCGCACCCAGTAGAATCCTTCAAGATCGATAAGCTGATTAAGGATGTCCTTAAACATCACCGCGTCGGTAACTTCGAGGACCACTGAATGCGCCAGCCCGCGAACAATCCCCATATCTTCAAACGACATATGGGTACCGCCGTTATGGCAGGCTGTAACCCCGGCGTCCGAGGCAATCACTTTCACGTTGTTGCGCTGATAGTCGAGCGACATGAATAACTGGTCAAAACAGCGGCGGCTGGCGAAAGCGGTAAAGGTATGCACGAAAGGTTTACGCCCGGTGAGCGAAAGCCCTGCCGCCGTTCCAATCACGTTCGCTTCCATGATCCCACAGTTAATTACATGCTGCGGATGCTCACGCTGCACGCCATCCATCGCCATTGAGCTCATCAGATCCGCCTCAAGCGCAATAATGCCGCTGTTCGCCGCTATCTGCCCGGCAACAAACCCGGCGTACACTTTGCGCATTTCGATGGCGTCTTTTTCCCCGCCCGGGGCAACCTTAATCATGTGTGGCCTCCAGTTGTTGAATAGTCTCGTTGAGTATCTGCTTCGTTGCTTCCGTCAGGCGCAGATGGTGAGAATTGCTGAGCTGCTCAAGATACGGCACGCCCTGGCCTTTAATACTGTCGAGAATGACCAGCCGTGGTCGCGCACCTGGCTCCAGCACCGGTCTGGCAATCGCCTGCAGCGCGGGGATGTCATCGCCCTTTACGGTGTGGACGTCAAAACCAAAGGCGTGGAATTTACCCTCGAGATCGAACGGACGGATGATGTCGTCGAGCTCGCCGTCGAGCTGCTGTTTGTTCCAGTCCACGAATACCAGCAGGTTGTTGAGCTGATGGTGGGCGATAAACTGGAACGCCTCCCAGCACTGCCCTTCGTTAAGCTCACCGTCGCCGACGATACAGAACACGCGATTGCGACGTCCGGCAAGCTTATGGGAAAGCGCCATCCCGGCGGCAATCGAAATCCCCTGCCCCAGTGAACCGGTGGTCGCATCCACGCCGCGGGTTTTCAACCGGTCCGGATGGCTCGGCAGCCGGGTACCGTTCTGGTTAAGCGTGCTCAACTCTGCAACAGGAAAGTAGCCCTTAATCGCAAGCGTACTGTACAGCGCCGGACCAGCATGCCCCTTCGACAGCACAAAGTAGTCGCGCTCGGGCCAGTCCGGGTCGGCCGGGTCAATACGCATCACGTCGCCGTAAAGCACCGCCAGCGTTTCCACCACCGACATACAGCCGCCGTAGTGACCAAAGCCAAGCTGGGTCAGCGACTTCAGGGTAGCCACGCGGATATCGCGCGCCAGTTGAGTAATTTCAGTAGACATTATGATTTCGCCCCCGTTTTTTGCTGTGCGCCGTTGCCGGCAGATTTACCTTTCACGACGTTGTGCGCCACGAGGATAATGAACAGCGCCACCACCAGCCCGCTAATTGCCAGCGGTGAGAGATAGCGCGCCAGATTCCCAAGCACGATGCCCACCGCACCGAAATCGGCGTCAGAGAACGTCGTGTTAGCAAAGCCAATGGCCCCGAGAACCGGCAGCAGCAGCACAGGCAGGAAGGTAATGAGCAAACCATTGGCAAACGCGCCAAGCATTGCGCCACGACGGCCGCCGGTGGCGTTGCCAAATACCCCGGCAGTCGCGCCGGTAAAGAAGTGTGGGACAACGCCCGGCAGGATCAGTACCAGCTTCATCTGCCCGAGCAGGAACAGCCCCACCAGCCCACCGAGGAAGCTGAACAGAAAGCCAATCAGCACGGCGTTTGGTGCATAGGGATAAACCACCGGGCAATCCAGCGCCGGACGAGCGTTGGGTACCAGTTTTTCAGAAAAGCCGGTAAATGCCGGTACGATTTCCGCAAGGATCAACCGCACGCCCTGCAGGATGATGAACACGCCGGCAGCGAAGGTAATAGCCATAATGATGGCGTATACGAGGTAGTTCTGGCCGCCGCTGAACTGGCTCTCAACGTATTCGCGACCGGCGCTCACCGCCATAATCAGGTAAATCACCATCATGGTCAGTGAAATAGAAATGGAGCTGTCGCGCAGGAAGCTCAGGTTCTTCGGCAGATTCATCTCTTCTGTCGAACGCGACCCTTTGCCACACACGCTGCCAATCCAGCCAGAAAGTACATAACCCAGAGTGCCAAAGTGCCCGAAAGCGATATCATCGGTCCCCGTAATACGCTTCATGTAGCGCTGCGCCAGCGCCGGGAAAAATGCCATTACCAGACCCAGGATAAGCGAACCGGTAAAGACCAGGCCTACCCCCTCGAACCCCGCAACCGTCAGGATCACGCCAATCATACAGGCCATGTAGAACGTGTGATGCCCGGTGAGGAAGATGTATTTCAGGCGTGTAAAGCGAGCCACGATGATGTTCGCCACCATCCCGAATGCCATGATAAGTGCCGTAGAGGCACCGTATTTTTCGAGGGCAATGGAGACTATCGCCTCATTATTCGGGATAATTCCCTGAATACTGAAAGCATGTTCAAACATACCGCCGAGTGGATTTAACGAACCCACCAGTACGGTGGCGCCACCGCCAAGAACAATAAAACCAAGAATGGTTTTAATTGTGCCTTTGACAACATCAGAGAATGATTTTTTCTGCGCGACCAGGCCTATTAATGCAATAAGACCAACCAGCACGGAAGGAACTTTTAATATATCAACAACGAAATTTAGCGTTTCAAGGATAAACATATCCACCTCGCGCAATCAGGGTTATTGTTGACTAAACCAGGCGCTCAATTTTTCTTCGAGCTCGTTGATATCGATAATATTGCTGATGACCACCAGTTGATGTGCCGGCACGCTGGCGCTTTCAGCAATATCTTTGGCCATTACAAACAGGTCTGCTGCCCCTGGTGTCGCTGAAGATAAGTCAGAGTGCTCTACATCAGCATCGATATTCAGTTTTTTAAGAATTTTTTTAATATTCATCTCGACCATAAAACTGCTGCCGAGCCCGGATCCGCAAATCGCCATTATTTTCATTATTGTCACCTAATTTAACGTAGAGTCGCCCGCATCTTACCCGCAGGTAAAATGCCAGAAGTCAGGATGTAATTTTAAAAATCAGAAGCGGCTAATAATGTTTTTAATTTCCTCCACGGTGTGTGCCTGATGTAGTTGCTGCAAATCGTCCTCGCTGGAAAATAGCTCTGCCAGCGCAGAAATCATTTCAATATGGCTGTGATTGTCGGGGGCGGCCAGCATCACGATAACGTCAACCGGGTCAAACTCCCCGGCCCCAAAGGCTACTCCTTTACGCAGTTTCAGCAGTGAAAGTCCCATTCCCGTTGCCCCTTCTTCCGGACGTGCATGCGGCATGGCGAGGCCGGGAGCCAGCACATACCAGGGGCCGAGTTTCTGCTGCTGGGCAACGATGGTGGTAATATAGTCCGGTGTAATCACCCCCGCATTCAGCAACGGCTGCGCGCAGCGTTCCAGCGCCTGTCTCCAGTCAGAGACCGTCTCTTCCAGCATGATCGTCCCGTCATGGATCCACTGACTTAGCATTCTGTTCTCCTTCCCGTAACAAGGTGAACAAACTTTATGCAAGGGCGCGGCGACTAACTGTGATGATAGTCACAAAGATAGCGCTACCAAAAATCCGTATCACAGAATTGTGATAGCGCTATCAAAACGTAATCATCGTGCAATTACTCAGCAAAAAGAGGGATTTCCGGCGTATACTGCATGCACTTAATGTTGTGATTTCACTCAGGAAGAAGCATGTCACTTACCCGAAAACGTCGCAGTACCGGCAAAGTCACCCTCGCGGATGTCGCGCAGCTGGCCGGTGTAGGAACGATGACGGTTTCCCGAGCGCTGCGCACACCTGAACAGGTTTCCGACAAGCTACGCGAGAAAATTGAAGCCGCGGTAGAAACGCTCGGTTATATGCCAAATCTTGCCGCCAGCGCCCTCGCCTCGGCCTCGTCGTGGACCATCGCCATGGTGGTACCTAATCTGGGAGAATCCGGCTGCGCGGAGATGTTTGCCGGCCTGCAGGAGGTGCTGCAGCCTGCGGGTTATCAGATTATGCTGGCGGAGTCGCGCCATCGGCTTGAGCAGGAAGAGAAGCTGCTGGAAACGCTGCTGGCCTCAAACATTGCGGCTGCCGTATTGCTGAGCGTTGAGCACAGCGATACCGTGCGCCAGTGGCTCAAAAACGCCTCGATCCCGGTCATCGAGATCGGTGCGACGCGTATCGATCCCATCGATATGAATATTGGCATCGACAACGTAGCAGCGATGTTCGAACTAACCCAGATGCTCATTCAGCGCGGCTACCAGAATATCGGCCTGCTGTGCGCCAATCAGGAGCAGTGGATTTTTCAGCAGCATCTGCAGGGCTGGTATAAAGCCATGCTGCGTCATCATATGTCGCCGAATCGGGTGATTAACGCCGCGATGCCGCCTACCTTTTCGACCGGAGCCGCGCAGTTGCCTGAGTTTCTGCTCGCGTGGCCGGAACTGGATGCCCTGGTGTGCGTGTCTGATGAACTGGCGTGCGGTGCGTTGTATGAATGCCAGCGCCGCCGCATTAAAGTGCCGGACGATCTGGCGATTGTGGGATTTGGTGACAGCGATGTCAGCCGGGTGTGTCAGCCGCCCCTGACCACGATGGCGGTACCACACAGAAAGATAGGTATTGAAGCGGGTAAGGCGCTGCTGGCTCGCCTGAATGAAGAACAACGGGAAAGTTCAGCTATCGCGTCAACGCTGTGTCTGCGCGATAGCTGCTAACGACTTACTCGTCGTCTTCCACAACCTGAGACTCATTGCTGGCGTTGCGGCTCATCCACAGCGCCAGCGCCTTAAGTGAATCTGGCGTGAACTCGTCGCAACGCGCGGTTATCTCTTCCGGCGTCAGCCAGCACACTTCGCTGACCTCTTCTTCCTGCAGCGCAAACGGACCGTGAGAAACGCAGCTGAACAGGCTTCCCCAGACGCGGCAGTTTTTATCTTCGAAGTAAAACTGACCGTGGTCGGCAAAAGGTACTCCGGCAATGCCGAGCTCCTCTTCCGCTTCGCGGCGTGCAGAATCCAGCAGTTGCTCATCTGCCTGAACGACACCGCCTGCGGTGGCATCCAGCATACCGGGCATGAAATCTTTCGTCTCGGTGCGGCGCTGCACCAGGATTTTGCCCATCCCGTCGTGAACAACAATGTAGGTGGCGCGATGACGCAGGCATTGCTGACGCATCTGTTCGCGGCTCGCTTGCGCGATCACCTCGTTATCTTCACTGACGATATCCACCCATTCTGTGCTTGCCAAAGGACTCTGCTCCACCATCGGGAAACCTTCTGTTAAAAGCGCTCTTGCGGCGCGTCTTAAGATTGACGGGTAAATTACGGGTTAATCGCAACCTGCGCAATAACCTGTTGATCATTGAGTGCTAAAACCTGCAAATAATCACCCTCAAGCACGCCGTAGCTGGCGGCAAAGCCACCTTTGGGGATGCTGACGGAGCCTGGATTGAAATGAAAAATCTCACCGCGTTTTTCGGCAACCGGAATATGAGTATGACCATAAACCAGCACATCGCCAGCGGCGAGCGCGGGAAGATTATCTGGTCCAAACAGATGGCCGTGGGTCAGAAAAAGGCGCTGCCGTTCGGTCAGTATCTGCTGCCATGGTGCCGTAATGGGAAAGTGGAGCAGCATCTGGTCGACTTCGCTGTCGCAGTTGCCACGCACAGCAATGACTCGCGCAGCCTCACGATTGAGTACTTCCGCGACGCCGGCGGGGTTATACCCCTCTGGCAGCGCGTTGCGCGGGCCGTGATAAAGCAGGTCGCCCAGCAACACCAGCCATTGCGCGTCGCTTTGGGCAAAAATGTCCAGAACGCGTTCCGCTGCGGGCAGCGACCCATGAATATCCGATGCAAACATCAGTTTCATCATTTCATCCTCCTGAGTAACTGCCCCCATTTTAACGGATTTCAGAAGGTGATTCAGCCTGCACGTTTAGCGGAAAGCGCCACGTAGCGCTGGACAGAGGCTCGTTGCCACTGGAACCCGGCGTAATCGGCAAGACGCTCTGGCACCTCGTCGCCGTGAATGACCAGGCGATTAAGCATCAGCGCCAGATCGGCATCAGCAATGCACCACTCTCCAAACAAATTCGGTTTGCCGTGGGCCAGCAATTTTTCTGCGGTGCTGAACAATTTTTCTGCACTTTGCCGCCCGGCTTCGCTCAGCGCAGGCTTTTTAGCGCCACCAAAAATAACGTCGGTTGAACGCTCTTCGCGAATGGGCATTAAATCGCTACGTAGCCACGCCTGAATCTGTCGCGCCAGCGCGCGATTCTCCAGCGAGTGCGGGTACAGTCGCTCCCACTGCGGCGGTGCAAATCGCTCATCAAGGTATTCGGTAATAGCGGAGGATTCGCCAAGTTCGAAGGCGTCGACTTCCAGCAGCGGTACCCGCCGTGTCACGGAAAACCCTTTCCAGTCAGTCTTCAGGTGGTCTCCCCGATTGAGATCCACCGTTTTCAGGCTGAAAGGCAAGCCTTTTTCCTGCAGGGCTACATACACAGACATCACATAAGGCGAAAAGAAATTGGCATCAGACCACAGCGTAATAACAGGCTTACTCATGATTTCCTCAGCGATTGACGGGCAATTCCCTCACCATATCTTCTCTTGTGAAAGCTGTCACCTGATCAAAATTCACTCCTTCAGATCTGCTTCTATACTCCATGTGAAAGCCCTCAGTCGCCATGAAGGAAGCCATCATGATCGATCTGTATTACGCTCCAACACCCAATGGACACAAGATAACGCTGTTTCTCGAAGAAGCCCGGCTGGACTATCGACTGATCCGCGTAGATATCAGTAAAGGCGAACAATTTCGCCCCGATTATCTGTCGATATCGCCCAATAATAAGATCCCGGCGATCGTCGATCATCTGCCAGCCGACGGGGGTGCGCCGCTGAGCCTGTTTGAGTCCGGTGAGATCCTGCTCTATCTGGCCGAGAAAACAGGGGCACTGCTGAACGGTGAACTGCGTGAACGACACGCCACGCTGCAATGGCTGTTCTGGCAGGTGGGAGGGCTTGGGCCGATGCTGGGGCAAAATCACCATTTCAATCACTTCGCACCGCAACCGGTGCCGTACGCCATAGAGCGTTTTCAGGTGGAGACGTTGCGCTTGTATAACGTGATGAATAAGCGTCTGGAGGCGACGCCCTGGCTCGGCGGCGATCATTACAGCATTGCGGATATCGCCTGCTGGCCGTGGATAAACGCCCACCAGCGTCAGCGCATCGATCTGAACAACTTCCCGGCGGTCAACAACTGGTACGAACGTATCAAAAACCGCCCTGCGACCATCCTGGCGATGCAGAAGGCGCAAGCAAATTAAGGTGCTGCACACTTTCATGTATGATGGCTGAGACAATAAACGGAGGAAGCCTGCAATGTCTCAGCCAGACGCCATTATTCGCATTAAAAATCTGCGCCTGCGTACTTTTATCGGAATCAATGAGGAAGAACGAGCCAACCGTCAGGACGTGGTCATTAACGTCGTCATCCACTACCCGGCAGACAAAGCCCGCGGTAGTGAAGATATCAACGATGCCCTGAACTATCGCACTATCACCAAGAGCATCATTCGCCATATCGAGGATAACCGGTTCTCGTTATTAGAAAAATTAACTCAGGATGTGCTCGATATCGCACGCGAACATCACTGGGTCACTTATGCTGAAGTAGAGATCGATAAACTTCACGCGCTACGTTATGCCGACTCGGTGTCGATGACGATGAGCTGGCGACGATAAGCGCAGCCCAGGAGGTTGCATGAATATTCTGATAACCGGCGGTACTGGTCTGATTGGTCGTCACCTGATCCCTCGCCTGTTTACGCTGGGCCATGAGGTTACCGTGGTCACACGCCATCCGGATAAAGCCCGCCAGCTACTGGATAGCCGCGTCACCCTCTGCAAGAGCCTGAACGATAAAACGTCGTTAGACGGCTTTGATGCGGTCATCAACCTCGCGGGCGAGCCCATCGCCGATAAACGCTGGACGGAACAGCAAAAACAGCGGCTGTGCAATAGCCGCTGGAACATCACGCAAAAAATCGCCGATCTCATTAATGCCAGCGAATCCCCACCAGCGATTCTCATCAGTGGTTCCGCCGCGGGTTACTACGGCGACTTAGGTGAGGTCGTCGTGACCGAAGAAGAACCGCCGCATAACGAATTCACCCACAAACTTTGCGCCCGCTGGGAGCAAATCGCCTGTACGGCCCAAAGCGATAAAACCCGCGTTTGCCTGCTGCGTACCGGCGTGGTGCTGGCACCGGAAGGTGGCATTCTGGCGAAAATGCTGCCCATTTTTAAACTGGGCCTTGGCGGTCCAATGGGCAATGGCAGGCAGTACCTGGCATGGATCCATATCGACGATATGGTCAATGGCATCCTGTGGCTGCTTGATAACGATCTCCGTGGACCATTTAACATGGTCTCTCCTTATCCGGTCCGCAACGAACAGTTCGCCCATACCCTGGGCCATGCGTTAAACCGTCCGGCGGTGCTCCGCGCCCCTGCGGCGGCCATACGCCTGATGATGGGAGAATCTTCAGTGCTGGTGCTGGGTGGCCAACGTGCTTTACCCAAGCGTCTTGAAGAGGCTGGCTTTGTGTTCCGTTGGTACTCCCTCGATGAAGCCCTGGAGAACGTAGTCAGTTGATTAAATACTGTCGTCTCGTGGTAGAGTGAAACGCCAGGCTCACAAGAATGGCGAACCGATGGCGACAGTGACTACCCCAAGGCTCCACCTCTCTCCCTTCCAGCCTTCGGACTGGAATTTCTTCCGTCTGCTGCGCGAAGATACCAGGGTCATGCGCTACATTGCGGCCGTGGCCTCTGAAAAAGATAACCGCCTGCTGTTCGCAACCCGTCTGACGGCACCGCATACCTTTGTGGTTCGTCTGCACAACTCTCCCACCCCGCTTGGCGATATCGGCCTGAAAATAAGCCCCCATAACCGCGAAGAGGCAGACGTCGGGTACATGTTTATGCCAGAAGCGCAGGGAAAGGGGATAGCCACCGAAGCGATACGTGCTTTATGCGAATATGCTTTCACACAGGCGGGTGTGAAAGCGCTGAATGCGTGGGTTCTGGCCGATAACGTCGGTTCAGTACGTGTGCTGGAAAAGCTGGGATTTGTACGAACCCAGATGCTTGAGCAAGCCTACGAAATCAACGGAGTTTGCTACGACGACTGGGTCTACCGGCTGGAAGCTGACGCTTTTTAAGTTTTACCTCTCTTCGGGCTTATTCCGCCCCCATGCGGTGGAATAACGCTCGCAAACCCCAAACCTTTGTCCCGCTCGCCTGCGCGAATTGTGAAGCTGTTTCCGGAACGATAAAAATGTTTAGCGATAAATGTCTTTCGCGAACTAAACACATCGAACCCCGTTGACATTCGTCAACACACTATTCACACTGAGCGAGAAAAAGATTGATGAAGGAACATCCAGATAAACATATACGAGAAGCTATCCGCTACGCCGTGTTTCATGGCTGGGTGTTTATCCCTGCTGGGAGAAGCGCTCATTGTTTTGGCCGTCTGCGATGCGGTATTTCCGGGCATCAAGAACACATGATGAGCGTCTGGTCAACGCCGGGTAACACGCAGAACCATGCCAGGCAAATCACCAGGCTGGTCGATCGCTGCAGGCCCTGACGCGACCCTGAGCTTAAGTATCTCACTTGAAGGAGGCACAAGAATGCCACTGTATCATTTTACTCTGACGCTCTCTGGGGTAACCGCCACCACACCAGGGCTTGAAGATGCACTGTTTGCCAACCACTGCGACGATGCGCTGGTGCATTTCTACGGTACGTCGGTGTATCTGGAATTTGACCGGGAAAGCGACTCGCTGCAGCATGCGGTGCTCTCAGCAATCCATGACGTGGAATCCTCGGGGCTTCAGATTCGGGTAGAGTCAGTTGATTCAACCCTGGTGGGGCTGAGCGATATTGCAGAACTGACCGGTCTTTCCCGCCAGGCGGTTGCATTACTGAAGGATGGGGCTCGTGGCAGCGGCAACTTCCCAGGTCCGGTGCAGCGGGTGAAAGGTAACTCTCCGCTCTGGAGCTGGCGAAAAATTGTCGAGTGGCTGGTGAGTGAAAAGCGGCTACCTGTGGATTCACCGCTGGTCGCAAGCGCCGAAACCCTTGATAGCCTGAATCTGGCGCTGCAGCTACGCACCTCGATGGAGGTAAAAACCATCCTGCACTACGTAGAGCAAATTGAAAATCGTGCTTCTCGCGGTAAAACAGCGTAGCCCGGCAAGCCGGGCTACGAGGGGATTACTTCAGCGACCCTTTAAGGAATTGCTGTAGACGCGGGCTTTGCGGGTTGCCAAACAGCTGATCCGGGTGGCCTTCTTCCTCAATTTTCCCCTGATGGAGGAAAATAACGTGGGATGAAACATGGCGGGCGAAGCCCATTTCGTGGGTGACCACCACCATGGTTTTACCCTCTTCGGCGAGTTTCTGCATGATACGCAGAACTTCCCCGACCAGCTCCGGGTCAAGCGCTGAGGTTGGCTCATCAAACAGCAGCACTTCCGGCTCCATCGCTAATGCGCGAGCAATAGAGACACGCTGCTGCTGGCCGCCGGAGAGATGAACCGGGTATTTGTTCTGCTGACGCTCATCAATACCGACCTTCGCCAGGTATTTGACTGCCCTGTCCCGCGCGTCCTGCTTGCTAAGCCCCAGCACCTGAATCGGTGCTTCCATCACGTTTTCCAGCACCGTCATGTGGCTCCACAGGTTGAAATGCTGGAACACCATCGTCAGTCGCGTGCGCAGCAGCCGCAGCTGGTTTTTATCCGCCACCTTCAGCTGCCCGTCTTTATCACGCACCAGGCCGATGTTTTCGCCGTTCACCATGATGGTGCCCGCGCTCGGTTTTTCGAGGAAGTTAATGCAGCGCAGGAAGGTACTTTTCCCCGAGCCGGAAGAGCCGATGATGGAAATAACGTCCCCGGCGCTGGCCTTCAGGGTCACCCCTTTCAACACCTCATGCTCGCCGTAGCGTTTGTGCAGATCGATGACGTTTAATTTATTCTCAGACATGGTGTTCTCAGTGCGTCGAAGAAGGTTTGACATGCTGCATCCAGCGTCTTTCCGCTTTACGGAACAAACTTATCAGCAGGTACGAAATAATCAGGTACAGCACCGCCGCAATACCAAAGGCGGTAAAGGGCTGATAGGTTGCCGAGTTAATGTCGCGCGCAATCTTCAGCAGATCCGGCACCGTGGCGGTAAAAGCCAGCGCCGTGGAGTGCAGCATCAGAATAACTTCGTTGCTGTAAGCAGGGAGCGCAATACGCAGCGCGGAAGGCAGAATGATGCAGCGATACATTTTAAAGCTTGAGAAACCGTAGGCCCGCCCCGCTTCAATTTCGCCATGCGGTACAGAGCGGATCGCCCCGGCGAAAATCTCAGTGGTATAAGCACAGGTGTTCAGCGTTAACGCCAGCACGGTACAGTTCAGCCCGCTGCGGAAAAAGGCGTTCAGCAGCTCATTGCCTTTCACCACTTCGAGGGTGTACATACCGGAATAAAACACCAGCAGCTGAACGTAAAGCGGCGTACCGCGAAACACGTAGGTAAAGAACCACACCGGCCCGCTGATAAACTTATTGCTGGAAACTCGAGCAATGGCGAGAAACACGGCCAGAATGCCCCCCATCACCACCGAGGAGATAAGCAGCCACAGGGTGATCGCCACGCCGGTAAAACGGTAACCGTCGGTCCACAGCAGGGATTTCCAGTACTCCTGAATGATCTCTATCACAGGTCAGCCCTCTTCACGCCTACGGAATAGCGACGTTCGAGCAGCAGCAGCACGCCGTTAGAGACCGTCGTAAATATCAGGTAGATAACCCCGCAAACCACCGCGAAGTAGAACGGCTCCCACGTGCTTTTGCCGGCGAGCTGCGTGGCTTTCACCACATCTTCCAGCCCGAGCAGCGACACCAGCGCCGTTGCTTTGAGAATAACCTGCCAGTTGTTGCCAATCCCCGGTAACGCATAGCGCATCATCGCCGGGAACATAATGCGGCGGAAGGTCTGCCGATGGTTGAAGCCGAACGCCGTTGCCGCCTCGATATGGCCGTGCGGAACCGCCAGGAATGCCCCGCGGAAGGTTTCGGTAAAATAAGCACCGTAGATAAAGCCGAGGGTGATGATACCGGCGATCATCGGGTCGATGTCGAACTGCGCCATTCCTAAGGCATCCGTCACGCTGTTTAGCGCAATCTGTAAGCCGTAGAAAATGAGCAGCATCAGCACCAGATCCGGAACACCGCGAATCAGAGTGGTATAAGCTTCGAACAGCAGCGCCAGCGGGCGATTGCTTGAGAGCTTCGCTCCGGCCCCTGCCAGACCAATAATGACAGCCAGCAGCACAGAACTGATTGCCAGTTCCAGCGTGACGATGGCGCCCTGAAAAATGACTTGTGAGAACCCGTACAGCATTCAGTCTGCCCCATCTCAATTCCACCTCCGCGCCCTGCGGCGCGAAGGTTCACGCGCGATGATTAGTCGCCGTACACATTAAAATCGAAGTATTTTTTCGCGAGCTTGTCGTAGGTGCCGTCAGCGCGCATCGAGGCAAAGGCTTTGTTCAGCGCCTCGCGCAGCTCGTTGTCTTCTTTACGCAGACCCATACCGGTACCCACACCAAACAGCTTCACGTCTTTAATCGACGGGCCGCCAAAGGCGTAGTCTTTCCCGATAGGTTGTTTGAGGAAGCCTTCACTCGCCGCTACTTCGTCCTGGAACGCCGCATCGATACGCCCGGCAGTCAGGTCGGAATAGATATTATCCTGCCCCTGATAAGAGACGATCTCGACGCCCTGAGCCGCCCAGTGTTCATTGCCGTAGGTTTCCTGCGTGGTCCCCTGAAGCACACCAACACGTTTACCCTTAAGCGTAGCGAGGTCAGGCGTCACCGGACTGCCCTTCTTCACCACCAGACGGGAGTCCGCGGCATACAGTTTGTCGGTAAAGGCAATTTCCTGCTGGCGCTTCTCGGTAATCGACAGCGACGACATAATCGCGTCAATCTTGCGTGCCTTAAGGGATGGGATCAGCGCATCAAGCGGGTTTTCCACAAAGGTGCACTGGGTGTTAATGCGTTTGCACAGCTCTTTCGCCAGATCGATATCAAAACCCACCAGCTGACCCTGCGCATTCTTCGATTCGAAGGGTGCATAAGTCGGATCGGTACCAATACGAATTTTTTGCGGGATTGCTGCGAAAACGGTAGAGACACTGGAAAGTGCCAGCATCAAAGAAAGAGAAAACGCCAGTTTTTTCATATCTATCCTCAACAGACGGTCGTACTAACGGGGGAAGTCAGCAAATGCACAGCCGGATATCGTGCCATTTTTCTGCCCTTGCGGACATATTTTTTTGCATCAGAAATGCTTAACTATTCACTTCAAGACAAAAAAATCATGGCCTGCACCGGAATAATGCAATCACGGCAGTCATGCACCAAAACAGAGCCTCATTCTGGTGCATGACATCCCATTAATAACCTTAGTCTGTGTGTGACTTATTCGCCGTAAACGTTAAAGTCGAAATACTTCTTCGCCATCTTGTCATAGGTGCCGTCTTTACGCAGTTCACCCAGCGCTTTGTCGAAGGCGGCTTTCAGCTCGGTATCGCTCTTACGCAGGCCAACACCGGTGCCATCACCAAAGTATTTTTTATCTTTAACGGAAGGACCGGCAAAAGCGAAATCTTTCCCGGCAGGCTGCTTGAGGAACCCTTCGCTTGCGGCCACTTCGTCCTGGAATGCCGCATCCAGACGACCGGCAGCCAGATCGGAGTAGATCAGATCCTGGTTCTGGTAGGCCACCACGTCGATGCCTTTAGTACGCCAGTTTTCATTGGCATAAGCTTCCTGGGTAGAGCCCTGCAGCACACCCACGTGCTTGCCTTTCAGCGAATCAAGAGTCGGCTTAATCGGCGAACCTTTGGCTGCAATCAGTCGGGAGTCTGCTGCGTACAGCTTGTCAGAGAACGCGATCTCCTGCTGACGCTTTTCGGTAATGGAGAGCGAAGAGATGATGGCATCGATTTTCTTCGCCTTAAGCGATGGGATCAGGGAGTCGAAATCGCTGCCCACCCAGGTACATTTCACCTGCATGCGTTTGCACATCTCGTTGCCCAAATCGATATCAAAGCCGACGAAATCCCCTTTCGCGTCTTTAGAAGAGAATGGTGCGTAGGTGGCGTCAGTACCAATACGAACCGTCTGCGGCAGTGCGGCGAATACGCTGGAAGCGCTGCTGAGTCCAACCAACAAAGAGAGAGCCAGAACCGTCTTCTTCATACATTACCCTTAGGATGTCGTGATGTAGTAGATGTCTTGTTGTGTGTTGCGGACAATTCTTTGCAGGTTTTATGCCATATTCACGCGGAGGCGCAGGTTCGACGTTAAATATGTTAATAAAAAGTTGCTACATTGTCTCTAAAAGGAAAGATAACAGCATTGGCAGATAAACCGCAGCGACAAACCGCAAAAAAACAAATTAAATGTCGAGGATTTGATCGGGGTTGCAAAATCGCCCCAGGGCGGGGCGAAGCAAAAAAGATTGCACTACTTTAGTGCGCTATCAGGCACCCTGCCAGCGGGTAAAAAGATCGGCGGGTAATTCGATATCGAACTGGTCAAGCACGCGGTTGACCGTCTGGTTAATCACATCGTCCAGCGACTGCGGGCGATGATAAAACGCCGGAACGGGCGGCATGATAATGGCACCGATTTCCGCCGCCTGGGTCATCAGGCGCAGGTGTCCAAGGTGCAGCGGCGTTTCCCGCACGCAGAGCACCAGCGGACGACGCTCCTTCAGCACCACGTCCGCCGCGCGGGTTAGCAGGCCGTCGGTGTAGCTGTGGACAATCCCGGAAAGCGTTTTGACCGAGCACGGCAGGATCGCCATCCCCGCCGTTTTGAATGACCCGGAAGAGACGCAGGCGGCGATATCGCGGGCATCATGTACCACATCGGCCAGCGCCTGCACTTCACGCAGAGAGAAATCCGTCTCAAGCGATAAGGTCTGGCGGGCGGCCTGACTCATGATTAAATGGCTTTCCACCCCGGCAACGTCACGCAGCACCTGCAAAAGGCGCACGCCGTAAATCGCGCCGCTGGCGCCTGAGATGCCTACAATGAGTCGTTTCATACCGTTGTCCATCAAAAATCATTGCGCAAACTCTGCCGGAACCGCGCCCGAGTTGCAACCTTCAGCCCTCACCTTTCGCCGGATGGCAGAAAAACCAGGAGGCAACCACTATCAGCATTAGCAGCAGTTCCACCAGCATGATGATGACCCCCTGTTCACTAAACCAGGTACCAAAGATAATAGCGATATTGCTGACAATCACCAGCCATGCCAGCCACGGAAACAACGGTGAACGATAGCGGATAAGCGATGCTGAATAGTCTCCCCGCGCCACGGCACGGCGAAAACGATACTGACACCAGCCGATGGTTATCCACGCGAGACAACCCACCTGCCCGGTACTGGCAATCAGATAAAGATAAAACTGCTGAGCAGGGATGTAGCGAGTAAGCAACGACACCAGCGCCAGCAGCCCGGTGGCGAGGATCGCGGCGACCGGCACACCGTTCTGATTCACATTTCCGAAACGCTTCGGGGCAAAACCGTCTCCTGCCATCGACCACAGCATGCGCGAGCTGGCATAGATTGCGGAGTTGGCCGCCGAAATGGCAGCAGAAAAAATCACCAGCGTCATAAGAAGCTGCGCGCCAGGTATTCCGGCGTTCTTCAGCACCCAGACAAACGGGCTGCTGCCGTCAGGCCGTATTTGCCAGGGGTAGACCAGTGCCAGCACGCCCACCGCCAGCCCGTAGAAAAGAATTATCCGCACGCCGATGCCCTTAATCACCTTTGGCAGGACTTTGTGTGGTGCCTCGGTTTCTCCCGCCGCGTTACCCACCAGTTCAGCCCCCTGGAACGAGTAAATCACGATGGTCATACAAACCAGGATCTGCCAGCCGCCGTGCGGGAACCACCCGGTTTCAGTTTTAAGCGTTGGCTGCCAGCCAGTCTTGCCCATCAGCGTGAAAATCATCACCCCGCCAACGGCGATAAACAGCACGATAGCAAAGACTTTAATCGCCGAGAGCCAGTACTCGCACTCGCCAAAACTTCTCGCCGAGCACAGATTAACGGCGGTTAGCGCCAGCAGTATCAACAGACAGAAAAGATAAACAGGCACGTCAGGGAAAAAGTGGTGGGCAATGAATCCGGCGGCGGTAAGGTCGGCGGCGAGCGAGAATACCCAGCTCAGCCAGTAAAGCCAGCCGATGGTATAACTCCACAACGGATGCGGTAAAAACAGCAGCGCGTAATGCTGGAAAGAGCCGGAATGTGGAAACGCGCAGGACAGCTCCCCCAGACACATCATGGTGGCAAGCATAATGCCCCCGGCGAACAGATAGGCCAGCAGCGTTCCGAGTGGCCCTACGGAATAAAGGGGTTCAGCAATACCGATGAATAATCCCGTGCCGATAGTGCCACCGAGCGACATCATCAGCAGATGGCGTTTTTTAAGATTGCGTTGTAGTCCGGTCCCGTGTTCCACGGGGGAAATCTCCTGCAGGGTGCTCATCGTTACTCCCTGTCTTATATTCAACTCAGTAAATACCCGCCCGTGAAGGCGGGTGCTGTGTTAACGAATAAAGCGCATCGCCACGCCTTTGGTCTGACAGGCCATCAGCAGCCCGGTATAGTCCAGCTCAAAGCGCACAACGTCGCCCGGTTTCAGCAACTGCTGGCAGTCTTCAATATCCACCAGCGTGTGATCGCTGGTTTGTCCGAGCACGCTGATGCTGTCGTCACAAGGAACGCAGTTTTCCGCCGGCACATCCTGGCGGCCAAAGGCCAACAGCGCCCGGCGGCGAACGCCGTTGTCGGTGAACGTTTTGCTCTGCAGGAAGGCATCGACCCCAAGCTCCCCTACCGGCACCGTTGGCTTACTGTTGAGTTCGATGATTTCCGCCTCCAGCACGTACATATCTGAACAGGCTTTTTCCACAGGCTTTTGCGAGTGATGGAATTCATCGAGGTACTTCATCTCCACGTATTCGATGCCAAATTCGTGCAAGCCGCCGATCCGCAGATGATTCAGCCCCTGCGGCCAGATACCTTTATCCAGCAGATGGTAGCTGGTGCAGTTACCGGCCGACAGGCGAGGAATACGCACCCCGCTCTCCTGCTCGATGCGGCGCGCAATATCGCGGAAATCATCACCATTTTTCACCGTCGGCAGCACCGTACCGTAGCAGTTGAAGTTGGTGCCAAGACCGTACAGCGCAAGCCCGGGCAGCTCATCAATCAGCTTCACCACCGACAGCAGACGGTCATACTCGCTGTACCAGATACCCTCACGCAAATCGCCCATATCAACCATCAGTAACACCTGATGCGTTTTTCCCTGCCGTTGTGCTTCCGTCGATAGCGCGCGCAGCACGGCGGGCTCACTGTTGAGGCTGATGTCGGCATAGCGCACCACCTCTTCAATCTCGCTCAGGCAGGGGCTTCGCAGTAAGCAGGTGGTACAGCCAATCGCTTTTATCTTTTTCAGGTTATAGGTACGGGATTCCGCAATGACCTCAATGCCTCCGTCGAATACCGCCTGCGCGGTTTCCACGCAGCCATCGAAGACTTTGTTAACCGCCATCACTTCAATGCCGCTGTTCTCCAGCAGCGCTTTTTCAATACGCGCGTTGTCCTGCAACTTGCGTAGGTTAATTTCCAGAACGGGCATATACATGGTTATTTACCTCCAGCCATGCCGAGGCGCGCATTACGTTTTTGCGCACGGTGAAAAATCCATTCGGCCAGAATGACCGCCAGCAGCGCCCCGCCGATGATTTTCCCGGCGTACTGGAAATATCCGCCCATATCAATTTGTGAAGGTGGAATGAACAGCAGGAATACGGCGAACGCGATAGAGAGGAAGCCCAGCGCAGGCAATATCGCTGGCAGTACTTTACCCGGAATTTTAAAACTTCTTGGCGTATCAGGTTGGATAACACGCAGTCGCCAGAAGGCCGGGAACATCACCAGATAAGGAATAAAATAGGTAATTGTGGTGAGCGCAGTCAGCATCCAGTAGGCGGCAGCTACGCTTGGCGAGATAAAGGTGGAGAAGCACAGTATGGTCACGATAATCGCCTGTACTACCAGCGCAAACACCGGCGTTTTATAGACCGGATGCAGGCGGGCAATACGGTCGCCCAGCAAATTATCTTCTCTTGAGGCCTCCTGCAGCATGTAGATCGGGCCAACCAGCCAGGAGTTAATTTGCCCCAGCGCGCCAAAGAACATGCAAATTGCCATTACCGGAATAAGCCACGGCATGTGCAGAGTATCCGCTGCGGCGTGCATGGCCTGCATAACCCCGGCCACGATGTCGGTCTGTCCGGCAGGCAGCAACGTGTTCAGAGCCCAGGTGCCAACCATGTAGATACCAACGATCACCGCCGCCGACACCGCCATCGCCCGCGGAAAGTCGCGCTGCGGGTTACGGGTACGACCGGCAATCATCGGCGCCACTTCAAGGCCGGCGAAGGCAAACATCATACTGGAGAGGAACACCACCGTGTCCCAGTGGCTGAGATCGGGTACCCAGTTGCTGGCGGTCGTGTAGTCGGTTTGCATTTTATGCCCGGTCAACAGCCAGACAATGGCCAGCAGAATAAGAATGGCAGAAGGGATAAAGACGCCGCACCAGGCGCTGACGCCGTTAATAATTTTGGTCCACTCCAGACCACGAATGTTCATCAGCGTCAGTAGCCAGAATATCGCGGCAGACCCAATGCCGATAAAGGCTTTATTCTCCGCAAGACCGCCGCCAATCATATAGCCCAGCGCGGTAAAGCCGAATTGCAGCATCAAAGGGAAAAACAGTACGCAGGAAAAAAGAAAACAGACCACCACTATCCAGGCAATACGTTTACCAAACGCCTCTTTGATCCAGACAAAAATACCACCGTCCTTCGGCCATCCCGTTGATAACTCGCCACACACCATCGCGAGAGGGAAAAACAGACAAAACGCGGCAATAACCCACAGCAACATGGCAGATGCACCATAAGGCGCCACGTTGGGGATTTGCCGCAAACTCAGAATCGCAATGACATTCATAAAGACGATGTCTTTAATGCCAAGCAAGCCAGATTGATTATTGCTCATGGCTCTCTCCTGTTTTCATATTGGGGGCATCACTGCCCCCGTTTTTTATTAGTAGATGTCGTAACCGACCATGTCCTGATAAGTATCTTCACGGCGGATCAGACGATCGTTGCCCGCGTTATCAATCATCACCACCGCCGTACGCGGGCGGTTGTTGTAGACGGTCTGGCTTTCAATGGAGTAAGCCCCGGCATCGAGAAACGCGACGATATCGCCAGGTGCGGTGCTCTGCGGCAGTAAAAACTCTTCGCCCTTCACCCCCATATGGAAGTAGTCACCGCCGTCACACAGAGGACCGGCAAGCTTGATGTACTCGTCGTGGGCAGCGCTGATACGTGAGGCGTTATAAACGTAGAAGAACCAGTCGAAGTGCTGGCTATCCGACAGCACGCTGTAGCCCGCGTCGACAAACTTCCACTCCACGTGGCATTCAACATTACCGTTGACGTCGTAATTGGTTTTGCGTTTTTCGCAGGCCACTTCGGTCAGCAGTACCGCCGCAGACCCGGTGACTTTGCGCCCCGGTTCAATGCAGATCTGCACGTCGGTGCGCCATTTGTGCACTTCACCGATCACCGCATCGGCAAAGTCCTGCGCGGTGATCCCGGCGTACATGTTGTCTTTCAGCGGGTCGCCATTTTTCTCATCATATTTGTACGGCACCGGAATACCGCCGCCGACGTTGATCAGATCAAACTTGATCCCCAGCACCTCTTCCAGGCGGCGGGATTCATCAACCAGCACTTTAGTCGCTTTGGCAAACGGCTCTGCTTCAGGCACCTGATCGCCCACGTGCATATGTAAACCACGAAGATGCACATACGGCATCTCGAGGATCCGCCGGCAGGTCTCTTCCGCCTGCTCAAGATCAAGCCCTGATTTCGCATGGAACGCTGTCACCAGCTCGGCGTGGGTGGCAGATGGCACATTTGGCTCTACGCGAACGCAGACGTTGGCGACTTTTTTGAGTTTGCGGGAAATTCGGTCGATGTGGTCAAGCTCGTACAGGCTATCGACGTTGATGAGGTACAGCTCGTTATCAATGGCGTACTCAAGGTCAGCGGGTTTCTTCACTACACCGTTAAATACTATCTGGTCACCGCTAAACCCAATCTCAAGACACTTGCGAACTTCGAACTGTGAGTTAGCTTCAGCGCAGATCCCGGCATCGCGAATGGCGGCCAGCACCCCCATCACGGAACAGGTTTTCGAGGCGAAAAACGTTTTAGTATTGGCATGAGCGGCGAATGCCTGCTCAATTTCGCGGATGTTACGTACGATTTCTGGTTCGGAAAAAACAAAGAACGGGGTGGGATATTTGCGCGCCAGCGCGTCCAGGTCCACGCCTTCAAAGCATAAATGTTCATCGCGGAACTGAAAACGGCGATCATCGGCAAGCTGCTGGCGCAGTTGGTTATAGTTTGTGGTTATGGTATCTGACATAAATCCCTCTGCTTAATGGTTTACAGGATGGAGTAACCTTTCTCTGCAAATGGTTTTGCAAGCCGCATGCCAGATATAAAAAGCAATTAATTCAAAAACATAACAAAAATATATTTTTTATTTTTTCGTCGATAAGTGAGATTTTCATCACAGTGACGAAATTTCGTCACCATAAAATCAAGTTATCGATATTAGAAAAAGGCATTCGGTATGACCAGGGAAAGCGAACTGCATAACGCGCTGCGGATGTTTTCGCGTTTTTTTGATTTGATTCACCAGCCGCTGGCGGTAATCAACTCGCGTGGGGAATATATTTACTACAACCAGGAAAGTGCGGAGCTCGACGGGTACAGCATTGAACAGGCGCTGGGTAAACACATGCTGGACGTTTACCCGGCAATGAAAGAGACACAAAGCACCATGCTCTCATCGCTCAAAAGCGGCGTGGAGTACATCGGCCACTACCAGATCTACCACAACGCCAAAGGCCAGGCGGTGGACTACCAGCACACCACCGCACCGCTCTACTCGAGTAGCGGCGACATGCTTGGCGTTATCGAAATTGGCCGCGATATGTCCGGCGTCAGGCGCCTGCAGGAGCAGGTGGTCGAACTTAATCGCCTGCTTTATGCCACCGATCGTGATAAACACCCCGCGATTATCACTGAAAGCCCGCTCATGCTGGAGTGTATCGAGAAGGGAAAACGACTGGCAACGAGCCAGATCCCGGTGATGATTGTCGGTGAAACCGGCACCGGCAAAGAGCTCTTTTCACGGCTTATCCACCAGTACAGCACCCGCGCGGATAAACCTTTCATCGCGCTGAACTGCGGCGCACTGCCGCCAACGCTCATCGAAAGCACCCTTTTTGGTACCGTGCGCGGCGCCTATACCGGTGCGGAAAACAGCCAGGGGTATCTGGAGCTTGCCCACGGTGGCACCTTGTTCCTCGACGAACTGAACGCCATGCCGCTTGAGATGCAAAGCAAGCTGCTGCGCTTCCTGCAGGATAAAACGTTCTGGAAGCTCGGCGGGCAACAGCAGCAGCGCTCCGATGTGCGGATTATCGCCGCGCTAAACGAAGCTCCGGTGGAGCTGATTAATCAGGGGAAAATGCGCGCAGACCTGTTCTATCGCCTGAGCGTCGGGATGCTGACCCTGCCGCCCTTGAGCAAGCGCCCGGAAGATATTCCCCTGCTGGCCAACTACTTCATCGATAAATACCGCAATGACGTGGCTCAGGATATCTTTGGCCTGAGCGAAAGTGCCCGGTTAACGCTGATGTCCCACGACTGGCCTGGCAACGTCCGAATGCTGGAAAATGCTATCGTGCGCAGCATGATCATGCAGGAGCAGGACGGTATGCTGGCGAAAATCATTTTTGAGGAGGAAGGCCTCGACCTGCAAAGCCACGCTTCCCCGGCACCGCTCCCCTCTGCCGCCTCCACCGAAGCGTTTCATGGTTCGCTTGAGCAACGGGTCGCGCAGTTTGAAAAAGGGCTGATAGAGTCCGCGCTGGATAGTTTTCAGGGGAATATTGCGGCAGCGGCCAGAAGTCTGAATATCTCACGCACCACCTTGCAGTACAAAGTGCAGAAATACGCGATTCGTTTTGGGGTAGTGAAAGACTAAGTGAAAGATTAAGCCCGCCGGAGAGGCGGGCTTCGCAAGAATTACCCTTCGTTGTGCATTTCCAGGCTTTCGACTTCGTTCTGCAGCAGCATCGCTTTCGCATCGTCATTGCGCAGAGAATCGAGATAGTCGAGGTATTGCTGATCGACGTCTTTGGTGACGTAGATACCGTTAAACACCGAGCACTCAAACTGCTGAATGTCCGGGTTCTCAGCGCGTACCGCGTCGATAAGATCGTTAAGATCCTGGAAAATCAGGCCATCAGCACCGATTATCTGGCGAATCTCATCCACTTCACGACCATGCGCGATAAGCTCAGTGGCGGTCGGCATATCGATACCGTAGACGTTAGGGAAGCGAATCTCCGGCGCTGCCGACGCCAGGTAAACCTTCTTCGCCCCGGCTTCGCGAGCCATCTCGATGATTTGCTCAGAGGTGGTGCCGCGCACGATGGAATCATCCACCAGCAGGACGTTTTTATCGCGGAACTCTGCGCGATTGGCGTTCAGCTTACGGCGCACTGACTTACGGCGCAGCTGCTGTCCCGGCATGATGAAGGTACGGCCAACGTAGCGGTTTTTCACGAAACCCTGGCGGTACGGTTTATCGAGAATACGGGCAATCTCCAGCGCAATATCGCAGGACGTTTCCGGGATCGGGATCACCACGTCGATATCCAGATCTTCCCATTCGCGGGCAATTTTTTCACCGAGCTTAGTGCCCATATTCACGCGAGCGCTGTACACCGAGATTTTATCGATAAAAGAGTCTGGACGTGAGAAATAAACATACTCAAACAGGCACGGGTTGCTGACCGGGTTTTCCGCACACTGGCGGGTAAACAGCTGGCCTTTCTCGGTAATGTAAATCGCCTCACCCGGTGCCACATCACGCAGAAACTCAAATCCCAGCGTATCCAGCGCCACGCTTTCGGAGGCCACCATGTATTCGGTACGGCCATCGCCAATGTCACGCTTACCGAGCACCAGCGGACGAATGCCGTTCGGATCGCGGAAGGCGACCATACCGTGGCCGATAATCATCGCGACGCAGGCGTATGCCCCGCGGATCTGGCGGTTGGTGGCGGCAATAGCGGCAAAAATGTTGTCTGCTTCCAGCGGATAATGGCGGAAGTTATCCAGCTCGCTGGCGAAGATATTGAGCAGGATTTCAGAATCAGAAGTCGTATTGATGTGGCGGCGCTTTTCTTCGAACAGCTTTTGACGCAGTTCGTGCGCGTTGGTCAGGTTGCCGTTATGAGCAAGGGTGATGCCAAAAGGCGAGTTGACGTAGAAGGGCTGAGCTTCCGAAGCGCTGGAGCTGCCTGCAGTAGGGTAGCGAACGTGACCGATCCCCATGTTGCCCTGCAGGCGCTGCATGTGGCGAGCCTCAAAAACATCGCTCACCAGACCATTGGCTTTACGCAAACGGAAGCAGTTGTTTGCGTCGATAGTAATGATGCCTGCGGCATCCTGACCACGATGCTGAAGCACCGTTAACGCGTCATAAATCGACTGGTTGACCGGCATAACACCGGCGATACCGACAATACCGCACATACGTCATTTTCCTCGTTAAGCCACATCTCAGAACGTCGTTACGTTCTGGGCAAGAAACTTGACGAGCTTTGCAGATAGTCAAAAAACATTCTGATAACGACGCTGAACTGCGGGATGAGCTGTGACTTCTGCCAGTCATCGCTTTTTGAGAACCCGGTAAAAGTATCCAGGAAGAACAGTATGGCGGCGACAATCAAAACCCCACGCAGCGCACCAAAACAGACTCCCAGCACCCTGTCGGTCCCCGACAGTCCCGTTTTCTCCACCAGCTGACCTATCACGAAATTCACGATAGCGCCAACGATGAGCGTCGCGATGAACAGCACCGCGATAGCAATCCCGTTTCGTACCAGTTCGTCTTCAAAGCCCGTAAACCAGACAGACAGGTAAGTGTAGTAATGACTGGCAACAAAGAAAGCACATCCCCATGTTACCAGCGATAACGCTTCACGTACAAAGCCGCGGATAAGGCTTACCAGACAGGAAAAACCAATTACCGCGATGATGGCGTAATCAATCCAGACCATATGTGTCCCACGATTTTACGCCCTGTCATCCAGTTCGGGGCGCATAATAACAGAAAAAGAAAACGTTTGCGTAGGGATTTCCTTCCCGCGCTCAAATAAAAATGGCGCTGAAAAAATGTTCAACGCCATTCAGTTCGTCACCGTTACGGAGGGTTAATTTGGCGTATATCCCATCACCACTCCGCTCAGCCCCGACAGCTGTTTCAGCTCGCCAAGCGACCCTTTCAGCTTATCTTTCGAGGCATCCGGCCCGACCAGAATTCGGGTAATTTTACCCTGAACCGGCGTCGAAGGCGACGTGTATGCCTTAAAGCCCGCACCACGAAGTTTGCCCACTATCTCATTGACCTTATCGGCATTTTTCAGTGCGCCTAACTGCACCACATAGGCTTTGCCCGTTGGTGCAGACTTGTCTTCGACCGTCGGCTTCACTGGAGCCACCGGCGGTGCGGTTTCCGTTGCGGCCGCCAGCTGTTCGCTGACTTTGTCACGCTGCGGTTTCGGCTGCGGTTTTTCGACCGGCTTATCGACAGGTTTTGCCTTCGGTGGTGCTACCGGCTCCGGTATTTCATCGATATCGCTATTGCCGTTCGTCGCCAGACGGCCGGGATCGAGCGACGGTGCCGCGGCATCGCCCGCTCTCACTTCTTCCGCAGCCCCTTCTGGCGGCTGTGCGGGCAAAGCCTGCGTTGCAGGCAGCATATCCGGTTCATCGCGATCGCCAGGTTTCGGTACCAGCGGGATCGCCGCAAACTCATCCTGATAGTGTTTTTTCTGGCCGTCCAACAGCCCTGGCAGCACGATAACCCCGAGCGCAACCAGCACAATTGTCCCCACCAGACGGTTCTGAAACTTACTCGCCACCGGATCTCCCCACGTCCATCTCTTCCATTACATGCGCTACCGTGTGGAATGAGCCACACACCAGCACCGTATCTTCCGGTCTGGCGTCAGCCATTGCTGCACGCCAGGCCATCGCCACACTGGCATAGACTGCGCCCTGAGGCAAATGTTCCAGTAGTTGTTCCGCTGTCGCCCCGCGTGGCCCTTCCAGCGGTGCACAGTACCAGCTATCTACCACCGGCGTCAGGTGCGCTAACGTACCGGCAATATCTTTATCATGAAGCATACCAATGACCGCCAGTACGCGCCCGGTTTTTGGTAACAAATTCAAACGCCCGGCGAGATAAGCCGCCGCATGCGGGTTATGCGCCACGTCGAGGATAAGACGCGGCGATTCGCTGACAATCTGAAAACGACCGGGAAGGATAGCTCCGGCGATACCCTCACGAATCGCCTGCTCGCTCACGGCAAGACCACTGGCGCGCAGTGCGGCCAGTGCCGTCGCGGCGTTCGGCTGCGGTACCTGCGGCAATGGCAAATCCAGCAATTCGCCGTCTGCATCGGTGAAGCTCCAGCTCTGCTCCCCGACGCGATAGCGCCAGTCCACATCGCGCTGCAGCAGCTTCGCGCCCTTCTCTTTTGCCACGGCCGCAATGGATACGGGCATCTCTGGCTCGCCAACCACCGCCGGTTTGCCGCCACGAAAAACGCCGGCTTTCTCACGGCCAATGCTTTCGCGATCCGGCCCCAGCCAGTCGGTGTGGTCAAGCGCAATGCTGGTTACTACCGCGACGTCCGCGTCGACCATATTGGTGGCATCAAGACGACCACCCAGACCCACTTCAAGGATAACCACATCGAGCTGAGCTTGTTTAAACAGCCACAGCGCCGACAGCGTGCCAAACTCAAAATAGGAGAGCGAAATATCACCGCGCGCCGCTTCAATCTCGGCAAAAGAAGCCGTATGGGCAGACTCCGCCAGCTCCTGGTTTTGCACGCGTACACGTTCGGTGTAGCGCACCAGGTGCGGTGAGCTATAGACACCCACTTTATAGCCTGCCGCCATCAGCACCGACTCCAGCGTCCGGCAAGTCGTCCCTTTTCCGTTGGTCCCCGCCACGGTGAAGACGAACGGCGCTGGCTTCAGCACATCCAGACGCGCGCCGACTTCGCTAACGCGCTCGAGCCCGAGATCGATGGTTTTACTGTGCAGATTTTCCAGATAAGAAAGCCACGTGGCCAGCGGCGACGTGGCCTGAGGAATAGATTGTTTTTCCATGATGCCCGCGATAGTTAACGGTGAATACGCAAAGGCGTACAAAAGCAAAAAGGGCAGCGCCGTCTGGCCCTGCCCTTTGCATTATCAGGCCCCAGGTTCCTGATCCGGTTCCGGCGGAACCACCTCGCCTTCGCGCGGTGCATCCGGACTCGGAGACGGGAGATTCATCATCTTCGCCAGGATGCTTGCAAGCTTCAGGCGCATCTCCGGGCGACGGACGATCATATCGATAGCCCCTTTTTCGATCAGGAACTCACTGCGCTGGAAGCCCGGCGGCAGTTTTTCGCGAACCGTCTGTTCGATTACGCGTGGGCCAGCAAAGCCGATCAGCGCTTTCGGTTCAGCGATGTTCAGATCGCCAAGCATAGCGAAGCTTGCTGAAACACCGCCCATGGTCGGGTCAGTCAGTACGGAGATGTACGGCAGACCGCGTTCCTGCATTTTTGCCAGCGCAGCAGAGGTTTTCGCCATCTGCATCAGTGACATTAACGCTTCCTGCATACGCGCACCGCCAGAGGCGGAGAAGCAGATCAGCGGGCAGTTATCTTCCAGCGCCTGCTCAACGGCACGGACAAAACGCGCACCGACCACAGAGCCCATAGAACCGCCCATAAAGGAAAACTCAAACGCCGCGCCAACAACCGGCATACCGTGCAGAGTCCCTTTCATTACCACCAGTGCGTCTTTCTCACCGGTTTCTTTCTGCGCGGAAGCAAGGCGGTCCTTATATTTCTTGGAATCACGAAACTTCAGCAGATCTTTTGGCTCAAGCTCGCTGCCTAATTCCACCAGGGAACCTTCATCCAGCAGGCTATGCAGGCGATTACGCGCTGTCATTCGCATGTGGTGATCGCACTTCGGGCAAACCTCGAGGTTACGCTCCAGTTCGGCGCGATACAGTACCTGACCGCAGCTGTCACACTTGGTCCATACCCCTTCAGGAATGCTCGCCTTGCGGGTCGGGGTTATGTTGCTTTTAATTCGTTCAATCCAGCTCATTGATAACCTTTCTGCCTGAACCTGGTCGATGCCAGTTTTGCCGTAAGGGGCGAATAATGCCAGTTTTGCCCCTTACAGACCATGAAATGTTGCACATTAAATCATAACAGCAACCGACATGGGATAAAAAAGTGGTCATTCCACCTTTTTTCCAAGCTTTGCCGCTGCACGTTTATGGCGGATGATTTCTACTACCCCCGGCAGGACGGAAAGCACGATGATTGCCACGATGAGCAGCTTCAGGTTTTCCTGCACGATCGGCAGATCGCCGAACAGGTAGCCCGCGTAGGTAAAGAGCAGCACCCACAGCAGCGCGCCGATCACGTTGTAGGCAGCAAAATGACGATAGGACATGTGCCCCATCCCTGCCACAAACGGCGCAAAGGTTCTGACGATCGGCACAAAACGCGCCAGAATGATGGTTTTACCACCATGTCTTTCGTAGAAGGCGTGCGTTTTATCCAGATAGCTGCGACGGAAAATTTTGGAATCCGGGTTACTGAATAACCGTTCCCCGAACACGCGACCAATGGTGTAGTTCACCGCATCTCCGACAATCGCGGCGATGATCATCAGCACCACCATCAGATGAACATTCAGATCGTTAGTCGGTAACGCCGACAGCGCACCGGCGACAAACAGCAGTGAATCGCCTGGCAGGAATGGCGTTACCACCAGGCCTGTTTCACAGAACAGGATCAAGAACAGGATGGCATAAACCCATACGCCATAGTCCGCGACCAGTTCAGCCAGATGTACGTCAATATGCAGAATAAAATCAATCAGAAAGCGAATCAGATCCATAGTTGCTTAGCCTTTTTATCCTCGATTAGTCCGCCAGGAATAGCGGGCCCATCGGCGTCTTCGGCAGGTCGAAACGATCGGGGTAATCCACCGCGACCAGATACAGCCCTTCCGCTTTTGCCGTTGCTGCTGCAAGCGTTCTGTCCTTCGCTGCTAACAGCTCTGCAATCCAGCTCTCTGGCTGGTTTCCGGCGCCCACTTCCATCAGGCTGCCTACGATATTCCTGACCATATGATGAACAAAAGCGTTGGCTTTGATATCCACCACCACATATGCACCGAAACGTTCGACGTTAATGTGCATCACGTTGCGCCACGGAGTGCGCGACTGGCACTGGACCGCACGAAACGAGGTAAAATCGTTCTCGCCAATCAGACACTGGGCGGCACGTTGCATACGTCCCGCATCCAGCGGCTGGTGGTAATGCGTAACGCCCTGGCTTAATACTGCCGGGCGCAGACGATGATTGTAGATGACATAGCGATAACGGCGAGCCGTAGCGCTAAAACGAGCGTGAAAATCTTCGCCCACCGTTTTAACCCAACGGACAGCAATATCGCCGGGCAAATTCGCATTCACCCCAAGCGTCCAGGCCGCGTCTTTACGTAAGGCATGGGTATCGAAATGCACCACCTGACCAGTGCCGTGCACACCGGAATCAGTCCGCCCCGCGCAAAACACCGTGACAGGCTCATTCGCTACCTGAGACAGCGCTTTCTCGAGCTTTTCCTGCACGCTGCGGACTTCGTTCTGTCGCTGCCAGCCGTAGTATTTGCTGCCGTCGTATTCAATGCCAAGGGCAATGCGATACGTCGGTTGCTCTGCCACTTCCAACATCAGTACATATACTCCTGAACCAGCTTCTCGGCGATTTTGACCGCCATCAGCGCACCGCCAAAGCGTACGTTATCGGCAACTGACCAGAACTGAATCTGTTCCGGCATGCCGTAATCGTTACGCACACAGCCGATAGAGAGCTGCGCAGTACCGGACGCGTCGCCAACCTGGGTCGGGAAGTCACTGGCTTCACTGAGGGCAATGTCTTCACCGCGAGCAAACGCATCACGCGCTTCTTCTGCCGCCAGCGGACGCATGGCTTCAAAACTGACCATCTGCGCGTGGCCGTAGAATACTGGAGACTGCACACAGTTGGCGGAGATCATCAGGCCATCGTCCTGGAGAATCTTGCGTACCTGATCGACGATACGACGCTCTTCACGCACGTTGCCTTCGGCATCAGGCAGAAGCGGTAGCATATTGAACGCCAGTTGGCGGCCGAAGAAATCGTCTTCATCAATCGGGATACCGTTCAGCAGTTTGGCACTCTGCCCTGCCAGGGCATCAACCGCTTTCTTACCGTGCGCAGAAGCCGACAGCAGGCTGGTGACCGCAATGCGTGACAGACCACCGTCATCAATCAGCGGCTTCAGCGCGGTAAGCAGCTGGCTGGTGAGGCTGTCCGGTACGGCAATCAGATTGCGGTTGCGGTAGTCCGCCAGCACGAAGGGATTCACTTCCGGAACAACCAGAGGTACATCCGGTTCAAGCGCAAACAGCCCGCTGGTGTCAATCACCAGGCAGCCTGAGTTGGTGGCTTCTTCAACATAATCGGCGCTCGCCTGAGCGCCAGCCACGAAGAACGCCATCTGGGCCTGCGTCCAGTCAAACTCGGCGGCATCCTGCACTCTCACCGATTTACCCGCAAAGCGCAGGTGCTCTCCGGCGCTTTCTGCGCGCGCAAGGGCAAAGATCTCACCCACCGGGAACTGACGCTCAGCAAGAGTTTCAAGCAGGGCTTCACCGACGGCGCCAGTGGCACCCAAAATGGCAATATTCCAGCCTTCAGACATGGTGGTTTACTCCAGAAATTAACTGACCGCCCCGCCAGAATATTGACGGGACAGTATTAAGAAGACATTAACGGGCGGGTTGATGTACGGCGTTAAACCCCAGTTTCAGCAACAGCTCCGCTGCTGCTTTATCGTCACAGACGACGTTTAACGACGACCATTCACGACGTTCCTGGTAGTTTTTGCGCAGTTTGTCGAATTCTCCCGGGATCCCCGCGACTTTTCGCAGCGGCGCGTCGTCGCGGCGCACATCATACACCAAATGAATGAGTCTTTTTAGCGTTGCCTGACAGAGGGGACCATGCAGCGTAATCTTGCCAAACTCCGCCGCCGGCAGCAGCGAATCGAGGGCAACCTGCTGTGGGTTGCCAATAAATTCACTATAGGCTTCAAACACCTGAGTGGTGCCGCGCGCTTTCCCTTCGAGCGTATACCCGGCAATGTGGGAAGTACCAATATCCACGCGAGCCAGCAGCTCGACGCTGAGGTTCGGTTCCGGCTCCCAGACATCAAGCACCACGCTCAGCGCCTGTCCAGCCTGCAGACGCGCCAGCAGCGCGGCGTTATCCACTACCGGGCCACGGCAGGCATTAATCAGAATAGTGCCAGGCTTCAGGCGACGAAGCAGTGCATCATCTGCCAGATGCAGGGTTTTGTACGGGCCATCTTTAAACAGCGGGGTATGGAAAGTCAGAATATCAGCCTGTTCAACCAGCGTGTCGAGCGGCAGAAAATTCCCCTCCTCCCCGTTATCGGCACGAGGTGGATCGCAGAGCAGGGTTTTAATACCCAGCGCTTCCAGACGTTTTTGTAAACGCCCGCCCACGTTGCCCACGCCAACGATACCCACGGTGCGATCCGCAAGGGCAAAGCCATCGCGCTCTGCCAGCATCAGCAGCGAAGAGAAAACATATTCCACCACGGCGATAGCATTGCAGCCAGGTGCTGCAGAGAAGCCAATTCCGGCCTGCTGCAGCCAGGCTTCATCCACGTGGTCCGTGCCCGCCGTTGCGGTGCCGACAAACTTCACGCCTTTGCCTTCGAGCAGTGAGGCATTGACCTTCGTGACCGAACGCACCATCAGCGCGTCTGCATCATCCAGCGCTTCCATCGGCAGCGGACGACCCGCTACGGCCTTTACCTCACCCAGGCGACTGAAAAGTTCGCGGGCATAAGGCATATTTTCATCAACAAGGATTTTCACCGTACAGTACCTGTCTGAGAACGAGAGTTAACCCCGGAAGTGTGCCATAATCTCGCCGCCAGGCATACACGCAGCTGGTGGTCACCGTACTGATGTTAAGGATTTATCATGACGCAACCTATTTCAGGTATGTCCGCTCGTCCTCCGGGGGAAGGTCTTTCAACTTCCACAACGGCTGGAGAACAACCCCTTTCCACGCAGCAACGTACGGTGCTTGAGCGAATTATTACTCGCCTGATAGCGCTGACCTCGCAGCAGAACGCGGAAGTCTGGGCGGGGATGAAGCATGATCTGGGTCTGGCGCGCGATACGCCGCTGCTGTCGCGGCATTTTCCCGCCGCCGAGCAGAATCTGAACCAGCGTCTGAGTACGGCCGAACAGAACCACAGCAACCGACAAACGATGCTGCAACTGACATCGCTCTTAAACCTGGGCAACAACCGCCAGGCGGTCAGCGACTATATTCGTCATCAGTTTGGACAGACAGCCCTGAGCCAGCTTTCGCCCGAGCAGCTTAAAAGCGTGCTGCAGCTGTTACAACGCGGCGAACTCTCTATTCCGCAACCCCAACAGCGCCCGGCCACCGACCGCCCGCTGCTGCCCGCCGAGCACAATACCCTGAATCAGTTGGTAACAAAGCTCGCCGCCGCGACTGGCGAAACCAGCAAAAGTATCTGGCAATCGATGCTGGAACTGTCAGGGGTGAAGACCGGTGAACTGATCCCGGCGAAGCATTTCTCGCATCTGGTGACCTGGCTTCAGGCACGCCAGACCTTAACCACGCAGCCGGCCCCCACGCTGCATACCCTGCAGGCTGCCTTAAAACAGCCTCTGGAGCCGAAGGAGTGGCACGCGGTTCAGGATTACGCCCAGCAAAACTGGAACGTTACGCCGCAAATGACGTTATCCGTCGCTCAGGTGCAGGATCTGCTTAACCAGATCTTCCTTAAACGCGTTGAGCGTTCTCAGGAGACGCTGGAGATCCGCAATATCCAGCCGATCTTTAGCCCGTTCGCGCCCGTGGTCGAGACCATTAAATCACTGTCAGCGCGCCCGGGACTGATGCTTATCGCCATTATCGTAGTCATGGCGCTATTGTGGATTGTGCTTTAAGCGCGGCGCAGCGCCAGTAACGTCACGACGATACCAAACAGCGCCGAGACAGCCCCTGCGAGGAATACCGACGGATAACCAAACGAGGTCGCGAGCAGCCCGGCAAGCGGCCCCGTCACACCGTATGAGATATCCTGAAACGCCGCGTATCCCCCGAGCGCCGTGCCACGTACCTGCGGCGGCACCCGCTTCACCACCTCAACGCCGAGCGCCGGGAAAATCAGTGAACATCCGGCCCCGGTCAACGCCGCACCGGCGAGCGCTACCCAGGCGGTCGGCGCCTGCCACAGCAGCAGCAGACCGGCAGTTTCCACCAGCAGCGAGACCGTCGCTACCTTCACACCGCCGAAGCGGTCCGGCATCCAGCCAAACAGAATGCGCATCAGCACAAAGGCTCCACCGAACGCGCTGAGGGTAAAGCCCGCCATTGCCCAGCCGTTGCTGGCGAAGTAAAGGGAAACAAAGGTGCCGATCACCGCAAAGCCAACGCCCTGCAGCGCAAGCCCAATTCCCGGTTTCCAGATAAGCCCCACCACGCTCCACAGCGACGGGCGCTCACCGGCATGCGCCGGGACCTTACGTACCGTACCGTTGAACGCCCAGGCAAGCAGCGGCAGCGCCATGCTGGTTATCGCCAGTGCGGCAAAACCGAAATGGCTGTTAATCAGCAGACCCAGCGGTGCGCCCACCGCCAGCGCGCCGTAGATAGCCATCCCATTCCACGACATCACCTTGCCGGAACGCGCAGGGCCAACCAGCCCCATCCCCCAGGTGAGCGTTCCGGTAAGCAGCTGACTTTCGCCAAAGCCGAGGATTAAACGGCCCACAATCAGCAGCGCGAACTTCGCCATCGGCGAGACAGGAAGCACCGCAGCCAGCAGCCATGCCGCTCCCGCCAGCCCGCAGGCCAGCATGCCCTGCAGCGCCGAGCGTTTAGCACCAAACTGGTCGGCGAGCCGCCCGGCGTAGCCACGAGTTAACACGGTCGCCAGAAACTGTACGCCCACGGCGATACCAACCATGGTGTTGCCGTAGCCCAGCTCCTGGTGCACAAACAATGGAATAACCGGCAAGGGTAAACCGACCGTCATGTAGGTCAGAAATACCGCGAACGCGATGCGGAACAAATCAGCATTAGAGCGAGTACGTGAAACCGTTGTAGCGTCTTGATTCATAGGAGAAAAATATAACCAGAAGCAAAAAAAGGGAGCCATTCGGCTCCCTGGACTATCTGTTATCTTAGGCTTAAAGCTTACGCATCACCAGCGTGGCGTTGGTGCCGCCAAAGCCAAAGCTGTTCGACATAACGGTCTTCAGCGTTTGTTCGGTCGGTTTGGTCACGATGTTCAGACCCGCAGCCTGCTCGTCCATCTCTTCGATGTTGATGCTCGGCGCAATAAAGCCGTGCTCCAGCATCAGCAGAGAGTAGATAGCTTCCTGAACGCCTGCGGCACCCAGAGAGTGACCGGTCATCGCTTTGGTCGCGGAAATTGCCGGGCTGTTGTCACCGAATACTTCACAGATAGCACCCAGCTCTTTCACGTCGCCTACCGGAGTAGAAGTACCGTGGGAGTTCAGGTAGTCGATCGGGGTGTCAACGCCGTGCATCGCCATTCGCATGCAGCGCACTGCGCCTTCACCTGACGGAGCGACCATGTCAGCACCGTCGGAAGTGGCACCGTAGCCCACGATTTCAGCGTAGATGTGCGCACCACGTGCCAGCGCATGCTCCAGCTCTTCAACTACGACCATACCGCCGCCGCCAGCGATAACGAAACCGTCGCGGTGCGCATCATAGGTACGGGAAGCCTGAGACGGAGTCTCGTTGTATTTGGTAGAGAGCGCGCCCATCGCGTCGAACTCACAGGCCATTTCCCAGCCCAGCTCTTCACCGCCACCAGCAAACACGATGTCCTGTTTGCCCAGCTGAATCTGCTCTACCGCGTTACCGATACAGTGCGCGGAAGTGGCACAGGCAGAACTGATGGAGTAGTTTACGCCGTGGATTTTGAACGGAGTGGCGAGGCACGCGGAAACCGCAGAACCCATCGCCTTGGTCACAACGTAAGGACCCACCGCTTTCAGGCCACGCGGACTGCGCATAGCGTCAGCACCGAATACCTGAGCTTTAGAAGAACCACCGGAGCCAGCAATCAGGCCTACGCGCGGGTTGTTCTGATAATCTTCTGCTTTCAGGCCAGCGTCTTCAACCGCCTGCTGCATGGAGAGATACGCATAGATAGAGGCATCGTTCATGAAACGGACCACTTTGCGGTCGATGAGACCGGTGGTGTCCAGTTTGACGTTACCCCATACGTGGCTACGCATACCTGAATCTTTGAACTCTTCAGAGAAAGTGATCCCGGAGCGTCCTTCACGCAGAGATGCCAGGACTTCCTGCTGGTTATTACCGATGCTGGAAACAATGCCCAGGCCAGTAATCACTGCACGTTTCATTCAATACCTCTGTAAGTCGCACTATTTTAAGTTTCGAGTCGCAAGATAGCGTACAGTTGTACGCCGAACAAGTCCGATCAGCCATTTTCTGTCGAAATTTGCTCCGGCTCGCCCATATCGTTAAGATCGTCATACTCCCCGTCATACGAGTAACTTACGTGAAACATAACGCCATACAACCTGCCAACCTCGAGTTCAACACTGAGGGTACACCTGTTTCCCGAGATTTTGATGACGTCTACTTCTCTAATGATAACGGACTTGAAGAGACGCGCTATGTTTTCCTCGGTGGTAATAAAATTGCTGAACGCTTTCCCGAGCATCCCCGCAGCCTGTTTGTGGTTGCAGAAAGTGGTTTTGGTACTGGGTTGAATTTCCTGACGTTATGGCAGGCGTTTACGGCATTCCGCGCGACGCATCCTCAGGCTACGCTACAAAGATTACATTTCATCAGTTTTGAGAAATTCCCGCTCAGGGCAGAGGATTTGCGCCTCGCGCATCAGCACTGGCCGGAACTTGCAGAAATGGCGGCTGAGTTGCAAACCCAGTGGCCACTGCCGGTGGCGGGCTGTCACCGCCTGCTGCTCGATGAAGGACGGGTCACGCTGGATTTATGGTTCGGTGATATCAATGAACTGACGGATACCCTCGACGATTCACTCAACCAGAGCGTGGATGCGTGGTTCCTCGATGGTTTTGCACCGGCAAAAAACCCGGATATGTGGACGCCGAATCTGTTTGCTGCCATGGCGCGCCTGGCAAGACCCGGGGGAACGCTTGCCACCTTTACCTCCGCCGGCTTTGTCCGCCGTGGCCTGCAGGAAGCCGGGTTCACTATGCAAAAGTGCAAAGGTTTTGGCCGCAAGCGCGAAATGCTGACCGGCGAGATGGCACAAACGCTGAGCTACCCACCGCGTACGCCGTGGTTTGCCCGTCTGGGTTCAGACAAACGTGAAGTGGCTCTCGTCGGCGGCGGGATCGCGAGCGCCCTGCTCTCGCTCTCACTGCTGCGCCGGGGCTGGCAGGTCACCCTGTACTGTGCCGACGACAAACCGGCTGAAGGGGCTTCCGGCAATCGCCAGGGTGCGCTTTACCCGCTGCTAAACGCTCACGATCCGGCGCTGACCCGCTTCTTCCCGCTGGCATTCACCTTTGCGCGCCGCCTGTACGACACGTTGCCGGTCACCTTTGAGCACGACTGGTGCGGGGTCACGCAGCTTGGCTGGGATGAAAAAAGCCAGCACAAAATCGACCAGATGCTGGCTCTGGGGCTACCGCCGGAGATAGCGCAGGCGCTACCTCAGGAGCACGTTCAGACAGCCACGGGCGTCACCAGCCACTGCGGCGGCATTCAGTATCCGCTTGGCGGCTGGCTGTGCCCGGCGCAGCTCACCCGCAACGTCATTGCCCATGGCGAAACGCTGGGTCTGAAAACGGTGTGGAATGCCAAGGTTGATGCCCTGGTTCAGCAGCAGGACGGCTGGCAGCTGACAATGCGCGACGGCACCAACCGCCCTCACGCCGCCGTGGTGCTGGCGAACGGCTACCGAATCAATCAGTTCAGCCAGACCAGTATGCTGCCAGTTTCCGCCGTTGGCGGACAGGTAAGCCATATTCCCACGACGCCAGCGCTCGCAAAACTGCGCCAGGTCCTGTGCTACGACGGCTACCTGACACCACAAAATCCAGATAACCAACAGCACTGCATCGGGGCGAGCTATCACCGTGGCAATACGGCAATGCGTTTTAGCGCGGAAGATCAGCGCAATAACCGCCAGCGGCTCATCGACTGCTTCCCGGATGAAAGCTGGCCTCTGGAAGTGGACGTCAGCGCAAACGAAGCCCGCTGCGGCGTGCGTTGCGCGACCCGAGATCATCTGCCGTTGGTCGGTAACGTCGCGGATTACGATGCCACCCTGGCTGAATATGCCAGTTTGCGTGACGACCAGGCCAATGCCCCGCTTGCGCCGGTTTATGCCCATTTGTTCATCCTTGGCGGACTTGGCTCGCGTGGCCTGTGCTCAGCACCGCTAACGGCAGAGATTCTGGCGGCACAGATGAGCGACGAGCCGATCCCACTCGACGGCGAAACGCTGGCGGCACTCAACCCAAATCGTCTGTGGGTACGAAAACTACTGAAAGGGAAAGCGGTAAAAGCGGGCTGAAATTAAGGCGCTGCAGCCGAACGTTTTCGGTACTGCAGCGGGGTTTGCTGCATCAGGCGTCTGAAACAGGTAATGAAGTAGGTCACTTCACTAAAACCGACCTGTTCGGCAATTTCCTCCACGCTGAGGCAGGTCGAGCGCAGCAGGTCACAGCTGCGCTTAACCCGACGGGTGAGCAGATATTCATGAATACTGCCGCCGGTCTGCTGGCGAAAAATCCGCGACGTATAGCTACGCGAAAAACCCACATCGTGAGCCAGCTCCTCAAGCGTAAATTTCTGCGCATAATGATTCTCCACCCACTGCATAATGCGCGCCGAAGCGCTCTGCTGCTGGGGTTTCATCATCACGGGCTGAGCCGGAAGCAGCGCCATCATCTGCATCATCAAAAACGCCACCTCTTCCGCCGGATATTGCCGCGTGGTGTCGAGCGCATTAAAGCGCGCCAGCACCGTCTCCATAAACGCCGCATGCTCGCTGAGATCAAAAGCCTGGGCGGGAGCCTGACTCGCCGCCAGATGTGAAAACTGCGTCTGAAAACGGGGAAAGTGTTGCAGCGTACTTTCCACCACCGATTGTTCAATATGCATCGTGGTGCGGCAGTAGTAGTTATGCTCGCTGTTATCGACGTGCACCTTGTGCAGACGAAACGGCGGGAAGATGAACAGCCTTCCCGGGCGCGCGGTGTAGTGCTGATTATCCACCACCACAATACCGTATCCCGTTGAGATATAAAGAAACTCTACACACTGATGCCAGTGATAATAGCGGGCGCTGGAGCCCTGCAGGCGATTGAAAGACATCGTCTGACGTTCAAGAGTGATCCTCTCCAGCTGTTGCGCTTCTACCATCGTTTCACCATGACAACAGAATTAAACTTTTAGCCTACGGTTTGTAATTTATCCCTCTGCACGAACAAAAAATCCAGTCGAAATGAAATAACGGTTCATTTTTGTGAACAGGCTCACTCAGCGTTGATGACAAAAGCGGCTACGCTGTGTCACGCCACCCACACAGGGTGAGAATAAATATTGAATAACAATACCTTAATCCGATCTCGTGTCTGACGGGAGAACCCTCGTGCAACCTGAAAACATTGATTTTACAAACCCTCTGCAACAGCGCAGCGATGTCGCGGAGTGGGTGAATGAAATACTGAATGCCGTAACGCCATTCTTTAAAAATGACACCAGCCGCGTCGACCTGGGGAATTTTACCACCCACTACGGTCCGCGAATTGCCAGCATGGAGGCGTTTTCGCGCCTGCTGTGGGGCGTCACGCCGCTGCTGGCTGGCGGTGAGAAACCCGCGCAGTTTGCGTTTTATGTTCAGGCGATTAAAAACGGGGTTAACCCGGAGCACGCCGATTACTGGGGCGAAATTGGCAACAGCGATCAGCGGGTCGTGGAGATGGCGGTCTACGGGTTACTGCTGGCGCTGGCTCACGATAGCCTGCTGCCTCACTTCAACGAGCAGGAGAAAGCACAGCTCTGGCAGTGGTTAAAGCAAAGCGAGACCGCCGCTATCCCGGATAACAACTGGCACTTCTTCCCCATTCTGGTTCAGGTGGGTTTCCAGCAGTGTGGAATGCCGGTGAACCATGACGCCATTGAACAGCACTTTGCCGCCATGGAGCGCTACTGGCTGGGTGACGGCTGGTACAGCGATGGCCCCGACCGACCGCGCGACTACTACATTTCGATGGGCTTCCATTTCTACGGCCTGATCTACACCAGGCTGATGGCGAAAACGGACCCGGTGCGTTGTGCAACTCTGCGCCAGCGGGCTACCGTATTTGCCGCTGACTTTATCCACTTCTTTGCCGACGACGGTGCCGCTATCCCGTTTGGCCGCAGCCTCACCTATCGTTTCGCTCAGGCCGCGTTCTGGAGCGCCGCAGCCTGGGCCGGGCTGGAGGTCTTTTCTCCGGGCGTGGTGAAAGGTATTGTGCTGCGCCACCTGCGCTGGTGGATGCGCCAGCAGCCATTCGACCGCGATGGCGTGCTGAGCGTTGGTTACAGCTACCCGAATTTAGTGATGGCGGAAGACTACAACGCGCCTGGTTCTCCCTACTGGGGCCTAAAAACGGCGCTGGTGCTGGCCCTTGGCGAAGACGATGCCTTCTGGCAGGCGGAAGAACTGCCTCTGCCGGCGCAGAATACACCACATACTATTCCCCACGCCGCACAGGTCCTGGTGCATCAGCGCAATCATCTGTGGATGCTGACTTCCGGACAGCTTGAGCGGAATAACTTCGTCAATACTGAGGCGAAATACTGCAAATTTGCCTATTCCACGCGCTTTGGTTTTACCGTTGAGCGTGGGCGCTACGGCCTGCCGCATGCCTCACCGGACTCCATGCTGCTGCTCTGCGAACACGACAACTACTGGCGCGGCCGCCGCGAATGCCAGCAGGTGGTGGTCGGTGAAAACCAAATCTACAGCCGCTGGGATCCCTGGCAGGACGTCACCGTCGACAGCTGGTTACTGGCCGTCGGCGACTGGCAAATCCGTGTACATCGCCTGCAAACGGCGCGTGAACTGGAGAGCGTCGAAAGCGGTTTCAGCCTGCCGGGCCGTCCGCTACCGGAGCAGCACTGCGACGTCAGAGAAAGCCAGCTCAGCAACAACGGTGAGCTATCAACGATTTACTGCCTGAGCCCGCAGCCGCGCAGCGGCGAGGTGGTATTCACGCCACCGAACAGCAATCTGCTGTTCGCCGTACCTGCCGCCGTGCCGCTGCTGCGTCGCGCGCTTCCGGTCGGAGAACATCTGCTGATCAGCGCCGTCTGGGCGGGAGACACCGTCAGTTTTGACGCAAGCACCCTGCCGCAGGTGAGCCGTGACGAAACGCAAATTCGTATTGTCACCGCCCACCACGACGCGTGCATTCAGCTCGCCCCGCTGCCGCGCTAACCAGGAGAGAACCATGAAAAACCAGACCACGCGCAGTGCGCAAATCAGAATGAGCAGTTTCATTTTTCTCTACTTTTTCACCTGGTCCTCAAGCTTTGGGCTTTACGCGCTATGGCTCAGCCAGAAGGTGGGGCTCGACAGCATCACCATCGGCAGCGTATTCGCCATCAATGGCGTCTTCGCGGTGATCCTGAAACCGGTGTACGGCTACATCATGGACAAAATTGGAATGAGCAAATGGCTGCTCTATTTAGTCTGCGCGATTTCCGCCCTGATGGCACCGTTCTTCGTCTTCGTGTATCAGCCGTTACTGCTGAGCCATACCATGATGGGGATTGTGATCGGCGCACTGTACCTGAGCCTGGGCTGGTACGCCGGGGTAGCGGCCTCAGAGTCTTACGCCGACCGGTTCAGCCGGTTGTATCACCTGGAATTTGGTCAGATCCGCATGTGGGGGTCGCTGGGCTGGGCCGTGGCGGCATCGGTGTCCGGGATTTTATTTAACTTCACGCCGGTAGCCAACTTCCTGCTCAGCAGCACCACCTCCATCATCATGCTGTTGATGCTGGTGAGCCTGAAAATTGGCGCTGAACAGCTGAAAGATAACGACGTTATCTCTGAAAACAAGATTGTCTTCAGCGACGTCATTATGCTGCTGAAGAACCGCAAATTCTGGATGTTCAGTCTTTATGTGGCAGGCGTGGCGTGGATGATGTTCATCGCCGAGCAGCAGTTCCCACGCTATTTTGTCTCGTTTTTCAGCACCACCGAACAGGGAAACGCCTGGTACGGCTATCTCAGCACCGTGCAGTCGGGCACCGAGTTCATCATGATGATGTTTATCCCATTGCTGGTGAATCACTATGGCGCCAAAAAGGGCCTGCTGTTCTGCGGCATGGTGGTGGGCGCACGTCTTATTGCGTCAGGGCTGACCACCGATCCGGTGATTATCTCCATCATCAAACCGCTATACGGCGTGGAGATAGCCCTGCTGCTTATCTCCGTCTTTAAATACATCGCCGAGCATTTCCCGAAGAAGGTAAACGCCACGATGTATCTGCTTGGCTATCAGGCCATGATCTACGTCGGCTCTATCGTCGTCGCTCCGCCGGCGGGCTATCTGTATGACCGGATTGGGTTTGAACATACTTATTTGCTGATGGGCAGTTGCGCCCTGCTGTTCACGCTTATCTCCGCATTCACTTTGTCACGCTGCCGCTCGGCACGCGCTGACGCAGAAGACTTTTCCCCTGGGCTGGACGCGATGCCAGCAGAACCAGGTAAACATTAATCGAGGAGATGTTATGACCCGTTCTGTTACCACCGAACCGCTGCGCCCCATTGAGCTGCACAGCGTTGATCGCCACGCCCTGAAGCAGCGGCTGGATACGGCCCTGAGCCGCGTGACGCGCCAGCTGGATAAAAACATCGCGGCATTTGGCGCAAAATTCCCGGGAGAAGCCTGTGAAAACGGCGTCTGGCCGCGCACGGAGAACGTCGAATGGACCACCAGCTTCTGGACCGGGCAGCTGTGGCTCGCCTGGGAGATGACCGGCGAGGAAAAGTATCGCGAAGCCGCCGAGCGCTATCTGCCGTCGTTTGCAGAACGCATCGAGAAGCGCATTGATACCGCCACTCACGATCTCGGCTTTCTCTATTCCCTCTCCTGTGTGAACGCCTGGCGTCTGACCGGTAACGAGGCCGCACGACGCTCGGCGCTGCAGGCCGCCGATGCGCTGATGGAGCGTTTTAACCCGGTAGCGAACATTATCCAGGCCTGGGGCGATCTCAATGACCCTGAGCAGCAGGGCCGCATGATCATCGACTGCAATATGAACCTGCCGCTGCTGTACTGGGCCAGCGAGCAAACCGGCGATCCACGCTACGCCAGGGCTGCCACCGCCCACGTCAATCAGGCGGCGAAGTACATCGTGCGCCCGGATGCTTCAACCTGGCACACTTACTATATGGATGTGGTTAGCGGCGAACCCCGCTTCGGCAATACCCATCAGGGCTACAGCGATACCTCCTGCTGGTCACGCGGTCAAGCCTGGGGCATTTACGGCTTCCTGCTGAGCTTCCTGCACACTGGCGATAAGCAGATGGTGGAACTCTCGCGCAGCCTCGCCCACTACTTCATCAACCGCCTGCCGGAAGATGACGTCTGCCACTGGGATCTGGCGTTACTCGGCACTGACGCCGTGCGCGACAGCTCCGCCGCCGCCATCGCCGCCTGCGGCCTGCTCGAGCTGGTGAAAGCGCTGCCGGTGCTGGATAAACACCGCGCGCACTATGAAGAGATGGCGCTGCGCATTATCGCCTCCCTCACCGACAACTACCTGACCCGCGACGACGAGCCGGACGAAGGCCTGCTTAAACACTCGGTCTATCACATGGCGAGCGGTAAAGGCGTCGACCAGTGCTGTAGCTGGGGCGATTATTTCTATCTTGAAGCACTGGTGCGTCTGCGTCAGGTGTGGAATTTGTACTGGTAAGGAGTAAAAAATGAAAAAGGTCGCCATCCTGTTGGCTCCGGGTTTTGAAGAGGGTGAAGCGATTGTCACCATCGACATTCTGCGTCGTCTGAATATCGTGGTCGAAACGCTCTCATGTACCGAAAGCCCTGAAGTTGTTAGCTATCACAACATTCCCGTGAAAACTGACAATACGTTGCAGACCCGCTTTGACACCACCTACGACGCGGTTGTGCTGCCTGGCGGCCCGCAGGGTAGCCTGTTTTTAGGCAGCAGCGACAACGTAGTGGCTTTCGTTCGTCGTCACGACGATGCCGGGAAATGGATCTGCCCCATCTGCTCTGCCGCCGCCCGCGTGCTGGCGGCCAATCAGCTTCTGAAAGGACGTCGTTACGTTTGCTCCGGTGATTTATGGCAGCAGGTGACGGACGGCGTGTACGTTGATGCCGACGTAGTGGAAGATGGCAATCTGCTCAGCGGCAGAGGGTTAGGTAAAGTCTTTGATTTTGCCCTGACGCTGGCGGCAAGGCTTGCGGGAGATGAAATGCCCGCGCGCAAACACGCCGGGCATATTGATTACGTGTGGTAGGTCGCGCGAGGGTTAGTGAGCTTTCGCCTTCTGATATAACGTATCCCACATGCCGGTGACCAGCGCCTGATCGCGCGGAGAAAGCTCACCGGCATCAATCGCTTTAGTCAGGCTATGGGTGACCTGGGCGTACACCGCTTCCGGTGAATGGTCGTCACCCGCTTCAAGCTCTGCCACCGCCAGCGTCAGGTGGCCACGCAGATAGCCACTGGCGAACAGTTCGTCATCGCTCGCGTGATCAACCATGTCATCAATCAGCGCCAGGATGCGGTTTTCAAATTCTGCGATCATCTTCTTTCCTCAATTTAAATCTTCCGGCCACGGGAAGTGTTCCGCCGTGATTTCCGGCGTTTGATAATAATTCTGTAATGCCCTGATGAAACGCGCCGGACGCGCCGGGATCCCCTCTTTCAGGTACGTCATCACCTGTGCATGGACCCGCCGCTGGAAAGCAATACGATCTGGCTCGCTATCCCCTTCCAGGTTGTCACAGCTGACGTTAAACGGAAAGCCTGCGGCAACGCAGAACAGCCAGTCAAACGACTGCGGTTTGACCTCGACGTCTTCAAACTGCCCCTGGGTGGCAGCATCGCGACCGTCCGGGCAGTACCAGTAGCCAAAGTCCACCAGTTTACGTCTGGCCTCTCCGGCAATACACCAGTGCGAAATCTCATGCAGCGCGCTGGCGTAAAAGCCATGCGCGAAAACGATACGGTGGTACGGCGCATCGTCATCAGCAGGAAGATAAATCGGTTCGTCGTCGCCTTTAATCAGACGGGTATTAAAATCATCGGCAAAACAGCCGTCAAAGATGTCGATCAGCTGCTGAAAATGGTGTTGCTGTTGCATTAATGGATCCCCAGCCACTGGAGGATCTCTGCTCCATGGCTGTCATATAAAAGTTTGGCGCTCATCACCGCAGAAACAATAACGATCATCGGACGGATCAGCGACTGGCCCTTACTCAGCACCAGTCGGGACCCCATTCGTGCCCCGATAAACTGCCCGGCCATCATCACGAAGCCGGTCGCCCACAGCACTTTGCCGCCGATAATAAACAGCAGCAGGCCGCCAACGTTCGAAGTGGCGTTAAGCACTTTTGCGTGAGCGGTTGATTTGGCAAGGTTAAACCCGGCGAGCGTGACAAACGCCAGCGCATAAAACGACCCTGCGCCTGGGCCAAAGAAGCCGTCGTAGAAACCCACGCAGCCGCCGGCAATCAGGGCAAACGGCAGACCGTGCAAACGGCGCTGGCGGTCGTTCTCACCAAGCTTTGGCATCAGCAGAAAATAGAGGCCAATACCAATAATCAGAATCGGCAGGATCTGGCGCAGGATCTCTGACTGTACGTGCTGAACTAACAGCGCCCCGGCGGTGGAACCAATAAAGGTCATCAGAATATTGAGCTTCTGATCGGCGAGGTTCACCACCTTGCGGCGAATAAAGTAGAGAGAAGCTGACAACGAGCCGCCACAGGCCTGTAGTTTGTTAGTGGCCAACGCCTGAGCCGGGGACATGCCCGCAGCCATCAGCGCCGGAACGGTCAGAAGTCCCCCGCCTCCGGCCAGCGAGTCAATGAAACCCGCCAGCACGGCGATAAAAAAAAGCGACACCAGCATTAATGGTGACACCATAAAGATATCGACGAAATTTTCCATTAGAGTGCATGCTCATCCAGTAGCGCCTGACAGGAAGGCGGCAACGGCGGTGGCGTCTTCTTCGCAGGCTTTATAGTTCCCGGTTTTGGTGGTTCAAACCAGCTTTGCAGTTCCGCACCACAGCCATCTCCAGGCGGTGGCGGAGCCTGTTCTTCACACTCGAGGCTGTTTGCCGGGCAGCGCAGCCGCACGTGCATATGTGCACGATGCTGGAACCACGGGCGTACCTTATGCAGCCAGTCGCGATCGGTACCGGCGTCCAGGCAAAGCTGCTGCTTGATGGCCGGGTTCACAAAAATTCGCGTCACGTCGTTGTCTTTCGCCGCGAGCTTGATGAGGTTGCTGACGTCCGGGCTCCACAGCGATGGCACAACACGTTTGCCATCGGCGGCCACCAGATCCAGCGCCTGCGGGCGCATCAGCTGCGCTGACGTCCAGCGCGCTTTTGGCAACTGCAGGAAAATATCGACATCCAGCCCGGATTGGTGGCTGGCGTGACCGCTGTTAAAGCGGCCTCCTGCTGGCATCCCCATATCGCCAATCAGCAGCGTCCCCATTCCCCGATTGTGCACCTGGGTACTGAGCCGCTGAATGAATTTCACCAGATCGGGATGTCCGAAGTAGCGCAGCTGATCGGTACGCATCACCTGATAATCGTCAGACTGTAACGGCAATGCCTCAGCCCCAACAATACAGCCATTGGCGAAAGCGCCAATCGACTGGGCGCTCCCGGCAATAGGCCTGGTGATAGTCTGCCACGGCGTTGCCGCCAGGACGGAGCTGCTTGCCATCAGCGCCAGCAGCGCTACAACGGTTTTTTTCATGGTTACCAGCGAGGAATTGTGGTCGTCACATCCGCATTCTGCGCACGCTGGCGCATAAAGTGATCCATTAATACGATCGCCAGCATCGCTTCCGCGATCGGCACCGCGCGGATCCCCACGCACGGATCGTGACGTCCTTTGGTTATCATCTCGACTTCTTCACCCGCCCGGTTAATGGTACGGCCCGGTACGGTAATGCTGGAGGTCGGCTTCAGTGCCATATGGGCAATAATCTGCTGCCCGCTGCTGATCCCACCCAGCACGCCACCCGCGTGGTTGCTCTGGAAACCCGCTTTGGTGATTTCGTCGCGGTTTTCGCTACCGCGCAGGTTCACCACGCCGAAGCCGTCGCCAATCTCAACGCCTTTCACCGCGTTGATACTCATCAGCGCATGGGCAATATCGGCATCAAGACGGTCGAACACCGGCTCGCCAAGACCCGGCGGTACGCCGTCGGCAACCACCGTGACCTTCGCGCCAATGGAGTCACCCTCTTTTTTCAGGCCACGCATCAGCTCGTCGAGGGCGTCAATTTTATCCGGATCCGGGCAGAAGAACGGGTTCTGCTCAACCTGGCTCCAGTCTTTAATTTCCAGCGGAATGTCGCCCATTTGCGTCAGGCAGCCACGAATGACAATGCCAAATTTCTCGGCAAGGAATTTCTTGGCAATGGCACCGGCCGCCACGCGCATGGCGGTTTCACGGGCAGAAGAGCGCCCGCCGCCGCGATAGTCGCGCAGGCCAAATTTTTGCTCGTAGGTGTAATCCGCGTGTCCCGGACGGAACACGTCTTTAATGGCACCATAGTCCTGGGAGCGCTGGTCGGTATTTTCAATCAGCAGGCCGATACTGGTGCCAGTTGTCACGCCTTCAAAGACGCCGGAGAGGATTTTCACCTGATCCGGCTCGCGGCGCTGCGTGGTATACCGGGAGGTTCCCGGACGGCGACGGTCAAGATCGTGTTGCAGGTCAGCTTCGGTTAACGGAATGCCCGGAGGCACGCCATCAACGATACAGCCCAACGCCAGACCGTGCGATTCGCCAAAGGTCGTGACGCGGAAGAGTTGTCCAATTGTGTTTCCTGCCATTACGGCTCCGCTATTTTTATTAGTCTTTATAGATACTGAAGTGTTCGCGCGCAGCCACCAGCTGAGCCTTGGTCAGCATGAAGACGCCGTCACCGCCGTTATCGAACTCAAGCCAGGTGAACGGGACGTCCGGGTACTGCTCTATCAGATGTACCATGCTGTTCCCGACTTCACAAATGAGAATTCCGTCGTCTGTGAGGTAATCCGGGGCGTTGCTCAGAATGCGGCGAGTCAGCTTCAGGCCGTCAGTACCAGAGGCCAGACCCAGTTCCGGTTCGTGGCGATACTCACTCGGCAGATCGGACATATCCTCTTCATCCACGTAGGGCGGATTGGTGACGATCAGATCGTACTGCGTTTTCGGCAGCTCGCGGAACAGATCGGAGCGGATCGGCGTAACGTTATGGATCATGCCGTGCTCTTCGATGTTGTGCTCGGCGACGGTCAGCGCGTCGGTGGAAATATCCACGGCATCGACTTCCGCCTCCGGGAAGGCGTAGGCACAGGCAATAGCGATACAGCCGCTGCCGGTACACATGTCGAGAATATGCTGCGGCTGGCCGTTAATCAGCCCGCTGAAGTGGTTGTTAATCAGCTCGCCAATCGGTGAGCGTGGCACCAGCACGCGCTCATCGACATAAAACTCATGCCCGCAGAACCAGGCTTTGTTGGTCAGGTAAGCCACCGGAATACGGTCGTTAATACGACGGATAACGCGCTCTACGATACGGTGCTTTTCGCTCGAAGTCAGACGTGCGGTGTGCATGTCCTCCGGAATATCCAGCGGCAGATAGAGAGACGGCAACACCAGTTGAACCGCCTCATCCCACGGGTTGTCCGTTCCGTGACCGTACCAGATATTCGCAGCACTGAAGCGGCTGACCGACCAGCGCAGCATGTCCTGAATGGTTTGCAGCTCATTGACTGCCTCATCAACAAATATTTTATCCACGCTTTCCCCCAGGGCACGCTTAGCGGTAAATTCGGCGGCTAGTGTGCCATGAAGGCGGCGATAAATCAGCATTCTTACCGTCGTAAAGGGGGGAAAAATGCGTTTTCCCTGCCCGCAACCCGAATGAGTCGGGTAAACTGTCGGAAATAAAATACGAGAACCCGTAATGAAAAAGAAAGCATCGCTAAGCGAAGAGGACCAGACGCTGTTCCGGCAGTTGATGACCGGCACTCGCCAGATTAAGCAAGATACGATTGTGCATCGCCCGCAGCGCAAGAAAATCAGCGAAGTCCCGGTGAAACGTCTTATCCAGGAGCAGGCCGATGCCAGTCACTACTTTTCCGATGAGTTTCAGCCGCTGCTAAACAGCGAAGGCGCGATGAAATATGTCCGCGCCGACGTCAGCCATTTTGAGCTTAAAAAACTGCGCCGTGGTGATTACTCCCCGGAGCTGTTTCTCGATCTGCACGGTTTAACCCAGATGCAGGCCAAGCAGGAGCTGGGCGCGCTTATCGCCGCCTGCCGACGCGAGCACGTATTTTGCGCCTGCGTGATGCACGGCCACGGTAAACACATCCTTAAACAGCAAACTCCGCTGTGGCTGGCGCAGCATCCACACGTGATGGCATTTCACCAGGCCCCGAAAGAGTACGGCGGCGACGCCGCATTGCTGGTGCTGATTGAAGTCGAAGAGTGGCAGCCGCCAGAGTTGCCATAAACGAAAAAGCGGCTGGCATTGCTGCCTGGCCGCTTTAATAACCTAAATAATTCGAGTTGCAGGAAGGCGGCAACGCAGTGAATCCCCGGGAGCTTACAGTAGTAAGTGACCGGGGTGAGCGAGGAAAGCCAACGCACATGCAACTTGAAGTATGACGGGTATTCAGATGGCTTTCGCCATTCTCAGATTACAAGGGCTCATCTGCCAGTTAAATACGCCACGCCCGTCGCTCTCAAGCGTGACATTGGCGATGGCAGAGGTCGTGAACATTGGCGGCGTTTCGCCCGGACACAGTTCAGACACCAGATAGCCCACCAGCGGCAGGTGAGAGATCACCAGCGCGGTTGCCACACCTTCGTTTGCCAGCGCCTGCAGATAGGCACTGACCAGGCCCACGTCGCCGCAAGGCGTCAATTCAGGCAAAACATCTACCTCTTTCGGGAGATTCATGCACTCTCCCACCACGTCCAGGGTCTGTTCAGCTCGCAGGAACGGGCTTACCAGAACACGCTCAATGTCCACTTTTTGGCCTTGTAGCCAGGTGGCCATCTGACGGGACTCATCGCATCCGCAGACGGTCAGGGGACGAACCGAGTCACTGGCTGCTTCGAGGGCAGCGTCGCCGTGACGCATAATGAAAACTTGCATATTGCACCGCTTTTGTTAACCAGAAGCACCGACGTTAAACCTGGCGCGATCAAACTAGTGCGCCAGTTACCCGGTGGCCGGGCATTGTGCCTTATCCATCCATCGAATGAAACGCTGTGTTTTACATCAATGGCGTAAGTATAGTCAATCTCTGTTTACAATTTAACCGACCACCTGAATCACTCTCGGCAGATGACTTCTTTTTAGACCCTAACTTATCGCATCAGTTTCCTTTGCTGGCCAAAAGCTCAGCCCCTGTTCTGCACGCTGTAATAAACTCTCACAGGGTGTAAACCGTGGGCCATGCTGCACCGCAAGACGCTGCAGAATGGCGACCACTTCCCGTGCGCCGAGGGTATCCATGTAATGGAACGGCCCCCCGAGGAACGGCGGAAAACCAATGCCAAACACCGCACCGATGTCTCCATCACGCGCGCTGCGTACCACCTGCTCGTCATAGCAACGGGCCGCTTCATTGAGCATCAACATCACGCAGCGTTCTGCCATAAGCTGTTCGTTGAACTCATTTTTCTGGCCTGTCGAACCCACTAAAGCATAGATAGCAGGATCGGGCTGTTTTTTGCTTTTACGCCCTTTTTCACCGTAAAGATAGAAACCACGATTATTTTTTCTGCCTTTGCGATCGTCATTCAGAATTGCGTCAATGACATTTGCAGGCGGGCGAAAACGCTCTCCGTAAGCCTCCTCAAGCACAGGGATAATTTTAGTGCCTGTATCGATTCCGACCTCATCCAAAAGTTGGATTGGCCCGACCGGGAAACCAAACTTCACCAGCGCTTTATCAATATTTTCAATTCGTTGGCCTTCCGTCAGCAGTCGGATTGCCTCGTTGATATAGGGTGCCAGAATTCGGTTAACGTAAAAGCCGGCTTTGTCGGCGACCACGATGGGCGTCTTGCCCTGCTTTTTCGCAAGCTTAACCGTCGTGGCGATAGTGCGTTCAGACGTTCCCGCATGAGGGATCACCTCCACCAGCGGCATTTTCTCAACCGGGCTGAAAAAGTGCAGGCCGATAACCTGCTCTGGCCGCGCGGCAAGGGCCGCGATATCGCCAATAGGCAGTGAAGATGTGTTCGAGGCAAACACCGTATGGGGTGCACAGTGCTGCTCAACTTCTGTTACCATTTTTTGCTTGAGTGCCAGATCTTCAAACACCGCTTCGATAACGACATCACGATGCGAAAAGCCGCTGTAGTCGGTCGTTCCGGAAATCAGCGCCAGCTGACTGTCACGCTCACTGGCTCTGATATGGCGGCGACGCACCTTCTTATCAAGCAGATCCCAGCTGTACTTCAGCGCGTGGTTGATTCCATTAGCATTAATATCCTTAATGCGAACAGGCAATTTTCCTTTACAGGCGGTGACGAAAGCAATGCCGCCGCCCATCAAACCACCGCCCAGTATACCTACGGCACGCAGCGGCCCGGACTCTGCGCTGGCACCCGGATCTTTTTTCAGGTCAGTGCTGGCAAAGAAGATGTGGCGCAACGACTGCGATTGTGGCGTCATGGCAAGTTCACCAAACGCCCGGGCTTCCGCCTCATAGCCGCTGCTGATACCGTGCGCGAGCCCGGTTTCAATCACCTGCAAAATCCGCGTGGTCGCCGGGTAGTTACCCAGCGTTTTCTGTTCGGTTTTCTTGCCAACCAGATTAAACAGCACGGTGCGACCGAGCGGACCGGCCAGTACCCGTTCACGCACCGGCAGGCGGCGATGCTCCGGTACACCGTTTTTAACCCGTTCAACCGCCGCTTCCAGCAGAATAGAAGCCGGAACCACCTCATCCACCAGCCCTACTTTCAGCGCCTGACGCGCCCGAAGCTGTTTACCGGTCAGGATCATCTCAAGCGCAGTGCTGACGCCAATCAACCGTGGCAAACGCTGAGTGCCGCCTGAGCCCGGCAGCAAACCCAGCTGCACTTCCGGCAAACCAAGTACGGTTTTTGCGTCATCGGTGCAGAGGCGGGCGTGACAGGCCAGCGCCAGCTCCAGACCACCGCCCAGACAGGCGCCATGAATTGCCGCCACCACCGGAACCGGCATCGCATGGATTTCCGCCATCACCTGCTGGCCCTGCTTCGCCAGCGCTTCGGCCTCCAGCGCCGTTTTGCAACGGCCAATCATGTTGATATCTGCACCGGCAACGAAGTTGTCTTCTTTTGCCGAGATAAGCACGACCCCACGAATATCATGGTTCTCGCGGATCTGACGCAGCAGCGCGCGCACCTCGGTACCGAACTCTGCTTTCAGGGTATTCATTTTCTCGCCGGGTACATCGAGGGTGATGACAGCGACGTTGTCCGGACGGACGTTCAAAGAGAATGCAGACATCGTTTCCATTATTCAGCCTCCAGAACCATTGCCGCGCCCAGCCCGCCGGCTGCGCATGCCGTTACCAGGCCAAACCCTCCGCCGCGTCGACGCAGCTCGTGCAGCGTCTGGGTAATCATTCGCGCGCCGGTGGCGGCAAACGGGTGCCCGTAGGCAATCGAGCCACCGAGGACGTTAAATTTGCTGTCGTCGATCTCGCCGGTCGCGTGCGAACGCCCCAGCACTTCACGGGCAAAGCGTTCGCTACCAATCAGCTGCACGTTTGCCAGCGTCTGGGCGGCGAAAGCCTCATGCATATCGATAAGGGTCAGATCGTTAAGGGTGAGCCCGGCGCGATCCAGCGCCAGCGGCGTCGACCACGCGGGACCCAGCAGCATATCCTGCCAGACATCGATGGCGGTAAACGCATAGCTGCGCAGATAGCCGAGCGGCTTCAGGCCCAGCTCTTTTGCCCTCGACTCCGTCATCAGGATAACCGCTGCCGCACCGTCGGTTAATGGGGTGCTGTTAGCGGCGGTGACGGTACCGTGTTTACGGTCAAACGCCGGGCGCAATTTCGCGTAATCGGCAAGCGTGGAGGCGCCGCGAATGTTGTTGTCTTTAACGACCGGTTCCCGGAACGGCGGCGCGTAGGCGGTCATCACTTCATCCGCCAGTTTACCCTCATCCCAGGCCTGTGCCGCCAGATGATGTGAGCGATGCGCCAGCACATCCTGTTGTTCACGGGTTATGCCGTAGGTTTTCGCCATCTGCTCTGCGGTGTCACCCATACGCAGTCCGGTGGAGTACTCCGCAACCGCGGGCGGAACCGGCAGCAGATCGCGCGGACGAAGGCGCGAGAAAAGTTTCAGCTTCTGCCCGAGGGTACGGGCTTTGTTGGCATCAACCAGCGTGCGCGCCAGCTTTTTACTCACGCCAATCGGTAGCACCGATGAGGAGTCTGCCCCACCGGCGATTCCGGCGCGGATAGTGCCGGCCATCAGGCTTTCGGCGACGTTCGCCACCGCCTGGAAACTGGTGGCGCAGGCGCGGCTGACGCTGTAGGCATCGGTATGCACATTCATTCCGGTACCCAGTACAATTTCGCGGGCGATGTTGGGGGCTTCCGGCATCTGAACCACCTGGCCGAAGACCAGTTGTTCAATCACCTCCGGGGGGATCTCGCTGCGAGCCATCATTTCACCCACCACCATTTTGCCGAGATCCACCGCCGGAACACCGTGGAATACCGTCGCCTGACGGGCAAACGGCGTACGTAATCCGCTGACGATGGCAATGCGATCGCCCTGACGGGTTAGAAGTGGTAATGCCTGACTCATAAAACTCCCCTGTTAACCGAAAACCAGCAAGTGGTCTGACCTGACAACAGTCTTAACTAATTTTTTACATTTAGCCAATCAGGGAGCAAGAAAAGTGGGAGCTAAAACACATTGAAGAGAAAAAGAAAACGCCCCTTTGAAAGGGGCGTTTTGGGGATATTAACGCAGACCGAGCTGGAAGATTAAGGTTTCGGCTTCGCAGCTGAACACAAAGTCGATATCCAGCTTAACGCCACCGTCAACTTCGGTGAAAGTTGGGGTGATAACACACGGCTCAGACTCAACGCCGCGCGCATTTGCGGTCAGTTGGGCCAGCGTTTCTTCTGCTTCTGCACGGTTCGCGAAGACACGGCTGTAAGACGCGGTGCAATCGGTGTTGTCCATAATGGTACCAACATCCATACAGCAGCAAACAGGAGTCTCATCAGCACTGCATTTACTCATCGTAGATTTCCTCTGTGATTGCACCAGGGGTGCCAGATAAACAATGTACTTATTTTACCCCCCAGATTTGGTGCTCTCCAGCAGTTAATGTTGCGAAAAGCCTCAAGTGACAGAAATCACAATTAAAAATGATCTAAAACAAAAATCACCCTTTCTTGTGAGTCGACCTGGTCCCATTTTTGCCAACCAGATCGCGTTTCTGAGATCACATTTGAAAAAATCTATAAACATACTTGCAACATTTCAGCTGGTCAGACCTATACTCAGCGCACTGGTCTGATTTCTCTGAAGTGATACAGACCCTACACTTCGCGCTTCTGTTACGGCATGTAACAAATTTTGTATAAAAATAACTCAATGAGGTTATGGTCATGAGCCAGAAAACCCGGTTTACCCAATCTGCACTCGCAGTCGCAGTGGCACTTGTCTCAACACAAGCCTGGTCTGCAGGTTTCCAGCTAAACGAGTTCTCAACATCTGGTCTCGGCCGTGCCTATTCAGGTGAAGGCGCTATCGCAGATGATGCAGGTAACGCCAGCCGCAACCCGGCGCTTATCATGATGTACGATCGCCCTACCTTCTCGGCAGGTGCGGTATACATCGACCCGGACGTTAACATCTCCGGTAAATCTCCTTACACCGGCCGTAGCACCGACGCAGACAACATTGCGCCGACGGCATGGGTTCCTAACGTTCACTTCGTCATGCCGATTAACGAACAGTTCGGTATTGGTGCTTCCGTCACCTCTAACTACGGTCTGGCGACCGAGTTCAGCAATAACTACATTGCTGGTGAGTACGGCGGTAAAACCGACCTGCAAACCGTTAACCTCAACCTGAGCGGTGCGTACCGTCTGAACGAGAACTGGAGCTTCGGTCTGGGCTTCAACGCCGTGTATGCCGACGCGAAGATCGAACGTTATGCCGGTGAGCAAACTGCAGGTGCACACCTGGCTGCACCAGGCACCCAGATTGCTAAGCTTAAAGGCGACGAATGGGGTTACGGCTGGAACGCCGGTATCCTGTATGAACTGGATAAGAACAACCGCTACGCGTTGACCTATCGTTCAGAAGTTAAAATCGACTTCGACGGCGATTATAAGAGCAACATCAACAGCGCCTTCAACCGCGCACCGGGTGCGGGCACTGCGTTCCCATGGGGAACCTCTGGCTCCACCATCCCAGGTTCTCTGACCCTGAATCTGCCGGAAATGTGGGAAGTGTCTGGTTATAACCGTGTAGCACCGCAGTGGGCGGTTCACTACAGCATCGCATACACCAGCTGGAGCCAGTTCCAGGAGCTGAAAGCCACTGGCTCTAACGGTCAGACGCTGTTCTATAAAGATGAAGGCTTCAGAGATTCCTACCGTATCGCGCTGGGGACCACCTACTACTACGATGATACCTGGACCTTCCGTACCGGTATCGCGTTCGATGACAGCCCGGTTCCGGCTGAAAACCGTTCCATCTCCATTCCGGATCAGGACCGTTTCTGGCTGAGCGCAGGCGCAACCTACGCGTTCAACAAAGATGCTTCTGTTGACGTTGGTGCTTCCTACATGCACGGCCAGAACGTGACCATTAACGAAGGCCCGTACACCTTCCGTTCTGAAGGTAAAGCCTGGCTGTTCGGTACCAACTTCAACTACCGCTTCTAATCAGAAGATCGGTATAAAAAAAGGTGAGCTTCGCGCTCACCTTTTTCTTTTCTGCTTTCTACACCGTTTTACTGCGAATCGATGTCTTTCAGTTCATCCTGAATCGCCTGCGCGTTCGGGTTTTCCGCCGGTTTCAGCTTACCGCCGCTGGCGATAAAGTCGTGACGCTGGAAGTAGGCTTCACGCACCATGATGTACGGATCGGAAGACTGGCGCAGCAGACCGTCGGAATCGAGCAACTGAGCACGGGTTTCAATCCCTTCAATCGCCCATTTACCGATAGACATAGGCCAGGTCAACCACGACAGCGCCGGGTAGAGGTCATCGACAAAGTCACCGCCTTCATCACGCAGCGTGAAGCTACCGTAGAACGGCAACTGCACGTACGGGCCATAACCTACGCCATAATGCCCTAACGTACTACCGAAGCGGTGCGGTTCAACGCGCTGCAGTTTCTGGTTAGACATGCCAGCAACATCAATCAAACCACCCATCCCGAGAATGGTGTTCAGGAAGAAACGGGTAAAGTGCACCATCCCCTGATACGGATCCCCCTGCAGGAACATGTTGACCATGATGGCAGGCTCTTCCAGGTTACTGGTGAAGTTGCTCAGGCCATTACGCGCTGGCTGCGGCATATAATCACGCCACACAACCGCGACGGGACGCAGAACATACGGATCCACAACGTTAAAGTTGAAGTTGTACATGGTGCGGTTAAAACCCTCAAGCGGGTCTGAACGCCCCTGCTGTTGATCTCCCGAACTGGCGCAACCCACCAGTAAAGCCGCACTCAGCGCAAGCGCCGACAGGCGAAAATTCATAACGGTCTCCCTGATTCGACAGATTAGTGCAAATGCCGTCCCTGACGGAACGCTAATCTGTCACTGTCATCATAGTTTCTTCAATGATTCTATACATATTTTGACATATTCGTATGGCTATTCTTGCCATCACGGCAAATTAAGATTTTGGCTTCAGGTGCAAAAAATGTGCTAACTGACCAGACTTTGAGCACTCAACCGCTTCTGACTTAACCTGAGTCCTTAAAAACGTTATAATCTTTCGGCTTCGTCCCCTTAGTTAAATGGATATAACGAGCCCCTCCTAAGGGCTAGTTGCAGGTTCGATTCCTGCAGGGGACACCATTGGCACCCGTGCCAGCCTTCGGTAAAGCCCCTCTCAGCACTAATTGCGGTATAATCTCGTATACGATTTAACAGGCGTTTGAAACGAAAATGACAAAACTCACACTCCAAGAGCAAATGCTTAAAGCGGGCCTGGTCAGCAGTAAGAAGCTGGACAAAGTGCAACGTTCGTCGAAAAAATCACGAGTGATGGCCCGTGAGGCGAGAGAGGCCGTAGAAGCCAACAAAAAAGCGCAGCTTGAACGTGATAAACAGCTCAGCGAGCAGCAAAAGCAGGCTACGTTGTCGAAAGAGTATCAGGCGCAGATTAAGCAGCTGATTGAGATGAACCGCATTACTCTTACCAAACCTGACATCGGTTTCAATTTTACCGATGGTAGCGTCATCAAAAAGCTGTACGTCGACAAAACCACACAAACGCAGCTCACCAAAGGCCGCCTCGCGATTGCGCGCCTGTCGACCACAAGCGGTGCGGAGAGTGAATACGCCATCATCCCGGCGGTCGTGGCCAGTAAGATTGCCCAGCGCGATGCTAGCTACATCGTCTTTGGCAATGAGCCAGACAAAGACACTCCGGATGAAGACGATCCGTATGCCGATTTCGTAGTGCCAGATGATTTGATGTGGTAATACGCCGCTTCTGCGGCTGGCGAGGTTAACTTAGCTGTTTCAAGCCAGTCGCAATACACACCCGATTTCTTCCCCCCTCTTTTGCCCGGTATAGCGCTCTGTCGGCGCGACCGAGCGCCAGATGTATTCCTTTTGGCGTCTCCAGCTCTTTGTTCGTCATACGGGCAACGCCAAAACTGGCGGTAAATGTGATGAGTTCGCCCTGGGAGTCCACTTTCTGCGCCGAGAAGCTGGCACGAAGGCGCTCTGCCATCTCAAAGGCACCATCCAGTGCGGTATGCGGCATGGCGATAATAAACTCTTCTCCACCAGTCCGAACCACAATATCACTGGCACGGACCTGCGACTGCATCACCCGGGCCGCCTGCCTGAGTACAGCATCACCACCGTGATGACCGAAGGTATCGTTGATCGTTTTGAAATGATCGAGGTCAAGCATGACGACACAAAGCGGCTGTCGGGAACGCAGTGCCAGACTACAAACGCTTAGCGCCCACTCATCCAGCCGACGTCGGTTGGCGAGCCCGGTGAGCGGATCCTGTCGCGATTCATTGATTAACCGCGCGCGCTGCAAAGCATTCGCATGGATATAGTGCAGCAGCAGCCATTGCGTTACGCCGATAACCAACATCCCGAGCGTGGCTCCCAGTAGCTGAAAATACCAGCCATACAGAATATCGCGTTTAGCAATCCCCACGCCCAGCACCCATCTGCCCTGGTTCAGATTGAGGAATGTCCCCATCCGCGAAACTCCGTCGATGGGTGAGACATAATGATGAACCTCCGCAGAATCACTGGCATAGACCAGTAGCTTCGCTAAGCCTGAATCACCACGTTTAAACTCAACGGCGCTGCCTGAACCCAGGCGCGCCAGCTGTGCATCGGTACCGCGATCGAGTACCGCCATCGCACCACCGGGCCCGAGATCAAACCCCTCACGCTGCATTTTGAGGAAATTCGTCGTCAGAGAGTTAACATCAAAGTAGCCGACAGCCCCGCCCAGGTACTCTCCCTGAGCGTTGCGTACTGCGCGATACATGACAAAGCCGACACGTTTCGGATCCGCGCCATGACTCTGCCAGTACATCAGCCGTTCGTTCACTTCGTCGCGGCGAAGCTCCCTGAACAACGGGCTTTGGCGAAAACTTGCCTGCGAGAACGTCACCTGACTTAAGGCCTGGGACAGTGGGAAAAGCGCCCGGCTTGCGACAAAGTCACCCTGCGGGTCAAACACCACCACCGCATCGAGCCACTCCCGTCTTAACTCCTGGCGCAGAAACGCTCCTACGTTATCAATAGTAGCGGTATGGTTAAGCAGCACGGCATTGCCAACGACGCGCATCTGGTAGCGCATGGCATCAAGGCTGGTTTCAAATAGCCGCTTTTCAAGCAACGTGGTATTGCGCAGGATCCTGGCGGTGTTATCCAGGATATAATTACGCTGATACAGAAGGTGGGTCGCCAGCAAGCCGGTTTGTAGAAGAATAAACAGTAGCAGTAACCTTCGCTTTGCTGTCAGACTAAAAGGTTGACGCTCAGTGCCGCTCCCCTCCCCACGTATCATCCACACCCTGCACACCTTAAATACTCATTATCACGGCTGCGAATAGTCACTGCTGTCAACAATATTGTCAAACAAGCAACCAATTGATAATTAATACAGTTTTTTAATAAACAAACAAAACCTCAACCGGGTGACATGCCAGACACATAAAACGCGATTTTCAGTTTCACTCCGGTAAAGATTCCTTCATGATGTGCGGATAAAAATGCGTCCCGAACTTAACGTCAGGCGGTTAACCCCTATGAAACAAATCACATTCAGTGACCTCAAACAGCAGAGCGAAGCGGCGGCGAACGCCCCGCGCCTGCGCGCCCATCGTAACCTTCACCCGGAGCTGAGCGACCCGGTGCAGCGTCTGGCAATTGCCATGGAGCCCGGCACCTATATTCGCCCACATCGTCATCCGCACACCTTCGAGCTGCTGCTGCCGTTGAGCGGCCGCTTTGTGGTGCTGAACTTCGATGAGCAAGGCGTCGTCACGCAGCGTACCGTGTTAGGTGAAGACTCCGCGGCGCTGGAGATGGACGCGGGCACCTGGCACGCGGTGCTGTCGCTGGATAACGGCGGGGTAATTTTTGAAGTGAAGCACGGCGGGTATCAGCCGGTGCCGGAGCAGGACTCCGCCCCGTGGGCACCGGCCGAAGGTCAGGCGGGCACCCATGAGCTGATGGCATGGTATAAAGACGCGCAGCCTGGCGACCGCTGGTCCTGATTCTGTCAGCCTCCCAAAGCCATCCTGACAAATTCTTTCCCGGCCGAGGTCTGCCAGCTATTCTTGCGACGCAACAATACGGCCGTTCTCTCCAGCAGCGGCGGAGAGAGGCGAATGGCGCTGAGCTCGCATTGTTGTGTGGCAATCGCGGCAGGCAGCAGCGTGGAAAGTGATGTACGCCGAATCAGCTCCAGCACAGCGCTGATAGAGTTTGCCTCCATTACCACCTGAGGATGCAGCCCGGCCTGCTCGCAATAGTGATCAATCTGTTCCCTGGTCGCAAATTCGGCGCTGAGGAGAACCAGTTTTTCTTCATTCAGCCGACTCCGCTCCACCTGTTCCTGGCCGGCCAGCGGATGATGCTGTGCGACCACCAGCGCCAGGCTTTCCGTTAGCAACGGAATGGCTTCCAGCTCTGGCGCATGCTGGCTCTCAAAGGCAATGCCCACGTCCAGCTCATCACGGCAAAGCAGCTCCTCCATTCTCTCCTGCGACATCTCCTGCAGCTGAAGCGTAATACCGGGATAAGACGCATAAAAGTCTGCCATTAATGGTCCGATAAAGTAGCTGGTAAAGGTTGGCGTTACTGCGACACGCAGCGAGCCGCGCGTCAGATCGGCAACATCGTGAATAGCGCGTTTCCCGGCTCCCAGCTCCTGCAACGCCCGTGTAGCGTACTGACGCCAGACTTCACCGGCATCCGTCAGGTGAATTGTCCTTCCACTGCGGTCAAACAGCGGTACCCCCAGGCTCTCCTCCAGCTGGCGGATCTGCTGCGAAAGCGCGGGTTGGGAGACGTGTAGTGCGCTCGCCGCACGCGTAAAGCTGCCATGTTCTGCCACGGCAAGAAAGTAGTTGATATGTCGAAACAGCATTGGCGAACCTATAAGTAAATGCAATAGAACTCATCATAAATGAGTCTTTTACCTTATAGCAACGGACGAGTAGTCTGCTCCTCATTGCAAAGCCAACCAGAGGATTAGCGGTGAAAGAGATTATTGACGGTTTCCTTAAATTCCAGCGCGAAGCATTTCCTGAGCGCGAAGCGTTGTTTAAACAGCTGGCGACGCAGCAGAGCCCGCGCACCCTGTTTATCTCCTGCTCCGACAGCCGGCTGGTGCCAGAGCTGGTCACGCAGCGCGAACCCGGAGATCTGTTTGTGATCCGCAACGCCGGTAACATCGTCCCCTCTTATGGGCCAGAGCCCGGCGGGGTTTCTGCCTCAGTGGAATACGCCGTCGCAGCGCTTCGTGTGTCAGACATTGTGATATGTGGTCATTCTAACTGTGGTGCAATGACCGCGATTGCCAGCTGCCAGTGCCTGGACCATATGCCCGCCGTTTCCCACTGGCTACGCTATGCTGATTCCGCCCGCGTAGTGAATGAGGCGCGTCCACATACCGATTTACCTTCCAAAGCCGCAGCAATGGTGCGCGAAAACGTGATTGCCCAGCTGGCCAATCTGCAAACTCATCCGTCGGTGCGGCTGGCGCTGGAAGAAGGACGTATCGCGCTGCACGGCTGGGTTTACGACATAGAAAGCGGCAGCATTGCTGCCTTTGACGGCGCGACACGTCAGTTTGTGCCGCTTGCTTCCCATCCCGGCGTGTGTGCGGTGCCCCTGCGCCAGCAAACCGCGGCTTAACCTTACATTTTCATCCATCAGGAGATTCACCATGATTCAGTCCCAAATTAACCGCAATATTCGTCTGAACCTTGCCGATGCCATTCTGCTCAGCAAAGCGAAAAAAGATCTCTCATTTGCCCAGATTGCCGACGGCACCGGCCTTGCAGAAGCCTTCGTTACCGCTGCCCTGCTTGGCCAGCAGGCGCTGCCTGCTGAAGCCGCCCGCCTGGTTGGCGCGAAGCTGGATCTCGATGAAGAGGCCATTCTGCTGCTGCAGAGCATTCCACTGCGTGGCTGCATTGAAGACCGTGTCCCGACGGACCCAACGATGTACCGTTTCTACGAAATGCTGCAGGTGTATGGCACGACTCTGAAAGCGCTGGTTCATGAGAAGTTCGGCGACGGCATCATCAGCGCCATCAACTTCAAGCTCGATGTGAAGAAAGTCGCCGATCCGGAGGGTGGCGAGCGTGCAGTCATCACTCTCGACGGCAAATACCTGCCAACTAAACCGTTCTGATGGCGATGAGCTACCGTCAAAAAACGGGCCTGATGCTGCTGGTCCTGGTGCTGATTGGCCTCAACATGCGACCGCTGCTGACCTCCGTCGGGCCCCTGCTACCGCAGCTGCGTCAGGCGAGTGGGATGAGCTTTACCGTGGCTGCCCTGCTGACCGCCCTGCCGGTGGTCGCCATGGGCGGGCTGGCGCTCGCCGGAAGCTGGATCCATCGGCACGTCAGCGAGCGGCGCAGCGTGGCCTTTAGCCTGTTGCTGATTGCCGCTGGTGCATTGATGCGTGAGCTCTTCCCCCAAAGTGCGCTGCTGCTTGGCAGCGCACTGCTCGGTGGGATCGGGATCGGCATTATTCAGGCCGTCATGCCTTCGGTCATTAAGCGGCTGTTTCACCACCGTACACCGGTGGTGATGGGGCTGTGGTCGGCAGCGCTGATGGGCGGCGGCGGCCTCGGTGCCGCATTGACGCCCTGGCTTGCCCGGCACAGCGAGGTCTGGCACCGTTCACTTGCCTGGTGGGCACTGCCTGCGATTATCGCCCTCTTCGGCTGGTGGTTACAGAGCCGCCGTCTGCCCCCCTCGGGACACAACACCGCCACCACCTCGCTTCGTATCCCACTGACCCCCCGCGCCTGGACGCTTGGCCTTTACTTCGGCCTGATTAACGGCGGATACGCCAGCCTCATTGCCTGGCTGCCCGCCTACTATATGGAGAGCGGATCCAGCGCGCAGTACAGCGGTTCTCTGCTCGCCCTGATGACGCTTGGACAAACCGCCGGTGCCTTGCTGATGCCGGCCATGGCCCGCCATCAGGACAGACGCAAACTACTGATGCTGGCGCTGGCATTACAGCTGGCAGGTTTTTGCGGTTTTATCTGGCTCCCGTTACAGGCTCCGGTGCTGTGGGCAATGGTGTGTGGATTTGGCCTGGGCGGCGCTTTTCCGCTGTGTCTGGTGCTGGCGCTCGACCACTCTCCACAACCCGCTATTGCTGGCAGGCTGGTCGCGTTTATGCAGGGGATAGGTTTTATTCTCGCCGGGCTCTCACCCTGGCTCTCCGGTGTTTTGCGCGGCGTCAGCGGAAACTATGTTGTGGACTGGACGTTTCACGCGTTATGCGTCATCGGACTGATGCTATTAACCCTGCGTTTTGCACCCGCACGTTTTCCGAAGCAATGGACAGAAGAGGCCTGATTCAGGCCTCTGAATTACCCACAAAATCAATAAGGTAAAGGCCCGGTTTTTTCGCGCCGCGAAACGTCGCTCGATTGAAATATATTACCAGATGAAATTAAACTGTCGCCTAATCCCGACACTCGTAAGTTACTAAAAGTAAATAAGAAAATCCCGCTTGCAGCCCCCCATTTTTAGGCGTACATTACGCCCGTCTGGAGCGATAACGCACAGAATTCTGAGGTGATGCCAACGCGAAATCCGGCTGATTTTTTATTCGGTTTCAGGCGGGGGTCAGCTCTCTACAATCAGTACCTTAGGCGTAGCCATCCCTACGCGGAGTGATGAGTCGTGAAATACTTCTTTATGGGCATCTCTTTTATGGTCATCGTGTGGGCCGGTACTTTTGCCCTGATGATCTAGACCGGGTAACAAGCCAGAAAAAAAACAGGAGCCATTTGGCTCCTGTTTGTGTTTTTACTCACCGCTTTCGGCTGACGTTTTCGCCGGGGCGGGTAGCAGTCCATCGGCACGGAACATTGCTTTAATCCCCCTGACGGCCTGTCGAATACGATCGCGGTTCTCAATTAGCGCAAAACGCACATGGGTGTCGCCATAATCACCGAAACCAATCCCCGGTGAAACGCAGACTTTGGCATCCTGCAGCAGCTTTTTCGCAAACTCAAGCGACCCCATTGCCGCGTATGGCTCCGGAATTTTTGCCCACACGTACATCGACGCTTTCGGCATTTCTACCATCCATCCGGCTTCATGCAGCCCTTTTACCAGCACGTCGCGGCGCCGTTTATACTGCTCGGCAATATCGCGAACGCACTGCTGGTCACCTTCCAGTGCGGCAATAGCCGCCACCTGCAGTGGCGTGAACGTGCCGTAGTCGTGGTAGCTTTTAATACGCGCCAGGGCGTTAACCAGCACCGGGTTACCCACCATAAAGCCGATGCGCCAGCCGGCCATGTTGTAGCTTTTAGACAGGGTAAAGAATTCGACCGCAACGTCACGGGCGCCGGGCACCTGCATAATGGAAGGGGCTTTCCAGCCGTCGTAGACGATATCGGCATACGCCAGGTCATGCACCACCAGCACGTCGTAGCGTTTCGCCAGCGCGACCACTTTTTCGAAGAATTCGAGCTCGACGCACTGCGCCGTCGGATTTGACGGGAAGCCGAGGATCATCATTTTTGGCTTCGGGTAGCTCTCGCGAATGGCGCGTTCCAGTTCATTAAAGAAATCGACGCCCTCCACCAGCGGCACCGAGCGCACCTGCGCCCCGGCTATCACCGCACCGTAGATGTGGATCGGATAACTCGGGTTTGGCACCAGCACCGTATCACCGTGATCGAGGGTCGCGAGCATTAAGTGCGCCAGCCCCTCTTTCGAACCGATGGTGACGATAGCTTCCGTCTCCGGATCTATCTCGACGTCATAGCGATCCTGATACCAGCGCGAAATTGCCCGACGCAGACGCGGAATACCGCGTGAGGTGGAATAGCCGTGAGTATCCGGGCGCTGGGCGACAGTGCAGAGCTTCTCCACGATGTGCGGCGGCGTGGCGCCGTCCGGGTTGCCCATGCTGAAATCGATAATATCTTCGCCGCGCCGACGCGCAGCCATTTTCAGCTCAGCCGTAATATTGAAAACATAAGGGGGAAGACGATCGATACGCGTAAAACGGCGTTCAGGACTGAAGTCAGCCATAGATTCCTCGGAGTAACGTTAGCGCCCGGACCGTCCGAGCGACGCTGCCGCGCATGCGGCATACTCCAGAATTAGCGCAAAAACCTCACGCTGTCGAGAGGGAAAACAAAAAAAAGTTATACGACATGAAAAGAGGAACAGCAGGAAGTGAATGCGGAAAAACGATTCCCCGTATTACCCTAATTAAAAACTCTCTTTAACACATAAGCATCAATTGCATTACCAGCAGGATTCATCTGAGAGATGTGATTGGCGTTATAACAGTAAGGCTTTGCATAATCCCCTTTTAAAAACGTGGTTTTTCCGGTTTATACCAAAGAGGTGATTGCTGGTCATCCGGCGGCGGGTTCCTTATCATAATACTTTCATACGACTTCTACGGCTTTCTCATGCACGAAATTTTTACCATGCTGCTGGCGGTTTTCGATCGTGCGGCACTGATGCTTATCTGTCTGTTTTTCCTGATCCGCATCCGCCTGTTCCGCGAACTGCTGCACAAATCGGCGCACACCCCCAAAGAGCTGCTGGCGGTGACCGCCATTTTCTCCATGTTCGCGCTGTTCAGCACCTGGTCCGGCGTGCCGGTAGAAGGCTCGCTGGTCAACGTGCGCGTGATTGCCGTCATGTCAGGTGGGATCCTCTTCGGCCCGTGGGTGGGGATAATTACCGGCCTGATTGCCGGGGTGCACCGCTATCTGATAGATATCGGTGGCGTAACCGCCGTGCCCTGTCTTATCACCAGCATTATCGCCGGTATTCTTTCCGGCTGGATCCATCTTCGCATTCCGAAAGCGCAGCACTGGCGGGTAGGCATTCTCGCCGGGATGTTGTGCGAAACGCTGACCATGATTCTGGTGGTGCTCTGGGCGCCCACCTATGCGCTGGGCCTCGATATTGTCTCTAAAATCGGTATTCCGATGATCTTCGGCAGCGTCTGTATCGGTTTTATCGTGCTTCTGGTGCGAAGCGTCGAGGGCGAGAAAGAAGCGAGTGCTGCCCGTCAGGCCAAGCTGGCGCTGGATATTGCTAACAAAACCCTGCCGCTGTTTCGCCATGTCGACAGCGAATCACTGCGCAAGGTTTGCGATATTATCCGCCGGGATATACACGCCGACGCCGTCGCCATCACCAATACCGAACACGTACTGGCCTACGTAGGCGTCGGGGAAGACAACTACCGTAACCGCGACGACTTTGTCAGCCCGACCACCCGACAGTCGATCAACTACGGAAAAATCATCATTAAAAACAATGATGAAGCCCACCGCACGCCGGAGATCCACTCGATGCTGGTGATCCCACTGTGGGAGAAAGGCGTCGTGACCGGGACGCTTAAAATCTACTACTGCCACGCCCATCAGATAACCTCCTCCCTGCAGGAGATGGCGGTCGGGCTGTCGCAAATTATCTCTACCCAGCTTGAAGTATCCCGCGCCGAGCAGCTGCGTGAAATGGCAAATAAGGCAGAGCTTCGCGCACTACAGAGCAAGATAAATCCTCATTTCCTGTTTAACGCCCTGAACGCTATCTCTTCTTCGATTCGCCTGAATCCGGACACCGCCCGGCAGCTGATTTTCAATCTGTCGCGCTATCTGCGCTATAACATCGAGCTTAATGACGATGAGCAGATTGATATCAAGAAAGAGCTGTACCAGATTAAGGATTATATCGCCATCGAACAGGCGCGATTTGGCGATAAACTGACGGTAATTTACGACATTGATGATGAGATAAGCTGCGTGATCCCAAGCCTGCTCATCCAGCCGCTGGTAGAAAACGCCATCGTACACGGCATACAGCCGTGCAAGGGCAAAGGGGTCGTGACGATAAGCGTCGCGGAGTGTGGTCATCGGGTGCGCATCAGCGTGCGCGACACCGGTCATGGCATTGACCCGAAAGTGATTGAGCGGGTAAACGCTAATGAAATGCCCGGTAACAAAATTGGCCTGCTCAACGTTCACCACCGGGTGAAACTGCTGTATGGAGAAGGGCTGCACCTCCGCCGCCTTGAGCCCGGCACCGAAATCGCCTTTTATGTGCCTGACCAGCGTACCCCGGTTACCGCACCGGCATCGCTGTTACCCTGATCTGGAGTTCAGATGAAAGTTATTATTGTTGAAGATGAATTCCTGGCCCAGCAGGAGCTGACCTGGCTTATTAAAGCGCACAGTCAGATGGACATTGTCGGTACTTTTGACGATGGCCTCGACGTGCTGAAGTTCCTGCAGCACAACAAAGTCGACGCTATTTTTCTCGACATCAATATCCCGTCGCTGGATGGCGTATTGCTGGCGCAGAACATCAGCCAGTTTGCCCATAAGCCGTTCATTGTGTTTATTACCGCATGGAAAGAGCATGCGGTAGAAGCGTTCGAGCTGGAGGCGTTTGACTATATTCTCAAGCCATACCAGGAATCGCGCATCATTACCATGCTGCAAAAGCTGGAGAGCGCCTGGCAGCAGCAAGCGGGTGCCAGCGGCGGTAGCGTAACGCGTGAGAATGACACCATTAACCTGGTCAAAGATGAGCGGATTATCGTCACCAGCATCAACGATATCTATTATGCGGAAGCGCATGAGAAGATGACCTTCGTCTACACCCGGCGCGAATCCTACGTGATGTCGATGAACATCACCGAGTTTTGCAGCCGCCTGCCGCCCTCACACTTCTTCCGCTGCCATCGCTCATACTGCGTGAATCTGAATAAGATCCGCGAAATAGAACCCTGGTTCAACAACACCTATATTCTGCGGCTGCGCGATCTGGATTTTCAGGTACCGGTCAGCCGCAGTAAGGTGAAAGAGTTCCGCCAGCTAATGCACCTGTAGGCGCGCAGCCGAAAGATTAAAGGATCTGCCCCAGCGTCTGACGCAGATGCGCACCGGAGCCCAGCAGTCCTGGGTTGTCATGAACGATGAGATACACCGGAATATCCTGCACATAGGCTTTGAAGCGCCCTTTGTCTTCAAAGCCGCCGCGGAATCCTGAAGCTTTAAAGAACTCAAGGAAGCGCGGCACGATACCACCGGCGATATATACACCGCCGAAAGTCCCCAGCGTCAGCGCCAGGTTACCGCCAAAGCGGCCCATGATGACGCAAAACAGCGACAGCGCACGGCGACAGTCAATGCAGGTATCAGCCAGCGCGCGTTCGGTAATGTCTTTAGGCTGCAGGTTTTCCGGCAAACGCCCGTCAGATTTCACCACCGCACGGTACAGGTTAATCAGGCCCGGACCCGAAAGAACACGCTCGGCAGAGACGTGACCCAGCTCGCTGCGTAGCGCGTCGAGAATAATCGCCTCTTCTTCGCTGTTCGGCGCGAAGTCGACGTGGCCGCCCTCACCCGGCAGGCTCACCCAACGTTTATCAACATGCACCAGATGCGCCACGCCAAGACCGGTTCCGGCGCCGTAGACCGCCACCGGTTTACCCTCAACCGGCTCAGCGCCGCCGAACTGGATCAAATGCTCTTTTTTCAGCATCGGGATAGCCATGGAAACCGCAGTGAAATCATTGATGATTTCGAGATGCGTAAAGCCGAGGTTTTGCTTCATTTCCGCAATGGAGAAGGCCCAGGTATGGTTGGTCATTGCCACCCAGTCACCGGTAATTGGGCATGCAATGGCGATACACCCGGCATCAACCGCAACCCCAACCTCTTTCAGGTAAACCTGAACCACCGCCTCAAGGCTCGGGTAGTCCAGCCCGGACCAGGTTTTCTCCTGTGAGATTTCGCCACTGGCAAGATTACACAGCGCCAGTCGTGCGTTGGTACCGCCGACGTCCCCTACTAACGCAAACTTTGTCATTCTGTTACGGCTCCGCTAAAGTCAGAATTACTTATTTGGCACACTGTAAATTCATGAGGCGGTAACAACAACGCCCGTGGCGCTGATGGCCCAGGATTATCGATCTGCGTCACAGATTAAGTTTATCGTTTCAGCACCATTTGCACTGACGAGCAAAATGAAGAAGTGCAAAGTAGCGTGCGCCCGTTGATACAAGGAAATCACCATGCTGCACCCGCGAGCCCGCGCGATGTTGCTTCTCTCTGTGCCAGCCCTGATTATTGGCATCGCCTCCAGCCTGATTCTGGTGGCGGTGATGAAGATAGCTGCTGTTCTGCAAAATCTGCTCTGGAGTACGCTTCCGGCGAGTCTCGGCGTTAGCCTGGGCTCTAACGCGTGGGTCATGCTGATACTGACCCTGACCGGCGTCGCGGTGGGGCTCGTTATCCGCTTCAGTCCTGGCCATGCTGGCCCCGATCCGGCCACCGAGCCGTTAATTGGTGCCCCGGTCGCCACCAGCGCCTTACCGGGGCTAATTATCGCACTGATTCTGGGCCTTGCCGGCGGCGTTAGCCTTGGCCCGGAGCACCCGATCATGGCGGTGAATATCGCGCTTGCGGTCGCACTCGGGGCGCGCCTGTTCCCCCGGGTCGGCTCCCTCGACTGGACCATTCTCGCCGCCGCGGGCACTATCGGCGCGCTGTTCGGCACCCCTGTCGCCGCCGCGCTGATTTTCTCCCAGACCCTCAGCAGCAGTAGCGATGTGCCGCTCTGGGATCGTCTGTTTGCCCCCCTGCTGGCCGCTGCCGCTGGGGCGCTCACCACCAGCCTGTTCTTTCACCCGCACTTTTCGCTGCCGATTGCCCATTATGGCGAGATGCGGCTGACGGATATCTTTAGCGGCGCCGTCGTTGCGGCGATTGCGATTGCCGTCGGGATGGTTGGCGTCTGGTGTCTGCCGCGCCTGCATGCCCTGCTGCACCGACTGAAAAGCCCGGTACTCACTCTCGCAGCGGGCGGTTTCCTGCTTGGGCTACTTGGGGTGACGGGCGGGCATATTTCGCTGTTTAAAGGCCTTGATGAGATGCAGCAACTGGCCACCAGCCAGACGCTGGGTGCCGGGGACTTTATGCTGATTGCGCTGGTGAAACTGGCGGCGTTGGTGATTGCTTCCGCCAGTGGTTTTCGGGGTGGGCGTATTTTTCCGGCGGTGTTCGTCGCCGTCGCGCTGGGGCTGATGCTGCATGCCCACGTGGAGGCCGTTCCGGCAGCCATTACCGTTTCCTGTGCCATTCTCGGGCTGGTGCTGGTCGTCACTCGCGACGGCTGGCTGAGCCTGTTTATGGCGGCCGTCGTGGTACCTGACAGCACGCTGGTGCCGCTCCTGTGCATCGTGATGCTGCCAGCCTGGCTGCTGCTGGCAGGCAAACCGATGATGATGGCGCGGCACCGCGATTAATCACCCGTTGCTGTTACGAGCCTCGAGCGATTGGGTGACCACCCGTAAAAAGTGTGGGATGTCCTGACGCGGAAGCACCACTTCCACCAGCGTCAGGCTGTCGCTTTCGGTGCAGCGGTTAAGCACCTCCTTCAGCTGTGCTGCCTGCGTTACCCGCCAGCACTGCGCCTTGCTGTCCGGGCGGAATACCTGCGGCAGCATCGTCCAGTCCCACAGTGCGATATCGTTGTAGCGCTCTTCCGGGCCGTGGATCGCACGTTCCACCGTGTAGCCCTCGTTATTGAGCAGCAAAATTAGCGGGCGCTGATTATCACGCAGCATGGAGCTCATCTCCTGAATGGTGAGCTGCGCCGCGCCGTCACCGACAATCAGCACTACCCGTCTGTCGGGTGCGGCAGTTTGTGCACCAAACGCCGCCGGAAGGGTGAAACCAATCGAGCCCCACAGCGGTTGCGCAATCAGCATGACGTCCGCCGGGAATTTGACCGCCGCAACGCCAAAGGCCGCCGTTCCCTGATCCGCCAGCACGATATCCCCCGGCCGCAGGCTGTCCTGTAGCGTGCTCCAGAAATTACTTTGCGTGAGCGCGCCCAGATCTTCATCGTGAACCGGACAACAACACGAGCGGGGCGGCGACCACTCCGGTGCAAGCGGTGTTGCGACCTCAATCAGCGTCATTAGTGCATGACGAATCGGGATCCGGCTAAACCAGACCTTCCCTACGCGGGCGGCAAACGGCTGTAGCTCGATGGTTTTTTCAATTTCAAGATGCTGGGTAAACCCGGCGGTAATGGTATCGGTGAAACGGGTACCCACGCAGATAGTAGTATCAGCGCCTTCAATCGCCTCTCGGGTATGTTCGTCGCTGGCGATGCCGCTGTAGGTGCCCACAAACCCCGGGTGCTGCTCATTGAACAACCCTTTGCCCATCAGCATCGAAGCATGTGCCAGCGGCTGGGTTTCTACCCACTCACGCAGCATCTGTTGTAGCCCATAGCGATGGGCGAGAAAGTCCGCCAGTAGTGCCACATGATGGCTGTTGCGCAGCATCAACGCTGCCTGTTCACGAAACGCCGCTAGCGCATTTTCATCCACCGTTGCGGCATCCGCCACCAGCTTTTCTGACGGCGGCGTCGCTGGTGCTTTTGCCACATCGGCCGGCAGCATCAGGTACGCCGGGCGCCGGTGCGCCATCATCTCGGACAGCACGCGGTCGATCTCATGACAGGCGTTACCCACCGTCAGGTGCGCCTGGGCGCAGGTGACCTGTTCGCTCATCAGATAGAAGTGGTTAAAATTGCCGTCGCCTAAGGTGTGGTGCAGCAGTTCACCGCGCTGCTGTGCGCTGGTGCGCGGCGCACCGACGATATGTAACACCGGGACGTATTCCGCAAAGCTGCCCGCCGTTCCGTTAATCGCGCTGAGTTCTCCTACGCCGTAAGTGGTTAACAAGGCTCCTGCCCCTTTCACGCGTCCATAACCATCTGCCGCATAGGCGGCGTTCAGTTCATTGGCACAGCCAACCCAGCGGACTGAATCGTGGGCGATAACATGATCGAGAAACTGCAGGTTGTAATCACCAGGAACGCCAAAGAGACTCTCGATGCCGAGAGAAGCGAGGCGGTCCAGCAGGTAATCACCGATGGTGTATGTCTGTTGCATGGCCTTGTTCCTTCCCCTGTACAGTTAATTGTGAGTATTGAAGAAGGCTGATGACTTTCCAGAACGCGCCGTAAAATGGCAGTGGAAAGCAAATTGTACAGAATGGCCGGGTGTAACTTCACGTGAACAAAAAAAGAACTGTTTTAGCAAAAAGTGCTGCCAGAACATGTTTCAGAGTGTTGCCGATGATTCGGGGGTTTACCTCCACGTAATATTGCGCTAACAAGCCGCTTACGGCTCCGTTCGTCGAGGAGAATAGTATGTTCAGGTCACTGATTATTGCAGCAATTTTGCTGGCATCAGCGCCAATGATTGCCAATGCTGGCGAGGTCACCCTGCTGCCATCCATCAAATTACAAATTGGCGATCGCGATAATTACGGAAATTACTGGGATGGCGGTGGCTGGCGCGATCGCGATTACTGGCATCGAAATTATGAATGGCGCGATAAGCGCTGGTGGCGCCATGATAATGGCCGTCATCGCGGCTGGGACAACCGTAAAGCCTATGAGCGCGGCTACCGTGAAGGCTGGGGCGACCGCGACGATCACCGTGGGTGGGGCGGTCGTGGACACGGACATCGCCACTAACCGGTTAGCGTCAGAGCCCTTTTCTGATAAGGGCTCTGAAATTTCCTGATACTTCAGATTAACGCTTCCTGCGGGATCATATTCTTCAGCGAAAAGAGTGCGTTGACTGAACTCCCTCCCAGCTTATTGAACAGATTGGCCCGGTGCGTATAGACGGTCTTCGGCGACAGGTTCAGTGCACTGGCGATCGCATTCACCTTCCTGCCATTCATCGTTTCACGCAGAATAAACGTCTCTTTCGCCGACAATGCTATGCGCTGCGGGTGTTTTATCGGCTGGCGAGAGGTTAAGCGCATGAGAGCGCTAAGCATTTCCGGGTACGGCGCTCTGGCACTCACCAGCAGGCTGGCTTCGCACAGGTATTTAAGTTTAAGCGTGTCGAGGAGAAGCATTAAACGGCAGCGTTTATGTAACGCAGCAGCAGCCTCAAAACAGGCGGCGGTGGTGTGATTGAGATAAAAGATGACAACATCATCTTCACTGACGGCGTCCATAAATCCCGGCGTATCGACTGAAACATACTGAGCGGTAAAACCGGCGTCCTGCACCAGAGCAGAAACACCGGCGCGCAAGTAAATATCATCACTAATGATAAATGTGCTTTTCATACGGCAAAACGGCCTGCAAATCTGAAATCGGTTCAGCTGCAGCATGCCATCACCGCGCCCCTTCGCCGCAGTGATTTAGCCTTATCTAAGAATATAAGAAATCAATAATGAGGTTTTAATCAAGCTGTTACAGCCCGAACGCGGTTCCAATCAGCAGCCAGCCGTTGAGCGCAACAACCAGTACCACAATGATCCAGCCAGTCCGGCGGATAAGCGTGGTATTAACCAGATCGCCCATCAGTTTTTTATCACTGGTGAACACCAGTAGCGGCACCAGCGCCAGCGCAATCCCGAAGCTCAACAGCACCTGGCTCATCACCAGAATACGGGTCGGCTCAAGCCCGAGCAGGATCACAATAAACGATGGCAGCATGGTGACAGTACGGCGGAACCACAGCGGAATGTGGAATCGGATAAAGCCCTGCATCACCACCTGCCCTGCCAGGGTTCCCACCACGGTAGACGACAGGCCCGCTGCAATCAGACTCAACCCAAAGATGGTCGCCGCCGCGTGGCTAAGCAACGGCTCAAGCGTCAGATAAGCCTGATCGAGATCCGCGATCCCGGTGTGACCGTTGAAGTGGAAAGCGGCGGCGGCAGTCGCCATCATCGCCAGATTCACAAAACCGGCGATCGTCATTGCGATACCCACGTCCCAGCGGGTCGCGTTATAGCGTTCCTGGCGGGTACCGCCGTGCAGGTGCTGCGTTAAGGAAGAGTGGAGATAAATCACGTGTGGCATGATCGTGGCGCCGAGCACCCCGGCGGCGAGGAACACCGCTTCGCTGGTCGGTAGCGACGGCAGGACCATACCTTTTGCCAGCGCGGCGAGCTTTGGCTGCGAGAATACCAGCTCAACGATATAGGCCGCAGCGACGAACAGCAGCAGACCGCCTATCACTTTCTCCAGCGGTTTCTGCCCGCGGCGTTGCAGCATTAATATAAGGAAGGTGGCGATACCGGTCAGCACCGCGCCCTGCAACAGCGATACGCCGAAAATCAGCTTGAAGCCAATTGCGGCACCGATAAACTCCGCCAGGTCGGTTGCCATGGCGATGATTTCCGCCTGCACCCAGTAGAACCAGACCAGCGGACGCGGATAGTGATCGCGGATTTGTTCGGCGAGGTTTTTGCCGGTGGCAATGCCAAGCTTGGCGGAGAGGACCTGAATCAGCATCGCCATCAGGTTGGCCCATACCACTACCCACAGCAGTTGATAGCCGAAGCTGGCCCCGGCCTGGATGTTGGTCGCAAAGTTACCTGGATCAATATAACCGATGGCAGCAATGAACGCCGGTCCCATTAACGCGAACCTCATCTTGCGCGTCGCCCGACCGCTGCTACTCTCAACGCGACTGTTATCCATCATCTGCCTCTAAATATAGCCTTTGCTATGTTTCATATTACTAAAGTGCGAATGATTATCAAGTTCATTTAGAAAGGTGATAATGATTGCTCTGATAGATATGAACGATAGCGTTGCTGGGGTCGGTGGAGGTGACAGGCAAACATGTGCAACACGTGCTACCTTGTCATCAAGGTTAGTACAACAACACAACTTTTAACACATTTACTCAACATAACAAAAATGTATGGTCTGTCACTATTTTTGAGTTTGCTCACAGCTTGTAACTATAGTGCGCGTCAGATCTCGTTTTCTTTTAGCTTGTTGCATAGAATGTGCACTGAAATTTAACCTGCATCATATTTGGAGCAAATATGGACCGCGTCCTTCACTTTGTCCTGGCGCTTGTCGTCGTGGCGATCCTGGCTTTGCTGGTAAGCAGCAATCGCAAGCAAATTCGCATTCGTTATGTTATTCAATTACTTGTGATTGAAGTTTTACTCGCCTGGTTCTTCCTTAACTCAGATGTTGGCCTGGGATTTGTGAAAGGCTTCTCCGAGATGTTCGAAAAACTTCTCGGCTTTGCGAATGATGGCACCAACTTCGTCTTCGGCAATATGAATGACAAAGGTCTGGCGTTCTTCTTCCTGAAAGTGCTGTGCCCTATCGTCTTTATCTCTGCACTGATCGGTATCCTGCAGCACATCCGCATTCTGCCTATCATTATTCGTGCGATTGGTACCGTGCTGTCGAAAGTCAACGGCATGGGTAAACTGGAATCTTTCAACGCCGTCAGCTCCCTGATCCTGGGTCAGTCTGAAAACTTCATCGCCTATAAAGATATCCTCGGCAAGATGTCCCGTAACCGCATGTACACCATGGCGGCTACCGCGATGTCTACCGTGTCCATGTCTATCGTTGGCGCCTACATGACCATGCTGGAACCGAAGTATGTGGTCGCCGCGCTGGTCCTGAACATGTTCAGCACCTTTATCGTTCTGTCGCTTATCAACCCGTACCGCGTTGAAGCCAGCGAAGAGAACATTCAGATGTCTAACCTGCACGAAGGCCAGAGCTTCTTCGAAATGCTGGGTGAGTACATTCTGGCAGGCTTCAAAGTGGCGATTATCGTTGCCGCAATGCTGATTGGTTTCATCGCGCTTATCGCTGCGCTGAACGCCCTGTTCGCGACCGTAACCGGCTGGTTCGGCTACAGCATCTCCTTCCAGGGGATTCTGGGCTACATCTTCTATCCGGTTGCATGGGTAATGGGCGTGCCGTCTGGCGAAGCGCTGCGCGTGGGCAGCATCATGGCGACCAAACTGGTTTCTAACGAATTCGTTGCGATGATGGATCTGCAGAAAGTTGCCGCTGAACTCTCCCCGCGTGCGGTAGGTATTCTGTCCGTCTTCCTGGTATCCTTCGCTAACTTCTCTTCTATCGGTATCATCGCTGGTGCGATCAAAGGCCTGAATGAAGAGCAAGGTAACGTGGTATCCCGCTTCGGTCTGAAACTGGTTTACGGTTCAACCCTAGTGAGCGTCCTGTCTGCATCTATCGCAGCACTGGTACTGTAAGACTGCTTTAACGAAAAACCGGGACCTTGCGTCCCGGTTTTTTTATGCCTGTAATTCCTCGAGTGGCCGTGGTTTGCCAAGCAAATAGCCCTGCAGATAATCCACGCCCAGTTGCAACAGCAGCGCTCTTTGCTCTTCAGTCTCAACATATTCGGCAACCACCGTCAGATGCTTTACTTTCGCCAGCGAGCAAATCGATTTCACAATCATTGCATCCATTGACTCTGTCATGATGTCCCGCACGAAGCAGCCATCAATCTTAACGATATCGGCCTCGACGCGCTTCAGGCGCTCAAAGTTGGCATAACCGGTACCAAAGTCGTCGATAGCAATCTGGCAGCCGTATTCGCGCAGTTGCTGAATGTTGTTGACGCTGGTTTCCGAGTTCGAGAATGCTTGTTCTTCAGTGATTTCGATGACGACCGTGCCGGGAGCCACCTGATAGCGTTCAAAGAGGGCAATAATCTCGCTGGCGCTCTCTTTTTGCATGAGCGTAGAGGGCATCAGGTTCACCGAAAACCGCTGCCCAGGATGGTTGCTGAGCGCTCTGAACAGCGTCTCCAGCACCTGCATATCAAAACGCTTACTCAGGTTAAATTGGGTAATTATCGGGATGAATTTATCAGGCGTCATGACGCCGTCTTCGCTGCGTAAGCGCGACAGGATTTCGTAATACCCCTCACCTTCACCATTAACAATCGGCTGCGCGAAGAGCCGTAAATCGTCGTTTTCCAGCGCCTGCTTTATCTGATTGAGCAGCAGCACGCGCTCGGTAGTGTTGCCAGATACCGCCGCTTTCCGGCTGTTCAGCGCCAGCACCCGGCGTGACGCGCAGGCCCGCTCCGACAGCCAGCTCAGTTGGCCAAGCGTATGGTGCAAATCCTCATCCTGTGCGTCCACCACGCTCCAGGATGCGCCAAACTGCAGCGGCAGTACCGTGTTATTCCAGACGATATTGCGATGATTAAGCACATCAACAATATGGGTCAGCCGCTCCGCCACCTCGCTGCCGTTCAGCACCAGCAGCAGCTCGCTGCCTGGAAGCTGAAACCAGCTCTCTTTCGCACCCAGCAGTGGTTGCAGTTCGCGGGCGATGGTTCGCTTGCAGTGTACCCGCATCATCATGCCGTAATGACGGCTCAGAAACTCAAGGTTATCAATACGCAGGCAGCAGAGGCTTACCTGTTTTCGCGTAGAGAGCGCGTACTCCAGCGCCCGCAGGTTAGGAAGCCCGGTGAGCGGATCCTGCATCGCCTGGTTCTGCCACTTCCGCTTGAGCAGGTCGCTACGCGCCCAGGTCTGAGCCATATAGAGCATGCATATCGTGAATGAAATGAGCGCTGACATGATAAACGCCAGAGAGTATTCGGTTTGCACCCCCTGCAGGAAATTACCGTTGTTCCACACCAGCAGATAAGCCGACAGCGCCCAGGCGAGACTCATCAGCGTCCAGGTCAGCTTCCCCACCCCGAGGAAAAAGAGGATAAAGATGAGCGGTACCAGATAACCGGCAATGTAATCCGATTTAAAAGGCGCGCAGAGCAGCAGCAGAATCGCGGTGAGCGTCGCAAACCAGTACAGCGTGAAATAGCGTCGCTGACGGCAATAGCTCGGCTGCACATTGCGTCGCCAGAAGGTACGGGCGTAGCGTGGATTCAACAGCATGCGCATCGGGTAATAGAACAGCAGCATAAAGACCAGCGAGGCGCTAATCAGTCCCTGCACGTCAACAATCATGTAGATAACCGATGACGATCCAAAAAAGCTCGAAATTTCGACCGGAAATGAAAAACACTCGCCGGCCAAATACATCGAGCCCTTGAATATCGCGGGCGTCACAAAGCAGAACCAAAAAATACGGACTCCCATGCTGCCTTTCGCAAAGCCAACGCGCCAGCGTCGGCCCAGTAGCCCACGCACCACGATGGCGCTGACGAAAACACCGAACAGCTGGCAAAACAGTAAAATAGAAGACTGTGGCTGCGGCAGATCCAGCCGCCAGTCGTTGTTTAAGCCAAAGGTGATAATTAACGGCAGCACCGCGTGGCGGCCAAACAGCATCAGCACAGCCAGGGTCACACTGAGCGGTAACCAGGCAAGATAAATATCGTTACCGTCGATAACCGCTTTCGGCGAAATGAAGCGCGAGAAGGGAATAAAAATCAGACACAGGGCAAGCGCAAGCAGACCTTTTTTCATTGGAGCATTGAGTATAAAACGCATTATCGTCTGGTTGCTTTCCTGAGCTCATTTATTAACGGCACAAATAGTCAGGTGATTCGCACTGCAAATCAAGTTTACCTAAGGTGAAAAAATCTTAGTTTTCTTAAGGGTAGAGATATCAGTGGATTAGCGGTGGGAGACTAAGAAAATAAATCCTGATTTACAAAGCAAAAAACCCCCGCCGGGGCGAGGGTTTCGAATTTTGGTGGAGCTAAGCGGGATCGAACCGCTGACCTCTTGCATGCCATGCAAGCGCTCTCCCAGCTGAGCTATAGCCCCACAGTGTCTTTACATTCCAAATCCGCTGGGTGCAGGATTTGGTGGAGCTAAGCGGGATCGAACCGCTGACCTCTTGCATGCCATGCAAGCGCTCTCCCAGCTGAGCTATAGCCCCATCATGTAAAGCTGTCGTGTTGACGGGCGGCATAATATGAATTCCATTGCCAGGTGTCAACGGCAAAATCTTCACTCTCTAATCAACCGCTGAAAAAGCAAGCAAATGAAAGACATTGCGAGCTTGCTCGCAAGCAGTAGTTAAAGCCGTCACGTTTTCATTTAAAAGGATGCTATAACATGAAGCACTAATTCCCACACTTCCCGTCAGGAAATACTATGCTCAAGGAACGAATGACACCGGAGGAAATTGCCCACCTTACCGGCTACAGCCGACAAACCATCAACAAATGGGTGCGTAAAGAAGGTTGGGAGACCTCCCCTCGCCCCGGCGTTCAGGGTGGCAAGGCCCGCCTTGTTCATGTAAACGAACGCGTCAGGGAATTTATTCGCAGCGCACAGCGTGCCGCCAGCGATGCAGGAGCCGTTAATACCGGCAACCCTCGTTTTGACTCTCTTCTTCTTACTCTTGCCAAGGAAATGACCAACGCTGAACGCGAGCAACTCACTACCCTGTTAATACGCGAAGGGATCACCGGGTTGTTGCAGCGTCTGGGCATTCGAAACTGATTACGACATGAAAATACTGCACAGCAAAATGACTACCGAAGAACTGGCCCAATGCCTCGGCATGGCGAAACAAACTGTAAATCGGTGGATCCGCGAACAAGAATGGCAAACCGAAGTAATCCCGGGCGTGAAAGGCGGTCGGGCACGGTTGATCCATATCGATAATCGCGTGCGCGAATACCTCGCCAATACGCCAGCCCTTCGCCACTGGTCTACGCAGTACCAGCTGGCTGAACCGGTGCAAAGCTACGCCGCCCGGGAAGACTCTCCCGCTCTGCGGCAAATCTCCGATACGCTACATATGATGACTGACGCTGAGAAGCAGCGGCTGGCGGTACTGCTGGCGCGAGAAGGGATCAGCGGTTTTCTTTCGCGTTTAGGCATTGCCGACGCGGCTCTGGTCAATTAAGACAAAAAAAAACGGCAGGGTCATCCTGCCGTTTTTCATTTGAGGCCGCTTATTGCTGCGCTTCGCGCTCTGCAATGTAGCCCAGCGCTTTATTGATGCGTTCAATGCTGCGGGATTTACCGATAGCATGAACGGTAACATCGAGTGCCGGAGACTGGCCAGCACCGGTGACGGCAACGCGCAGCGGCATGCCGACTTTACCCATACCCACTTCCAGCTCATCGGCGGTTGCCTGAATCGCGTGATGAACGTTTTCTGCCGTCCATTCCGTGATGGCTGCAAGCTTATCACGCACCACTTCCAGCGGCTGACGCGCAACCGGACGCAGGTGTTTTTTCGCCGCATCTGCGTCAAACTCAGCAAAATCTTCGTAGAAATAACGGCAGCTCTGGGCCATTTCTTTCAGCGTTTTGCAGCGTTCGCCCAGCAGTTTTACCAGCTCAGAGAGCTGCGGGCCGGTACGGGTGTCGATGTTTTCCTGCTCGATATGCCACTGCAGGTGAGTCGCCACGTATTCCGGTGCCAGCGTATTAATGTAGTGGTGGTTCAGCCACAGGAGTTTATCCGTGTTGAACGCACTTGCAGATTTGCTGACCGCTCCCAGAGAGAACAGCTTGATCATCTCTTCGCGGGTGAAGATCTCCTGGTCACCGCTGGACCAGCCCAGACGCACCAGATAGTTGAGCAGCGCTTCCGGCAGATAGCCGTCGTCGCGATACTGCATCACACTCACCGCGCCGTGACGTTTGGAAAGCTTTTTACCGTCGTCGCCGTTGATCATGGAAACGTGCGCGTACACCGGTACCGGCGCGTTCAGCGCTTTCAGGATGTTGATCTGGCGCGGGGTATTGTTGATATGGTCTTCACCACGGATAACGTGAGTGATTTCCATATCCCAGTCATCGACCACCACGCAGAAGTTGTAGGTCGGGGAGCCGTCGGTGCGGCGGATAATCAGATCGTCGAGTTCCTGGTTGCTGAACTCGATAGGGCCACGGATCTGGTCATCGAAAATTACGGAGCCATCCTGCGGGTTGGCAAAACGCACAACGCAAGGCTCATCGGCAGCATGATGCTCATGACCGTGGCGGCAGCGGCCGTCATAACGCGGCTTTTCACCGTTCGCCATCTGCTCTTCGCGCAGGGCTTCCAGACGCTCTTTAGAGCAATAGCACTTATAGGCAGTGCCAGCGACCAGCATTTCATCAATGACGGCGTTGTAGCGATCAAAACGTTTGGTCTGGAAGTACGGGCCTTCGTCCCACTCCAGGTTCAGCCAGTTCATTCCATCCATAATGGCTTCGATAGCTTCCGGGGTGGAGCGTTCGAGATCGGTATCTTCAATACGCAGCACAAACTCACCGTCGTGGTTGCGAGCAAAAAGCCAGGAATAGAGAGCAGTTCGTGCACCGCCGACGTGCAGGTAGCCGGTCGGGCTTGGCGCGAAGCGAGTTTTGATTTTCATGAAAAGGCCTTACGTTGGTATAGATGCCGACAACCGGCACATCCGAAAAAGGAGACGGCGGATATTCTATCACTGTGGCTTGATTCCTCAACGTTGTTCCCCTGCAAACGCGATGGAATGCCATTTTTGTTTATAAATCAGACCGCATGGGTGGTTTTGCGATCGTTTTGCCTAAAATTACGACGAACGAACAATTTCTTTAGAAAATGCGTTGACTCATTTTCAACTCTCCCTATAATGCGACTCCACACAGCGGGGGTGATTAGCTCAGCTGGGAGAGCACCTCCCTTACAAGGAGGGGGTCGGCGGTTCGAACCCGTCATCACCCACCAACTACTTTATGTAGTCTCCGCCGTGTAAAGCAAGAAATTGAGAAGTGGGTGATTAGCTCAGCTGGGAGAGCACCTCCCTTACAAGGAGGGGGTCGGCGGTTCGATCCCGTCATCACCCACCACTTTCTCGCCAGCTGGATTTCTTGTTGTAGTATGTGAAGTACCGAAGTGGGTGATTAGCTCAGCTGGGAGAGCACCTCCCTTACAAGGAGGGGGTCGGCGGTTCGATCCCGTCATCACCCACCACTTCGGGTCGTTAGCTCAGTTGGTAGAGCAGTTGACTTTTAATCAATTGGTCGCAGGTTCGAATCCTGCACGACCCACCAATGTAAGAAGGCGCCCTAAAGGCGCCTTTTTGCTATCTGCAATTCATCTGGCATCTCCGCCACCTACCAGTATTCGTATCAAGAATCCCGCCGCAGTGCCGATATTGCTATTTTACGGCAAGAAGGAATTCGTGATGACCACCATTCTGACATCAACACCACTACTCCAGGGCGGCAAAACTGACGGTCCGCAGGGTGATGATACCGCGGCGCAAATCGCGCGCATCACCAAGAAGATTTCCGAGCTTATTCAGAAGCTAAAGGATATTCCTGGCTCCAACGCCAGCGTCGAAGAGAAGAAAAAGCAGCAGGAACTGCTGCAAATGCAAATCAAGGTACTGCAGGCGCAGCTGGCGCAGCTGATGCGTAAGCAGGCGGAAGAGGCTCAGCAGAAGCAGGATCAAAAAGCCGCGAAAGACGCTGGCGCGATTGTCCCGGTCGGCAAAAACCAGATTGACGTTTATATCTGATAGAGCGGGTCATCCACGCGAGCAGCGGTCAACACCTGCGCCTGCTCGCGTACCACTTCCCACAGCGCCTGCGCCGCAGCAGACAATGAGCGATTTTTCCTGCGCACCAGCATCAGCTGACGTTCAACCACCGGAGTCAAACGTTTTACGCACAGCTGGTTGCCCTGCGGCAACGGCAGCGCCAGCGCGGGCAGCACGCTGATACCGATCCCGGCTTCAACCATCGGAAAGAGCGTTGCCGGATGACCTATCTCCTGCACTATCTTTGCCTCTATCCCGTGTCGCAACAGGGCGGTATCGATAAGTGGACGACTGCCAGAGGCATAATCCTGTAGCACCAGCCTTTCTCCCTGTAATGCCTGCCACGGCACATGCGGCAACTGGCTTAAAGGGTGGTTCATCCCACAGAGCAAAAGAAAGGGTTCAGACAACACCGATTCACACTGCAAATCACCAACCACCCCGGGATCGATGACAATACCGAAATCCACTTCTCCCTGACGAATACTTTCCAGCACCCACTGCTGCGGCCTGTCGTGCAGCACAAAATCGATATGCGGGTAGCGCTGGTTGCTGCTGGCGATACACTGCGGAATGAGGTGCGCGGAAATCGTCTGGCTCGCCGCGACTCTTACCAGACCACTCAGCTGCGTACCCACCCGCCCGGCTTCACGCAGCGTACTGTGCAATTCATCAAGCAAACGCTCAAGACGAGAAGCCAGCTGCTGCCCCGCTTCGGTTAACACCACCTCACGGGTAGTGCGGTCCAGAAGGCGTACACCGGTCTGCAGCTCCAGCTCCTTCACGCTATGGCTCACGGCCGACTGGCTAAGGCCGATAATCTCCCCTGCCCGGCTGAAGCTTTTTGCCTGAGCGACGGTAATGAAAACTTTTAACTGACGCAGCGAGTAATTCATCGTTTCAATTCATGAATGGATTCAATAAATCAATTTTATTTCTCAAAACAGAAAACGCAAAATAGCAGCATCGAATTTCAGGAGTATCTATGAAACTGTTTCGAATCCTCGATCCCTTTACCCTAACGCTTGTCTGCACCGTTTTACTGGCCTCTTTCTTCCCGGCCCGCGGCGGTTTTGTTCCGTTTTTTGAAGGACTGACCACCGCCGCTATTGCCCTGCTGTTTTTCATGCACGGCGCAAAGCTGTCCCGCGCGGCTATCATTGCCGGGGGCAGCCACTGGCGACTGCATCTGTGGGTGATGTGCAGTACCTTTGTTCTCTTTCCTGTGCTCGGCGTGTTATTCGCCTGGTGGGCACCCGTTAACGTCGACCCGGCGCTGTACACGGGCTTTTTATACCTGTGTATTTTGCCTGCTACCGTGCAGTCTGCCATCGCTTTCACCTCCCTTGCCGGGGGTAACGTTGCGGCAGCGGTCTGCTCGGCCTCGGCTTCAAGCCTGCTTGGGATCTTCCTTTCCCCGCTGCTGGTAGGGCTGGTGATGAATATCCACGGTGCGGAGGGCAGCCTTGAGCAGGTGGGCAAAATTATGCTGCAACTGCTGCTGCCGTTCGTGCTTGGGCATTTATCGCGACCGTGGATCGGTGACTGGGTCAGTCGTCATAAGAAGTTAATTGGCAAAACGGATCAGAGCTCGATTCTGCTGGTCGTTTACTCGGCCTTCAGCGAAGCGGTGGTGAACGGGATCTGGCACAAAGTGGGTATCGGATCGCTGCTGTTTATCGTGGTGGTCAGCCTTGTTCTGCTGGCTATTGTTATCGTGGTGAATGTTATCGTGGCGCGCAAATGCGGGTTCAGTAAAGCCGATGAGATCACTATCGTCTTCTGCGGTTCGAAAAAGAGCCTCGCCAACGGCGTACCCATGGCGAATATTCTCTTCCCGACATCAATGATTGGCATGATGGTGCTGCCGTTGATGATTTTCCATCAGATCCAGCTGATGGTCTGCGCGGTGCTGGCGCGTCGCTATAAACGCCAGACTGACAAACTCCATGCGCAGGAGCAGGCCCGCGCTTAACGCGAGCGCTTCAGGGGCTGAACCAGATGCGTCAGCCCCTCGGTTTTAATCAGCAGCGTAATTGCCATTAGCTCACCGAGACGCCCGGCAGGAAATTCATCCTTACGGGCAAACCACAGCAGATACTCTTCAGGCACATCAATCAGACAGCGCCCCTTGTACTTACCAAACGGCATTTCGGTGTTGGCAATTTCAATCAGCTGCTCTTTGTCCACATTACTCTCCCAGCAGGCGGATCATTTCGGCTTCATCAATCACCGCAATGCCCAGCTCCTGTGCTTTCGCAAGCTTAGAGCCCGCCGCTTCACCGGCGATCACCAGGTCGGTTTTTTTCGACACGCTACCGGCGACTTTTGCTCCCAGCGCCACCAACCGCGCTTTGGCATCGTCACGTGACATCAGGCTCAGGCTGCCGGTCAGAACTACCGTTTTCCCGGCAAACGGGCTATCTATCTCTTCGGCGTTAACCACCACGGGGGCAGGCCAGCTAACGCCCTCTTTCAGCAGTTGCTGGATAACCTCACGGTTACTCGCTTCAGCGAAGAAGTTAAAAACGTGAGTCGCAACGACGATGCCGACGTCCGGTACCTTCTGCAGTTCTTCAATGGACGCCGCTTCCAGCGCCTCCAGTGAGCCAAAATAACCCGCCAGGCCAGCGGCGGTAGCCTCTCCGACTTCACGGATACCCAGGCCGTAGAGGAAACGGGCAAACGTCGTTTGTTTGGCTTTTTCCAGCGCATTGACCACGTTCTGCGCCGACTTCGGCCCCATCCGATCAAGGCCCGTCAGCTTACCGGCCGTCAGGGTAAAGAGATCGGCCGGGGTATGGACGTACTCTTTTTCCACCAGCTGGTCGATAATCTTGTCACCCATACCGTCAACGTCCATCGCGCGGCGGGAAACGAAATGCTTGAGCGCCTCTTTACGCTGTGCACCGCAGATAAGCCCACCGGTGCAGCGGGTTACCGCCTCGCCTTCTACGCGTTCGACGTCTGAGTGACATACCGGACAGTGCGTGGGAAACACGATTTCCTGGGTCTCTTCCGGGCGCTCGGAGAGCACCACGTTGACCACCTGCGGGATAACGTCCCCGGCGCGGCGGATCACCACCTTATCGCCAATACGCAGGCCAAGACGCTCAATCTCATCGGCGTTATGCAGCGTGGCGTTACTGACCAGTACACCCGCCACCTGAACCGGCTCAAGACGGGCCACCGGGGTAATCGCGCCGGTACGACCGACCTGGAACTCGACGTCGCGCACGAAGGTCATCTGCTCCTGCGCCGGGAACTTAAACGCCACCGCCCAACGCGGTGCCCGAGCGACAAAGCCCAGCTGTTCCTGCAGCGCCAGCGAGTTGACTTTAATCACTACGCCATCGATGTCGAAGCCGAGATGCGGACGGTCCTCTTCAACCTTGTGATAAAACGCCAGCACTTCTTCTGGTGATTCACACAGCGTGACCCGGTCGCTGACCGGCAGCCCCCACTCTTTAAACTGCAGCAGGCGGCCAAGATGCGTGTCCGGCAGTTCACCACCTTCAAGCACCCCGACGCCGTAGCAGAAGAAGGTCAGCGGACGTTTCGCGGTAATGCGCGGGTCGAGCTGGCGCAGCGAACCGGCCGCCGCGTTACGCGGGTTAGCAAAGACCTTGCCACCGGTGCGTCGCGCATCGTCGTTAATTTTTTCGAAACCGGCCTGTGGCAGGAACACTTCGCCGCGCACCTCAAGACGGGCCGGGATATTAGCTCCGCGCAGCTTCAACGGGATAGCGCGAATGGTCCGCACGTTGCTGGTGATGTCTTCCCCCGTTGTGCCGTCGCCACGGGTAGCGGCCTGTACCAGTTCGCCGTTCTCGTAAAGAATGCTCACCGCCAGACCATCGAGCTTCAGCTCGCAGCACCAGGTCAGCTTGTCGCTGTTTTTGAGTCGGTCCTGAACGCGTTTGTTAAAAGCCAGAAAGCTCTCTTCATCAAACACGTTGTCGAGCGACAGCATCGGCACTTCGTGGCGCACCTGGCTGAACGCCGCCAGTGGCTCAGCGCCAACGCGTTGGGTAGGCGAATCACGGGTGATAAGTTCAGGATGCTGTGCTTCCAGCTCACGCAGTTCACGCATCAGACGATCGTACTCCGCATCCGGGATCTCCGGGGCGTCCATCACGTGGTAAAGGTGTTCATGATGGCGAAGCGTGGTTCGCAGTTCAGTCAGTTGTTGTTCGATAGAGTGCATATCCCACCATCAATGATAAAAAACCCCCGACAGGCGGGGGTTCAGGAATAATTAGAAACAGCCATTTGCTGTCAGGCGTTGGCGTCTTTGACTTCGCGAATGCGATCCTGATATTCGCGCAGCTTCTGCGGGGTCATCATCCGGCGCTGGTCGTCAAGCACCACACCACCCACTTCATCGGCAATATACTGGGCCGACTGCAGCATCAGCTTAAAGTTTTGCAGCTCGTCGCCATAGGACGGCACCTGCATAAAGATGGTGATGCCAGGCGTTGCCATATCCGGCATGTTTTCCGGATCAAACGTTCCTGGTTTCACCATGTTGGCCAGGCTAAACAGAGCCGGGCCGCTGCCGTCCGGGCTGAGATGACGATGGAAAATGTTCATATCGCCAAACTTGAACCCGGCCTGCTGAATACTATTGAGCAGCAGTTCGCCGTTGATCTGAGAACCCTGATGCGCAGCAACGTTCATCACAATGACCGTCTCTTTGCGCACTTTTTTCTCTTCGACAACCGGAGCTGGCTCTTCTGCCACCGGCTTAGGCTCCACCGCAGGCTCTGCTGGCTGGAAGACCGGCTGCTCAGTAACGGGCTGCGCGGCGGCGGGTTGCTGAGGCTGCTGGTGCACAACAGGCTCATGAACCGGCGCAGGTTCTACCGCAGGCTGCGGCTGGACCGGCGGCTGTGATTGCACAGGCTGCTGGCGTACCGGCGGCGTCTGCGGCTGAGGTGGCTGACGCGGCGGTTCCTCATGACGCACAGGCTGTTGCACCTGACGCTCATAAGGTGGCTGATACTGGTGTTGAGGAGCCTGGCGAGGGGCTTCATGCTCCCCGTGAGCGGATCCCTGGGCGTGATTAACCCGGTGAACGCGAACTTCACCTACGCCTTCAGCTTCGTCATCAAAGCCTTCAGCATCAGACTCATCGTCGTCACGCTGTGACTTCATGCGTTTTAGCGGGCGATCGCGGAACATAGAAGAACGTTCTTTACGGCTGGTCCAGAAACCATGAACCAACAGTGCGATTATGGCGATCGCGCCAACTACGATTAATATCAGACGCAAATCCTGCATCATTATATTCTCTGTTGTTCTAACACCTTGCCACCACGGCAAACATTTACTCACTAAGAGTATTTGCCGTTTACCTCAAGTGCAAGTGCGCGGGTGGATTTCACCGCATAAAGATGAGCTAAATCGTGCTTTTTGCTGCTTTTTCGAACATTTCCGAACTGGTCATTCCCGGACAACCGGATAAGATAGACAAGCATTTCCCCGGGCTTTGTTAAAAGGAGCATCACCCGACCATGGTTTCAACTTCCACAACTGCCCCGCGTAGCGGTGTGTATTATTTTTCTCAGGGCTGGAAACTGATCCGCCTGCCGGGTCTTCGTCGGTATGTGGTTATGCCACTGCTGGTCAATATTCTGCTGATGGGCGGCGCCTTCTGGTGGCTCTTCAGCCAGCTTGGTAGCTGGATCCCCGCTATGATGGGGCATGTCCCGGACTGGCTGCAATGGCTCAGCTATCTGCTATGGCCGGTTGCCGTCATTTCCGTTTTGCTGGTGTTTGGCTATTTCTTTTCCACCATTGCGAACATTATTGCGGCCCCGTTCAGCGGCCTGCTGGCAGAACAGCTTGAAGCCCGCCTCACCGGTGCCACTCCGCCGGATGTGGGCGTGTTTGGATTAATGAAAGACGTGCCGCGCATTATGCTGCGCGAATGCCAGAAACTGGCGTGGTATCTGCCGCGAGCGATAGTCCTGCTGCTGCTCTACTTCATCCCTGGTATTGGCCAGACCGTCGCTCCGGTGGTGTGGTTCCTGTTCAGCGCCTGGATGATGACCATTCAGTATTGTGATTTACCTTTTGATAACCATAAGGTGCCGTTCAAAACCATGCGTGAAGCGCTGCGCACCCGCAAAGTCACCAGCCTGCAGTTTGGCGCACTGACTAACCTTATCACCATGATCCCCTTCGTGAATCTGGTGATCCTGCCGGTGTCAGTCTGTGGCGCAACCGCCATGTGGGTAGATTGTTACCGCGATAAACACGCGACGTGGAAATAAGCGTAAAAGTGGGTAAATAAGGGGTGGCTATCGCCTCCCCTTATTCCATACTGATAACCATTATTTCACAACAGCATATAGATATGCGAAAACCTTACTTCCGCATATTCCCTGAGCAGGTATGCTGATGTGGTTCCCAAATTTCATACAGTTAAGGACGGGCTATGAGTAAGATTTATGAAGACAACTCGCTAACAATCGGTCATACGCCGCTGGTTCGACTGAACCGAATCGGTAATGGACGCATTCTGGCAAAGGTGGAATCCCGCAACCCGAGCTTCAGCGTCAAATGCCGTATCGGTGCCAATATGATTTGGGATGCCGAAAAACGTGGCGTGCTGAAACCGGGCGTTGAGCTGGTTGAGCCCACCAGCGGTAACACCGGTATCGCTCTGGCGTACGTCGCTGCCGCACGCGGCTATAAGCTGACGCTGACCATGCCAGAAACCATGAGCATCGAGCGCCGTAAGCTGTTAAAAGCGCTGGGTGCGAACCTGGTGCTGACTGAAGGCGCAAAAGGGATGAAGGGTGCCATCCAGAAAGCGGAAGAAATTGTCGCCAGCAATCCGGAAAAATACCTGCTGCTGCAACAGTTCAGCAACCCGGCGAACCCTGAGATCCACGAGAAAACCACCGGCCCGGAAATCTGGGAAGATACCGACGGCCAGGTTGATGTCTTTATCTCGGGTGTCGGCACCGGCGGTACCCTGACCGGCGTCTCTCGCTATATAAAAGGCACAAAAGGTAAAAAAGACCTGATTACCGTTGCGGTTGAACCTACCGATTCTCCGGTTATCGCCCAGGCACTGGCAGGTGTTGAACTGAAACCCGGTCCGCATAAAATCCAGGGTATTGGCGCGGGCTTTATCCCAGGCAACCTTGATCTGAAGCTGGTCGACAAAGTCGTCGCCATCACCAACGATGAAGCTATCTCTACCGCTCGTCGCCTGATGGAAGAGGAAGGTATTCTGGCGGGGATCTCCTCCGGCGCTGCCGTTGCGGCCGCGCTGAAGCTGCAGGAAGATGAGGCCTTTACCAATAAGAATATTGTGGTTATCCTACCGTCTTCGGGTGAGCGCTATTTGAGCACTGCACTGTTTGCCGATCTCTTCACCGAGAAGGAATTGCAACAGTAGTGCCAGAGTGTCAAGAATGCGTAAAAAAGCACCCAAACGGGTGCTTTTTTGTGGTGCACTTCAAACTTTTACCCCCCCTGCCATTGCTTCCCCTGCGTGGGTCTGGTATTTAACCAACACATTTATTTTGAAGCGCGAAATTATTCATTGCACGATTTACGCTAGCTGAATCGATTTTATGATTTGGTTCAAGTCTTGCTTTCACGGCATAATGTTTAATGACGAACGCAACGTCACTGGCCAGAAGTGCCTGCCAGGATTGCATAAGACGTTTTTGTCGCGATCGTAAACGCCGGCGCTAACTATACAGGCTAAAGTCAAACCGCCAGGCTAGACTTTAGTTCCACAACACTAAACCTATAAGTTGGGGAAATATAATGTTCCAGCAAGAAGTTACCATTACTGCACCGAACGGTCTGCACACCCGCCCTGCTGCTCAGTTTGTTAAAGAAGCGAAAGGCTTCACTTCTGAGATCACTGTCACCTCCAACGGTAAAAGCGCCAGCGCTAAAAGCCTGTTCAAACTGCAGACTCTGGGTCTGACTCAGGGCACCGTGGTTACCATTTCTGCTGAAGGCGAAGACGAGCAGAAAGCAGTTGAGCATCTGGTCAAACTGATGGCTGAACTCGAGTAAGCTCAAGAGTTCTTTACCCTAAGTAATTCAAGCTGCAGGAAGGCCAAAGCGCATGCAGCTTGAAGTATGACGGGTATTTTCAATATCAGTCACAAGTAAGGTAGGGTTATGATTTCAGGCATTTTAGCATCCCCGGGTATCGCTTTCGGCAAGGCACTGCTGCTGAAAGAAGACGAAATCGTCATTGACCGGAAAAAAATTTCTGCCGACAAGGTTGATCAGGAAGTTGAACGTTTTCTGAGTGGCCGTGCTAAGGCATCTGCGCAACTGGAAGCGATCAAAACTAAAGCTGGTGAAACTTTCGGCGAAGAAAAAGAAGCCATCTTCGAAGGGCATATCATGCTGCTGGAAGATGAGGAGCTGGAGCAGGAAATCATAGCCCTGATTAAAGATAAGAACATGACTGCTGATGCAGCAGCGCATGAGATTATCGAAGGTCAGGCCACAGCCCTGGAAGAGCTGGACGATGAATACCTGAAAGAGCGTGCGGCTGACGTACGTGACATCGGTAAACGTCTGCTGCGTAACATCCTCGGTCTGGCTATCATCGATCTGAGCGCAATTCAGAGCGAAGTTATACTGGTTGCCGCCGATCTGACCCCGTCTGAAACCGCACAGCTGAACCTGAAAAAGGTGCTGGGTTTCATCACCGACGCGGGTGGCCGTACTTCCCACACCTCCATCATGGCGCGCTCCCTTGAGCTGCCAGCGATTGTGGGTACCGGTAGCGTCACCTCTCAGGTGAAAAACGACGACTATCTGATTCTGGATGCCGTAAACAACGTGGTTTACGTCAACCCAACTAACGAAGAAATCGACAAACTGCGTGCCGTTCAGGAGCAGGTTGCGACAGAGAAAGCCGAACTGGCGAAGCTGAAAGATCTGCCGGCTATCACTCTCGATGGTCATCAGGTTGAAGTCTGCGCCAACATCGGTACCGTTCGCGATGTTGAAGGTGCAGAGCGCAATGGCGCCGAAGGTGTCGGCCTGTACCGTACCGAATTCCTGTTCATGGACCGTGACGCGCTGCCAACTGAAGAAGAGCAGTTTGCTGCGTACAAAGCCGTTGCTGAAGCCTGCGGCTCTCAGGCGGTCATCGTCCGTACCATGGACATCGGCGGCGACAAAGAGCTGCCGTACATGAACTTCCCGAAAGAAGAGAACCCGTTCCTCGGCTGGCGTGCGATTCGTATCGCCATGGATCGTAAAGAGATCCTCCGCGATCAGGTTCGCGCTATCCTGCGTGCCTCTGCTTTCGGTAAACTGCGCATCATGTTCCCGATGATCATCTCTGTTGAAGAAGTACGCGCACTGCGTAAAGAGATCGAAGGTTACAAGCAAGAACTGCGCGACGAAGGTAAAGCTTTTGACGAGACTATCGAGATTGGCGTGATGGTGGAAACACCGGCTGCGGCAACCATCGCTCGTCATTTAGCCAAAGAAGTTGACTTCTTTAGTATCGGAACCAATGATTTAACGCAGTACACTCTGGCAGTTGACCGTGGTAATGATATGATCTCACATCTCTACCAGCCGATGTCACCTTCTGTCCTCACGCTGATTAAGCAAGTTATTGATGCTTCTCACGCTGAAGGCAAGTGGACCGGTATGTGTGGTGAGCTTGCAGGTGACGAACGTGCTACACTTCTGTTGCTGGGTATGGGTCTGGACGAATTCTCTATGAGCGCCATTTCCATTCCACGCATTAAGAAGATTATCCGTAACACGAACTTCGAAGATGCGAAGGTGTTAGCAGAGCAGGCTCTTGCTCAACCGACAACGGACGAGTTAATGACGCTGGTTAACAAGTTCATTGAAGAAAAAACAATCTGCTAATCCACGAGATGTGACCCAATTTTACTGCTTAGGAGAAGATCATGGGTTTGTTCGATAAACTGAAATCTCTGGTTTCTGATGACAAGAAAGACACAGGAACCATTGAGATTGTTGCACCGCTTTCTGGTGAAATCGTCAATATCGAAGACGTGCCGGATGTTGTGTTTGCTGAAAAAATCGTTGGTGACGGTATTGCTATCAAACCAACCGGCAACAAAATGGTTGCTCCGGTTGAAGGCACCATCGGCAAAATTTTTGAAACCAACCATGCGTTCTCTATCGAGTCTGACAGCGGCATTGAGCTGTTTGTCCACTTCGGTATTGATACCGTTGAACTGAAAGGCGAAGGCTTCAAGCGTATCGCTGAAGAAGGTCAGCGTGTGAAAGTCGGTGACACGGTTATCGAATTCGACCTGCCACTGCTGGAAGAGAAAGCCAAGTCTACCCTGACTCCGGTGGTTATCTCCAACATGGATGAGATCAAAGAGCTCATCAAACTGTCCGGCAGCGTTACCGTGGGTGAAACCCCGGTTATCCGTATTAAGAAGTAAATTCTTTTTGCTTCACAGCAATAAAAATGGCGCCTGCGGGCGCCATTTTCGTTTCACAGAGCCGGCAATATCAGCTCGTCATAACCTTTTTCAAGGGTATAGCGCATCACCGTAACAACGCGGTCACCCGCCGCCTGCACGGCCTCCGGCAGCGTTTTCCCCTGCACAATGCCGCTCACCAGCTCAGAGCAGAACAGATCGCCCGTCCCCTTAAGCTCAGCCTCAACGCGCGGATAGCTGCTGATATCAACGCTTTCTGCAGTAACCAGCACAACGTGAATATCGCGGGTGCCATCATCAACCGGCGCGCTGGTGATAGCGACCCACTTCAGGGTGTCAGAAAGCAGGCTCTTCGCTGCCGCAACGGCAGAATCCACATCACGACAGGATTTACCGCTCAGGACTTCAAGCTCGAATACGTTTGGAGTGATCCCCTGCGCCTGCGGCAACAGCAGCTCGCGGTAAGCATCAGGTAATTCTGGTTTTACGTAGATGCCGCTGTCGGTGTCGCCAATCACCGGGTCAACCATAATCCACAGCTGCGGGTGCTTCTCGCGCTGCTCTGTCAGCCACTGCGCCAGGATCTTAATCTGGCTCGCCGTGCCCATATAACCGGTAGTGACGGCCTTCAGCTCACGCAGTGCGTCACGATCGTCCAGCGCCTTCAGATAGCCGCTAAACCACTCGTCCGGGATAACCCCACCGTAGAAGGTGTCGTAATGCGGTGTATTGCTGAACAGCACCGTGGGTACCGCCAGCACGTTGAGATGATGCTGACGGATGTTCGGCACCGCTACGCTATTCCCTACGCTGCCATATACAACCTGCGACTGCACGGCGACGATGTCCGCCTGCTGCGCGCGAGTTTTGTCGCGAAATAAGATCATTTCCATGATAGTTAAATACCTGCCCCCTGGCTGTAACTCTCTTCACCAAACACGCCGGTCGACAGATAACGATCGCCCCTGTCACAGATAATCGCTACCACAACCGCGCCGGGGTGCGCTGCGGCTACTCTCAGCGCTCCGGCGACTGCGCCGCCTGAACTCACGCCGCAGAAGATCCCTTCGCGTACCGCCAGCTCACGCATGGTATTTTCCGCTTCTCGCTGATGAATATCCAGTACCTGGTCCACAAGTGCGGCATTGAAGATGCCAGGCATATAGGCCTGCGGCCAGCGGCGAATGCCCGGAATACTGCTCCCCTCTTCCGGCTGCAGACCCACAATGGTCACTGGCTTTACCTGCTCACGCATAAAGCGCGCCACGCCGGTAATCGTGCCGGTAGTCCCCATGCTGGAGACAAAATGGCTGATACGCCCTTCGGTCTGGCGCCAGATTTCCGGGCCAGTGGTGGTGTAATGGGCATAAGGGTTGTCTGAATTATTAAACTGATCGAGCAGTTTGCCTTCACCGCGCTGTGCCATCGCCAGCGCGAGGTCACGCGCCCCTTCCATCCCCTGTTCTTTGGTCACCAGAATCAACTCGGCACCGTAGGCACGCATCGCAGCCCGGCGCTCCTGACTCATGTTGTCCGGCATCAGGAGCTTCATACGATAACCTTTGAGGGCAGCAATCATGGCGAGCGCGATCCCGGTGTTGCCGCTGGTCGCTTCAATTAATACATCGCCGGGGGTTATCTCGCCGCGCTTCTCGGCTTCAACGATCATGGAGAGCGCCGCCCTGTCTTTTACCGATCCTGCCGGATTATTGCCTTCCAGTTTGAGCCAAATTTCGCTGCCGTTATCGGGCCCCATGCGCTGGAGCCTGACCAGAGGAGTATTACCGATGGTTTGTTCTAATGTGTTCACGATTTTTACTCAATAAAAAAGCCGGGTAGCGCGCAGCGATCCCGGCCAATAAACATACTTAATAACCTATCAGGCAGATTCCGCCAGAGCAAGATTCACCTGCGTTTCGATCCGATCGTTGCCATCATAAAGACGCGCGTTTTGTAACCCGACGAACAGACGCTCGCCACGCTTAGGCGCATCATCACCGCGCATCACCACGGTCAGCGGATCGTCATACCAGCCCAGCGGCTGCACCACCAGCTGGGTATAGTGCCCTTTCGGACTGGCTTCAATAACCTGTACCGGCAGCGGTGAATCCAGGCTGGTGCGACGGCTGACGTCGACCTCCCACGGGCGTAGAAACAGATCGACCGGCCCCTGATGTACCGGGGTATAGCCCAGCGGCCAACGGTGCGCGCCTACGTGGAATTGACCACCGCGAACCACGCCCTTCAGGCGGTTGACCTCGCCCATGAACTCCAGCACGAAGCGGGTGGCCGGTTCGCGCCAGACCTGCTCAGGCTCATCGGCCTGCTCAATACTCCCCTGGCTCATCACCACCACGCGGTTGGCCACCTCCAGCGCTTCTTCCTGGTCGTGGGTCACAAACACGCTGGTGAATTTCAGCTCTTCATGCAGCTGACGCAGCCAGCGGCGCAGCTCTTTACGCACCTGAGCATCAAGCGCGCCGAAAGGCTCATCCAGCAGTAAAATTTGCGGCTCTACCGCCAGCGCGCGAGCCAGTGCCACGCGCTGCTTCTGCCCCCCTGAGAGCTGTGCCGGAAAACGATCGGCAAGATGCGCTAATTGCACCATCTCCAGTAGCTTTGTCACCTTCGCTTTGATTTCAGCGCTCGACGGACGTTCACGACGTGGGAGCACGGTCAGGCCAAAGGCGATGTTGTCGAAGACCGTCATATGGCGGAACAGCGCATAATGCTGGAACACGAAGCCGACTTTGCGATCGCGCGCGTGCAGACGGCTGACGTCGGTGCCGTGAAAACGAATTTGCCCGCTGGTCTGATGTTCCAGCCCGGCGATAATACGCAGCAGCGTGGTTTTACCGGAACCTGACGGCCCCAGCAGCGCCACCATCTGACCCGATGGAATATCGAGGGAGATATCATTCAGCACCTGGGTGCGACCAAAAGATTTTTTAATACTGGCAATCTCAATGCTCATGATGTTTCTCCTGTTGCGCGCGCTTTTCCTGATTCTCCAGGCGCCACTGCAACATACTCTTTAAAAACAGGGTCACTATAGCCATTAACGTCAGCAGGGCCGCGGCGGTGAAAGCGCCAACGGTGTTGTAGTCCTGCTCGAGTAACTCAATCTGCAGCGGCAACGACAGCGTTTCACCGCGAATCGAACCGGATACCACCGAGACGGCACCAAACTCGCCAATTGCGCGGGCGTTGGTCAGCACGACACCGTACAGCAGCGCCCAGCGAATGTTCGGCAGCGTCACCCGGCGGAACATCTGCCAGCCGGAGGCACCGAGCAGCACCGCGGCTTCGTCTTCGTTGCTACCCTGGCTCAGCATCACCGGCACCAGCTCGCGCACCACAAACGGACAGGTGACGAAGATAGTCGCCAGCACCATGCCCGGCCAGGCAAACATAATCTGCAGGTTGTGCTCATCCAGCCAGCCGCCGAGCGGACCGTTAGAGCCATAAAACAGCAGATATACCAGCCCCGCCACCACCGGCGAGACGGCAAACGGAATATCGAGCAGGGTCAGCAGCAGCTGGCGCCCGGGGAAGTTGAAGCGGGTCACCAGCCACGCCAGCAGCGTGCCGAACACCAGGTTAACCGGCACCGTAATCAGCGCAATCATCAGCGTCAGCCAGATAGCGTGGAGCATGTCCGAATCCGCCAGATTGTGCAGCACCGGCATCAGCCCTTTGCTGAAGGCCTGAACGAAGATGTAGATCATCGGCACCAGCAGGATAAACGCCGAAACCAGCATCCCGGTGCCTATCAGAAACCATTTTCCCCAGTTGATGCGGGGGGCGTCATAGCGCTTCAATTGCGTAACTTCTGCCATCAGTGACCTACCACGCGTCGACCAAAGCGACTTTGCAGGGTGTTAATCGAGAACAACAGCAGCAACGACGCACCGAGAATAACCGACGCAATCGCGCTCGCCGCCGGATAGTCAAACTCCTGCAGACGTACAAAAATCATCAAAGAAGTCACTTCCGTTTTCCAGGCGATGTTGCCGGCGATGAAAATCACCGCGCCAAACTCCCCAAGGCTGCGGGTGAACGACAGCGCAATGCCCGCCAGCAGCGCCGGAGAGAGCTCCGGCAGCACCACCTTGCGGAAACTTTGCAGACGGGTCGCCCCAAGGGTTTCCGCCGCTTCTTCATATTCCGGGCCTAACTCTTCCAGCACCGGCTGCACGGTACGCACCACGAACGGGATGCTGGTAAAAGCCATCGCTACCGCGATCCCAAGCCAGGTGTAGGTGACCTTGATATCAAACTTCGCCAGCCACTCGCCGTAAAAACCGTTCACTGAGAACAGCGACGCCAGCGTCAGGCCCGCCACCGCCGTTGGCAGGGCGAACGGCAGATCCATCAGTGCATCCAGCAGGGTACGCCCCGGAAAACGATAGCGGGTTAAGATCCACGCCATCAGCAGGCCAAACACACCGTTGAAAATGGATGCCACAAACGCCGAGAGCAACGTCACCTTATAAGCCGCCACCACCTGCGGGTTGGCAATTACGTCCCAGTACTGCGCCCAGGTCATCTGAGAGAGCTGCATAACCAGTGCGCTGAGCGGTAGCAGCAGGATCAGACAGACAAACAGCAGGCTGGTGCCGAGGCTCAGGGTGAAGCCCGGCAGCACGCGCCGGGATGAGACAGCAAACATTACTTACGCCCCGCCGCCAACAGTTTGTCCAGCTCGCCGCCGCTGACAAAGTGAGTTTTCATCACTTCCGGCCATGCGCCGAATTTATCTTCCACGCGGAACAGTTCGGTCTGCGGGAACTTGTCTTTCAGCTTGTCCATCACCTGCGGGTTATTCACGCGATAGTAATAATCGGTGATGATGGTCTGCGCCTGCGGACTGTAGAGATAGTTCAGATATGCCTTCGCCGCTTTTTCTGTGCCGTTGGCCTTCACGTTTTTATCCACCCACGCCACCGGGAACTCGGCGAGAATATTGACCTTCGGTACCACCACTTCAAAGCCCAGGTCTTCATACTGCTTACGAATGTTGTTCACTTCCGATTCGAAGGTGATGAGCACATCGCCCAGCCCGCGTTCAACGAAGGTCGTCGTCGCCCCGCGTCCGCCGGTATCAAACACTTCGACGTTTTTCAGGAACTGGGTCATGAACTGTTCGGTTTTGGCTTTGTCGCCGCCGTCGGCTTTATCTGCCGCGCCCCATGCCGCCAGATAGGTATAGCGTGCGTTACCGGAGGTTTTCGGATTCGGGAAAATCAGCTTCACGTCCGGACGTACCAGATCATTCCAGTCGTGGATATTCTTCGGGTTGCCCTTACGCACCAGGAACGCCATGGTCGAATAGAACGGCGAGCTGTTGTTCGGCAGACGGCTCTGCCAGTCGGCCGGAATGAGCTTACCTTTATCGTGCAGAATTTGTACGTCGGTCACCTGGTTATAGGTCACCACGTCAGCTTTCAGGCCCTGCAGAATCGCCAGCGCCTGCTTCGAGGAGCCCGCATGAGACTGTTTGATAGCGAGCTTGTCACCGCCGTTTTCCTGCGCCCACTGCTGCTCAAACGGCGGATTCAGGGCGGCAAACAGCTCACGGGACACGTCGTAAGAGCTATTGAGTAACTCCGTCGCCTGCGCCTGGGCTGTCAGCAGCACCAGCGCACCCAGCGCCAGATATCCTTTTTTCAGTGTTTTTACCCCGGCCATTGCGCACCCTTATATCAATATGATGATTCGATGTTCATCATATTTATAACCAGGGTTAAAGCTGTAACGGTTTTATATACCGTTTGGTGATTTGGAAGTTGAAAAGAGAATAAGAAAACCGGCCAGCATCTGGAAAGCCGCTCGCAATCTGCAAAAATAACATTCCCGCCACGCTATTTTCGATTTTTTCTCCACATACGACCTGGTATAAACGCATCTGACGGATCCAAAAACGATTGAATACGTACCTCGTACGCATTACTATCATAATGTCATGGAGACAGACGTACATGATGAAATACCTTTCATTTATTGAAACTCCACTCTTCTCTCGTGATCGCCACTCTGTTATGGAAGAAGATGAATTTCAGGAGCTGCAATCTTACCTGCTTGAACATCATGAACATGGTTACGTTATTGCGGGCACCGGCGGTTGCCAAAAAATTCGTTGGAGCCGTAGAAACGTAGTAGGTAAGCGGGGCGGAATTAGGGTTATTTACTACGTAAGACTCTGCAGTGAAAAGATTTATCTGTTAATGGTCTATCCAAAAAATGTAAAAGACGACTTAACAGAGAAAGAGAAACAGGCTATCGCGAAGGTCATTCACACTCTGAGATAAGCCACCAGCCATTGACTTGATGCAATGAGGATAGATTTATGCAAGATTCATTCTTTGACGACCTGTTAACCAGCGTAAATCAGATGGCTGCAATCGAAAAAGGCGACGTTCAGCCTGCGGCAGAGCAGATACATCATCATGCTATTCCGGATGTCAAAAAACTGCGTACCAGTATGGGAATGAAGCAAGCTGAATTCGCAAAGGCCGTCGGCGCGAGTGTCGGCCTGGTTCAGTCCTGGGAGCTTCATCGTAGGATCCCCACCGGGATAGCATTGAAGGTACTAAACGTACTCGAAAAAGAGCCGCGTTTTATCGAAGTACTGAAAGCGGTTTAGCGACCCTCGTTAATCCTGACAACAATCCGCTAGTGCTTGCGCGAGAGCACCTGGATTTTCCCATGACATAGAGTGCCCACAATTCGGCAACACATGTGTGGGAACGCCCTGTTCTTGTATGAAAGAAAAATCTTTATCGGGCAAAGAGCGCTCTGCGAACACAACGTGTTTAGCCACCTCCAGTGCAAAAAATTTATCCAGCCAATTATTACCAGCCACCAGGCTGGCCGCCCCACGCCAGATAGCCCAGGGAGCATCAGCGGCAAGACTGCCCGCCCAAGGGCTGTTCTCCTGAGTAATCATATCTCGCCATATGTCAGTTACGAAGGTTGCTTCATCGTGGCGGAAAATCTCACTACTGAAAAATCCTCCACCAGGATGAAAATTAGGCTCTGAGACAATCAATCCTTTCAGGCCATTACCAAGCAATTCGGCAGCTTCAATGCTAATGCTTCCACCCATGCTGTGACCGTACAAAAAGTATTGCGGTAATTGCAAATGAATGATCAGCTCCACCACAACTCGTGCCTGCTCTGTAATGGTGTAGCTATATTGCTGCGGCTTTTCGCTATAACCACAGCCGGGTAAATCAAGAAGAATGGCACGCCGATCACCGAATGCGGGGTTCGTCACCACACACGGATACTCGTATGAAGAAGCGCAACCTAGCCCATGGACAAACACCAGTGGAGTGCCATGCCCCGGCAAATCCATCCAACGTACTCGGCAGTTTGCCGTGTCTGAAAAGAAAGAGTCCAAAATTTACTGTCCCACAGTGGTATAAAGGGAGAACAAAAATGACATACGGAGATGGTATGCGCCAACGAATTATTGTTTGTCCGATTATCAAAAACAACGGCGAATATCTGCTGTGCCAGATGGCGGCAGATCGCGGTGTATTTCCCGGCCAGTGGGCGCTGTCCGGCGGCGGTACTGAGCCTGGAGAAACGATTGAAGCAGCGTTACTGCGCGAAATCCGCGAAGAGCTCGGCGAAGCGCTGGAAATCACCAGCGTTAAGCCGTGGACCTTTCGCGACGATACCCGGGTAAAAACCTATGCCGACGGCAGCCAGGAAGAAATCTACATGGTGTATCTGATGTTTGACTGCGAAAGCCGCAACCGCGAGGTGACCTTCAACGAAGAGTTTCAGGCTATTGCGTGGGTAAAACCGGAGGATTTGGGGAAATACGATCTCAACGTCGCAACCCGGCAGACCTTTAAAGACAAAGGATTACTCTAGGTTGTGTTGTATGCCCGGCAAGCGCAATGCACCGGGCATACTGGCAGCTTACAGCGCCATCAAACGGTCTAACGACGGGGCGAAGTAGTAGCCACCGGTGACCGGTTTGGTGAAACGCAGCATGGCATCACGTTTGCCGTCCGTATCGCCGAACATGCTCAGCAGCTGCTGTTCGATGTTATGCAGGCGAGCACAATAGGCGCAGAAGTAAAGACCATGTGTACCACTGGCGGTACCATATGGCAGGCTCTGGCGAACAATTTTCAGCCCTTTGCCATCTTCTTTCAGATCCACACGGCTCAGGTGAGACGTCACCGGGCGGTCGTCGCCATCGATCTCTTCGTTGGCTTCTTTCGTACGACCGATCATCATCTCCTGGTCGTGAATACTCATGCGGTTCAGCTGGTTGAGGTTGTGCTCCCAGCGCTGAACAAACACATAGCTGCCGCCCGCATCAATGCCGTCTTTAATAACCGCGACTTCTCGGCGAGTTTCTTCACCCGCCGGGTTTTCCGTACCATCAACAAAGCCGCTGAGATCGCGCTCTTCAACCCAACGGAAACCGTGCACTTCTTCCTGCACGTCAATAGCATCACCGAAAGCGGCGATAGCCGCCTGAGCCACAGAAAAGTTAACGTCATGGCGCAGGGAAAGAATATGAATAAGCACGTCGAACTGGGTTGCCGGCGCGAGACCTTTACCGTAAGGGATGAAATCTTTCAGCTCTTCGGCTCCTTCACCACCGCTAAGCTGGCGCCAGGTATCGTGACCAAAGGCCACCACTGCGCCGAGATGCGCGTCCGGGAACTTCGCCTGGAACGTCGCAAGCTTATCGGCGAACTGTTTGCTGCTTTCGCGCAGGGCGTTCACGTCCCCTTTGACATTGGCTTCAATCCAGACTGCCGCACGACAATGTTCTGGCAAAATACCGCTCTGAACCTGAGACATCGCTCCTCCTGAAATAAAGATGCCACGTCATCGTGGCATGTTGGCGCTTATTGTACCCGCTTTTGCAGAAAGTGCGGACCACTCAGATCAATTTAACGCTGCCAGATAATCCTGCTGACCTTCCAGTTTTTCAGCGTATCGTCAGAGGGCATCAGACCTTCCGGGCCGTTCCAGTTGCCGCTGAACAGGTAGCTGATGTGCTGACTGTTTTTCGCTTTACACACCACGCTCTGGCTGTCTTCGCCACTGGCTTTCTGGCAGTTACCATAAGCTTTGTCATAGATGCTGCTGAACGGCGCACCCACGTTTACGCTACCGCTGGCAATGTTCGGGTCCAGCACATCAATACGGCTTACGGTCCCGGACTCACCGTTAATCACCATCGCCAGCTTGTCGCCCTTCAGCGCTTCAAAGTAGCGAACGATATTGCCGTTTTCACCTTTCATCCCGCTACGCAGGCGGTAGTCTCCGCTCAGCGCGTCACTGATAGCAGATTCGTTCAGCGGCGTGCTGCCACTGAGCTTGCCAACGCCCTGCTCTGTCACCTCAGTAGAAGAACCAAACCAGTTCCACGGATAGGCGGCAGACCAGTTAACCGAGCCCAGCGTCGAACAGCCGGTCAACGTCAGGGGAAGCGCGCAAAGTAATAAACGCAACGATTTCATCGACTCATCCTTTCTCTTTTTATTCAACGGCAGTTGGAGTGCGAAAATCCTAAAAAGTGCCGCCTGAGGTAAAACAGGCGTGTAAACGACGACTGGAAAGTAACCACCACAGCGCGAAGCCATCGAGGATCACAAGCGTCAGCCCAATGCCAGAGACCGCCTCGCCTCGCCACCACAGCAGCGGCTGCCAGAGCAGCAGTACCAGTTGAGCCGCTATCAGCAGCCAGCGAATGGCGCGCCATACCCGCGGATAGAGATGACGACGGCCGCTCAATAAAAATGCGGCTACCGCCGGGACGCCGGGTAGTAGCCCTAACCAGAAGTTATCGTGATCGGGATAGAACAGGTTAAGCAGGGTGTCACCCTGCTGGCGCGAGGCACCGGCCATCACGAACAGCACCCAGGTACGTGCCTGAAGCAGTAAAATGCACCAGAAAAGCAGCGGCAGGCGCAGCCGTCCCTGCGGATCATAATCCGAGGGTAAAAAATCAATACTCTTCATCTTCTATCAGGCGTTTGCCCAGAATCTCCACGTCGCCGTGTTCATAGCCAAGACGTTCATACATGCCAATAACCACATCGTTATCATCACGTACCATGATCTGAATTTTCGGGCAGCCGCGCGCAATGAGCTTTTTCTCAAGTCGATTCAGCAGCGCATTGGCGATACCGCGTCCACGGTACTCCGGGTGAACGCCAAGATAGTACGCCGATCCCCGGTGGCCGTCATAGCCTCCCATAATCGTGCCCACCACCTCACCGTTGACTTCGGCTACCAGAAACAGGCTGACGTCATGATTCACTTTGCGCTCAATGTCCATTTCCGGATCGTTCCATGGGCGCAACAGGTCGCAACGCTCCCACAAGGTGATAACCTCTTCGAAGTCTTGCTGGCGGAAAACGCGTATCTCCATGGTATTCCCCATTTTTCTGGCCTGAAAACAGTGATTATGGCGTGAACAGCCCAATTATCCAACATCCAGCGATTCATGACGAAAAAAATGGCATAATAGGCTGTTTGTCATGTATTGAAATGAAAAGTAAAACAATTCTCATTGAGAAGAGTCGTCAAGGCAAACACGATACGCTATAACATCTGGAACCAGACTTATACAACTCAGGCCGCATGAGCACTTTTAAACCTTTAAAAACACTCGCTTCACGCCGCCAGGTGCTGAAAGCAGGACTTGCCGCTCTGACGTTATCAGGGATGTCCAAAGCCATCGCCGCAAAAGAAGAGACGCTTAAAACCAGCAATGGTCACAGCAAACCTGCCGCGAAAAAACCCGGAGCCAAACGCATTGTGATGCTGGATCCGGGCCACGGCGGTATCGATACCGGCGCGATTGGCCACAACGGCTCAAAAGAGAAACACGTGGTGCTGGCGATTGCCCAGAACGTGCGCGCTATCCTGCGCAGCAACGGCATTGATGCCCGTCTGACCCGCACCGGTGATACCTTTATTCCGCTTTACGATCGCGTAGAGATTGCCCATAAACATGGAGCAGATCTGTTTATGTCGATCCACGCCGACGGCTTCACCAATCCGAGCGCGGCGGGGGCTTCGGTGTTTGCGCTTTCCAACCGTGGCGCCAGTAGCGCCATGGCGAAGTACCTTTCCGATCGTGAAAACGCCGCCGATGAGCTGGCGGGGAAAAAAGCGCGCGATAAGGATCACCTGTTGCAGCAAGTGCTGTTTGATTTGGTACAAACCGATACCATCAAGAACAGCCTGACGCTGGGTTCGCATATTCTGAAAACCATTAAGCCGGTGCATAAATTGCACAGCCGCAACACCGAACAGGCGGCGTTTGTGGTACTGAAGTCACCGTCTATCCCATCGGTACTGGTAGAAACGTCGTTCATCACCAACCCGAACGAAGAGAAGCTGCTGGGCACTACGGCGTTTCGGCAGAAAATTGCGAATGCAATCGCGACGGGCGTCATCAACTATTTCCACTGGTTTGATAACCAGAAAGCGCACGTGAAGAAAAGAAAATGAAACCAGATGTCCGGCAGGTGAAAGCCTTTTTACTGTCGTTGCAGGACCGTATTTGCCAGCAACTTTCCACCCTTGATGGCAGCCCGTTTATCGAAGATATGTGGCAGCGAGAGGGCGGTGGCGGTGGTCGCAGCCGCGTGCTGCGCGACGGTAACGTCTTTGAACAGGCCGGCGTTAATTTCTCCCATGTTCATGGCGACGCGATGCCCGCGTCCGCCACTGCACACCGCCCGGAGCTTGCCGGACGCAGCTTCGAGGCAATGGGTGTATCGCTGGTGGTGCATCCGCGCAACCCCTATGTCCCGACAAGCCACGCCAACGTCCGCTTCTTTATTGCCGAAAAACCCGGCGCAGATCCAGTATGGTGGTTCGGCGGCGGCTTCGATCTGACGCCGTACTACGGCTTCGCTGAAGACGCCGTGCACTGGCATACGGTCGCCCGCGATCTGTGTCTGCCGTTTGGTGAAGAGGTTTACCCGCGCTATAAAAAATGGTGTGACGACTACTTCTATATCAAACATCGCGACGAGCAGCGCGGCATTGGTGGACTGTTCTTTGACGATCTCAACACTCCCGATTTCGACCAGTGCTTCGCCTTTATGCAGGCGGTGGGTGAAGGCTTCAGCGATGCTTATCTGCCCATTGTCGAGCGCCGCCAGGCAACGCCATGGGGCGAGCGTGAACGCGACTTCCAGCTCTATCGCCGGGGTCGTTACGTTGAGTTCAACCTGGTCTGGGATCGCGGCACGTTGTTCGGCCTGCAAACCGGCGGACGCACCGAGTCGATTCTGATGTCGATGCCGCCGCTGGTGCGCTGGGAGTACAACTGGCAACCGGAAGCGAACAGTCCGGAGGCTGCCCTGAGCGAATTTATCCAGATAAAAGAGTGGGTTTGATTCACCATAATGTGAATCAAGACACAGTCTTACGACAATCCCCGAAACCAGCCCTCCCCCGTTGATCGCGATCAAAATGAATCATACCGTCTGGTCGGTATGATTCGCCGCATGAGTACAGAAACCCTTCATCGAAAAAAAGATCCTGCACGCCTTCAGGCACAGTTACTTGAATCTGCGGCCATGATTGCCGGTCGCGATGGCATTGCCGCCCTCTCGCTTAATGCGGTCGCGCGGGAGGCCGGTGTCAGTAAAGGAGGGTTGCTGCATCATTTCCCCAACAAGCAGGCGCTGATCTTTGCCCTGTTTGCGCGCCTGCTGGCCATTATGGAAGAGGCAATTTCAGGATTGATGCAAAACGATCGGGTCGCCTACGGACGTTTCACCCGTGCCTACCTGAACTATCTGTCTGACCTGACGGATACCCATGAGAGCCGTCAGTTGATGGTGCTGTCACTCGCCATGCCGGATGAGCCGGTGCTGCGAAAATGCTGGCGCGACTGGATGCTGGAACATCTGGCGCAGGGGGATGAACTGGATAATGGCCCAACGGGGACGCTGGTGCGTTACGCCGCAGACGGTATCTGGTTATCAGAGCTAACGGAAGGACGGACAATGGATGCCGAACATCGGCGGTCGCTGGTCAGCAGTCTGAGCAAAATGACACTACCGGCGTAAATTCACGTCCGGCGCAAGACCGGGGAACCACCGATGCGTTACATCATCAATGCCAGCCTGATTTACGATGCCAGCAATGGTTCGCTAAGCCTGCCCGGCGGGCACGAAGCGGAAACCCAACTCTCGGTCACGGCCAACGCGCTGCTGCAGTTTTTTCTGCAGCATCATGATGTCGTTAGCCGCGAAGAGGTGCTGAAAAAAGTCTGGGACGATAACGGGCTAACCTCCTCCAACGCCAATCTCAACCAGTATCTCAGCATGCTGCGCAAGACCTTCCGTCAGTATGACATTGAGAACATCATCATCACTATTTCGCGTGGCAACCTGCAGCTTAATCCGCAGCTGCAGATTGAAACACTCGACGAGCCTTTTACCGGGACCAGCGAGGCACCGAAAACCGATATCGACACCGAGCGCATCGAGCCCGCGGCACCACCCCGCCCTGCAATGCGGCATCGTGGCCGCTGCTGGTATCTTGCCAGCGCCGCGCTGCTTGGCATTGCCGCTCTGCTTTTGAGTTTCACCCTCGCGGGTAAAAAACCTTTACGCCCGCTAAGCCTGACCCCGATGACCCACAGCCAGTGCGAACTACTGGCCAGTGAAGACATGCTGAGCTCGGTGGCCGCCAGCACCTACGGTAGCAATTTCGATGCCGTGCGCCAGCGCCTCAGTCTGAACTGTAAGCCAGGTGAGCGCTTCGTCTTTTTCTACGGCGATAAGCTGCAAACTAATGGGCTGGGCCGCGTCTTCCTCGCGCACTGCGCCGTTCATGAAGACAACGCCTTTAGCTACTGCGACAACTATTTTTACTACTCGTGGAAACCGCAATGACGCTCTCCCCGCGCACGACTTTTCTGCTCTCTGCCGCCGTGTTTACCGCCGTAGTGGGATACTGCGGATGGCAGCTCATTCCCGGGGAGACCCCCGGCATCATGGCCTGTTCAACGAAAGGCATCATGCGCTTTGAAAATATGGAGAAAGAGAACGTCAACGGCAATATTCACTTCAACTTTGCCGCCGGTGGCAAAGGATCAATCGTGGTGGAAGGCTACACCGATTCCGACGCCGGGTGGCTGTACCTCCAGCGTTACGTCAAGTTCAACTACACCAGCAAACGCATCTCGCCCACTGAACGCCAGTATCGCGTCAGCAAGTGGGAGTCCAGCGCCTCGTCTATCGATCAGTCGCCGGATGTCATCTTCGATTACTTCATGCGCGAGATGTCTGACAGCCACGACGGACTCTTTCTGAACGCCCAGCGGCTCAATGATAAAGCGCTCTTACTCAGTTCTATCAACTCCCCACTGTTCATCTGCACCCTGAAGTCCGGCAGCAAGTTTGACTGACTTCACAGTTCGCCATTTTCATCTTTTTCACCTCATTTAGCTTTGCATTTCCTCGCCCTTTACGCCGCCAGAATCTTGCCATAAACCACACTTATCATGTGGCTTAACTACCTTGCGCTTCCATCCTGTTAGCAATCCGCTAACAAAGTTAAACCCGCCTCCATCCCCCTTTTTCACCACCTTATTGGCCGTCAAAAACACCGCCACCAAACAGCACATACACATAAAAACAGGGTTAAAAAAGCCTAAATATCAGAATAAAAAACCAAGGACACTCACTTATTGGATTTAAATTTCATTTCAGTTTGAAAGACCTATAGTGGCCGTGAACACCGATGCCGCCCGGCCAGGCCGACGCGCAGACGGTTTTCACATTCCCAGGACCCTTTTATGGAGAAAGCACAATGGGTGATGCATTAGGTCTGATTGAAACCAAAGGTCTGGTGGCCTGCATTGAGGCGGCGGATGCGATGTGTAAAGCCGCAAACGTCGAACTGATCGGTTATGAAAACGTCGGCTCTGGCCTGGTGACCGCCATGGTGAAGGGCGACGTTGGTGCGGTGAAAGCCGCCGTAGATTCAGGCGTGGAGTCGGCGCAGCGCATTGGTGAAGTGGTGACTTCGCTGGTGATCGCCCGTCCGCATAACGACATCAACAAAATCGTGATTAAACACAAGGCATAACGCCGGAGGAACGCAAATGGGTGACGCATTAGGTCTGATTGAAACCAAAGGGCTGGTGGCCTGCATTGAAGCCGCTGACGCCATGTGTAAAGCCGCCAACGTCGAACTGATTGGCTATGAAAACGTCGGTTCCGGCCTTGTTACCGCGATGGTGAAAGGCGACGTAGGTGCGGTGAAAGCGGCGGTAGATTCCGGCGTTGAGTCGGCGCAGCGCATCGGTGAAGTGGTGACTTCACTGGTCATCGCCCGCCCGCACAACGACATCAACAAGATTGTCGCGCACTACAAGATTGCCGAATAACAGGAGAGCGAGATGAAAGAAGCATTAGGCCTGATTGAAACCAAAGGGCTTGTCGCCTGCATTGAAGCCGCAGACGCCATGTGTAAAGCCGCCAACGTCGAGCTTATCGGCTATGAAAACGTCGGTTCCGGTCTTGTAACCGCCATGGTGAAAGGCGACGTTGGCGCGGTGAATGCCGCCGTCGATTCCGGAGTGGAAGCGGCAAAACGCGTCGGGGAAGTGATCACCTCTCGCGTCATTGCCCGCCCGCACAACGATATCGAAAAAATTGCGGCGCAGCACAAAGCCTGACTGACGTGACAGAGCACGCCCCGTCTCCACTCTTTTAGTCTGATGAAGGATAGATTCATGATTGAACTGGATAACGATTTGCAATCCCGGCAATGTGCCCGGGATCTGGTGCGCCAGGCCAAAAAGGCGCAGTCCATTCTGGCGACCTTTTCGCAGCAGCAAATCGACGCCATTGTCAAAAACGTGGCCCAGGAAGCAGCTCACCACGCCGAGTCGCTGGCCAAAATGGCCAGTGAAGAGACCGGTTTTGGCAACTGGCAGGACAAGGTTCTGAAGAACCGTTTTGCTTCGCTGCGCGTTTACGACGCGATTAAAGAGATGAAAACCGTCGGCATCATTCATGACGATCCGGTCAAAAAAGTGATGGATGTGGGCGTGCCGCTGGGTGTGATTTGCGCCCTGGTGCCCTCCACTAACCCGACTTCCACCATTTTCTATAAGTCGCTGATTGCGCTGAAGGCAGGTAACGCCATCGTCTTCTCACCGCATCCGGGGGCAAAAAAATGCAGCTGGCAGGCGATTGAAATCGTTAAACGCGCCGCCGAAGCAGCGGGTGCCCCAGCGGGCGTGGTGAGCGGTATTACGCAACTGACGCTGGAGGCCACCTCTGAGCTGATGCATAGCGACGACGTATCGCTCATTCTCGCCACCGGCGGCGAAGGCATGGTGCGTGCGGCCTACGCCTCCGGTACGCCAACCATCAGCGGCGGTCCGGGTAACGGCCCGGCGTTTATTGAGCGTAGCGCTGATATTCACCACGCGGTGAAAGACATCATCACCAGCAAAACCTTCGACAACGGCGTTATCTGCGCCTCCGAGCAGTCCATCATCGTTGAACGCTGCATCTACGATGACGTTCACCGCGAGCTGATTGCCCAGGGTGCGTACTTCATGAACGAGAGCGAAGCCACCAAAATGGCCGCGCTGCTGCTACGTCCTAACGGCACTATCAACCCGAAAGTCGTGGGTAAAACCGCGCTGTACTTAAGCCAGCTGGCAGGCTTCTGCGTTCCGGCAAGCACCCGCGTGCTGATTGCCGAGCAGACCACCGTCTCGCATAAAAACCCCTACTCGCGTGAAAAGTTGTGCCCGGTACTGGGGCTTTACGTGGAAGAGGACTGGAAAGCCGCCTGTCACCGCGTGGTGGAACTGCTCACCAATGAAGGTCTTGGCCACACGCTGGTTATCCATACCCGGAACCAGGACGTGATCCGCCAGTTCTGCCTCGAAAAACCGGTTAACCGCATTCTTATCAACACCCCGGCAGCCCTCGGCGGGATTGGCGCTACCACCAACATCTCCCCTGCCCTGACGCTGGGCTGCGGTGCCGTCGGCGGCGGCTCCAGCTCCGACAACGTGGGGCCGATGAACCTGCTCAACATTCGTAAAGTCGGCTACGGCGTTCGCAGCATTGAAGAGCTGCGCGCACCGGGTACGCCAGTTGAACCGCAGCCGCAGGTCGTTGCGACAGCCGCCGCCGCGCAGGTGAGCATTCTCGACGACGTGCGTTTCACCGGGGGCACCAAGGTTGCAACGGGCACGGATGACCGCTTTGCACCGGCTCCAGCAGCCTCTGCCAATAGCGACATCAACGAACAAAACGTAGAACGCGTGATCCGCTCGGTACTGGAACGTCTGGGCAAGTAACGCACTGAAAAAAGGCGATAAAACATGATTCTCGCAAAAGTAGTCGGACATGTTGTGGCGACGCAAAAATGCGATGAGCTGCGCGGCAGCAACCTGTTGCTCATTACCGCGCTGGACGATGAACAGCAGCCCATCCGCAATAAAACCTGGGTGGCGGTCGACAGCGTCGGCGCCGGACTGCACGACATCGTACTGGCGGAGTCCTGGTTTGCGCTCAACAAAGATCGCTACAAGGCCATGTCGGTCGTGGCCATTGTCGAGAACGTGTTTCGGGACGCTTAAGGAGTCGATAACGCAATGAGTGATTTTCAGCTACAACCCCGGATAGTTTTTGGTCCGCAGGCGCTGGCAGAACTGCATAACCTGCCATCGCGCAATGCGCTACTGGTGACCGATAAAGCGATGGTCAAATTTGGTCTTGCCGAGCGTATTACCGGGCCCTGGCAGCAGCGCGGCGTCACCTTTAGCGTCTGGGATGACGTGGTTGCCGATCCGGATATCGCCACCGTGGTTCGCGGAATGAAGGTGATGGATGCGCAGCAGCCGGATCTGGTGGTCGCCCTCGGCGGCGGTTCGGTTATCGATGCCGCCAAAGCGGTTATCTACAGCCTTGCACAAACCCGGCCGCAGCCACATGCCGCGCGCCCTCACTTTGTGGCGATCCCCACCACCAGCGGCACCGGCTCGGAAGTCACGGCGTTTTCGGTGGTGAAAGCTCACGAAGAAAAACTGGTGCTGGTCGATGCCTTCATGCTGCCGGACATCGCCATTCTGGATCCGTCGCTGGTGGCTTCAGTTCCGCAGAGCATCACCGCCGACACCGGGATGGACGTGCTGTGCCACGCGCTGGAGGCCTACGTATCCCGACAGGCGAGCGATTTTACCGACGCGCTGGCGGAGAAAGTCGTGCAACTGGTGTTCAGCTGGCTCCCGACCTGCTGGCGCCAGGGCAGCAACCTGCAGGCACGCGAGAAAATGCATAACGCCTCCTGCATTGCAGGCATGGCTTTTACCAACGCCTCACTCGGGATAACCCACAGCCTGGCGCACGCCCTCGGCGGCGTATTCCACGTTCCCCATGGCCGTGCCAACGCCCTGTTAATGGCCGACGTGGTGGCGTGGAACGCCGACCTCAACGGCAGTTGCTCCACTCAGGCTGCAGAAAAGTACGCGCATCTGGCGCAGCTGCTGGGTCTGCCCGCCGCCACACCGCGCGAAGGGGTGACAAGCCTGCTGGTCGCCATCCAGACGTTAAAAGCGGAAATGGCGATGCCGCGCGGTATTAGCGAGTGCGGGATAGCCGCCACCGATTTCAACGTCCGGCTGGATGAAATGGTCAATCAGGCACTCCGCGACGCCTGCACGCCAACCAACCCACGACAACCCGATGCCAGCGCGCTCGCCGGTTTATACCGTCAGGCCTGGGCTGGTCATCACGATGACACAACGCAGGGTCATAAATAAGAACATCAGGAGAACCTCATGGCACACTACAGCTTAACGCCGCGCGTCAACGTGCTGGCAGACCGATTACAGTCACAAAAAAGTACCCTGTGTACCGCACATGCCAGCGCCTGGAGCTCGCTCGACGGTGATATCGCCGGCGTTCCGGCCGCGGTCAAACCCGCCCGCCGTTATTACGAGCTTATCCGCCAGCTGCCGGTCAGCGTCTCGGCCGATGAGCTTATCGTCGGCAACCAGACCAGCCTGCCGCACGGCGTCATTTTTCACGATGAGCGCCAGGCACAACGTCCTTCGGCATTCCAGTTCCTGAATCTCAATAGTGAAGTCGCCTCTCCGGACTATCTGCTGGTGCTCGATAAAGGGGTGCTGGCTATTAAACATCAGTTAGAAGAGAAAACCCGCTCGCTCGGCAGCGCCGTCAGCCGCAGCGGCATGGATGAGGTGAACGCCTGCCGCGCCGCCATTTACGCCTGCGACGCCCTGCTGCTGTTGGCCCAGAAGATGGCGGATAGCCTGGAAATTCTGGCTGCCGCCGAAAGCAATCCGTATCGTCAGCGTGAGCTGCGCGACAGCATTGCCATTCTGCACCACGTTCCGGCGCATCCCGCGCGCACGTTTAAAGAAGCCTGCCAGGCGTTCTATCTGTTCCAGCTGGCGCTGCAAATGGACAACGGCGACTACGCGGTTAACCCGTGCGGTGCCGACAAAGCCCTGCTGCCGTGGTATCAGCGCGATCTGGAAAACGGAGAGCTGACGATGGAGCAGGCCTACGACATCGTCGAGTGCCTGTGGTTTAAACTGGCCACGCTGAGCGAAGTTCGCGCCCCGCGTCCGCTGAACGGTTATCCGATGTTCGATGCCCTGCTGCACGGTACCGGCCTCAACGACGCAAACCTTGAGATCAACCCGCTCTCCGGCCTGTTCCTCAACGCCCAGCGCAATCTCAGCGCCCGTCAGCTCACAGTAAGCCTGTATCAAAGCGCGCAACCGACGATGAATGTCGCACCGGTCACCGACGGCGCTACGCAGGCTGAAGGCCTGACCCCGCGTATGCAGCGCCTGCGCGCACACTATCTGGAAGCCCGACCGAGCGTGTCGATTTATCGTGCGCTGGCGTTCACCGAAGTCGTGAAAAACAACCCCGGTATGCCGACCATTTTGCTGCGTGCCAAAGCGTTCCGCCGCGCCTGTGAAACGGCGCCGATCCTGATTCAGGACGATGAGCTTATTGTTGGGCATCCGTGCGGTCAGCCGCGCGCGGGCGCCTTCTCGCCGGACATCGCCTGGCGCTGGGTGCGTGATGAACTTGATACCATGAGCACCCGCCCGCAGGATCCGTTCGTCATCAGCGAGGCCGATAAAAAAACTATCCGCGAAGAGATTGTTCCGTTCTGGGAAGGTCGCTCACTGGATGAGATCTGCGAAGCGCAGTACCGCGAAGCGGGCGTCTGGTCATTCAGCGGCGAAACGTTTGTCAGCGACCTCTCCTACCACCAGATCAACGGCGGCGGCGATACCTGCCCAGGCTACGACGTGCTGCTGTTCACCAAAGGGATGAACGGCATCAAAGCCGATGCCCAGGCGCACCTCGACACACTGAGCATGGAAAACCCGGACGACATCGACCGGATCTACTTCTATAAAGCCGCTATCGAAACCTGCGAAGGCGTGGTCAGCTACGCCCACCGCATCGCCGCTCGCGCTCGTGAACTGGCCGCGCTGGAAACTAACCCGGTTCGCCGCACCGAGCTTCTGACCATCGCCGAAGTGAACCAGAACGTTCCGGCTAACCCACCGAAAACGCTGCAGGAAGCGCTGCAGAGCGTGTGGACCGTGGAGTCGCTGTTCGAAGTCGAAGAGAACCAGACCGGGCTGTCGTTAGGCCGTCTCGACCAGTACTGCTACCCGATGTTCGAAGCCGACATCCGTGAAGGACGTTTGACCCACGACGATGCGCTGGAGCTGATGCAGGCGTTCATCATCAAATGCGCCGAGCTGATGTGGATGTCGAGCGCGGCGGGGGCGAAATATTTTGCCGGTTACCAGCCGTTCATCAACCTGACCGTCGGCGGGCAGAAACGCACCGGCGGCGATGCCTGTAACGACCTGACCTATCTCATCATGGACGCCGTGCGCTTTGTGAAGGTGTACCAGCCATCGCTGGCCTGCCGTATTCACAACCAGTCACCACAGAAGTACATGGAAAAAATCGTCGACGTGGTGAAAGCTGGTATGGGCTTCCCGGCCTGCCACTTTGACGACTCCCACATCAAGATGATGCTGCGCAAGGGCTTTGATTTTGAAGATGCGCGCGACTACTGCCTGATGGGCTGCGTGGAGCCACAGAAATCCGGGCGCATTTACCAGTGGACCTCCACCGGTTACACCCAGTGGCCCATTGCCATTGAGTTTGTGCTCAACCGAGGCCGGATGGTGCTGTTCGACAGCCACCAGGGGCTGGATACCGGCCCGCTCTCTGAACTACGCACCTTCGAAGACTTTGATGCGGCGGTGAAAAAGCAGATTGCCCACATCGTGCGGCTGTCGGCTATCGGGACGGTTATCAGCCAGCGCGTACATCGCGACGTAGCGCCGAAGCCGCTGATGTCTCTGCTGGTAGAAGGCTGCATGGAGAGCGGCAAAGACGTGGCGGCCGGCGGTGCCATGGTCAACCATGGCCCGGGACTGATTTTCTCCGGCCTCGCCACCTACGTCGACTCCATCGCCGCCATTCGCAAGCTGGTGTTCGAGGAGCATAAATATACCCTCGAGCAGTTCCGCGATGCGCTGCTGGCGAACTTTGAAGGCTTTGAGCCGCTGCGCCGCGATTGCCTGAACGCACCGAAATACGGCAACGACGATAACTACGTCGACCAGTACGCGCTGGATATTACAGAATGGACGGAGCGCGAGTGCCGCCAGTACAAAATGCTCTACTCCACCCTGAGCCACGGTACGCTGTCAATTTCCAACAACACGCCGATTGGCGAACTGACCAACGCGACACCGAACGGACGTCTGGCGTGGATGCCGCTCTCTGACGGTATCAGCCCGACCCAGGGCGCCGATAAGCAGGGACCGACGGCAATCATCAAATCCGTCAGCAAGATGAACGTCGAAACCATGAATATCGGCATGGTGCACAACTTCAAATTCCTCAAAGGTCTGCTTGATACCCCGGAAGGCCGTCAGGGCTTAATCACCCTGCTGCGCGCGGCCTCTATTCTCGGCAACGGCCAGATGCAGTTCAGCTACGTCGATAACGAAGTGCTGAAAAAAGCCCAGCTTGAGCCAGAAAAGTATCGTGATCTGATCGTTCGCGTGGCGGGCTACAGCGCCTACTTCGTCGAGCTGTGCAAAGAGGTTCAGGACGAGATTATCAGCCGCACGATTATCGAGAAGTTCTGATGTTTTTCAGGGAAGACCAGGAACAGGGACGTTCATTGTCATTCAGGAGGCGAGCGTGAGCGCGACGCAGGAATTAACAGGACGAATATTCAATATCCAGAAATATTCAATTTATGACGGCGACGGTATTCGCACGCTGATCTTCTTTAAAGGCTGCAATATCCGCTGTCCGTGGTGCGCCAACCCGGAAGGTCTGGAGAGTCAGTACCAGGTGATGTTCTCGCGCGATAAATGCATCGACTGCGGCGATTGCGTCAGCGTGTGTCCGGCGGGGGTTCATCAGCGCCGGGAGGTAAACGGTGAGCTGAAGCACGTCGTCGACCGGGAAAAAACGTGCATCGGTTGTCGCAAATGCGAGCAAATCTGCACCCGCAGCGCGCTGGATATCGTCGGCAAAGAGGTTACCATCAGCGAGCTGATGGACATTGTCATGCAGGATTACGATTTTTACCTCTCCTCCGGCGGTGGCGTCACCATCGGCGGCGGTGAGATGAGCCTGCAGACCGATTTTGCCGTCGCACTGTTCAGCGAGTGCAAAAAAATGATGATCAACACCGCCGTGGAAACCCAGGGAACCACCTCGCTTGCCAATTACCAGAAGCTGGCGCCGGTGACGGATACCTTCCTGTTCGACATTAAGCAAATCGACAGCGCACGCCATCAGGCGATGCTGGGCATTAGCAACGAAGGGATCCGCCGTAACCTCGAATGGCTGGTGGATTTTGGCGCAAAAGTCATTATCCGGATGCCGCTCATTCGCGGCTTCAACGACTCGTGGGACGCCATCACCGGGGCGATTGAATATGTTCAGAAGCTGGCGAAACGCGGGAATATCGCGCGTATCGATATTCTGCCGTACCACCAGTTAGGGAAAAACAAATATCAGAAACTCGACATGCCGTATCCGCTGACGACCGACCCTTCCTACAGCCCGGAAGAGTTGACGCAGCTGGAGGCGTTCTTCGCCCGGTTCGATTTTGATATCCGCTTAGTGCGCCACTAACAGGAGAGCACCATGAAAAGTTTAGGCGTCATTGAAACCGTAGGCCTGGTCGCTGCCGTACAGGCGGTCGATGCAGCCTGCAAGGCGGCAGAAGTCACCTGCTTTGGTTATCGCAAAGTCGGTGCCGGACGCGTCAGCGTCTGTTTTGAAGGCGAAATCAGCGCCGTTAAAACCGCCGTTGAGCGCGGGGTGGCGGTAGTTGGCAACAGCGCCTCAATCAGCTCGCTGGTGATTGCCCGTCCGGAGCCGAGCGCGATAGAAGCCCTGCGTACGCTGAAGGGGCGCGATGCGCGCCCGGCGGAAGCTTCCTCCGCCAACGTTCCTGAGCTAGCGCCGCAGGTAGCGCTGCCGCCGGAGCCCGCGGTTATAGCCCCCGGTGAACCCGATAAAGCCAATGCGAAGAAAGGGAAGAAAGCATGATGGATACGGTTATCCGCGAAAAAATCGCCGCACGCCTGCAGTCAGTGGCCGATATTCCGGTTGGCGTATCGAACCGTCACGTGCATTTGTCGCAGGCCGACGTTGAAGCGTTGTTTGGCGCAGGTTACAGCCTGACGCCGTTCAAGCCGCTGCGCCAGCCAGGCCAGTTTGCCGCCCAGGAGTGCGTGACGGTGGTGGGCCCGAAAGGTTCCCTGACTCAGGTTCGCGTACTTGGCCCTACCCGCCCGGTGACGCAGCTGGAAATTTCGCGTGCCGACTGTTTCACCCTCGGCGTTCAGGCCCCGGTGCGGGAATCCGGAGCGCTGGAGAACGCCGGTAGCGCCCTGCTGATGGGGCCTGCAGGGCACGTTGAGCTGCAGTCGCAGGTGATCTGCGCCTGGCGACATATTCATATGTCCCCGCAGGATGCCCGACGCTACGCCGTCAGCAACGGTCAAAAGGTGAAGGTCAGCGGCGAGGGGCTGCGGCGGGTGATTTTCGATGAAGTGATTGTCCGCATACGCGACGACTTTGCGCTGGAGTTTCACATTGATACCGAAGAAGCCAACGCCGCCGGGTTAAAAAACGGCACGCTGGTAGCGTTGCAGCGCTAACAGGAGCAAAAGATGACTGAACCCCAGATTGAACAGTTGATAAGGCAGATTTTGCAACGCCTTCAGTCGCCTTCATTGCTGCTGGTGACCGCGTCTGATGGTTACCGTCAGGAGGTGTTCAACCGTCTGCAGCAGTGCGGCGAGCGGTTCTGTGTTCTGGTGGCCAAAGATGTGGCGGATGGGCTGCCGTGGCATTCCCTCGGTGAAAATCTCCCTGCCGACAGTGCGCTACCGGCCTTTCGGACGGTCATTGTACCGTTTCTCGATTACCCGCTGGCGGCAAACATCGTGAATGGCAACGTGGCCGACACCATCGCCCAGAGGCTCCATGAAGCCCTGTTGACTGGTTTGCCCGTCCTGGCGCTGCGCTACGAGTGCTGCCCGGACAGTGAGCTAAATCAGCTGCGCGGTCTGCAGCGCAATGCGGCCTACTGTCAGCATATTCAGGCCACGCTGGATACCTTGACGGCCTGCGGCGTATCGCTGTGCACCTTCAATGAGCTGGCGGAAAAACTCTGCGGCACGACGCCTGCGGTGCCCGACGCGTTGCCCCGCTATCTGACGCTCGGCGACGTGACGGCAAACCCGACGCTCGCCGCAGCGGCGGGAGCGAAGCTGACCGATGCCGCGCGTGAATTTTTAAAAAACAATAAATCGTAATCTTACTTTTATGCCCTTATCAGGAGTGAATTATGTCTTCAAAAGCAAAGTGTTGGCTATGGATGCTGCTGGTTATCGTCTCTGAAACCTCGGCCACTTCAACGCTGAAAATGTTTGATGGCAGCGAGGGGTTAACCAAAACCCTGCTGCTGGCGCTGCTCGTGGTGCTCTACTGCGTGTGCTACTACTCGCTCTCGAGGGCAGTGAAGGATATTCCGGTCGGTCTGGCATACGCCACCTGGTCCGGTACCGGGATCCTGGTCGTTTCCACCCTCGGGATGGTGTTCTACGGTCAGCACCCGGATCTCGCCGCCATTATCGGGATGGCGATTATCGCCAGCGGCATCATCATCATGAACCTGTTTTCCAAAATGGGCAGCGAAGCGCACGACGCCACGCCGCCTGTTGAAACCGCCACCGCCGACCGTCACGTCGCCAACTAACCAGGAAGGAATACCTCATGTTTAATCTCGGATTTTTATGGCTGGCGCTGTCTATCGGCTCGGAGATCACCGGTACGTCGATGATCAAAAAAACCAACGGTTTTAGTAAGCCCGGACCGTCCGTGCTGGTCATCTGCGCCTATGGTCTTTGCTATTTCGCCCTGACCCGCGCCATGAGCACCATTCCGGTGGGTGTCGCCTACTCGCTATGGTGCGGCTTTGGTATCGTTGGGGTGACGATTTGCTCTATGCTGCTGTACAAGCAGAAACCCGATTTTCCGGCCATTTTTGCGATGGTGCTGATTATCTCCGGCGGGATCGTGATGAACGTGTTCTCGACTATGGCCTGATACAAAAGCGCGAGGGTTCACCTCGCGCTACAAAGGATCATCGTATCCGGCTGTGCAGGGTAGCAGAGGGTTTCTCGGCAAACAGGTGCTGATAGTCGGTGGCAAACTGCCCCAGATGCCAGAATCCCCACTGCATTGCGGCCGCTTTGACGGTGCAATGTTCTGACCAGGGGCTGACGAGCTCCCGACGCACCGCATTGAGCCGAATGCGTTTCAGCCAGGCGTTCGGCCCGATACCCAGAATGGTATGAAAGGCGTTTTGCAGGGTACGACGGCTGACATGCATCTGATTACAAAGCGTAAGTACGGTGACCGGTTCGGCCATATTTTCCAGCACCGTTTCACGCGCCCGGGCAAGTAACCGGCGGTACGACTGGTGGCTGTGGCTTTCAATGACGGGCATTGGCTGTGCCTCTTCCAGCATGGTTGCCATCGCCACCAGCAGATTATCGCCCAGCACCTTTAATACGCCGGGTTGGTGGAGCATATCCGGAGTCTGGTGCAGACGCTGCAACGCCTGCTGTATGTATTGCCACAGCGCCTGCTTATGCTGCTGGCGAACGTCGAGGGTTGAACGATGCTGTAACAGCTCCAGCAGATGTTCCGGATGATGAAACATTGCCGCGTGGCGGGTGAGCATAGAGGCAGAAAGCACCACCCCCAGAATGGTGTAGTCATCCGGGGTATTCAGTTCAAACTCCTGACCGCCTGGCCGGGTCGCTATCTCCGTTCCTCCAATGGACTGGGAGCCGATGAATCCGCTTTCACCCTGCGGGGCCGGAATGCCAAACCAGAAGGCATTTGGCCATACCATACACGACTGGCGCAGCGCGAGGCTGGTATGTTCGCGAAAGATTTGCATATCATCGAGCAGAATTTCGGTCAGCTCGCCGTGAAACTTACCGGGGTGTAGCTGATCGTAGAGCTGCTGCCAGGCGGTGATCGTACAGGCGTGCTCATAGACATCTTCCGTCGTTCGATGATGTATGCCGCTCAGTTCTGGCACGGGCGCCGCGTTAACCTCGACAGGCAGCGCGTCATGACAGAGATGATGGAGATCCGTCTTAACGCTCTTTCTCATTTCCCCTCCGCCGGGATTAACTCCCTCCCGCTGGCGCCTCCACGTTAGTGTTTCCTCATCCGATAACGGCTGCTTCGCTTACGCAGCGTCCCCGCAAAATACAATTTATCCAGGCGCTCGCGCGCCACCTCCAGCGACCAGTTAAACTGGGCGGCGACTTCCCCGGCGGTCATGCCCTGCGGGAAGCTTTCGAGAAGCGACAACAGCGCCTGCGTTTCACCGCTTTCGTCACTCACCTCGCTCTCTTTGCTTTTGGCAGGTGTACTCCGGCTGAGACCGCGAAACGCGTCGATCATCCACTCCGTATCCGGCTCCGGACGGCCGATAGCTTTCAGGCTAATAACCCGTCCGGCGCGCGTTGCCGCCACGCAGCCAGCGTCCAGCGCCGCGCGACAGGCTGCCAGATCGCCTTCTATAACCAGCGTCACCTTTCCCGGATCGAGCACTTCGTGATTCAGTACCCGGACATTGGCTGACTTCAGCATTGCATCCGTCGCCGCCAGCGCCGCAACCGTCCCTTCTACTTCCAGAAGCCCAAGCGCATTGATCATCGGCACTCTCCCTTACGCCCGCTGCAACGGGTTGCGGGAAACATCCAGTACCGCCTCAGCAAACGCATCGCAGGCTGCTTTACAGGCGGCCTGGCTGCCTGTCAGAAACGCGGCGGAATAGTTGGTTTCCGACGGCGGTGGAACATAGGTAACAAGTTGTACGTCCGCGGCCTTCAACGCCGCATCAATGCCGAAGGTAGCCTCCAGCGGCGGCGCCACCAGATAGGCCAGCGGATCCCCTACCTGACACCCGGCGATCCCCGACAGATACGTGCCGGTGCGCGACACTACGTGTGCCAGAAACGCCGTATTTTCTGCATCATTGGCCCACTGAAACGCCGCGCCTTGTTCAATTCCGGCCACCATGGCATCCAGCCCGGCGCGCACCTCCGCCGGGTTAGGCCCACCGAGCATAATCAGCACTTCCCCTGCCGTCGGTGAAGGACCGTTTGCCGCTCCCGCATACAGCGAACGACCGTAAACCACCTCGACCATCGCTTGTTTCGTCGCTTCATCGGCGGCGATGTAGGTCACGTCGTCGGAGTCCGCAGATATGAGTCCCAGACTGCGAATGTGCGCAGGCAGCTTCAACTCACGGGCAAAATCTTCACTCACCGAGGCAATGACGCGCATGGCGGTGACCGACGGTCTGATAAAATCCAGTGCAGGCATGTGGCGCCTCCTTAGCGGTTAAGTTGGATACCTGAAGCCTTCTGCTCCAGCATCCGTTTGGCGAGATCAACAATCACCGCCGCGGCTTCTACTGGCGGTGTCCCTCCCTGATGAATATTGGAAATACAGGTCCGGTCGGCCTCCACGGTGGTTGCCACTCGCGGCGAGTACACCGCATAGCACGACAGGCTCTCCGACTGCCCAAGCCCGGGTCGTTCACCCACCAGCAGAATGACGACCTTAGCGCCCAGCAATTCACCAATCTGATCTTCAATTTTCACCCGTCCATAGCGCACAAAGAACGGTGTACCTACGTTCAGCCCGGCCTGCTTCAGACCGGAAAGCAACGGCGGCAGGATCTCTTCATAGTTAGCGGTAATCGCATCCGTCGACAGGCCATCAGAAATCACCACCTGGACATCCGGGTTCATGGCACATTGTGCTTTCAGCGTTGCCACCGCATCCTGGCTCAGACGGCGTCCCATATCCGGTCGCGTCAGGTAGAGATTTTTGTCATTGATTTCTGAGCGCACCTCCAGCAGCCCCTGCGCCGCGACCCATGCCTCCGGAACCTCTTTCAGCACCGTGTCTTTCGCACGCGAGTGGTCAGCCAGAAAGCGCAGCAGCGCCTGAGTGCGTGGCCGGGGTCCTGCACGGCCGCTGCAAACGCGGGCGGCGGTACTACGGCGCAGCTCCGTCAGCACTTCCGCACGATGCGGATGTTCGACACCAATCCAGGCTTTCGCCTCCGGCGAGCCGAGATCTAACGAGCAGCCCTCACCCACGCAGACGTCACTCACCGGCTGGGTCACAGGCGTCGGTACGGCGGCTGCCGGTGATGTGCCCATGGTCGCGATCACGCTGCGCACCAGTGCTTCAATTTGTTTTTGATCCATTTTTCTCTCCCCCGCTTTCTCAGAAGAACAGTGACGGATCGCCCGCCCGTGAGGTCAGACGACCGTTTGCCATCAAGCCCATTGACTCCAGCCAGCGCTCAAACTCCGGCGACGGACGCAGGTTCAGCAACTGACGCACGGTGGCGGTATCGTGGAAGGCGGTAGTCTGGTAATTGAGCATAATGTCATCGCCAAGCGGCATCCCCATGATGTAGTTACAGCCCGCGGTGGCGAGTAAAATCATCAGGTTTTCATTGAGGTTCTGGTCGGCATCCGCGTGGTTGGTGTAGCAGCAATCGCAGCCCATCGAGATGCCGCTCAGCTTGCCCATAAAGTGGTCTTCCAGACCGGCGCGAATAATCTGGCGGTCGTTATAGAGGTATTCCGGCCCGATGAACCCCACAACGGTGTTCACCAGGAACGGGTCGTAATGCCGCGCGAGGCCATAGTTCCGCGCCTCCATCGTCACCTGGTCGGCACCGAAGTTGGCTCCCGCCGACAGCGCAGAACCCTGGCCGGTTTCGAAATATAAGCAGTTATCCCCGGCAATACGGTTAAACTCTGCGCCCACGGCGCGGGCTTCATCGAGCATCGCCAGCTCAACACCAAATTCTTTTAGCCCCTTCTCGCTACCGCAGATGCTCTGAAAGATAAGCCCACCGGGGGCCCCACGGCGAATCGCTTCAATCTGGGTCGTGACATGAGCCAGTACGCAGCCCTGCGTCGGAATATTAAATTTGTCGATAACGCCGTACACGGTATCCAGAACACGGCTTAAGTTGTCGACATCGTCCGTCACCGGGTTAACGCCTATCACCGCATCACCCGCCCCGAAGGAGAGGCCCTCATAGATTTGAGCAACGATACTCTGTACATCATCACGGGTGTCGTTTGGCTGCAGGCGACAGCTGAAAGTGCCCGGAAGACCGATAGTGGTATTGGCCTTTTTGATAACCGGCATTTTCTTCCCGCCGTAGATAAGGTCGGCGTTAGAACAAATTTTCGCCACCGCCGCCACCACCTCTGAGGTTAATCCCTTGCGCGTGAAGGCAATATCGTCAACCGAGGTTTCGTCACTCAGCACGTACTCACGCAGCTCGCTGATACTCCAGTTTTTGATGCGCTGATAGGCGGTTTCGTTAACATCATCCTGAATCAGCCGTGTCACGCAGTCCTCTTCATAGGGGATAACCGGACTGTTACGAATTTCACCTACCGTCATTTCCGACAAAACCTGCTTTGCCGCCACCCGCTCCTGTGAGCTGAGCGCGGCAACCCCGGCCAGTACGTCTCCCGAACGCAGTTCGTTGGCTTTCGCCAGCACCTCTTTTACATCCTTAAACTGATAAACATTGCCGAACAATGTGGTCTTAAGCTTCATAAGTCGTTCCCTCAGGAAGGAAATGCGAGTGATTTCACCGTCACCGGCACAACCGAGTCACCAAAAAGAGGTGCACCAATGTCGATATAGTCTCCAGCCCGGACGGAAACCTCATCGATGACCGCCAGTGGGCGTTGCTGTAGCTGTGGGCGCAGTAGCATGCCCAGGGCCTTACCAAAATCCTGCTCGGCCACCACCAGCAGCGGATGGGGATTCGGGAAACGCGCGACGAACGCGAGAAGCGCGTCAATGACCATCAGTAAGGTCGCATAGCGGACCGGGAGCTGCCTGGGAAGGGCCAGCACGTAAGCATCAATGAGCGGATCCAGATCCAGCTGCACCAGCGCCTGTTCCCAGCGCTCCGCTAGATTTATTTCATCGTGTGGAATGGCCACCGGCAGGTTGCGAAGCGGCAACGTAACCCTGGAAAGGGAGATGGTGCTGCCCGACAGCGACAGCGTATGCGCCCCGGCACCGATTACCGTCGCCCGCACGGTTTGCGCCGGGAGCTGCACGTTCATTTCGCGCAGGCGTGGATGCTCACGCAGCGCTGCCGCCAGCAGAGGCCCCATATCGCAATAACAGAATGGAGAGGCAGGCGGATGGCGATAACATTCACCCACGCCACCGGAGAGAGTAATCACCTCTGGCTTAACCTGCGCAGGAAGCAACCCGGTTTGCATTAACTGCTGCGCAAGCCCGGATAGCGTGCCCTCAATCACCTCAACAATCAGATTCGCCATCCGCTGTGCAACCTGTCCCCGCTGTGCAGCGTTCAAGGTTCGGACGTCAACGCCCGCACCAAAGACTTCATCGACGATCGTCTGCCCCGGACGATGGGCATAAACGACGCGCCCCTGCTCGTCGGTCTCCAGCAGGCGGCCTCCTACGTTGAGACAGGCGGTGCCAATGACCTTGCCAGCTTCGAACAGCGCGTAGTTTGAGGTGCCGCCGCCAATATCAATATTCAGCACCCGGCACATTTGCTTTTCCGACAGGCTTTGCGCCCCGGAGCCGTGGCCAGCAATCACCGACTCCAGATGTGGCCCGGCGCTGGCGACGACAAAGTCGCCCAGCGACTGCGAGAGCGCCATCACCGCCGGACGAGCGTTGCGGGTTTTCGCGCTCTCGCCGGTAATGATAATGGCGCCGGAGTCTACTGATTCGGGTGCGATACCCGCGGCCTGATACTGAGCCAGGATCAGGCTTTTAAGTTCGGCTTCCTTCAACCCACCCTCTTTATCAACGGGCGTGAAGAAGACCGGGCTTTGCCAGCTAATTTCGCGTTTTATGAATTCGTAGCGCGGCACCTGGGACACCGCCGCACGGTTAACTAACTCAAGGCGCGAGAAGATAACCTGCGTGGTGGTGGTGCCGATATCGATACCCACGCTGAGCAGCTGGCGCGTGTTCACGATTGGGCCTCCACTTCCGTTTCCGCCGGAAGATCCTCTTCCTTTGGCACCAGCAGCATCGCCACGCCAATCGCCGTCACTCCGCCAATCAGCTTGCCGACAATCATCGGAAAGATCATCGCGTTCATGTTGGCCGCCGCGAAACCTAAGTGATCGCCAAGCGCAAAAGCGGCAGACACGGCGAAGGCGCAGTTGATCACTTTGCCCCGGGTATCCATCTGCTTCATCATACCGAACATCGGAATGTTGTTAGCCAGCGTCGCCACCATGCCGCCCGCCGCCATGTTGTTGATTTTCAGAACACCACCAACCCGCATCAGCGGTTTTTCAAACCAGCGGGTCAGCAGCAACACCATCGGATACGCGCCCAGCAGTACGCAGGAGATAGAGCCAATGACTTCGATGGCGCGCATGACTTCGCCGGGCTTGTCGCCGGGTGCCATAAAGATAGGGTCAAGGCCAGGGATAAGATCCCACCCCAGCAGAAATTTGATAACCGCTGCGGCGAGGCCAATGGTGATTAACGCCACGAGGAATTTGGCGAAGATCTGGAAGCCGTTGATCATCTTCTCAGGGATAAACTTGAGACCCAGCGCCACCAGCACGGCAACGATAATTACCGGGATCATGTTCATCAGGATCAAGGAGAAGGTAAATTCTACCGGCTGACCGTTGATCTCAACGCCGGAGTACATTGCCACCAGGCCCCCGGCGATACAGCCGACGGGAATAGTGACAATACCGGCCAGCACGCCAAGTGCCAGATAGCGGCGGTCCGAGGGTTCGATAATGCCAAGCGCCACCGGGATAGAAAATACGATGGTCGGTCCCATCATCGCGCCCAGAATCAGTCCGGAGTACAGCCACGCCGCGACATCACCACCGGCCAGCTCTTTCGCGAGGAAGAAGCCGCCCATATCACACGCCAGCAGCGTACCGGCAAACATCGATGGGTTGGCCCCCAGCATTTCATACAGCGGAATAATCACCGGCCCGAGCAGCATGGCTAATACCGGTGCCAACGCGGTCATCCCGACCATCGCCAGCCCCAGCGCGCCCATCGCCATAAACCCCTCTTCAAACTGCCCGCCAGACCCTTCAATACTCTTACCAAACTTACCGAGGAAGCGTGCTGAGCCACCAAACTGCGACAGGATCCTGTCGATGGCGGCAATCAGCATAAAGAACATCATGATGTACATGATGATTTCATTAATCCCCATAGCCTTCCCTCCCTTTCACCGGAATGACAACGTTATTGTGCCGCCGCATACAGCTCGACAATCTGCTCCTGCGTGGCGGTTCGTGGGTTGCTTCTTATACAGGTATCCACCAGCGCGGCTTGCGCCCAGGCGTGGTAGTGCGCAGGAGTCGCGCCGAAATCGCTCAGCCGTTTTGTCAGTCCTACCGCCGCGATGCATTCACTTACCGCCGCGATAGCGTCCCGGCAGTCAGATTTCCTGCCGGTGAGTAGCCTGCCGATGTGACTGAACCGTTCGCCGCACACCAGCCGGTTAAACTCCATCACCGTTGGCAGCAGCATGGCGTTTGCCTGACCATGAGGAATATGCAGCGTGGCACCAGGCTGATGCGCCATGGCGTGGCACAGCCCGAGACCGGCGCTGGAAAACGCCATCCCCGCCATACAGGAGGCAAGCAACATGCTCTCCCGCGCGGCCAGATCGGAGCCGTACCCCACCGCTTTAGGCAGCGATTTGCTCATCAGCGTGATTGCACCCGTTGCCAGGGAATCGGTTAATGGTGTGGCATTCAGGGCGCTGTAGGCTTCAATGGCGTGGGTTATAGCATCAACCCCGGTTATCGCCGTAATATGAGCGGGAACCCCCTCGGTGAGCGCCGCATCCAGAATCGCCACATCCGGCATCAGTGATGCATGCGCGAGCACCTGTTTACGCCCGCTTTGCGCATCGATAATCACCGTGACGTTGGTCGCCTCTGAACCTGTCCCTGCCGTCGTCGGTATCGCCATAAGCGGCAGTCGCGGGTGCAGTACGCTCTGTTCCGTTATCTCTGTCAGCGTCTGGCCCGGATTAGTGGCAAGTAGCGCGACCGCTTTCGCCGCATCCAGTACCGATCCGCCGCCAAAAGCCACCACGCCATCGCACTGTGATCCCTGCAGTTGCACCACGGCGGCCCTGACGTCAGTGATACCAGGTTCGCCTACGGGGCACGGCCAGAGGGTTATCGCCAGGCCTTTCATCGTCAGGCTGCGTTCAAGCCCGGCGGTCATTCCCGCCTGCAGCAAAAAGCTGTCGACCATCACAAACAGATGACGCAGCCCGCGCGAATGCGCCTGCTGCCCGCAGACGCTGAGTGAACCAGAACCGTAAATCGTCACCGGGGGTACACTGAACGTTTTCACTCGCTGCTGATTCAGGGCATCGAAAGCCTGAAAGAGCGCCGTTTGCAATTCAGTTTGCATTGCTTCCCTCCGCGCCTGCTGGCATTAAACAATACGGAATGCGTCAACCAGTACGCAGCGGCGCAGACGAACAAAAGTGCGCGCGCTGGTCACCCCTTCTCCGGTTGGCGTGGTGATAGTCATGGTGGTCCAGCCCTCGCCGCCCAGCCCCAGACCGGCAATGCAGGGACCGTTTTTGACAAAAATGCTGGTATCAATGGCATTTGCCATCTGGTTCATGTTGTCGATGTTGCGTGAGTGCATGGCTGCCGTATGGTGACAGCCTCCCTCAAGCTTAACGGCAAGCGCGATGGCCTCTTCTACGTTTGCGACCCGCACCACGGGCAGTACCGGCATCATGAGTTCGGTCACGGCAAACGGATGGTTAGCCGGGGTTTCTACGAAAAGCAGACGAGTTTGTTCCGGCACCTGCAGGCCAATGGCTGCCGCGATCTTCGCTGCATCACGCCCTACCCAGTCGCGACTGACGGTCCCTTTTCCGCGCTCATCCACATTGTTCAACAGTACAGGCAGCAGCTGCTCTGCCTGGGAGGCGGTCAGATTTACCGCCTGCTGCCCCGCCATCAGACGCATCAACTCGTCAGCGACGGCATCAACAACAATCAGCACCTTTTCATCCGCGCAGATAATGTTGTTATCGAAGGAAGCGCCTTTGACTATCGCCTGCGCTGCACGCGCCAGATCCGCCGTTTCATCAACCACCACCGGCGGGTTACCGGCTCCCGCAGCAATCAGCCGTTTGTTGGTGTGTTTACGGGCCGCTTCAACCACCGCCTCACCGCCGGTCACCACCAGTAGCCCAATGCCCGGGTATTTGAAAAGACGCTGGGCGGTGTCGATATCCGGATTTGCCACGGTAACCAGCAGGTTTTCCGGGCCACCTGCGGCAACAATCGCCTGATTAAGTAACGTAATTGTGCGTTGCGAAACTCCTTTTGCTGCCGGATGCGGGGCAAACACCACGCTGTTCCCTGCCGCAATCAGGCTTATCGCGTTATTAATGACCGTTGCGGCCGGGTTGGTCGATGGCGTAACCGAAGCCACCACGCCCCACGGCGCGTTTTCGATAAGCGTCAGGCCGTTATCCCCGGTCAGCACCTGTGCTGACAGGCATTCCACGCCTGGCGTGCTCCGGGCTTGTGCGACGTTTTTGGCAAACTTATCCTCCACCCGTCCCATGCCCGTCTCGGAGACGGCAAGCTCCGCTAATTCCCTGGCATGTTTTTCACCAGCGTCACGAATGGCCTGAATAACAAGCTGGCGCATCGCAACACGTTTCAGCGCGGGCTGTGCGGCTTTGGCTGCCGCAACGGCATCATCAAGCGCTTCAAATACGCCAGCGGTCTGTGCGGGAGAGACAGCGCGCATTTGCTGTATTACCGTCCTGACCACCTGCTCGATATCCTGTTGATTCATGACATTGCGCCCTATTTATGGAAAATCACTTTGCCGCCCGATACCGCTTCATCGACGATACCGATGACACACAAATCGACCGGTGAGCCTTCGTTATGCCTGGCCTGACGTGCAGAGCTTCCGCTAACCAGCAACACCCACTCACCGGCACCGGCACCGATGTTGTCGGTAGCGACCGCGCACTGACCGTCCGGCTCCCCTCGGGCATTGAGAAACTCCACCATCAGCAGCTTGTCCTGCGCCAGCCCCTCGTGGCGCACGGTACAAACAATTTGTCCCGTTACTACAGCCAGTTTCATCGTCGCCTCCGGGCGAATCTGGGGATGACGCCATTGCTGGCGTCATCAGGAGTTAAAGCGTGCTTTCAGACTTAAAGCTGATAGGGAACACCTCTTCCAGATCGCCGTGCGGACGAGGGATAACGTGGACCGATACCAGTTCGCCGATCCGCTGCGCTGCAGCAGCACCTGCATCGGTCGCCGCTTTACATGCCGCCACATCGCCACGCACCATGGCCGTCACCAGACCACCGCCGATTTGCTTCACGCCAACCAGCTTCACGCGTGCCGCTTTTACCATTGCATCTGAAGCCTCAATCAGTGCGACCAGGCCCCGGGTTTCGATCATTCCTAATGCTTCCATTGTGTTTTCCTCTCAGACAGGGTCCTGACGGGACCGGTTAAGTAACACGTTCTGGCGGGCTGATTCGTTGACCCGCCGGGGTTTTCGATTGAGCCAGCGCCACCAGCGCCAGCTCGACAATCTCCTGCTCGCTACAGCCGCGCGATAAGTCGTGCAGCGGAGCCGCCAGTCCCTGAATCAGTGGCCCGACGGCCCGATACCCCCCCAGACGCTGGGCAATTTTGTAGCCAATGTTTCCGGCTTCCAGAGACGGGAAGATAAAGATATTCGCTCGCCCCTTGAGGGGGCTGTCCGGTGCCTTTTGCTGAGCAACGTCGGGTACGAAGGCTGCGTCAAACTGCAGTTCGCCATCAACAAGCAGCGTGGGTGCACGCTGGCGGACGAGTTCGGTCGCCTGCTGGACAGTGGCAACGCAGGGATGGCGCGCGCTGCCGTTGCTGGAAAACGAGAGCATGGCCACCCGTGGGGGTTCGCCGGTAATGGCCTGCCAGGTCTGGGCACTGGCGAGGGCGATATCCGCAAGCTGTGCCGCCGTGGGTTGGGGGACCACGCTACAGTCGGCGAAACCGAGCGGCTGACCGGCGTACTGGGGCAGCATTAAAAACAGCGACGATAAGGTGTTGTAGCCTGGCGCCAGCCCCGCAATCTGCAGCCCTGCGCGAAGCACGCGGGCGGTTGATGACAAATTGCCGGCAATACACACCTCCGCCTGGCCGCTACTGACAAGACTGGTGGCAAACAGCAGGGGATCGCAAAGTTTATCCAGCGCGTCCGGGGGTGTTTTCTCACCGGCACGCTGCTGCCAACGGGCGGCAAAATCTTCGCGCAGCGCCAGACTGCTCTTCGGATCGATAATCAGCATTCCGTCCAGCGCAATACCCTGACTCAACGCAAACTGGCGCAAGGCGAAGGGATTGGCAATCAGCAGCGGTTGCGCCAGCCCTTGCCTGAACAGGGTTCTGGCAGCCTTCAGTACCCGGCTATCCAGGGCATCCGCAAAGACGACCCGTCCTAGCGACTGCGCCGCTTTCGCACGACAACGCTCAACGATCATCATCCCCTCCCCGATATCCGATGGTTTCTCAGCAGGCCTGCCAGTTCGCTGGCCACGCCACGTACAGGAAGCGCACCGAAGACGGGGTACCAAACTCAATCGCCGATCCTTTAGGGATAAACATCACGTCCCCGGCTTTTGCGACCATGGTTTCTCCCTCATGGCGTACGTGCAGTTCACCTTCCAGCACCATGTCTATCTCGTCGTAGTTCAGCGTCCATGGGAAGAAGGCGTTCTCCCACTGCATGAATCCGGCAGCCATGCTGCTGCCGTCTTCCGCTGTAATGAGATCGGTTAACCCAACGCTGTGCGGCTCGGCCCCCGCAAACCGACCAAAGGAGACGCTGCTGCCAGTCACCACCTTGATACCCCCCTTGCCGGTGACCGACGTAAATGCGGGTGTCACCTCCCCTCCAACGGCTTCACGCTCTTTCATCACTTTTTCGAGAAGCTGTGCCACCAGGCTCTCGGTAAACTGCCCTTCCGGAAGCTCTGCGATAATGGCCTCACGAATGCGCTGGCGCTCAGTTTTTTCATCCCCCGCAGGCGCTGAAACAGTGTCATCTTCCACCAGCACCAAACCCAGAGTTTCGGCCACTTCCCGCGCCTCCGGGGTTATAATGCTGCGGCTCCGGGGGGCAACAAGTCGGGTTTCTCCCCGGACGTGGCTATCGCGAACATCATTCGCGGTGACTAACGTTTTCATCTGCATCCTCCTGTTCCGTTGCCAGATAATCCATTAATGGCTGGATGCTCTCTCGTGAGCGACAATTCAGCGCAAAAATGGGTTCCTGAAAGCCAATACTCAGCAGCAATTCGCGGGTCTCATCAACATTGGTGTCGGGCGCATCGATTTTACTTATTACGGCAATGTGGCGTTTATTGCCGCCAATATTAAGCAGCCCACTGGGGAGTCGATTCTCTTTTTCATTAGCAGCGTGAATATATATAATGAGATCGACATCCTGCAGACTGGTTATTAATGCCTGAAACCAACGCGGATGACTGAAATACTCACCCGGTGTATCAATATCACCGGCATCATTAAATTCAACCGCCTGCGTTTTTATTGCCGTGGAATAATTCCCCTGCAATGCATTAAATAGCGTGGTTTTTCCGGCGCCAACCATACCCACAAAAGCTATCCGTCTCATCAGGTGGCCTTTAGCTTTTCGTCAAGGTGCACAGGGTGTAGTTCAGGGTGCGACCAAGCGCGGTAACCGTCTGATTTAAAGACTCTTCCACGGCACCCACTGAGCCATAGATAACCAGTGCGCCGCTGAAACGGTCGAGGAAACCGATATGGACGTCAGCCGCTTTAGTGGCGAAATCTCCGGCAATCATCGCGGTTTCTCCCGGCGTGAGGGTCATGATGCCAATCGCTTCCGCACCGGGGACGCCTATTTTCTTGGCCAGCTCATCTCCGGGGTGAGCAATAAGATGCGCCAGTGTTACCTGTTTCCCGGGAACAAACTCCTGAATAATACGTTCTGTTTCCATCGCCCCCTCCACCTGTAATAAACGCCATAGTGGCAAGTTATCCGCAGAGCGAATAACAAAAATCGGCAAAGGATGAGGAAAGGTGAAGTGGATCACTAAGAAATAAAAAAAGCGCGAGGGGTTAGCCTCGCGCTTTTTTATTAACGAAAGAAATTACAGCGGCTGAGTCTGCGCTTCAACCACCGCCAGCGCCACCATGTTCACAATACGGCGAACAGATGCGATTGGCGTCAGTACGTGTACAGGTTTTGCAACCCCCATCAGTACCGGGCCCACGGTAACTCCTTCAGAGCTGGAAACACGCAGCAGGTTGTAGCTGATACGTGCCGCTTCCATGTTTGGCATCACCAGGATGTTGGCAGAGCCTCTGAGCGGGCTGTCCGGCATCCGCTCATTACGGATGCTTTCCACCAGCGCGGCATCGCCGTGCATTTCACCGTCAATCATCAGCTCCGGCGCGCGTTCGCGAACCAGCTCCAGCGCTTTGCGCATTTTCAGCGCCGCCGGGCAGTTCGAGGTGCCAAAGTTGGAATGCGACAGCAGCGCCACGCGCGGTTCAATACCAAAACGCTGGACGGTTTCTGCCGCCATCAGCGCAATCTCCGCCAGCTGTTCTGACGTTGGGTCGTCGTTGACGTAGGTATCGGCGATAAAGGTGTTACCGCTCGGCAGCAGCAATGCGTTCATCGCACCGGCAGTATGCACGCCATCACGATACCCAAACAGCTGCTGGATAACGCTGAAGTGCTCATGGTAGTCACCGATAGTACCGCAGATAAGCGCATCGGCTTCGCCGCGCTGCACCATAATGGCGCCAATCACCGTCGTGTTGCTGATAACCGCCCGCTGCGCCTGTTCCTGAGAAACGCCGCGACGCTTCATCAGGTCGTAGTATTCGCTCCAGTACTCTTTGAAGCGCGGATCGGATTCATTGTTGACGATTTCAAAATCGACGCCCGCTTTGATCTGCAGGCCCAGCTTCTGAATACGCATCTCAATCACGCTCGGGCGACCAATCAGAATCGGCTTCGCAAGGCCGAGAGTGATAAGCTCCTGGGTCGCATGCAGCACGCGGTTGTCTTCGCCTTCGGCCAGCACGACGCGCTTCGGATCTTTACGCGCCAGCGAGAAGATCGGTTTCATAAACAGGTTGGTTTTGTAGACGAACTCGCTGAGCTTATCGATGTAGGCATCGAAATCAGCAATCGGGCGTTTCGCCACACCGGAATCCATCGCCGCTTTCGCGACCGCCGGGGCAATCTTGACGATAAGACGCGGGTCGAACGGTTTCGGGATCAGGTAATCCGCACCGAAGCTCAGATCCTGGTCAGCATACGCAGAGGCCACCACTTCGCTCTGCTCGGCGTGCGCCAGCTCGGCAATCGCATGTACCGCCGCAAGCTTCATCTCTTCGTTAATTGCCGTAGCCCCGACATCCAGCGCACCGCGGAAAATGAACGGGAAGCACAGGACGTTGTTCACCTGGTTTGGATAGTCAGAGCGGCCGGTGCAGATGATGGCATCCGGACGAACTTCTTTTGCCAGGTGCGGCAGAATTTCTGGTTCTGGGTTAGCGAGGGCGAGGATCAGCGGCGCGCGCGCCATTTTCTTCACCATCGGCTGGGTCAGCACTTTCGGGCCAGAACAGCCGAGGAAGATATCCGCGCCGTCCATCACGTCGTCCAGCGTACGTTTGCCGTCGTCGTCAACCGCATAGGCCGCTTTGGTTTCCGCCATGTTCGGCTCGCGGTCTTTATAGATAACACCTTTCGAATCACACACCACGATGTTGCGCTTCTGCATACCGAGCGCCACCAGCAGGTTCATACAGGCAATGGCTGCCGCACCGGCGCCGGACACCACCATGCGCACATCAGAGAGGTTTTTCTCAACCACTCGCAGACCGTTGAGGATGGCCGCAGTACTGATAATCGCCGTGCCGTGCTGGTCATCATGGAATACCGGGATATTCATGCGCTCGCGCAGCTTCTGCTCAATGTAGAAACACTCCGGAGCTTTGATGTCTTCGAGGTTGATGCCGCCGAAGGTGGGCTCAAGCGCGGCCACCACATCGATAAATTTGTCGGGGTCCAGCTCATCGACCTCAATATCGAAGACGTCAATGCCTGCAAATTTCTTAAACAAAACGCCTTTGCCTTCCATCACCGGCTTGCCGGCCAGCGCACCAATGTTGCCAAGCCCGAGCACGGCGGTACCGTTAGAGACCACCGCAACCAGGTTGCCACGCGCGGTATATTTGTAGGCCGCCAGCGGGTCTTTTTCGATTTCAAGGCAAGGTGCGGCAACGCCCGGCGAATAGGCCAGCGCCAGGTCACGCTGGGTGGCCAGGGGTTTAGTCGGGGAAACCTGAATCTTCCCCGGAACCGGGAATTCGTGGAAATCAAGGGCACTTTGTTTCAACTGATCATCCATCTAATGTTCCTTTTACATATCGTTCTTGGTTGGAATTTAAGGTTAGCGTTCCCTGACTGCGCAGTATTACCCGTGACAACTTTCTAAACTTTGAAGGCCGCCAAACTCTGAGCAAAGAAACAAACGCTTGTTATCAATTACGAGGCTGTGTCCCGCCATTGGTCACGATGGCGACGCTGGGTAAAAAGCGCATTATCAAGGCGAAGGATGAAGGGCATAGCGGGCCTATGTCCAAATCCGACAACGCAGAGAATGCGCTTTTTACACGCGTCCCGAAGGGCTGAGGCTATTTTTACGCATGGCTGTGTTGCTCACGGCTCATTTGGGTCCCCAAATGACGCCGTTCGCGCCTTGCCCTGTGTAAAAATAGCCATCAGCGCCACTCGCGCACAATGGCGGGACACAGCCTTTACACCAATGTTAATCGCAGCGCGAAACAATGCCATCCCCGTCTGCTATGCTTTTTATCTGATTTACGGCTATACCACGGGTAAAAATGGAGTGAACCATGTCCAGAAGAGAGCTCGCCAATGCGATTCGCGCCCTGAGTATGGATGCTGTCCAGAAGGCCAATTCCGGCCATCCGGGCGCACCGATGGGAATGGCGGATATCGCCGAAGTTCTGTGGAACGATTTCCTGAAGCACAATCCTTATGATCCGCACTGGTACGATCGCGACCGCTTTGTGCTGTCGAACGGTCATGCCTCCATGCTGCTTTATAGCCTGCTGCATCTGAGCGGCTACGACTTGCCGATGGAGGAACTCAAGAACTTCCGCCAGCTGCATTCTAAAACGCCGGGGCATCCGGAAATTGGCTATACCCCGGGTGTGGAAACCACCACCGGGCCGCTTGGCCAGGGGCTGGCTAACGCCGTCGGGATGGCGATTGCGGAGCGCACCCTCGCCGCTCAGTTCAACCGTCCGGGTCACGATATCGTCGACCACTACACCTACGTGTTTATGGGAGATGGCTGTCTGATGGAGGGGATCTCCCATGAAGCCAGTTCGCTGGCGGGGACCCTGGGGCTCGGGAAACTGATTGGTTTCTACGACAGCAACGGCATTTCCATAGACGGCGAAACCCGCGGCTGGTTTACCGACGACACGGCTAAACGCTTCGAGGCCTATCACTGGCACGTGGTGCACGACGTCGACGGCCACGATCCGCAGGCCATCAAGCAGGCCATTCTTGAAGCACAAAGCGTGAAGGATAAACCCTCCCTGATTATCTGCCGCACCATCATCGGCTTTGGTTCGCCGAACAAGGCCGGGAAGGAAGAGTCGCACGGTTCAGCGCTCGGTGAAGCGGAAGTGGCGCTGGCGCGCCAGCAGCTTGGCTGGAAGTATCCACCGTTTGAGATCCCCAAAACCATCTACCAGGCCTGGGATGCGCGTGCAAAAGGAGAAAAAGCTCAACATGCCTGGAACGCTAAACTTGCCGCCTATGAGGCCGCGCATCCGCGACTTGCCGCCGAATTTAATCGCCGCAAAAACGGCGAGTTACCAAAGCACTGGCAGACGCTAACCAAAACGTATATTGAAACGCTGCAGTCAGAGCCAGCAAAAATCGCCAGCCGTAAAGCCTCACAGAACACGCTTAACGCGTATGGCCCGGCACTGCATGAGCTGCTCGGGGGATCTGCGGATCTGGCTCCCAGCAACCTGACCATCTGGAAAGATTCGGTGTCGCTGAAAGAAGATCCGGGTGGGAACTACCTTCACTACGGCGTACGAGAGTTCGGGATGACCGCCATCGCCAACGGCATCGCTCACCACGGGGGCTTTATCCCCTACACCGCCACCTTCCTGATGTTCGTGGAGTACGCCCGCAACGCGGCGCGCATGGCGGCGCTGATGAAGGCCCACCAGATAATGGTCTATACCCATGATTCCATCGGCCTTGGCGAAGATGGCCCAACGCACCAGGCCGTAGAGCAGCTCGCCAGCCTGCGCCTGACGCCAAACTTCAGCACCTGGCGCCCCTGCGATCAGGTAGAGACCGCCGTTGCCTGGAAAGCGGCGATTGAAAAGAACGACGGTCCAACGGCGCTGATCCTCTCACGCCAGAACCTCGCCCAGATGGAGCGGACGCCGGAGCAGGTGCAGGATATCGCCCGTGGCGGTTATGTGCTGAAAGAAGCGGGAGGCAAGCCGGATCTCATCCTGATTGCCACCGGTTCCGAAGTGGAGATTACCGTGCTGGCGGCCGAGAAACTGCGTGCAGAAGGTGTGAATGTGCGGGTGGTATCACTGCCTTCCACCGACGTCTTCGACGCCCAGGACCCGGCGTATCGCGAATCAGTACTGCCAGCAAGCGTTGCTGCCAGAGTGGCAGTAGAAGCGGGTATTGCCGATTACTGGTACAAGTATGTGGGTCTGAAGGGAGCAATAGTCGGGATGCGCAGCTACGGCGAATCCGCCCCGGCCGATAAGCTCTTCCCCTTCTTCGGCTTTACGGTCGAAAACGTGGTTGCGAAAGCAAAAGCGGTGCTTAACGGGTGATCCAAAGCGTGGGCCAGGCGTCTGGCCCCTGCCACTCATCGCATTCCGGCTGTTCGGCATAACGCACCAGCCGGAAGCGTTGACCATCGTAACGCCAGCGCGTGGTCACGCCGCAATCGCTGAGCCCCCGCCCTTTATCCAGGGTCACCAGTTCACGAGTTTTGATATCAAAGGTGGCGTTGACCATCTCGATTTCGCGCTCGTCGCTTGAGGACTGGAACGGCAGGCGCAGATGCACCGGCGTTGAGGAGAATGGCTTCTGGCGGGTGACCACCCACGCCCGGTAAATGGTGTTATAAGCGCCGGATTCACAGCTCATCATCATCAGCGCTTTGTCATCGGTTAGCGCCGTCACCCATACTTCCTGCCGCATCGGGTCTAGTGAGCACTGGCTGTTGTTCATTCGCCAGTTGCCGTAATCCATCAGATTATTGCTCTCTTCACGGCTCAAAGGCGCAGGCGTCGGGTTGATTTTTGCTACGCTTTTCAGCGCTGGCGCTGGCGGCACACTCAGCGGTGGATCGTCACCTTTGCGGATCCAGGCCGTCTCGCTGCCGACGCGCTTTTGCTGCCCGTCAATGAACAGCAGCGCCGCTTTAAGCCCCAGCAGAGAAATAGCCTGCTGGTCTTTATCAAGCGTGATGGCTTGCCCTTCCTGAACGTGCTGCAAAAATGCATTGATGGTGGCGGTATCGCTGGTCGTGAGCAACCATGGCGCAACCTGCCAGCGCTCGCCGGCCAGCGTTAACGGCGTGCCGTCGAGCAGCAGGCGATTAGCGATTGGTGGGGTTTTTGCTGTCGGGCTGGCGATGCCGCCAAGCTCTATGCGCAGGCTGGCATCGGTGTGCGCACCCGCGCTACGGCTCAGCGTCATCACCAGTCCGTGATGCAAACCGATGTTACGCGCCACGCAGAAATTCTGGTTATTACAGGTGACCAGCCAGTCAGAAAACACCTGCTGCGCCGGGGCTGCCCATACGGATGCCACCGGTAACCAACCGAATAATAAAAACAGCGCGACGCGATAAAGCATGAATGGCACAGCCCCAGAAGAAAAAAACACCAACTTACAAGTCTGTATCTTCACTGGCGAAGCGGCAACGCTCAATCAGATTTGTCGGATAGCGTGATGTAAATCAGGTGCTATTTTTCTTAACAAAATCAATCCATTAAACCCGACATTTTTAAATATTGCAGTAAGATCACCGCCTTACCGTCGAGAATTTTCCCTTCGCGCACCATCTGAAGCGCCTGTTCGAACGCCAGCTCCAGCACTTCAATGGCCTCATCTTCCACGCCACCACCGGCGCTGGCGCGCTGGCTCTCCTGATATTCAGCAATGAAGAAGTGGATAAGCTCGGTGACGCCGCCCGGAGACATGTACAGCTCAAACACCTTCTGCACGTCGCCCACCTCAAAGCCGGTCTCTTCTACCGCCTCTTTGCGGATACAGGCTTCTGGTTCATCGTCGTCGAGCAGTCCGGCGCAGGTTTCAATCAGCATGCCATCATCGTTACCATTAACCCAGGTCGCAATACGGAACTGACGCACCAGCACCACCGTTTTCTTATCACGGTTATAAAGCAGAATGGTGGCTCCGTTGCCGCGATCGTACACCTCGCGCTTATGACGCAGCGGTTCTCCGCCGGACAAACTCAGCTCGTAGGTGATGTTACGTAAAACAAAGTAATTTTCGGAGAGGATTTTATCTTTGATAACATGGATATTGAGCGACATGGAAGCTCCACAGCGTTAAGCGGTTCTCCAGTGTACGCCTCAGACCCCCTTCGCCGTCAACATTGTCATCGAGGACAGAAAAAATTCAGAGTTTTGTATATCTACGCGGTAAAGACGTATGATTATTTACATTAACTCCTTTTTTTCTCCACGATTACTTCAGCCCTTGCGGCTACAGTGTTCGAAGCGTTGCGATAACAAAAAAACAAGTAAAATGAGGTCCTGATTACAATGGCGAATTTCTTTATCGATCGCCCCATTTTTGCCTGGGTATTGGCCATCTTGCTGTGTTTAACCGGTACACTGGCCATTGTGTCATTACCTGTTGAACAGTATCCCAGTCTGACACCGCCGAACGTGCGAATTACCGCCAACTATCCTGGCGCTTCTGCACAAACGCTGGAGAACACGGTTACACAGGTTATCGAGCAGAATATGACCGGGCTCGACAACCTGATGTATATGTCATCACAGAGCAGCTCCTCCGGTCAGGCCTCCGTCACCCTGACTTTCACCGCTGGTACCGATCCAAACGAGGCCATGCAGCAGGTGCAAAACCAGCTGCAGTCGGCGCTGAGTAAGCTGCCTCAGGCGGTGCAGAATCAGGGGGTAACGGTCAGAAAAACCGGTGATACCAACATTCTCACCATCGCCTTCGTCTCGACCGACGGCAGCATGGATAAGCAGGATATCGCTGACTATGTGGCGAGTAACATTCAGGATCCACTGAGCCGCGTCAACGGCGTCGGGAGTATTAACCCCTATGGCTCGCAGTATGCGATGCGCATCTGGCTCGATCCGGCCAAGCTCAATAGCTTCCAGTTGACGGCAAAAGACGTTACCAACGCTATCTCCTCACAAAACGCGCAAATCGCGGTCGGACAGCTGGGTGGAACGCCCTCCATCGATAAGCAGGCGCTGAACGCCACCATTAACTCTCAGTCACTGCTGCAAACGCCAGAACAATTCCGCGATATTACGCTGCGCGTAAATCCGGACGGCTCGCTGGTCACGTTAGGCCAGGTCGCGACCGTCGAAATGGGCGCGGAGAGCTACGACTATCTCAGTCTTTTCAACGGGAAACCCGCCTCCGGGCTTGGGGTTCAGCTGGCCTCTGGCGCAAACGAAATGGCCACCTCAGAAGAGGTGATTAAACGCCTTGATGAACTCAAGCCGTACTTCCCGCATGGCCTTGAGTACAAGGTGGCCTACGAGACCACTTCGTTTGTCAAAGCCTCGATTACCGATGTGGTAAAAACCCTTCTGGAAGCCATTCTGCTGGTGTTCCTGGTGATGTATCTGTTCCTGCAGAATTTCCGCGCGACGCTGATTCCGACCATCGCCGTACCGGTGGTACTGATGGGGACGTTCTCAATCCTCTATGCGCTCGGCTACAGTATCAACACGCTAACCATGTTCGCGGTGGTGCTCGCCATCGGTCTGCTGGTGGATGACGCCATCGTGGTGGTGGAAAACGTTGAACGTATCATGAGCGAAGAGGGACTCTCGCCCCGGGAAGCGACGCGAAAATCGATGGGGCAAATCCAGGGCGCGCTGGTGGGGATTGCCATGGTGCTCTCCGCCGTCTTCATCCCGATGGCCTTCTTCGGCGGTACCACGGGGGCGATTTATCGCCAGTTCTCGGTGACTATTGTTTCGGCAATGGTGCTGTCGGTACTGGTGGCGCTGATCCTCACTCCGGCGCTCTGCGCCACGCTTCTGAAGCCGCTCAATAAAGGTGAGCATCACGGCCAGCGCGGCTTCTTCGGCTGGTTTAACCGCGTCTTTAACGCCAGCGCATCACGCTATGAAACCTTCGTGGGCAAAATTCTCCACCGCAGTCTGCGCGGACTCCTTCTCTACGTCCTGCTGCTGGGCGGCATGGTGTTCCTGTTCCTGCGCCTGCCAACCTCGTTCTTGCCGCAGGAAGACCGCGGTATGTTCCTCACCTCCATTCAGCTGCCGAGCGGCTCTACCCAGCAGCAAACGATGAAGGTCATGAAGAAAGTTGAGGATTACTTCTTCACCCATGAAAAAGACACGGTCAGCTCAATTTTCGCCACCGTCGGCTCCGGCCCGGGCGGGAACGGGCAGAACGTTGCCCGTATGTTTATCCGTCTGAAAGACTGGAAAGAACGCGATCCGAAAACCGGTTCTTCGTTCGCCATCATCGAACGAGCGACCAAAGCCTTCGACCAGATTAAAGAGGCGCGAGTCTTTGCCAACAACCCGCCCGCCATCAGCGGACTCGGGAGTTCTGCCGGTTTTGATATGGAGCTGCAGGACCACGCCGGCGCCGGGCATGATGCACTAATGGCTGCCCGCGATCGGTTGCTGAACCTTGCCGAGAAGGATCCGCGCCTGACCCGTGTGCGCCACAACGGCCTCGACGACAGCCCGCAGCTGCAGGTGGATATCGATCAGCGCAAGGCACAGGCGCTTGGCGTATCTATCGACGACATCAACGACACGCTGCAAACCGCCTGGGGGTCGAGCTACGTTAACGACTTTATGGATCGTGGCCGCGTGAAGAAGGTATACGTTCAGTCGGCAGCCAAATATCGCATGCTGCCGGATGATATCTATCAGTGGTACGTGCGGAACAACAGCGGCACCATGGTGCCCTTCTCCTCCTTCGCCTCCTCGCACTGGGACAGCGGCTCACCGCGTCTGGAACGCTACAATGGCTATTCAGCGGTAGAGATCATCGGGGAAGCGGCACCTGGAGTCAGTACCGGCACCGCAATGGACATCATGCAAAACCTGGTGAAAGAGCTGCCGGTTGGTTTTGGTCTGGAATGGACCGCGATGTCCTACCAGGAGCGTCTCTCCGGGGCGCAGGCTCCGGCGCTGTATGCCATCTCGTTGCTGGTCGTGTTCCTCTGCCTGGCCGCGCTGTATGAAAGCTGGTCGGTACCGTTCTCGGTGATGCTGGTGGTGCCTCTGGGGGTTATCGGCGCGTTGCTTGCCACCTGGATGCGTGGGCTGGAAAACGACGTTTACTTCCAGGTGGGCCTGTTGACGGTCATTGGGCTATCGGCGAAGAACGCCATTCTGATTGTGGAATTTGCCAACGAGCTCAATCAGAAAGGGGAAGATTTGCTCACCGCAACGCTTGACGCCTGCCGCCAGCGTCTGCGTCCGATTCTGATGACGTCGCTCGCCTTTATTTTTGGGGTATTACCGATGGCGACAAGCTCAGGTGCAGGCTCTGCCAGCCAGCACGCGGTCGGTACCGGCGTGATGGGCGGGATGATCTCCGCAACCGTCCTTGCCATCTTCTTCGTACCGCTGTTCTTTGTACTGGTACGCCGACGCTTCCCGCTGCAGGAACGGCCTAAATAACAGGTATAAAAAGGGCGGCTTCAAAGCCGCCCTTTTTACAGGTTCATTTTTAGAGGTAGCGCATTCGCTATTCTTCCCGAAATTATTTACGAAGCATCACTTCGATAAAATCTTTCCAGTTCCCCAGTTCACGTTCGATCATAAAAGCCTCTCTTATTATTATGCGCATTTTACGTAACGGTAAGACAGATGTGAAGAACATTTAATCAATGACTGTGATAGCGGCTCCCTGTGCCTGATGCCTGCTGGCATGCCATCAATATGGCCATGAACCCGTAAATTTACTGTGACTTATGGCAATATTTTGAAATAGTCGAAATTTATCGGAACTATCTGTTCCGACGACAGAAAATGCTATTTTATTTTAAACTGCATGACCAGGCATTTAAGGCCGGAGAATTATACCTGGCGGGCGATTTCGAGTATTATTCTTCGCCATTATCTCATTCTAAAAACCTGGATAATTTACCTGTTTCCCCACAAGGAATTTAACATGACAACGATGTACGGGATTAAAAACTGCGACACCATAAAGAAAGCCCGCCGCTGGCTGGAAGAACACCAGGTAGAGTACCGCTTCCACGACTATCGCGTGGATGGTCTCGATGATGAATTATTACGCACATTTATCGCTGAACTAGGCTGGGAAGCGCTGCTTAACACGCGCGGTACTACCTGGCGCAAGCTCGATGAATCAGTACGCGCGGGTATCAACAACGCCGATGCCGCCGCCGCGCTGATGCTGGAAATGCCAGCTATCATCAAACGCCCATTGCTCTGCGCGCCCGGTAAGCCTATGCTGCTGGGTTTCAGTGATTCCAGTTACCAGCAGTTCGCTAGTGAGGTGTAGTTATGTCTTGCCCGGTCATTGAGCTGGCACAGCAGCTTATTCGCCGCCCTTCTCTCAGCCCCGACGATGCGGGCTGTCAGGCGCTGATGATTGAACGTCTGCGCCAGATTGGCTTTACCGTCGAAGCACTCGACTTTGGCGATACCCAGAATTTCTGGGCCTGGCGCGGTAAAGGTGAGACCCTGGCGTTCGCCGGTCACACCGATGTGGTACCCGCCGGTGATGCCGATCGCTGGATCAACCCGCCGTTTGAACCAACCATTCGTGACGGTATGCTGTTTGGTCGCGGCGCCGCCGATATGAAAGGCTCTTTAGCCGCGATGGTGGTTGCCGCCGAGCGTTTTGTTGCCCAGCATCCTCATCATCGCGGTCGCCTGGCATTTCTCATCACTTCTGATGAAGAGGCCAGCGCAACCAATGGGACGGTCAAAGTGGTCGAGACGCTGATGGCGCGCCGTGAACGCCTGGACTACTGCCTGGTGGGCGAACCCTCCAGTACCGCCGTGGTTGGCGACGTGGTGAAAAATGGCCGTCGCGGCTCGCTCACCTGCAACCTGACTATCCATGGTGTGCAGGGGCACGTAGCCTATCCGCACCTGGCCGATAACCCGGTTCATCGTGCAGCGCCGTGGCTCAACGAGCTGGTAGCCATTGAGTGGGATCAGGGCAACGAGTTCTTCCCGCCGACCAGCATGCAGGTGGCAAACATCCAGGCCGGAACCGGTAGCAACAACGTTATCCCGGGCGATTTGTTTGTGCAGTTCAACTTCCGTTTCAGCACCGAACTGACCGATGAGATGATCAAAACTCAGGTCCTGGCGCTGCTTGATAAGCATCAGCTACGCTACAGTGTTGACTGGTGGCTCTCTGGTCAGCCGTTCCTGACCGAAAGCGGGAAGCTGGTCGAAGCGGTGGTGAACGCCATTGAACACTATAATGAAATAAAACCACAGCTGTTAACCACCGGCGGTACGTCTGATGGACGCTTCATCGCCCGCATGGGCGCGCAGGTTGTTGAACTGGGTCCGGTGAACGCCACCATTCATAAAATTAATGAATGCGTCAACGCGGCCGACCTGCAACTGCTTGCCCGCATGTATCAGCGGATCATGGAACAGCTCGTCGCTTAACAGCAATAACCTGAGAGGTAACGCACATGGAATGGCTGGCTAAATACTGGTGGATACTGGTGCTGGTGTTTCTGGTAGGGGTGATCCTGAACGTGATCAAAGATCTAAAACGCGTCGATCACAAAAAATTCCTGGCAAACAAGCCAGATCTCCCGCCGCATCGTGATTTTAACGATAAGTGGGATGATGACGACGACTGGCCGAACAAAGACCAGCCGAAGAAGTAACCGTGTTGTCCCCTCTCCTTTGGGAGAGGGGATCGCTTACAACATTTCAATAATATCGTCGTCTTTCGGCGTTCCGCCGCTCAACGCTTCATCAAAGTAATGCTTCGGCACCGTGTAACGCAGATGGTCGAGCGCAAACTGCATACTGCGGTCATCAATGGCATGACCCAGCTCATCTACGATATCCAGCGTCACATCGCCACCGGCATTCTGTAGCGCATCCTCTGCCGCAACCGCGTGCTTAAGCTCAATGACCCGGTCTTCGCCACCGTGAATCAAATGCACGGTCGTTGCGGTATTCGCCGTCTGGGGAAGCGTTGCGTAGCGGCCATTGAAGGCGATGACTCGTGAGGCCAAATCTCCATGGGCCTTCACCCCCTCCAGCGCCATGATAGCCCCCTGAGAGAAGCCAATCAGTGCGGTGGCAAGCGGGCCGACGCCGCTCTCTTTTTGCCAGTAACGAATCACGTCAACAAACGTTGGCATAATGGCATCTATCCGCGCCTGACGATTCTCTTCCGTTACGCCCTGCACCGAAAACCACTGACGACCCGGCCCTGGCCCACACGGCTCGGCGCCGCCGATGCTGACAATGAGCGCGTCCGGGAACAAAGGCGCAAACCAGCTGCCAATTTCGCCCATCGCGACCGGGTTATCACCAACGCCATGAAACAGCAGCAACAGCTGTTGGGCAGGTGTGGCAGGGCTCTGGACGACAAAGTGTTCATGTTTCATGGGTGTCTCCTTAGACTATGCAGGCAGTGTACGCCCCATGCGAATAATGACCATGCCATTTAACTGAATGAGTTCGTTAAAAAAATTGCAGCTGGTTTATCTGATGGCGCCATGAGTCGGTTCGGGCGGCATCGAGCGCCATGAGTGCCTGCCGGGCCTCTTCGCGCAGACGCACCAGCAGCGCTTTACGCCCGTGCAGGCCCAGCTCCGCACACAGCGCCGTTTCGCTACGCTGCTGCAGCCGTCCACGCAGCGCAGGTAACGCTAAGTCCACCGCCAGTAGAAGCCGGTTAAGGCATCCAATTGCCGTCATCAGCGGACGGTGGGCGAACGCAAAGCTTGCCAGCTCCTGCCAGTCGTCATCATTAAGCATAGCGTCGTCAGAAGCCTCCAGCGGCAGCTTTTCATCAAGCCAGGGGGCGAGCCACAAAGCGTCGCGACGCAGACGTTGATGTTCATGCCGCGCCAGCGCTTTCCCGGCAGTGCTTAGCGGCAGCAGCGCCATCGCGGTATAGCAACCGCTACTGGCCTCCCGATGAGTGCCGATACGCGCGAGGGTAAAACCACAGCGCTGCCAGAAGCGCCACAGCGCCGGCGTGTAGCCAAAACTCACGGAGAGATAATCCACATCCTGATGCGCGACCAGCGCTTGTGCTATCAGCGCCTGCCCTGTTCCCTCACGCTGACGCGAAGGGTGAACCGCGATCCGGGTAACGCGCCGGGCGCTGAGGGTTGCCGCCAGCGGACTCCCCCCGTGCGCTGCCAGCGACTGCGCCACCAGATTGCCGCGTGGGCGACGAAATCCAGCCCATACAGCCCGGCTGAGCGCTTCGCTGAGGTTCCCCTCATCCACCAGCCATAGCGCCCCGGCGAGGCCAGTGTCGCACTGCGCCGCCATAAAGTGCTGGCCCGGAGCATCCATCATTCGGCGTAAATCGAGAGGCGACGTGCGGTAATGCGCCCCGGAGAGCAGCTGATACATCGCCTGCGGCAGCTCGGGTGCGCTGAACCAGGCTTCCGGTTCAACGGCACAGAACTTAAGCGGCCCGCGAAGGGTTTCGCTAAAGCTCTCGTCATCAAAGAGCAGCGCCTGGCTCACCACCGCCTCCAGCGGGCACCCGGATGCCCAACGCACCGGCTCGCTGAGCGTCAGATAACGCAGCTTCGGGAAGCCTGCGCAGAACTTCAGCAGGAAGCCGCGCCCGGTTCCCTCGTAGCCCTGAACGGTGGTTGTGAGTAACGTACGAGGAAATCGGGCAACCAGCGCCTGCAACAGCGGGGCCGGGATCGCCGCCGCTTCGTCGACGATAAGCCAGTCGGCCTTCACTTCTGACGCCAGCAGCGCGTCCGGTGCCATAAACTGAAAAGCGTCTCCGGCGAAGCGGGCCATCACGTCGGTGGCGGCCCGCGCCGGAGCGGTCACCATCGCACTACCTGCAAGGCTGCGGATATGCATTCCCGCCAGCGCTGACTTACCGCGTCCACGTTCTGCCGTCACCACCATTACTCCGGGGGAGCAATCCGCCAATGTCTGTAAGATTTCCTGCTGCTCGCTGTCGGGCTCACCGTTTGCAGATGTCCAGGTAGGGCGCGGAGGGAATTCAGGCAGCGTGAAGGGAGACTCCTGACGCCAGACCAGCGTTTGCGAGTCCTGTAAGATCACGCGGCAGAAATGGGCAACAAAATGGGGGGTCGCAATCGCCTGCGCCGTCTCACTCCAGCGCAGTGAGTCGTTATCTGGGGTATTTGGCCACTCTGTAAACGGTGGTACCAGCAGGACCAGCCAGCTCCCCGCCTGCAAAGTCCCGGCGAGGGCGGCAAAGGCCGCGGCATCAAAACCACGGCGGGCGTCAAATACCGCATGCCGAAACTCGCGCCCGAGCAGCGTGACCAGCGCAGAGGGCTGGCACGAAGGTTCAGAAATAGGCTCTGGGCCCACCCACAGCCAGTCGCCAGGAAGCGCATCGCGCAACGCGAGCGCTTGCTGCTGACTCCACGGTGCGTCGCCGCTCAATACCAGCAGGCGACGAATGCCTTCCCGTTGCATACTCGCCGTGAGTGCGGCGAGAGATCCCCTGAAGGACATCGACTACCCTCAGTTCTGTGCGGCAAAGGTGTTGCACTGGCTCGGATCACCGCTGTCGTAACCGCGCTTGAACCAGGTATAACGTTGCTGAGACGTCCCGTGGGTAAAACTATCCGGGACCACACGTCCCTGGCTCTGCTGCTGCAGACGGTCATCGCCAATCGCCTGAGCGGCGTTCAACGCTTCTTCCAGATCCCCGGTTTCCAGCACACCCTGCTTCTGCATGCTGTGGCCCCAGACCCCCGCAAAGCAGTCAGCCTGCAGCTCCATGCGTACAGAAAGACGATTCACTTCCGCCTGCGAGGCATTTTGCTGCATCTGGCGCACCTTAGGCTCAATACCCAGCAGCTTCTGTACGTGGTGGCCCACTTCATGAGCAATCACGTAGCCCTGGGCGAAATCACCATCAGCACCGAGTTTGCGCTTCATGTCGTCATAGAAAGAGAGATCGATGTACACCGTGCTGTCAGCCGGGCAGTAGAACGGCCCCATCACCGACTGACCGGTACCGCAGCCGGTGCGGGTTGCACCGCGGTACATGACCAGATGCGGCTGCTGATAGTGTTTGCCCATCTTCTCGAAGATTTGTCCCCAGGTATCTTCCGTAGTAGCGAGGATAACGGAGGTGAATTTTGCCGCTTCATCGTCATTAGGGCTGATGGAGCGCTGCTGCGAGGAAGACTGCGGAGACATTGGCTCCCCGGTCAGCAGGCCGGTCAGGTCAACGCCGTAATAGCCAGCGACCAGCACCACCACCAGCAGGATTATTCCGCCCTTGCCGCTCGACAGGCGGAATCCGCGCCCTCCCATCATCGGAGGCCCTGCGTCATTCCTTCTGTCTTCTACATTGTCGCTTTCGCGACGCCCTTGCCAACGCATAACTACCTCAAACGTTCTATGAATAATAGATAAGATCGTAGGCGGTTAGCGGCAGGATTACCACAGAAAACAGTATGAAAGGTAGCAGAAGCACTCAGAAGATACGTCATCCCCTGAGTGCTGGCGGGGAGCAGAATCAGTCGAGTTTAACGCCCAGACGATGCGCAACCGCTTCATAGGCTTCAATCAGGCCACCGAGGCTCTGACGGAAACGGTCTTTGTCCATTTTATCCAGCGTCTCTTTATCCCACAGACGGCTACCGTCCGGAGAGAATTCGTCGCCCAGCACAACTTCACCTTTGTACAGGCCGAACTCCAGTTTGAAATCGACCAGGATGAGGCCCGCGTCATCGAAAAGTTTGCTCAGCACGTCGTTGGCTTTGTACGTCAGCTCTTTCATACGCGCAAGGTGTGCCTGGCTCACCCAGCCGAAGGTCTCGCAGTAGGATTCGTTGATCATCGGGTCGTGCATTTCATCGTTCTTCAGGAACATGTCGAACAGCGGCGGGTTCAGCTCGATACCTTCTTCAATCCCCAAGCGTTTTACCAGGGAACCAGCAGCACGGTTACGCACCACACACTCTACCGGCACCATCTCCAGTTTTTTCACCAGGCTTTCGGTATCAGACAACAGCGCTTCCATTTGGGTCGGGATACCCGCGGCTTCCAGTTTGCTCATGATGAAATGGTTGAACTTGTTGTTCACCATCCCTTTACGATCGAACTGCTCAATGCGCGCACCGTCTCCTGCTGACGTATCGTTACGGAATTCGAGCACCAACAGGTCCGGATTTTCCGTGCTGTAAACGGTTTTCGCTTTACCGCGATACAACTCAGCTTGCTTTTGCATCTTTTTTCACTCCAGTGAGATTAAAGCTATTAAATTGGCGTTTTTCTGCCGACGCACACGTTTGCGTCACTATACAGAAAAAAGGGCTGGATTGCTCCAGCCCTGCAAAATTACTTGTTAAACGCGGCCTGGAATACGGCTACCAGGGCATCGTTTTGCGACTGCGTCAGGGTGTGGCCTTTCGGGTCGATGAACTGCAGACTGCTGCGGTTATCGAGGTCGCCAACCTGAAGTTTATAGTCGCCGGAAGCGAGATCCGGGTCACGGGCGCCCAGTTCCTGCCAGCTGCTGTCTGAGATAGGCTTATAGGTAATCGCCATGCTGCCCTGCGAACGGGTGCTGTCGGTCACTTTCATGCCCACTTTCTCAAGCGTTGCCGGGAGGCGCTGCCAGACCTGGTTGAACGGTGCGCGTACCACCAGCATCGGCAGACCGGTATCATCCGCCGCGCTCTGCACGTCGAAGGTAGCACCAGCACGGCTCTGCGCCGCATTCTGCGCATTCGTTGCACGCTGATCGAGGCCTGCGGAGATAACGTTCAGCATTTCGGTGCTGTAACGCTGCATGGATGCGGCGTCAGCGGCCGGCTTGCCGCCCTGCTCAAGGTTAATCAGCTTCACGCTCACCGCTTGCTGGTAGCCCTGCGGTTTCACCGAGATTTGATAGCGACCACGGTACTGCTGATCTTCATCCAGGCGGTTCCAGTCAACCCAGTCGGTGGTCAGCGTTTGTGCCGAGTCATCGCGCTTAGTGATGGTGTAGTTCTTCGCCTGAAGCACGCTTACCACCTGCGGCCACAGTGAACCACTACGGCCACTTTCCACCAGCAGCGTAGCGGTATCGCCGACATACTGGGTGCGCGCGCCATTTACCAGCGCCAGCGGCTGTGCTGGTGGGCGAATATCCAGCCCTTTACCGACCACGCCGCTACCGTTAGCAACAGGAATATTATAATCGCCGTTCTGAATCGGCAGGATCATCCCAGCTGGCGAGTGCAGTTCAGCAAGCGGTGCTGCATCCAGATAGGACTCATCACCGCTCACCTGGCGCTTGTAGCGCGAATCGGAACTGCAGGCCGCGAGGAGCAGAACAAGCGAAACACCCGCAACCTTCGCCAGGCGCGACTTCTGTACTGAGTAAGCCATCAAATCTCCCTAAACTTTACAGCAAACCGGCATGCTTAAGCGCTTCGGTGACGACATCGCGACCGTGGTCGGTAATCGGCGTCATCGGCAGGCGCAGCGTATCGGTTGCCACAAGTCCCAATTCCTTACAGGCCCATTTCACCGGGATCGGATTGGGTTCGACAAATAATTTATTGTGTAACGGCATCAGACGCTGGTTAATCACGCGCGCCTCGGCAAACTTACCGGCAGCCGCCAGTTTACACATTTCCGCCATGTCGCGCGCGGCAATGTTTGAGGTGACCGAAATCACGCCATGACCGCCGAGCTGCATGAAGTCCAGCGCGGTAGCATCATCGCCACTCAGCAGGATAAAGTCGTCTGAAACCAGCTCTTTGATCTGGTGAACGCGGCTTAAGTTCCCTGTAGCTTCCTTAATACCGATAATATTTTTTACTTCTGCCAGGCGACCCACGGTCTCCGGTAGCATGTCACAGCCGGTACGTGATGGCACATTATACAGAATTTGCGGCAGGTCAGTATGTTCAGCAATCGCTTTGAAGTGCTGGAACAGCCCCTCCTGCGTTGGGCGATTGTAATACGGCGTAACCGTCAGGCAGCCGACAATGCCGCTGTCATTGAAGCGCTGGGTCAGGCTGATCGCCTCGGCGGTAGCATTTGCACCAGTACCGGCAATCACCGGAATGCGTCCATCCGCCAGTTCCAGCGTCATCAGTACTACATCGCCGTGCTCTTCGTGGCTCAGCGTGGCAGATTCACCGGTAGTCCCTACCGAAACAATCGCCGTGGTTCCGTTGGCGACATGGTAATCAATCAGTTTCTTCAGGCTTGACCGGTCGACATTACCTTTTTCATCCATCGGCGTGACAAGCGCTACAATACTTCCCGTGAACATGGGCCATCCTCTGAGCAGACGTGCAGATAAGAGTCTCAATGGTACGTTTGGTCTTGTAATAAAAGCAAGAGACCAGAGCCGTTGTGGATGTTGTATGCCGGTTTTTTTTATGCTTTCCTAATGATTACCTCACCTTTGACAGGAAGAACAGGTTTGACAGCCTCCTCACAACACTATCTGGTTATCACCGCATTGGGCGCCGACCGACCTGGCATCGTCAATACGATCACCCGCCACGTCAGCAGCTGCGGCTGTAACATTGAAGACAGCCGTCTGGCGATGCTTGGCGATGAGTTCACCTTCATCATGCTGCTCTCCGGTAGCTGGAATGCGATTACGCTGATTGAATCTACCTTGCCGTTGAAAGGGGCCGAGCTGGATCTGTTGATCGTGATGAAGCGCACTACCGCTCGTCCGCGCCCGGCCATGCCGTCAACGGTATGGGTTCAGGTCGAGGTACCGGACTCACCTCACATTATTGAGCGCTTCACTGCGCTATTTGACGCCCATGACACCAATATTGCCGAGCTGGTGTCTCGTACCCAATCGGGCGAAAATGACGTTGCCGCACAACTGTTTATCCAGATAACCGCCCATAGCCCGGCGTCACAGGATGCGTCAAATATCGAGCAAGCGTTCAAAGCCCTATGTACAGAACTGCACGCACAAGGCAGTATAAACATCGTCAATTATTCACAGCATGATGAACAAGATGGAGTTGTGTAATGAACCCACTGAAAGCCGGTGACATCGCACCGAAATTTAGCCTGCCCGATCAAGACGGCGAGCAAGTAAATTTGACCGACTTCCAGGGACAGCGTGTTCTGGTCTATTTTTACCCGAAAGCTATGACCCCCGGCTGTACCGTCCAGGCATGCGGTCTGCGTGACAATATGGATGAGCTGAAAAAAGCCGGGGTCGAAGTGCTGGGTATCAGCACCGATAAACCAGAAAAACTGTCACGTTTCGCCGAAAAAGAGCTGCTGAACTTTACGCTGCTGTCTGATGAAGACCATCAGGTTTGCGAACAGTTTGGTATCTGGGGCGAGAAGTCCTTTATGGGCAAAACCTACGATGGAATTCACCGCATCAGCTTCCTGGTTGATGCCGACGGCAAAATCGAACACGTGTTTGATGACTTCAAAACCAGCAATCACCACGACGTGGTGCTGAACTGGCTGAAAGAAAGCGCCTGATACAAAAAACCGCCCCGAAGGGCGGTTTTTTTAACGCACGACCGACTGCCGTCCCATCTCCCAGACTGCAGCCACGTTGCGGGCTGTGACCTGCAGATTGGTTCTGGCCTCTGCCAGCGCCTCCGGGAGCGTGACAACCTGAGTGAGTATCGAGAACGCCGCGTCGATGCCGTGCTGGTGCACCACGCCGTGGTCCTCACGTAACCCACCGGCCAGGGCAATAACCGGTTTGTGGTAGCGCTTCGCCACCCGGGCGACGCCAATCGGTGTTTTACCGCAAATGCTCTGACTATCGAGCCGTCCTTCGCCGGTGATCACCAGGTCCGCGTCCTTCACCTGGGCTTCCAGCCCCAGACGGTCGATAACAATCTCAACACCAGCGCACAGCGTGGCGTTGAGAAGCCCCATTAGTGCAGCACCCATTCCGCCAGCGGCGCCCGCTCCCGGTGCGTTCAGCACGGTCCGCCCGGTGGTACGGTGAATAATAGTTCCCCAGTTCGCCAGCGCGATATCGAGCCTTGCCACCATCTCGGTGGTGGCTCCCTTCTGCGGGCCAAACACCGCCGAGGCGCCCTGCGGACCACAAAGCGGATTGTTTACATCGCACGCCACCGTCAGTGTGACGTGCTGCAAACGCGGATGACAGGCGGATAAATCAATCGCGACCAGCGCTTCCAGCGCTTCACCACGATGCGCAATTTCACTGCCCCCGGCGCTCAGCAAGCGTGCGCCAAGCGCCTGCATCATCCCGGCGCCTCCGTCGTTGGTGGCGCTGCCGCCGATGCCGAGAATAATGTGCTCTACCCCTTCGTCGAGGGCTGCGCGAATCAACTCCCCGGTGCCAAAGCTGGTGGTTTTCATCGGATTGCGCAGCTCAGGGGCAACATAATGCAGGCCAGAAGCTGCCGCCATTTCAATAACCGCGGTTTTGCCATCCCCCATCATGCCCCAGCGCGCAGATACCGTTTCACCGAGTGGCCCGGTTACCGGCGTGTGGCGAAAATGACCCTGGCTTGCCGCCACCATCGACTCCACCGTACCTTCGCCGCCGTCGGCCATCGGCACATTGACGTATTCCGCATCCGGCCAGATTTCACGGCAACCGGCTTCAATCGCCTGCGCCACTTCCAGTGCGGACAGGCTCTCTTTGAATGAATCGGGGGCAATTACAATTTTCATAGTTATCCTGCCAGTCCAAATACACCAAACATCAGAGTCGAGATAAACGCGATGGTTAAGCCCACCAGCGTTTCATAAGGCATCAGTTTCAGACGCTCATGAATTGCCATGTTGACGCTACCGCCAGTGGCGTGGAAGAAGCTGCCGTGCGGCAGGTGATCCAGCACCGTAGCACCGGCGTGGATCATCGCAGCACCCGCCAGCGCAGAGACGCCCAGTTCAAGCAGTGTAGGCGCAAACACGCTGGAAGCCACCGCGGTACCCGCTGTGGTAGACGCCGTCGCCATCGACATAATGGCACCGGAAATGGGCGCCAGCAGGTATGACGGAAGCCCGGAGGCCGTGAGCCCGTTAACCAGCACATCTTTTAATTCTGAGTTCGCAATAATACCCGCGAGCGTCCCGGTACCCAGCAGCATAATGGCCACCGGCGCCATACGGCTCAGCCCGGACACCATAAAGTGATTTGCCTGACGACCACGCCCCATCAGCACGGCGCCAATCAGGCCGCCGACCGGCAGCGCAATCAGCGGATCAATCGCAATCCCGGCAACAGGACGCAGCGACAGCAGCACAATCGCTACCAGCGGCGCGCTGATAGAAACCAGGAACCCCGGCTGACCGTGGGTGCTGGCGTTGGTAATCACCTCTTCTGCGGTAACCGGGCTGCCCTTACGGGTGAGACGTTTCGCGAGGAAATATGCCATAGCCAGACCGAAGAGACCCGGAATGATGCCAGCCATCATCACCGAGGTTAGCGGCACGTGGAAAGCATCCGCCGCCGCAATCGTGTTCGGGTTGGGCGACATCACGTTCCCGGCTTTCCCGCCCCCGATCATCGCCAGCAGGATGGCGGCTTTTGACAATCCGGCGCGATGAGCAATAGAGAGGGCAATCGGTGCCACGGTGATGACCGCTACATCGATAAACACGCCAACCGCCGTCAGGCACAGGGTGGCAATCGCCAGCGCCAGCAGCGCCCGGGTTTCACCGACTTTTCTGACTACCGTTTCAGCAATGGTATTTGCCGCGCCGGACTCAATCAGCACCCCGGCCAGTACGCCCGCGGCAAGAATGCGCAGTACCGCGTTAGTGATCCCCTGCGCGCCCGTCACCATCAGGGTAACGGTCTCGACGAGGGATGCACCGCCAATAAGACCACCGATCAGCGCCCCGGCCATCATGCCGTAGGCGGGCGAAACTTTACGTAATATGAGGATGATTGCTACCGCCAGCGCGGCGATAGCTCCGAGAGTGGAAATCGACGTCATGTGATGCGCCTCCGTTAATTGACCCGCGCAGTATGGGAAATCAGCCGCATAACGAAACTGGAGGTTTTAACGAACTTTTGCCGGTGTCCGGGGGGCTAAGTTGTGGGATTCTACAGCCTGACACTGCAGCTCCATGCCAATAAATAACCAAAGAATACTTTTCAGGTTATTGATTTTTATACCGGTAATCTCTTCGCAGCGCTGCAAACGATAGCGAAGCGTATTGACATGAATATGCAGGGCTTTCGCCGTTTGAGAGAGGTCACAGTTATGCGCAAACCATTCGCGCAGGGTTTGTTGCAGCACTCCTTTGGCATCGTGTTCAACCAGATGTTGCCAGAGCCTTGAAAGCTCCTGCACCTGCCAGCTCTCCGAGACGTCGCTTAACAGCGCCGGTAAGGCATAGTCGTGATAGAACACGTACTGGTTTTTTACCTTCTGCCGTTTCACCATCGCCTGGGTGGCCCGGGCGGTTTGCCACGAGCGGTGTAGCCCATTGTCACCGGAAAAGTAGCCGCCAACCACAATGCGGCTAAAACCCGAACTGCTGGCCCAGGATTTGAAGCACTGGAGATCTTTCATCTCCTGCACCAGATCCCAGTTACCGTCTTTGCGGCTAATAGGTTTGATAATGATCAGTTCGTTGAAATCAGTGAAGGTCACGAGGTGATCGCGGGCGCGGTTTTCGAAGTACTCCATCAGGTTGCGCAGCGCCTCACGATCGGGCTGACGCAGCTCAATTATCGCTACCACCCGCGGCTGGCGCAGGTCGATCCCCAGATAAGAGACCATCGAGTGTAACGACTCCGGCGGCGGTTCGCGCATGATGAGCTGATTGATCAGCTCTTCCCGATAGCGCTTATCCCACTCTTTCTGCTCAATCAGCACCATGTGTTCAATAACCAGCTCAGAGGCCATCTTCACCAGTTCGGCGTAGGCGCGCACTTCACCCGGCTCGCCGGTAATTCCGACCACGCCAATCATTTGGCCGTGAAAAGAGACCGGCAGGTTAATGCCCGGGCGAACGCCCTTGAGCTGGGCCGCGGTGGCGGTGTCTATCTCCACCACCCGGTTGTCTTTGAGCGCCAGAATGGCCCCTTCATGGCGCTGATGCAGGCGCGATGGCTCCCCCGAGGCGATAATGATGCCATGCTCATCCATGACGTTGACCGAGTAAGGAATGATGCGCATTGCCCGCTCAACAATCTGCCGTGCGGTGTAGTCCTTTAAATATCGCTTCTTCATTCCTTTTCTCGTCTGATTCAGGGGTTATCGACTACCGGTCCGTCCGGCCAGGCATGTACCACGGCTTTGATAAGGGTTGCCAGTGGGATGGCGAAAAAGACGCCCCAGAAGCCCCACAGGCCGCCAAAAATCACCACCGAGAGGATGATGACCAGCGGATGCAGGTTGACCGCTTCCGAGAACAGCACCGGCACCAGCAGGTTGCTATCCAGGCCCTGAATCACCAGGTACACGGTAAACAGGCTCCAGAACTCGGTGCCAAGGCCAAACTGGAACAGCGCCACGCCCACCACAGGAATGGTCACCACGAAAGCGCCGATATAGGGGATCAGCACCGAGAGTCCCACCAGCACCGCCAGCAGCAGCGAGTAGTTGAGACCAAACATGATAAAGCCTATCCAGGTAGCCACCCCAACCACGATCATCTCCAGCACTTTGCCGCGAATGTAGTTGGTTATCTGCTGGTTCATTTCTTTCCAGACCTGTCCGGCCAGGCCGCGATTTCGCGGCAGCACGCGGCGCACGGCGTTCTGCATTTGCACTTTATCTTTCAGCAGGAAGAACACCATCAGAGGTACCAGCACGAGGTATACCGCAAGCGTCAGCAGCCCTACCAGCGAGGCAAGCGAGTATTTCACCACCGAGTCGCCAAGGGTCAGGAAGCGGCTACGCATGTTTTCCGCCATGGCATCGATGATCCCGGCATCCATCAGTGCCGGGTAGCGGCGCGGCACGTTGGCAGCAAAATCAGAAAATTTGCCCAGCATGCCCGGCATATCGCGAATGAGGTAGATCCCCTGCTGCCACGCCACCGGTATCACCACAAACGCCATCAGCAGCAGGATCCCGACGAACAGCACCAGCACGATGCTGGTCGCCCAGGTTCGCGAGCAGCCCACGCGCTCCAGCCGAACCGTCGGCCACTCCAGTAGATAGGCGAGCACTATTGCCACCAGCAGCGGCGCCAGCAGGCCGCTGAAGAAAAACAGAATGCCAAATCCGGCGAGCAAAATGACCAGCAGTGCTATCGCTTCCGGGTCGCTAAAGCGCCGACGATACCACTGCATTAACAACTTGAGCATAAAACCTCTTTCCTGTGAATGTCAGGATCTTTCTACCCGGAGTGTATCGAAATGTCACATAAAAGACTCCGCTTTTTGTCGCCCCCGCAGCAAACATCAAAAGTGAATCAAAAGAGGATTTTCAACCGCCCTGACCACCGCTACACTCATACAACAACAGCGCAGGAACCATCACCCCCGGCGCTGGTCAAAATGGCACATCCCACATGACAGGACTGAGGTTATGTTCAGGCAGTTAAGAAAAACGCTGGTTGCGACCGTTGTTGCCTCCCTTACGCTCGGCTCGTGTCTGCCCGCCTTTGCGGATAACGCTGACACATTGCCAGATATGGGTACCTCCGCAGGAAGCACGCTCTCCATTGGTCAGGAGATGCAGATGGGAGATTATTACGTACGTCAGCTACGCGGCAGTGCGCCGTTGATTAATGACCCGTTGCTGACGCAGTACATCAACACCCTCGGGATGCGCCTGGTCTCCCACGCCAATTCTGTACGTACGCCGTTTCATTTTTTTCTGATTAATAACGACGAACTGAACGCCTTCGCCTTCTTCGGCGGTAACGTGGTGCTGCATTCCGCCCTCTTCCGCTACACTTCGACGGAAAGCGAACTGGCCTCGGTGATGGCGCACGAAATCTCTCACGTTACCCAGCGCCACCTGGCGCGGGCGATGGAAGATCAGAAGCGCAATGCGCCGCTGACCTGGGTCGGTGCACTGGGCTCTATTCTGTTAGCGATGGCGAGCCCGCAGGCGGGGATGGCCGCGTTGACCGGTACGCTTGCGGGTACCCAACAGGGGATGATTAGCTTCACCCGTCAGAACGAAGAAGAAGCTGACCGCATCGGTATTCAGGTGCTGCAGCGCTCGGGCTTCGACCCGCAGGCGATGCCTTCTTTCATGGAGAAGCTGCTGGATCAGTCACGCTACTCCTCCCGACCACCAGAAATGCTGCTGACTCACCCATTGCCGGAAAGCCGTCTTGCCGATGCACGTAACCGTGCCAACCAGATGCGTCCGGTGGTGGTGCAGTCTTCTGAGGATTATTACATGGCGAAGGCGCGTACCCTCGGCATGTACAATTCCGGACAAAATCAGCTCACCAGCGATTTACTCGACAGCTGGGCGAAAGGCAACGTTCGCGAACAGCGTGCTGCAACCTATGGCCGTGCGCTACAGGCCATGGGCGCTGAAAACTACGCCCAGGCAAGCAAACTGCTGCAGCCACTGTTAAGCGCCGACAGCCAGAACCCGTGGTTCCTCGACATGGCGACCGATATCGATCTCGGGCAGAAAAAAAACGCCGATGCGATTAACCGTCTGAAAAACGCCAAAGAGCTGAAAACGAATCCGGTGCTGCAACTGAACTTGGCCAACGCCTATTTACAGGCCGGTCAGCCAGGCGAAGCCGCCACCATTCTTAATCGCTATACTTTCACCTATAAAGACGACACCAACGGTTGGGATCTGCTGGCCCAGGCAGAAGCCGCCCTTGGCAACCGGGACCAGGAGCTGGCAGCGCGCGCCGAAAACATGGCGCTGGTAGGAAGGCTCGATCAGGCCATTTCTATGCTGAGCAGCGCCAGTTCTCAAGTGAAGCTGGGTAGTCTGCAGCAGGCACGGTATGATGCGCGCATCGACCAGTTCCGGGACCTGCAGGAACGCTTCCGTCCGTATAGCAAAATGTAAGGAGAAACCATGTCTGACGCCACGGTCACTATTTATCACAACCCTCGCTGCTCCAAGAGCCGTGAAACGCTGAGCCTGCTGCAGAGCAAGGGGATTGAGCCAGACGTCGTGCTGTACCTCGATAACCCGCCGGATGCTGCAACACTACGCAATCTGGTGAAAATGCTGGGAATGAGCAGCGCGCGCGAACTGCTGCGTGACAAAGAAGATCTCTACGTCTCTCTGGGGCTTGCAGATCCGGCGCTCAAAGAGGAAGCCATCGTCATGGCCATGGTTGAGCATCCTAAGCTTATCGAACGTCCTATTGTTGTGAAAAACGGCAAGGCGCGCATTGGGCGCCCGCCGGAGCAGGTTCTCGACATCCTCTAAGCGGAAGCCATACGCCGCAGCGCTTCGAGAAAGGCCTGCGGCGTGTTTTCTCCCAGCTTTTTCTGCGCCTTACCGGTATTCCATAAACGACACAGCCGCTGCACCGTATCATCCAGGGTATCCATCGCCGGGATAAGATCTGACAGCAAGCCCGGGATCTGCACCGCAGCCCCCTCACCGCTGCCGGTGGATTTCATGACAAGATCGGCACGGGTGAACTGAAAACATTTCGCCGAATCAGTCTCAACACATTGAATAGCAGCCGGACAGACGATAAGCACCTGATCCAGCCAGTCGCTGACTAACGCCTGTGAGACGCCAGAAAACACCCGAGCAAAGCACCAGCCGCTGACCGGCTCCTGCGCCCACAGCAGGTGGCTCTCACCGCCGTCGTCCATTGACAGTGCCAGCAGGCGGTAATGCAGGTGCAGCGTATTAGCTTGCATCCCCGCTTTTAGCGCCTTTTTCCCCTGTAGCTGTGCCTGTTTCCGTCCTTCATGGGCCGGACGCAGATAACGGTTAAGCGTGGCCCGGGAGAGTGAAATCCCCAGTCCTTCAGTCACAATAAACAGCAGCTCATCAAGCGGCGCACGCAGCACGTCGCGCAGCGCATTTATCATCACCACCTGCTCCTGTCTCAGCGCTTTGTGTACCAGATGTGGCGTCGTGTGGTGGTCAGAAATCTGGCTGCGTTTACGCCAGCGACGAACCGTAGTGACAGAGATACCCAGCTCCCGCGCCAGTTCGCGGTCACTCTTGTCAGATTCCTGCAGATATTTACGAGTGCGAGGCGTTGTTGTGGCATTCGCATGCAGTTTAATTTCCATCCCCACTCCTCAGAATACATAACTAATCATATGAGATTTATATGATTAATAAGAACACAATGTGAGCAGATTCAACTTTCAACCCACCGCTTTCTCCCATAATCCCTCATACATAACACACACAATAACGTCTGATCTTGTACGGAGTTCACAATGAACAATGTTCTGGGATTTTTAGAAGCGAAACTGATGCCTCTGGCGGCAAAAACCGCGCAGCAGCGCCACCTCGGGGCGATCCGCGGTGCCTATGTATCATTCATGCCATTTATCATCGTGGGATCCATCCTGCTGGTGATCTCTTCATTTCCGAATCAAGCCTACCAGCAGTTTATGGCCGGAGCCTTCGGTGCCAGCTGGAGTGCGATCATCGAGATCCCGTTTAATGCGGTGTTCTCCACGATGTCGCTGTTCATCAGCTTCCTGGTGGCTTTTCGCCTGGCAGAGCACTACGGCGATGACCGGATCTCCTGCGGGATCCTCTCTCTGGTATGCTTCCTGATCCTCACCCCTTTCCTCAAAGTTGCCGAAAACGGCGGGATCACCGTGATGCCGGTAGAGTGGATCGGCACCAAAGGGCTGTTTGTGGCGATGATAGGCTCACTCATCTGGACCGAACTGTTCTGCTGGCTGAAGCGCAAAAAGCTGGTCATCAAGATGCCGGAAGGCGTACCACCGGCGGTGCAGGAATCCTTTGCCGCGCTTATCCCCGCGCTACTGGTGATGATTCTGGTGCTGGCTATCCGCATCCTGTTTGAAAACACCCACTATCACACCATTCATCAGTTTATTTATGAAGTGGTTGCCACGCCGGTACGCCACTATGGGACCTCCTATTTTGGCGCGCTGATGACCGTCTTCAGCATCACCATTTTGTGGTCAGTCGGCATCAACTCCGGCTCGATGATTAACGGCATCATTCGCCCGCTGTGGATGGAAAACCAGACCGACAACATCGCGGCAATTCAGGCAGGCGTGACGCCCCCACACATCATTACCGAACAGTTCTTCGATATGATCTGGATGGGTGGCGCCGGGGCGACGTTATCACTGGTGATTGCGATGCTGATTTTCGCCCGCAGTAAAAACATGCGCGAAGTGGCGCGCCTCGGGGCCGGGGCTTCCCTCTTTAACATCAACGAGCCGATTCTGTTTGGCCTGCCGGTCATCATGAACCCGATTATGTTGATCCCCTTCAACCTTGTACCGCTGGTGCTGGTTACCATTCAGTACGTGGCGATGAAAATCGGTGCCGTTGCGGTAACGACCGGGGTGTTTATTCCCTGGACGCTGCCGCCGGTCATTAGCGGTTTTATCGTGACCGGGCACCTCAGCGGTAGCGTCATGCAGTTACTCAATCTGCTGATTGGCGCCATGCTGTACCTGCCCTTCATGCGCATTGTCGACAAACAGTATCGCGCGGCCGAGACGACCTCGACCGCTGAAACAGAAACCTCGCTGGCAAAACAGGAGTAAACGATGTGGGGAATGATTGCCACCTGGAGAATGGCGCTGGAAGGCGTAACGGAAGCGGCGGCGGAGCTGAAGGCGGGGAAAAGCACCGCCAGCGCCGTGGTGAACGCGGTTACCGCCGTTGAGGATTTTCCGTTTTACAAGTCGGTGGGCTTTGGCGGCCTGCCGACAGAAAATGGTGACGTGGAGCTGGATGCCGCTTATATGGACGGTGACACACTGGCCTTCGGCGCCATCGGGAATCTTATCGATATCGCCAACCCGGTAAAGGTAGCGTATGCCTTAAGCCGTCAGCGCTATAACAGCCTGCTGGTGGGCCAGGGCGCTCGCGAATGGGCGCTGAGCCAGGGGTTCAGCAGCAAAGAGATGCTGACCGAACGTGCGTTGCAGCACTACCGCAAGCGCTGCCGGGAAACGCTGGATAAAGGCCTCAGCCCCTACGATGGTCACGACACCGTCGGCGTTATTGGCCTTGATAAGCACGGTTCCATGAGCGTCGCCACCTCCACCAGCGGCCTGTTTATGAAAAAACGCGGCCGACTCGGCGATTCGCCGATCATCGGCTCCGGTTTTTACTGTGACAGCGAAACCGGTGCCGCCACCGCTACCGGCGTGGGCGAAGATCTAATGAAAGGCTGTACCAGCTATGAAATTGTGCGCCGCATGGCGCAGGGCATGAGCCCCCAGCAGGCAGCGGATTCCGTGGTCTGCGAGCTTGAGGATAAGCTGATGTCGCGCTTCGGCCGCGCGGGCGATCTCTCCGTGGTGTGCATGAACCGCCAGGGTGAGTTCGGTGCCGCAACTAACATCAAAACGTTCTCGTTCGTTGTCGCAACGGAGAAACAGCCGCTCACCGTGTTCCGCGCCGAACGTATCCGCGAGAAAACCCATTATCAGCCGGTGGACGACGAATGGATGCAGGCCTACGCCGCGCGTATTCGCGCCCCCATCGAGGAGTAACTCATGCTGGATTATCGCTTAATCACTGAACCCGATGCCCTCTGCAACGGGGCGCATCTGGTCAGCTGGCCGGGCAGCCCCCTGCTTGCACAGTTGACGCTGGCTAACGACCAGCTTATTGATGACATGGCGCAGCGGGCGCTGAAAGGCACAGTGGCTGACACCTGTTTTGGCTGTGCACCTTTCGCGCGGATCACGCTTATCCCCAAAGAGGAGTGGCAGGATCCGATAACCGACAGCCTCACCGCTGCATTACGTCCGCTGTGTAAAGTACCCACTGCCCCGCGACTGCTGCTTGATGCATCGCTCGCCGCCGATACCAGCGCCTTCGCCCAGGCATTACGTTTTGTTTTTAACCTCGACTGGAACCTTGAGGATTTAGGCCTGCGTCGTACATCGGTCGATAAACCGCGCTTCCAGCATCTCGACCTGTTCTGCCTTCCCGGGCAGCATGAAGAGCTGGAAACGCGGGTTCACCAGCAGCATGTCATTGCCCTGGGAATGATCGCCGCCCGCAGGCTGGCTGATTTACCTTCCGAACAATGTACACCGCAGTACGTAGTGGAAGAAGCGCAGCGCCTGTGCGTCGCCTACCCTGCGCTTCGCTGTGAAGTGCTGGATGAAAAGGCCATCGTCGACCAGGGGCTGGGACTGCTGCATGCCGTAGGCAAGGGCTCATCGCGCCCGCCGCGTCTGCTGGCGATCCATTATGACGGCATCCCCGAAGGCCCGGTGCGCAGTTACGTGGGTAAAGGCATCACCTTCGATACCGGCGGCCTGTGGCTGAAAGAAGGCGCGGGCATGTACACCATGAAGTACGACATGTGCGGCGCCGCCAACGTGCTGGGGCTGATGCAGAGCATCGCCGCCCTGGCGCTACCGGTGCGAGTGATGGGCGTACTGGCGCTGGCTGAAAATGCCATCGGGCCGGAGGCGATGCAGCCCGGAAGCGTCGCCCGGGCCTGCAACGGCATGACGGTTGAAATCAACAACACCGACGCCGAAGGCCGGCTGGTACTGGCAGACGCCATCGCCTGGGCGAGCCAGCGCCACCCGAAAACGCAGTACATTATCGATATGGCAACGCTCACCGGCGCGGTGGTGAAAGCGCTTGGCTACGAGCTCAGCGGCTTGATGACCCAGGATGAAACGTTACGGGAGCATCTCATCCACGCCGGGAAAAAGTCGGGGGATGAAGTGTGGTCGCTGCCGCTGGATGCCAGACTGAAAAAACAGACCGACAGCGCGATTGCCGACCTGTGTAATACCCCGACCAATAACGCCGCGATCAGCGCTTCAGCGGCGTGGTTGCTGCACCACTTCTGCCCGCCAGAGATCCCATGGGCACACCTTGACGTCAGCGGTACGGCCTTATGGCGCGAAGGAGGGAGAAGCGTGGCATCAGGCAGGCCGATCCCGCTGCTGATGCAGCATTTGCTTAATGATTTGGCTGAGGATGGACGGTAGGTGCGAGCGAAGCGCCGCCGGGCAATATTGCCGGATGGCGCTACAGTTTGAGGATCTCTTTTACGAAGGGGATCGTCAGCTTGCGCTGAGCGGTGATCGAGGCCTTGTCGAGCTCGTCGAGGGTCATAAACAGCGTGCGCATTTCCCTGTCCAGACGCTTTAACAGGAACCGGCACACGTCTTCCGGCATTTCAAAACCGCGCAGCCGAGCGCGTACCTGCAGCGCCTGCAGTTTGTCTTCGTCAGACAGCGGCTGCAGCTTGTAGATTTGCCCCCAGTCCAGCCTGGACGCGAGATCCGCAAGCCCAAGATTGAGCTGGCGCGGCGGGCGATCGCCGGTAATCAGCAGGCGCGTTTTACCCGATTCGAGGATCCGGTTGTAGAGATTGAAAATCGCCATTTCCCACTGTTCGTCCCCGGCTACGCACTCAATATTGTCGATGCAAACCAGCGAAAGCTGTTCCATGCCTTCGAGCACTTCGGGAACAAACCACGTGCGTTTATCCAGTGGAACATAACCTACGGCTTCGCCACGCTGCGACAGTTCTGCACAGGCCGCGTGCAGCAAATGGCTGCGACCCGCGCCTTCGCGTGACCAGAAATAGATATAACCACTGTGCTCCTGACGCAGAACATTCTGCAACGCAGCAAGAAGAGAAGGGTTATCGCCCGGCCAGAAACTTGCGAACGTTTCATCGTCAGGTAGATAAAGTGGCAGAGAGAGCTGTGCCGGTGTGTTCAGAGCGACCTCAACATGGGCTTACACAAAAACGCGAAGAGTTTAACACAGTTTTATAGCGGGAGAGAACCGGGCGAGGATCCCGCCCGGTTAAAGGATCAATGCTTCACTTCGGTGCTGTCTTCTGCATCCAGTACCGTCTCTTCCGGACGCAGTACGCTGATAAGCTTAAAGATAAGGCTCAGCGCCACGCCCACGATGGTGGCCAGCGCCATGCCTTTCAGCTCTGCGGCACCGATGTGCACCTTCGCGCCGCTGACTCCGATAATCAGGATCACAGAGGTCAGGATCAGGTTCTGTGCTTTGCTGTAGTCGACTTTAGATTCGATCAGCACACGAATACCGGAAGCACCGATCACCCCGTACAGCAGCAGCGACACGCCGCCCATCACCGGGATCGGGATAATCTGGATCGCCGCCGCAAGTTTACCCACGCAGGAAAGCAGGATCGCGATGATTGCCGCGCCGCCGATAACCCAGGTGCTGTACACGCGGGTGATCGCCATCACGCCGATGTTTTCCCCGTAGGTGGTGTTTGGCGTTGAGCCAAAGAAGCCGGAGATGATGGTGGAGAAACCGTTCGCAAACATGGAGCGATGCAGGCCCGGATCGCGGATCAGGTCTTTTTTGACGATATTCGCCGTGACCACGAGATGCCCTACGTGCTCGGCAATCACCACCAGCGCCGCAGGCAGAATGGTGAAAATGGCAAACCATTCAAAGCGCGGGGTGTACAGCGTTGGCAGGGCGAACCAGTGTGCGTCGGCAATCGCCTGGGTGTTGACCATCCCCATTGAGAACGACAGCGCGTAACCCACCAGTACGCCCACCAGGATGGGGATAATGGCGAGGAAGCCACGGAACAGCACGGAGCCAAAAATGGTGACGCCTAAAGTCACCAGCGACACGATGATGGTTTTGGAATCTGCCGACTGTCCGTCCGCTGGCAGCAGACCCGCCATATTCGCCGCAACGCCCGCCAGCTCCAGACCGATAACCGCGACGATGGCACCCATCGCCGCCGGTGGGAACATGACGTTCAGCCAGCCGGTACCCGCTTTTTTCACAATAAACGAGACGAGACAGAACAGCACGCCGCACATAATGAAGCCGCCCAGCGCCACTTCATAACCCAGCGGCAGCAAAAGCAGCACCGGGGAGATAAATGCAAAGCTCGATCCCAGGTAGGCCGGAATTTTGCCTTTACAGATAAAGAGATACAGCAGCGTCCCGATGCCGTTAAACAGCAGTACGGTAGCCGGGTTGATGTGAAACAGGACTGGCACCAGCACGGTTGCGCCAAACATAGCGAACAAGTGCTGCAAACTAAGCGGGATTGTCTGTAAGAGCGGCGGTCTTTCACTCACCCCGATAGCACGGCGCGTCATAGCGTTTTCCTCTGTGTTGTTATTAGTAGTGTGTTGTTTTACTCAAAAAAAAGCCGACTCTTAAAGTCGGCTCTTTTTAGTGAATCACTTATTTAGTACCAAAAATCTTATCGCCGGCATCGCCAAGCCCCGGAATAATGTATCCGTGCTCGTTGAGTCCCTGGTCGACGGAGGCGGTGTACAGCTCAACGTCCGGGTGCGCTTTCTCCAGCGCAGCGATACCTTCCGGAGCAGCAACCAGAACCAGCACCTTAATGCTGGTGCAGCCCGCCTGCTTCAGCAGGTCGATGGTTGCAATCATGGAACCACCGGTTGCCAGCATCGGGTCAACCACCAGCGCCATACGCTCGTCGATGTTAGAGACCAGCTTCTGGAAGTACGGTACCGGCTCGAGGGTTTCTTCATTACGGTAGATACCCACCACGCTGATACGTGCGCTCGGTACGTGCTCCAGCACGCCTTCCATCATGCCAAGACCGGCACGCAGAATAGGTACAACGGTAATTTTCTTACCTTTGATCTGCTCAACTTCTACCGGGCCGTTCCAGCCCTCAATGGTGACCTTCTCGGTCGCCAGATCAGAAGTTGCTTCATAGGTCAGTAAGCTGCCGACTTCAGAGGCCAGTTCACGAAAGCGTTTAGTGCTGATGTCATGCTCACGCATCAGGCCCAGCTTGTGTTTGACGAGTGGGTGTTTCACTTCCACGATCTTCATTCTCATACTCCTCTGAGTGTCGGCCACAAAAAAAATCGCGGGATTATACCGCTTTTTTCGGATTACGCCATACCCGTAATGCTTGACCGCGATCAAGCAAAGTGATTAACAGCTCGTTACATATTAGAAAATATACGAAAAAAAGCCGGGACATCGTTCCGGCTTTTTATAGATCAGCGCATCAGGTCAGTTAAGCCCAGCGCTCCTGGCAGTTAAAGTTCATTACCATTGCTGGCAATCACGTTCTTATACCAGTCAAAAGATTTTTTCCTGCTACGCGCCAGGCTGCCATGGCCCTCGTTATCTTTATCGACATAAATGAAGCCATAGCGCTTCTTCATTTCACCGGTGCCAGCGGATACCAGGTCGATGCAGCCCCACGGGGTGTAGCCCATCAGATCCACGCCATCTTCCACCACCGCCTTTTTCATTTCGCGGATATGCGCAGAGAGATAATCAATGCGGTACTGGTCGTTCACCGTACCGTCGCTTTCCTGCACATCAATGGCGCCAAAGCCATTTTCCACAATGAACAACGGGAGCTGATAGTGATCCCAGAACCAGTTCAACGAATAACGCAGCCCAACCGGGTCGATCTGCCAGCCCCAGTCTGACTTCTGCACGTAAGGGTTTGCGACCAGGCTTGTGGATTCGTCGTAGTCGAGGGTTGGGTTATCCTCCGTCGCCTTGGTGGTAAACGACATGTAATAGCTGAAACCAATATAGTCGACGCCCCCTTTCGCCAGAATGGCGTGGTCTTCAGCAGTAATATCAAGCTCAAATCCGCGACGCTCAAAGTAGTTGAGCAGGTGCTGCGGATATTTGCCGCGCACGTGAACGTCGGTAAACCAGTAGCGTCGGTGCATGGCGTTCATCGCCATCATCATGTCGTTCGGCGCGCAGGTCAGCGGGTAAATCGGGCACATCGCAATCATGCAGCCAATCTGTAATGAAGGATTGATTTTCCGCGCCGCCTGCACCGCCAGAGCGCTCGCCACCAGCTCGTAGTGCGCCGCCTGGAACATAACCGGCTCACGATCTTCACCCGGCTGGTAGTGAATTCCGGAGTTGGTGAACGGGGCAAAATCTTCGTGGAAGTTCGCCTGGTTGTTGATTTCGTTGAACGTCATCCAGTATTTCACTTTGTGCTGGTAGCGCTCAAAAACCACGGTGGCAAAACGCACAAAGAAATCAATCAGCTTACGGTTACGCCAGCCACCGTACTCGGTCACCAGGTGATAAGGCATCTCGAAGTGGGAGAGCGTAATCACCGGCTCAATACCAAGCTTCAGGCATTCATCAAACAGGTCGTCGTAGAACTGTAGCCCGGCTTCGTTTGGCTGCTGTTCATCACCGTTCGGAAAAATACGCGTCCAGGCGATAGAGGTTCGGAAGCAGCGAAAACCCATTTCGGCAAACAGCCTGAGGTCTTCTTTGTAGCGGTGATAAAAATCAATCGCCTCGTGGTTTGGGTAGTTTTTCCCCGGCAGTACGCCGTTGGTAATTTGTCGCGGAACGCCGTGCGCACCGGCGGTCATGACGTCCGCAACGCTGACCCCCTTCCCGCCCTCTTTCCAGCCGCCTTCCAGCTGATGCGCCGCAACCGCCCCACCCCATAAGAATCCTGCTTTAAATCCAGACATTCGTATTCCCTCTTTCAGCATGTTCGCGTCATGTTGACGCCACAGAAACCGGTTTCAGTGAATGATGTTGTGCCCGTGCCCACGATGCAAGAAGAAGAATGTACCCGGTTTCATTTTCGTGAACGGTATCAAGTTCACGGACGATATCGACAGAAATGCAGAAAATAACGGCTGATGAAAAATGAACGTAAAGCAGGCTCGCAAACGTTTGCTTTGGCTGTTAGAATGGCGCCGTTTTTTACTTCTATCGCAAGAAACGCGTGGAGATTTCGCTGTGACCGACAAAACCTCTCTTAGCTACAAAGATGCCGGTGTTGATATTGACGCAGGTAACGCTCTGGTCGACCGTATCAAGGGCACGGTGAAGAAAACCCGCCGCCCGGAGGTCATGGGAGGGCTCGGCGGCTTTGGCGCGCTGTGTGCGCTGCCGCAGAAATATCGTGAACCGGTGCTGGTTTCCGGTACCGACGGCGTAGGCACCAAGCTGCGTCTGGCGATGGATTTGAAACGCCACGATACCATTGGTATCGATCTCGTGGCGATGTGCGTTAACGATCTGGTGGTTCAGGGCGCAGAGCCGCTGTTCTTCCTCGATTACTACGCCACCGGTAAGCTGGACGTCGACACCGCTGCAAGCGTGATTAACGGCATTGCCGAAGGCTGCCTGCAGTCGGGCTGCTCGCTGGTCGGCGGTGAAACCGCTGAGATGCCGGGCATGTATCACGGCGAAGACTACGACGTGGCAGGCTTCTGCGTTGGCGTAGTTGAGAAATCCGAAATCATCGACGGCTCCAAAGTGGCCGACGGTGACGTGCTGATCGCCCTTGGCTCCAGCGGCCCGCACTCTAACGGCTACTCGCTGGTGCGTAAAATCCTCGAAGTCAGCAAGTGCGACCCGGAAGCTACCCAGCTCGACGGACAGAGCCTGGCCGACCACCTGCTGGCCCCGACCCGCATCTACGTGAAATCAATTCTTGCGCTGATTGAAGAAGTGGACGTCCACGCCATCGCCCACCTGACCGGCGGCGGCTTCTGGGAAAACATTCCGCGCGTCCTGCCGGATAACACCCAGGCGGTACTCGACGAATCCTCCTGGCAGTGGCCGGCGGTGTTCCACTGGCTGCAGGCAAACGGCAACGTCTGCCGTCGCGAAATGTATCGCACCTTCAACTGCGGCGTCGGGATGGTTATCGCCCTGCCGGCAGCAGAAGCAGACAAAGCACTGGCATTCCTCAAAGAGAAAGGTGAAAACGCGTGGAAAATCGGGTATATCAAAAACTCCGATTCCGAAGAGCGTGTGGTCATTGAATGAAAAATATCGTCGTGCTGATCTCCGGCAATGGTAGCAACCTGCAGGCCATCATTGACGCCTGCGAACAGCAACGGATTAACGGCGCTATTCGCGCCGTATTCAGCAACAAGGCCGACGCGTTCGGACTTGAACGCGCGCGTGATGCCGGGATCCCCGCCCATGCACTTGCGGCGAATCAGTTTGCCAGCCGTGATGCCTTTGACCGCGAGCTCATCCGCGAAATCGATGCTTACGCCCCGGACATTGTGGTGCTCGCGGGTTATATGCGCATTTTGAGCCCGGAGTTTGTTGCGCAATATCAGGGCCGTTTGCTGAATATTCACCCTTCTCTGCTACCGAAATATCCAGGTCTTTACACGCACCGCCAGGTGCTGGAGAACGGCGATGAAGAGCATGGTACGTCGGTGCATTTTGTCACCGACGAACTCGATGGCGGGCCGGTTATTCTGCAGGCGAAGGTCCCGGTATTTGCCGGTGATGATGAAGACGACGTCACCGCCCGCGTACAAGTGCAGGAGCACGCGATTTACCCGCTGGTCATAAGCTGGTTTGTCGATGGCCGACTGCAAATGCGTGATGGTCAGGCCTGGATGGATGGTCACCCGCTGCCGCCGCAGGGCTACGCCGCCGAATAATGCCTCCTCTGTGCCCGTGGTATGTACTTTGCCCCGGGCCATTCCCGCTATTACCGTCTGAAACCCTTCACTTTTTCGCTATGCGCCAGCGTAATGCCGGAAAACTGTCATACTTATCTGGCACAGTTGGACATCGCCTGACAAAGCTAGCAATATAAGCATGGAGACGGATTTACCGCGTCCCGTGAACGAACCGGAGTGTGAGTAGTAATGGGCCAGGAAAAGCTTTATATCGAGAAAGAACTCAGTTGGTTATCCTTCAACGAACGTGTACTCCAGGAAGCGGCCGATAAGAGTAACCCGCTTATTGAACGCATGCGCTTTCTGGGCATCTATTCCAACAACCTTGATGAGTTCTATAAAGTTCGATTTGCCGAGCTTAAGCGCCGTATTATCATCAGTGAAGAACAAGGTTTAACGGCCCATTCCCGACACCTGTTAGGTAAAATCCAGACCCGTGTGCTGAAAGCGGATCAGGAGTTTGACAGCCTGTATAACGAGCTGCTGCTCGAGATGGCGCGTAATCAAATTTTCCTGATTAACGAACGCCAGCTGTCGGTCAATCAGCAAAACTGGCTGCGTCACTACTTTAAGCAGTATCTTCGCCAGCACATTACCCCGATCCTGATTACCCGGGAAACTGACCTCGTACAGTTCCTGAAAGATGATTACACCTATCTGGCGGTGGAGATTATTCGCGGCGATAACATCGAATATGCGCTGCTTGAAATTCCGTCAGATAAAGTCCCGCGCTTTGTGAATTTGCCGCCAGAAACCCCGCGCCGCCGCAAACCAATGATCCTGTTGGACAACATCCTGCGCTACTGCCTCGATGACATCTTCAAAGGCTTCTTCGATTACGATGCGCTGAATGCCTACTCGATGAAGATGACCCGTGATGCCGAGTATGACCTCGTTCACGAGATGGAATCGAGCCTGATGGAGCTGATGTCCTCAAGCCTGAAACAACGCCTCACCGCAGAGCCGGTGCGTTTTGTTTACCAGCGCGATATGCCGGATGCGATGGTCGAAATGCTGCGTGAAAAGCTGACTATTTCGCGTCTTGACTCCATCGTCCCGGGCGGACGGTACCACAATTTTAAAGATTTCATTAGCTTCCCGAATGTTGGCAAGGGCAATCTGGTGAACAAGCCGCTGCCTCGCCTGCGTCACCTGTGGTTTGATAAATTCCGCAACGGCTTTGACGCTATCCGTGAACGCGACGTGCTGCTGTACTATCCGTACCACACCTTTGAGCACGTGCTGGAACTGCTGCGTCAGGCGTCGTTCGACCCGAGCGTGCTGGCTATCAAAATCAATATTTACCGCGTCGCCAAAGACTCACGCATTATTGATGCCATGATCCACGCGGCGCATAACGGCAAAAAAGTTACCGTGGTCGTGGAGCTGCAGGCGCGCTTCGACGAAGAAGCCAACATCCACTGGGCGAAGCGTCTGACCGCCGCCGGGGTGCACGTTATCTTCTCAGCGCCCGGCCTTAAAATTCACGCCAAGCTGTTCCTTATCTCGCGTAAAGAGGGTGATGACGTGGTGCGCTACGCCCACATCGGCACCGGTAACTTTAACGAGAAAACCGCGCGTATTTATACCGACTACTCGCTGCTGACCGCCGATGCGCGCATCACCAACGAGGTACGCCGGGTGTTCAACTTTATCGAAAACCCGTACCGCCCGGTGAATTTCGAGTATCTGCTGGTGTCGCCGCAAAACTCGCGCCGCCTGCTGTACGAGATGATCGACAAAGAGATTGCCAACGCGCAGAACGGCCTGCCTTCCGGCATTACGCTCAAGCTCAACAACCTCGTGGACAAAGGGCTGGTTGACCGGCTGTATGCCGCTTCCAGCTCCGGCGTACCGGTTAACCTGCTGATCCGCGGCATGTGCTCGCTCATCCCGGAGCTTGAGGGCATCAGCGAGAATATTCGCGTAATTAGCATCGTTGACCGTTACCTTGAACACGATCGGATCTATATTTTTGAGAACGGTGGCGATAAAAACGTGTATCTCTCATCCGCCGACTGGATGACGCGCAACATCGACTATCGTATTGAAGTGGCGGCGCCGCTGCTTGACCCGCGTCTCAAACAGCAGATCCTCGATATTATCGATCTCCTGTTCAGCGACACTGTAAAGGCGCGTTATGTTGATAAAGAACTGAGTAATCGCTATGTTCCGCGCGGTAATCGCCGTAAAGTACGCGCACAATTAGCGATTTATGACTATATCAAATCACTTGAGCAACCCGATTAACCTATGCCCATACACGACAACTCCCCGCGGCCACAGGAATTCGCCGCGGTAGATCTCGGTTCAAACAGTTTTCATATGGTCATCGCCCGCGTGGTTGACGGCGCGATGCAGATTATTGGCCGCCTGAAGCAACGAGTACATCTGGCTGATGGTCTGAATGAAAACAACATGCTCAGCGAAGAAGCGATGGAACGTGGGCTTAGCTGCCTCTCCCTCTTTGCCGAACGACTGCAGGGATTCTCCCCCTCCAGCGTCTGCATTGTGGGTACACACACGCTGCGCGTGGCGCTGAATGCGCAGGAATTTCTTAAACGTGCGGAAAAGGTTATCCCTTATCCCATCGAAATTATTTCGGGTAACGAAGAAGCGCGACTGATTTTCATGGGAGTGGAACATACCCAGCCGGAAAAAGGCCGCAAGCTGGTTATCGACATCGGCGGTGGCTCCACCGAGATGGTCATTGGTGAAGACTTCGAACCCCAACTGGTAGAAAGCCGTCGCATGGGCTGCGTGAGCTTCGCGCAGATGTTCTTCGCGGGCGGCGTTATCAACAAAGAGAACTTTCAGCGTGCGCGCCTCGCGGCAAGCCAGAAGCTGGAGACCCTCTCCTGGCAGTATCGCATTCACGGCTGGAATGTCGCCCTCGGCGCTTCCGGCACCATCAAAGCTGCCCACGAGGTGCTGCTGGCGATGGGTGAGAAAGACGGTTTCGTGACGCCGGAACGTCTTGAAATGCTGGTAGACGAATTACTGAAGCATAAAAACTTTGAAGCGCTCAGCATGCCGGGGCTCTCTGACGAGCGTAAAGCGGTGTTCGTGCCGGGGCTCGCTATCCTCTGCGGCGTGTTTGATGCGCTGGCGATTAAAGAGCTACGGCTGTCCGATGGCGCGCTGCGCGAAGGCGTGCTGTATGAGATGGAAGGTCGTTTCCGCCATCAGGATATTCGCAGCCGTACGGCGCAGAGCCTTGCGAACCACTACAACATCGACCGGGAACAGGCGCGCCGCGTGCTGGAAACCACGATGCAGATGTACGATCAGTGGGAAGCGCAAAACCCAAAACTCGCCAACCCGCAGCTGGCAGCGCTGCTGAAATGGGCAGTGATGCTGCACGAGGTGGGGCTCAACATCAATCACAGCGGAATGCACCGCCACTCGGCCTACATTCTGCAAAACAGCGATCTGCCGGGCTTTAACCAGGAGCAACAAACGCTGATGGCGACGCTGGTGCGCTGCCACCGTAAAGCCATCAAGCTCGATGAGATCCCGCGCTTTACGCTGTTTAAGAAAAAGCAATTCCTGCCGATGATCCAGCTGCTACGCCTCGGCGTGCTGCTGAACAATCAGCGTCAGGCGACAACCACGCCCCCCACGCTGACCCTGACGACGGAAGCCCACCACTGGACGCTCTGCTTCCCTCATGACTGGTTCAGCCAGAACTCCCTGGTACTGCTCGATCTGGAGAAAGAGCAGCAGTACTGGGAGTCGGTGACCGGCTGGTGGCTTAAGATTAAAGAGGAAGATGCTCCGGTGATCGCCGCCTAAGCGGCGTTCACATCGGCACTGGCAACCAGACTCTCCAGCGGTTCTGGTTTGCCAATGCCGTAGCCCTGCAGATAATCAATCCCCAGCGACATCGCCGCCTGACGGGTTTCTTCGTTTTCTACGTACTCCGCGACCACCAGCATTTTCTTCATCCTCGCCAGATGGCAGATAGAGGCCACAATCTGATAATCGAGGCTGCTGTCGACAATATTGCGGATAAAACTGCCGTCAATTTTGAGGATGTCGGCACTGACGTTTTTAAGCCGTGCGTAGCTGGCGTAGCCGGTTCCAAAATCGTCTATTGCCACCCGGCACCCAAGCTCCTGTAACTCCGCCATGGTCTGGCGAGCCTGTTCCGGATGTGCCAGAGAATGGCTTTCCGTCAGCTCAAAGATGAGCTGCCAGGGCTCAACCGACCAGGTTTTCAGCAGCCGCTGAACGGCTTTAGCCACCTGTGTACCGCAGGCGGTAAAAGGCGACAGATTGATAGCAAAGCGAACGCCCGGCAGTTCCTGGCGATGACGGCTCATAAAGGCCAGCGTCTGCTCCAGCACCCACATATCAATGCGCGACGACAGGCCAAACTCGTGGGCTATCGGCAGGAAGTTATCGGGGCTCAGCAACTGGCCCTCCTCCCCTTCCATCCGAAGCAGGATCTCAAAGTAGTTATCGCCGCGAACCCCCATGATAGGCTGCGCCATCAGACGAAATTTATCCTGCTCTAACGCCTGTTGGATCTGATTCATCATCACCACTTTATCTTTCAGCCCCTGCTGCAGATGCATTGCACTGCGGCGCTGCAGGTTCTCCGGATGAAAAGTAGTCAACGAAAGGTCGGCAATGGTGCTGAGCTCGCCGAGCAGCAAATAAAGGTGAGTAACCGGAGAGCGAACGTAGCAGTAGCTGATGCCAATCTGCGGCTGTAGCGGGATCCCGTCCCAGCTAAAGCGAAACTGCTTCGCCCGCTCATCGAGCTGCTCAATACGACGCTGATAGCCTTCCGTATTAAGACGGATAACCAGGTCGTGGCCGGAGAGCTGGTAGACCTGCTCGTCTTCTTCCATCACGACTTTTAGCCACTCGGCGATCTTCTGTTTGTACTGGATCCGCATCATGACGCCGTAATGGCGTCCCAGCACCTCCAGCTCCGGTACCCGCAGGAAACACAGCACTGACCACGGTGTCATCGCCAACGAGCGATTCAGCGCCCGCAGGTTTGGCATGTGTACCACCGGGTCGAGGAATGCCATCCGCCGTACCCGCTCGTGGGTCAGGCGCTGACGCGTTGCCAGCATGGCCATATACACCACGATAAATGAGAACACCAGATAGCTCGATGAGGTGATGGCTAACTGATTACTGTAGCCCGGATAAACGGGCAAATAGCGATAATAAAAATGAATAGAAACAATCAGTACCAGCGTCCAGACCAGCGACATAAAGCGATAACCAAACCGCATGGCTCCCCAGAGCATCACTGGTAATAATAATGACAGCGTATAATTTGTATTAAAAATCGTACTGCTGGTATTCATCGGCCACAGCAGCATCCCCATCAGCACAATAAGTGCGGCTGCCCACAGCAGAATTTCAGGCCATTTTACTTTCGGGTCACACTGCAGACGGATCTGGGAAATATATCCGCGAAGATATATCGGGTGACGAATAATCCTGATCAACAAATAACAGAGCGGCACCCCGGTGATACACCCCACCAGCAGCGCCTGATAGTTTATCAAGGTACGCAGACTCAGCGGACTAATACCTTCCATTTGCTCGCGGCTGGGATGCAGGCCAAGATAAACCGCAATTTGAAACAGCACGAGAAATATCGTTGCCGGAAAAAACATCTGCCAGAACAGACGCTGCGACATCAAGCGGACGTTACCGTGGGACACGTGGTGACGACGAGGCACGCTGGCCCGGTATCCGCCCCAGCTCAGAATGACCGGGATCAGAAAGTGGAGGGTCACGCCCAGCGACTCACCCAGGGACAGGCCACGGGTGGTATGCACCCACAATCCAAGGAACATTCCAGGCAGCGCTGCCCAGCCGAAAAAGAGCATCAGGCTCAGCATAAATGCCAGCGGCAGGTAATACAGTGCGACGATCCCACCTTCCAGTGGAGTAAACGTATTAGCAAGATTAATAACAGGAAGTAATACCAGCGGAATAATCAGCGGTAACGCCCACCATTTATCCCGGTAATTACGATATAACGTGAACAAATTCATAGATGCTCGACGGATTACCCAATATCCTGACGGGTATATTCAGACAGGCATCCAACCTGACCATATTTCCCGCGAAACCAACTGCTGCGCGGTACGGATGGAAGATTCTAGTAGGCGCCCATATGGGGTGTTTGACATAAGTCAAAAAAATAGCAGCTCGAATTTATAATTTAGAATTTTCTTGCTTCAGATCGCCATAAAAATCAAGGATGTGAATTTATTAATTAGTTTACATAACATAAACTAATGTTTGGGCGATATATTTTTACATCCCTCAACGTTGACCCTGAAGTCACACTATGCCTTAATATCGCTATCGCCCGAATGCGGGTATTTTTCAAGGAACCCTTTGTGAGCCAGGCCACCAGTATGCGAAAACGACATCGATTTAACGGTCGAATGACGCGGATCGTACTCCTCATCAGCTTCTTTTTCTTCTTTGGCCGCTTCGTCTACTCCTCCGTCGGCGCCTGGTACCACCACCAGGATAAAAAAGAAGCCCAGCAATCCAGCCAGCCTGCCACCGAGACAACCCCTCAGCGCTAATCTGCTTCCTTGAAATAAAAAAAGGCGGCACATGGCCGCCTGATGCTATTTGTGGGGGATTATTCCCACTCAATCGTTGCTGGCGGTTTGCCGCTGATGTCGTACACGACGCGGGAAATACCGTTCACTTCGTTGATGATGCGGTTGGATACACGGCCAAGGAAATCATACGGCAGGTGTGCCCAGTGCGCCGTCATGAAGTCGATGGTTTCTACCGCACGCAGGGAAACCACCCAGTCGTACTTACGGCCATCGCCCATCACGCCAACGGAACGGACCGGCAGGAACACGGTGAACGCCTGGCTCACTTTGTTGTACAGATCGGCTTTGTGCAGCTCTTCAATGAAGATAGCGTCCGCACGACGCAGCAGGTCGCAGTACTCTTTCTTCACTTCGCCCAGTACGCGAACGCCGAGGCCCGGACCCGGGAACGGGTGACGGAACAGCATGTCGTACGGCAGGCCCAGCTCCAGACCGATTTTACGTACTTCGTCTTTGAACAGCTCACGCAGCGGCTCAACCAGACCCATCTTCATCTCTTTCGGCAGGCCGCCCACGTTGTGGTGAGATTTGATGACGTGTGCTTTACCGGTAGCAGAAGCGGCAGATTCGATAACGTCAGGGTAGATAGTCCCCTGCGCCAGCCATTTGACGTCTTCCAGCTTCAGCGCTTCTTCGTCGAACACTTCAACGAATACGCGACCGATGATTTTGCGTTTCGCTTCCGGATCGTTCTCACCCTTCAGCGCGTCCAGGAAGCGCTGCTCGCCTTCCACGTGAACGATGTTCAGACCGAAGTGGTCGCCGAACATGTCCATGACCTGCTCTGCTTCGTTGAGACGCAGCAGACCGTTATCGACGAAGACGCAGGTCAGGTTTTTGCCAATCGCGCGGTGCAGCAGCATTGCGGTGACAGAAGAGTCAACGCCGCCGGAGAGGCCGAGGATCACTTTATCGTCGCCAACCTGTTCACGGATACGTTCAACGGCGTCGTCGATGATCTTAGCCGGAGTCCACAGTGCTTCACACTGGCAGATATCGCGAACGAAACGCTCCAGCATGCGCAGGCCCTGACGGGTGTGAGTCACTTCCGGGTGGAACTGCACGCCGTAGAAGCGTTTTTCTTCGTTAGCCATAATGGCAAACGGGCAGGTATCGGTGCTGGCTACGGTCACGAAGTCAGCCGGGATAGCGGTAACTTTATCGCCGTGGCTCATCCAGACGTCCAGCAGCGGTTTGCCGTCAGCGGTCAGTGCGTCTTCGATGTCGCGAATCAGCGCGCTGTCGGTTTTCACTTCAACCTGCGCGTAGCCGAATTCACGTTCGTTAGAACCTTCAACGTGGCCACCGAGCTGCATCGCCATGGTCTGCATGCCGTAGCATACGCCAAGCACCGGTACGCCTGCGTTAAATACGTATTCCGGCGCGCGTGGGCTGTTCTGCTCAGTGGTGCTTTCCGGGCCACCGGAAAGAATGATACCGCTTGGATTGAATTCACGGATCTGGGCTTCAGTCACATCCCAGGCCCACAGCTCACAGTAAACGCCAAGCTCACGCACGCGGCGCGCGACCAGCTGAGTGTACTGAGAACCAAAATCGAGGATAAGAATGCGATGCTTATGAATATTGTCGGTCATTGACGGTTGTTCCGAGGCAAATGGCAATGAGTAAAAGTCAGCGCCCGGTGAAAGCACCGGGCGCAGAAATCATTAAGATCCGAGACGGTAGTTCGGGGATTCTTTGGTGATAGTCACGTCATGAACGTGGCTTTCCTGAATGCCCGCGCCGCTGATACGTACGAATTCCGCTTTAGTACGCAGTTCGTCAATAGTACCACAACCGGTCAGACCCATACAGGAGCGCAGGCCGCCCATCTGCTGGTGAATTATCTCTTTCAGGCGGCCTTTATAGGCAACGCGACCTTCGATCCCTTCCGGAACCAGTTTGTCAGCAGCGTTATCGCTCTGGAAGTAACGGTCGGAAGAGCCTTTGGACATCGCGCCCAGGGAGCCCATTCCACGGTAAGATTTGTAGGAACGCCCCTGGTAGAGTTCAATTTCACCCGGAGATTCTTCGGTACCCGCCAGCATGGAGCCCACCATGACAGCAGCAGCGCCTGCAGCGATGGCTTTCGCGATATCACCGGAGAAACGGATACCGCCGTCAGCGATAACCGGAATACCGGTACCTTCCAGCGCTTCAACCGCGTCGGAAACCGCAGTGATCTGCGGAACACCAACACCGGTAACGATACGGGTAGTACAGATAGAGCCAGGGCCGATGCCAACTTTCACCGCGCTGCAACCGGCTTCTGCCAGAGCACGAGCGCCAGCGCCCGTCGCGACGTTACCGCCGATGATTTGCAGATTCGGGTATTTAGCACGGGTTTCACGAATGCGCTGCAGAACGCCTTCGGAGTGGCCGTGGGAGGAGTCGATCAGCAGCACGTCAACGCCTGCGGCAACCAGCGCGTCAACGCGGTCTTCGTTACCCGCACCTGCGCCAACCGCGGCGCCCACGCGCAGACGGCCATGCTCGTCTTTACAGGCGTTCGGTTTACGTTCTGCTTTCTGGAAATCTTTAACGGTGATCATGCCGAGCAGGTGGAAACTGTCGTCGACCACCAGCGCTTTTTCAACGCGCTTCTCGTGCATCTTCGCCAGCACAACTTCACGAGTTTCGCCTTCGCGAACGGTAACCAGACGCTCTTTCGGAGTCATGTAAACGCTGACGGCCTGGTTCAGGTCGGTCACGAAGCGGACGTCACGGCCAGTAATGATACCCACCAGCTCGTTGGCTTCGGTCACTACCGGATAACCAGCAAAACCATTACGCTCGGTCAGTTCTTTCACTTCACGCAGTGTAGTCGTCGGCAGGACGGTCTGCGGGTCGGTGACGATACCGGATTCATGCTTCTTCACGCGGCGAACTTCTTCCGCCTGGCGTTCGATAGACATGTTTTTATGAATAAAGCCGATGCCACCTTCCTGCGCCAGGGCAATAGCCAGACGCGCTTCAGTCACAGTATCCATTGCTGCAGAAAGCATAGGAATGTTCAGGCGAATGTTTTTCGTAAGCTGGGTACCGAGATCAGCGGTATTCGGCAGAACGGTGGAATGAGCGGGAACGAGGAGGACGTCATCAAACGTCAGTGCTTCTTTGGCGATACGTAGCATGGGCAATATCTCTACCTGGGGTGATATTAAATATTGCCGTGGCATTATACAGAGCGTAACCGATTGCATCTACACTTTTTTGCAAAAAATACTTGCGCTCCCCTGTCAGCGGGTTACTATCGACTGAATAACCTGCTGATTTAGAATTTGATCTCGCTCACATGTTACCCTCCCAATCACCCGCAATTTATACTGTCAGCCGCCTCAATCAGACGGTCAGAATGCTGCTGGAACAAGAAATGGGACAGGTGTGGATCAGCGGCGAAATCTCTAACTTCACCCAACCCGCTTCCGGTCACTGGTACTTCACCCTCAAAGACGATAACGCCCAGGTGCGCTGCGCGATGTTTCGCAACAGCAACCGTCGGGTGACGTTTCGACCGCAGCACGGGCAACAGGTATTAGTCCGCGCCAACATCACTTTGTATGAACCGCGCGGCGACTATCAGATTATTGTCGAAAGCATGCAGCCAGCGGGTGAAGGCTTACTCCAGCAGAAGTATGAACAGCTTAAAGCTGCGCTTGCCGCTGAAGGGCTGTTCGAGCAGCAGTTTAAACAGGCACTACCCTCCCCGGCCACCTGCGTCGGCGTGGTGACCTCTAAAACCGGTGCGGCGCTGCACGACATTCTTCACGTACTAAAACGGCGCGACCCTTCCTTACCGGTCATTATTTACCCGACTGCCGTACAGGGTGACGATGCCCCAGGGCAAATCGTTCGCGCCATTGAGCTTGCCAACCAGCGCGGCGAATGTGACGTATTGATTGTCGGTCGTGGCGGTGGAGCGCTTGAAGATTTATGGAGTTTTAACGATGAACGCGTGGCGCGGGCAATTTTTGCCAGCCGCATCCCGGTGGTCAGCGCCGTCGGCCATGAAACCGACGTCACCATCGCCGACTTCGTTGCCGACCTGCGCGCACCAACTCCTTCGGCAGCGGCAGAGATAGTCAGCCGCAACCAGACTGAACTACTACGTCAGCTGCAAAGCGGGCAGCAGCGTCTGGAAATGGCGATGGACTATTACCTGGCGCACCGCCACCGTCGGTTCACCGAGCTTCACCATCGTTTGCAGCAACAGCATCCGCAGCTGCGCCTCGCACGTCAGCAAACGCTGCTGGAACGCCTGCGTCAGCGAATGAATCAGGCGATGGAAAACCAGTTGAAGAGCGCCAGGCAGCGCCAGCTCCGCACGCAGCAGCGTCTGAACCAGCATAATCCGCAGCCACGCATTCACCGTGCTCAAACACGCATTCAGCAGCTGGAGTACCGCCTGGCGCAAACGCTTCGCGATAAGCTCAGCGTCACCCGCGAACGCTTCGGCAATGCCGTTACCCATCTCGAAGCCGTCAGTCCGCTCTCAACGCTCGCGCGCGGCTACAGCGTGACGACCGCAGCCGACGGAAAAGCGCTGAAGCAAACCAAACAGGTTAAGGCGGGAGATACGCTGAATACGCGCGTGGCTGACGGCTGGATAGCCAGTGAAGTGACCGGCATTACGCCGGTGAAGAAAACGCGCAAGAAAAAGCCGGTTTAAACCGGCACGAATTCAACGCGTTTTTTCGAGATCAACCCATGCCCGTTCTGGCAGAAATAATCTACCGCTCCGCATGCTTTTAACACCTGGAGTGGTTGATGACACTCCGGGCAACGCGCTTCCAGATTGATATCTTTATGGCAGTTTTCGCAATGCGCCAGGCCGTTTTGCGGCTCCAGCTCTGCATGGCAATCCGGGCAGATTATCGACATCACAACTCCTCGGGTGAATTACGCTGTCCCCATTTTACCACGTTGCGCGAAGGCCAGGGCATCATTCCAGCCCCGGCCGCTTCGGCATGATATCAGACGTTAGTCACCGGTTTCTGCTCGCTGCTCGTCTGAGCGTTAGCCAGCATACGACGCACTGGCACGATCAGCACAATCAGTACCGCCGCACAGATAAGCAGCGCCACAGAGCAGCGGGCGAACAGATCTGGCAGCATATCAAGCTGATCGGCTTTCACATGACCACCAATCAGACCGGCCGCGAGGTTACCCAGCGCACTGGCACAGAACCACAGCCCCATCATCTGGCCACGCATTCTTTCCGGCGCCAGCAGCGTCATGGTTGCAAGGCCAATCGGGCTCAGACACAGTTCACCCAGGGTCAGCATCAGGATGCTGCCCACCAGCCAGAACGGAGAAACACCCGCCCCACCGTTGCTGAGCACGTTCTGCGCCGCCAGCATCATCAGACCAAAGCCCGCTGCCGCACACAGAATGCCAATAACGAACTTGGTAATGCTGCTCGGGCGAATGTTGTTACGCGCCAGCATCGGCCAGGCCCAGCTAAATACCGGCGCCAGCAGAATAATAAACAGCGCATTAATGGACTGGAACCACACGGCAGGGATTTCGAAATCGCCGATCATGCGGTTGGTATAGTCGTTTGCAAACAGGTTAAACGACGTAGGCTTCTGCTCAAACGCAGACCAGAAGAACGCCGCAGAAACCAGCAGGATAAAGCAGACCAGCAGCCTGGCGCGCTCTTTACGGTTGAGCCCCGCGAACATGAACAGGTAAATAAAGTAGAGCGCCACGGAGGCCGCAATCACGTAAACCAGCGTGCTGGCGACCGCAACCGGATTAATCACAATCACGCCCTGGATGATCAACGTCACGATAACGGCAATGGCAGCTACCACCGCCAGCAGGCCCGCGCCCACGCCGTTACGTTTTACTACCGGGCTGTTCCAGGTGGAATCAAGGCCAACTTCGCGGTCGTAGCGTTTCATCGACGGAACGGCAAACACGCGGAAAATAACCAGCGCCACCAGCATCCCGATACCGCCGATGCCAAAGCCCCAGTGCCAGCCGTGGGTTTTAATCAGCCAGCCAGAGATAAGCGGCGCAATAAATGAGCCCATGTTGATGCCCATGTAGAACAGCGAGAAACCGCCGTCACGACGCGCATCGCCTTTCTTATAAAGCGTACCGACCATCACCGAGATACAGGTTTTGAACAGGCCAGAACCGATAACGATAAACATCAGACCGATAAAGAACAGGCTGTTGCCCATGACCGCGGAAAGCGCAATCGACAGGTGTCCCAGCGCAATCAGGATAGAACCGTACCAGACGGCTTTCTGCTGGCCTAGCCAGTTATCCGCGAGCCAGCCGCCCGGCAACGCTGCCAGGTACATGGTCCCGGCGAAGATACCGACAATGGCAGAAGCGTTTTCGCGTGCCAGCCCCATGCCGCCTTCATAGACGGTTGCCGCCATAAACAGGATCAGCAGCGGGCGAATACCGTAAAACGAGAAACGCTCCCACATTTCGGTGAAGAACAGTGAGCCAAGCGGATAAGGATGACCGAAGAACGTTCGGCTCTCTTTTTGATGAGCAGAGGATTGCATAATTCTCCCAGGAAGGTGTGTTGTGGTGCAGTAAACGCCGACAGGTATGCTGACCAGTTATGTATCTGGCCAATTCTTACCGTCGGTGAAGTGTTATTTCATCCCATAATAACCTGACGCTAGTTTTCTCTAGCACCAAAAAGCAGACTTTGAGATGAAAACTCGACAACAGTCTACTTTCTCAGATTTTATGTTGGCAAAAAAAGGATATTGATTGACATCAAAGCGATCGAGAATTTGCCGTGCACAGGCATGAGTGATTACGCAGAAGAACACATACACTAAGGATACCAGGTACTACCTGACCACTTTAAGTATTCCGAAATAACCAAACCAACTTCTCCGCTACACAAACAACCACAGCAGCAGTTAACATATTGAATAATAAGTACATTATAAAATAATTTTCTTCCACACGGTCAGGGTATGGCTCTACTTTCTCCGTCGGGATGTAATTCATCAGATTCGTGACGATATATTTCAGGCTTTCGGCGAGCGGATCGAATATCCCTGAGAGCATCAAAACAAATGCGATAACCAAAAATGCCAGCATACGTAACGACCATTTACTCGGACGTGACATTACAACTCCCTGAGCCATTACCAATCACCGTAATATCACCATAAGTCCAGAGCTTATCCCCCTGCAAAATGCGGTGACGGTGAGCTTTTAACAGCGCAGAGCGCACGACATAGAAGTCGCGAGAAAGGAAAAAGGTTATGCAGCCCTCGCTAATGCCTGAACCGTCTGGTCGTGGGGGATGCAGACGGAAATGACCACGTTGATAATGATGTGATCCGTCTACATCAAATGTCATGTAGTCATCCACTACGCCGTCTTTGCGGTACAGGGCAAACCAATCGTAATAATTATTGCCCGTAAACGCATGTTTAAACCAGGTTTGACTGTGGGAAAACATGCCACCAGATGGTCGTTCGACAATCCAGTAACTTCCAGGCGGTACAGTAGCATTCGTCATGTATGAGCATTCAGGCTTGTTGGCTAAATCACCCAACCCGGAAAAAACCGGGAACGAACCGACGCCGCTTACATCCAGCCGAGCCACGCGACTTTCGTCATAAAGATGATTAAAATCGACTCTGCAATTGATCATCAAGCTACCACTCGTTGGTTCCATGAGTCTGTATATGAAATATTCCCGTCGAGGTAGATCCAGGTAATACTTTCATATGCCAAAGAAACCGATTCAGTAGGATTGTTCATCTGGCCGCCAGTGTTTTTAAAGTTATGCATCACTGGCGTCACCGCCACCACTTTGACATTTTTCATAATGATGTGCATGAACTCCTCCTCTATACCTGCGTCATTAGTCCGATACCATTTAATAATCGCCTGCTGGAGCGTTTCCCCCTGACAGACTGCGCGGTTCAGATAAGGTGTGGCTTTATCTAACTCTTTGGTAAAACTTAGTTGGTCGTACACACGTGTGCCGGTGAGTCTTCCAAAGGTATTATCGTAAGGGATGTGCACACCGTGATTAAAGCTCTGCATTTCAATAGAGCCCTCACGCAACAGAACATCACTACTTCCCAGAATCAAAGTTCCAGTGGCGTTATAAAGCCAGATATATGCAGGAACAGCCATTTAATTTGTCCTTTCAGTGGATTAATCCTTCTTCCTTCTTACGCCTGAATGGGACTTTATCTTAAACCAAAAATGCTGTTTATTGAGGTTAGATTGTCTTGCTATTTCCCGGCTAACATCAGGTTTTTCCTAATAAATATCAGGGCCAGCCAACTTTATTTAGCGGTGAATCAACAAATCTCTATATCGTCTGATTCAATGATATAGAATTTTCTAATAACGTACGGTGCAAAAAACCATCATTTACCACCATATTAGCCGTGCGAAAGTTTAAACACTCCTGGAAAATAAAAAAGCCCGACATAATGCGGGCTTCTGGATTTGTGAAAGCGGATGATTTTCAGTAAATCATCATTTGCTTTTCTTGATGTGCTTGATTAAGCGCTTACGCTTACGCATCTGGTTCGGCGTCAGGGTGTTACGCTTGTTCGCAAACGGGTTATCACCCTCTTTGAACTGAATGCGGATCGGAGTCCCCATTACGTCCAGAGATTTGCGGAAGTAGTTCATCAGATAGCGCTTGTAGGAGTCCGGCAGGTCTTTCACCTGGTTGCCGTGAATAACGACAATCGGCGGGTTGTAACCACCGGCGTGAGCATATTTCAGCTTCACGCGACGTCCACGCACCAGCGGCGGCTGATGGTCGTCTGCCGCCATATTCATAATGCGGGTCAGCATCGCGGTACTCTGGCGACGGGTAGAGCTGTCGTAGGCTTCGCGTACGGATTCGAACAGGTTACCCACGCCGCTACCGTGCAGCGCAGAGATGAAGTGTACGCGGGCAAAATCGATGAAGCCCAGACGGAAGTCGAGGGTCTCTTTTACCTGCTCACGCACTTCGTTGCTGAGACCGTCCCACTTGTTAACCACGATAACCAGTGAGCGCCCACTATTGAGGATAAAGCCCAGCAGCGAGAGATCCTGATCGGAAATCCCTTCGCGGGCGTCAATCACCAGCAGCACTACGTTAGCGTCTTCAATCGCCTGCAGCGTTTTGATAACCGAGAACTTTTCTACCGTATCGGTGATTTTACCGCGCTTACGCACGCCCGCGGTGTCAATGAGTACGTACTCACGTTCATCGCGTTCCATCGGAATGTAGATACTGTCGCGCGTGGTGCCCGGCATGTCGTACACCACCACGCGTTCTTCACCGAGAATACGGTTAGTAAGTGTAGACTTACCTACGTTCGGGCGACCGACGATAGCAAGTTTAATCGGCAGATCCTGCGGATTAAACGTGTCTTCCGGTTCTTCGACTTCTTCGCCGTTTTGTTCGGCTTCAAACTGCGCCCAGTACTCAGCGTCTTCGTCGATTTCTTCCGGCGGATTAACTTCGTCAACCCACGGCAGCAGCACGGTTTCCAGCAGGCTGGTAACACCGCGACCATGAGAGGCCGCAATTGGATAAATTTCGCCAAGACCCAGAGACCAGAAATCGGCAACGGCCTGATCGGCATCGATACCGTCAGTTTTGTTCGCCACCAGGAAGGTCGGTTTTTCACGAGAACGCAGGTGCTTAGCGATCGCGGTATCCGCCGGCATCAGGCCAGCGCGCGCATCCACCATAAACAGCACGACGTCAGCTTCTTCAATCGCCAGCAGCGACTGTTCCGCCATGCGGGTTTCTACACCATCTTCTGTGCCATCAATTCCGCCGGTATCGATACAGATGAATTCACGCCCTTCCACTTCAGCACGACCGTACTTACGGTCACGAGTCAGACCCGGGAAATCCGCAACCAGCGCGTCACGGGTACGCGTCAGGCGGTTAAAAAGCGTGGATTTTCCTACGTTAGGGCGCCCGACAAGCGCGACCACAGGTACCATGTTAAATGCCTCATCAAATTCAATATCACGTCGCTTCACGCGCCGTTTTACAAAGTCAAACGGCCCCTGGTGCCCAGGAGCCGTCTAGTATAACTCACAACCCGCGTGGATTAACGCGTAATTGCGTACACCGTGCCGCCTTTCGCCTGAATCAGCAATTTGCCGTCAGCGATAACCGGGTCGGTCAGGAAACCAGAGCTGTCGACCTTCTGCTGAGCGACAAAGCTGCCGTTCTGCGGGTCGAGCCAGTGCATGTAACCTTCGCTGTCACCGACCACCAGGCTGCCATTATACAGCACCGGAGAGGTCAGCAGACGATGCAGCAGATCGCTTTGCGTCCACAGGGTCACGCCGCCTTCGGTAGTCAGCGCCAGCACACGATCGTTCTGGTCAACCATGTAAATGCGGTCACCATCGACGATGAAGTCGTTTACCGAGCCCAGCTCACGTTTCCACATGATCTGGCCGCTGCGCAGATCCAGCGCGGTCAGGTTACCGTTATACGCCAGCGCGTAAACCACGCCGTTAACGATAACAGGAGTGGTATCAACGTCGCTCAAACGGTCGATTTCAGTCGGGCCGGTTGCCTGGGAGATACGCTGCTGCCAGATAAGCTGGCCCTGCTGGAGCATCACCGCGCTCACGCGCCCGTTGTCACCACCCACAATGGCAGCGCCGTACGCTACCGCCGGGGCAGATTCGCCACGCAGCGACAGAGAAGGCATATCGAGGTTAACGGTCCACTTCACGGCACCGTCAGATTCGTTCAGCGCCTGCAACAGGCCGTTGCTGGTATGCACAATCACCATGCCGTCGCTGATAACCGGACGCGACATCGCTTCACCGGCAACGGTCGTCTGCCACGCTACGGTACCATCGCTGGTATTGAGCGCGTAAACTTTAGCCTTTTCGCTACCCACATAAACATGACCGCCAGAGACCGTCAGGCCGCCGGAGAGCAGTGCTGGAGCATGAGAGAACCAGCCGTCTTTTTCTGCCAGATTCACGGACCAGACTTCTTTACCGTCACCGAGGTTCATCGCCTTAACGGTGCCTTTACGGTCTGCGGCATACACGACGTTATCGGCATACGCAGGGTGCAGGTTGGAATAGAAGTCACCAATACCGCTTCCTACCGAGGTATCCCACGCGGTAGAAGGCGTAAACTGATTTTCAACAGTCGGCAACGGAGACATTTTCACAACGTCTTCTTCGCTGTTGAACAAAGAGCAACCACTCAGCAACGTTACTGAAAGCAGTCCTGGCAAAAGTAATTTACGCAATTGCATCGCGTCCCTCTCAGATGGACAAATTATTTATTTTCATGCGCATCATTTCGCTGAGCGCCGGTGAAGCATCACTCTTAACGCCCGCTTCCCAGGCGGTACGCGCCCCCTGCTTATCGCCTTTGCTGAGCAGGATTTCGCCGCGCAGATCCGCGACGATAGCGGTCCAGCCTTCACCCTTAATCCCGTCGAGGGTTTTCAGGGCGGCATCCTGCTGCTTAAGCTGCAGCTGAACGCGCGCCAGACGCATGTTGATGACCGACTTCAGATTATCATCGGAAGCGGCGGTCAGCCCCTGCTGCAGCTGTTTTTCTGCTTTATCAAGTTCGCCTTTATCAACAAACTGCTGTGCCAGCTCCAGGGAAGCAAAAGCACCATAGCTGGTTTTTGATTCCGCCGCGAATTTCTCAGCGGCCGCAATGGCGTCAGGTTTACCTGAATTCAGTGCGGTAATCGCCGTTTCATATGACTGGGATGTCTCTCTGGCAGAGTCTGCCTGATGCGACGTCCAGTAGCGCCAGCCAACCAGCGCACCTACCCCGAGAATTACCCCAACAGCCAGCGCTTTACCGTTTTCTACAAAGAAACGTTTAATCGCGTCGACTTGTTCGTTTTCGTTTTCGTAAATTTCCACGCAGTCCTTCTCCTGAATGATGTTTCCCGGGAGATTAGCCCAGAAGTGTGCGTAAATGCGCAGCAACGCTATCCTGCGTTACGGTGGTTTGCTCGCCGGAGCGTAAATCTTTCACGACCACGTTGCGGTCGGCAATTTCAGATTCACCCAGAACCAGTGCGACGCGAGCGCCCCACTTATCGGCACGAGCAAACTGCTTTTTAAAGTTACCGCCACCGTGGTTAGTCATCAGTTTAACGCCCGGGACCGCATCACGGATCTGCTCCGCCAGACGCATTGCTGCGCTCTGCGTATCCGTTCCGGAAGCCACCAGGTATATATCGACAACAGAATCGGCTTTAAATTCCGGATTAACTGCCTGAACTAACAAAACAAGTCGCTCAAGACCCATCGCGAAACCGACGGCCGGAGTCGCGCGACCACCCAGCTGTTCTACCAGACCATCGTAACGGCCACCGGCGCAGACGGTTCCCTGGGAACCGAGGCTGTTAGTGACCCATTCGAAAACGGTACGATTATAGTAATCAAGACCACGAACCAGACGTTGATTGACGGTATACGCAATACCGGCGTCGTCGAGCAGTTTACACAGCCCGGCAAAGTGTTCTTTGGAATCGGCATCCAGGTAATCACTCAGCGCTGGCGCATCGTTCAACAGCGCCTGCACTTCCGGGTTTTTAGAGTCCAGCACGCGCAGTGGGTTGGTGTACATGCGACGTTTGCAGTCTTCGTCGAGCTTTTCCTGATGCTGTTCCAGGTAGGCGACCAGCGCATCGCGATAGTTGGCGCGGGCTTCGAGTGAACCGATAGAGTTCAGTTCGAGGCTGACGTCGTTCGCAATACCCAGCGCGCGCCACCAGCGGGCGGTCAGCATGATGAGCTCGGCGTCGATATCCGGGCCCTGCAGACCAAAGACTTCGCAACCCAGCTGATGGAATTGACGATAGCGCCCTTTCTGCGGACGTTCATGGCGGAACATCGGCCCGATATACCACAAGCGCTGTTCCTGATTGTACAGCAGACCATGCTCGATGCCGGCGCGTACACAGCCCGCCGTACCTTCCGGACGCAGGGTCAGGCTGTCGCCGTTGCGGTCCTCAAAGGTATACATCTCTTTTTCAACCACGTCGGTCACTTCACCAATTGCGCGTTTGAATAACGGGGTCTGCTCTACAATCGGCAAACGGATTTCACTGTAACCGTAGCTGCCGAGCACCTGCTTCAGTGTGCCTTCAATGCGCTGCCAGATGGCGGTTTCGCCAGGCAGATAATCGTTCATGCCGCGAATGGCTTGAATGTTTTTTGCCACGTTTTTTCTCTTTCTATATACAAAAATGAACCCACTGCGCTCACGCGCCCGCGGGTTCAATCATACACGGGAAGCCAGCGGCTTCCCATCTCGTTATTTACTTTCAAGCTGTTGCACGTTGATGCGCTGCGTCTCGTCCAGCTGGTTTGCCTTAGCACGAATACGCGCTTCAAGCTGCGCAATCATGTCTTCGTTATCCAGTCGGTCTTTACGCACGCCGTCTTCATACAGGCCGCTTTTCTTGTTGCCGCCGGTTACGCCGAGAGTCGATACCAGCGCTTCACCTGGGCCATTCACCACGCAACCGATGATGGAAACGTCCATCGGGGTGATGATGTCTTCCAGACGCTGCTCCAGCGCATTGACGGTCCCAATGACGTCAAACTCCTGACGCGAGCAGGTCGGGCAGGCGATAAAGTTGATGCCGCGGGAACGGATGCGCAGGGACTTCAGGATATCGAATCCGACTTTGATCTCTTCAACCGGATCCGCCGCCAGCGAAATACGCAGCGTGTCGCCGATCCCTTCAGAGAGCAGCAGGCCAAGACCGATCGCCGACTTGACCGATCCGGCACGTGCGCCACCGGCTTCGGTGATCCCGAGGTGCAACGGTTGATCGATTTGCTTCGCCAGCAGGCGGTACGACTCAACGGCCAGGAACACGTCAGAGGCTTTCACGCTCACTTTGAACTGGTCGAAGTTGAGACGATCGAGGTGATCCACGTGACGCATCGCCGATTCCAGCAGCGCCTGCGGGGTCGGTTCACCGTATTTTTCCTGCAGATCTTTTTCGAGCGATCCGGCATTCACGCCGATACGGATAGGAATGTTTTTATCGCGCGCGCAGTCAACAACCTGGCGGATACGATCTTCGCTACCGATGTTGCCCGGGTTAATACGCAGGCAATCCACGCCGTACTCCGCGACTTTGAGAGCAATACGGTAATCGAAGTGGATATCGGCGACCAGCGGGACGTTAACCTGCTGTTTGATGAGCTTGAACGCCTCGGCGGCGTCCATTGTCGGCACGGAAACGCGGACAATATCTGCACCAACGCGTTCCAGCGCTTTAATCTGATTGACCGTCGCAGCAACGTCCGTGGTGCGGGTATTGGTCATTGACTGTACGGCGATGGGAGCCCCATCGCCAATCGGCACGTTCCCAACGTAAATGCGTGTCGACTTTCTACGTTGAATTGGAGCCTGGTTATGCATGAAAAATCTCCCGCATTACGCGTCTTACTAATTACTGTGCCGGTGCGGTTTCGGCGTTCAACGTAAAGCGCGCAACCTGGTTAGTTTTAATAAAGCGGCTGAGATCGACCGGTTTCCCCTGGTACTGGATCTGCACCGCTGCCGGAGCACCAATTTTAAACTTGTAAGGCGCCTTTCCGGCTAAGTTAAGCGTGCCGTCTTTACGCTGCAGCCCGCTGAACAGTTTTTTGCCTGTTGCATCGCTCACTTCGAGCCAGCAGTCAGCGGTAAAGTTCATCACCAGCGCGTTAGGATCGGCCGCAGCGGTAGTCGCTGCAACACCGGCCTGGTCAGTCGGCAATGCCGCAGTTGCCGGTGCCTGAGTCTCTACGTTTGCCTGTGAAGGCGCTACAACCGCATTGTTGTTGGCCTGAGTAACCGGAGCCTGCGCGGCGGGTGCCGTCGGAGCCTGGGTCTGCGGAGCCGGAGCTTCAACCGGCGTTGCCGGTGCGGTTGAGGCCGCTGCGGTATCCGGGGCCTGAGCGCCACCGCTGGTATCCAGCGGGACGTTCTGAGAGCTGCTGCTGTCGTTGGCGTTCAGTTCTGCGGAAGACTGATCGGCCATCGTGGTGATTTCTTCCTGCTGCGCTTTGTGGTTCTGCCACCACCATGCGCCCGTCAGGCCGATAACCACGAACAACACCAGCCAGGTGAAGCTCATCAGCCAGCCGTCGCGTTTCTTACGACGCTTGCCAAGGGAGAAGGTCTGCATCGGTGCCACTTTCGCGGCTCTGACCGGTGCCTGCTTCTCCATCATCGGTAACAGTTCTTCTTCCGGGATATGCACCAGACGGGCATAGGAGCGGATGTAACCACGCAGGAACGTTGAAGCCAGATCGGCAGGAGCCTTATCGTCTTCAATATCGCGAACCGTGGAAACCTTCAGGCACAAGCGTTCAGCGACCGCTTGCTGGCTGAGTCCGAGTTGTTCACGGGCGTTGCGCAGACGTGTACCCGTGGTTTGTGCTGCTTGTTGGTCGTGGTTGGCTTCAGTATTCATTCGCTACAACTGCTGGTACGTGAAATTAAAGAGTCTGATGCCGGATGCCCAGCACCGCGAATAAGCTTATCTATAAGTATGACGAGTATAAGTTATTGAACCGCTACATACTGCCTTAATAGAGACGGAAACGCACCGTAATTATTAACGTTGCAGATGCATTTTGCCTAATCCATCACCAGTTGAACCGCGCGCCTCATCTGAAACGCGCGGTTCAGCCTATCAGACGGCTTTTACCGTAATAGGTTCACCCTGCATACGTTTACGCATGGTACGTTTGGTACGGTCGATAACGTCGCCCGCCAGCTGCCCGCAGGCCGCGTCGATATCATCACCACGGGTTTTACGCACGATGGTGGTAAAGCCATATTCCATCAGCACTTTAGAGAAGCGATCGATACGGCTATTGGAGCTGCGACCATACGGTGCCCCCGGGAACGGGTTCCACGGAATCAGATTTATCTTACACGGCGTGTCTTTCAGCAGCTCAGCCAGCTGATGCGCGTGCTCGGTACCGTCGTTCACGTGGTCGAGCATCACATACTCGATGGTCACGCGACCCTGGTTCGCGTTGGATTTCTCCAGATAACGGCGCACGGCGGCGAGGAACGTTTCAATATTGTACTTTTTGTTAATAGGTACAATTTCGTCACGAATTTCGTCGTTCGGAGCGTGCAAAGAGATAGCTAACGCCACATCAATCATATCGCCGAGCTTATCCAGCGCCGGAACCACACCTGAGGTGGAAAGCGTGACACGACGTTTAGACAGACCAAAACCGAAATCATCAAGCATGATTTCCATGGCCGGGACGACGTTGGTCAGGTTGAGCAGCGGTTCGCCCATCCCCATCATTACCACGTTGGTGATAGGACGGGTGCCGGTGACTTTGGCCGCACCAATGATTTTGGCCGCGCGCCACACCTGGCCGATAATTTCCGACACCCGCAGGTTACGGTTAAAGCCCTGCTGCGCCGTAGAGCAGAACTTGCACTCTAATGCACAACCTACCTGTGAAGAGACGCACAGCGTAGCGCGGTCTTCTTCCGGAATGTAGACCGTTTCAACGCGCTGATCGCCGACGGCAATCGCCCATTTGATGGTGCCATCGGAGGAGCGCTGCTCTTCAACAACTTCCGGAGCACGAATTTCCGCCACTTCTTTCAGTTTGCCGCGCAGGACTTTGTTGATATCAGTCATCTCATCAAAGTCATCGCTGCAATAGTGGTACATCCACTTCATGACCTGATCGGCACGAAATGGCTTCTCGCCCATATCTTTAAAGAATTCACGCATCTGCTGGCGGTTCAGATCCAACAGGTTGATTTTTCCATTTTTATTAGGAACCGCAGGCGTGACGACTTCAGTGGTGTTAACTAATTCAGACATAATATTTTCCGGCCTCGTTGTTACACGTTATGGCCCGTGGAGGGTTAAAAAGAAACGCCCCGCAAATTGGGGGCGTTGCATTGTACAAATTATGGCGCATGAATGCCACGTCTGCGCGCGGCAATCAGTAAATCAATTAGCGCGTGCGCGGGCAGACTTCGCCTTCGCCAAAGAAGTAGGCGATTTCGCGGGCGGCAGATTCAACGGAGTCAGAACCGTGGGTGCCGTTTTCAGTGAAGCTGTCAGCGTAGTCAGCGCGCAGAGTACCCGCCAGCGCGTTCGCCGGGTTGGTTGCGCCCAGCAGATCACGGTGACGCTGTACCGCGTTTTCGCTTTCCAGCACGGAGACAACGATCGGGCCGGAAGTCATGAATTCAACCAGACCGTCGAAGAACGGCTTGCCGTCGTGCTCGGCGTAGAAGCCACGAGCCTGTTCAACGCTCAGGTGCAGCATTTTGGTACCGACAATTTTGAAACCCGCCGCTTCAAAGCGAGTAAAGATATTGCCAATCACGTTTTTTGCCACCGCGTTTGGTTTGATGATAGAGAAAGTACGTTCGATAGCCATGATTACCTCAAGTGTTGTTCTATGATGTTGCGCTTTACGCGGTAAAAATCTGGCGCGAATTATAAAGAGCAAAAATGCGCTTGCCTATGGATGAAGGTAACATTTTTTTAAAATAAGCTGATTTTTAGCAACACAATATTGCCGTCAGCGGGTCCCGAAATCACTGCAAGGTAAACACCGCGGTGATCGTTTGTCCAGCCTCATCCATCACCAGAAGCTGATACTCACCTGATTTATCAAGTTGTAGCGTGGCGCTGGCACCGCTTGCTTCCTGCGGCTCACCGTTGATGAACCACCAGCGCCGCCCCTCTCCACCAGTAGTTTGCAGCGCAAGCGACGCCCTGCTCTCCCCCGGTAAACGTTTTATCACCGCTCCATTTTGCACCCCGGAAAGCACCAGCGGGACGATGTTCTGCTCTCTGAGCGGAGGGCAGCTTTTCGATGCCGGCGGCAGGCGCGCCGCGCGTTTTTCACTGGCTGGCAGCCAGGGCTCCAGCGGTAGCGGCCAAACCTCCAGCGTTTTCTCTACCGCCCCGGGACAATCGGCCGCCACGCGTTTTCCTTCGTCGTTCAGCCAGACAGGGAAGCGGATCCCGCGCATCCCTTCTTGCCCCGGCAGCAGCAGCGTTGGCGGCTGGCTGCTGTCGACAAGCCAGGTCGCCAGTCGGCGACGACAGTTGCTGTCACCCGCGGGCAACGTTTGCCCTCCCGGCCAGCACACCGTGGCTGCACTGACTGAATCAGGACGCGGGTCAACCGTCAGTCCACCTCGCCCCGCCGTCGCTCTGGAGAGCAGCAGGTTACTCACCTGATTTAACAGCGGGATAGCACTGACGTAGCCAAACTGGCCCACCACCGGCGTACCGTCTGGTCGCCCGGTCCAGATACCTATCACATAGCGGGCGTTAATCCCGATAGCCCAGGCATCGCGGTAGCCGTAGCTGGTGCCGGTCTTCCACGCCAGCGGAACCACCGCCGGGAGCGCGGTATCCGGCAGCGGGCTATCTTCCCCGGCCAGGATGCGCCGAATCACCCACGCAGAGCCCGGAGACAACAGCGGGCGCTCAAGCAACGGATCGCCCGGCAGCAGACGCAGGCGTCCGGCTTTACCATGACGCGCAAAGGCGCTGTAAGCCGCCACAATATCGGCAAGCCTCGCTCCGGCACCGCCGAGGATCAGCGATAAATTCGGTTCCGCCCCCGCCGGTAAAATGAGCGGCAGGCCGGCGTTACGTAACCGCCCGGCGAACTGCTTCGGCCCATAGGCTTCAAGCACCTGCACGGCGGGCAGGTTCAGCGAACGTACCAGCGCTTCACTCATGCTGACCGGGCCATGAAAGCCGCTGTCAAAATTTCCGGGGCGATAATCACTGAAGCGTCGGGGTACGTCCTGCAATAGCGAAGCCGGGTGAATCAGCCCTTCATCCATCGCCATGCCGTAGATAAACGGCTTCAGCACCGATCCCGGTGAGCGGACAGCCGACACCATATCAATATGGCCAAAACGGCTGTCGTCGCTGATATCCGCCGATCCAATCCAGGCGCGAACCTTCATATCGGTGTGATCGACCACCACCATCGCCAGCGAACTGCGCGGCGGCAGACGAGATTTCCAGTTCAACGCCATCTCTTCAAGCTGACGCTGCAGGCTGGCATCGAGAGTGGTAACCACTTTCCCGGCCTGGCTTTGATTCAGCACCTTGCGTGAAAACAGCGGTGCCAGCTGCGGCATCTGCCGCGGGAACAGCCACACCGGCTCCTCGCGCGCTTCGTTAACCACCTTTTGTGACCAGACGCCCTGGGTCAGCATCCTTGCCAGCACTTTGTCGCGCGCCGCCTGGGCGCGTGCTGGCCAGCGGTCCGGGCGTAAACGGCTCGGTGCCTGCGGCAGTACCGCCAGCAGCGCCGCTTCCGAGTAGCTCATCTGCGACGGCGGTTTACCGAGATAGGACCAGCTCGCCGCGCCAATCCCCTGCAGCGTGCCGCCGAACGGGGCGCGGTTGAGGTATAAAGTGAGGATCTCGCGCTTGGACAGATGCCATTCCAGCTGCATGGCCCGCCACAGCTGGCGGATTTTGCCGCCAAAGGTTCGGGGGTGGGGATCGAGAAGGCGCGCCACCTGCATGGTCAGCGTGCTCCCGCCGGAAACCACACGCCCGGAAGTCAGATCCTGCCAGGCCGCCCGAGCGATCGACAGCGGATTCACACCGGGATGATCCCAGAACCAGCGATCCTCATACTGGATCAACGCATCAAGATAACGGGGAGAAACCTCGTCCAGCGTCACCGGGTAGCGCCAGATCCCTTCGGCATCGGCGAAACGCCACAGCGGTGTACCGTCTTCGGCAACCACCACCCGTGCAGGAGCCACCTCTTTCAACGGCAGCGGCCAGATACGATCGGCGAGCCAGATAGCCAGCCAGAGGGCAATAAAAAGACCCGCCAGCCAAAGCCAGCGGGTTTTTCGGATACGCAGCAATGACATATTACGGTGCGACGATGAGCGGCCCTTGCGCCGCGCCGTTCGCCCGCCACTGCGGTACATACATCGATTCGACCTGCGGGACCGGCACCTGGTACGCGCCCGGGGTCACCGCACGCGCGAGATACACCAGCGTAACTGGCTGATACTCGTTCACCGCTACCGCCGCCACAAAGCGGTCATCACGGAACTCCATATGCTGAATGTCCGCCTGCTGCATCTGGTTCACCAGGTTTTGCACTTCGCTGGCGTTGTCCTGCAGGCTGGCCGCGCTGTTGGCCAGGTTCTGGTTTTCCAGCTCGAGCCCGGCCGGTAGCAAATCAACCACCAGCGCATCCGGTACATTACGGTTGGCTTTGATCTGCAGATGCACCAGCACCAGGTCACCACTGCGCAGCGAGGAAAGCGACTTCAGCTGCCCGTCGGTGCCGAGGAACTGGCGTTCAATCTGCAGCACGTTACTTGCCACCTGCGGTGCACTGGTCGGGTAGCCGCTGCTGTCGAGGCGCAGCCACAGCGGCTGTGTGCCGGTATTGGTGACGTTGAGTGCCGCCAGCTGATCGCCAGTCAGGTTACGGGTTTGCGCTTTATCTCCCGCCAGCGGTTCGGCCGTAAGCGAGGTCTGCGCCTGCCAGTTGCCCGGCAGATCCTGCAATCCTTTGGCTGCCAGGAACAGCGCGTTCATCTCCTGGGTGGAAAGCCAGCGCTCACCAAATGCCTGCTGTGAAAGGGTATTCAGCAGCGTGTTTTGCGCATCCGGCAGCAGCTTGTTTTCTTCCAGCAGCGACAGCATCTGGGCGTTATCACGAAGCGGGCTGCCGTAGTCCGCCATCCAGCCTTTTTTATCATTACGCGGCGTAGTGAGCGCCAGCTTCAACGCGGCTTCACTGCGTGGCGCATCCCCCATCATTTTCAGCGCCAGACCAAGCTGCATCAGCGGCAAACCTGCACGCGCCTGGGCATGACGATCCCAGATTTCACGCAGTGCGCCGAGGGGCGCTTTTTGCTGACGCGCCAGCACCAGCCCCGCATAGGCCTGCACCGCAAAACGGCTGGCCTGAGAATCGGTACTGTAGCGAATGGTCATCAGCCCCGGCTCCTGCAGATAGCGCAGCAGACGATTATTACCCTTCGTGAGCGCTTCTGCCGGAACGCTGTAGCCCTGCTCACCGGCACGCACGAGGAAATCCATCACGTAGGCGGTAAGCCAGTACTCTTCCGGCCCTTCGCGATCCCAGAGCGCGAAACCACCGTCATCACGCTGCATTTGCAGCAGACGAGAAATACCAATATCCACCGCGGCGCGGCGTTTGTCATCGCTGTCACCGACGATGCCTAAGCTTTTCAGCTGCTGGGCGTTGGTGTAGAGCGAAGGGAACAGGCCGCTGGCGGTTTGCTCCAGGCAGCCGTAGGGATATGCCTTCAATTCACGGATATAGCGCGCCAGGTTCAGCGGCGGTTTACCGCTCAGCAGCAGTTGCCCTTCAAGCGTTACCGGAGAGAAGCCCTGAATATGCGTCTGCGGTGTGCTCCAGCTTTCGCCTGGCTGCAACGCCACGCCGGAGTTAACGGTCTGCGCCGGGAACGCCGGGCGTACGCCGAGCTTCCACTGCTTATTGAGCGCAGGCAGCGTTTCGCCCGGCAGAGTCATGCCGCTGACCACGGCGCTTACTTCTCCGTCACCAAACCCTTCCCCGGCACGTACCGGAATAAACAGCGAGGTTCGCGCGCCCGGAGCCAGTTTCACCGGCTGTGGCTGTCCACCTTCAAGCGCCAGCAGCCCCGCAGCTGTCAGTTGAACGTTAAGCGTTTGCGGTGCATCAGTGAGGTTGGTGATATCCAGCACCAGACGCGTGGTGTCACCACCGGCGATAAAGCGCGGCATGTTCATTTCGGCAATCACCGGCGCTGCAACGACCACTTTACTTTCGCTGCTGCCAAAGTCGTCGGCGTTCCACGCCTGCGCCATCACCCGCAGCTCACCGTTGAAATCACCGATTGGCAGCGTGACGGTCCCTTCTCCTTTGTCGTCGAGCATCACCGGCTGCGCCTGTTGGGCAACGATAGTCACATGATTAACCGGCGGTTTACCGCCGCGTTTTAGCTCATCGCCATCACCACCAAAACGCAGGCTGGCAAGACGCCCCTGGCCTTCGATGACCTGACCGTAAATATCATAGATATCCGCGCCATAGCGCTTCTGGCCGAAGAATGCATTCCACGGATCGGGAGTGACGTAGTCGGTGATATTCAGCACCCCGCTGTCGACCGCCGACAGCAGCACGTTGACCTGCTTCGGCAGTTCGCCTGATTTGCTGGTTGCTTTCACCTTCACGGTCAGCGGCTGGTTGGGGCGCATTTTCGCCGGGCTGTCGAGATGGATATCGAGACGACGGTTTTCGTCGCCAAGCGGCAGGTGCAGCAGGCCGACGGCACGTTTTGGCGTGGCGGATTTTGATTTATCCCCAGGGCGCACAACCAGCGTACTGAGGTAGAGATCGTGGCGGTTCCACGCCTTATCAACCGGGATGGACAAGTCCATACCTTCCGCCGGGACGTCGATCTCCTGCCACCACAGCGGCCCTTGGCTGGATTCCACCATCGCATAGCCTTTACCTGCCGCCGGAGCCGCAATATGCAATTTGATGGTGTCGCCCGGTTTGTAGGCTGGTTTATCGAGCTTCATGGTCACCTGGTCAGGACGCGCCGCGCCGGTGCCATCGCTGTTATCCTGCCAGCTGTAACCCGCCCAGAAGCGGACGCTGCTGACGGTATCGTCAGGCGCTTTCACTTCCAGGCGATAAGAGCCCCACTCTACCGGGAAGCTCACTTTCCCGGTTTCATCGGCTTTCAGATCCAGCGCCTGCTCCGCTTCTACCAGATCTTTCTGGTCGAAGCGGGACTGCCAGCCATCGTTTTCTGACCAGTTCCAGTAGTAGTCGCGGCGTTCGCGGACGAGGCGTACTTTCAGGCCAGAGACCGCCTGTTTTTGCCCCTGCGCGTTGGCGTAGACAATGTCGAATGCTGCATCGCTGTTTTCATCCACAATCGGCTGATTGACGGTGGTATCTGTCCGGTAGTCATAGACCGGTTTGGCGGCGAACTCAGGGCGGATCCCCGGCAATACCGGTGCAGGCCAGATTGCCTGTTCGGCACGACGAGTAACCGGACGACCGCCGGATTCCAGCAGGCTTGCCTGCAAAATCACCTGCAGAGGGGAATGGCTCTCCTGCCACTGACTTGCGGTATTCACCGTCCCATGGCCTTTGTCGTCCAGCGCCAGCTGTACTTCATCGAGGGTGCGGGAGAGATTCTCTTCGGCAATATCACCAAACTGATAGCCCGGCAGCGCTGCCACCGCGTCACGCAACGGGCGCAGGAACAACTTGCCCTGCAGAGTGTTGCCATTCGCGGGCGCACCGTACAGGTAGTAACCCGTCACCTCAAAGTTCACCTCATCGGCAGGGGCCAGCGGCTGCTTCTGCGTCGTCAGGTTGAGCGCCATTCGCTCCGGCATGAAATCTTCAACATGGAAATCCCATTCACGCTGCTGATTGTCGCCGGTGTTGGCGCGAATATGCCACATGCCGGTCGCCGCTCCGCTGTCGAGCGGATAAGTAAACTGATACAACCCGTTGACCGGCTTGCTCACCACCGAGCGAATCACCTGGCCATCCGGTTTCACCACTTCCAGTTTCACCGGCTGTTCAGTCAGTGGCTTACCGTCGCTGTCGCGCAGCAGGCCGTTCAGGATAACCGTTTCGCCAGGACGATAGAGGTCGCGCGGGCCAAACATGAAGAACTGCTTGCTGTAGCCCGGCGCACCTGCAATCGAGAATTCAGAGAGATCGAGTGCCGGAAGCTTCAGATCCAGAAGCGTGGTCTGCCCGTCTTTGCGCGCCAGCAGCAGCGCGGCTTCTTTATCAGTCTGTAGCTGGGCATGGCCCTGGGCATCGCTGGTGGCCTGAGCCAGCGGCTGACCGCTGGCATTGAGAAGCTGTACGTCAATACCGGACTGCGCCGCGCCGTTTTCCAGGCTCTGGGTAAAGACATCAATCCGGTTGTGATAACGGTGAGCAGAAACGCCGATATCGCTCAGAGTGAACAGCGTCGCCGCGTTACTGTAGCTGTATTTTCCGGCCTGATTCATCACCGCGATATAGACCCCGGCCTCCTGCAGCGGTTTGATATCGCGCAGCGGCAGCAGCAGTTTTTCACGGGTGTTTCGCTGCGGGTTCAGGTCAAAACGACCGGTGTAGACCAGGGTGGCCATTTTCAACAGCTCATCAGATTCCCAGTTACTCATCGCATTGCGGTATTCCCACTGGCTGACGAAGGCCGCAAGCGATTCCGGTTTAATGCGGAAGAAATTGACGTCGACATTATCAACATTAAGCGCCATAACCGGCAGCCCTTCCACCACCTTGCCCGGCAGCAGCGAGCCACGGCTGGCAAAACCGACGCTTGGCTGAATATCACGGGTATCGATAGTTTTTTCGATACCCTGACCGAGCGTGGCTTTATTGAGAGCCTGCAGTTCGGGGTCAACGGTGAGCACCAGATTACGCTTTGGCTCAAGGTGGCGCAGGCGCAGCTCTTTCAGATTCGGCGCCAGCTCCCAGGCACCATCGACCTTGCCGCTTTTCTTATCCACCAGATGGACGGTACGCGAGAAATCCTGATCCGGCTGCAGCGGAATAGAGAAGGTCAGCACCAGGGTTGCGGCACCGTCGAGCTGCACTTCGGAAGCATCAAGCAGGGTCAACGCCTTACCTTCGCTCTGCGTCGCCAGTTTAGCCAGCGTCGCGCCGTCAGGTTTGGCGGAGGTTTTGGCATCAGTTGCAGCGGCCGGGGCGGTGGACGCCGATGTGTCGGGTTTATCGCACCCGGTGAGCGAAAATGCGGCAATCAGCGCCAGCGAGAGCGCTGCCAAACGTAACGGTTTCATCCTTTAACCTCTGGCCAGTGGGTCGTTTGTTTTCGTCAACTCAGTATTATGCGCTTAACGCACTTTTACCAGTAGCTGACAATTTCCTAATTTTTCTCGGGTTATTCCTCAGGTTTATGTAACCTGGCTAACAATTCACGGGAAGTGCGCTTGTCGCCTCCGGTAAAAACGCCGACAATCTGGGGAGTGATATTTGCGGGAGGCAACCATGAGTACGTCATTCTTTGTCGCAGCCGACTGGCTCGCCGAGCATATTAACGACCCCGATGTGCAGATCCTCGACGCCCGAATGGCGCCGGCCGGGCAGGAGCACCTGCGCGACATGGCCGCCGAATATCGGGCCGGCCATCTTCCTGGCGCGGTGTATTTCGATATTGAAGCCCTTTCTGACCACAATAGTCCGTTGCCGCACATGATGCCGCGCCCGGAGGCGTTTGCCGTGGCGATGCGCGAGCTGGGTGTTAGCAGTGATAAACATCTGGTGGTGTATGACGAAGGCAATCTCTTTTCTGCGCCCCGCGCCTGGTGGATGCTGCGCACGTTTGGCGTAGAGCGCGTTTCCATTCTCGCAGGTGGTCTCGCCGGATGGACGCGCGACGACCTGCTGCTTCAGCAAGGTAATGTCGTGCCACCGGAAGGTGAATTTGACGCCACAATGACCGAAGGTGCCGTCAAACGCCTGACCGACGTCCTGCTCGCCAGCCACGAAGGCTCCGCGCAAATTGTCGATGCGCGCCCGGCTCCTCGCTTCAATGCACAGGCCGATGAACCGCGTCCTGGCCTGCGTCGCGGCCATATTCCCGGCGCCCGCAACGTGCCGTGGGGCGATTTAGTCATCAACGGTGAGCTGAAAACCACCGACGAACTGGAAGCGATTTTTGCAGGCCAGGATATCGATTTAAGTCAGCCGATTATTGCCAGCTGTGGGTCCGGCGTCACCGCCGCGGTCGTGGTACTGGCGCTCGCAACGCTCGACGCCAAAGACGTTACGCTGTATGACGGGGCCTGGAGCGAATGGGGTGCTCGTAGTGATTTACCGGTTGAGCCGGCGAAGTAATCCCCAACAAAAAGGCGGCTAATAAGCCGCCTTTTTCAATCATATAATACGATTGGTTTTAAAATCGCGCAGGAAGCCGCCCCAGCGTCGTTCATAGAACGGCGTGATGTGCTCAGTAAGGAAGTGGCTGACGCCCTTCTCACCCTTCACCACCTGACAGATATCAATCGGCTCGTCGCCCGGTAAGGTATCCGTCGCCACGCTTCCGGCGGCGTGAATGATCTCTTCGATATCCCCGTCCGCTTCAATCCCAATCAGCAGGTTCGACTGCTCGTCGCTGCGCTCTTTAATGGAGCACAGGAACGCACGCTTCACTGATTTGTGGGTTTTAAACAGCGTGGTCAGCGAGTCAATCATCTGCGCTGGCGGCTCGGCTACTTCAGACAACAGTAGCGAAGAACCACCTTCCAGCACTTCCTGAGTGCTGAGCGGATTGCCCTCTTCGCCAATCAGCAGGCTGATTTCACGCGGGGTAAACTCTTTGCCGGTTGCGAGTTTAGCGTTGAGGAACAGCGTTTCGCCGAGCGTCATTTCGAACAGGGTACGCACCGGCATCACGACAAATGCCTGCTCCTCTTCCACCGCCTGCTGCAGCGCTTCCAGCGAAGAGAAAAACGGGATAACCGTCGTACCGTCTTCTTTTTCCCAGTGCTGCAGATCCAGCGCACTGTCTTCGACAATTTGCTCACCTTCCGCTGCGGTTCCCGGCACCCACACCGTGGACTCGAGCAGCGTACGGAAAAATGCCGGACGATGCGCCGCTTCAGTGGCGGCTTTCTCCAGCAGGGTTTCTAATTCGTTTTTGGTTTCGGACATAAGACCACAAATTCAGTAGTGACTCTATGGCGGGGAAACGAAGCGCCCCCGCCAATATTTTTCCGGATGGCGCTACGCTTATCCGGCCTACGCGGTCAGCAGGTTCGCGATAGTGCGCACACCAAGGCCCGTTGCCCCGGCTGCCCACTGCTCTACGGCTGCTTTGCGATAGGTTGCGGAGCAGTCGATGTGCAGCCAGCCTTCGTGATAATTTTCCACAAAATGCGACAGGAAACCGGCTGCGGTGCTGGCACCCGCCGGGAAGGCTGCGCTGGCGGTGTTGTTCAGCTCTGCAAAGTTAGACGGCAGCTGGTTACGGTGGAATTCCGCCAGCGGCAGACGCCAGAACGGCTCGTTCTCCGCCGCCGCGCTCGCCATCAGGCGATTCACCAGCTTGTCGTCGAAGCTGAACAACGCATGGTAGTCGTTACCCAGCGCGGTTTTCGCCGCACCGGTCAGCGTTGCGGCGTCGATCAACAGCTCCGGCTTCTGCGCAGAAGCGTCAATCAGGCCATCAGCCAGCACCAGACGGCCTTCGGCGTCGGTGTTCATCACTTCTACATTTTTACCATTGCGGTAATGAATGACATCGCCAAGCTTAAAGGCGTTGCCGCTTACCATGTTATCCGCACAGCACAGGTACAGCTTCACGCGCTTGTTAAGGCCACGGGTAATGGCAAATGCCAGTGCCCCGGTCACCAGCGCCGCGCCGCCCATATCAGACTTCATCGAGTCCATGAACGCGCTCTGCTTCAGGCTATAACCGCCGGAATCAAAGGTAATGCCTTTGCCCACGAGGCAGGCGAATACCGGTGCGTTCTCATCGCCGGTCGGGTTGTAGTCGAGCGCCAGCAGTACCGGAGCACGCTCAGAGCCACGGCCCACGGTGTGGATCCCCATGTAGTTCTGCTCGCGCAGATCTTCACCCTTGGTGATACGGTAGCGAACGTTGTCGCAACCAACGCTGCACAGCAGATCAACTGCACGCTGCGCCAGCTGGGACGGGCCCACGTCTTCCGCAGACGCGTTGATGATGTCACGCACCCAGTCGATAATCTGCAGGCGGCTTTCCAACTCTTTCTGCTGGCTTTCGCTGAGGTTGGCCCACTCGATTTGACGGCTGCCTTTCGGCCCTTTGTAGCCTGCCCAGAAGGCCCAGCTACGATCGATATCCCAGCCCTCACCCGCAAGTGCGACATGCTTAATACCCATGCCGTCAACTTTACGCGCCGCGCGCTGGATAAGACCTAAATCATCTTTGCCGTTCAGGTGTAGGGTAATGCCATCATTGTTGATGCTGTAGCTGGCTTTCTCACCCCAGCGTGCATCAGCGGGTTGAGTCGTCAACGTAATCTTCATCGCAGTAGTCATTATTTTTATCCTTATTAGCAAACGGGCCGCCAGAAGGCAGCCCGCAATATGAATTATTCTGCTTCATCTAACCAGACTAACAGAATCGCCTCCAGAATTTTTTCATTGGATGCGTTCGGTTCATCATCAAAATCTTCCAGGTCGCAGATCCACTGATGCATATCCGTGAAGCGAACGGTCTTCGGATCGAGATCCGGGTATGCGTCGTACAACGCTTCGCCGATTTCGCGGCTGTCGGTCCATTTCAGTCCCATAGATCAATGCTCGCGTGCGTGGTTGATAGTGTAGCGTGGGAATTCCACGACCAGATCTTCATCGGTCACCAGCGCCTGGCAGCTTAAGCGACTGTCCGGCTCCAGACCCCATGCTTTATCCAGCATGTCGTCTTCGTCTTCCGAGCTTTCCGCCAGGGAGTCAAAACCTTCACGCACAACGCAGTGGCAGGTGGTGCAGGCACAAGATTTTTCGCAGGCGTGTTCCACTTCGATACCGTTACGCAGGGCAACGTCGAGAATGGTTTCACCGGTATTCGCTTCCAGGACAGCGCCATCCGGACAGAGGTCCGCATGAGGCAAAATTACAATCTTTGGCATATTAAACCTCGTCCACGGAATGGCCTTTCAGCGCGGTACGAACAGATTTGTCCATCCGGCGAGCAGCAAATTCCTGGGTTTGCTTGTCTACGTTTTTAATGGCTTGTTCAATAGCATCGGCGTCATCGTCCTGGGCAACCACGCTAAGGTGCGCGGCGGCTTCGTCGATAAGCTGACGCTCTGCGGCGCTTAACAGCGCGGCATCAGCGGCCAGAGCACCATTGAGGCTCTCCAGCACGCGGGCGGCTTCCACTTTCTGCTCGGCAAGCATACGCGCTTTCACGTCCTGCTCGGCGAAGCTCATGGAGTCCTGAATCATTGACGCAATTTCGGTGTCGGTAAGACCGTAAGACGGTTTCACCTGAATAGCAGCCTCCACGCCGGTGGATTTCTCCATCGCCGTGACGCTCAGCAGACCGTCGGCATCGACCTGGAAAGTAACGCGAATATGCGCCCCACCGGCCGGCAGGGCCGGGATCCCACGCAGCGCAAAGCGCGCCAGCGAGCGGCAATCCTGCACCAGCTCACGCTCACCCTGCATGACGTGGATAGCCATCGCGGTCTGACCGTCTTTGAAGGTGGTGAACTCCTGCGCGCGGGCCACCGGAATGGTGGTGTTACGCGGGATAACCTTCTCGACCAGGCCACCCATGGTTTCGAGACCCAGAGAGAGCGGGATAACGTCGAGCAGCAGCATTTCGCTGTCCGGCTTGTTACCCACCAGAATGTCGGCCTGAATCGCCGCGCCGATGGCCACGACTTTATCCGGATCGATGGCGGTCAGCGGAGTGCGACCAAAGAACTCGCCCACGCGCTCACGCACCAGCGGGACACGGGTGGAGCCGCCAACCATCACGACTTCCAGTACCTCTTCGGCTTCAACGCCCGCATCTTTCAGCGCGCGGCGACAAGAAAGCAGCGTGCGCTTCACAAGCGTAGCGATGAGGTCATTAAACTGTTCGCGGGTAACGGTGCCTTCCCAGCCAGCAACGGCAACGCGAGTCTCTTCGGCGTCGCTCAGCGCAATTTTAGCGGACGTCGCGGCATCGAGGAACTGGCGCTCAATGCGCGCATCGCTGCGATCGCTGATACCCGCCTGCTCGCGCAGGAGTGAGGCCAGCAGGTGGTCGAAATCGTCGCCGCCGAGGGCGGAATCACCGCCGGTTGCCAGCACTTCGAACACACCGCGGCTTAAGCGCAGAATCGAAATATCAAAGGTGCCGCCACCGAGATCGTAAACGGCAATCACCCCTTCCTGACCGGAGTCGAGGCCGTAGGCAATCGCGGCCGCCGTCGGCTCGTTCAGCAGGCGCAGAACGTGCAGCCCGGCGAGACGGGCCGCGTCTTTGGTGCCCTGACGCTGTGCATCGTCAAAATAGGCTGGAACAGTAATGACCACGCCATCCAGCTCGCCTTCCAGCGTTTCGGTGGCACGTGCCGCCAGCGCTTTCAGGATATCGGCGGAAACGCGAATCGGGTTAACCACGCCGGAAGCTGTATCGATCATCGGCAGGCCGTTTTCACTTGCCTTAAGCTGATACGGCAGATGCGGGTAACGCGCCTCAATATCGGCAAGCGAGCGACCCATCATGCGTTTGACGGAGCTTACGGTATTCGCCGGATCCTGTGCCGCGGTCTCGCGAGCCTTATAGCCCACGATATGACCATCCGCGTGGTACTGCACCACGGACGGCAGGAGATGGCGACCTTCACCGTCGGCGAGGGTTTCCGCCTGGCCGCTGCGTACGGTCGCGACCAGGGAGTTGGTGGTGCCTAAGTCAATGCCCGCCGCCAGACGACGCTGGTGCGGCGCGGCGCTCAGACCCGGCTCACTAATCTGTAATAAGGCCATAATTGCTTCCGAAATTAAAAATCGAGCAGCTTTTCTTCGAGTTGTTCAGCGCTGCTTTGCAGTTTATCGAGAAAACGAAGCTTACGCACAGTGTCCGCTGCTACGTCCCACGTCTCGTTATCCAATTGCTCCACCATCAGCTGATGGCGGTCGTTATACATGCCTTTGACTCGCTTCATGAAGGCGGTAAGACGGGCTTCGTCTTTTGCCTGTTCAATCTCGTCGAGCTCTTCGCGAAGCTCCAGCTGCTCCATCAGGAACGCGGTATCGCGAACGGTGTGCTGCTCGCTCGCTAAATCAAAACCGTGCAGCGAGAGCATATACTCCGCGCGGGCAAGCGGGTGGCGCAGCGTCTGCCAGGCCTGGTTGATGGTCGCCGACTGCTGAACGGCAGCCAGTTGCTCAGACTGCGGGCGGCTGGCGAATTTATCCGGATGGAACTGGCGCTGCAGATCCTGGAATCGCGTCGCGAGAAGTTGCGTGTCGAGCTGATAGCGGGTCGGCAACCCAAAGAGGGTGAAGTAATCCATAACAATCTCAGGGTTAACGTGGTAAAGCAAACCCCACACGAGGTGGGGTTATCGGGAGATGCACTTAAACGTGGAAACTTTCGCCGCAACCGCACTCATCTTTCACGTTCGGGTTAGTAAACTTAAACCCTTCGTTGAGGCCTTCTTTAACGAAGTCCAGCTGAGTGCCGTTGAGGAATTGCAGGCTTTTACCATCGACAACCACCTTCACGCCCTTGTCTTCGAACACGGTATCTTCAGCAGAAGGTTCGTCAACAAACTCCAGTACGTAAGCCATGCCTGAACAGCCCGAAGTACGTACGCCTAAGCGCAGGCCGAAGCCTTTACCACGGTTAGCCAGGAAGGAATTTACTCGTGCTGCAGCACTGTCGCTAAGGGTAATCGACATAAAAGACCTCAACTATTTATTATTTTGCTTCACGTTTGCTTTTGTAATCCGCAATCGCGGCTTTGATCGCATCTTCTGCCAGGATAGAGCAGTGAATTTTCACCGGCGGCAGTTCGAGTTCGTCTGCGATATCGGTGTTTTTAATCGCCTGCGCTTCGTCCAGGGATTTGCCCTTCACCCACTCGGTAACCAGCGAGCTGGAAGCAATCGCTGAGCCGCAGCCGTAGGTTTTGAAACGCGCGTCTTCAATGATACCTTCATTGTTGACTTTAATCTGCAACTTCATCACGTCGCCACAAGCCGGTGCACCGACCATGCCGCTACCCACGCTCTCATCGCTGTTGTCGAAAGAACCGACGTTGCGCGGATTCTCGTAATGATCGATAACTTTTTCGCTGTAAGCCATGATTGAATTCTCCTTATATACCGATTAGTGATGTGACCATTCAATGGTGTTCAGATCCACGCCCTGCTTGAACATTTCCCACAGCGGAGAAAGGTCACGCAGACGGCCGATGGAGTTGCGAACCAGCTTGATGGTGTAGTCAATCTCTTCTTCGGTAGTGAAACGACCTAAAGAGAAACGGATAGAACTGTGCGCCAGCTCATCGGTCATACCCAGCGCGCGCAGCACGTAGGATGGCTCGAGGCTTGCAGAAGTACAGGCAGAACCAGAGGACACGGCCAGGTCTTTCAGGGCCATGATCAGCGACTCGCCTTCAACATAGTTGAAGCTGACGTTCAGGATGTTCGGAGCGCCCTGCTGCAGGTCGCCGTTGAGGTAAACCTCTTCCATATCCTTCACGCCGTTCCACAGACGGTCACGCAGAGTGCGCAGGCGCGCCATCTCGGTGTCCATCTCTTCTTTCGCAATGCGGTAGGCTTCGCCCATGCCCACGATCTGGTGAACGGGCAGAGTACCAGAACGCATGCCGCGCTCATGACCACCGCCGTGCATTTGCGCTTCGATACGGATACGCGGTTTACGACGAACGTACAGCGCGCCGATACCTTTCGGTCCGTAGATTTTGTGGCCAGAGAAGGACATCAGATCAACTTTCAGCTGGCTCAGATCGATAGGCAGTTTGCCCACGCTCTGGGTCGCATCAACGTGGTAGATGATACCGCGCGCACGGCACATTTCGCCGATAGTCGCGATGTCCTGTACCACGCCGATTTCGTTGTTCACGTGCATGATGGAAACGAGGATGGTGTCGTCACGCATCGCCGCTTCGAGTTCTTTCAGGTCAATGATCCCGTTGCTTTGCGGCGCCAGGTAGGTCACTTCAAACCCTTCACGCTCGAGCTGACGGCAGGTGTCCAGCACGGCTTTGTGTTCGGTTTTGCAGGTGATGATGTGCTTGCCTTTTTTCTGATAGAAGTTGGCAGCACCTTTGATCGCCAGGTTGTCAGATTCGGTCGCACCGGAGGTGAAGACGATTTCACGCGGGTCGGCACCCACCAGTTCAGCAATCTGGTTACGGGCAATATCTACCGCCTCTTCGGCCTGCCAGCCAAAGCGGTGAGAACGAGAGGCCGGGTTACCAAAGGTTCCGTCCAGGGTCAGAAACTGCATCATTTTCTCGGCAACACGCGGGTCCACCGGCGTGGTTGCGGAGTAGTCGAGATAGATAGGTAATTTCATTGCTCTTAAACTCCGTACATCACTCAATGCAAGGAACCAGGCAACCGACCTGATGTACGGCCGTATTAACGGGGCACGGATGCCCCGGCCTGGCTCTAAATCTTTATAATTTTTACCCGAAGGTCATTACGCACGCAGTTTGACGTTGATCGCGTCCTGAGTGCGGTTGCTGCGATGGGATTCGTGGCTATGCTGACGACCGGAAACATCAAGGATTTCCTGGTTATTGACCAGTTCACCCAACGTGATGTTGTTCAGGAAGCTGGTCAGGCGATCGCTCAGATCGCGCCACAGCGCGTGCGTCAGGCACTTATCGCCGCCCTGACAGCCGCCTTTACCCTGACAACGGGTAGCATCAACGGATTCGTCAACAGCGCTAATCACTTCGCCAACAGCAATGCTGCCCGCATCTTTACCTAACAGATAACCGCCGCCTGGACCACGTACGCTGGAAACCAGGCCATTTTTACGCAAACGGGAGAACAGCTGCTCCAGGTAGGAAAGCGAAATTCCCTGACGTTCTGAAATATCTGCCAACGGAACCGGGCCCGATTCGGAGTTGAGCGCAACGTCCAGCATCGCGGTCACGGCATAACGCCCTTTAGATGTCAGTCTCATGTCTTACTTAACCTCAAACTCGCCCCTGCCCGGGGTTTTTTATAGTAAAATGGGGGTATTGCATAGCAGGGCCAAGTCTGACATTCCTGACTAAATTGGTCAACTATTTACTTGACTAAATTAGTCAGGTATTTAGCGATCCGTGCGCTCTTTATTCATCTGTTCAATCGATGCCAGCATCCCGCGCAGGATGTTCAATTCCTGGCTTTCCGGACGCGCGCGGGTGAACAGACGGCGCAGTTTGTTCATCACCTGCCCCGGGTGACTTTCGCGGATAAAGCCGGTCGTCAGCAGGGTTTTCTCAAGGTGTCCGTAGAAACGTTCGAGATCGTCAACCAACGGATACGGCGTCTCTTCATGCTCAGCGCTTTCACCTTTCTCCTGCGTCGCCAGCCAGGCCATACGCACTTCATAGGAGATTACCTGCACCGCCATCGCCAGGTTCAGGGAGCTGTACTCCGGGTTCGCGGCAATCGCCACATGATAGTGGCACTTCTGCAGCTCATCGTTGGTTAAGCCCACGCGTTCACGGCCGAACACCAGCGCCACCGGCGCATGTGCACCTTCCGCGACGCTTTTCAGCCCGCATTCACGCGGATCCAGCATCGGCCACGGCAGCGTGCGGGAACGCGCACTGGTACCGACCACCAGGCTACAGCCTGCCAGCGCTTCGTCAAGTGTATCGACGATTTGTGCGTTACCAATCACATCGCTGGCTCCGGCGGCCAGGGCGATAGCCTGAGAATCTGGTTTCACCAGCGGATTCACCAGCCACAGATTCGTTAAACCCATGGTTTTCATAGCGCGGGCGACAGAGCCCATGTTGCCGGTGTGAGAGGTTTCCACCAGCACGATTCGAATATTTTGCAGCATAGTTTTTCAGCGTCTGAAGATTATTCGCCGATATTACCATAAGTGTGAGACATATTCCGAACTCGCTGCTATACTCTGCGCCGTTTTAGTTTCCCCGTTCTTTAACATCCAGTGAGAGTGACCGATGCAACATCCAATGTTGACCATCGCCGTGCGCGCAGCGCGCAAGGCGGGTAATGTAATTGCCAAACACTACGAAATGCCGGACAGCGTAGAAACCAGCCAGAAAGGCAGCAATGATTTTGTGACCAACGTCGATAAAGCCGCAGAAGCGATTATTATCGAAACTATTCGCAAATCTTACCCGCAGCACACCATCATCACCGAAGAAAGCGGTGAGCATGAAGGCGAAGATCAGGATGTTCAATGGGTTATCGATCCACTGGATGGCACCACCAACTTCGTAAAACACCTGCCGCATTTCGCCGTATCTATCGCTGTACGCATCAAAGGCCGTACTGAAGTCGCGGTTGTTTACGATCCGATGCGTAACGAACTGTTCACCGCAACCCGCGGTCAGGGCGCTCAGCTGAACGGCTACCGTCTGCGTAACAGCACCGCTCGCGATCTGGACGGCACCATTCTGGCGACCGGTTTCCCGTTCAAAGCCAAACAGCACGCTACCGCGTACATGAATATCCTCGGCAAACTGTACACCGAATGCGCTGACTTCCGCCGCACCGGTTCTGCAGCCCTGGATCTGGCCTACGTTGCCGCCGGCCGCGTTGATGGTTACTTCGAGATTGGCCTGAAGCCGTGGGATTTCGCTGCTGGTGAACTGATTGCTCGTGAAGCTGGCGCGCTGGTGTGCGATTTCACCGGTGGTCACAACTACATGACGACCGGCAACGTGGTGGCTGGTAACCCGCGCATCGTGAAAGCCATGCTGGCTAACATGCGTGATGAGCTGAGCGAAGCCCTCAAGCGTTAATCTGTTGTGGTGCCGGATGCGACGCTGACGCGTCTTATCCGGCGCTTTTAAAACGGTCTTAATCCCCTTCCCACCGGCACCACACTCATCCACATCACGACCGCTGCCGCCAGTAAGATCACGCCTCCGGCTAATGCCAGCGTTGCTAACCCCACCTGCCGCCACAATACCGGTGCACTGCTGCCGCTTAGCCTGACCGCCAGCTGGCGAAAACTGTGTACCAGCAATGCCAGAGATGAAATGGTGATTGAGGTTCCGGCCGCCATTGCCAGCGCCGAGGCCACCCCCCAGCTAAACACGCCAATCACTTTACTGAAGAGCAGCACCATAATTGCGCCCGAGCAGGGCCGCATCCCCATCGATAACACAATCATCAGCCTGGCGCGCCAGTCGTTGCCCTGGGCCGACTGCTCCGGCGAAGGAAGATGTTGATGCCCACAGCCGCAGTGTTCATGGTGCACATGCTGGATCGTAAAAGCTTTAAATACCGGCTTACGCAGCAGCACACGCAGTTTTTTCACCGCCCGCCAGCAGAGCATCAGCCCCAGAACACCCACCAGGGCATAGCTACCGCGTTCAAGCCAGAAGCTGCTGAGGTGCAGCTGCCGTGCTGGCAGCTGCAGCAGCGTCAGCACCACAACAACCAGCGCTACCGCCACCACCCCCTGCAGCAGTGAAGCCGCGAGCGTCAGCCCAATGCTTGATTTCAGCTTCGAGGGATGGGTCGCAAGCCAGGTGGTGATAACAATTTTCCCATGCCCCGGCCCGAGCGCATGCAGTACGCCATAGATAAAACTGAAAATGAGCAACGACCAGCCCGCCTTATGGGGGTTATCCGCCACCGCTTTCAGAAGCCCGCTCATTTTCAGATTTAGCTCACGCTGCCAGACAATGCTTTTCATCATCACCTGCGGCCACATCTGCCACAGCACGATACCTGCCGCCATCATCAGCACCAGCCCAAGTGCCAGCGGCCAGAGTTGCCACCAGCGTTTTGTCCGCCCAGAGCCTGCAGAGATTACTGACATTTAAGCGTTACCTTTTGTGCAAAGTACTGACCCAGCTCCATGTCTTCCGGCGGAGCGTCGGCTTTATCCAGGGACAAGGCATAGGTGGTCATTTTCTCGTTAGGCTCCGGCGTGGTGAGCGTCACCCGGCAAGCGTTTTGTTGCGCCGCTGGCAAACTAATATCGTGGTCGTTCTTCCACGTCATATCAACGTAGTAAGTGGGATCATAGGTTGAAAAAGTATAGGTTTGCCCCGCCAGCGGTTGCGGCTCTGCCAGCGGCAGCGTAAAGGTCAGCACCGCCTGATGCCCTTCCCGGGCAAGCCCATAGCCGTCGGGCCGGTTCTCGAACTTCACCTTCTTTCCGTTGTGCCAGACTTCAGTGAAGTAGTGCTGCCCCAGCACATTCGCCATCACCTCTGCCGCGAGCTTTTTCCAGACTTCATCCCCCGGTTTGGCATTCCCCGCATCATAGAGGAGATCCGCCGAGGTGATTTCATCCATCTTCCAGCGCATGGATAAGCCGGTAAACTGGCCGTTTTTCACCACCACTCCGGTCTGGATATCAATAAAACTGTGCGGGTGCGCCAGGGCAGGTAATGATAAAACCATGAAAAATGCGCTAACGACGCATTGTTTCACTCTGTTCATGTCTTCCTCACGTGAAAAATTCTGTGAACTACGCCAGCAATCCTTGCGCAAACACCGGCGGGTGCGCTTTCGCTATTCGATCCTTTCACTATTCTTATCAAAAACCCCTAACTGGAACCATACAGATGATGAATATGATTGAAACGCCATCTGTGCTTTCCAGTCCGCAGCGCCGCTGCCAGATGCTGTTGATGCTGTTGCTGTCAGGCAAGGCACTCAGTCGGGGATCCATCAATCAGATTAATCAGGCTGATGATGAGGTCACTCTGGAGGATATTGCCGATACTGGCGAAGAGCTTCGCCGCTACCATCACCTCGCCATCACAACAACCGCTGACGGCGGCTACCGGATTGAAGGTACGCCTCTCGACCAGCGCCTGTGCCTGCTGCACTGGCTGCGTCGCGCGCAGCGCCTTTGCCCGGCATTTATAAGCCACCAGTTTACCCCGACGCTCAAAACAATGCTTAAACAGCAGGGGATCGCCCGTACGCTGTATGATGATACCAATCTTCATGCGCTGATTAACCGCTGCGCGCGGGGTTTGCAGCGCCAGTTTGAGTGTCGTGACGTGCAGTTTCTGCGCCTCTATTTACCGTATTGTCTACTGCAGCACCACCAGGGCCAGACGCCCGACTTTAGTATTGCCCAGCAGCTGTGGACTCAGGCGCGCGGTGAGTATCAGATGGCAGCAGAAATTCTGCGTCACTGGCGGCGACGTATCGCTCAGCCACCGCACCATAATGAGCACTACTTCCTGGCGCTGTTGTTTATGATGCTGCGCACACCGGACCCGGTACACGACGGGCACCAGCACGACAGACGTCTGCAGCAGGCAATCTTCCGCCTGATTGCTCGCTTTCAACTGCTGGCAGGCCGTCGCTTCAGCGATGAGCAAAGCCTGCGTGACCAGCTTTACATCCATCTTTCGCAGGCGCTGAATCGCTGCATGTTCAACATCGGCATTGATAACAGCCTGCCGGATGAAATTCTGCACCTCTACCCACGGCTGATGCGCACCACGTCACTTGCGTTACAGGATTTCGAAGCAGATTTCGGCATTCGTTTTCCGCCGGAGGAGTCGGCGCTGGTAGCGATAATTTTCGGCGCCGGGCTGATGCAGGAACGTGATTTGCAGGAAAAACAGGTGGTGCTGCTGACGGGAGACAACCCGCAGCTGGAGAGCGAAATTGAGCAGCAACTGCGCGAATTAACCCTGCTGCCGCTCAACATCAAATATCAGTCAGCAGAAAGCTTCCAGAAACAAGGTGTGGCAAAAGGCATAGCGCTTATCGTCACCCCTTATGCCATCGCTCTGCCGCTGTTTTCGCCGCCGCTCATCCACGCAGGTGAACCCCTGAGTGAGCATCAGCAGCAGCATATCTGTAAGATGCTGGAGTCCTAAACGGTTGCAGCCCTGAACTCAGGCTCCACCGTCTCAACCCTCTTCATTTCCGCAAGAGGTGCTGTGCTCTCTCTCATAATGACTTCATGCGCAAAAATCTTTGAATAGGCCGAGCCAGGATCCCCTTCTATTTTATTTACCAGCAGTTGCACCATCGTTTGGCCAATCAGCGTGTTGGGTAAATTTACGGTACTTAACGCAGGGGAGCTGAACTTCGCCAGGGCCGTATTGCCGAAGCCAATAACGGAGATATCTGTTGGAACGGATATCCCCATTTTTTTCGCCTCACGAACAACACCCAGCGCCGCCGTATCGCTCTGGCAAAAAATCGCCGTCGGCCGTTCAGGTAAGTCCATCAACGTAGAGAACGCATTTTTCCCTGCCTCATAGGTGAGGTCACTATTAATGACAAAGCGATGATCGCATTCGAGCTGATAGCGTTGTAGTGCGCGTGTGTAACCATGCAACAAATTACGCGTCGTTTGCCCCTGATCCTCACCTAAGATACAGGCAATCTGCGTATGCCCCAGGTGAAAGAAATACTCCACAACTTCAAAAGCAACCGCAAGGCTATCAACATGAAGTGATGGAACACGACAACTTAGTGAAAACTCATTTGCCATGACCATAGGGATAAGCTTCAACTCATCTACTTCATCAATTTTGCAAGGAATAGTAAGACCTAAGAGCAACAGACCATCCACCTGTGTGGCTCGAGTTAAGTTAACGATATCTTCTACCGAACATTGTGGTTGCCCCACATTATTGATTAGCACTTTAAAGCCATGTTGCGCGGCGTTTATCTCTATTCCATCAATGGTTTCTTTGATTAAATGTAAAGAGAGACTTCCAATAACAACCAGTATTATTTTAGGCTGTTCTGGATTTATAATTCTTTTAACTTTATGGGTTGCGTACCCAATAACGGTTATTGCTTTTTCAATTCTCTGCAGCGTCTTTACTGCAACTTTTTCAGGGTGATTTAAGGCACGCGACACAGTCGCCACGGAGACACAGGCCTCAATAGCGATTTCCTTCATCGTTTTAGTACTTCCCTTCATTACAACCTTCTTTGAATTGATACTCACTCTGCCATTATCACCTTACCAACATACGGTAAATGTCGGTGTTTTTGGGCATAATCCAGGCCATATCCCACGATAAATTCATCTGGAATACTCAAGCCAATGTATTTGACCTCAACATTGATTACTCGCCGTGATGGTTTATTAAACAACGCACAAATTTCTAACGACCTTGGTCTTTTTTGCATCAAGTAGTCGCAGACCTGACTCAGGGTGATCCCCGTGTCTATAATATCTTCTACGATGAGTACGTGTTTATTCTGAATCTCTTCACTTAAATCTCTGATAATGTCGATTTTATGCGAGGAAGACATACCATCCCCATAACTCGAAACCGTCAAGAAATCGATGCTGTGCCCTACGCCAATTTGGCGAGAGAGATCTGCCATAAAGATGAATGAGCCACGCAACAATCCCAAAACCACTAAATTGTTGTCTTCGCCGCTATAATCCTTTTCAATCTGACGACCCAGTTCGATGACGCGGTTACGGATCATAGATTCCGGGATTAATTTTTCCACCGTATATTTCATATTTTTGAGATAACCTACCAACAAGTTAATGTAAACATTTAAATCATTACAACTTCGCTTATTTCTGTGCATTACTTTGCACTGAGTCACAAAATTTATTCAGGTAATAGCTTATCTTGTTCCACTATACTTGTCAGAGTCACATCAATTCCTCAATTGTATAAAATAAAACAAATCGATCTGTTAAAAACGAGGTCTCATCCCGCCATTACGACCATTGACTAAAAATAAACATGTTAATCACTATCTAAAAATACATATATTTTTAATGAAATATGAGCTTTCGTCATACGGATGATGTAGTCACTAATCAGAGATAGTCTTACCCACTCACAATGAATGGACGGAGGTCTAATCTCTTAGTGTTATTGACTAAGAATTATTCTCACCTTACACCTTAAAAGCAGTTGATAATTTCACTTACCAACCTGGCTATCCTTCTTAATTACATTACTTTCATAACCCAACACAATGTTTATTTGCAAACATACTGTCACTTTAAAAAACAATCAGTTACTGAGACTTTATTTATTAATTAAAAAAAGAACCAATTCAAACATGCAAAGAACGTTATTCTTGAATAGTCATTTATTGTGTTATTTTGAACATAATTATATCTGGAATAACCAAAAAAAATGGTTAGACTTCCCCAGCGTAGTAAAGCACACACTATATACACATCTTCTAATATACCCCATGAAACACATATTAAATTTACAACTTTACAAGGAAGGGACTCCTTCCTCATAACCCCCCTGATAGCGTGTTTGCCAGGATGAACTGCGGCGCATAGTTCCTTCATACCAATGATTGTTGGTGGGCACCTATTTTGACAGAGTAATTACGCAAGTTGTGGAAGCGTAAGGAAATAAGGATTGTATTATGCCCGAGAAAAATGAAGCCATAACTATTATTGGCGAGGCAATTAAGGACTGTGGGTCATCATGTCTGATTTACCGAAAGAAAAGACAGCGTTTTGATGTTGAGAGCCATCAGCAGATATTTTACCTGATTCAGGGAAGTGTCAATGTTTACAGAAAGTCTGATGACGTCTTAACCAACACAGTCACTGGCCCAGCAATTCTTGGATTACTGCAGATGAAGATGAAAGAAAAAACTCACTATTTCAGATGCGATACGGATTGCGAGATGTGGAGTTTATCAATACATGACACCAATGCTATATTTAATGAAAAAGATCTATGGGGCTATGCCTTTGACTTGCTGACTCATTCAATATACCAATGGTATCGCCGATCCAACATGATCGAACAAAAAGATGTATATAGTATCGTTGTTCAGCACTTGAAATATATTTGGGAAATGAGCACTGAGTCGAGGACCCAGACATCAATTTACTCGTTCATTCTACGTCGAAGCCATATCTCCCGTAGTTCAATTCATAAGGCTATTTGCATTTTAAAAGAGGAAGGCGTTGTCAAAGTAAACCGTGGGAAATTACTGGAACTTTCAATCAAATGATTTTTCACAAACGATGGAAAATGATTAGCACAGAGGATGCTATGCACGGATAAGAGCCATGCATAGCATCGGGATGACTAGACTGCCGCCACTTTCGGGCGGACAAACAGTGCCGGAACGGCCACCAGCGCCATCACCAGGAACACGCCCTGATGTAAATGCTGGTAGAGGAACCCGGCGAAAACGGTCATCACGGCAATACTCCCCCCCATCGCCACCGCGGAGTACACCGCCTGCAGGCGAATGACTTCCCGGCTCTGGCGCGCCGATATGTAGCGCATCGCCGCCAGATGGCAGACGGTGAAAGTACCGCAGTGGAGGATTTGCACCACAATCAGCCACGGCAGTTCGGTGGTCCAGCCCATGAGTCCCCAGCGCACAATGCCGCAAACGGCGGAGAGCAGCAGCAGGTCGCTGGCGCTGAAGCGACGGAACACTTTCTTGCTCAGCGCGAAGATAACCACTTCCGCCACCACGCCCAGCGACCACAAATAACCCACCGCCGAGGCCGAGTAGCCCGCCTCCTGCCAGTAAATCGCGCTGAAGCCATAGTAGGCCGCGTGTGCGCCCTGCAGTAAACATACACAAGCGAGGAAACGCCCATTCTGGGTTATCAGCAACCGCCAGTCGGGGCCAGCCCCCTCTTCGTGATGATGACTTTCACCCTGCGGCGCCACCGACGGACGCAGCAGCATGCCGAGCAGCATCGATACCAGACCAATGCTGAGCAGCGCCAGAATCGCCCGGTAATCGAACATGCTCACCAGTTTTCCGGTCAGCGCTGAACCAATCACGAAAGCGACGGATCCCCATAGCCGTACCCGGCCATAGTCCATGGTGATTTGCTTTTGCCAGGTATTTGCCAGCGCATCGGTGAGCGGTACCAGCGGTGAGAAGAAGAGGTTGAAACCGACCATCACCACCATCAGCCACGCGACCTGGGTTCCCGCCCAGAAAGCGAGGGCAAACAGCAGCGTCAACAGAGCAAGAACCCGCAGGGCGGTAATCAGACGTGAAGGGGAGCTGACCCGAGGGGCAATCAGCAGGCTTCCCAGAAAACGGGCGACCAGTCCGGCACCAAGCAGCACGCCGATAGTCTCCGGGGTCAAACCAGTTCCGGCAAGCCAGACGCTCCAGAACGGTAGAAAAACGCCATAGCAAAAAAAGTAGGTGAAGTAACTAAGCGCCAGCCAGCGCGTGGAGTGCAAGACCATGATTCCCTCCCAGATGGTGGCGATAGTCTGGCGATAAACACTGGCGGGCGCAAGATGCTGATTAACACTGGATTAACACGATTATGCTGCTGAAGTAGCCATTATCGTCATCGCAAAGCGGGCCGACTCGCCCTTTTGCAGCATCAACAAACCCGGCTGACCCGGCTGACGGTGGGCGTTAACCGGGTGGCTCTGCGGCTCGAGGCACAGGAATGGTTGACCCGACATTCTGAACAGCATCAGCCACGGAGTTTGCGCGAGAAGCGTGATGCACATCACATCATCCAGCAGGCGAGCCTGTCCGTTCCAGCCGGAATAACAGACGTTAAGCCATTCATCACATCCCGACTGTGGCTGGCTGAAATCGGCCGCAGGCGGCAGTATCGGCTGCCATTCGCGAGGAAGATGATCCTCCCCTTCCGGCCAGTAACCGCTGGCGCTGAACTGCGCCCGGGTGCCCGATGAAAACGGAAACCACGGATGAAAACCTAACCCATAGAGCATCGGGCGTTCACCCCGGTGAGTGAGGTGCAGTTCGGCCTGCAAGGCGTTTTCAGTCAGCGTGTAGCGAAGCCGGGCCTGGTAATCAAAGCCACAGTCGTGCTGGCTTTCAATCTGCAGCTCACAGCCATCGGCGCTCTGGGCCACCACCTGCCAACGCTTTAACCAGCCATCACCATGCAGGAAAAACTGTGCGTCAGCCGGGCTTTGCGGCAAAATGACTTCCCGCCCCTGTAGCCAGAAACGGTTCTCGGCCACCCGGTTTGCCAACGGCAGCATGGGGAACAGCGCACCCGGCTCGGCGGCCTCGTACAATACCGGACGCTGGAAGGTACGGGAGAACAGGCTCAGTACCCTGCCCCCCTGCGGATCAACGCGCATCTGCAGATGCGCGTTTTCCAGTGTAATAATCTCGCTCATCAGCGCAGTGATTCCCGGTTCACGCCAGAGGTGGGTTTCTGATGCAGCCTGGCCAGGCGGGCTTCCAGCGCCTCAAGGGTGACGCCTTTGGTCTCAGGAACATGACGCAGGATGTACAGATAACCCATCGCGCAGATAACGCCGTACAGCAGGAAGCTCCCGGCCGCCCCAAGACTCGCGTTCAGCAGCGGGAAGCTGTATGTCAGCAGGAAACAGGCCACCCACAGCGCCAGCGTACCGAGCGACATCGCCAGACCCCGCACGCGGGTCGGGAAAATCTCTGACAGCAGCACCCAGGTTACCGGCGCCAGCGTCAGGGCGTAAATGGCAATCGCCGCCAGCACCAGAACCAGCACCGGCCAGCCCATCACGCCCATCGCATACGCACCCGCTATCAGCACATAAATGAGGGTAAGGCCAGACGCGCCCAGCAGCATCAGCTTGCGGCGGCCGATCTTATCCACCAGCGGCAGCGCGGCAATGGTGAAGACCAGATTGATGATCCCGGTTGCCACAATCGACTTAAGCGTGCCGTTAATGTCAAACCCGGCAGAGGCGAAAATCTCCTGCGCATAGTTGAAAATAACGTTGATCCCGCACCACTGCTGGAACACCGCCAGCACCATACCGATGATAACAATCGGCTTGATCTGCGGCTGCAGCAGCGTGGAATACGCAACCTTGTGATTATCCTGCTGCAGCGTCTGTCCTATCTCCTGCAACGTCTGCGCGGCATAGGCTTTTGAACCAATACGCTCCAGCATAGCTCTGGCTCGTTCTGGTTTCCCGGCCTTCATCAGCCAGCGCGGTGATTCCGGCACAAAAAACATCAGCACCAGGAATGCCAGCGCCGGAACCAGCTCGGCACCGAACATCCAGCGCCAGCCTACCTGGCCGTTCCAGGTTTCCACCAGCATCTGCTGAGTTGCGCCACCCGGCACCGGATCGGCAATCATCAGATTCACCAGCTGCGCCGCCAGTACACCAATCACGATGGTCAACTGGTTAACGGCGACAAAACGTCCGCGCTTTTCCGCCGGGCTGACTTCCGCGATGTACAACGGGCTGAGGGCTGAGGCAAGACCGATCCCAACGCCGCCGACGATGCGGTAGATAATGAACATGTCGAAATTGCTGGCAAGGGCGGTGCCGAGCGCCGAGGCGCTGAATAAAATTGCCGAGAAAATAAGCGGCAGGCGACGCCCCAGTTTATCGGCGCACCAGCCGGAAATCAGCGCGCCGAACACGCATCCGGCCAGCGCCGAGCTCATCGCCCAACCTGACTGCGCCGGGTCGGTAATCGAGAACCAGGCTTCATAAAACGGTTTTGCCCCACCAATCACGACCCAGTCGTAACCAAACAGTAATCCACCGCAGGCGGCGACCAGACAAATCGTCCAGACGTAGCCCATATTGAGTTGTGTCTGCGCATTGTTCATAGATGTTCCTCTTATTTTATAGGGAAACGCAGGTAACAGAGGGTGGTGGGCGAGAACCGGCCTCGCCCACGTGATGTGTTATGCGAAAATTCCGCAGATCAGCGCATGGCGAAGCAAATGCACTTTGTCATGAGCCGGGTTAATCGCCAACAGGCGCGTCATGACGTCCTCGCAGGCGGTGACATTTCCTTCGCCAAGGTAGCCAAGCGCCTCGATAAACAGGCAGTGCTGACGGTGGCGATGAGAAGGCGGCGTATCCAGCACCACCAGATCCGGCAGAGAGACCGCGAAGAAGTCAGCATCCGGAATGGCATCCTGATGCGCGCTCACCCATTCACCAAAGCCACGGAACAGACGTTTGGACTGCGCATGGTGGCCCAATGCCCGCAGCGCCATCCCCTGCCAGAAGAGATAATCCGCCGGCTGGTCGTTGTAATAGCGACCGGCGTCGAGGCTTCCGTCACCCAGGGACGCCTGGCGGAAGTGATGCTGCGCAAGCTCCTGTTCTCCGGCCTGCAGAGCGCAATAGCCGAGCAGATACCAGATATCGTTGTCGGTTTGCCCCGGCAAACGCCCTTCGCCCAGGTTATGCGGGTAACGCAGCGCCGCGGTCAGCAGCGACTGCGCGGTGCCCCACTCCCCGGCCGCTATCGCTTCCAGCGCCCGGTGCTGCTGGTTCAGCAGATACTGACCCGTCACCTTCCCCTCGCCCCCTTCCCAGGGGTGGAACTCGCGCGCCTGCAACACCTGTGCCGCCGCCGCATAGTTGCCGCTGCCGTTCCACAGGCTCAGCAGTTCGGCGGTCAGATCGTCACGCTTGAGCGCCACCGACTGCTTACTTTCCAGACGAGCCAGGCGAGTTTCCATCGGCTCACCGAGCTGTTTGTTAAGGAAATCGAGTTCAAACAAGAAGCGGGCGTTATCCGGCTCAAGTTCTACCGCACGCTGCATCGCCGCCTGCGCCTGGCGAGCATCCTGATTTTTGTTCCAGGCATAAATGCCGAGCAGACGATGAGCGGGTGCGAAGTCCGGACGCTGCTCAAGCGTTGCCCGCCAGCAGGTCACCGCAGCGTCATAGCGTCGTTTGCTGTACCAGAAACAGCCGAGCAGATAGCGGGCGAAAGGTGCATCGTCCAGCGCCTGCAGCATCTGTACTTCATCAAGTGAGTTCGGGAAACGCACCCGGCTGCCGTGGCGGACTTCCGCTTCAGCGATGAGCTGCTGACGCACGCTGACTTCGTCCGTCAGCGACGCCTGCCAGAGAAGCGGCAGCGTCTCCGGGCTTTCGAGCGCGGCAAGCATTTCGCGAGCGGCAGCATACTGACCAAGAGAGCTCAGCCAGCCCGCCAGCAGACAGGCGTTAGCCCCGCGCTGCCCGGTAACGTTACGCAGCGCCGCAAGCGCCGATGCTTCACCGCTGATGGCCCAGCGGGCGTAATAGAGCGTGTAGTTCAGAGGATATTGCTCAAGCGCACCGGCGATATACGTAAGCGCAGCGTCCTTGCTCTGCTGCTGCGCCAGAGCCAGCGCCTTCAGGCCCATCGCCAGCGTGTTGCTGCCGTTAAACTGCAGGCTCTGCTCAACATGCGCCAGCGCCTCCTGCCAGTGGTTCGTCTTCGCTGCAAGACGCGCCAGCGACCACCAGGCCGCATCGCGGCAGTTCCCGCTCCAGCTGGCTTTAAAATAGTGTTCGCGAGCCGTCGCATCGTCACCCTGGCGCTCCAGCGCCGCCGCCAGCAGCATACTGGCCTCGCCATCGCGCGGGTTTTTATTCAGACGATGCGCCCGCGCCAGCGCTGCTCGCGCGCATTGTTCCGCCAGCAGCCAGTCGGCGCTGTTCAGCGCCAGGGTGCCGAGCGCCACGTTATTGCGATAATCCTGCGGGTCCAGCTCCAGCGCCCGACGATAGTAATCTGCGGCAAAGCGGCTGGCGTGGTTGTATTGCTCCAGATGCTGACCAATGAAATAGAGCTCATCAAGGTTACTGATGTTTTCGGGCATCGCCGGGGCGCTGGCGGGATCCGGCAGCGGTGTTTCTTCTGCGATATGTTCCTGATAGTCAAGCAGCGTGTCGCCGTTTGCCGCGCGAACGCTGAGCGTCAGCCGCTGCGGCCAGCGGTCATCGAGGGTTTCCTGCCAGCTTTCACCCGGCTTAAGCGACAGCGCCATTTCCCACAGCGGTGAATCATCGGCGCTGAGTTCGACCACAACGTCATTCAGCGACGCAATGGCATAAACCCCGAGACGGAGCTGCCCCCCCTCACGCTCAAGTTTGATTGCCAGAGTGGTACTGGCGTTCTGCACCGTGCCCAGTTCGCTGTACGGCAGGAAGTTCTGCACAAAGACTTTCTCTTCATACGGGGCAAGCCAGGTGAAATCAGGCTGATTATCGGTGAAAACGCCGGTCATGAGCTCAATGTACGGGCCGTTCTCATCGGTCAGATTACGATCCCACGCCTGACCGAAGTCGCCGTAGCCCCATGACCACTGCTTTTTACCCGGAGAGATGTGGTGATCGGCGACGTGCAGCAGACCGCCGCGTTCGCCGTGGTGATAAGCCCCCACGAAGTCGTAGTCGGATTTCTCCGCCATGTAGGAAGTCGGTACCGGGACGTTTTTGTAGCGGGAGATATCCACCCCGGCCGAGTAGTCCACCTTGTAGTAGGTGCCGGTCGCAATCGGAAACGCCGAGACGTCGCGCTTGCCGTGGTCAAAGACCGCGGTAACGTCCGGTGGGAACACGCTCTGATGGTCGTCGCCCCCTTTCACCGCCGGGTTCGCCCACCACAGGAAGTGGCGCGGTGTGGCGTTGCCGTTGAACACTTTGCCGGTGATTTCAATCAGCGCTTTATCCGGGTAGAGCGTGAAGCCGGTCATTACCTGCAGGCCGCGCATCGGTTCGGCCTCGCCCATCCACACCGTCTGCGCGCCACCTTCACGGCTTTGGATAGTGAAATCGACCGGCATAAAGGTGGTCGGTCGATGGTGCTGTGGCCAGTTGAATTCGATACCGCCGGAGATCCATGGCCCCAGCAGACCGACCAGCGCCGGTTTCACAACTTCGTTGTAATAGACAAAATCGCGCTGCTGCACCTTATCGAAGGCGCGATGAATGCGTCCGCCAAGCTCTGGTAACAGCATGACGCGAATAAAATCGTTCTCCATCCACACGGCCCGGTATTCGCGCATTTCGCGCTGGCCGGTCAGCGTATCGATAACGCCGTAGGGATAGACCGCGCCGGAAGAACCCTGATAAACGCGTTTTTCCAGAAACATCGGGTTGGTGTCTTCCGCCCCGGTTGTCCACGTGGGGAGTGAAAGCGTCTCCTGCCACACTTTTACTGAACCGTACATGCTGCTCTCCACTAAATAAAGTAAAGTGAAATGAAATGATACGGCGAGTGTAGTGGGCAACATTGCGCAGGAAACAGGCGATGCTCACGCATTACAGTTAAGGGAGTTAAGTGTATGTTGCGACCTGGTTTAAATAACGCCCGTGTACGGCAGGTAAACAAAGCGATTTTCCTGACCCACCTGTGGCGGGAAAAACAGCTCAGAAAGTCACAGCTGGCGCAGCTTACCGGGCTGTCTATTCCGGCGGTGAGCAACATTCTGCAGGAGCTGATGGATGAGGGGCGCATCAGCCACTCGACGGAAAATCTCAGCGCCCGTGGCCTCAACAGCGGCAGCTTCCAGATCCCGCTCACCGGTCCGTGGACCCTGTGTATGAACATTACGCCCACCAGCATTGAGAGCCAGCTCGCCGATGCGCGTCTGCTGCCGGTAGGAGAGCCGGGCCGTCAGTCGTTTAATGCCGAGTCGCCGCGGGAGCTTCTGGACAACATCGCCCAACACTGGCGTCACTACCGCCAGCGCTATCCGGAGCAGCGCATCAACCTCGCGCTTGGGGTTCATGGCCAGGTGGATCCGGTCACCGGCGTTTCGCAAACCATGCCGCAGGGGCGCTGGAAAACACCGGTGGAAATGAAGTATCTGCTGGAGGAGCGCCTCGGCGTTCAGGTTCGTCTGGACAACGACTGCGTGATGCTGGCGCTGGCGGAGAAGTGGCAAAACCCGGCCGGGCTTCGGGATTTTTGCGTTATCAACGTCGATTACGGGATTGGTTCATCGTTCGTCATTCACGACCAGGTGTGGCGCGGGAGCCTCTACGGCAGCGGCCAGATTGGCCACACCATCGTCGACCCGGACGGCAGCGCCTGCGACTGCGGCCGCTACGGTTGTCTGGAGACGGTCGCCTCGCTTAGTGCGTTGAAAAAGCAGGCGCGCGTATGGCTGAAAACGCAGCCCAACCCGGCTCTCAACCCGGATGCGCTGACCACCAGCGCGCTGCTTGAAGCCTGGCGCGGCGGCGACGTGCGGATTCAGGCATGGGTAGAGAATGCCGCCAATGCTGTCGGGCTCAGCCTGTATAACTTCCTTAATATTCTGAATATTAACCAGATCTGGTTGTATGGGCGTAGCTGTTCGTTTGGTGAGGAGTGGCTCCACACCATCATCCGGCAAATCGGCTTTAATCCCTTCGATCGGGATGACAGTCCTGGCAGCAAAGCCACGCGCATCAGCTTTGGCAAACTGAGCCGTGCGCAGCAGATCCTGGGTATCGGCTATCTGTACGTCGAGTCACAACTTAATGATGAGGCGTAATACTGACACTTCCCTTGTCTCGATTCAGTTCACAAATTAGAAACATTTTATCTCATGAACTGCCGTCAGACGGCAGTTCATGACTACGACCTAAGCTAAATTTGATAACAGATTGTTAATTAAATGTTTAAATAACCGTTTAATGCAACATTAATACCCATGATAAGAATAAGATTATCGCCAAATTTAACCAATATTTAACTATGTATTTCCCATAAGATCACAACTTTGGGCATGCGTCACATTCCTGAAAATCAGGATTCATTTCCACTTCCCTTCGTTGATAACCTCGCGTCCGTGACATGCCTCTGTCTCCCCAAAAGGTACAACTATGAAATTCAAACTCGCATTACTCAGTGCCACTCTGGTTTCTGCTTGCATGTTGTCCGGTCCATCCTTTGCGGCGGAAAAATATGAAATCGCGGTGGTGGCGAAAGTCACCGGTATTCCGTGGTTTAACCGTATGGAAACAGGTGTTAACGAAGCAGCGAAAAAGCTCGATGTTAACGCTTATCAGACAGGTCCTTCGACGCCTGACCCGGCGCAGCAGGTCAAGGTTATTGAAGACCTTATCGCCAAGAACGTTAACGCCATTATCGTGGTGCCGAACGATGCCAAAGTGCTTGAGCCGGTGCTGAAAAAAGCCCGCGATAAAGGCATTGTCGTGCTGACTCACGAATCTCCGGACCAGCAGATTGGTCAGTGGGATATCGAGACCATCGACAGCGAGAAATACGCGCAGGCTAACGTCGATGAGCTGGCGAAAGACATGGGGGGCAAAGGGGGTTACGCCATTTACGTTGGGTCGTTAACCGTGCCGCTGCACAACGCGTGGGCCGATTCTGCAATTAAGTACCAGAAAGAGAAGTATCCGGAGATGTTTGAAGTGACTTCACGTCTGCCGGTGGCGGAGAGCATTGATAAGTCCTACTCCACCACGCTTGATCTGATGAAGACCTATCCGCAGATGAAAGGCATCATCGGCTTCGGTTCGCTCGGCCCTATCGGTGCCGGTCAGGCCGTACAGAAGAAACGGGCGAAGGATAAGGTCGCGGTTGTCGGCATTGCCATGCCTGGACAGGCGGCGCCTTACCTCGTTCGTGGCGACATCAAGAAAGCACTGCTGTGGGATCCAAAAGATGCAGGTTTCGCGCTGGTTACCGTGGCCGATCAGCTGCTGCAGGGTAAACCCGTCACTAAGGATCTGAGTATCGAAGGTTTAGGGAAAGCCGACGTCGACATGGAGAAGAAAGTGATCCGCTTTAACAAGATCCTCGAAGTCACCAAAGATAACGCACAATCACTCGGTTTCTGAGGCTTACTGCCCACACCAGGGAACCACAACGCCGGCCGTCCGGCCGGCAATCACTATCAGGACTCACATTAGCGCCCCCTCGGGGCGCTTGCAGGGGTATTGTCCATGACAGACACCACCGCATTTATCACTCTTGAGAATATCAGCAAGCAATTCCCGGGCGTGCTGGCGCTGGATAACGTCAGCCTGACGCTGAAAAAAGGTGAAGTTCACTGTCTGGCAGGGCAGAACGGCTGCGGTAAGAGTACGATCATTAAAGTTATTTCCGGAGTGTATCATCCGGAGAAAGGGGCGCAGATCCAGCTTGACGGTAAACTGTTTCACCACCTGACACCGTCGCTGTCCGCCCATTACGGTATTCAGGTTATCTATCAGGATCTCTCACTGTTCCCCAATTTTAGCGTCGCGGAAAACATCGCCGTGAACCGGTATCTGCCGGGCGGTGATATCTGGGTACGCCCTGGTGCCATGAAAAAACAGGCACTGGCAGCGATGCAACGCATTGGCGTGAACATCGATCCAGATAAAAAAGTAGAAAAACTGTCGATTGCCGACCGCCAGCTGGTCGCGATTTGTCGGGCGATTGCCGCCGACGCGCGTCTGGTCATAATGGATGAACCCACCGCCTCCCTCACCCGCCAGGAGGTAAACGGCCTGCTGCGGGTGGTCAACGAACTTAAAGCCGCCGGTATTTGCGTGGTGTTCGTCAGCCATCGTCTGGATGAGGTGATGGAAGTCGCAGACCGCATTAGCGTAATGCGCGACGGAAAACTGGTTGGCACCTGGCCGGCTCAGGATCTCGACAGCCACGAGCTGGCTTTCCTGATGACCGGACAGCGCTTCCACTACAGCCCGCTGCCGGAAAAACCGCTGGTTGATCAGCAGCCATTGCTGGAGCTGCGCGGTCTTAGCCGGAAAGGTAAATACCGTAATATCAATCTTCAGCTGAGACGCGGTGAGATTGTTTCCATCGTTGGCCTGCTGGGTGCCGGACGCACCGAGCTGTGCCTGAGTCTGTTTGGTATGACCCACCCGGAAAGCGGTGAGATGCGTATCGACGGCCTGCCGGTGACGCTTCGCAATAACCACGATGCTATCAAACACGGCATTGGCTACGTCTCGGAAGACCGGCTGACCCAGGGCCTTATCATGGAGCAGTCTATCTACGACAACACCATCGTGACGGTGTTCGACAAGCTTCATACCCGCAGCGGCCTGCTCGATCACCAGAAAGCGCAGACTCTGGTCGCTGATTTGATTCGCGAGCTGAATATTAAAGTCTCCGACCCACAGTTACCGGTAAAAACACTTTCCGGCGGTAACGCCCAGCGTATTGCTATCGCCAAATGGGTTGCCACAAAACCGCAGATCCTGATCCTCGACTCCCCCACCGTTGGCGTCGATATCGCCAACAAAGAGGGGATCTATCAGATTGCCCGCAGCCTTGCCGAACAGGGTATGGCGGTGCTGATGATTTGCGATGAGATCCCGGAGGCCTATTACAACAGCCACCGCGTGCTGGTCATGCGCCGTGGTGAGCTGGTGGCGGAATTTAATCCTCATCGCTGCCGTGAAGAGGATATTGCTGAGGTGGTCAATGAATAACGCACGTTTTTCACGCCTTTTGGGGCATCACGAATTCTGGCTCGGCCTGCTGGTGGTTGCGCTTGCCGTGGGCCTGAGTGCGGGCACCGACGAGTTTTTATCACTCGGTAACCTGACGGATGTTGCCACCAGCTATGCCATTCTTGGCATTCTCGCCTGTGGGCTGTTTGTGGTGCTGATTTCAGGTGGAATCGATATCTCCTTCCCGGCAATGACCGCTATCGCCCAGTACGTAATGGCAACCTGGGTGATTGCCCACGGGGGTAATTTTGCGCTGGCGCTGCTGATTGCCGTGGGCGTCGGGCTACTGCTGGGGCTGGTGAACGGTTTTCTGGTGTACTGGCTGCGCGTCCCGGCGATCATCATTACTATCGCCACGCTTAACGTCTATTACGGCATGCTGGTGTACGTGACCAAGGGCACCTGGCTGTACGGTTTCCCGGACTGGTTTATGACCGGCATCAACTGGTTCTCCTTCACCGCAGCGGATGGTTATGACTACGGTCTGACGCTGCCCCTGCTGTGCCTTGCGGGCACCATTATCTTCACCGCCGTACTGATGAACCGCACCCGTCTCGGACGGCAGATTTACGCCATGGGCGGCAACCGCGACGCCGCCTCACGTTTAGGGCTGAACCTGCTAAAGCTGCATTTTTGTGTGTATGGCTATATGGGGATCCTCGCCGGGATTGCCGCTGTAGTACAGGCGCAGATAACCCAGTCGGTGGCCCCTAACTCACTGCTTGGCTATGAACTGACGGTGCTGGCGGCGGTAGTGCTGGGTGGAACCAGTATGAGCGGCGGGCGCGGTACGCTCATCGGCACGCTGCTTGGCGTTATCCTGCTGGCCTTCCTGCAAAATGGTCTGACGCTGCTCGGCGTCTCGTCTTACTGGCACACGGTTTTCAGTGGCGCCATTATCCTGGTCAGCATCAGCGCCACGGCCTGGAATGAAAAACGCAAACTTGCAAGGGAGCTCTGAGATGAAAACGTTCGCCAGATTATTACCCGGTGATGCCATCATCCGCCTGCAGTGCGTGATCATTATCGTCGTTGCCGTCGCCTTTTCACTGCTGCTGGGTGGCCGCTTCTTCAGCGTTGCCAATTTCCAGTCCATCAGCTCACAGCTGCCGATTCTGGGCATGCTGGCGCTGGGGATGGGGGTGACCATGCTGACCGGCGGGATCAACCTGTCGATCATCGCCGGGGCCAACGCCTGTTCGCTGGCGATGGCAGCGGTCATTGTCATACAGCCGGATAACCCACTGTTTATCGTCCTCGCGCTGCTCGCTGGCCTGCTGGTGGCAGTCGCCATCGGCACCCTGAACGGCGCGCTGATTGCCTGGGTGGGCGTCTCGCCGATTCTTGCCACGCTCGGCACCATGACGCTGATTTCCGGGCTTAACATTCTGCTCTCTAACGGCACCGTCATCTCCGGCTTCCCGGCGGTGATTCAGTTCTTCGGCAGTGCAATGGTGCTGGGTATTCCCGTCGCGCTACTGCTGTTCTTACTGGTCGCGGTGCTGCTGTGGGTACTGCTGGAGCACACCACGCTTGGGCGCAGCCTGTATCTGGTCGGCTCGAACGAACAGGCCACCCGCTACAGCGGCGTCAACACTGTCCGCGTGCAGATTGCCGTGTATATCATTTCGGCGCTGATGGGCTGGGTGGCGGCCATTCTGATGATGGCAAAATTCAACTCTGCTAAAGCGGGTTACGGCGAATCTTACCTGCTGGTCACCATCCTTGCCTCCGTGCTGGGCGGCATCAATCCGGACGGCGGATTTGGCCGGGTGATTGGTCTGGTGCTGGCCTTGATTGTGCTGCAAATGCTGGAAAGCGGCTTTAATTTGCTGGGGATCAGCAGCTATCTGACCATGGCGCTGTGGGGCGCTGTGCTGATCCTCTTTATCGCATTACAGAATCGTAAAGCCTGATTTCAGGAGAAGAATTATGGCGAGTTATTTCATTGGTGTGGATGTAGGTACCGGAAGCGCCCGCGCAGGGGTCTTTGACCTGAACGGCAGAATGGTGGGCCAGGCGAGCCGTAGCATCGAGATTTACCGTCCGCAGGCAGATTTCGTTGAGCAATCCTCGGATAACATCTGGCAGGCCGTGTGTAACGCCGTGCGCGACGCGGTGAATCAGGCAGATATCAACCCTATCCAGGTCAAAGGCCTGGGCTTCGACGCCACCTGTTCACTGGTAGTGCTCGATAAAGAGGGCAAGCCGCTGACCATCAGCCCATCCGGGCGCAGCGAGCAGAACATTATTGTGTGGATGGATCACCGCGCCATCGCCCAGGCCGACCGCATCAACGCCCTGCACCACCGCGTGCTGGATTACGTAGGCGGCATTATTTCACCGGAGATGCAGACGCCGAAGCTGCTGTGGCTGAAACAGCACATGCCGAACACCTGGGCCAACGCCGGATACTACTTCGATCTGCCTGATTTCCTCACCTGGCGCGCCACCAACGACGACACACGTTCGCTGTGCTCCACCGTCTGTAAGTGGACCTACATGGGCCATGAAGATAAGTGGGACGCGAGCTACTTCCGCCAGATTGGGCTGGAAGATTTGCTCGAGCACGACGCAGAAAAAATTGGCCGCTATGTAAAAACCATGGGCGAGCCGCTCGGTCACGGTCTGACCCAGCGTGCGGCCAGCGAAATGGGGCTGATACCCGGTACCGCAGTCAGCGTGTCCATTATTGATGCCCACGCCGGGACGCTCGGCACGCTGGGCGCCTGCGGCGTATCGGGAGAGGTGGCTGATTTCGACCGCCGTATCGCGTTGATTGGCGGCACCTCGACGGGGCATATGGCCATTTCCAAAGAACCGCGCTTTATTGGTGGCGTCTGGGGGCCTTATTACTCCGCCGTGCTGCCAGACTACTGGCTGAACGAAGGCGGTCAGTCCGCCACCGGGGCGCTCATCGACCATATTATTCAGTCGCACCCGTGCTACGAAACGCTGCTGGCGCAGGCCAAAGCGCAGGGGCAGACCATCTATGAGGTGCTGAATGCGCTGCTGCGTAAAATGGCGGGCGAACCGGAGAATATTGCCTTCCTGACCCGCGATATTCACATTCTGCCCTACTTCCACGGCAACCGTTCGCCGCGTGCAAACCCGACCCTGACCGGCACCATGACCGGCCTGAAACTGTCGCGCACGCCGGAAGATATGGCGCTGCACTATCTGGCAACTATCCAGGCTATCGCCCTCGGGACCCGCCATATTATTGAAACCATGAATCAGAGCGGCTATGCCATCGATACCGTTATGGCGAGCGGCGGTGGGACCAAGAATCCGATCTTCGTTCAGGAGCACGCCAACGCCACTGGCTGCGCCATGCTGCTGCCGGAAGAGAGCGAGGCCATGCTGCTCGGCGGTGCGATGATGGGAACGGTGGCAGCCGGGGTGTTTGATTCCTTCCCGGAAGCCATGTCGGCGATGAGTCGCATTGGCAAAACGGTGACCCCGCAGACGAACCGCATCAAGCAGTACTATGACCGTAAGTATCAGGTGTTCCATGAGATGTATCAGGATCACATGAAGTACCGTCAGCTGATGCAGGAGGGAGCATGACCAGCGCATGGCAACAGGCCAGCGGAACATGGCAGCTCTACAGCGAGGCGCTGGCGGGCCTTGGGCAGCATTTGAGTGAGCCACTCTGGCAATCGCTGATGGCGGAGCTGCGCGGCTGTAAAGGCAAAATTGTGGTCACCGGCGTTGGCACTTCTGGCATTGCCGCCCGCAAGATTGCTCATATGCTCGCCTGCGTCGAGCGCCCGGCGATTTATCTCAGCGCCACCGACGCCGCTCATGGGGATCTGGGTTTTCTGCAGGCCGACGATCTGGTCATTATGCTGTCGCGTGGCGGTAACTCCGACGAGCTCACCCGACTGTTGCCGGGGCTGGTAAGCCGCCATGTGCCGGTTATCAGTGTGACGGAAAACCCGGCATCGGCGATAGCCCAGGCTTCCAGACTGGTGATTTCAACGGGTGTTCAGCGCGAGGCCGATCCGCTCGACATGCTGGCGACCACCTCAATCCTGCTGGTACTGGCGATTTTCGACGCCGCCTGCGTGTGCCTGATGAACGAGAGCGGCTATTCGAAAGAGAGCCTGTTGGCGGTACACCCTGGTGGCGACGTGGGCTTAACGCTGCGTCAGACACCTTAGTGCTTCATCCTTACCCTTCCCTCTCCTGGCGGGAGAGGGATAACTCTTCACACAGCATGGCGAAGCGGGAAAATGTGTATTAGGTTTAAATTACACACGTTTACAGGATGGACCTGCTATGAACTCGCTTCGTTACTTCGAATTTGGTCAGTCACGCCATCTGTTACTGCTGATAGCGCGTATTGCCATCGTGCTGCTGTTTATTATTTTCGGTTACCCTAAGCTCACCGGGTTTGACGGTACGGTACAGTACATGGCGGCCTCTGGCGCCCCGATGCCGATGCTTGCAGCGATTATCGCCATCATCATGGAAGTGCCGGCAGCCATTCTTATTGTCCTGGGCTTCTTTACCCGCCCGCTGGCGGTGATTTTCGTATTCTACACCATCGGCACCGCGATCATTGGTCACCACTACTGGGATATGAGCGGTGATGCGGTGCTACCAAACATGATTAATTTCTACAAGAACATCAGCATTGCCGGGGCGTTTATTCTGCTCGCGATAACCGGCCCTGGTGCCATATCGATTGATAGACGTTAATATTAAAAAAGGCCGCTTTCGCGGCCTTTTTTTATGGCAGAGCCAGAATTATGCGTACACCGGGAAACGGGCGCAGATATCCAGAACTTTACCTTTGATACGCTCGATGGTGGCTTCATCATTGATGTTGTCCAGCACGTCACACATCCAGCCAGCCAGCTCTTTCGCTTCCGCTTCTTTGAAACCGCGACGAGTGATTGCCGGAGAACCGATACGGATACCAGAGGTCACAAACGGGCTCTTCGGATCGTTAGGCACGCTGTTTTTGTTCACGGTAATGTTGGCACGGCCCAGGGCAGCGTCAGCTTCTTTACCGGTCAGGTTCTTATCAACCAGATCCAGCAGGAACAGGTGGTTTTCAGTACCGCCAGACACCACTTTGTAGCCACGGTTCAGGAACACTTCCACCATCGCTTTGGCGTTTTTAGCAACCTGCTGCTGGTAAACTTTGAACTCTGGCTCCATCGCTTCTTTCAGCGCTACCGCTTTCGCCGCGATAACGTGCATCAGAGGACCGCCCTGCGCGCTTGGGAACACGGCAGAGTTCAGTTTTTTATACAGATCTTCGTCGCCGCCCTTCGCCAGGATCAGGCCACCGCGTGGACCCGCCAGGGTTTTGTGGGTCGTGGTGGTCACAACGTGAGCGTGCGGAACCGGGTTCGGATAAACGCCTGCGGCAATCAGACCCGCAACGTGCGCCATATCGACGAACAGATACGCACCGATGCTGTCAGCGATTTCACGCATTTTTGCCCAATCAACTACGCCGGAGTAAGCAGAGAAGCCACCGATAATCATCTTCGGTTTGTGGGTCTGAGCCTGCATGGCCATGTCTTCGTAGTCAATTTTACCGGACTCGTCGATGCCGTAAGGAATGATGTTGTACAGCTTACCGGAGAAGTTGACCGGAGAACCGTGAGTCAGGTGACCACCCTGCGCCAGGTTCATACCCAGAACGGTGTCACCCGGCTGCAGCAGCGCGGTGTAGACCGCGAAGTTAGCCTGAGAACCGGAGTGCGGCTGCACGTTAGCGTAGTCTGCGCCAAACAGTTCTTTCGCACGGTCGATAGCCAGCTGCTCAACGATATCTACGTACTCGCAACCACCGTAGTAACGTTTGCCCGGATAGCCTTCAGCATATTTGTTGGTCAGCTGAGAACCCTGAGCCTGCATGACGCGCGGGCTGGTGTAGTTTTCGGAGGCGATCAGTTCGATGTGCTCTTCCTGACGTACTTTTTCCTGCTCCATAGCCTGCCACAGTTCGGCATCATAATCGGCAATGTTCATTTCACGCTTTAACATCCGCATCTCCTGACTCAGCTAACGATAGAATTTCAACCCTGGAAAGGGGTCCAGTTTGGACAACGGCCCACAGTATAACTGATTAGTTCTGCGATAACAGGTCTTGACAAAGGATTTTACGCAAACGATTACGCACTGATAGAACAAAGGCCTGACGAATAAAGCACTTCTCATTTTCAAGGGAATTCTTTTCAGGTTTGTGATGTGTATTTTTCATGTTGTAACCAATGAAGCGCAAAGTTACAAAGAACCATTTACAACACAGGGTTATTTTTTATAAGATGCATTTAAAATACACCATTAAGAATACACACAAGGAAGCAGACATGCTCGACGCTCAAACCATCGCTACCGTGAAAGCCACCATTCCTTTACTGGTTGAGACCGGACCAAAACTCACCGCCCACTTTTATGACCGCATGTTCAGCCATAACCCGGAGCTGAAAGAGATCTTCAATATGAGCAACCAGCGTAACGGCGACCAGCGTGAAGCGCTGTTCAACGCCATTGCCGCCTACGCCAGCAATATTGAAAATCTGCCTGCTTTGCTGCCCGCGGTAGAGAAGATTGCCCAGAAGCACACCAGCTTCCAGATTAAGCCAGAGCAGTACAACATTGTCGGCGGTCATCTGCTGGCCACTCTCGACGAGATGTTCAGCCCGGGTCAGGAAGTGCTGGATGCCTGGGGTAAAGCCTATGGCGTACTGGCGGGCGTGTTCATCAACCGCGAAGCAGAAATCTATCAACAGAACGCCGATAAACAGGGCGGCTGGGAAGGGACTCGCGCGTTTCGTATCGTCAACAAAACGCCGCGCAGCGCGCTTATCACCAGCTTTGAGTTCGAACCGGTCGACGGCAAGCCAGTGGCAGATTACCAGCCGGGCCAATATCTGGGCGTGTGGCTGAAGCCGGAAGGTTTTCCGCATCAGGAAATCCGTCAGTATTCACTGACCCGTAAACCGGACGGCAAGGGGTATCGCATTGCGGTGAAACGCGAAGACGGTGGGCAGGTTTCAACCTGGCTGCACAACGAAGCCAACGTCGGTGATGTCGTGCATCTGGCCGCTCCGGCAGGTGATTTCTTTATGAGCGTTAAGCCTGGTACCCCGGTGACGCTTATCTCTGCTGGCGTAGGTCAGACCCCAATGCTGGCGATGCTCGACACCCTGGCGCAAAATGGTCATCAGGCGCAGGTTAACTGGTTCCACGCGGCTGAAAATGGTGAAGTCCATGCCTTTGCCGATGAAGTGGCCGCACACGGCAGCAAACTGGCAAACTTTAACGCACACACCTGGTATCGCGCTCCGCAGGCGGGCGATCGCTATGACAGCGAAGGGATGATGGCGCTAAGCCCGCTGGAAGGTCAGTTCTCCGATCCGCAGACCCAGTTCTTCCTCTGCGGCCCGGTCGGTTTTATGCAGTTCGCCGCGAAGCAGCTGGTTGAACTGGGCGTGAAAAACGAGAACATTCACTACGAATGCTTCGGCCCGCATAAAGTACTGTAATGTAAAAAGCCCCTCTACCGAGGGGCTTTTTATTTCGCCGGGCGGCAGTGGTGCCTTACCCGAGTCTACAAATCTGTTAGCGCTGTTAGATAGCCGCGTCGTCTTCTTCGCCGGTGCGGATACGGATAACGCGCGCCACGTCAAAGACAAAGATCTTACCATCGCCAATTTTGCCGGTCTGCGCCGTGCGAATAATGGTGTCCACGCAGGTATCGACGATATCGTCAGTCACCACAATTTCAATTTTGACCTTCGGCAAAAAGTCGACCATGTACTCAGCGCCGCGATACAGTTCGGTGTGGCCTTTCTGACGACCAAAGCCTTTCACTTCCGTCACGGTCATCCCGGTGATGCCAACTTCCGCCAGCGCTTCACGTACATCATCGAGCTTGAAGGGTTTAATAATCGCATCAATCTTTTTCATGGTGTTCCTGTTGTTATACGCGTAACCGATTGCTCACGGTATCATAACCGCAGCCAGGTTGCGGGGCTATTCTTTAAAATCGTTGGCATCGAGTTCGTGGCGGGACAGCAGTTTGTAGAACTCCGTCCGGTTGCGACCTGCCATACGTGCCGCGTGGGTAACGTTGCCTTTCGTGATTTGCAGCAATTTGCGCAGATAGTTCAGCTCAAACTGATTACGCGCTTCAACAAAGGTGGGCAGCGCGGTGTTTTCGCCTTCCAGCGCCTGCCCCACCAGCGCATCGCTGATGACCGGTGAAGAAGTCAGCGCTACGCACTGCTCAATCACGTTGACTAACTGGCGCACGTTACCCGGCCAGCTTGCGGCCATCAGGCGCTTCATCGCATCGGTGGAAAATGCCCGCACAAAGGGTTTGTGTCTGTCTGCAGACTGGCGCAGCAGATGATTCGCCAGCAGCGGAATATCTTCGGTTCTCTGTGCAAGGGTTGGGATCTTCAGGTTCACCACGTTGAGGCGGTAAAACAGATCTTCACGAAATTCCCCCCGCGCCATCGCCTTCGGCAGATCGCGGTGCGTTGCCGAGATAACCCGCACGTCGATGTCGATGTCGCGGTTGCTGCCAAGCGGTCTGACCTTACGCTCCTGCAGAACACGCAGCAGCTTCACCTGCAGCGGGATCGGCATGTCACCAATTTCATCGAGGAACAGCGTGCCGCCTTCCGCAGCCTGAAACAGCCCTTCACGATTGCTTACCGCGCCGGTAAACGCCCCGCGGGCGTGACCAAACAGTTCAGACTCCAGCAGCTGCTCCGGCAGCGCGCCACAGTTGATAGCAATAAACGGTTTTTTGCCGCGCGGGCTGGCGTTGTGAATAGCCTGGGCGAAGATCTCTTTCCCGGTACCGCTCTGACCGTTAATCAGCACGCTGACATCTGACTGTGCCACCATTCGCGCCTGCTCCAGCAGGCGGTGCATCAGCGGGCTACGAGTGACAATAGCTTCATGCCACGCCTCATCGGCCGCCGGAGCAGACTGTTCCAGCGCCTCGTCGATGGCTTTATACAGCGCGTCGCGATCCACCGGTTTGGTCAGGAAGCTGAATACCCCCTGCTGGGTGGCGCTGACCGCCTCCGGGATTGAACCATGCGCGGTGAGGATAATCACCGGCATCCCGGGCTGAACCTTCTGGATCTCGGCGAACAGCTGCAGGCCGTCCATCTCATCCATTCGCAGGTCGCTAATAACCAGGTCGATTTTCTCCCGGCCAAGCGCGCGCAATCCCTGCTGGCCGCTTTCGGCCGTGACCACGCTGTAACCTTCGCTGGTGAGGCGCATCCCCAGAAGCTTCAGTAGCCCAGGATCGTCATCAACCAGCAGCAGGCGAGCAGGTGTACGACTCATTATGGTTTATCCTCATCGGGTTGCGCTGCATCATCTTTTGCCGCAGGCGTGGTATCTCCGGTATGGGAGGCATCAGGATTAAAACTACCCGCCGGTTTGCGGGTGGAGAGCTGGCGTTCGATATCCGTCAGATTTTCAAGCTTGCGGGTGGTGAGGTCAAGCTGGGTGCGCAGATGCTGTTGCTGCTGGCGCAGCGTATCCAGCTCACCGTCGCTCGACTGCTGCAATTTGGCATAGCGGGAGCGTTCGTCAGAGAGCTGCAGCTGCAGGGCCTGACCGTCGCGCCAGAGCTGATACAGCGGGCGTACCTGCGAAGGGATCTGCCCGTTCAACGCGTCGACCTGGGTAACCAGTCCGCGGCGCTCAACCGGGGTTATTTTGGCATTGCCCAGCAGGATGCCGCGCTTGAACGCCTCCTGCCAGTTGCTCTTATCGAGCATACGCGCTTCGGTACGCGACTGCTCCGGCGTCAGCCGGTCGGCACAGTCCATGCCGCGCAGCCAGTAGAGCGGGTTTTTAACGGTCACTTCACCACTCAGCGACCAGATATCCGCGCAGTCCGTTGACAGAAAATCAGCCAGCTGCTGCTGCGGCAGCTTCTCTTCCAGCGCATCTGACGCATGATGATTTATGCCAGAGACACAGCCCGCCAGCAGCAGGCCCGATACACCAGGCAACCACAAGCGGCGCAAACGCACCGCGTTAAAAACAGACGCTAAGAATTGAGACATGTTCACCAGACTGTAATTCATTCGATTATTTATTCCGGCCCGCGAACCGGGAGTTCGATGCGAAAACAGACATCGCCGGTCACGCCATTCACCAGCGTCAGTGTACCGTGCATACGCTTCACACAGTCTCTGGCGATGCTTAGCCCCAGCCCACTGCCCTTGACGGCACCCTTACGTTGATGACTTCCCTGATAAAATGGCTCAAAAATCATGGCGCGTTCGGCGTCGGGTATCGGGGTTCCGGTGTTCACCACTTCGATACGTACCCGATCGTCTATCGCGCGACTATGGATGTAAATGTTACCGGATTCAGCCCCGTAGTGCACCGCATTGGAGTAGAGATTATCCAGCACGCTCATCAGCAGCATCGGTTCGGCATGACAGACTGGTGCATCCAGCGCCACGTCGGTATGCATCATTTTAGCCCGCGCCGGTAAACTATGGGCGGAGATGACCATTTCCACCAGCGGCGCGATTTCCACCGACTCCAGCTCAACCGTGCTATCGGCCAGCTTGCGGTTATAGTCGAGCAGTTGCTCGATGAGTTTCTGCAGATTACGACTGCTGTCATCCAGAATATCGACCACCTCTTTTTGCTCGGTGGTCAGCGGGCCAACCACCTGATCGGCCAGCAGTTCGGTGCCTTCACGCATACTGGCAAGCGGTGTTTTCAGCTCGTGCGACAGGTGGCGTAAAAACTGATGCCGCTGCGACTCAAGCCAGGCAAGGCGTTCACTCAGCCAGACGATCCGCTGCCCGACCGAACGCAGCTCGCGCGGCCCTTTGAAGCTTACCGTGTTGCCAAGCGAGCGCCCTTCTCCGAGGCGATTGATCATTCGCTCAATGCCCTTGACCGGGCCGATGATCATGCGGGTAAACAGCAGCACCATCGCAAGGCTCACCAGAAACAGTACCAGCGCCTGCCAGCCAAAGAACTGTCCGCGCTCGGCGATTTCCCGCTGTAGCTGTTGCCCACGCGAGAACACGACCGTACGCGTGGCCTGCACCATGTCGGTGTTAGCGCTGGCGAAGGCCTCCAGCCGTGCCGCCGAAGCGTCGTCGGGGCCGCTGTTCTTACACTGAATTTGTTCCAGTGCGTCAAGATCCTGACGCAGGGACTGATAGAGCTTATCGTCAGGCAGTACGCCCGCGTGCGCTTCCAGCATCTCGGCATAGCGACGACGCTGGCTCTGATACACCTTCGCAAGGGTCGCGTCGTCCAGCACGCAGTACTGCCGGTAGCTACGCTCCATTTCCAGCGCCACGTTAGTCATCGCCTCACTACGTCGCGCATCAATCAGCGTGGTGCGGTTCGTCTGCGCCGCCTGCGCGCTCAGGGCGTTCAGGCTCTGCCACGCTTGCCAGGCTAAGACCAGCAACGGTAGCAGGATCAGGATAAATGACAGCATAACCAGCTGACGCAGCGAACGGGGGAAAAGTGACCAGCGTTTCAATGAGATTGTCTCAACGTAGAAGCATGCTGGAAGGTTAACTGAGGATGTACTGCAGATACAACAAAGCCGGGTAAAAACCCGGCTTTGTCATGAAATAAGGCGGTGCCTAACTCGACGTTTCGCCCGGAGGTTGATATAGCGTAGCTGATATCAGATGTTGGACGGCAGGCACCTTTTTGTGCGTCATTCGAAGTTTATGTAGCACGTCCCGAAGGGGCTGACATAAGAAGGTGAATGAGCCACTGCGCAGGATTATGCACTATACGTGCCACATTACAAAACAATTTATTAACATCATGATATATATGTATTTTATATCAAATTCAGCAAATCAATGAAGAGATTGATTTTTAATCAATGCGTCGCCAATTAGCGACGCTTATAGACGCACAATTATAATATAAATAAAAACAACAAGTTATATGTCGCAAAATAGAGACACTCATTTTCTGCCGATGTCGCAATTTCCCGACAGTGGTTTCGCTTAAGCATCACAAATACAAAAGCCCCTGACCAGGTCAGAGGCTTTTGTCTTCCAGGAGGCTATTAGCCCAGCTGTTTACGTGCGTTGCGGAAGATACGCATCCACGGGCTGTCTTCGCCCCAGTTTTCCGGGTGCCATGAATTTGCCACGGTACGGAATACGCGTTCCGGGTGCGGCATCATCACGGTGACGCGGCCCGTTTCGCTGGTGACCGCGGTGATGCCATTCGGGGAACCGTTCGGGTTCGCCGGATAGGTTTCTGTCACGTTACCGAAGTTATCGACATAGCGCAGCGCCACCAGCCCTTTGCTTTCGAGCGCGGCGAGATGTGCGCCATCGCGTACTTCTACACGCCCTTCACCGTGAGAAACGGCAATCGGCATCTGTGAACCGGCCATCCCCTGCAGCAGCAGAGACGGGCTGTTGGTAACTTCCACCAGGCTGAAGCGTGCTTCAAAGCGGTCGGAGTGGTTACGCACGAAGCGCGGCCACAGCGAACTGCCCGGGATCAGTTCACGCAGGTTAGACATCATCTGACAACCGTTACACACACCTAACGCCAGCGTCTGCGGACGATGGAAGAAGGTTTCAAACTCGTCGCGCACCTGGCTGTTGAAGAGGATAGATTTCGCCCAGCCCTCGCCTGCGCCCAGCACGTCGCCGTATGAGAAGCCACCGCAGGCCACCAGCGCATGGAAATCACTAAGACCGGTGCGCCCGGCCAGCAGGTCGCTCATGTGAACGTCGATGGCATCGAACCCAGCGCGGTGGAACGCCGCCGCCATTTCAACGTGTGAGTTCACGCCCTGCTCACGCAGAACCGCGACTTTCGGACGTGCGCCGCGGGCAATATACGGTGCCGCAACGTCTTCGTTGATGTCGAAGGTGAGCTTAACGTTCAGACCCGGATCGTTGTCATGGCGTTTGGCTTCGTGCTCCTGATCCGCACACTCCGGGTTATCACGCAGACGCTGCATCTGCCAGGTGGTTTCAGCCCACCACATACGCAGCGTGGTACGGCTTTCGCTGAACACCGGCTGACCGTTGGCAGTAAGGGTGAAGCGATCGCCCGCCACCGCTTTACCGAGGTAATGAACGTTGTTCTGCAGGCCATGGGATGCCAGCAGCGTTTCTACCGCTTCGCGATCCGCCGCCCGCACCTGAATCACCGCCCCCAGCTCTTCATTGAACAGCGCCGCCAGACGATCTTCACCAAGCGCGGCAATGTCGGCCTCAACGCCGCAGTGACCGGTGAAGGCCATCTCGGCAAGCGTCACCAGCAGACCACCGTCAGAGCGGTCGTGGTAAGCCAGCAGCTTACGCCCGGCCACCAGCGCCTGCATGGCATCGAAGAAACCTTTGAGCTGCGCCACGTCGCGCACGTCGGCAGGCTTATCGCCCAGCTGGCGGTACACCTGCGCCAGCGCTGTTGCGCCCAGCGCGTTGCGACCGTTGCCAAGATCGATAAGCAGTAAGGCGTTGTCTTCAGTGGCAAGCTGCGGCGTAACGGTACGACGCACGTCTTCAACGCGGGCAAATGCGGTGATGACCAGCGACAATGGTGACGTCATCTCGCGCTCTTCAGTGCCTTCCTGCCAGCGGGTTTTCATCGACATCGAGTCTTTACCCACCGGAATGGTCAGCCCCAGCGCCGGGCAAAGCTCTTCGCCCACCGCTTTAACCGCTTCATACAGACCTGCATCTTCGCCCGGGTGACCCGCGGCGGCCATCCAGTTGGCAGAGAGCTTAATACGTTTGATATCGCCAATCTGCGTCGCCGCAATGTTGGTCAGTGCTTCCCCCACCGCCAGACGGGCAGAGGCGGCAAAGTCGAGCAGCGCCACCGGGGCTCGTTCGCCCATCGCCATCGCTTCGCCGTAGTAGCTGTCGAGGCTTGCGGTAGTCACCGCGCAGTTGGCTACCGGTACCTGCCACGGCCCGACCATCTGATCGCGCGCCACCATGCCGGTAACGGTACGGTCGCCGATGGTGACGAGGAAGGTCTTCTCGGCCACCGCCGGGAGATGCAGTACGCGATTAACCGCGTCAGCCACGGTGATGCCTTTTCTGTCAATCTGCTCGCCTTTTGCAGCAAGCGTGGTGACATCGCGGGTCATCTTCGGCGTTTTACCGAGCAGCACATCAAGCGGCATATCGATAGGCTGGTTATCGAAGTGGCTGTCGTTTAGCGTCAGGTGCAGTTCTTCCGTCGCTTCACCGATCACCGCGTACGGCGCGCGTTCGCGTTTGCACAGCGCATCAAACAGCGGGAGCTGGTCGGCTGCGACCGCCATCACGTAGCGTTCCTGGGATTCGTTACACCAGATTTCCAGCGGGCTCATACCCGGCTCATCGCTCAGGATGTCGCGCAGCTCAAAGCGGCCACCGCGCCCCCCGTCGCTCACCAGCTCCGGCATCGCGTTAGACAAACCGCCCGCACCGACATCGTGAATGAACAGGATCGGGTTGGCGTCGCCCATCTGCCAGCAGCGGTCGATAACTTCCTGGCAACGGCGCTCCATTTCCGGGTTGTCGCGCTGCACGGAAGCAAAATCGAGATCGGCGTCGGACTGGCCGGAAGCCATAGAAGACGCTGCACCGCCGCCAAGGCCGATGTTCATCGCCGGACCACCGAGGACAATTAGCTTCGCGCCCGGCGGGATGTCGCCTTTCTTCACGTGCTCAGCGCGAATGTTGCCGATACCGCCCGCCAGCATGATAGGTTTGTGGTAGCCGCGCAGCTCTTCGCCGTTATGGCTGGTCACCTTCTCTTCATAGGTACGGAAATAACCGTTCAACGCCGGACGACCGAATTCGTTGTTGAACGCCGCGCCGCCCAATGGACCTTCGGTCATGATATCGAGTGCGGTAACGATCCTCTCCGGCTTACCAAAATCTTCTTCCCACGGCTGTTCAAAGCCCGGGATACGCAGGTTAGACACCGAGAAGCCCACCAGGCCCGCTTTTGGCTTGGCACCGCGTCCGGTCGCCCCTTCATCGCGGATTTCACCGCCGGAGCCCGTCGCCGCACCCGGCCACGGCGAAATAGCCGTCGGGTGGTTATGCGTCTCCACCTTCATCAGAATGTGCGTCGGCTCCTGATGGAAGTCGTAGCGCCCGGCTTCGTGGTCGGCAAAGAATCGGCCCACATCAGAACCTTCCATCACCGCGGCGTTATCTTTATAAGCGGAGAGCACGTGCTCCGGGGTTTTCTCAAAGGTGTTCTTAATCATTTTGAACAGCGACTTTGGCTGCTCTTCGCCGTCGATAATCCAGTCGGCGTTAAAAATCTTGTGGCGACAGTGCTCAGAGTTGGCCTGCGCAAACATATACAGTTCGATATCGTTCGGGTTGCGGCCCAGCTTAACGAAGGCGTCCTGCAGGTAATCAATTTCGTCTTCCGCCAGCGCCAGCCCCAGGCGCACGTTGGCATCCACCAGCGCCTGACGCCCCTGACCCAGCAGATCGACGCTGGCAACCGGAGCCGGCTGATGATGAGCAAACAGGCTCTGCGCCGCTTCCAGAGAGGTAAAGGTGCTCTCCATCATCCGGTCGTGTAGTTCTGCGACCACCGCATCCCACTGTTCCGTGCTGAGCGTCGAGGCTTCAATGTACCAGGCAACACCGCGCTCCAGACGAGCAATTTGCTCCAGTCCGCAGTTGTGGGCGATGTCAGTTGCTTTGGAAGACCAGGGGGAGATAGTGCCAGGGCGAGGGGTAACGAGCAGCAGCTTTCCTGAAGGAGTATGGCTGCTAAGCTTCGGGCCATACTGAAGCAGACGCTCCAGTCGGGAGAACTCGTCACCGGAGAGCGGAGCGCTAAGCTCGGCAAAATGGACATATTCAGCATATATATTGCTTACCGGCAGATTGGCGGCCTGGAAGCGCGTCAGCAGTTTGTTGATACGAAATGCAGACAGTGCAGGCGAACCACGCAGAATTTCCATCATTAAGTCTCTCGTCTTCTGGGTTTCAGTGTACGCAAGGGGAAAACGGGCGCCATTATAGAGGATCCTGGGCGGCTACGTAACCGTTTGCGTCGAAATAAAATCAGGCTGTCATTTTGACAATTGGTGTGACTAATCCCCGGAATAAGTTGCCAACTGTCTTATTGTTAAGCAAAATGCCGTCCACATGACTCTCACTCCCAGGCCATCACTATGGTAACTGCTGACTGACGACACTTCAGCGCAGAGAATTAACTAATTGAAAAAATTAAAGATTAATTATCTGCTTATCGGCATTGTTACACTGCTGCTGGCAGCGGCCTTATGGCCTTCTATCCCCTGGTTCGGCAAAGCCGACAACCGTATCGCCGCTATCCAGTCGCGGGGGGAGCTGCGCGTCAGTACCATCGTCTCTCCCCTCACCTGGACCAACATCAACGACAAAGACTCCGGCCTCGATTACGAGCTGGCCCGACAGTTTGCGGATTACCTCGGCGTGAAGCTGAAAGTGACCGTACGGCAAAACATCAGCCAGTTGTTTGACGATCTCGACCACGACCGGGCCGATATGCTGGCCGCGGGGCTGGTGTATAATGTTGAGCGCCTGAAAAACTACCAGGCCGGTCCGACGTATTACTCCGTTTCCCAGCAGTTGGTCTATAAGGTGGGGAACTACCGCCCGCGCTCGCTTGAGAACGTGACCGCGCAGCAGTTGACCATTGCCCCCGGCCACGTGGCGATCAATGATTTGCAGGCGTTGAAAGAGAAAAAGTACCCGCGCCTGTCGTGGACCGTGGATGACAAACGCGGCAGCGTCGCGTTAATGGACGACGTGATAGAAGGTAAACTCGACTACACCATTGCCGACTCCGTTGCCATCAGCCTGTACCAGCGAGTGCATCCGGAACTTGCCGTCGCACTCGACGTCACCGACGAACAGCCGGTCACCTGGTTTACGCTTCGCAGCGAAGACAATACGCTTCCGGCCGCCATGCTCGACTTCTTTAATAACATTAATGAAGACGGTACCTTAGCCCGCCTTGAAGAGAAATACCTCGGTCACGGAGACGGGTTTGACTACGTCGATACCCGCACCTTCCTGCGGGCGGTAGACAGTACCCTCCCCGACCTGCGACCGATGTTTGAGAAGTACGCGCAGGAGATTGACTGGCGCCTGCTGGCGGCGATTTCTTATCAGGAATCACACTGGGATCCGTTAGCAACCTCTCCAACCGGGGTTCGCGGCCTGATGATGCTGACCAAAAATACCGCACAGAGCCTGGGGCTGACCGATCGTACCGACGCCGAGCAAAGTATCAGCGGCGGAATGCGTTATCTGCAGGACATGATGACCAAAGTGCCGGACACCGTACCGCCGGATGAGCGGATCTGGTTTGCGCTGGCGGCCTACAATATGGGTTACGCACATATGCTGGATGCCCGGGCGCTGACGGCGAAACAAAAAGGGAATCCGGACAGCTGGGCGGAAGTGAAGCAGCGCCTGCCGCTGCTCAGCCTGAAACCGTACTACAGCAGGTTAACCTATGGCTACGCTCGTGGACACGAGGCTTACGCTTACGTTGAGAACATCCGTAAATACCAGATAAGCCTGGTCGGCTATCTGATCGAGAAAGAGAAGAAAGCGGAGCAGGCCATGCGGATTGCGCAAGATTATCCTGCGGTATCGGTAGAGGAGCTGAATCAGAGAAGCGCCGGGGTGCTGCCTTTCCTGTCGCTATTCCCGGACGAACATTCGGGGCAGATCCAGGTGAAAGTGCCCAATATGATCGTGGACGTGCCGCGTCACTGATCCCCCGCGGCGGGATCTGCCGCCTTCTTCAGCGCTTTTTTCTCCGCCCGACGCTGGCGGAAGAAATCACTCAGCATTGCCGCACAGCTTTCACTCAGAATACCTTCAACAATCTCTACCCGATGATTCATTCCCGGGTGATGCAGGACATCCATCAGCGAACCGGCCGCGCCGGTTTTAGCATCTCGGGCGCCGAATACCAGGGTGCCGATGCGGCTGTGTACCATCGCCCCGGCACACATTACGCATGGCTCAAGAGTCACATACAGGGTGGTATCGGTGAGACGGTAGTTTTGCAGCACTAAACCGCCCTGGCGCAGCGCCATGATTTCGGCATGGGCCGTCGGGTCGTGACGACCGATCGGGCGGTTCCAGCCTTCGCCAATCACCTGATTGTTGTGCACCAGCACCGCGCCTACCGGAACTTCACCCTCTTCCCAGGCTCGCTTTGCCAGCCCCAGCGCGTGGCGCATCCAGTATTCATGGTTCAGTTCATTGTCGGACACGTCTCAGGCACTCCAGAAATTTTGGCGGGGCGCATTATACACAATCTTCCCTGAATAATTCGGCTTGAAGTATCACGGGTGATGTTATTCCAGCTGTTGCAGCTCACCACGAGGCGTGATCCGCCAGCGGTGCTGACAGAAAAAGAGTAGCGGATTATCCTGATTGCTGTCGCTGTAGCCGCTGTAAAGCTGCAGCGGAGCGCCGATTTTACGCTCCAGCTGTGCGACCTTCTCGTGGCCAAGGCAACGCATAGTCAGCACCCAGCCACCGCATTTGCGCTCAATCTGGCTGGCGATGAGATTCACGCGCGGCAGCCATGGGGTATCAAAATAGACCTGCTCCACCAACGGCTGCGGCGAACCGGTAATTAACCAGACGTCGGCATCGGACTCGGTCAGATAATTGGTCAGCCGGGCATGCACCTGCGGGAAGGCGACGACGTGCTGGCGGAACCAGTGAACGAACTGCGCTTCTTTCTTCTTCAGGCTCGCCTCGCTATGGCCGAAGGTGCTGGCCCACAGCAGCAGACTCATTGGCCAGCGCGCAGCGCGACCCTGGCATAAAAGCCCCAGCAGAATGACCGGCAAAAGCGGGATCACCAGCAACAGGTTAAGAGGCTGCCGACGAAGCAGATAGCGCATAAAGCTGCCGAACATATCCTGCTGATGCAGGGTTCCATCAAGATCGAAAAACACAACGCGACGCATAGGACGGCTCAAACTCCATTGCTAAATCAGTTTGCCAGGATTGAAACACATCCTGGCATAGTTAACCTCACATTTGCGCAAACGTAACACAATGTCATTATTCTTGTTTATCCCTTATAATCGAATAAAAAATTCTGACAGGCACGATCTGTGGAGCGTCAATGAATTGTTTAATCCGCATCCGGCAGCGCTATCCGAGCCTGGCGCAGAGCGATAAAAAGCTGGCGAATTTTATCCTCACCCAGCCTGACCACGCGCGTCACCTCAGCTCTCAGCAGCTGGCCGCCGAGGCTGGCGTCAGCCAGTCCAGCGTCGTCAAGTTCGCCCAAAAATTAGGCTTTAAAGGCTTTCCGGCGCTGAAGCTGGCACTGAGCGAAGCGCTTGCCAGCAACCCGAATCCGCACTCGGTGCCGGTGCATAACCAGATTCGCGGCGACGATCCGCTGCGCCTGGTGGGTGAAAAGCTCATCAACGATAACGTGGCGGCAATGCATGCCTCACTCGACGTGAATACCGAAGATAAGCTGCTGGAAAGCGTCGCGCTTCTGCGCAATGCCCGCCGTATTATTGTGACCGGCATCGGCGCATCGGGTCTTGTTGCACGCAACTTTAGCTGGAAGTTGATGAAAATTGGCCTCAACGCGGTGGCAGAGCAGGATATGCACGCCCTGTTGGCGGTGGTTCAGGCAATGGATCCTGACTCTCTGCTGGTGGCTATTTCCTACTCCGGCGAACGTCGCGAGATCAACCTTGCCGCCGATGAAGCGCTACAGGTAGGTGGAAAGATTCTGGCGATCACCGGCTTTTCTCCTAACGCCCTGCAGCAACGCGCCAGCCACTGTCTGTACACCATTGCCGAAGAGCAGGCGACGCGCAGCGCCGCTATCTCCTCCACCAGCGCCCAGATGATGCTGACCGATCTGCTGTTTATGGCGCTGGTTCAGCAGGATCTTGAACATGCGCCGGGACGCATTCGCCATAGCGAAGCACTGGTGAAAAAACTGGTCTGAACAGAGAATGGGCGTATAATGCCCGCCCTGTTTGTGTTGTTTCTGAGAAATTCCTGATGGCGCTGTTAATCACCAAAAAATGCATCAATTGCGATATGTGCGAGCCCGAATGCCCGAATGAGGCAATTTCGATGGGCGAGAGCATTTATGAGATTAACAGCGATCGCTGCACGGAGTGCATTGGGCATTACGAAACACCCACCTGCCAGAAAGTGTGCCCGATCCCCAATACCATTCTGAAAGATCCGGCACACGTTGAAAGCGAAGAGCAGCTATGGGACAAGTTTGTCGTGCTGCACCACGCCGATAAAATCTAATTTTCGATAATCACCGTCGCACAGGCGTAGTGACGTTCATCCGCCAGGGTAACATGCAGGCTGGCGACACCTAAACGTTCTGCCAGCAGCTTTGCCTCTCCCCACAGACGCAGCTTCGGTTTACCCAACTCGTCGTTGTAAACTTCAAACTGATTGAACGCCAGCCCGTTGCGAATGCCGGTACCGAAGGCTTTCGCCGCCGCCTCTTTCACCGCAAAGCGCTTTGCCAGAAAACGCACCGGCTGCTGATGCGTTTCCCAGATTTGCCACTCATTGTCGTTCAGTACGCGTCTGGCGAGGCGATCGCCACTTCGGGCGATCACCGCTTCAATACGGGCAATTTCAACGATGTCGGTGCCGAGGCCCAGAATCGCCATTATTGACGGGCTTCCAGCATCAGGCGCTTCATTTCAGCCACAGCGTCTTTCAGGCCGCTCATCACCGCGCGACCAATGATGGCGTGACCGATATTCAGTTCGTGCATTTCCGGCAGCGCCGCTACGGCTTTCACGTTGTGGTAGGTCAGGCCATGTCCGGCGTTAACCTTCAGGCCCAGGCTTGCGGCATAGCGAGCGGCACGAGCGATGCGAGCCAGCTCCTGCGCCTGTTCGGCGTCGGTTTTGGCATCGGCGTAGCAGCCGGTGTGAATTTCAATGTACGGTGCGCCAACGTCCGCAGCGGCTTTAATCTGTGCCTCATCGGCATCGATAAACAGTGACACAAGGATCCCGGCGTCGGCCAGGCGCTTGCAGGCATCACGCATTTTATCGAGCTGACCGGCAACGTCGAGGCCGCCTTCCGTGGTCACTTCCTGACGCTTCTCCGGAACCAGGCAGCAGAAATGCGGTTTGGTTTCGCAGGCGATCGCCAGCATCTCTTCCGTGACCGCCATCTCCAGGTTCATACGCGTGTCGAGGGTCTGGCGCAGAATGCGGACGTCGCGATCGGTGATGTGACGACGGTCTTCACGCAGGTGCACGGTGATACCGTCTGCACCTGCCTGCTCGGCAATAAATGCAGCCTGCACCGGGTCTGGATACGCAGTGCCGCGCGCGTTGCGCAGGGTGGCAATATGATCGATGTTGACGCCTAACAGTAATTCAGCCATGACAATCCTCGAATTTTTCATTTTGGTTTTGGTGCATCCTGTTCCTTCACCCGCAGCGCTGGAGTGAACTGCCGAAACAGCTCCCGGCTTTTCAGCGGTTTGCCGCCAAGCCAGGGTTTTAGCGCCATGCGCGTAAAGCGTTTCGCCGCGCGCAGGGTGTCGGTATCCGGAAACTCGCGGCTGGCGAGTGCCTTTAAATGGTGCCCGGTAAACGTGCTGTTATCAATGACCACACTGGCAATAAAGCCTTTTTCTTCACGATAGCGGTAGGTCATGGTGTCTTCCACCGGCTCACCGCTGCCCGCACAGTGCAGAAAATCAACGCCGTAGCCAAGGTGCCCAAGCAGCGCCAGCTCAAAGCGACGCAGCGCCGGCTCCGGCGAACCGCTGACACCCGCCAGGGCCTGGATACAGTACAGGTAATCGAAGAAGAGTTCAGAGAAGCGCGTCTCTTGTTCGAGCACGCGAGAAATGAGTTCGTTGACGTATAAGCCGCTGTAGAGGGCAATGCCGGTCAGCGGTAGTGCCAGAGAAACGGCTTCGGCACTGCGCAGGGTTTTGACTTCACCGCGCCCGCCAAAGCGAACGAGTAACGGCGTGAAGGGCTGTAAGGCGCCCTTCAGATTTGAACGTTTTGAACGTGCGCCTTTTGCAACAAGGCGCACGCGACCCGACTCTTCCGTGAAGACGTCCAGCATCAGGCTGGTTTCGCTCCAGGGACGACTATGCAGGACAAAAGCGCGCTGCCAGCCTTCCATCGGGGTTTACTTAGAGGTCGTCTACGTAACCGAGACTGCGCAGCGCGCGTTCGTCGTCGGCCCAGCCAGATTTCACTTTCACCCACAGTTCGAGGTGAACCGGCGCTTCGAACATCTCCTGCATATCCTTACGGGCTTCAATACCGATGGTCTTTATCTTGGTACCTTTGTTACCAATAACCATCTTCTTCTGCCCTTCGCGCTCAACGAGGATCAGGCCGTTGATGTCATAGCCACCGCGTTCGTTGGTCTGGAAACGTTCAATTTCAACGGTAACAGAATACGGCAGTTCAGCACCGAGGAAGCGCATCAGCTTCTCACGGATAATCTCAGAGGCCATGAAGCGCTGAGAACGATCGGTGATGTAGTCTTCCGGGAAGTGGTGAATCGCCTGCGGCAGATGCTTACGCACGATGTTGGCGATGGTATCCACGTTCAGTCCGCTTTCTGCTGAAATCGGTACGATATCGAGGAAGTTCATCTGGCTGCCGAGGAACTGCAGGTGCGGCAACAGGTCCGCTTTTTCCTGCACGTTATCCACTTTGTTCACCGCGAGGATAACCGGCGCTTTGCCTTCACGCAGCTTGTTCAGCACCATTTCGTCGTCTGGTGTCCAGCGGGTACCTTCCACTACGAAGATAATCAACTCAACGTCGCCGATAGAGCTGCTGGCCGCTTTGTTCATCAGGCGGTTGATAGCACGCTTCTCTTCCATGTGCAGACCCGGGGTATCAACGTAGATGGCCTGATAAGCCCCTTCCGTGTGGATCCCCACGATGCGGTGACGCGTGGTCTGCGCTTTACGGGAAGTAATGGAAATCTTCTGCCCAAGCAGTTTGTTCAGTAAGGTGGATTTACCAACGTTAGGGCGACCTACGATGGCAATAAATCCGCAATATGTGTTTTCGTTTTCGTCGCTCATTCCAGCTCCAGTTTTTTCAGCGCCTGTTCGGCGGCAGCCTGCTCCGCCTTGCGACGGCTGGAACCGGTACCTACGACGGGTTCACTCAGGCCACTGACCTGGCAGTGGATAGTAAATTCCTGATCGTGTGCTTCGCCACGAACCTGCACCACCAGATACGACGGCAGCGGAAGATGGCGACCCTGCAAATATTCCTGCAAACGGGTTTTCGGATCTTTTTGTTTATCGCCCGGGCTAATTTCGTCCAGACGGGTCTGGTACCAGGAGAGGATCAGTTGCTCGACGGTCTGAATATCGCTGTCAAGGAACACGCCACCAATTAAGGCTTCTACGGTATCCGCCAGAATCGATTCACGACGGAAGCCGCCGCTCTTCAGTTCGCCAGGCCCTAAGCGCAGGCACTCGCCCAGTTCAAACTCGCGGGCAATTTCTGCCAGCGTGTTGCCGCGAACCAGCGTTGCGCGCATCCGGCTCATATCGCCTTCGTCGACGCGCGGGAAGCGGTGGTACAGCGCGTTAGCAATGACATAACTTAAAATGGAGTCACCGAGAAATTCCAGGCGCTCGTTATGTTTACTGCTGGCACTGCGATGGGTTAATGCCTGTTGCAATAACTCCTGATGATGAAAAGTGTAGCCCAGCTTCCGTTGAAGCCGATTAATTACGATGGGGTTCATGCGATACCAATAAATGAATGCGTCAAAAATGCAGCACACGAAACCGACCTGAAAATAAAGAACCAACGCGGTTTCGTGTGCCGTGGCTCCCGAAGGGGAGACAACCTAAAGTTTCGGGGGAATATTCTATACGTAACCGTGGGGGATGTCGTTAGTTCGGAGGGATATATATCTTAAATAATTCACGTTGCCGCCTTTTTGACGGCAACGTGAACGTTAAGCGATGGATTAATGGATACCGCCAATGCGATTCAGACGAACGCCAGTCGGCCATTCACCCTCTTGCTTGTCGAAACTCATCCAGATACCAACCGCTTTACCCACCAGATTAGCTTCCGGGACGAAGCCCCAGTAACGGCTGTCGGCGCTGTTATCGCGGTTATCACCCATCATGAAGTAGTGTCCCGGCGGAACAATCCAGGTTGCCAGAGGCTGTCCTGGCTGCTGGTAGTACATCCCCAGCTGGTCCTGCGCGATTGGCACCGTCAGAATGTTGTGAGTCACCTCACCCAGCGTCTCTTTACGCTGGTTCAGACGGATACCGTTCTCTTTGCTCTCGCCTTTTGGCAACTGCCAGAATCCACTGGTTGCTTCTCCGCCGTTACGACGAGCGAAGGTCTGTACAAAATCGCTCGGCTCCACGTTGGAATACGTCACCGGCAGCGCGTTGCCACAGGCCTGGCCTGAAAGGCAGCCTGGCTGGATAGTCACTTCCTTCGCCACCGGATCGTAGCTCACTTTATCGCCCGGCAAACCGACTGCACGCTTGATATAGTCGAGACGCGGATCTTCCGGATATTTGAATACCACGATATCGCCGCGCTTCGGATGACCGGTTTCGATGAGCGTCTTCTGGTAGATAGGATCTTTAACGCCGTAAGCAAACTTCTCAACCAGAATGAAATCACCAATCAGCAGGGTTGGCATCATCGAACCTGACGGGATCTGGAAAGGCTCATAGATAAATGAGCGCACCACCAGTACGATCGCCAGCACCGGGAACACCGAAGCACCGGTTTCCAGCCAGCCCGGTTTCGGGCTCACTTTCTTCAGGGTTTTCTTGTCCAGCTGATCGCCGGTTGCCGCCTGCGCCGCGGCCTGACGTTCGCGGCGTTTCGGTGCGAAAATGAACTTATCCAGGCACCATAACAACCCCGTCACCAGGGTTGCGATCACCAGGATTACGGCAAACATGTTCGCCATGCCAACTCCTTATTGGTTATTTACCGTCTTTACCGACGTGCAGAATGGCGAGGAATGCTTCCTGTGGCAGTTCGACGTTACCGACCTGCTTCATTCGCTTCTTACCGTCTTTCTGTTTCTGCAGCAGCTTTTTCTTACGGCTCACGTCACCACCGTAGCACTTAGCCAGTACGTTTTTACGCAGCTGTTTCACGGTAGAACGAGCAATGATGTGGTTGCCGATGGCCGCCTGAATCGCGATATCGAACTGCTGACGTGGGATCAGTTCTTTCATCTTCTCAACCAGTTCACGACCGCGGTATGGCGCGTTGTCGTTGTGCGTGATCAGCGCCAGCGCATCCACACGCTCGCCGTTGATCAGTACATCGACGCGCACCATGTTGGACGCCTGGAAACGTTTGAAGTTGTAGTCCAGCGACGCATAACCGCGGGAGGTGGACTTCAGACGGTCGAAGAAGTCGAGCACCACTTCCGCCATCGGGATTTCGTAGGTCAGCGCCACCTGGTTACCGTGGTAAACCATGTTGGTCTGAACGCCACGCTTCTCGATACACAGGGTGATCACGTTGCCGAGGAATTCCTGCGGCAGCAGCATGTGACACTCAGCGATAGGCTCACGCAGCTCATCAATGTTATTCAGCGGCGGCAGCTTGGACGGGCTGTCTACGTAGATAACTTCTTTGTTGGTGGTCTGCACTTCATACACTACGGTCGGCGCCGTGGTGATGAGATCCAGATCGTATTCACGCTCCAGACGCTCCTGGATAATCTCCATGTGCAGTAGGCCGAGGAAGCCACAGCGGAAGCCGAAGCCCAGCGCCGTCGAGCTTTCCGGCTCATAGAACAGAGAGGCGTCGTTCAGGCTGAGTTTACCCAGCGCATCACGGAAGGCTTCGTAGTCATCAGAGCTTACCGGGAACAGACCCGCGTAGACCTGCGGTTTCACCTTTTTAAAGCCCGGCAGCGCTTTGTCAGCAGGATTACGTGCCGTGGTCAGGGTATCCCCCACCGGCGCGCCCAGGATGTCTTTAATCGCACAAACCAGCCAGCCTACTTCGCCGCACTTAAGCTCGGTACGATCGACCTGCTTCGGCGTAAAGATGCCGAGACGATCGGCGTTGTACACCTGACCGGTGCTCATCACCTTAATTTTGTCACCCTTACGCATGGTGCCGTTTTTAATACGCACCAGGGAGACAACGCCCAGGTAGTTGTCGAACCAGGAGTCAATGATCAGTGCCTGCAGCGGTGCATCCGGATCGCCTTCCGGTGCCGGGATATCGCGGACGAGACGCTCAAGAACGTCCTGTACGCCAACGCCGGTTTTCGCAGAGCAACGCACCGCATCGTGAGCATCGATACCCACAATGTCTTCAATCTCTTCCGCTACGCGATCGGGATCGGCGGCTGGCAGGTCAATTTTGTTGAGAACCGGAACCACTTCCAGATCCATTTCCATCGCGGTATAGCAGTTGGCCAGGGTCTGGGCTTCTACGCCCTGTCCTGCGTCAACCACCAGCAGTGCGCCTTCGCACGCCGCAAGGGAGCGAGAAACTTCATAAGAGAAGTCCACGTGGCCCGGGGTGTCGATAAAGTTAAGCTGATAAGTCTCGCCGTCGGCGGCTTTAAAATCGAGTGTCACGCTTTGCGCTTTGATGGTGATGCCGCGCTCGCGCTCCAGGTCCATGGAGTCGAGAACCTGCGCTTCCATTTCGCGATCAGAAAGGCCACCGCAAATCTGAATGATGCGGTCAGACAGCGTCGACTTACCGTGGTCGATATGAGCAATGATCGAAAAGTTACGTATGTTCTTCATATATTAATTATTTATGCCTTACGAATACCTGGAGGCCGCTGTACTGTGCCTGACGTTTTGTCGTTCGAAAACGCCGCATTCTACACTACATCACCACAACCAGGAAATGCTCTTACAGTCAGGTTAGCGGGAACAACAGATGGTGTCAGAAGCGGGTAGTAAAAACTCATAAAGCCAGCGCAATCACTGGCCTGAATCTGCAGGTGAAGTATCTACACGGACGAGGTCTGGTGGCAATCCCACGCTTAAAATAATGGGCTGCCACGCCTCTCTGGCGGCAAGCTTAGGCGATAAACCTCGCGCCAGCAAGAAGCCACCAACGCCGCCGAGTACGGCGCCGGAAAGTGCGGCAAGGTCGCTCTGGAACAGCATCTGGAAAATGCCAGCGACGAGGAACAACCCCACCAGCGGTGACATATACACCAGCAGCGCCGAGGTCAGCAGGCTGCCTTCGGCAATGCCCAGCTCCACTTTTTGCCCAACGACAAGCGGGGCTTCGCTCGGCACGGTAATCGTATGGCTGGTCTGCGGACCGAGCTTATTCAATACCCGGCTGCCACAGCCTGCCCGCGATGCGCAGCTGCTGCAGGAGGCTTTCACGTCACAGCTTACCTGTGCGATCCCCCCCTGCCAGGAGACGACCGTAGCCCACTCTTTAATCATTGCGCAGCCTTGAATTTGATACTGTCGGCAATGCGTTTCGCCGTCGGCGGTGGAATTTCACCAACGATGGTGATCTCAGCATTATCACGCACGGACGTCGTCACCGTACGGCGACCCGTACGCAGCATTTGCTCACTGCTGGCAGGGGTAGCGCGACTGATATTCACAGAGAAGCTAAAGAGGCCATCAGAGTACAGGCGAGACTCAACCGGAATGTTCAGCGTCGGCAGCGTACGGCGGCTACTGGAGACTTCACTAAAGCCCTGAGGCAACCAGGTTGTCGCCCAGTTGAAGTTGACTTTATCGCCTGCCGGTACCGAAAGCAGCGGCGGCAGGTTGGCCTTCGACAGGCTTTCCATCGTGTCGCTAACGGCAGCATTGACGTTAAACGCGATCACCCGGAACTGCTCGAGGGTTTCACCATCGCGGTCGAGAAGGTCGACGCGCATCGGCAGTTTGCTTTCGGAATCGAGCCAGACGATGTAGCTATAGCGGGTACCGTCTTTCGCCACAACGCGGATAACTTCACACAGCCGGTCGGCAATACGCGTCCGCCCGACGGAGATGAAGTCGTAGTAAGGCGCCAGACGTTTGAAATCGGTATAAACCAGCGACGGCAGCGAATCGACGATGTAATCGCCGTTCAGCGTGAAAGGCTCAAGCCCCGGCTCAAAGTAGCTGATTTCGTTCCCACGCTGCACTACTTCACGGCGGGGACCGTCCATCTGCAATAGCTGAGCAAGTGGCTGATTATTCAGACGAGCATGACGATAGCGCAGCGACTCAACGCCTTGCTTGCTGATGCTGACAAAAGACAGCTCGTAATTGAGTGACTGGCTGGCCTGGTTCATTTCCTGCAACAACGCCCCGGACGAGACATCTGCCGAGGCGTTGACGGAGAAGAACAGGCTACCAACCACAAGGGACATGGCACACCAAAGTTGCTTCATTACTGCGATTGCGTTCCTAGAGTTTGATATCCTGGCACCTGAACAGCCGCTTGCTGGGTTTGTGCCTGTTCAAACTGAAGCTGTTCGGAGTGCAAACGACGCTGCAATTCGTAGTCCTGCAGCATTGCATTAATGCGGCGACGCTGCTCCTGTACCTGCTGTTGCTGGCCAGTGCTGGCCGTCGTCGCTTCAGAAGGTACGCCCAGGCTGACCGGGCTGGCTTTGCCCATCATCGGTAATGTATTGAATACCGGTGCTTCAGGTTGCTGGGAAGATTCAGATTGGCCGTTATAGTGCTGCACACCGACGATGACTGCAAGCGATACGCAGGCAGCAACGCCCATTTGGGTGAGTGAGCTGGCCCACGGGCGCACTTTTTGCCAAAACGGCATTTTTTGCCACTGGTGTGGCGCAGGCTGCGCTTCAGGGATCAGCGGTGTAGACAGACGTGCCGGTTCGCTTTCAATGGCGGCCATTACGCGGGAGGAGATATCAAAATGGAGCACATCACCGGTGTCGCCTCTCAGCGAATCACGGATGAGATGATAACTTGCCCACGTTTCTTGCATCTCAGGAGAACGACTCAGCTCGTTGAGCAGCTCGTTATCCAGCAATTCACCATCCATTAAAGCGGAAAGTTTTTCTTTCTGCATGCCTAAATACCTTTTCCAGTATCCCGCTATCGTCAACGCCTGATTAGCGGTTGAACTTTATTATCAATAGCTTCTCGCGCCCGGAAGATACGCGAACGAACAGTACCCACCGGACAATCCATGATAGCGGCTATCTCTTCATAGCTCAGGCCATCCAGCTCCCGCAAGGTTATCGCCATGCGTAAATCTTCCGGAAGCGACTCAATGGTACGAAAAACGATTTGTCTCAGTTCTTCTGACAACATTAAGTTCTCAGGGTTCGAAATTTCTTTCAGCGCACCGCCACTTTCGAAGTTTTCTGCGTCAATAGCATCAACATCACTGGATGGCGGGCGTCGACCCTGAGCGACCAGGTAGTTCTTAGCGGTGTTCACCGCGATACGATACAACCAGGTATAAAAAGCACTATCTCCCCGGAAAGAATCCAGCGCACGATAGGCCTTAATAAAAGACTCTTGCACCACATCAGGCACATCGCCCGACGGTACATAGCGGGAAACCAGGCTCGCGACTTTATGCTGATAGCGAACTACCAGCAGATTAAACGCTTTCTGATCTCCCTTCTGGACCCGTTCAACAAGGACCTGATCCGTTAACTGCTCGCTCATCCGAGGTAATATCTCCCCAAATCAAATTCCCATGCGTAATCAGAATGCCATCCCATCACTGCATCATGAGCAAGCAACCGGTTAGAGTTTCTGATAATCATAAAGTTCCGTTACGCCTTAGTTTTTTTGTTAATAGTCCGCAGACCGCTCATTATCTCTCATTATAAGTCCACCAACCCTTAACATGCGTCAGATTGCGATGAAAACCCGCAATAAGCCAGCAGAGTAGCGTAAGACAGGCTTTATTTCATCATAAAAACTGAAGCTAACGATCTGCTTCGCAAAATATTTTCTTTATTTTACATACCTTCTATCACACCTACGCTGTTTAGCCTTTTTAACCTAACCAGGAAAAAAAGTGTGCTGATTCCGACAACATGGTGCTATGCTCGCCAAACCGTGTTTAGTAAATTAAACAACCATCATGAATACTACCCCTGATCATGCTTGTGATGTCCTAATCATTGGCAGCGGCGCCGCAGGATTATCGCTGGCACTGCGCCTTGCCGAACACAGCTCTGTCATTGTGCTGAGCAAAGGTCCCGTCAGTGAAGGCTCGACATTCTACGCCCAGGGCGGCATCGCCGCCGTGTTTGATGAAACTGACAGCATTGAATCACACGTTGATGACACCCTGGTGGCGGGAGCTGGCCTTTGCGATCGCCATGCCGTCTCGTTTGTCGCCAGCAATGCTAAACCCTGCGTACAGTGGCTTATTGACCAGGGGGTGGCCTTTGATACCCACGTTCAGGCGAACGGAGAGCCGGGTTATCATTTGACCCGCGAGGGAGGCCATAGCCATCGACGCATTCTTCACGCCGCCGACGCCACCGGCAAAGCGGTGGAAACCACCCTCGTCAGCAAAGCGCTGGCACACCCGAATATCCGCATTCTTGAAAGGCATAACGCCGTTGACCTGATTGTTTCCGATAAAATCGGCCTGCCGGGGCATCGACGCGTCGTGGGCGCGTGGATCTGGAACCGCAATGCCGAGAAGGTCGAAACCTGTCAGGCGCGATCCGTTGCGCTGGCGACCGGTGGCGCATCGAAGGTATATCAGTACACCACGAATCCGGATATCTCTTCAGGTGATGGCATCGCGATGGCGTGGCGCGCCGGGTGTCGGGTCGCTAACCTCGAATTTAATCAGTTCCATCCAACAGCGCTCTATCACCCACAGGCGCGAAATTTCCTGCTCACCGAAGCACTGCGTGGTGAAGGTGCTGTGCTGAAACGTCCTGACGGCACCCGCTTTATGCCAGACTTCGACGAGCGCGGCGAGCTGGCACCGCGCGATATTGTCGCCAGAGCTATCGACCATGAGATGAAGCGCCTCGGCGCTGACTGTATGTATCTGGATATCAGCCACCAGCCAGAGGAGTTCATCCGTCATCATTTCCCGATGATTTACGACAAGCTGCTGGGGCTGGGTATCGACATCACCAAAGAACCTATGCCGATTGTTCCCGCGGCACATTACACCTGCGGCGGTGTGATGGTTGATGATGCCGGACGAACCGACGTCGACGGGCTGTATGCCATTGGCGAGGTGAGCTACACCGGTCTGCACGGGGCAAACCGAATGGCGTCAAACTCACTGCTTGAGTGCCTGGTTTACGGCTGGTCCGCCGCGGAGGACATCAAACAACGTTTGTCTGATATCCGCGCGGAAAATGCCCTGCCCGACTGGGATGAAAGCCGGGTGGAGAATCCGGACGAACTGGTGGTGATCCAGCACAACTGGCACGAGCTGAGGCTGTTCATGTGGGATTACGTCGGTATTGTGCGTACCACAAAACGTCTGGAGCGCGCGCTGCGCCGCATTACGCTTTTACAGCAGGAGCTGGATGAGTACTACGCGCGTTTTCGCGTGTCGAACAACTTGCTGGAGCTGAGAAATCTGGTGCAGGTTGCCGAGCTTATTGTCCGCTGCGCGATGATGCGCAAAGAGAGCCGAGGGCTGCACTTTACCCTCGATCACCCGCAGCAGTTAGCAGACTCCGGGCCGTCAGTACTGGCACCGCCAAACTACATAAACAGATAAAATGCCTGGGTCAGTGCGGTATACCCTTCGGAGTACTGCTGCTCTGGCCCACGGATAACCAGCCGGTCGGTGAACACCTCACCGGCCTGTGGTGAGAACGCCAGCAGCACCCGATGCGGAAGTTTTAATTCAGTTTCCGCAACGTCGGTGCGCAGACGCAAATTCCAGCCCAGTGACTCAGCTTTTTGGGTAAACTCCGCACCAATCGCCTCCGGCAGTACCACGCAGAAGAAGCCCTCCTCGGTGATGGCATCCGCTGCACAGTTTAGCAACGTGGTGTGATCGAGCGTGGTGGTATACCGAGCCTGCTCGCGCTCTGGCGTGGCGCACTCTACGCCCTGCTCATAGTACGGCGGGTTGCTGACGATAAGGTCATAACGGCTATTTTGTTCAGTGATCCAGCGCTGAATAGCGGCATGATGGACGTTGATGCGTGAAGCCCACGGAGATTCAGCGATATTTTCCACCGCCTGCATCACCGCGCCGTCGTCCAGCTCTACGGCATCAAGCGTGACGCTGGCATCAGTACGCTGCGCCAGCATCAGTGCCAGCAGCCCGCTGCCGGTACCGATATCGAGGATCCGTTTAACCCGGGCGATGGGTGCCCATGCGCCGAGCAGAATACCGTCGGTTCCGACCTTCATGGCACAGCGGTCGTGAGCAACGAAAAATTGTTTGAAGGTAAATCCATTACGACGCAGCGTGGATTTAGACTGGGACATATCAGGCACCTGGCGGGTAAATCAGTATTAGCTTAGGGTTATGCACAATACCTGAGAACCGATAGCCACACAAACAGATGAACATTACAGCCGTAACGTCTATAATCAGCGCCCCACACAGAGGTAGATCATGACTGTAACGACTTTTTCCGAACTCGAACTCGACGAAAGCCTTCTGGATGTCCTCCAGAATAAAGGTTTCACTCGCCCGACCGCCATTCAGGCTGCCGCTATACCGCCTGCGCTCGATGGCCGTGATGTCCTCGGTTCTGCGCCGACCGGTACCGGTAAAACAGCGGCATTTTTGCTGCCCGCGTTGCAGCACCTGCTCGACTTTCCGCGTAAAAAATCCGGGCCGCCGCGCATTCTGATCCTGACGCCGACCCGTGAGCTGGCGATGCAGGTTGCTGACCATGCGCGTGAATTAGCCGCCAATACGCATCTTGATATCGCCACCATTACCGGCGGCGTCGCGTTTATGAACCACGCGGAAGTGTTCAGCGAAAACCAGGATATCGTTGTCGCCACCACCGGGCGCCTTATCCAGTACATCAAAGAGGAAAACTTCGACTGCCGCGCGGTTGAGACGCTCATCCTTGATGAAGCAGACCGTATGCTGGACATGGGCTTTGCTCAGGATATCGAATATATCGCCGCAGAAACCCGCTGGCGCAAGCAGACCCTGCTGTTCTCCGCCACGCTTGAAGGCGACGCTATCAAAGATTTTGCCGAGCGTCTGCTGGAGGATCCGGTCGAAGTTTCCGCAACGCCGTCTACCCGCGAGCGCAAGAAAATTCACCAGTGGTACTATCGTGCCGACAACGTTGAACACAAAACCGCGCTGCTGGTTCACCTGCTGAAACAGCCGGAAGCAACCCGCTCTATCGTCTTCGTGCGTAAACGCGAGCGCGTGCATGAGCTGGCGACCTGGCTGCGCGAAGCGGGGATTAACAACTGCTATCTCGAAGGAGAGATGGTGCAGGCAAAGCGTAACGAAGCGATTAAGCGTCTGACCGATGGACGAGTGAACGTGCTGGTTGCCACCGACGTTGCCGCCCGCGGCATCGACATCGCCGACGTCAGCCACGTCTTTAACTTTGATATGCCGCGCACCGGCGATACCTATCTGCACCGTATTGGCCGTACCGGCCGAGCTGGTCGCAAAGGTACCGCTATCTCGCTGGTAGAAGCGCACGATCACCTGCTGCTAGGTAAAATCGGCCGCTACGTCGAAGAGCCGCTGAAGTCCCGCGTTATCGATGAGCTGCGTCCGACCACCCGCGTGCCGAGCGAAAAACTGCAGGGCAAGCCGTCGAAGAAAGTGCTCGCCAAACGCGAAGAGAAGAAAAAAGAGAGCAAAGAGAAGCCGCGCGTGAAGCAGCGCCATCGTGATACCAGGAATATTGGTAAACGTCGTAAGCCGAGCGGTAGCGGCACCCCAACGCCGACAACTGAAGAATAAAAAAACGCCGGGATTTCCCGGCGTTTTTCATTCCGTCACCTGAAAAATTACAGGCTTTCGGTGAAGGTACGAGCGATAACGTCGCGCTGCTGTTCCGGAGTCAGTGAGTTGAAACGCACTGCGTAGCCAGAAACACGGATGGTCAGCTGCGGATATTTTTCCGGGTGCTTAACGGCATCTTCCAGAGTTTCACGACGCAGAACGTTCACGTTCAGGTGCTGACCACCTTCCACGCGCACTTCCGGCTGTACGTTTACTGGAATTTCGCGATATTCGATTTGACCCAGTTTGCTGAGTTCAATCACCTGGTCTTCCGCGAAACCCGCTTTTGCCACCAGGCAACGCGCTTCACCTTTCTCGCTGTCCAGCAGCCAGAATGAATTCAGGAGATCGTCGTTTGCTGCTTTAGTAATTTGGATACCGGTAATCATTTAATGCCTCCCTTGGGCTCAACATATTCGTTCTATTGGCCTGCGCGGCCAATTGGTAAAACCATTATTGCTTGAGTGTATGTATAACAGTCGATTAGCCTGCATTCATTGATTTAAATCAATAAAAACCACACCACAAAAAAGGTCATAAGCGGAAATAGTTGTTTTACATCAAGTTACGCCATCCCGGTCACACAAATATTTTCATAAGTTTTCAAATTTTTTTAAGCTAATCATGATGTTTTGCTGGTGCGGATTTTGTTATGCCGAAAGAAGCAGTTAAGCTATCGCCATTCCCCCTTTCAGGAGCGCGTGATGACGACCTCTTTAACCTGGCACGATGTCCTTGCTGACGAAAAACAGCAGCCCTATTTTGTAAACACCCTGCAGACGGTTGCGAACGAGCGCCAGTCCGGGATGACCATTTACCCGCCGCAGAAAGATGTGTTTAACGCGTTTCGTTATACGGAACTGGGTGAGGTAAAAGTCGTTATCCTGGGTCAGGATCCTTATCACGGCCCAAACCAGGCGCACGGGCTGGCGTTTTCCGTACAGCCAGGTGTCGCTACCCCACCCTCTTTGCTCAATATGTATAAAGAGCTTGAGGCGACGATCCCCGGCTTTACCCGACCAAACCACGGTTATCTGGAAAGCTGGGCACGCCAGGGCGTGCTGCTACTGAACACCGTGTTGACCGTACGTGCCGGACAGGCGCATTCCCATGCCTCTCTGGGCTGGGAGACGTTTACCGATAAAGTGATTAGCCTGATTAACGAGCATCGCGAAGGCGTGGTGTTCCTGCTGTGGGGTTCACACGCGCAGAAGAAAGGGGCCATTATCGACCAGCAGCGTCACCACGTGCTGAAAGCGCCACACCCGTCACCGCTCTCGGCGCACCGCGGTTTCTTCGGTTCAAACCATTTTGTTCTGACGAATGAGTGGCTGTCGCAGCGGGGTGAAATGCCAATTGACTGGATGCCGGTGCTACCGGCAAACGAAGGGTAAAAAAAAGCCAGCGTTATCGCTGGCTTTTCTTATCAGGCTTTGTTCTGACGCCACCACTCACCGAGCAGTACGCCGGTGGCGACGGAGACGTTCAGACTCTCGACGTTGCCGGTGCCCTCGATGGAGACACTCAGATCAGCGCTGGAGATTGCCGCCTCGGACAGGCCATCACGTTCCTGACCCAGTACCAGCACCATTTTTTTCGGCAGGGTCGCCTGATACAGCGGCGTGCCTTTGTGGCTGGAAGTAGAAACGATGGTGTAGCCCGCGTTGCGGAATTCACTCAGCGTATCGATAAAGCTGTCGCCCGTGATCGGCTCAACGTGCTCTGCGCCACCTTCTGCAGTACGAATAGCCGCACCGGATTCCAGCAGGGCGGCATCCTGAACCACGACACCTTTCACGCCAAAGTGCGCGCAGCTGCGCATCATCGCGCCAAGGTTGTGCGGGTTGCCTACGTCTTCCAGCGCCAGTACGCAGTCTTCTTCGCCCGCTTTGCTGACCCACTGCTGTACGGTGGTACCGTTACGTTTTTTGATTAAGAAACACACGCCGCCGTGGTGCTCAGTGCCGGAGGCTTTCGCCAGCTCGGCATCATCAACCACGTGATATGCTTTACGGTTTGCCGCCATCCAACGCAGGGCTTCTTTGAAGCGCGGCGTTACGCTCTGGATAAACCAGGCACGTACGATAGAATCCGGGCGGCTCAGGAACAGGGCCTGACAGGCGTTCTCGCCATATACACGGGTTTCTTCAGCGCGCTGACGACGCAGCACTTCTGGATCGATAAAACTCTTGCCGCTGATCCCGCCGTGATCCGGTTTTGCCGGAGCATCATCACCCGGTGCTCGGGAAACGGTACGCCACGGAGAGGCGTCACCGCCGCGTTCACCACGGTCGTTGTTACGTTCGCGGCTACGCTCGCGAGCAGGCTGTGCGGGTTTCCCCTCACGATTAGGACGACGACCGCCTTCAGTACGGGATGTGCCAGCACGGCCGCCACCTTTACCGGTACGCGGATTTTGCGTGCGTTTATCCGAGTCATCATCACTGCGGACATACATCACTTTGACCTTGCCGCTTTTATTCTTCAGTTCGTCGCTCATCTTTATTCTCCTACCTGCGCTGCGCGAAGCGCGAAGATTACCCGATGTATCCTCACTTCGCCATTAATTCATACAAAAGACCCTGACTATTGTACTCATCGAATAAACCACATTGTTCATTGGGCGTCACTCGCTGATAATATGTAACATTACAGAAACATCCTGGCAGCAATGCCAGTTCGTCTCCCAATAAGCCAGAGGTTAGCTATGAATACCGTTTGTGCCAGCTGTCAGGCGCTCAATCGCATCCCGGACGATCGTATTAACGATACCGCGAAGTGTGGACGCTGTGGTCACGAGCTGTTTGACGGCGACGTGATTAATGCCACCGGCGCAACCCTTGATAAGCTGCTGAAAGACGACCTGCCCGTCGTGGTCGATTTCTGGGCACCATGGTGTGGCCCGTGCCGCAGTTTTGCGCCTATTTTTGAAGACGTTGCCGAAGAGCGCAGCGGCAAAATCCGCTTCGTGAAGGTCAATACCGAGGCCGAGCCGGAGCTGAGCGCCCGTTTCCGCATTCGCAGCATCCCGACCATTATGGTCTTCAAAAACGGCGAAGTCCTCGACATGTTGAACGGCGCCGTACCAAAAGGGCCATTCGACGAATGGCTGAACGAAGCCACTCAGGCATAATCCTCTCGGGGCACAACTTGTGCCCCGTTTTAACCTCTGCGACAATAGCGTTTTTCCTGCCAGAATTCCCATGATAGATAACGCTGTTCTCCGGTTACGTGCTGAACGTCTTGCACGAGCAACCCGCCCTTTCCTTGCCCGTGGCAACCGCATTCGCCGCTGCCAGCGCTGTCTGCTGCCGCTAAAACAATGCCTGTGTGAAACTATCTCACCGCAGCCTGCCCGCAGCCGTTTTTGCCTGGTGATGTTCGATACTGAACCGATGAAACCCAGCAATACTGGCCGTCTGATTGCGGACATTCTGCCAGATACCGAAGCCTTCCAGTGGTCGCGCACCGAGCCACCCGCAGCGCTGCTGGAACTTATCCGCCATCCGGATTATCAGCCAATGGTGGTGTTCCCGGCCTCTTATGCCGACGCAGGGCGCAGCGTCATCGCAGCCCCCCCTTCAGGCAAACCGCCGCTGTTTATTATGCTCGACGGTACCTGGACCGAAGCGCGAAAGATGTTCCGCAAGAGTCCGTATCTGGATAATTTGCCGATTATCTCGGTTGATTTGTCGCGGGTCACGGCTTATCACCTGCGTGAAGCCCATGCGGATGGCCAGTACTGCACGGCGGAAGTCGCCGTGGCGTTGCTGTCGCTGGCGGAAGACACCGAAGCCGCCTCATCCCTCAGCGACCACTTTACGCGTTTTCGTACCCGTTATCTGGCAGGAAAAACGCAGCATAAGGGAAGCATCACAGCAGAAGTGGAAGAAAGCGTTTAGAATCATTCGGTCACTACGCAAAGGAAGACCGGTATGAGCCAACGTGGGCTGGAAGCGCTACTTCGACCTAAGTCTATCGCCGTGATTGGCGCCTCAATGAAACCCCAGCGAGCGGGGTATCTGATGATGCGCAACCTGCTCTCGGGTGGCTTTAGCGGCCCGGTGCTCCCGGTTACACCGAACTGGAAAGCCGTTCACGGAGTACTGGCCTGGCCCGATATTCGAAGCCTGCCGTTCACCCCCGACCTGGCGGTACTTTGTACTCATGCGAAGCGTAACCTTGAGCTACTGGAAGCGCTGGGCGAAAAAGGCTGTAAGACCTGCATTATTCTCTCTTCCCCACCGGAACAGTTTGCTGAATTGAAGGCCTGCGCTCGTCGCTATCAGATGCGGCTTCTGGGGCCAAACAGTTTAGGACTACTGGCCCCCTGGCAGGGTCTTAACGCCAGTTTCTCCCCAGTACCAATCCGCCGTGGCAAGCTGGCGTTCATCTCTCAGTCTGCCGCCGTTTCCAACACCATTCTCGACTGGGCACAGCAGCGCGAAATGGGCTTCTCCTGGTTTATCGCCCTCGGTGACAGCCTGGACATAGACGTTGACGACCTGCTTGATTTCCTTGCCCGCGACAGTAAAACCAGCGCCATTTTGCTGTATCTGGAGCATCTGAGCGATGCTCGCCGCTTTGTCTCTGCCGCGCGAAGCGCCTCACGCAATAAACCGATTCTGGTTATCAAGAGCGGCCGCAGCCCGGAAGCACAGCGGTTGCTGCACGTGAATTCCGGAATGGATCCCGCCTGGGATGCCGCTATCCAGCGCGCCGGTTTGCTGCGCGTACAGAACACTCACGAGCTTTTCTCCGCCGTCGAAACCCTGAGCCATATGCGCCCGCTGCGCGGTGACAAGCTGATGATAGTCAGCAACGGCGCGGCACCTGCCGCCCTGGCGCTGGACGAGCTGTGGTCACGCAACGGCAAGCTTGCCACGCTCAGCGATGAAACTCGCGATCGCCTGCGTAAAGCGTTGCCCGAGAGCGTAGAGGCAGCCAATCCACTGGATCTGCGCGATGATGCCAGTAGTGAGCACTACCGCACTACGCTCAACATTTTGCTCGACAGCCAGGACTACGACGCGCTGCTGGTCATTCACTCACCCAGCGCCGCCGCGCCGGGTACAGAAAGTGCACTCGCACTAATTGAGGTACTGAAAAACCATCCACGTGGTAAATACGTTACGGTGTTGACCAACTGGTGCGGAGAGTTCTCCTCACAGGAAGCTCGTCGTTTGTTCAGCGACGCGGGGATCCCTACTTATCGTACACCGGAAGGGACCATCACCGCGTTCATGCACATGGTGGAATACCGGCGTAACCAGAAACAGCTGCGTGAAACGCCAACGCTGCCGCTGAACCTGAAGGCTAACACCGCGGAAGCACACAAACTGATCCAGCGGGCGCTGGCCGATGGCGCCTCATCCCTGGATACCCATGAGGTCCAGCCGGTGCTGAAAGCCTATGGGCTCAGCACTCTTCCCACCTGGATCGCAACCGACAGCGCCGAAGCCGTTCATATTGCCGAACAGATTGGTTACCCGGTGGCGGTCAAGCTGCGCTCGCCGGATATTCCGCATAAATCGGAAGTTCAGGGGGTCATGTTGTATCTGCGAACCGCCACAGAGGTGCAGCAGGCGGCGGACGCCATCATCGACCGAGTTAAACTCACCTGGCCGCAGGCGCGCATTCATGGTCTGCTGGTGCAAAGCATGGCCAACCGTGCCGGTGCCCAGGAGCTACGGGTCGTCGTGGAACAGGATCCGGTCTTCGGCCCACTGATCATGCTGGGAGAAGGGGGCGTCGAGTGGCGCGCGCGCGATCAGGCTGCCGTGGCGCTGCCGCCGCTTAACATGAACCTGGCGCGTTATCTGGTGATCCAGGCAATTAAAGGCAAAAAGATCCGTGGCCGCAGCGCGTTACGCACGCTGGATATCCCAGGACTCAGCCAGTTCCTGGTGCAGGTGTCGAACCTGATTGTCGATTGCCCGGAGATCCAGCGGCTGGACATCCACCCGCTTCTCGCCTCCGGTAACGAGTTCACCGCACTTGATGTAACGCTGGAGATAGCCCCCTTCACCGGGGATGCTGAGAGCCGGCTGGCGGTTCGTCCCTATCCGCAACAGCTGGAAGAGTGGATAACTCTGAAGGACAAGGATCGCTGTCTGTTCCGCCCGATTTTGCCGGAAGATGAACCCGCCCTGCAGCGCTTTATCTCACAGGTCACTAAAGAAGATCTCTATTATCGTTACTTCAGTGAGATCAACGAATTTACCCACGACGACTTAGCCAATATGACCCAGATCGACTACGATCGAGAAATGGCCTTTGTCGCCGTCAGACAATCTGGAGAGATAACCGAGATCCTCGGCGTGTCGCGTGCGATTTCCGATCCGGATAATATTGACGCCGAGTTTGCCGTGCTGGTGCGCTCAGACCTCAAAGGGCTGGGGCTCGGCCGGCAGCTACTGGAAAAACTCATTGCCTATACACGTGAGCACGGTTTACAGCGCCTGAACGGTATTACCATGCCGAACAATCAGGGAATGATTGCGCTAGCGCGCAAGCTGGGTTTTCACGTCGATATCCAGCTGGAAGACGGGATTGTCGGCTTGTCGCTCAGGCTGACTTCTGATGAGAATCGTGAGTAAGCTGCTGGAAATGTTGACCACTTTCGCGGGTAGTGGTGGTATTATTACCCGCTTCTGTCGTCTGCATAGTACAGAAGACCCCTCAATAAACAGAGAAGAAACGCACTGTGATGTTGTCAAAATTTAAGCGTAATAAACATCAACAACACCTTGCTCAACTACCTAAGCTCTCTCAGTCAGTTGATGATGTCGAGTTCTTTTATGCTCCTGCGGATTTTCGGGAAGCATTGTTGGCGAAAATCGCCAGCGCCACTCGCCGTATTTGCATCGTTGCCCTTTATCTTGAGCAGGACGATGGCGGGAAAGGTATTTTGCAAGCCCTCTACGACGCGAAACGTCAGCGTCCTGAATTAGATGTCCGCGTGCTGGTTGACTGGCACCGTGCGCAGCGTGGCCGTATCGGAGCCGCCGCTGCGAACACCAACGCCGACTGGTACTATCGCATGGTCCAGGAAAATCCGGGCGTGGATGTGCCGGTATACGGCGTTCCGGTGAATACCCGTGAAGCGCTGGGTGTACTGCACTTTAAAGGATTCATCATCGATGACAGCGTGATGTACAGCGGCGCCAGTCTCAATGACGTCTACCTGCATCAGCACGACAAATACCGTTACGACCGTTACCACTGCATCCGTAATCCGCAGTTGGCTAACATCATGTTCGAGTGGGCAGACCGTAACCTGGTTGCCGGGCGCGGTGTGAATCGCCTCGACGTAGCCGAACGCGCCAAAAGCCCGGATATTAAGAACGATATACGCCTTTATCGCCAGGATCTGCGCGACTCCGGTTATGTGTTCCATGGCGATGCGGATAACGACCAGCTTTCTGTCACCCCGTTGGTGGGGCTTGGCAAATCGAGCGTGCTCAATAAAACCATTTTCCATTTGATGCCGTGCGCTGAACATAAGCTGACCATCTGCACGCCGTACTTCAACCTGCCTGCCGTCCTGGTGCGTAATATCATTTCGCTGCTGCGCGATGGCAAAAAGGTGGAGATCATCGTCGGGGATAAGACGGCGAACGACTTCTATATCCCGGAAAATGAGCCTTTTAAAATCATCGGTGCGTTACCGTATCTGTATGAGATCAACCTGCGCCGTTTCCTGAGCCGCCTGCAGTATTACGTCAATACCGATCAACTGGTTGTGCGCTTATGGAAAGATGATGACAACACCTACCATCTGAAAGGGATGTGGGTGGATAACGAGTGGATGCTGCTCACCGGGAACAACCTGAACCCGCGAGCATGGCGCCTTGACCTGGAAAACGCCATTCTTATCCACGATCCTAAGCATAAGCTTGCGAGTGTGCGTCAGCACGAGCTGGAACTGATCCGCAAACATACCACCGTCGTGAACCACTATCGGGATCTGCAAAGCATTGCCGATTACCCGGTGAAGGTGCGGAAACTTATCCGCCGACTACGCCGTATTCGTATTGATAAACTTATCAGCCGAATTCTGTAATGAAAAAAGCCCCGAACTTCGGGGCTTTTTTACAGGAAACACCTACAGGCGCAGACCTTTCCCCTTGGGATGTAGCAGCAGGGATACCACAAACGCCAGTGCGCCCATCAGCGTGACATACCAGAAGAACGCCGACTCAAAACCTACCGATTTCAGCGACAGCGCCACATATTCCGCCGATCCACCAAACAGAGCGTTAGCCACGGCATAAGATAAGCCTACTCCCAACGCCCTGACCTGCGCCGGGAACATCTCGGCTTTCAGAATACCGCTGATGGAGGTATAGAAGCTGACAATAATCAGCGCACACATCACCAGTACGAAGGCAAGATACGGAGAGGTTACGTTCTGCAATGCCGACAGCAGCGGTACCGTAAAGAGCGTTGCCAGTCCACCGAAGATCAACATTGAGGTACGGCGACCAATTTTATCCGAGAGCGCACCAATTAAAGGCTGGATAAGCATGAAGACAAACAGCGCTGCGGTCATCAGGAGGCTTGCGGTATTGGCATGCATACCCGCCGTATTCACCAGATACTTCTGCATATAGGTGGTGAAGGTGTAAAACGTCAGCGAACCGCCGGCGGTAAAGCCCAGCACCATTAAAAAAGCCTTCCGGTTACGCCACAGCCCCTTAAAGGATCCTGCTTCTTTCAGGGTTCGCGTCTCTTTTTGCGAAGTTTCATCAAGCTGACGACGTAGCCACAGTGCCACCACGGCGAGAACCGCACCCAGCGCGAACGGGATCCGCCAGCCCCAGGCTCGCAGTTCCTCATTACTCAGCACCTGTTGCAGTACGACCACCACGAGTAGCGCAAGAAGCTGCCCCCCAATAAGCGTCACGTACTGGAATGACGCGTAAAACCCTTTACGTCCCTCTACTGCAACTTCACTCATGTAGGTTGCACTGGTGCCGTATTCACCGCCCACAGACAGGCCCTGGAATAAGCGGGCCAGTAACAGCAGTGCCGGAGCCCAGGTCCCAATCGTGTCATAACCCGGAAGACAGGCAATAACCAGTGACCCGAAGCACATCATACAAACTGAGATAAGCATCGAGGTTTTACGGCCCCGACGATCGGCAATACGACCAAAGATCCAGCCGCCAATGGGTCGCATCAGGAAGCCTGCTGCGAATACGCCTGCGGTTTGCAGCAACTGGGTGGTGGTATTACCTGCCGGGAAGAAAATGTGGGCAAAGTAGAGAGAACAAAACGAATAAACGTAGAAATCAAACCACTCTACCAGGTTGCCTGAAGAGGCGCCGACAATAGCCCATACACGCCGTTTTGTATCGCTGGCCGTTCCTGAGTCACGCGCAGTTACGCTCGTTTCGGTCATTGTAGTAGTACTCCTGCATAGAGTGATAGCTCGTCCGTCGGGCGTGACACGTCACAAAGACAATACGATTAGCAAACAATTATGTTACATAATTGTTACTTTTCAATATGGGATTCAGATCACGTATTTGGTTAGCAAGATCATGATCCTGAGCGATATGCAGGTGATAAAAAAGAGGTTTTCGAAGGGACAAAAACGCAAAAAGGCCATCCTTCCGGATGGCCTCTTCACGCAATTGATGCCTGGCAGTGTCCTACTCTCACATGGGGAGACCCCACACTACCATCGGCGCTACGGCGTTTCACTTCTGAGTTCGGCATGGGGTCAGGTGGGACCACCGCGCTAAAGCCGCCAGGCAAATTCTGTTAATCTGTATCAGGCTGAATATTGTTCGTCTTCTCTTCGCCAAAACAGCTTCGGCGTTGTAAGGTTAAGCCTCACGGTTCATTAGTATCGGTTAGCTCAACGTATCGCTACGCTTACACACCCGACCTATCAACGTCGTAGTCTTCAACGTTCCTTTAGTGTCCTCAAGGGACAAGGGAGAACTCATCTCGGGGCAAGTTTCGTGCTTAGATGCTTTCAG